>NZ_CCBB010000003.1:0-1232617 GCF_000613185.1 Mycolicibacterium cosmeticum
CCTTTGTTGTTGAAGAACAGTTTTGCCCAGTTGGGCCAGCGCCAGGACATTTGTTCGTAGAAGGCGTTGGTGGCGGTGTCTTCGGAGTATTGGCGTCGGCCGGCGTAGTCCAGGGAGAAGAACCAGTGGATGCGGTCTTGGGCGCCTTGTTGGTCGGCGGCGGGTTTGTTGTTGTAGTCGATCATGTAGCGCTCGTAGTAGACGGGTTCGACGTCGCGGGCGGCGGCCATGATCTGTTCGGCGGTGCAGGGGGTTTTGAGGATGCGGTTGGGGATGGGGTAGTCATCGGTGGCGTCGGCTGACGCGATGCCCGAGGTGGTCAGGGCGCCGGCCAGGGCCAGTGCGGCGATGCCGTAGCGGATTGCGGTGGATGCCATGGTGTTTCTCCGGTTCAGTGCTGGGCGGCGGCGGCCTGGTCGAGGATGACGCGTTTTTCCGGGCAGTAGTAGTTCAGGGCGGCGCCGAGGAACTGCCAGTTCTGTTGGGTGGTGTTGTGCCGGTCGAGGTTGTCGCCGATGAATTTGGCCGAGGCGAACGCGTCGTGGTCGACGTTGTTGTAGAGCCGTTTGCAGACCAGTTTGCCGATCCAGGCGTTGTAGTCCTTTTGCCCGTAGATGCCGTAGGTGTGCAACTCGTGGGCGAAGTTGGTGTCCGGATCCCGATCATACGCCGGATCCGCGGCCGCCGGTGCCGCCAACCCGATTGCGGCGCAGGCGATCACGATACCGATGGCGAACTTCATGACAGGGCCTCCTCGGACTCTTTCTGAATGGGAGCCGGCCACGGCGCCGGCACCGGGCGTTGGCGCACGGGCACCGGCCACCAGAACCACTTACCCAGCAAGGCCGCGATGGATGGCGTCATGAACGACCGCACGATCAACGTGTCGAACAACAGACCCAGACCGATCGTCGTGCCGATCTGACCCAAGACCACCAGGTCGCTGAAGATGAACGACGCCATCGTCGCCGAGAACACCAGTCCGGCGGCGGTGACCACGCGGCCGGTGCCCGCCATGGACCGGATGATGCCTGTGTTCAAACCCGCGTGCAACTCCTCTTTGAATCGGGATACCAGCAGCAGGTTGTAATCCGCACCGACCGCCAGTAGCAAAATGATCGCCAGCGGTACCACGATCCAGTACAGATGGATCCCGAAGATGTACTGCCACACCAAGACTGCCAGACCGACCGAGGCGCCCAGGGAGACCGCGACGGTTCCCACGATGACGATGGCGGCCACGATGCTGCGGGTCACGAACATCATGATCAGCAGGATCAGTGCTATCGCGGCCAACGCCGAGATCAGCAGGTCGTACTTCATCCCTTCCTGGATGTCTTTGTTGGTGGACCCGATTCCGGCCACATAGATCTTGGCGTCGGACATCGGTGTCGCCTTGAGCGCATCGAATACCGCGTCCTTTATGGCGTCGATGTGCGGGATGGCTTGAGGGTCGGCCGGGTTGCCCTGGTGGGTGACGATGAACCGGGCGGCTTTGCCATCGGGGGAGAGGAACAGTTTGAGGCCGCGCTTGAAGTCGGCGTTGTCGAAGGCCTCCGGGGGCAGGTAGAACGTGTCGTCGTTCTTGGAGTCGTCGAAGGCCTGCCCCATCGCGGTGGCGTTCTTGAGGGCCTCATCGCTTTGGGCGTTGGTGCCACCCGTGGTCGCGTAGTTCGACAGCGTGAGTTCCTTGTTGCGTTCCTGGATGGCGATCTGCGGCGGCAGCAGGGCAACCAACTGCGGCTGCAGGGCGTCCAGTTTGTCCAGGCTTGCGGTGATGTTGGTGAACTTGTCGGACAGCTCGGAAATGCCGTCCAGTGAGTCGAACACCGACCGCAGCGCCGAACACATCGGGATGTCGAAGCAGTGCGGCTCCCAGTAGAAGTAGTTTCGCAGCGGGCGGAACTGGTCGTCGAAATTGGCGAGCTTGTCGCGCAGGTCGTTCACCGTCTCGACGGTGTCGTGGAACGCCTCGGTCTGCTCGTGGGTGTATGCCGCGCTCTGCTTCTGCAGCGCCAGTTGCTGTTTGAGAACGTTGATGGTGTTGTCGATCTCGTTGGCCTGCTTGAGCAGATCGTCGGCCCGGTCCTTCTGGTAGCCCAGGTTCATGATCTGGCTGGCGCTGGTGGCGCTGATCTGGAAGGGGATCGAACTGTGCGTGATCGGGGTGCCGAGCGGGCGCGTGATCGACTGCACCAGCGCGACACCCGGTGTGTGCAACACCGCCTTGGCCGCACGCTCGAGGATGAGCATGTCCGCCGGGTTGCGCATATCGTGATCGGCTTCGATCATCAGCAACTCCGGATTGATCCGCGCCTCGGTGAAATGTCGTTCGGCGGCTTCCATTCCGACGACGCCGGGCGCGCTGGCCGGAATGTAGGGCCGGTTGTCATAGCTGGTCTGGTAGCCGGGTAGGGCCAGCACACCGATGAGGGCGATCCCACATGTCACCACCAGGATGGGTCCGGGCCAGCGCACGATCGCGGTGCCGATCCGGCGCCAGCCGCGGGCACGCAGCTGCCCTTTGGGTTCCATCAGCCCGAACCGGCTGGCGATCAACAACACTGACGGGCCCAGCGTGAGTGCTGCCGCCAAGGTGACGACGACACCCAGCGCCGCGGGGACACCCAGGGTTTGGAAGTAGGGCAGCCGGGTGAAGGCCATACAGGCCACCGCGCCGGCGATGGTCAACCCGGATCCGACGATGACATGGACTGTGCCACGCCACATGTCGTAGTAGGCCGGGATCCGGTCCAGTCCGTTACTACGGGCTTCCTGGTAACGGCCGACGACGAAGATCGCGTAGTCCGTGCCGGCGGCGATCGCGAGCAGCGTGAGCAGGTTCGTCGAGTAGGTGGACAGCCCGATGACGCCGGAATGGGCCAGCACCGCGACGACACCGCGAGCGGCGGCGAGCTCGATGGCGACAGTCACCAGCACGATCAGCATGGTGACCACCGAGCGGTAGACGAACAGCAGCATGATCCCGATGACCAGGAACGTGATGGCGGTGACCTCGTTGGTGCCCGCGCTGCCCACCTCGAAGTTGTCGGTCACCAGTGGCGAGGCGCCCGTGATGTAGGCCTTGAGCCCGGGCGGGGGCGGGTCGTCGGCCACGATTTTGCGTACCGCGTCGACCGATTCGTTGGACAATTCCTCGCCCTGGTTGCCACGCAGGTAGAGCTGTGTGAGGGCGGCCTTGCCGTCCTTGCTCTGCGAACCGCCCGCGGTCAGCGGGTCACCCCAGAAGTCCTGCACATGCTCGACATGTTCGGTGTCGGCTTGGAGCTTCTTGACCAGCCCGTCGTAGTACTTGTGAGCATCGTCGCCCAACGGTTGGTCGCCTTCGAGGACGAGCATTGCCGCACTGTCGGAATCGAATTCGTGGAAGACCTGGCCGATATGGCGCATCGCCAGGATGCCCGGCGCGTCAGCGGCGTTCAATCCGACCGAACGCTCCCAGCCGACCACTTCGAGTTGGGGCACGAGCACATTGGACAGCGCAGCGATGGCGATCCAGAGGAACAGGATGGGGACCGACAAGGTGCGGATGAGCCTGGCCGGCAGAGAGCCCTCGACGCCGGTGTCGGCCTGATGCTCGCTCATGCTGTCTTGTCCAAGCAGGCGATGTATCCGTTCACGTTGTCCGAAGACCTTTCGTCTTTGACGATCCCGTTGACGGTGATGCGGCAACTGATGACATCACCGTCACCCTGGGCCCGCAGATCGGCGTACATCGTCGGGTCGTCGGTGACCAGTTCCTGGGACCACGGCAACGGCACGTTGTCCACGCGTTGCGGCTGGGCGTGTATATCGAGGTAGTTGATGGTCGCCACCGATCCGGGCGACCCGAACACCTCGAACAACACGCGTTTGGGGTTGTAGCCGGTGTTCTCCAGGGCATCCGAGCCCGGCCTGGAGATCTCATTGTCGGAGCCGAAGATGCCGTGCAGTCGGCTGATCGCGAAGGCAACCACGGCCACCACCAGGATTGCGACGATCACCGTCCACTGCCGGCGTGCCAACGTGCTCAGCGAGAACTTGCTCAACCCCGACCCTTCCGACGCCCCCGCAGGCGACCGCGTTCCGCTAAGCGAAACGGGTCATAGAAGGAGAACGGTACGGTACCGTACGATCACTTGCAACCGCTTGACGTGCCAGTAACTGACTGCTCTCACGGTGTTTTCCGCACGGCGTTCGGTGTAATCCTGATCCGGCAGAGAACACGGGCAGAGAAAGGGGCAGGGTGACTTCCGATCTGCGCGACGACACCTCGGGCTGCCCGTGGAGCGCGCGGGAGGCCGAACTCCTCGCGATCACGCTGGAGCTGCTCCAGGAGCACGGGTATGACCGACTGACCGTCGATGCCGTCGCCGTCAGGGCCAAGGCCAGTAAGGCCACCATGTACCGGCGCTGGCCGTCCAAGGCCGACCTCGTGCTCGCCGCGTTCATCGAGGGCACCCGAAGTGCGTTCGTCCCGCCCCACACCGGCTCGCTGCGCGGTGACCTGCTGGAGATCGGCCGGTCGACCTGCCAGCAGGCGTGTGAGCACATGCGCACCATGCGGGCGGTGCTCAACGAGATGTCGCACAGCCCGGCACTGCAGGAGGCAATGCGCGAGAAGTTCATCCTGCAGCGCAGGTTGGTCATCGAAGGGGTGTTCGCCGAGGCGATCGCCCGAGGCGAGATGGCGGCCACGGCAATCAACGAGGAGATCTTCGATCTGCTGCCGGGGTATCTGGTCTTCCGGTCGCTCATCTCGGACCGGCCGCCGAGCGACGAAACCGTACGGGTACTCGTCGACGATGTGTTGCTGCCCAGTCTGACCGGTCACGGCAAGGCGTAGTCCATCGGCGCGCCGTTACCGCCGGTGGCCTCGCGGTGCGCGACCACCGTCGCGACGTTGGCACCGTCACGCGTCACCCCGAGGATGGCGACCTCGTCATTGACCGCAAAGGCGTTGGCCGCCGCCCCGACATGACTGCCGGACATGGTGATTCCGTTGGTCTGTGCGTCGATGACGTAGGTGCGTGCGACGCCGTCGGCGCCCTGAGCGGTCAGTGAATTGGGCGTCACAGCGATCAGCCGGCCCTCCTGCATGATCGGCTGCCCAGCCCCGACGGTCGGCGCGGGCGCGGATGCCGGGGTGGACGCCGAGTCGGCGATGTGCATGAGAACCGCCGCGGCCACCGCGGCGAATGCCACGACGAACGACACGGTGAGCGCGACCGCGGTGGCGCGCGGGGTCCTGCGCGCGTGCTTTCCGTGTCCGGAACTCATCTCACACCCACCTCTCGTTGGCTGCCACCCGGGTACCCGAGGGCTCGACGCGAAAAACCCCGGCAGCGTCGCACCCCTGCTCACCAGAACCCCGCCGACGGCCGTTCACATTCCCGCGGACCGGCCGACAACCTGGTGTGATCCCGCAGTCCTGCCCGCTTAATCGCCGGGTGCGCGGGTAGACGGGTGCCATGGCGAAGATCGGATACTTCTTATCGTGCGAGCAGTTCGGGCCGAAGGACCTCGTCGACCAGGCCAAGCGCGCCGAAGACGCGGGTTTCGAGGCGTTGTGGATCTCGGACCACTTCCATCCGTGGAACGACGAGCAGGGCCAGAGTCCGTTCGTGTGGGGAGTGCTCGGGGCGCTGTCGGAGGCGACGGCGTTGCCGGTGTCGACGGCCGTGACATGCCCGACGGTGCGGATCCACCCCGCCGTCATCGCCCAGGCCGCCGCGACGGCCGCGGTGCAACTCGACGGCAGATTCGTGCTCGGCGTGGGCAGCGGCGAGGCGCTCAACGAACACATCCTCGGCGATCCGTGGCCGTCCGTGGGCATCCGTCAGGAGATGCTCGAGGAGGCGGTCGACGTGATTCGGCTGCTGCTGACCGGTGACGAGGTCAGCCACCACGGATTGCACTATGAGGTCCAGGAGGCTCGGATCTACACCCGGCCCGCCCAGCCCCTGCCGATCTATGTGTCGGGTTTCGGTCCGCAAGGTGCCGCGCTGGCCGGACGCATCGGGGACGGCTACGTGCTGACCATGCCCGATGCCGAACTGGTGCAGACTTTCCGGTCCTCCGGCGGCGGGGACAAGCCGGTGCAGGCGGGGACCAAAGTGTGCTGGGATGCCGATGCGCAGCTGGCGCTGGACACCGCACACCGGCTGTGGGGTAATGAGGGCCTGCCCGGGCAGACCGCCCAGATCTTGCCGCGGCCAAAGGATTTTGCGGCGTTGCAGAATTTGGTCCCCAAACAGGACATCGCCGAGTCCGTGGCCTGCGGCGCCGACCCGGACAAGCATGTGGCGCAGGTGCGCCAGTACCTCGACGCCGGTATCGATGAGGTGTACGTGCAGCAGATCGGTCCCGACATGGAGGGCTTCTTCGCCGCCTGGCAGCGTGAGGTGCTGCCGCAACTGCGCTGACGGTGCTACGTCTTGATCGCCGTGACCAGCGTATTCGAGTTCACCATCATCGATGATTGCGAGCCTGGTGCCGGCAGCGGGCGACCGAGACCGCTGATCTGATCGGCCAGTGGCGTCGCTTCGGCGGTCCACCCGTGGCCGGCGAACCAATCGGCGGCCTTTGCGATCTGCTCGTTGTAGATCAGCTGGAAGAACGCGCCGTCACCGTCGGTATCCGCCGCTTCGGCCTGCTTGGCCGCCTCGTAGGCGGCCGCCGGCATCGGGTCACCCTCTTCGATGCCGGCATAACTGCCCGGGGCGGCCAGGGCATCGACACCGCGGAAGAGTTCGCCCTGCGCGGTGCCCGGCAAGTAGATGAGCAACCCTTCGGCGATGAACGCCGCGGGTGCGCCTGGGTCGAAACCGGCATCCCGCAACGCTGCCGGCCAATCATCGCGTAGATCGATGGGCACCTCGACACGGTGTGCGCCCGGCCGGGCGCCGTGCGCGTCCAGCACCTCACCCTTGAACTCCAGCACCTGCGGTTGGTCCAGTTCGAAGACGACGGTGCCGTCGGCCCAGGACAGCCGGTAGGCACGAGAATCCAGACCGGCCGCCAGCATGACCACCTGCCGCACGCCGGCAGCGGTGGCCCGCGTGAAGTAGTCGTCGAAATACCTTGTGCGCGCGGCTTGGAACGCGACGAAGTGGGTGCCGAAGTCGGCGGTTGTGAGCTTGCTGTCGGTGTCCTTACCGTCGACCAGGTCGGCCCACCGCCCGCCGACGGCCCGACAGAACAGGGCCGCGTACGGATCGACGGCCAGCGGATCGGGTTTGCGAGCCTCCAACGCTCGGGCGGCCGCGACGAACAAAGCCGTCGAACCGACGCTGGAGGTGATGTCCCAGGTGTCGTTGTCGCTGCGCATGGCGAGAGGCTACCCGCGCGCGCTGACACCGTGCTGTCGCGTTGTCGGTCAGGTCTTTTCGACTCGACGTCACCCAGGAACCGCTCGCGTGCCGGGGGCGGCGGTGCTGCCCGGGCGAAGACCTTGCCCGAGCACCCGGAAAATCGGGGGCCGGCGGCTGACTTTTCAGGACCAAGGTGTTTGCCAACGGAACTACTTACATGTGCCGGTGGCCACCGATCCGCATCCGCAACTGCATCCGCGCCGTCCACTTAGCTGCGCTATGGACTGATCACCACCCGTTTGTTAGATTGCTCACGCGCCGGTGGGGGCGTCGCGTTGTCGATTCGCCGGATCGGGACTGTGAGCGGGGGGCGTTTGCTGTCTAAGTTGAAGAGCCTGCGCGCGGTCATGCGCTTGTTCGGCGTGTGGTGGTCCGCCGAGGTCGAACCGGAATCGCATGTCAGGTACTTCGCGCACCGGGGCCTGCTCGACGGCATCCAACTGCTCATCGGGGCGTGCACCTTGGTGTTCGCCCTCATCCCGTTGATCATCCAGTTCTCGCCGAGCGGGCCCGCCACTCACGCGGCATGGCTGGTGTCCTTCGCGCTGGCGTTGTCGGCGCTGATCTGGACCGGCGTGTGGTGGTTCGGTCCGTGGCCGTCACGGCTGTGGTCGATTCTGTTCACGGTGTATGCCGACGTGGGGATCACCGTCGTCGCGCTGACCTACTCCAATCGGGTGGCCGGGATGTTCGGTCTCAACGCCCTGGTTTTGGTGTCGGTATATGCCAAGTTCTTCGAAACACCGAAAGTGCTTGCGCTGCATACCGTCGTGATGCTGTTGGCGGTGGGCGTCTTCGCCACCTCGATCGCCACCGGCTCGGATGGCGATCCCTACCTGGCCGCGGCCAATGCGCTGGCGGCCGTGGTGTCGTTGATGGTGACACCGGTGGTGATCCAGTTCGGGATCTGGATGCTGCGCAGCGACGCCAACGACTCGATGACCGACGAGCTGACCGGACTGCTCAACCGGCGTGGGCTCAACTTCCACATCGCGGACCTGGTCGGGGAGCGTCATCGCGATGGTGCCGGTGCGGTCATGGCGGTGGTCATCGACCTGGATCGCTTCAAGTCGATCAACGACGCCTTCGGGCACGCGACGGGCGATGCCGTGCTGGTGCGGAGCGCTCGCAGGATCGTGCACTCGGTACGCGGCTCCGCGCTCGTCGCCCGGCTCGGGGGAGAAGAGTTCGTCGTGGTGGACATCGCCCCACCCGAACACACCCGTGGCATCGCGGAGCGGATCAGAGCCGCGATCTCGGCACCGGCAGACGTCGCGCCGGTCACCGCGAGTGTCGGCGTCGCCTCGGTGGCGCTCGCCGACTTTCAGCGGATCGGCGCCGAACCGTCGGCGGTGCTGGCCGAGGCCATCGAGTGCGCCGACCGTGCCATGTTCGACGCGAAACGAACCGGCGGGGACGCTACCGCGGTGCCGGCGTCTACATCGAAAACGGTTCGATGCCAGCCTGATTGCCCGTCCGGCGGCAGATGCGGGGAGGCGGTTGCGGTGGGTGGCGCGGGGTTCGGCGACCGGTGTCGCCGCGCCGGGGAATGCTAGAGCGCGGAGACGCCCAGCGCGGCTAGCATGACCTGGCGACGCTCAGGAGACAACATGGCAATCACCCCGCGGGACCTGGTCAAGGCAAAGGGCCTCGGTCTGACGCTGGCTGCCGGAGCGCGGGGCGCCGACCGCGAGGTGACCTGGGCGCACGCCATCGAACTCGCCGACCCCACGCCGTACCTGTCCGGCGGCGAACTCGTCATGACGACGGGCATCAACATCGGCCGAGACGACGCCGCTCAATTCGACTATGTGGCACGGCTGTCCTCGGCCGGTATCACCGCATTGGCGGTGGACACCGGAACCACTCTGACCGACATCCCCGCCGGAATCATCGCTGCGGCAAACCAGTTGGGCCTTCCCGTCCTCAAAGTGCCGGCATCGACGCCGTTCATCGCCATCACCCGGGTGGTTATCGATGCGCTCAAGGCCGCCGAGCTGCGGGCTGTTCAGGAGGTGGTCGACCAACAGGAGGTCCTCGCCAGGGCGACCTTGCGCGGGGGTATTCCCGGCGTCGTCACGGCGCTGGCGGAGGGGCTGTCGGCCGGCGTCGTGGTGGTCGACGTCGACGGTAGGGTGCTGGCGGCCGCTGGGGCCGACCACGAACGAGTGACCGCGCTCTTGACCGGCCCGCCACAACCGATCGGCAGTTCCCGTGGTCACGCCGGGCGGGTCATCACCGATGGGGAAGCCTTCGTCGTCGTGCAGAGCCTGCGGGCCGCACAAGCATTGCGCGGGTATCTGGCGGTGCGTACCACCGCACCCCTGTCCACGACGGCCAGGCTTCTGGTGGCACATGCGGTGTCGCTGGTGTCGATTGCGATCGAGAAGCCGGCCAGGGTGGTCGACGCCGAACAGCGACTGCGATCGGCGGTGACCCGCACCGTGCTCGCTGGGGGCGACATCGACCGCGGCGTGTTGAGGTACTTCGGCTTCGACCCCGCCGGCGACGTCGTGGTGCTGCTGCTCACGGGTATCGGCCCGGTGCTGGCGGCCGAACATCACGCCGGTCGCCTGCTGGATGGTGTCGGCCCGTACCTGCTCGCCGCCGATGATCAGGACATCGTCGTCATCGTTCCCGCCTCGACCAAGCGGCGCGTCCTCGGCCTGCACGGGCAACTGGCCAAGCAGCTGAACGGACTGGGCGGGGGTCTGAGCCGGCCCACTCGACTCGCCGACCTCAAGGTGGCCGTCGCGCAGGCACGCATCGCGGCGACGGCCGGAGCCCACGGCACGTTCACCGATTTCGGCGAATTGGGCGCCTACGGCGTACTTCTCGGAGCCCGGACGCCGGCCGAATTACGTGTTCTCGCCGGCCTGCTGGACCCCCTGATCGGACAGCGAGACGATCTGGTGGGTGCCCTCACGGCCTTCCTGGAACGCAACGGGCAGGTGGAGGCCGCCGCGGCGGATCTCGGGATTCACCGCCACACCGTGCGAAACCGCATGCAGCGCATCAGTCACCTGCTGGGTGATGACCTCACCTCGGCCGATACCCGGGCCCAACTCTGGATGGCGATCAAGGCCCATCAGCTGCTGGCGGTTCGGAACGTCGGTCAGGATTGATCGCCGAGCCGCGGCGGGCCGCTGCGGTACGTCGCGGGTGTCGCCGACAACGAGATCGGATTGGCGACCTGCCCGGTCGAGGTGCCCGGCACGCTGACGATGGCGCCGAGTCCGAGGCGTTCGGCGAAGGCGAAAGCCTCCGACATGTCGTTGATCGGGCCCGCCGGGACGCCGGCCGCGGCAAGTGCGTCATACCAGTGGTCGGCGCCGTGTGCCTGGAATGCGGTTTGCAGGATGGCGCACAGCACATCCCGGTGACGCACCCGCAGCGCGTTGGATCCGAACCGCTCGTCGGCGGCCAGCCAGTCCACACCCAGTACCCGGGTGAGTGCCTTGAACTGCTTGTCGTTGCCGACGGCCACTGCCATCGGCCGGTCGGCGGTGGAAAACGTCTGATACGGGGCGATACTCGGGTGCCGATTGCCCATCCGCGTCGGCACGGCGCCTGCACCCAGGAACCCGGAGGCCTGATTCACCATGGACGACAACAACACCGACAGCAGGTTGGTGTCGACGCGCTGACCTTCCCCGGTGCGGGCGCGGTGGGCCAGCGCGAGCAGGATCCCACTGAGCGCATGCATCCCGGCGAGGACGTCGACGACGGCGACCCCCACCTTGGTGGGCTCACCGTCGGGCTGCCCGGTGACACTCATCAGGCCACCGACCGCCTGGACCAGCAGATCGTAGCCCGGTAGGTCGGCGCCGCCGTCCCGGCCGAATCCCGTTATGGCGCAGTAGATCAGGTCCGGGTTGAGCTCCCGCAGGGACTCGTACCCCAGGCCGAGTTTCTCCATGGTGCCCGGCCGGAAATTCTCCACGACGATATCGGCACCGGACACCAGCTCGCGGGCGCGCGCGATGTCGGCGGCGTCGGTGAGGTCGAGCACCACCGATCGCTTGTTGCGGTTCACCGCGTTGAAATAGGTGGCCACACCCTCGGCGTCGTACGGTGGGCCCCATTCCCGGGTGTCGTCACCCACACCCGGCCGCTCGATCTTGATGATGTCGGCGCCGAAATCACCGAGCATCATGGTGGCGTACGGTCCGGCCAGCACGCGGCTGAAATCGACGACCACGATGCCGTCGAGGGCGGTGCCGCTCACGGTCGCGTCGCCCCGCCGCGCAGATACACGGTGGTGGTGTGGGTGAAGAACTCCCTGGCCGCGCGGCCCTGTTCTTTCGGGCCCAGCCCGCTCTTCTTCGCGCCACCGAACGGGACGTGCGGGTCGGCGCCCGCCGACTCGGAATTGATGTGCAGCACGCCCACGTCGATATGCTCGACTGCCTCCAGTGCGCGGGTCAAGTCCTGCGTGAAAACCGCTGCGGAGAGGCCGAATTCGCTGTCGTTGGCGAGTTCGAAGGCCGCCGCGGTATCGGCGGCGCGACGCACCGCCAGTACCGGGCCGAAGAGCTCGTCGGTCCAGACATCGGCAGGCCGCCCGTCGAGTTCCAGGACGGTCGGTGCGACGAAGTAGCCGTCGGCCAACGGTCCGTCGCCGGGGAGGCGGCCGCGAGCCAGCGTGGTGGCCCCCTGCGTGGCCGCCGCCTCGATCCCCGCGGTGATGGTGCGCCGGGCGGATGCGCTGACGACCGGCCCGAGCTGGGTGGCGTCATCGGTGGGGTCGCCGGTGCGCAAGACGTGCACCCGTTCGGCCAATACGGTCAAGAACCTGTCGGCGATACCGTCGGTGACGATCAGACGTGAGGTGGCGGTGCATTTCTGCCCCGATGAGCGGAACGCGCCGAGCATGACCTGTTCGACGGCGAGGTCGGCGTCGGCGTCGTCGAGCACCACGGCGGCGTTCTTGCCGCCCATCTCGGCCTGGACCGGGACACCACGCGCCGCCGCCGACGAGGCGATGCGCCGCCCGATCGTGGTCGAACCGGTGAAGGAGATGGCATCGACCTCGGGGTGGTTGACGATGGCATCGCCGATATCCGTCCCGCCGATGAGCAGGTTGAGCACACCGGCCGGTAGTCCGGCGCTGCTGAGCGCGGCTGCCAGCCGCTGCGCCAGCAGCGGGACCGTGCCGGCGGGCTTCCACACGACGGTGTTGCCGTAGATGAGCGCCGGGGCGATCTTCCACGCCGGGATGGCGATGGGGAAATTGAACGGGGTGATGATGCCGACCACGCCGACCGGTTTGCGGGTCACCAGGATCTGCTCACCGGCGCGCGGCGATGCGTAGATGTCACCGGACCGGCGATCACCCTCGTTGCCGTAATAGCGCAGGATCTGGGCGGCGCGGCGCACCTCGCCGATGCCCTCGGCCTTGGTCTTGCCTTCCTCCAGGGTGAGGTCCAGCCCCCAGTCGTCGGCGTTTCGCTCCACGATCGCGGCCGCCGCGAGCAGCACCGCGCCGCGCTGATGCATCGGGGTGGCGGCCCAGCCGGCGCCGGCCCGGGTCGCGGCCGCCACCGCGGTGTCGACATCGTCCGCGGTGGCCGAATCACCTTCGGCGACAACGATTCGGGGCTGCGCCGGGTTGACGCTGTGCAGCCGGTCGCCGCCGCCGGCGATCCACTGGCCGTCGATCAGGTGCTGTAACGGGACGGGGCTGGATAGGGGGCTGGATGACGTCATGCGTGCTTCCTGTTCGGCCATGTGGTCAGCGGAATGCGGCGTGGCCGGTCAGCGCCTTGCCGATGGACAACAGGTGCATCTCGGAGGTGCCCTCGTAGGTGAGCACCGATTCCAGGTTGTTGGCGTGCCGCAGCGGTGAATACTCAAGAGTGATACCGCTGCCGCCCAACAGGGTTCGGCATTCCCGCGCGATGCCGATCGCTTCGCGCACATTGTTCAGCTTGCCGAGGCTGACCTGCTCCGGTCGCACACCCTCGGCGTCCTTGATGCGGCCCAGGTGCACGGCAAGCAAAGTGGCCTTGCCGAGTTCCAGGGTCATGTTGGCTAGTTTCTCCTGGGTCAGTTGGAAACTCGCCAGCGGGCGATCGAAGACCTCACGCGACTGGGTGTAGGCGATGGTCGTCTCCAGGCTGTCACGCGCCGCGCCGAGCGCACCGAAGACGATCCCGAACCGCGCCTCGTTCAGACAGGACAGCGGTGCGCTCAGACCCGCCGCATGCGGCAGCTGAGCCGATGCCGGCAGCCGCACCTCGTCGAGCACCAGCTCCGAGGTGACCGAGGCCCGTAGCGAGAGCTTGCGGTGAATCTCGTTGGCGGTGAAACCCGGTGTGTCGGTGGGGACGAGGAAACCGCGTACCCCCTCATCGGTCTGGGCCCACACGGTGGCGACATCGGCGAGGTTGCCGTTGGTGATCCACATCTTGGTGCCGGTGATGATCCAGTCGCTGCCATCGCGGCGTGCCCGCGTGCGCATCCCGGCGGGGTTGGACCCGAAGTCGGGCTCCGTCAAACCGAAACACCCGATCGCCTCGCCGGCCGCCAGGCGGGGCAACCATTCGTTCTTCTGCTCCTCGGAGCCGTAGCGGTGGATCGAGAACATCGACAGCGATCCCTGCACGGACACGAAACTGCGGAAGCCGCTGTCGCCGGCTTCCAGTTCCATGCAGGCCAGGCCGTAACTGACCGCGTTGGTACCGGCGCATCCGTAGCCGTCGAGGTGCATGCCGAGCACGCCGAGCGCACCGAACTCCTTGGCCAGTTCGCGCGGCAGGGTGGCCGACTCGAACCAGCCCTCGATGTTGGGCCGCAGCCGGGTGTCGACGAATTTGCGCACGGTGGAGGCGATATCGCGTTCGTCGGCATCCAGCAGCCGGTCGATGTCGAACAATCCCAGCGGGGAGTAGGTGGACGCCGAAGGCGTTGTGGTGGTTGCGGTCACGGTGGTTGCTCCAGGATCCTCGGATTGGGTGGTGTGCGGTATCAGAGCGCGGCGAAGCCGTCGCGCAGGACGCCGAGGGCCTCGATGAGCAGGTGGTCGGGGATGGTCAGCGGCGGCAGGAACCGCAGGACATTGCCGAAAGTGCCTGCCGTCAGGGTGAGTACGCCATTGTCGTGGCAATGCCGGGTGAGTGCGGCGACCGCGTCGCGGTGCGGTGTCCGGGTGCCGGGCAGGACGAGTTCGGCGGCGACCATCGCCCCACGGCCGCGGATCTCACCGATGACGTCGGTGCTGGTGGCGATGGCTTCCAGTTCGACGGTGAGGATTTCGCCGATCTCCCGGGCACGGGCGAGCAGCCCGCCGTTCTCGATCTCGTCGAACACGCCGAGGGCCGCGGCACACGCCACCGGGTTGCCGCTGTAGGTGCCGCCGATCCCGCCGGGATGCGCGGCGTCCATGATGTCGGCCCGGCCGGTGACCGCGGCCAGCGGCAGCCCGCCGGCCAGACCCTTGGCGGTGGTGATGAGATCGGGCACGATGCCTTCGTGCTCGCTGGCGAACCATGCGCCGGTGCGGGCGATTCCGGTCTGCACCTCGTCCGCGACGAAGACGATGCCCCGGTCCCGGCAGAAGTCGGCAACCCGGGCCAGGAATCCGTCGGCGGGCACGATGAACCCACCCTCACCCTGGATCGGTTCGACCACCACGCAGGCGACGGCGTCGGATCCGATCTGGCTGTCGACCAGCTGAGCAAACTGGGCGAACGCTTCGTCGGCGCAGTTCTGCGGCCCGGACGGCCAGCGGTAGGGGTAAGCCATCGGCGCCCGATAGACCTCTGGGGCGAATGGCCCGAAGCCGTGCTTGTAGGGCAGGTTCTTCGCCGTCATGGACATGGTCAGCAGTGAGCGGCCGTGAAAGGCGTGGTCGAACACCACCACCGCGGGGCGGTTGGTGGCGACGCGCGCGTACTTGACGGCGTTCTCCAGGGCCTCGCTGCCGGTGTTGAACAGCGCGGTGCGCTTCTCGTGGTCGCCGGGCGCGATGCGGTTGAGGCGTTCGGCCACCTCGATGTACTGCTCGTAGGGAGTCGCGAGGAAACAGGTGTGGGTGAAGCGGGCCACCTGTTCGGAGGTGCGCACCACCACTTCGGGTGCCGCGTTGCCGACGGTGGTCACCGCGATACCGCTGCCCAGGTCGATGAACGAGTTGCCGTCGACGTCGACCACCACGCCGCCCCCGGCGGCAGCGGCGTAGACCCCCGCGGCACTGGCCAGGCCCGCCGGCAGGGCGGCGTGCCGACGGCCGGCCAGCGCCAGCGATCGCGGTCCAGGGATATTGGTGACCAGCCTTCGCTCTTGCGGTAGTGCCGGGCCGCCGAGCACGGAGTCCGCCAGCGTCATATCGATCGTCCCTTTCGCCGATTTCACGTCAGCGTAGGAAGGGAGGGCTCGTCCCTCCATCGCCGAATTGGACAATATGTCGGCGTATGTTGTCCGACTCGGCGATGTCGCGGACGAACGGGACGAGCTGCCAGGGCGTCGCGTTACGAGAGGGCCATCCACGCACCGAGCGCCACCATGATGACGGCGATGGTGCCGTCCAGGATGCGCCACGTCAGCGGCGTCGCGAACAATCCGGCCAGCCGCCTCGCGCCCAGGCCGAGCCCGGTGAACCACAGTGCGCTGGCCGCCACCGAGCCGGCCCCGAAAAGCCAACGCTGATCCCGGTGTTCGTTGGCCAGTGAGCCGAGCAGCACCACGGTGTCCAGGTAGACGTGCGGGTTCAGCCACGTCATCGCCGCGCAGGTGAGCAGCACCTCGGCCAGCCGGGCCGGATTGCGCTCGGAGGGATTCAACGCCGACGGGCGGAACGCCCTGCGGGCCGCCAGCACTCCGTAACCGATCAGGAAGGCCGCGCCCCCGAGTTTGGCGACGGTCATCGCGTCGGGGTGAGCGCTGATCAACGCCCCGACGCCCGCGATGCCGGCCGCGATGAGGATGAGGTCTGACAGGGTGCACATCGCGATGACCGGAATGACATGTTCGCCGCGGATGCCCTGACGCAGCACGAAGGCGTTCTGCGCACCGATGGCGGCGATGAGCGTCATGGTGGTCAGGAAGCCGAGCAGGACGGGCGAACTCATGAAAACGACGGTAGGGGAGTGCTTCGATGCAGTACAGCTAATTATTTTTACGGTGCTTAAGACCTGCTCATGTCGGAGGGCGCCTCATCCCGTGAACACCGACAGTTCGTTCCCGCGGCTCGGCTCGAACGGAAGTGCCACGGACAGATATGCGGTGCCGGGGTCGCGGACATGGTGCCGATAGGCCGGTGTTGCGTTCTCGGCGAGGATCAGTGCGTTGGACCGCAGGTGTGGTTCCAGCAGCCGAAGCACGGGGAGGTAGAGGCTGAACGCTCCGTCGAGATGGACGAGGTCGATCGGTCCGCCCGCGCCATGCCGCAACGTGTCCAGGGCGTCACCGGTGCGGATCTCCACCACGTCGGCCAGGCCCGCGGCGTCGAGATTCTGCAGTGCCCGAGCGGCTTTGGCGGGTTCCAGCTCGGTGCCGACGACCGTGCCGCCACCGTTGTCCCGGACCGCGCAGGCCAGGTGAATCGTCGAAATCCCGAAGGAAGTACCGAATTCGACGACGCGCGCCGCTTGCCTGCCGCGCGCGCAGACGTAGAGCAGCCGCCCGAACTCCGGCGTGACGTTGAGGAAGTTGTTCACGGCCTGGCGGTAGAGACCCTTGTAGTCACGCGCCTCCGCGTCCAGCAGGGCGGCCACCGGTTCGATGCCGGGCTCGGCGTGCTGCTGTAAACGGGTGATCATCGCAGCGTCCGCGATCTCGGCTTCGGAGAACAGCCGTTGCAGGACGTCGGCGACCGGGGCTGTGGTGAGTGACTCCATCGGGTGCTCCCTGTCCTGTGCGGTGGTGGCGTTCGAATGTGGCTGCGGCAGAACGAGTTCAACTCGTCCGACAGAGGAATTATCGCGGCCGCGGCGCGGCCTGGCTACTCGCGTTCTGCGCTCGTCATCACCGGCGCGTGCCGGAGTTTCCGTCGGGTGTCGCGCCGGTGCTGCTCACATTCGGTGTGGTGATCGAGCCCATGCGCGCGGCGCAACGCACGGCGGTCCGGTGCGATCCGGTTTAGGCTGGGGTCGGCGCACACAGCGAGGAGGGTGTAGTGACAGCCGAGGGGACACTTCAGCCGCGCAAGCGCCCGCGTCAGCGCCGATCGGAACTCACCCGCGACCGGATCCTCGATGCGGCGGTCACCGTGTTCAGCGAGTACGGATACGCGCGGGGGACGACGAACCGCATCGCCGCTTTCGCCGATGTTTCCATCGGCTCGCTCTATCAGTACTTCCCGAACAAGGACGCCATCGTCGCCGAACTCGCCTCCAGGCACTTGGACGCCGGCGTCACGACGGCCGCCCAGCGCCGATCGCTGTACGGACCGGCCTCGCTGGAGCAGGTGATCGGTGACATCGTCGGCGCCGCGATCGACAACCACCGCCAGGATCCGGAGTTCCTTCGGGTCCTCGTCGAGCAGGCGCCGCGCTCACACGAGTTGCTGGTGAGGGTGGCCCAGCGGCGCACCGAGTCGATCGAGGCCATGCGGGAGATCCTCGCGGCGCACCCCGAGGTCGCGGTGGTCGACACCGAGGCGGCGGCCCGACTGGTGGTCATCACGGTCGAATCGGTGGTCCATCACGCATTGGCGGCGCCGCAAACGCTCGAAACAGCGGATCTGAGCCGGCACCTGGTGGACATGCTGACGCGCTATCTCGCGGCGGCCTGACGGCCGGCCCAACCGGAAACACCGGTCAGGGGTGCAGGTTCCACTGCCCGCAGTCCTGGGCCAGCACGTCGTTGACGTCGACCTCCAGCCCGCCTACCACCGGGCCCGGATTCGACGCGGTGCTCACGATGCGCTGATAAAGAACGGCGGCGGGGTGGATCTGCCCGCGCGACCAGGACCGGGTCTGCCACGCCCAAGCCCGGCCGGGCGTACTGGAACGGCCGATGACACCGTCGGCGATGGCCCACTGGCACGGGTTGATACCCGCATAGATGCCGGTGCGCTGCACCCCGATCACCGAGTTGATCCCGCGAAACCATTGCAGGGCAACGTTGTTCCATGTATTGCGGTCGATGTCGTCGTCGACGCTGAAGAAGATCGGCGCGCTGCGCCCGCCCCCGGCCGCGGTGTGCAACTGCCAGGCGGTGCGCGCGTCGGCGACACCCCCGGCGTAGCCGCGGGTGAAATCCGACGGTGCCGTCCCGCCGGGTTTGCCGTATTGGTAGTTGCTCACGATCACCAGTCCGGCGGCGGTGAGCGACTGGGCGTAGGGCAGGGTGATCGGCTTGGCGCCGAAGGACGATCCGGGCCGCGATGTGGAGACGTAGTTGATCACCCCGGAGTGGCCGGCCGCCAGGATGTCCCTGGCGGGTATCTGGCGCATGGCGAAGTCGATCAGGGTGGGCGCGGCGGCCGACGCCGTCGGCATGCCGGTCGACGCCAGGGCGGCGCCGAATCCCACCGCGGCGGTCGCCGCGCCGGCATAACGCAGCGCATCGCGCCGGGACACCATGCGTGATCGCCGGCGATGCGGCGTCCACGGCTCGTCGGACATTGCGCAATGTTAACAGAGTGGTCATTGTGAATGAAGTGACTGACGCGTTCGTGGCCGTCGCCGGCGGCGTGAGTTGTTCTCGTGAACATAATGTGCGGAATCTGGTGCTGACCCGGCGTGGACCCGACGATCTAAACGGCATCGTCGAGTGGGAGGTCATGAGCGTGGGTTCATCGCGGGTCGCCGAACGCATCCGTAGACCGCACTGGTCACTGGCCCGGACGTGGCTGTTGCAGCCGGGCCTGCCCGGCGGCGGGGACGCATTCGACTCCGCGGCGGCCGGGCGCGCCGACATCGTGGTGCTCGACATCGAGGACGGCCTGCCCGACTCCCAGAAAGCGGACGGTCGCCAGGCGGTGGCCGAGTACCTCGGCACCGGCGGGCGGGCGTGGGTGCGGATCAACTGCGTCAGCACACCGGCATGGTCGGCCGATCTGGACGCGCTGGCGCAGACCCCGGGCCTGGCCGGTGTGATGCTGGCCAAGACCGAGGGCGCCGACGATGTGGCCGCGACCGCCGCCCGGCTACCCGAGGGAACGCCGGTGGTGGCACTGGTGGAATCGGCGCTCGGCCTGGAATCGGCCGCCGATATCGCACGCACCCCCGGCTGTGGCCGAATCGCTTTCGGCGTGGGCGATTTCCGCCGCGACACCGGTATGAGCGATGACCCCACCGTGCTGGCCTACGCCCGGGCCAGGCTCGTCGTCGCGAGCCGTGCCGCGCAGCTACCGGCGCCCATCGACGGACCGACACTGCGGACCGCAGCGAACCGGCTGGCGCGGGAGACCGCCGTGGCCAAGGCCGCCGGGATGAGCGGACGGCTGTGCCTGGATCCCGCACACGCCGAGACGATCAACAGTCTGCTCAGCCCGTCGCCGATGGAGATCGACGAGGCACGCCGCACGCTCGCCCAACTGGACGCACCCGCCGGCCCCTACGACGGAAGCGTCGGCCCCACCAAGGCGCGCGCCGAAGCGGTGCTCGCTCTCGCGGCCAAACTCGGCCTGGATTAGACGCGCGGAACCCTACTCGGCGGGTGTCACATCGGTGCCGGCCCCCTTGACCGAGGCCTTCGCCCGGTTCTCCGCCCGCACCGGCTTCTTGCCGCGCACGAATCCGGTGGCCGAGATCGACGCCGCCAGCAGCGCAGCTTCGCCGGCCGCGAACGGATGGAATCCGACGCCCGCGCCGCCGCGCCCCTTCACCGGGATGTCGGCGACTTCGGTGACCTTCCAACCCTTTTCGGAGATGGACAGGATGGCCTCGCCGTTCTGGCAGGAGATGGGCAGCGCTGCGATCACCTCATCGCCGTCCGCAGCGAGCTTCACGCCGGCCACGCCGTTGCCTGCCACGCCCTGCGGATTCACCGCGGCCGGGTCGATCCGCAGAATCTTGCCGCGCCGCGTCACCAGAGCCAGGTGGTACCCCTCGGGCAGCACACCCGAGCGCAGCAACCCGGTGATGTCCGGGGCCACCGGGATGTCCCGGATCTTGAACGGCAGGCCGCCGCCGGTGGTGAACTTGATCCGCCCGTCGGTCCAGACGGCCCAGCCCAAACCCGAGGTCAGCAGCTCGCCGTGGCTGTCGGAGAACACGCCCCGATCATCGAGGCGCCACGCGGTGTTGACCTTCCGCTCGCGGGGCCCGTCCTCGTCCGACCCGGAGGTCACCGGCGTGGCGTCGAAGTCGAGCACGGTGCGACGGTCGAATTCCGGGCCCTTGAACAGCTTCGCCGTCTCGACCAGCTCCTGATCGATCACCGTGCGGCGCGCATCGGGGTTGGCCACCAACTCGGTGAGCTCGGCGAACTCGGCGTCCAGCTTCTCGGCTTCGGCCTGTAGTTCGATGACGTCCAGCTTGGTGAGCCGCCGAAGTTGCAGTCCCAGCACGTAATCCGCCTGTTCGGCGTCGATGGAGAACCTCTCCTGCAGACCGTGGCGGGCCTCGTCGACGGTCTCGGAGCCGCGGATCACCGCCACGGCCGCGTCGATGTCCAGGTGGATCGTCATCAGCCCGGCCACCAGGTGCCGGCGGGCGGCCACCTTCTCCAGTCGGTACTCACTGCGGTGCAGCACCACCGAATCGCGCAGGTGCAGGAACGCGGAGATCAGTTCACGCACCGACCACCAGCGCGGCACCCGGTTCTCGTCGAGCGCCACCAGGCTGGCGGCGAAGGTGGACTCCAGCGGTGTCAGGGCCAGCAATTGTTCGCGGATCTGCTCGGCGCTGTGCCCACGTTTGGCCGTCACGACGATGCGCAGCCCGTTACGGCGGTCGGTGAGGTCCGACATGTCGGCCACCCCGGACAGCTCGCCGGACTCGACGAGGGCCCGGATCCGGTCCTGCACGGTGTTGCTCGCGACACCCGGCGGGAGTTCGGTGATGACGCAGTTCTTCCCGTCCACCGACACCGTGCCGCGCACCGTGAAGGCGCCACGTCCGGTGGTGATGTACTCACGCAACCCGGCGGTGCCGACCACGGTGGCCCCGCAACCCCAGTCCGGACCGGGAATGAGTTTCACCAGCCGGTCATCGGTCATGTTCGGGGTCTTCAACAGGGCCCGGCAGGCCGCCATCACCTCGCGGGGATTGTGCGCGGGCACCTTGGTGGCCCAGCCCTCGGCAATGCCGACGGCGCCGTTGCACAGCAGCACTGGCCATTGGGCCGGCAACCACGTCGGCTCGACCCACTCACCGTCGAAGGTGGGCACCATCGGCACCGCGTGGCTGTCGAGTTCGGCGGTCAGCGCCGCGCCGGGGGCCGACAGCCGCATCTCCGTGTAGCGGTCGGCCGCGGGAATGTCACCCTGGATGCGGGGGAAAGCGCCTTGCCCGTCAATGACTTTCACGCGCTGGAACTCGGCGGCCATCAACGCCGCGGCACCGTACATCGATGCGCCGCCGTGCGGATGCAGGTTGCCGGTCACCGCCGAGCAGACCTTCGAGGACTTCTGCGGCTTGTTCCCGGGCAGCAGTTTGGAATCGTGCATCTGGTAGAGCAGCCGCCGCTGACCCGGCTTGAGCCCGTCGAACGCCGACGGGATGGCGCGATCGCTGACACTGTAGAGCGCGAAGGTCAGCTGGTAATGGTTCCAGTAGTCGTCGGCGCTCTGGTCGAGCACCAGGTCGGGATTCTGCTCGATAACGGCGGTCACGGGGTGTCTCCTAGGTCAGGTCCAGCGCGGAGGTGTCGACGCGGGAGGCGATATCGGCCATCCACGTGCGCCGGCCCTCGGGTGGCCCGCCGAACAGGGTGTGGTGCAGGTTGCGCTCACCGTCATCGGGATGAACCCGAATCACGGTGCGGCGCTGCGGATCCAGCACCGTGTTCCAGAAGTCGTCGGCATCCATCTCACCGAGACCCTTGTTGCGTTGGACTTCCACACGTTTCTTGGAGGTCGCTTTCAACTGGGCCACCGCGGCGTCGCGCTCGGACTCGTCCTGGCAGTAGATCCTCTCGTCGCCGTTCTTCACGACGAACAGCGGCGGCATGGTCACGTACACCATGCCCGCCTCGACGAGGGGTCGGTAGAAGTCCAGGAACATCGAGATGAGGCTCGAGTTGATGTTGCCGCCGTCGGGGTCGGCGTCGGAGGCGAACAGGATCCGGTCGTACCGGCACTGCTCCGGATCGCAATGATCACGGATGCCGCAGCCCAGGATCCGTTCGATGGCATCGAACTCGTCTTTCACCCGCGCCTTGCTGACGGTGAACCCGTAAACGTTGGGTGGCTTGCCTTTCAGCGGGAACGCCGCCTGGAACGTGGCGTCGCGCGCCGCCTTGATGGTGCCCAGTGCGGAATCGCCCTCGCACAGGAACAGCTCGGCACCGGACCCGCGCCCGGTCTCCCGGCTGGGCAGCAGCTTCGGCGGCAGCGACAGGTTGGTGCCCAAGCCCTTGGCCTTCGACGCCGCCCGGGACCGCGCCTTGGCACCCTCGGCGCTGCGCCGGGCGCGAGCCGATTCCAGGGCCAGCTTGGTCCACAGCGTCACCACGTCACCGTTGGCGGGATTGGCGGCCCAGATGGTGACGCTGCGCGCCACGTCCGGCGCCATCGCCACGTTCAGGGAGCGGGAGGACACCGCGGTCTTGGCCTGGGAGTCCCACGCCACGTCGGGGGCGCGGGTGTCCACCGCCAGCGCGGTGACGGCGGCGAAGTCCTGGGGTTCGGGGCCGTCCTCACCCTTGGCCAGGCCCAGGTCGCGGATGCGGGATGCCCGGTCGGCCAGCGCCTCGGACAACCCTTTCACCGCCGCCGTCAGATGTGATCCGCCACCGGGGGTGCGCACGGTGTTGCAGAACGCGGCCACCGTCGCCGGTTCGGCCGGCCCCGCGGTCAACGACCAACGGAACGGGGTCGGGCCGCGGCCGGTGGTGTACTCACCGCGGCCCTCCACGACGGCGCGCACCTCGGGCAGCGGGGTGCCCGCCGCGGTGCACATCAGGTCCAGCAACGTGTCGGTGCCCCAGGGGCCGCTGAACGGCTGCGTCAACGCCGGCGGGACCTCGCCGCCGGGCCAGCCCTCGTCGACCACCACCAGGTGCACGCCGGGCGACATCCGGGCGGCGGCGTGCGCCCGTAACAGCACCTCGCCGATGTCGATGCTGGAGTCGGGCACGACGGCCTGGTCGAACAGGATGCGCACCTCGGTGCCGTGCGCATCCGGCTTGCGGTTGCCCGCGCCGCGCAGTTTCTGCGTGTCGGCGCGGGTGAACGGGGCCTCCGGATCGAAATCCTTGCCCTCGAAGACGCCCGGATAGCCGCCCCCGAAGCTCTGCAGATAGGTCTTCCCACCGCGGCGCACCGTCACGTCGGTCCTGGCGGAGATGAACACGGCGGCCGCTGCGCCGATGCCGTTGAGGCCGGCGCCCGTGCTGCTCGCGTCGGCGTGGGCGGAGAACTTGCCGCCCGCGCGCGCGGTGCCCAGCGTCTTGACGATGCCGTTCTTACCGGTCACCGGGTCGGAGTCGACGGGCAGGCCGCGGCCGTCGTCGGCGACGCTGACCGATCCGTCGGCGTGCAGGGTGATGGTGACCGTCGATCCGCCGTGGCTGGGGTCGGCAACCTCTTCGATGGCATTGTCGACCAGCTCGCGCAGCGCCGTGTTGAGGACGTCGAGGCCCAGGTTGACCGCCGGCCGCAGGCGGGTGTGCTGGACATCGTCGAGCTCGGTGATGTCAGCGGCGTTGTAGCTCACGGCGGGTCCTTTCCTTGCCGGGCCGGGTGGGCGAGGACCGAGCCTGGGTCCTGGCGGGTTCGCGGTCGTCATCCGCGACGCGACGCGTGGTGCCGGCGACCGGTGCTCCGGCACGGTCTGCCGCAGAGATACTAGGCGCCCCGGGCGACAAGTTTGCGCACCCGCACCGGGAGCCACGGGCACGGCTGGATCACACCGTGCTCCGGCTGGACACCCAGATGCGGCGCGGTGAACCGTTCGTCGCGCACTCGACCAGGCACCTCATCGAGGCGCGGCGCTGATACCTCCTTGCGCGCAACGTTTTCGGGTAGCGGCCACGTTGTCCGCCGGGGACGGCGAACCGGCCTGACACAATGGTCTCATGGTCGAGCAGAGCCTCTGGATGCAAAAGGTCGCCGCCGACCCCGGGCACTCGCAGTGGTACATCGACCGCTTCCGGGCCATGGCGGCCGCCGGCCGCGACCTGGACGGCGAGGCCCGCCTGGTGGACGCGATGGTGCCGCGTGGCGCGCACATCCTCGACGCCGGCTGCGGGCCGGGCCGGCTCGGCGGGTACCTGGCCACGGCGGGGCACCGGGTGGTGGGTGTCGACGTCGACCCCGCGCTCATCGAGGCCGCCCGACAGGACCATCCCGGGCCGCGCTGGCTCGTCGGTGACCTGGCCGAACTGGACCTGCCCGCACGTGGCATCACCGAACCATTCGACGTCATCGTCTCGGCGGGCAATGTCATGACGTTCTTGGCCCCGAGCACCCGCGGCCCGACGCTGGCCCGGCTGCGCGCGCACCTGGCCGCCGATGGCCGGGCGGTGATTGGGTTCGGCGCCGGTCGCGACTACGAATTCGACCGGTTCCTCGACGACGCCGCCGACGCGGGCTTGCAGCCGGATGTCCTGCTCTCGACGTGGGACCTGCGGCCGTTCGCCGACGACTCGGATTTCCTGGTCGCGATCATGCGGCCGGCCTGACCCGCCTCACCCCTCGTCGAGTCGGGCAAGTTCGGAATCCGCTTGCCGCAGGGCCGTTTCCGCGGCTTCCAGGTTCTGGTGCGCGCGGTCGGCCGCACGCTGCGCGTCGTCGTACTCGCGTTGTGCCGTTGCGACATCGTGTTCCGCATCGGCCAGCGCCGCCCGCACTTCCGTCAAGCGGCCGCGGGCGGTGCCGAGCTGCTGCTGCCGCTCGTCGGCGTGTGCGGCGGCCTCGGCATGCGCGCTGCGGGCCTCGTTCAGTGCGCTTGCGGCGGTCTCGCGCCGGCGCAGCGCTCGCCCGAGCGCGGCCCGGTCTTCCGGCTCGGCGGGTGCCGGTTTGTTCGCGGGCGCGGTCCGCTTCGTCGCTGGGGCCCGTGTGCTCACCTCCGAGGACGCCCCGAAATCGGCGAAACCCGACCAGGTCTCGGCTTTGGAGAGCCGCCCCAGACGGGCGGCGACTTCGGGGTCGGCGACCGCGGCCTGCAGGGTGCCGGCCACCTCCTCGCGTAGCGCCGCCGTCGGATTTGCCGGCCCGGCCGCCGATACCGCTGCCGTGGTGAGTTCCTGCATCAAAGTCCGCTGCGCCTTGGACAATTCGCGGATTCGAGGCCCGTCCATGTCGGCATGCGCGGTGCGCAAAGCCTGATAGAGCTCGGCCAGCCTGGGCCGCACCGTCGGATCGGTCAGCACCAGCAGATTGACCACCCACGCCGAGGTCGTGGGTCGCCGCGCCGCACCGATGGTGCGGGCCGCGTCCGCGTCCCCACGCTCCTTGGCGGCGGTGGCCAACTCCTTGCGCCGGGCGGTGAACCGCTCCGGCGGAGTACGGAAGAGGTCGTCAAGGTCGGTGTCAACGACAGACATGCAACCAAGCCTCGCTTCCTCGGTGCCGCGATGAGATGGCGTCCCGGCGGGTATGCCCAACCATGCATCCAGTAGAGGCGCTCATGGCGGAATTTGCGCAACGCGGCATCGCGGCGCGCCCCGGCCATCGCGGCACCGAACGCTCGGTCCGCGCCGGCATCAACAACGTCGAGGTCGACATTCGCTTCCACGACGGCGGCGTCACCTGGCAGGGCAACGACGGCCGGATACACCGCAGGGCTGGCGACAGTGCACCCGGCACCCTGGCCGACGCGATCGTCGAGAGCCTGCTCAACCCGGCCTGACCGGCAGGCCGGCCTTCCACCGCCGATAGGCCCGTGGCAGGCAGACCGCGCAGGGACGGTACCCGGCCGCGACCGCGGTCGGCTCGTCGGCGAAGAACACCCGGTGCGCGGCATAGCCGCCGGCCGCCAGCGCCCGCAGCGCCGACGGGCAGTCCAGCCGCCCGTACAGCTTGCCGCTCCGGTGCCCACCGACGGTGCCGGGGACGGCGCTGCGGTAGGACCGCCCGTCGGCACCGACGAGCAGATAGCCCGTCATGCGGCGTCGTGGAACACCAGACCGAGGCTGAACCTGGTTCCGCTCAACACGGTGGACACCCCGTGCCGGACGGGTGCCGCCGACCACCCGCGCCGGGACGGCACCGGACGATCACGGGTGGTGAACACCAGCCCGTGGCCGTGCGGAATGAGCATCGCGGTGCCCCGCGACTGCGCCCGCGGGCGCTGCTCGTAGAGCAGGAACTCGCCGCCGGTATGGTCGACGCCGGGCGCGCTGAGATTCACCACCACCTGCAGCGGAAACACCATCTCCCCGTACAGATCTCGGTGCAGGGCGTTCCAGTCGCCCGGCCCGTACTTCAGCAGTATCGCCGTCGATTTGCGTTGCCCCGCGGCGTGGCATCGGCGCAGCCACTCGTCCAGGCTGTCCGGCCACGGCGCGTCGCGCCCCAACTTGGACCACCAGTCCCGCGCGATCGGCACCAGGCGGGGGTAGAGCGCCCGTTTGAGGTCCGCGACGACCGCCGGGTAGGGCGTGCCGAAATACCGGTATTCGCCCTGCCCGAAGCGGTATCGGCCCATGTCCACGGTGGAGCGGAACCGCGCGGCGTCGTCGTACAGCGCGGCGATGGCGGCGGCCTCGGGCGCCGACAGCAGTGGCCCGGTCGACGCGGCACCGACGGCATCCAATTCGGCGTGCACGCCGTCCCAGTCCACCGCCGCCACGCGGTCGGTGACCGGGGTCATGCGGCCTCCAGGTCGAGCAGCAGCCGCTTGGCCTGCGGGCCGCCGAGGTAACCGCCCATCGTCCCGTCGCTGCGGACGACGCGATGACACGGTACGACCACCGGTAGCGGATTGGTGGCGCAGGCGGTACCCACCGCGCGGACGGCCTTCGGGTTGCCGGCGAGTTCGGCGACCGCGGCGTAGCTGGCGGTCCGGCCGTATCCGATCTCGGGCAGGTGCGCCAGGACGGCACCGCGGAACCCGGCGGCCAGCCGCCAGTCCAACGGCACGTCGAATTCGCGTCGCGCACCGGCGAAGTACTCCTCGAGTTCGCGTGCCGCGGTGTCCAGACGGTCGGGTGCCAACACGATGCGGGGGCTGACCTTGTCGGCCAGCCGCTGCAGCACGGCATCGTGGCCCTCGTTGGCGTACGCGACCCGCAGCAGCCCGACCTCGGTGGCGGCGATCAACAGCGGCCCGACGGGGCTGTCGACCACGCGGTAGGCGATGTCGAGGACACCGTCGCGCTGTGCGGCCGCGGCCAACCGGTGCTGCAATGCCGCCAGGTGTCCGGCGTCTGCGCCGGTGACGGCGGTGAGGGGGCCGATGACGTCGTGGTGGTCGGTGATCATGAGTGCTGTCCTTTCCTGGACGCGCCCGACGCGGCGGGCGGAGAGCTGAGGCGACGGCGCAGCGCGGCTATCCCGTCGGCGGCAGCGCGGCGGGCGGCGCCGGGGCTGCTGCCGGTGATGTCGGCGACTTCGGTGTAGGGCAGGCCGGCCAGATAGTGATAGGCGACGGCCTGTTTTTGTTTGGGCGACAGGCGGTTCACCGCGTCGATGAGGTCCTGGTGTTCCCCATGGTGATCCCCGTCGTGCGGTGCGGTGGGGTGCTCCGGGAGATCGGCGGTGGGGACGGCGTGCCGGGCGCGGCTGCGGAGGATGTCGATGGCCTTGCGGTGTGCGATGGTCACCAGCCAGGCCGCGACGTTGGCATCCGCCGGCAGGTCCGGATAGGCCTTCAGCGCGGATAGGAAGGTCTCCGACCAGGCATCGTCGCCGTCGACGGGACCGACCAGAACCCGGCAGACCCGCAACACCGTGGGGCCGTGCTCGGAAACCACCGCCTGGAAGGGCTGTTTGAGTGTCACACCAAGTAGACGGCCCAGCCGCGGGTTTTGTGAGGATCAATTCGACGGGGCGGCGAACAGGAGCGCGTCGGCCGAGGTTTCACGCTTCTCCTGTCCGCCGGGGGTGCCTCGTATTCTCGCAAGCCGGTCAGCCGGCGGCGGCGAACAGCCGCGCGAGCACCGTGCGCGTGGTGTCGAAGCCCATGCAGGCATCGGTCACCGATTGCCCGTAGACCAGGTCGGGGCCCAGACTCTGGGCGCCGGCCACCAGGAAGCTCTCCAACATCAGACCGCTGATCCCGCGTTCGCCTGCCGCGATTCGGTCGGCGATCTCGGTCGCTACCTCGGCCTGGCGGACATGATCCTTGCCCGAATTGGCGTGTGAGCAGTCGATCATCACCAGGCCGGGTAAGCCGGCTCGCTCCAGATCGTGCACCGCGTTGCGGACCGATTCGGCATCGTAATTGGGTCCGGCCGTGCCGCCGCGCAGAATCACGTGGCAGTCCGGGTTTCCGGCGGTCTGTACCGCCGAGCCCTGGCCGAGCTCGTCGATGCCGAAGAAGACATGTTGCGCTGCAGCCGCGTTCACGCCGTCGATGGCCACCCGGAGGTTCCCGTCGGTGCCGTTTTTGAACCCGACGGGCATGGACAGGCCCGAGGCCAGCTGGCGGTGAATCTGGGATTCGGTGGTGCGAGCACCGATGGCGCCCCAGGCGATGGCGTCGGCGATGTACTGCGGGCTGGTGGGTTCCAGGAACTCACAGCCGACCGCGAGCCCGAGCGCGCCGATGTCGAGCAGCAGTGCCCGCGCGGTCCGCAACCCGCGTTCGACGTCGAAGCTGCCGTCCAGCCCCGGATCGTTGATCAGGCCCTTCCACCCGACCACGGTGCGCGGCTTCTCGAAGTAGACGCGCATGACGATCTTCAGCCGGTCGGCGTAGTCGGCGGCCAGCGGCGCCAGCCGGCGGGCGTAATCGAGGGCGGCGACCGGGTCGTGCACCGAGCAGGGGCCGACGACAAGCAGCAGCCGGTCATCGCGGCCGGCGAGGATATCGGCGATCTCGTCGCGGTGACGTTGGACGTCGGCGGCCAGGGCCGCGGTGAGCGGCAGTTCGGCCCGGATGTCCCGCGGACTGGGGATGTGGCGGAACTCGGTGATCCGTCGGTCGGAGGTGGGGATGTCGACGGCGGCGGTGATGGTCATGATCGGGGTGGTCTCCTTGATTGATATCAGGGCTCACCCGACCCGTCCGGTGCCCTGAAATGACGAAAGCAGTGACCGAAAGGTCACTGCCGGGCTCCGGGTGGTGGCGTCGCGCGCTGGTTACCGCACTTTATCCGTGGCTCCACCCGGAGCCGGGATAAAGCGCCAATAGCGACGCAGGCCGATGTTCACGAGGTCGACTATAACCACTCCGCCGGGATCGGGCGAACACCGGGCTGACCTCAGCCCGCACCGATCTGAGTCAGGTCGGGCCGCGCCGGGGTGGCGTCGGGGCGTCGTCCCCCGACCGCGGCGACCGCGGACGCGATCACCACCGTGACGATCGCAGCGGTGTCGACCCAGGTCAGCGATTGGCCGAGCAGGGCCCAGCCGGCGATGCCCGCGACGGCCGGTTCGAGGCTGAGCAGCACGCCGAACGTCTGGGTGTCGAGCCGGCGCATCGCGGCGAATTCCAGGCTGTACGGGATCACCGAGGACAGGACGGCGACGGCCGCGAGTGGCAGCAGCAGGCCGGGGGCCTGGGGCAGCGCCGGCAGGGCGGGCACGGCGAACGGCAGGGTCGCCGCGGCCCCGACCAGCATGCTCACCGGCAGGGCGCCGTGGCCGGGCACCCGGGCGCCGACTCGCTTGCCGGCGACGATGTAGAGCGCCCAGAAGCCCGCGGCGACCAGGGCGAGGACGACGCCGACGGCGTCGAGATGGGTTGTCGCGGTCCCCGAACCGTGCAGGCCGAGGGTGGCGATGGCGATCGCCGCCGCGGCGACGCACAGCAGGTGCCGGCGACGCCGGGCCAGCACGGCCGCCAGCAGCAGCGGACCGGCGAACTCGATGGTGACCGCGGTCCCCAGCGGAATTCGCGCGATCGCGGCGAAGAAGAAGCCGTTCATGCCGGCCATTGCCAGCCCGAACAGCAGCACCGATTTCCATTGCGCCGGTGTCCAGTGCCCGACGCGGGGGCGGAACACCGCCGCCAGCAGGCCGCCGGCCACCAGCAGCCGGAACATGACCGGCAGACCGGCGCCGAGCTGATGCAGCAGGGGCGTCGCGACCGCGGCGCCGAACTGCAACGAGATACACGACCCCAGCACCATCAGCACGCTTTGGGTGGACCCGGAGCGGTGGGGCGCGGACGACGGCATGACACCAGCCTGTCAAGATCAAAACAATCAGTCCAGCGAATGTTTATGATCAGAACCGGTAAGTAAGTTTGATGAATGTGGGTCGCGGGTGCTCAACTTGCAACGATTGACCATGCTCTACGAGTTGGACCGGCGCGGCACGCTGGCCGCGGTGGCGCGGGCCCTGTCCTACAGCCCGTCGGCGGTGTCCCAGCAGCTTGCTCAGCTGGAGCGGGAGGCCGGGGTGGCGCTGACCGAACCGGTCGGACGCGGCGTCCGGCTCACCGAGGCGGGCCGCATCCTGGTCGATCACGCCCGGGTGGCCATCGCCGCGCTGGAGGACGCTGAAACCGCATTGGCGGCGGCGCAGGGCAGGGTCGGCGGCCGGCTGCAGGTCGCGTCCTTCCAGACGGTTCTGCTGTCGCTGCTGCCCGCCGCACTCGATGCGCTGGAGCGTGATCACCCCGAGTTGCGGGTGGACGTCGCCCAGCGCGAGGCCGAGGCGGCCATGTCGGGACTGCTCACCGGCGGATTCGACGTCGTGCTCGGCGAGGAGTATCCCGGTGAACCCTTCCGGGGCCGTCCGGACATGCACCGGGTGGACCTCGGCGCGGACGAGGTGTTGCTGGCGGTGCCGACGTTCGGGCCGTGGAGTGCGCCCACCGCGCTGGCCGACCTCGCGGACGCGCCGTGGGCACTCGATCCCCGCGACTCCGCGCCCGGGCGCTGGGTGCGAGAACTATGTCGCGACAACGGATTCGAACCGCCCACTCGATTCGACGGGGTCGACCCGCTGGTCCATGTGCAGATGGTGGAGTCCGGTCGGGCGGTCTGCTTCGTGCCTGCGTTGCTCGGTCGGCAGCGACTGCAAGGTGTGCGGCTGTGTCGGCTGCCCGGTGCGCCCACGCGTCAGCTCTTCACGCTCGTCCGCGCCGCCTACGCCGTGCACCCGTCGGTGACCGCCTTCCGGGACGCCCTCGGTACCGGCTTCTTGGCTCACGAGTCCCGGACACTGGGAGCAAAACGGTTGCGCTGAAGCCTGTTTCGGATTCTGTCACGGTGCGCTGCGGTCGGCGGTTTCTCTTTCACCGACCGGCAGCATGTTGGGATGGAAGAACTTCAGCCAGGTGTAGGGATGTTCGGGCGAGGTCGTACCGCCCAGGATGAACGTCCGGTCGGTGCGGCTGGCCCGGGCAATGGTCACCAACCAGCTGCCCAGCGTGCTGATCCGGTTCTCGATGCCGGTGAGGAACGCGATGTGGATCAAGCCCCAACCCAGCCAGCCCAACAACCCCGCCAGGCGGATGGGTCCGGCTTGCAGCAGCGCGTTACCCCGGCTGATATAGGCCGCCGAACCCAGATCGCGGTAACGGAAGGGTCGCCGCGGCTTGCCCGCCAAACCGCGGCGGATACAGGACGCGGCGTGGATGCCGCCCTGCATGGCGTTTTCGGCGACACCGGGGAGGTGATCGCGGCCGACGAGATCGCCGATGACGAAGATCTCCGGATGGCCGGGAATCGACAGGTCCGAATCCACCGCGATGCGGCCGGCGCGATCGGATGGAGCTCCGGTGACCTCCGCGACGCGGCGCGCGAACGGCACCGCCTCCACACCGGCGGTCCACAACACCGTGCGCGCCGAATAATCCGTCGACGGACTGCCGTCCTTCGGGGTGACGGTCACGCCGTCGGGCCGGACATCGGTGACATGCACACCCAGGTGCAGTTCGACACCGAGTTGCTGCAGTGTCCTGGTGGCCTTTTCGGTCAGGTCGGGGGCGAAGCTGCCCAGAATGCTGTTCCCGCCGTCGAACAACAGCACCCGGGCCTCCTCGGGCTCGATGCTGTGGAACTCGTGTGCCAGGGCGCGGGTGGCCATCTCACGGATCTGGCCCGCCAGTTCCACCCCGGTCGGGCCGCCGCCGGCCACGGCGAAGGTGAGCCAGCTGTCGCGTTCCGGTCCCGGCGGCAGCGTCTCGGCGATCTCGAACGCGCCGAACAACCGCCGGCGGATGCTCAACGCGTCATCGAGCGTCTTCATCCCAGGTGCCCATTGCGCGAATTTCTCGTTGCCGAAATAGGCCTGCCGCATGCCGACCGCCACCACCAGCACGTCGTAATCCAGCGTGTAGGTGGACTCGTCGGGCCTGCGCACGGTCACCCGGCGCGCGTCGGCATCCAGGTCGATCGCCTCTCCGAGCAGTGTCGTGACGTTGCGGTGCCGTGCCAGTTCCTCGCGCAGTGACCGGCTGATCTGACCGATGCTGAGCGTCCCGGTGGCGCACTGGTAGAGCAGGGGCTGGAACACGTGGCAGGCCGCCCGGTCGACCAGCGTGACGTCGACGTCGGCCTTCCCGAGCCGGCGGGCGCAGAACAGGCCGCCGAATCCGCCGCCGACGATCACTATCTTGGTCCGAGACGTCGTCATCACCATCACTCCATGTCGCTAGCAGGGGCTCATCCCGTAGTACCCGTTGTGCGGCGTCTTGGGTACCTGACGGGCCGACGGATCACGCGTTGTCCAGCCTGGGGTACAGGATTTCGGCGACGAGCAGCGCAATGGCGGCGGCGACGGGGATGGCCACCAGCGCGCCGACGATGCCCAGCACCGCACCGCCGATCAGCACCGCCACGACGGTGACCAGTGCCGGCACGTCGACCGCTCGCCCGATGATGCGCGGTATCAGCAGATAGTCCTCGGCGAGCCGGAACACCACGAAGAAGACGATGGTCGCCACACACACCGGCCAGGACACCGTCCACGCCACCGCCGCGACCGTGACCCCGGCGATGGTCGAACCGACCACAGGCACCAGATCGAGCAAGGCGACCAAGATGCCGAGCAACAGGGCATAGGGAACGTCGAACGCGTAGAGCCAGATCATGGTGGCCGCACCGGCGATGAGCGAGATGATCACATTGCCCAGCAGATATGCCCCGACCTTGGCGAACACCTCGTCGCCGATGAGGATCGCGCGAGGTCGCCGGGAGTGCGGCACCAAGCGGTAGAGGAACGTCCGGATCCGCGGCAGGTCGATGAGGAAGTAGATGGTCAACACGACCACGATGACGGTGTCGACCACCGCCTCGACCAGAGCCGAACCCGCACTGATGACCTGGTTCAGCGCCGATCCTCCGGACGCGTCGAGCATGTCGGTGAGCCTGCGTTGCAGCTGGAAACGCTCGTTGAGCCGGCCGATCGTCGACGAGTGGTCCTGGGCCTGCTGCAGGTAGTGCGGCGCTTGGGTGATGAGCTGGCTGACCTGTTGGGACAGTGGCGGGATGGCGGCGGCCATGAACGCGCCCAGCAGTGCGGCGACCACCACGAACACGATCGTCGTCGCCGCCCAGCGTGGCAGCCGGCGATTCACCAGCCATGACACGGCCGGCTCGAGCCCGAGGGCGAGAAAGAAGGCGACACCGATCAACAGCAGCATCGACGACATGATCGACAACAGGTGAACCGCGCCGTAGGTGACCGCGACCCCGGCGGCCGCCGTCATCCCGATGTAGAAGGGCGAGCGGCGATCGAAGCGCCGGCCGGGAACGCCCAACGGCCGGTCGCCCGTGCTGATCTCGGCGGCGCGCTGCTCGGCGTCGGCCACCGGGCCCTCGTCGAGGACGGTGTGCGGCTGACCGACCCGGTCGTGATGGCCGTCCGGCGCCTGGGCGTCTGTCTGGACATCGTCAGCCGACATGACGCCTCGCCGAATCGAAGGAAGGAATCACGGCGACCTCCAGCTCCCGAGCGGGAAAGTGCGTGCTCGCCCGGCATAGCGGAAATACCCTGCACGAGGGTCAATTAATCGTCGTCCGGGAACGGTTGCCGCCCCCGACCGTGGTTATCCGGTGCCGCCGACCGCTCCCGCCCTGGAGGACATCGCGTTCTCGTAGACCCATTCGTATTCTTGTGCCACACGCGGCCAGCTGTAGCGGCTGCGGGCCCGGGCCCGACCGGCCGCACCCATGCTCATTCGCGCAAAGGGCTGGGCCAGAAGCGTTTTGATGGCTGCGGCCAGCTCCCGGGGCCGCCCCGGCGCAATCAGCAGGCCCGTGACGTCGTCGATGACGGTGTCGGCGAGGGCGCCGGTGTCGTGGGCGATCAGCGGGATGCCGGCGGCCATCGCCTGGAGCACCGTCGAGTGATCGGTGCACAGGGCCGGCGTGCAGGTGGCGATATCGGCACGTTCGAGCCGGGCCAGTGCCTCGGCCGGGGTGAGCACCGCCATCTCGACGCGGTCCTGCACCCCGAGCGCGTGGGCCAGCTGCATGGCGGCGTCCAGGCGGTGTCGTTGGGGCGGTCGACCGATGCCGAGGAAGTGCGCTTCCGGCACGACCGGCAGGGTCCGGATCACCGCCTCGAACCCGGGATCCAGGTCGTCGGAACCTGCCAGGCCGGCGATCAGGTGTCCGGGCCCGTGCGTCCGCGCCTCGGGCGGCAAGGACTGCTCGAACATCGTGACGTCGATGCCCCCGGCGATCACCGAGGTGCGGCGGCGTGACCGGCGCAGCCGGGCGACCGTCTCCAGTTCCTGGCTCGATCCGGTCGTGACCCAGGTGGCGGTTCGCGCCACCAGCGCCGCCAGCCGGGTCTGCGCGGGCTTGGCCATGCCGACACGCGGGCCGAGCGGGGCGGTGCCGTGGAACGACTGGACGGTGGGCAGCCCGTGCCGGTCGGCGGCGAGCTGGGCGAAAAGCCCGATCGGCCAGGAGTGTGCCTGGACCACATCGGGGCGGTCCCGCTCCCAGGCGGTGTCCAGCTTGGCGGCGAGTTCGCTTGCGGCCCCGGTGATCGTGACGACTTCCGATGCCGGCAGTCCCGGCGCGGCGGGGGCCTGCGACGCGTCGTCGCCGAGGCTGTACACGGTCACTTGATGGCCGGCCTGGCTGAGCAGCCCGGGCAACCACCGGCCGTGCTCGGATGCCGCGCAGGACTGCCCGGTCGTACCGATCACCATTGCGATTTTCAATGCGCCCCCTGAACCGCGCGTGCCTGAACACGAATTTGCTACCCGATCGCGAGGCGCGCGCAAACGCTGTCCGGTCAGCTCTTCGCATCGCGGTGAAGTGTTTCGCTGCGCGGACGATCGCCGCCATGCGGGCGCGGGGCGCGGGTCAGCGCGGGCGGATGCCGACGGCGGCCAACCCCAATCCGGCGACCGCAAGCCAGAAGGCGTAGGTCGCGGTCCACATCGGCGCCGTGACCGGCAGCTGTGTTGCGAGGGCGGCACGCAGCGCCCCGAAATGGGTTTTCCAATATGCGGCCGCCAGCAGGCAGGTGAGCACGAGGACCACCGCCCGCGCGGGCCATCCGGCGAGACGGCGGTCGCGCATCACCACCGCCAACACCACCGCCGCTGCCACGGCGACGAACAGCGCCGTCCAGCCCAGCAGCAGGGTCCGGTCGACCACGCGCCGGCACACGTACAGCCCACCGCATTCGGGCAGCGGTCCCACCACGGTGTAGGCGCCGGCGACGAGGGAGCCGACCGCACACAGCGCCCCAGCCGCCCATGCCGCGCGTCGGAGCGCGGACGGCGCGCCCCCGGTGCTGCGGGCCTGGATCACGCTCAGCAGGTTAGCGGGTCCGGCCTCACGGTGGCCGACAACGCGGCGATGGGACTGGTGTCGAGGTTTGCCAACAGGTCGCGCGGGTCGTCGTAGATCACCTTGGCCCCGGCACAATCCAACTCGCAGGTGCCCACCCCGCCGCTGCGCAACCCGATGGTGACCACACCGGCGCGCCTGGCGGCCAACGCATCCCAGGTCGAATCGCCGACGAACACCGCGCACGACGCGTCGACGCCGGCCCGGTCCAGCGCCACGTGCACGATGCCGGGGTCGGGTTTGGCCATGTCGACGTCTCGCGAGGACGTCACCATGGAGATCACGTCGTCACAATCCAGTACGCGCCGCAGCAGCATCAACTCGTCCTCGGGCGCCGACGTGACGAGCACGACATGCATGCCCAGGTCCGAAACCCGGTGCAGCAGATCGCGCGCACCGGGCAGCACCGTCAGCAACGAGGCCATCTCACGGTAGAACTGGCCGTGGTGATCCTTGAGCCGGTGCTGCATGGCCTCGTCGGCGCCCCGTGCCAGGGTGCGGATCAAGGTGTCGCCGTCCATGCCGATACAGCGGTGCACCCGCCAGGCGGACACGGGCTGATCCTCGACCTCGAAGGCACGCACCCACGCGTGCACGTGCACGTAATTGGAGTCCACGAGCGTGCCGTCGACGTCGAAGAGGACCGCAGGAACATCGGAAGAAGCCGGCCGCATCGTCTACTCCTCTTGTCACGTCGAAGTGTTCGAGGCATACCCGATGCCCGGCTGGGGCAAACTGGACGACAGACTGGCGCTCAGCGCACCGCGGGACGAAGCGGGGCGACGGCGAAATCGGTGATCCCGTCGGCGGGATCGACCGCCGCGCGGAACCCCAGCCGGGCGGCGGCCCGGCCGGGATCGGCGACGATGTGCCGGACGTCACCGCTGCGGTAGCGGCCGGTGATCTCCGGTTCGCCACGCCCGCGCGCTGCGCACAACCATTCGGCCACTTCCCGAATGGCCACCGGCCGCCCGGAACAGACGTTGAACGCCTCGAACCCGCCCGACTCGGCGGCGATGGCCGCGAGATTGGCGGCGGCGATGTCGTCGACGTGGACGAAATCGCGCATCTGCCCGCCGTCTTCGTAGACCTGCGGCAGCGTCCCCGCCTCCAGCGCCGACCGGAAGATCGCCGCCACACCCGAGTAGGGCGTGTCGCGCGGCATGCCGGGCCCGTACACGTTGTGGTAGCGCAGCGCGACGACCGACGCGCCCGTCGCCTCGGCCCAGGCCAGTGCGTAATGCTCCTGTGCCGCTTTGCTTGCCGCGTACAAACTGCGCGGACGCACCGGTTGATCCTCGTCGACCAGGCGCCACCGCAGCGGCTCACCGCCCAGCGGGCAGCGGTGTTCGAAGACCCCTCGATCCAGATCGGCCTTGGTGCGCGGCAGCGGGTCGACGGGCCCGTGAACATCGCAGTCGTACCGCCCCTGCCCGTACACCACCATCGACGACGCCAAAATCAGTCTGCGACAGCCGGTGGCATACATCTGGGCGAGCAGAACCGCGGTGGCGTAATCGTTGTTGGCCGCGTAGGCCGGCGCGTCGGCGGCGTCCACGCCGGCTCCGACGACCGCCGCCTGATGGCAGACCACGTCGACCCCGCGCAGCAGCGCGGCCAGTCCGTCGGCGTCGCGCAGGTCGAGGCGTGTGCAATCGTGCGGTACCTCGGCGCCGGGACCGTGCGCCGCGGTCAGCATGGCATCCACGGCCACCACCTCGTGCCCCGCGGCCCGCAACGCACCGGCGATGCGGCCACCGATGAACCCCGCGGCGCCGGTCAGCAGAACCCTCATCGGCTCAGATCTCCTCGGCCAGCGGCAGGCGCACCTCGAACCGGGCGCCCGTTCCCAGGTTGTGCGCCGACAACGTTCCCCGGTGGGCCTGCACCAAACCCGCCGCGATCGCCAATCCCAGCCCGGATCCACTGGGTAGCGACGAATCAGCGCGGGGCACACGGCCATTGGAGCCACGGTAGGCAATGTCGAAAACTCTGGGCAGGTCGGTCTCGTCGATGCCCACACCGGTGTCGTCGACGCGGGCCCACGCACCGAGGTCGTCGCGACCGGCCGTCAGCTCCACCCGCCCGCCCTCGGGGGTGTGCGCGATGGCGTTGGCGACGAGGTTGGACAGCACCCGCACCAGGGCCCGCCCGCTGCCGACGACGTGCACCGGCTGCGACGGCAAGCTGGCACGCAAGTGCACTCCGGCGCGTTCGGCCGCTATCCGGTGTGCGGCCACCACGTCGTCCACCACCTCGTCCAGGGCGACGGTGTCCAGCGCCGGTTGCACCGCGCCCGCGTTGATCTTCGACATCTCGAAGAGGTCGTCGACCATCTCCGAGAGTCGAATCGATTCCTGCTCTATGTGTTTGGCGTGTTCGCGGGTTTCGGCGCCGTCGACCAGGCCGTCGGCGATGGCTTCGGCAACCGCCCGGATCCCGGCCAGCGGTGTCCTCAGGTCGTGGCTGACGAAGGCCACCAACCGGCGCCGGGACTGTTCGGCGGCCCGCTCGGAATCGCGGATCTCCTGCTCCCACACGGTGCGGCGGGCCTGGTACCGGGCCAGCATGACCGCGGCCGGGATGGTGACCACCGAGACGATCACCAGGACGACCGCGGTGCGTTCGAAGGTCTCGGTGATCATGAAACCGCTGGCGCCCAGGACACCGGTGAAGGTGGCCAGCGTCGGAATGAGAACCAACGCCACCATGCTGACCGCCAGCGACCAGGAGCGCGCCAACCTGATGGTGAGCGCGCCGGCGATGACGACCGGCACTGAACACGCCAGCGCCCACCCCACGATCTCCCACACGTCGGTGGCCGGCATCGGCTAGTTCTCCCCGCTGATGTGTTCGGCGGTGCCCCAGAGATATCCCCGCCCCCAGACGGTCTGGATGCGGTGGTGGGCGCCGAGCTTGGCGCGCAACCGCTTGATGTGCACCGTGACGGTCGACATGTCCCCGAAGTCCCACTGCCACACCAGCTTCAGCAGTTGATCGCGGGAGTGCACCGTATCGGGATGCGACAGGAAGAAGGTCAGCAGATCGAACTCCCGCGCGGTCAAGCTGACCGGTCTGCCGTCCGCCGTCACGGTCCGCGCGGCGGTGTTCAGCCGCAGCCCCGCACAGTGCAATTCGGCGGGGAGTTCCGCCGGCGGCGGGGTGCGGCGCAACACCGATCGAACCCGCAGCGCCAGCTCACGCGGGCTGAACGGCTTGGTGAGATAGTCGTCGGCGCCCGCTTCCAGACCGGCGATGCGGTCATCCTCCTCACCGAGCGCGGTCAGCATGATCACCGGCATGCCGTAGTCGTCGCCGCGGCGCAGGCTGCGGCACAAGGTCAGACCGTCGGGGCCGGGCATCATCACATCGAGGATCGCCAGGTCGATGTGCAGGGATTGCAGCAACCGCAAAGCCTCTGCACCGTCCCCGGCCGCCGCCACCACGTGGCCGTCCCGTTCCAGATAGCGGCGCACCACGTCCCGGACCACGGGGTCGTCGTCGGCGATGAGTACCCTCGTCACCCCCGTGACACTACTGCGCCGACGTCGCGACCTGCAGCGATGTCACGGACTCGTCATTATTGCGCCCTTTCCATGCCCCTGCGGCAGGCATACGTTCGATGGCATGCGGCAATCCAGGGTGACGGTGGTGCTGCCTTGTCTGAACGAGGCGGCATCACTTCCCGGCGTGCTGGCGGCCGTCCCGCCCGGTTACCGCCCGCTGGTCGTCGACAACAACAGCACCGACGGCACCGCCGAGGTGGCCCGTGCCCACGCGGCCGAGGTCGTGCACGAGCGCAGGTCCGGCTACGGGGCCGCGGTGCACGCCGGGGTGCTGGCAGCCGACAGCCCGATCGTCGCAGTCCTGGACGCCGATGGATCGCTGGATCCCGCGGCACTGCCGGCGTTGGTGACCGAACTGGACAACGGTGCCGACCTGGTGGTCGGACGGCGCCGCCCGACACCGGGTACCCACTGGCCGTGGCACGCCCGGCTGGGAACCGCGGCGGTGTGTTGGCGGCTGCGCCACCGCCACGGCCTGCCGGTACACGACATCGCGCCCATCCGGGTGGCCCGCCGGGATGCCCTGCTGGCGCTGGGGATTGCCGACCGACGATCCGGGTATCCGCTGGAGTTGTTGGTGCTGGCAGCGCGCAATGGTTGGCGCGTAGTGGAACGCGATGTCAGCTATCGGTCGCGCACCGGCGGCCGGTCGAAGGTCAGCGGATCACTGCGTGGCAGCATCACCGCGGCGGTGGATTTCTGGCGGGCCATCACATGAGGGCGCCGTGGCCGGTGAACATCGTCGTGGTGGCCAAGGCACCGGTTCCCGGTATGGCCAAGACCCGGCTGGCGGCGACCATCGGCGCCGAATTGGCAGCCGATTTCGCGGCGGCCGCCCTGCTGGACACCCTCGACGCGGTGGCCGCCACCCCGGTGTCGGCCCGCACCGTCGTACTCACCGGTGATCTGCGCCGGGCCAGCGCCGCCGCCGAAATCCGGGAGCGATTGCAGGCCTTCACCGTCATCGGCCAGCGCGGCGCCGACTTCGCCGCCCGCCTGGCCAACGCCCACCGAGACGCGTCCCGCGCCGGATATCCGGTGCTGCAGATCGGCATGGACACCCCTCAGGTGAGTGCCGCACTGCTGGCCGAGTGCGCGCAGGCGCTGCTCGGTGCCGAGGCGGTCCTGGGCCCCGCCGACGACGGCGGCTGGTGGGCACTCGGGCTGTCCGACGCATCCGAGCCTGACTGGTTGGCGACCGTGCCGATGTCCCGGCCGGATACCGGCGCGCACACCCTTCGCGCCCTGCGCGGCCGTGGACTGGATGTCCGCCTACTGGCGACGCTGGCGGACGTGGACACCGTCCACGACGTGGAACCGGTTCGGCGCCAGTGTGACCCTGCCAGCCGGTTTGGCCGTGCGGCAAGCGCTTTGGAGGTCTGATGTTCGGTAACCTCTACGACCGCGCGCTCACCGGAGAGCGCTGCTGGATCCGGCACACCGACGGAACCGTGCATCGTCTGCCGGTACACAACTGGCTGGGTGGTCGGCATGCCGACGTGCGTTTCGACCGGGCGGTGCTGGACCGCTGCGACGGACCCACGATCGACCTGGGGTGCGGGCCGGGGCGGCTGGTCGCCGACCTGATCCGCCGTGGCATTCCCGCCCTCGGTGTGGACGTGTCGGCGACGGCGGTGGAATTGGCCCGGCGCAGCGGCGCACCGGCATTGCTGCGTGATGTCTTCGGCCCCCTTCCCGGCGCAGGACGGTGGCAGACGGTGGTGCTCGCGGACGGCAACATCGGGCTCGGCGGTGACCCGGTCAGGATTCTGCGGCGTGCCAGGGACCTGCTGAGTCACGGCGGGTGCTGCCTCGCCGAATTCGACTCGGCGCCAGGCGGAATACGCCACCAATGGGTGCGGTTGGAGTCACCCCGCACGATCGGCCCGTGGTTCCGTTGGGCGACAGTGGGATTCGACAATGCTGCGCGCGTCGCGGGGGAGGCCGGTCTGGCCATCACCGGGATTCATCCGATCGGTGAGCGGATGCTGGCCAGCCTGGCTCCGCGATGACCGGCGTGCGGGGGACCGCGGTGACCGCACGCGTCGGTATCGCGTTGGGTGTGGCCATCGCGGTGTGCTTCGGCACCGGACTGATCAGCCACCTGATCCAGCATCCGGTGCCCTGGTTCTCCTGGCCGACGAGGCCGGTCTGGCTGTACCGGTTCACCCAGGGCGCTCACGTCATCGCCGGCATCGCGGCTATCCCGCTGGCCATCGTCAAACTGTGGTCGGTGTGGCCGAAACTGTTCGAGCGTCCGGTGATCGGAGGTCTCACCCGCCAACTCGAGCGGCTGTCGATCCTGGTGCTGGTGGGATCGGTGCTGTTCGAGTTGTCCACCGGCCTGCTGAACATCGCCCAGTGGTACGTGTTCGGGTTCTTCTTCACCACCAGCCACTATGCGGTGGCCTATCTGGCGGCCGGGGCGGTGCTGGTACACGTCGCGGTCAAACTGCCGGTCATCCGCCGCGCGCTCGGTGATCGGATCGACGACGTGGCCGCCGGCGGCACCGTCGGGCCGACCCGGCGCACCGTGTTGCGGGGCACCTGGCTGGCGGTCGGCGTGGCGACGGTGGTCACCGCCGGGCAGACGATTCCGCTGCTGCGGCAGGTGTCGGTGCTGGCGCCCCGGTCCGGGGCGGGGCCGCAGGGGCTTCCGGTCAATCGCACCGCGATCGCGGCCGGTGTCCTGCGCCGGGCCTACGCTCCCGATTACCGGCTGACCGTCGTCGACGGGGCGGTGACCCGGTCGTTCACGCTGGCCGAACTGACCGCACTGCCGCAGGTGACGCACCGGCTGCCGATCGCATGTGTCGAGGGCTGGAGCGCGGATGCCGACTGGACCGGTGTCGTGCTGGCCGACCTGCTGGCGGCGGCCGGTGCAGGTCTGGACCGGGAGCTGCGGATGGTGTCCCTGGAACCTCCCGGCCCCTACTCGAGAACCGTGCTGCCTGCCGCGCATGCGCGCGATCGGATGACCTTGATTGCGTTGCGGCTCAACGGCGAACCGTTGCACGCCGACCACGGCTATCCGTGCCGGCTCATCGCACCGTCGCGTCCCGGGGTACTGCAGACCAAGTGGCTCAGCCGGATCGAGGTGATTCCGTGACCGCCGTGCGGGCAGGGCTGTTGCTGGCGGGTGCCGGGTTGGCGGGTTACGGCGCCTGGTTGTTGTCGGGCCAGCCGCCGGTGGTTCTGCTGCGCATGCTGACATGGGCGCTGGCGGCCGTGTTGATCCACGATCTGGTTTTCGCGCCGCTGTGTACGGCCGCCGGCTGGGCGGGCCGTCGGATCCTGCCGCAGCGCTGGTGGGCCCCGGTGGCGGTGGCCGGGTTGTGCACCGTCGTGCTCCTGGTGTTGGCGATTCCGGTGTACGACAAACCGGGGCTGCGGCCGGACAACAACACGGTGTTGAACCGGGATTATCCACGTGGCCTGTGGCTCAGCCTTGCGGTGGTGTGGCTGGCCGTGCTCGGGTATCGATTCATGGTGCGGCGCCTACCAATTCGTGAGAATGAGGTGGTTGAGCGCCAGCGCGCCGACGACGTTGACGGCCAGCCACCAGCGGCGTGACGACGCGGGTAGCAAGGCCCCCGCCGCGGTGAGCCAGACCGTGAACGGCAACCAGATCCGCTCCGTCTCGGCCTTGCTCAGCATGCTCAGATCGGCACAGACGACGGCCAACAGCGCGCCGAACAGCACCAGCACGAGCCCCCGGTGCTCGCGCAGCGCGGCACGGTCGAAGGCCCGGCTCAGGCCGGCGACCGAACCCAGCCCGATCGCGCAGACCACCGAGGCCAGGTTCGCCCAGGACCAGTACGCGAACGGCCGGTCGGCCGCAATGCCCTGCCAATATCGTTGCTGCACCAAGGTGTAGCCGTCGAACCACCAGAACCCGGCCACCGCGAACGCACCGGCCACCAGCCCGGCGGCGACGGCCGAGGCAGTCAGCAGCCGCACCGCGGTGCGCCGGTCGGTGGTGAGCAGGACCGCCAGCGCGGGCAACCCGATCAGCGCGAGCCCGTAGTTGAGGAAGATGCCCCAACCCAGCAACAACCCCGCTGCCAGGCCCAGAGAAACCGGGTGTCGGCTGCGGGTGGCCAGGGCCAGCAGAGCGATGCCCCACGCCGCGACTCCGGCGTAGTAACCGTCGGCCGACACCGCGATCCAGATCGCCGTGGGGGCCACCGCCACAAAGGGTGCCGCGGCCCGGGCCAGAGCTTCGCCGCAGAGGACCCGGACCGTGACGACGATCGCCGCCGCGGCGCTGGAGCCGATGAGCAGACACCACCATCCCGCCCACGCGCCGCCGCCCAAGCCCAGTCGATCCAGCCAGACGAAGGTCAGCAACGCACCGGGCGGATGGCCGGAGACGTGGGTGATCCAGGAGTCGGGCTGGTAGTCGAGAATCCTGGCCGAGAAGGTGCGGACCGCTTCGGGGATATCGGTGACCGTCGGCACCTGGCGCAGATACTCATGGCGGGCGGTCAGGCGCCCGGCGAACCCGCGCTGCCAGCCGTCCACCATCGCCAGCGCGAACGCCCACCCGCATGCGGTGGCCCAGGACGCCCAGGGCAGAGCACGCCATGGGAGCCGGTCTGCCACCGCCGGCCCCCACCACACGACCGCGGCACCGATCAGCAAGGCGGGACCCGATCCCCATCCGACATGCGCGTCCCACCAACCGAAGATCGGCGCGGTCTGGGCGAACGCCCTGATCTGGTCGGCGGAACTGTGGATCAGCGGGGTGACGCTGCCGAGGTGCAGATGGGGTACCGCGAACGCGGCGATGACGAGGAGCAGTCCGGCGCCCGCGGCGGCGGCTTCTCGGCTACGGACCTTCACACCCGACCACGTTATGGGACGCGGGCCGGCGCAGACCTGACGAAACGGTGACGTTGCGGCCGGTCAGCCGCACCGCCCTCACGAACAGTCGAAGCAGACCCGGGCGTCCTCGTCGGCCATGTTGTGCCGGTGATGGACCAGAAGACAACGACTGCAGACGAATTCGTCGAACTGATAGGGCAGCAACCCCACGGTGTCGCCGCGGCGCGCAAGATCGTGAGTCATGGTCACTGGCGGGTCCCTTCGAGTGCGGTATCACTGGCCTCAAACGCTGCGAGGATGATGCCCGCGCCACGCCCGTTATAAACCGGTTACCGCCGGCGGAGCTCGATGACGGGGATCACCCGGGTGGTCTTGGCCTGGTACTCGCCGAATCCGGGGGCCTGCTCGACGATGCGGTCATAGGCGTCGTCGCGTTCGGCGCGCGGTAGTTCGCAGGCCAACACGTCGTAGCTCTCGGTACCGATCTCGATATGGGCATGCGGATCGGCCCGCAGGTTGTGCAGCCAGGCCGGATCATGGTCGGCGCCCGCATAGGAACCGACGATGAGCAGTTTTCCGTCCAGCTCGAACGCCATCACCGGGTTGACCCGGGTCTGACCCGACTTGGCGCCGGTGGTGTGCAGCAACAGCAAGGTGTGCCCCTCGAAGGGGCCGCCCACTTTGCCGTCGTTGGCTCGGAACTCGGCGATGATCGAGTCATTCCAGTTGTCCGCCATGGTCGTCCGCTCCTCGGTGGGGTGGTCAGCTGCCGGGCCACTCTCCGGTTGCTCGCTCGAACATCCGGGCTCCCTGGCGATCGATCACCGTCTTGACGACGGAGAAGATCACGCCCTGCAGCGCCGCGGCCAGCAGTATCTCCCGGAAGGAGTATTCCGTCTGCAACGCACCGGGCGGGTCGGTTTGCTTCTTGTTGCCCACCGACCGTGCGGCGAGTTTCCAGACCTGTTTGAAGATCGCCCCGGCGACCAGGCCGCCGGCCACCGAACTGGCCAGGCCGACCGGCCGATACAGCACCCGGGCGGCCACACTGGGCTTGTTCGCGGCCATCGTCACCTCTCTTGTTTCTTGCGCCGCCAGATCACCAGGCCGATGACGGCCGCCGCCGCCCCTATCAGGGCCAGCGGAACTTTCCTGGCCGCGGCGGCGTCCTTGGTGTCGCGAGCGCGGTCGACGAGGTGGTCCTTGGTCGCCCGCGCCGTCTCGGTGGCCTTGTCCTGGACACGTCCCTTCACATCCAACTTGTCCGACAGTGCGCTCACCGTTTCGCCGAGTTCGTGCCGCGTCCGCTCGATATCGCGCTCGATCTCGTCGACGGCGGCATCGGCGCGCAACTCCGCGCGTGGTTGCTCAGGACCGGTCATGGCGCGCTCCCTTCACCTCGTCGATATCGGTCTTGACGCTGGTGACAACCTCGCGGGCGGCCGGCGGTACCTGCTGCACCTCTTTCCTGGCCACCACGCCGGCTATCGCTGCGGCAACGAACAGCAGCGCCGCGACGATCAGGCAGGATGCCCAGACCGGTAGGACCAGCGCCAGCGCGGCGGCTGCGGCGGCGACCACCGTGAGAAAGCCGGTGCCCGCCAGCAGGCCCGCGGTGCCGAACAAACCGGCGCCGAGGCCGGCTCGCTTCGCCGAGAGTTGAAATTCCTTCTGCGCCAACAGGATCTCATCCCGCACCAACCGTGACGTCTGGGCGGACAGCTGGGTCATCAGTTCGGTGACCGATGCCTCGTCCGCCGGTCGATGTGCAACGCTCGCCTCCGCCATCACACGCTTCCCTTCGCTCGCAGCTTCTCCGGCTGTGCCCGTCCGGAGGCGCCGTTAAACATCGCGGCACGCCCACATCAAGATCACCGTGAGTTATGACTTGGCCATGTCGAATGGGTATTGTCGGTTCTGTCACTGAAGCAGACGGTCAGCGCGACCAGGGTGACCTTCATACGTACTTTTTGAAGGACGTGATCATCCATGCGCGCCCCCTTGGATCCACCGCTCATGCCGGCACCGGTTGCCGGTGCCGCCGGGTTACCCGGTGCGCGGTTGTCGTTGTTGCTGGTCGAGGACGACCGCGCCGACGCCCTGCTGGTGGAGGAGCTGATCGCCGATACCGCCGCCGACATCGACTTCGTCTGGTCGCATTCGATGTCCGATACCGAGAGCAAACTTGCAGCGGCCCGGCCGGACTGCGTGTTGCTGGACCTGAACCTGCCCGACGCCGACGGCATCGACGCGCTGCACCGGATGGGCAAACTCGACCCCACCATTCCGATCATCGTGCTGACCGGACTCAACGACGAGCACTTCGGTGTCTCCGCGGTGGCCTCGGGTGCGCAGGACTACCTGGTCAAGGGGCGGGTGGACCCGGACACGCTGCGCCGCGCGGTGCTCTACGCCATCGAGCGCAAACGCGCCGAGCTCACGGCGGTGGACCTGCACGCCAGCCGGCTGCGCGCGGCCGAGAACGCGCGGCTGGAACGCGGGTTGCTGCCGTTACCGCTGCTGCTCGACGAGCCGGGGGTCAACATCGTCACCCAATCCCTGCCGAGCCGGCGCGAGGCCCTGCTCGGCGGTGATTTCTTCGACGTGGTGCAGACCGCGGACCGCACGGTGCACGTCATGATCGGCGACGTGTCCGGGCACGGCCCGGACGAGGCAGCACTCGGCGTCGCGCTGCGCATCGGCTGGCGGGCGCTGACCTTCGCCGGTCTGCGCGGAAACGACCGCATGCGTCAGCTGGACCGGATCCTGATGACCGAGCGCCCGGGCCGCGGGACGTTCGCCACGCTGCTGAGCGTCGCACTGGACCCGGACACCGGCGCGTTCAACGTGGTGCGTGCCGGGCACCCCGGCATGCTGCTGCACGGCGCGGGCACCGTGGAGTGGCTCGAACCCGCGGCCGGCCCGGCGCTGGGCCTGGGCGCCACCGAGTGGCCGGTCAACCGCCTGCAACTGCCGAAGAATCACGGTCTGCTCCTGCTCACCGACGGTTTGTTCGAGGGGCATTCGGGGCGCGGGGAGGAACGACTCGGGGAAGACGGTCTGCTGGCGCTGGCCCGCTCGGTGGCCGAGCTGCCGGGCCCGGACTTCGTGCACGCCCTGATCAGTCAGGCCGATGCGCGGGCCCGACCGCGCGGTGGTCTCACCGACGACATCGCGGTGATCCGGGTCGAGCGGGATGGCCGCGAGCCTGGGCCGACTCGATGAAGCTGACCGTACAAGGCTGGCAGAACCTGGTGCTGTCGGTGATGGGCTTGGTGGTGCTCTCCGGTGCGGTGGGCGGTGCGGTGCTGATGAGCCGGACCGACCAGGTCGCCGCCGAGCTGATCGACCACATCCAGCCCGCGCGGGTCGCCGCCTACGAACTGCAGGCCGCCTTGCGCGATCAGGAAACCGCGGTGCGTGGATACGCCATCGCCGCCGACCGGCAGTTCCTGAATCCCTATCAGGTCGGACAGCGCACCGAAGCCTCGGCGGCGCAGAACATCCGCGAGGACCTGGCCGGCCGTGCCGATCTCATCGGTGATCTCGACGCGATAGAACGCGCCGCCAACGACTGGCGTGCCGGGTATGCCGAACCCCTGATCGCCAGTGTCACCCCGGGGCGTCCGGCCGTGGTCGACGCCGCGACAGCGGAGCGTGGGAAGAACGAATTCGACGGGCTCCGTGATCTTTTCGATGTCCAGAACGGACATCTGGGCCAGGCGCGCAGCGCGGCGATCGACGAGCTGGACTGGGTGCGCAGCTGGCGCGACGGTGTGCTGGTGGCGATGGTGGTGGCGTTCCTGGTGATGGGGCTGCTGCTCGCGGTGGTGGTACGCAACGCTGTCACCCGGCCGCTGGACCTCCTTGCCGCGTCGTGCCGGCGCATCACCGAGGGCAACTTCGGCGAGCGCATCGTTCCCCGAGGCCCCCGCGATATCAGGGCCATCGCGGTCGACGTCGAGAACATGCGGCAGCGGATCGTCGAGGAGTTGGCGTCGTCGCAGTCGGACCGGGCCACCCTCGACGAACAAACCGAAGAGCTGCGGCGGTCCAACGCCGAGCTGGAACAGTTCGCCTATGTCGCGTCCCATGACCTGCAGGAACCGTTGCGCAAGGTCGCGTCGTTCTGCCAACTGCTGGAAAAGCGCTACGGGGACAAGCTCGACGAGCGCGGCGTCGAATACATCAACTTCGCCGTCGACGGTGCCAAGCGCATGCAGGTGCTCATCAACGATCTGCTCACGTTCTCCCGCGTCGGACGGCTCAACGCCACGCACACCGAGGTCGACCTCGATGCCACCCTGGACTCGGCGTTGAAGAACCTCTCGGTGGCCGTCGCCGAGTCGGGGGCAGAGCTGATCCGACCGCCGACGCCGCTGCCGTCGATCGACGGTGATCCGACCCTGCTGGTCATGTTGTGGCAGAACCTGATCGGCAATGCCGTGAAGTTCCGCCGCGAGGGTGTGGCACCGCGGATCACGATCGATTGCCGGCAGGGCGACGGCCAGGACGCGGACAATTGGGTCTTCACGGTGTCGGACAACGGCATCGGGATCGGTGAAGAATTCGTGGACAAGGTCTTCGTCATCTTCCAGCGCCTGCACGGCCGGGATGCCTACAGCGGCACCGGTATCGGATTGGCCCTGTGTAAGAAGATCGTCGAGCACCACGGCGGCACCATCTGGATCGACACGTCGTACACGGACGGCACCCGCTTCGTCTTCACGCTGCCCGTCACCCCCACCACAGAACCGAACGCCATCCCAGAGGCCGTCTTGGAAGGAACCCGCGAATGACCTTGCCCGAAGGTAGAGCAATCGACATCCTGTTGGTCGAGGACGACCCCGGTGATGAGCTGATCACCCGGGAAGCCTTCGAACACAACAAGATCAAGAACACTCTGCACGTCGCGCACGACGGCCAGGAGGGGCTGGACTTCCTGTATCGACGTGGCCCGTACGCCGACGCCCCGACGCCCGATCTGATCCTGCTCGACCTGAATCTGCCGAAATACGACGGACGGCAGCTGCTGGAGAAGGTCAAGTCCGATGCCGAGTTGTGCCACATCCCGGTCGTGGTGCTGACGACGTCGTCGGCGGAGGAGGACATCCTGCGCAGCTACAAGCTGCACGCCAACGCCTATGTCACCAAACCCGTCGACCTCGATCAGTTCATGAACGCGGTCCGGCAGATCGACGAGTTCTTCGTTCAGGTGGTCCGGCTGCCGCAGTTCTGAACCTCGGGTGGGCCGCCGGGAACCACGCCGATGTGGTCCCACTGCATCCGTACCTGGGTGCCAGCCGGCGTGCTGTCGATGTCCGCCCGGTCGGACAGGGCGTGCATCAACGGAATTCCGCGCCCCCGAGCCGGATCGGTGATCGTGGGGTCCTTGGGCCGCCACGTTCCCTCGTCGGCGACCGTCACGGTCAGCGTGCCCAGCCGCCGGTCGTGGTCGGCCTCGATGTGCATCAAGCCGGGCTGCTCGATGTTGACGTAGGCGAATTCCGCGGCGTTGGCCAACGCCTCGTTGACGGCCAGCACGATATCGCTGGCCTTGGTCGGGTCGAGCGTGAAGTGGCCACGCAACCATTCCGAAAACTCATGGCGCACAACGGCTGCGCGCTCGGGCGCCGCCGTTACGCCAATCCGCGTAAAGCGTGCACCTGATTGCGCTGCATCTACCATGTCGACTGCGGGCTACCCGATCGTGGTCCGTTTATGTCGCGATCGCGCTGAGGGCTTCGTCGAGTGTGGGGAACACGTCGACGACGTCGGCTATCCCGACGAGCTTGAGCGGCCGGCTGGTCGCGGGCCCGTCTGCCACCACGGCGAAGCGCACGGCCGGTGTCAGATCGCCGTGGGCGGCCACCAGCAGACCCATCCCGGCCGAAGCCAGGAAGTCCACCGCGGCCAGGTCGACCACCACGGCCTGTGGCGACGTCGCCGACGCCGCGGAGATCGCGGCCTCCAGTTGTGGCGCAGTGAGCATGTCGAGCGTTCCGGTCACCGAGATCACGCTGACCTCACCGATCCGCTTTTCTTCGACCGTGCAGCTGGGTGCGCCAGCGGCACCCTGCTCCGGCTGGTCAGTCATCGCCACCTCCGAGGTGTTCTTCGCTACTCCGGCAGTTGACAAAGTCTAACGACGAGCGCGGCACAACCCGCCGAAGCCTCGGGCAGCCGTCGATCACGGTTTGACCGCGGCGATGACGGCCAGGGTCTCGACGCGCTTGCCGACCGGCAGCAGCCCGGTCTCTTCCAGCCACCGGGCGCGGCTGTGCAGCACCGGTCCGAAGGGAATGCGCTTCTGGGCCACCACCGAACTGCGCAGGCCGTTGGCCGCCAGGGTGTTGACCGTGCGAGGGATGTCGGCCAGTTCCGACTGCACGACGAGCAGGGTGCCGTGCCGCCGCAGGAGCGCCGGCGCGGCCGCGCACAGGGGGTCGAGCACCTGCCTGCCGTCCCGGCCGCCGTTGACCGCCAGCGCGGGCCCTGGCACCTGCGACGGGCGCAGCTCAGGCGGCGCGGGGACGTAGGGCGGATTGCACAGCACCAGGTCGTACGGTCCCGTTGCCACGGCGCGGGTCCAGGTGCCTTCGAGCACCTCGATGTCGGCACCGGTGGCCAGCGCGTGAGCCCGGGCGCATTCGACGGCGGCGGGGGAGCGGTCGAAGGCGCTGACGGAATACGCGCCGGCGGCCGCGGCGGCCAGCGCCACCACACCGGATCCGGTGCACAGGTCGGCGACCGACAGCCCCTCCGGCGGCGCGACGGCCATCATCGCCTCGATCAGGAGATACGAATCGTGTTGTGGTTGATAGACGTCGGGGCCGACATCGAGCAATGGCCCGCTGAAGTCAGGCTTGGCGAGGCCATCGGCGGTGACGGTCATGGCATCCTTCCGGGCGGGCAATGTCGGCCGCTGGTCGGCCGGTCGTTGCGGACGGCTGATGATTCCCAGTTACGTGGGCCGTTAAACCCGGCCATGGGTGATCGCCGGCCGATGTTCGTGCACCGCGAACTCCAGACCGAACTGGTTCAACGTGAGGGGCAGCGCCCCGTCCGGCGGCAAACCCCGCGGCGAGGTGAGTTCGAGGTGCGATGTGCCGAAAAGATGGGCCAGCAGCGTGCTTCCGGTGAAGAGCACCAGATTCTGTCCGGGGCATGCGGCGGGTCCGGCGCTGAACGGCACCAGTTGGGGATACCGTTCGGCTCGGCCGTCCAGCCAGATGTCGGGCTCGAAACTGTTCGCGAACGGCATGGCGGCGGAGTCACGGTGGAACGCCGGGACGCAGATCAGGACGGCGGCGCCGCCTTCGGAGACCAGCGTTCCGTCGCGCCACTCGGTCGGTTGGGTGGTCTCCCGCAGGATGGCCGGCGTGGTGGGCCACAGGCGCACAGATTCCAGGACGGCGGACCGCAGGAAGGGGCGCACCGCCGGGGTATCCAGCTCGGTCACCTCGCAGCGGGACTGCAACCGTGGGCGCGATGCCAGCAGCGCGGCGGCCCGGATGGTGGCCATCCCGGCCGCGTCGAACGCGAACAGCCAGTGCGGTAGCTGACCGATCGGATCGACGCCGGGCGGAGCGGGGATCGCGGACAACGCGCCGAGCAGGCTCTCCGGCGCGGGATTCTCGGCGTACCGATGCAGCCGCTCGAAGAACCTGCTCCGCCGCCGCGTGTGCTGCGCGGCGGCGAACGACCAGTTGGCGGCCTTGCGCAGGCGCCAGAGGTCATCGGTGACGGCGTCGTCGTCGCGGGCCGACGGTCCCAGCACCACTTGCCGCACGACACGCCACCACGCCCTGGTGAACTGGGCGGCATCGAACCCGCCCGTTCGGCGCGCGGACGTGAGCAGCTCGGCGGTCTCGGCGGCGATGACGGCGCTGAACGGGCCGGCCAGCCGGTGCAGCGGCGCCGCGGTGTCCAAGGCCGTCTCGTTGACGACGCGTCGGGGCCCGCGCATCGCCCCTCGGGTGATGAGCACGGCATGTGGCTGGAACTGGCGTAGGGCCGCCCGCTTCTCCCAGCTGGCCGGGTCGAACGGGGTGGGCGTTGCGGCCAGGACGGCACCGACGTCATCGGCGTCGAGGACCGCGACGATGCGCCGTCCCGGGATCGCCAACTCGACGGGACCGCGCCCGTAGCGCTGGCGCAGCCCATGCAGCCGGCGTAGCGAGCGGTTGTCGGCCTGCACCCGCTCCAGGAAGCCGACCACGGGGCGTCGGCGGGCGATCACCCCGGCGGCGATAGACGCACCCGCCAGGTCGAGCAGGGCGGCGAGGGCGGGCAGGCCGGAGATCCGGGGAACGGCGTCGACGCTGTGACTGGGTGTCTCGCTCATCCGCGCTGGTTACCCCGCTCTGGGCAGGAGACACATTCCACCGAATCGATGTCGACGTGGCCACAGGTGGGGCAGACGAACGGGATCACGGTCACCTCCAGTTGACGGTCCGGCACCGACGGCGCGGCTGCCGCACCTGTACCCGCCGAGCGGCCGGACCGAAACGGGTTAGATTTCGGTGTTAGATTCCGAAGCCGAGTGGGTACCCCGGCCGCTATGGCGGTACGGGAGGTTCTGAACTCGGCATTGGCGTTCCTGCGTCCGGGCCACGCCGTGCACCCGGTGCCGGGCGCCTACATTCCGCTGTTGGCCCTGCAGCCCCGCGGGCCCGGGCCGGGGCCCAGCGGCGCGCGCTGACTTCCGGCTCCGCGATCGGCTCCGATCGGACGAATCGGTTAAATTTCATCGGTGGAGGGAAACGAGAATCGGCCGGTCGGCGGATCCGATGTCTCGCCGGTGGAGCAGGCGCTCGCGGGTGGTATCCCGCAGCGCGCGGGCTGGTACCGGTTCTTTTTCGCCGACGAGCGCTGGGAATGGTCGCCGGAGGTGGAGAGCATCCACGGGTACGAGCCGGGAACGGCCGCGCCGACCACCGAGCTGGTACTCCGGCACAAGCATCCCGACGACCAAGAAGCGATGGCGGCGACGCTGCACGACATCAGGCGCAGCCGCAAGCCGTTCAGCACCCGGCATCGGATCATCACCGTGCAGGGCACCATCCGCGAAGTCGTGGTGATCGGTGAACTGCTCCGCGACGACTCCGGCGATGTGGTCGGCACGCAGGGCTACTACATCGACGTGACACCCGCGCGCGACGCCCTGATCAGCGACGCGGTCGCCGAGATCGCGGACAACCGGGCGGTCATCGAGCAGGTGAAGGGTGCGCTGAGCCTGGTGTACCGGATCGAACCGGAGGTCGCCTTCGACGTCCTCAGATGGCGTTCGCAGGAGACGAACGTGAAGTTGCGGGCCCTCGCCGAGCAGTTGATGGCGGACTTCGCGATTGTCGGCGGCGGTGAGCGGTTACCGCCGAGGGAGGTCTTCGACCGGCTGCTGGTCACCGCGCATCAGCGCATCCGGGCGCGCAGCGCCCGGGCGAAGTGAGCCGGCAGTCAGCTGCTGACCAGGCGTGGAAAGCCTGATCCCCCGCGACGCACACTTGCCAGCGCGCCGCGCAGCGTGTCGTGAGTGGGCAACGCCGCGTCGGGGTCGCAGATTCGCAGCAGCCGGGTGACCTCGCGGCTGGGGATCAACGCCCAGTTCACATCGTGGCCGGCGGCCCGCACGCTGAGGGTGTGCAGCGCCGAGAACGCGGAGGTGCCGAAGAACCGGACGGCACTCAGATCGAGGATCAGACGTTCGGTCGACGGCAGCAGTGCCGAGACGCAGCGGATGAACTCGCCGGCGTTGGCCGCGTCGAGCTCGCCGTGCACGCTGACCGCGGCGGTCGACGTCTCCAGCCAGGTGGTCGAGAACGCGGCGAGCGCGCTTTCCTGTACGGGAAGGGGTGCGGCGGTGGATGCGGATCCCATGGTGACTCCATCAGTCGGAATAACGTGTATTCGACCTGCGGGAACAGCTCAGATGACGCACTGGCGGCAAAGCCAGAAGATGTCGGACGCGAAGTGGTGGCAGCCTCCGCGTCATCGTGCGACGTCCCGCAGCTGGCTGTGAACTCAACCTGCATCGACCCTACGTCAGGACCCCGGCCCACACAATCGTTGCCAGTGGATTCTCATAAAGCGACGGCGCGCAGAGATGTCAAATGTGACAATAGGGTCGCGGCCTGTTCAATTAGATTGTCGGACAGTCGATTCCGGTGTTGCGCGGGCCGTTCGTTTCGGCCCGGTTACGTGTTACCGTGGCGCGTTTCCGGCGTACCGGCCCGGGGTATACACGGGTAATGACGCAATCCGACGCTGTAGAAATCTGGCCGGGCAAAGCGTATCCACTGGGCGCCACCTACGACGGTTATGGAACCAATTTCTCGGTGTACTCCGAGGTGGCCGAACGGGTCGAGTTGTGCCTGTTCGATGCCGACGGTACCGAGACACGGGTCACCCTGCCGGAGGTGGACGCATTCGTCTGGCACGGATTGGTGCCCAACGTCGAACCGGGGCAGCGGTACGGCTACCGCATCCACGGGCCCTACGATCCGGCCAACGGGCAGCGCTGCAATCCCAACAAGCTCCTCGTCGACCCGTACGCGAAGGCGATCGACGGTCAATTCCAGTGGGATCAGAGCTTGTTCGGTTACAACTTCGGTGACCCCGACAGCCGCAACGACGACGACTCCGCGGCGAGCATGCCCAAGTCGGTGGTGATCAACCCGTACTTCGACTGGGCCGCGGACCGGTCGCCCCGGCACGAATACGCCGACACGGTGATCTACGAAGCCCACGTCAAGGGGTTGACCCAGACCCATCCCGACATCCCCGAGCAGATGCGCGGCACGTACGCGGGCGTCGGTCACCCGGCGATCATCGAGCATCTGAAATCGTTGGGGGTCAACGCCATCGAGCTGATGCCGGTGCACCACTTCGCCAATGATTCGACGCTGATCGACAAGGGGCTGTCCAACTACTGGGGCTACAACACGATCGGTTTCTTCGCCCCGGACGGCAAGTACAGCTCCAACACCACGCCGGGCGGGCAGGTGCAGGAGTTCAAGGCGATGGTGCGGGCGCTGCACGAGGCCGATATCGAAGTGATTCTCGACGTCGTCTACAACCACACGGCCGAAGGTAATCATCTGGGGCCGACTATCAGCTTCCGCGGTATCGACAACTCGGCCTACTACCGTCTGGTCGACGACGATGCGCGGTATTACATGGACTACACCGGCACCGGTAACAGCCTCAATGTCCGCAATCCGCATGCGCTGCAACTGATCATGGATTCGCTGCGGTACTGGGTCACCGAGATGCACGTCGACGGCTTCCGGTTCGACCTCGCCGCCACGCTGGCCCGGGAGTTCTATGACGTGGACCGTCTGTCATCGTTCTTCGAGCTGGTGCAACAAGACCCGACCGTCAGCCAGGTCAAGTTGATCGCCGAACCGTGGGATGTCGGTCCGGGCGGGTACCAGGTCGGCAACTTCCCGCCGCAGTGGACGGAGTGGAACGGCAAGTATCGCGACACCGTCCGGGACTACTGGCGCGGCGAGCCGTCCACCCTCGACGAGTTCGCCTCCCGGCTCACCGGCTCGGCCGACCTCTACGAGCACACCGGCCGGCGGCCCGTGGCCTCGATCAACTTCATCACCGCACACGACGGCTTCACCTTGCGAGATCTGGTGTCCTACAACGAGAAACACAACGAGGCCAACGGCGAGGACAACAACGACGGCGAGAGCCACAACCGGTCGTGGAACTGCGGCGCCGAAGGGCCCACCGACGACCCGGCCGTCAACGAGCTGCGTGCGCGGCAACAGCGCAACCTGCTCGCCACGCTGCTGTTGTCCCAGGGCGTGCCGATGATCTGCCATGGTGACGAACTGGGCCGCACCCAGCAGGGCAACAACAACGTCTACTGCCAGGACAACGAACTGTCCTGGATCGACTGGGCCAACGCCGATGAGGAGCTGATCGAGTTCACCAGGCACGTCGGTGCGCTGCGGCGCGCCCACCCGGTGTTCCGCCGGCGGCGATTCTTCGACGGCAGGCCGGTTCGGCAGCGTGCCGCCGGGGGGCTGCCCGATATCGCCTGGCTGCGGCCCGACGGCACCGAGATGGGCGATGCCGACTGGGACAGCGGATTCGGGAAGTCGGTGGCGGTGTTCATCAACGGCAACGGCATTCCCGACCGCGACGCCCGCGGGCAGCGGATCACCGATGATTCGTTCCTGCTGTGCTTCAACGCGCACCACGAGCCCATCGAATTCACGCTTGCCGCATCGGAATTCGGCGAACGGTGGGAACCGGTGCTCTACACCGCTGATGCCGTGCAGACCGACGGTACCAAGCCGATCGACGCCGGGCAGACGTTGCCGGTCGAGGCGCGCTCCATCCTGGTGCTGCGCGCGGTGCCGTCGTCGTGACCGTGGTCACCGCCCTGACCAGCGCACACGCCCGCCACACCAGGTTTGGGACGGTGCCCCGGCGGGGTATCCAGCGGCCACGAGTTCCCCGAGCGAGAGGAAAAACCATGGGCGACAGTGGACCCGAAGAAGCCGTGAAGGGCGTCGTCGAGGACGTCAAGGGCAAGGCGAAGGAAGTGGTCGGCATCGTCACCGGCCGCGACGACCTCCGCGAGGAGGGCCAGGCCCAGCAGGACAAGGCCGATGCCGCCCGCGACGCCGCCAAGAAGGAAGCCGAAGCCGATGCCGCCCGCGCCGCCGAAAGCGCCGCCGAGGCGCGCCAGCGGGCTGCCGAATAACCATCGCCGCACTCGAGCGGCAGGGGTCCACCGGGCTCCTGCCGCTCGTCTGCTGTCTGACACCGAGGATTCCGATGCGTGATTTCACCTGCCCCAACTGCGGGCAACGGCTGGCCTTCGAGAATTCGGTGTGCCTCAACTGCGACAGCCGGCTCGGCTTCTCACTGGACGCGATGGCGTTCCTGGTGATCGCCGACGACGACGCCGCCGATCAGGCCGGCTCGGTGCCCAGAAGTGAGTATCAACTGTGCGCCAATCTGCATCTGGCCGAATGCAATTGGTTGGTACCCGTGGCGCCGATTCGCAAGCTCTGCGTGTCCTGCGCGCTGACCAGGACCCGCCCCAACGATGCCGACACGGTGGCACTGGCGGCGTTCGCCCGGGCCGAGAAGGCCAAGCGCCGGCTGATCGCCGAACTGCACGGGCTCGGCCTGCCGATCGTCGGCCGCGACGCCGATCCGCGGTACGGGCTGGCGTTCGACCTGCTGTCGAGCGCGCAGGAGAAGATCTTCACCGGCCACGAGAACGGCGTGATCACGCTGGACCTCGCCGAGGGCGACGACGTGCACCGGGAACAACTGCGCATCGCGATGGACGAGCCGTACCGCACGCTGCTGGGCCACTTCCGGCACGAGGTGGGGCACTACTACTTCTATCGGCTCGTCGCGGGGGAGCCGGACCGGTCGCAGCAGTTCGGCGAACTGTTCGGTGACCCGGACCAGGACTATCAGGACGCGCTGGACCGCCACTACCGCAACGGTCCGCCGAGCGACTGGCAGCAGGACTTCGTGTCCTCGTACGCGACCATGCACCCGGCCGAGGACTGGGCCGAGACGTTCGCGCACTACCTGCACATCCGCGACACCCTGGACACCGCCGCGGCGTTCGGTTTCGCGCCGGCCGGTGCGGCCCTGGACCGGCGGGTGCTGGGCCCCAGCGGGTTCGGCACCATCACCGAGATGTGGTTGCCACTGTCGTGGGGGCTGAACATGGTGAACCGGTCGATGGGCAAGGATGATCTGTATCCGTTCGTCCTGACCTCCACCGTGCTGGACAAGATGCGCTTCATCCACACCGTCATCGACACGGTGATCGACGAACAGACATCCTGACCGTTTGGGTCGCTCATGTGCGGGTACTCACGGGTGTGCCGTCGACTGCCACGAATCTCCAGCCCGCACTTCCCTCCGCCGTCGGACCCGTCTCGGGTGCCCTTCTCGATCATCTGGCCTGCCGGGCCCCGCGTCGGCATTACGTCCCGGTGGAAGCCCCGGTGGGGGACACCCGGCCCTACGGCCACGATCTGCAACTGGCCCTCTACGTCTGCTACGAACTGCACCATCGGGGCTTCGCCGATGTCGATCCGCGGTGGGAGTGGGATCCGGGGGTGCTGCAGTTCCGGGCCCGGCTGGAAGAGGCGTTCGGCACCGCGCTGCGCGAGGATGTCGGCGACGTGTCGACAGACACCGCCGCCGCCGAGATCCGCCGCTTGTACACCCGGCCCTCGGCGCTGGCGGAGCACCTGCGCGAGCACGGCACCTGGTCGCAGATGCGGGAGTACTTCGTGCACCGTTCGGTGCACCGGCTCAAGATCGACGACGCCGGCGCCTGGGCCACCTACGCGATGACGCCGGCCGAATTCGACCGATCGGTGTCCGGTGCGCCGCAGCGCAGCACCAGATGCCGGTTCGCCGACGTCCTGAGCGCGGCCGGGCTGGACGACGCCTACCTGCATTACCTCGACGAGGTCACTCCCGAGGCGCTGGCCCTGGTCAACATGATGTCCATGTTCGGCCTGCACCGGAACCTGCGCGGCGCGGCCACCGGCCAGGTGGCGGCAACCAGGATCACCGTCAGGCGCGCCTCGGCCGGCCTGCTCGACGCGCTGCTGCGGCTCGGGGCGCCGCGGGCGTGCGTGCAGTTCTACCGCGACCACGCGGGCACGCCCGACGGACCGCCCCGCTGCGAGACGGTGGGTGCCCTGCTGGAGCGCGAGCCGGAGCTGGAACCCGACGTCGTGCTTGGCATCCGGGCCTTCGAGCTGCTCGAAGACCGCTTCGCGAATCGCTTGTTGGCGTGCTGGGCCGACGGGCGTTCGTCGCTGCGGCACCTGTCGCTGCGATGAACCAAGCCCTCCCCGAACTGGATCACGTCCTGCTGCGCGAGCTGCTGGCCACCTACGGGCCCTGCGGGCAGGAGGACGCCGTCCGCGACATCTGCCGGCGTGAACTGGAGCCGCTGGTCGACGAGACCTGGGTCGACGCCGCGGGCAACCTGGTCGGATGGCTGCGCGGCCAGGATTCCGGAGCCTCGCCGGTACGGGTGATGGCGCACATGGACGAGCTCTCGATGCTGGTAAAGCGGGTCGAGTCGGACGGATCCCTGCACGTGACCCAACTGGGCACGATGTATCCGGGCAACTTCGGGTTGGGGCCGGTCGTGATCCTGGGCGACCGCGAGCGGTTGACCGGGGTGCTCACGCTGGGTTCGGAGCACACCACCAAGGAGAGCCGGCGGATCTGGGAGACCAAACCCGACCAGGGCGACAAGGCGATGGACTGGTCGCACGTCTATGTGTTCACCGGGCGGACCCCGGAAGAGTTGGCCCGCGCGGGAATCGGGCCGGGTACCCGGGTGTGCATCGACGGCAGCAAGCGCACGCTCGTCGAGTTCGGTGACTATCTCGGTTGCTATTTCATGGATGACCGCGCCGCGATCGTCGCGGTGGTGCAGGCGTTGCGCGAGCTGGTGCGCGACGGTGGCCGCCCGGCGGGTGACGTCTACGCCGTGTTCACCACGAATGAGGAGATCGGTGCCGCCGGTGGTTCGTACGCCAGCCGCACGCTGCCGGGCGATCTCACGCTGGCGGTGGAGGTCGGGCCAACGGAGGCCGAATACTCCACCACCTGTTCGGGCGGGCCGATCGTCGGCTACAGCGACGCCCTGTCCGTATACGACAAGGTGGTGGCCGACCGGCTGGTCGACATCGCGGCCGGGCTCGGCCTGGACCCGCAGCCGGCCGTGCTCGGTGCCTTCGAATCCGATGCGTCCCACGCGAAGGCGAGCGGGGTGAGCGCGCGCGCCGGGCTGCTGTGCCTGCCCACGATGAGCACCCACGGTTATGAGGTGATCACCCGTGCTGCGATCCCGTCGGTCGCGGCGACGCTGGTCGCCTTCCTGCGCGAGCCCGGCCCGGCGGCCACCGCGCTGACCGGCTGACAGGTGTGTGGGCACCGGCCCGCGGGTATCCGGACAGGGTGAACCAGTCCGAGGCGCCGCTGCTGGAGGCGTTGGCGCAGTACCACAACCTCAACCGGTACGGCTTCACGCCGCCCGGGCACCGGCAGGGCCGGGGAGTCGATCCGCGGGTGCTGGCGGTGCTCGGCCGGGAACCCTTCCGTGACGACGTGTTGGCCAGCGGGGGCCTCGACGATCGCCGCACCTCCGGTCGCTTCCTCAAGCGTGCCGAGGATCTGATGGCCGCGGCGGTGGGCGCCGACGTCGCGTGGTTTTCCACCTGCGGCAGCTCACTGTCGGTCAAGGCCGCGATGATGGCCGTCGCGGGCGGCGACGGTGGCGGTCTGCTCGTCAGCCGCGACAGCCACAAGTCGATCGTCGCCGGCCTGATCTTCTCCGGCGTGCAGCCCCGCTGGGTCACCCCGCGCTGGGACCGCGAGCGGCACTTCTCGCATCCGCCGTCGCCGCAGGACTACCGCGACGCCTGGGACAAGTACCCCGATGCCGCCGGGGCGCTGGTGGTCAGCCCCAGCCCGTACGGCACCTGCGCCGACATCGCCGGGATCGCGCAGGTGTGCCATGAGCGGGGTAAGCCGCTGATCGTCGACGGGGCGTGGGGCGCGCACCTGCCGTTCCACGAGGACCTGCCGACCTGGGCCATGGACGCCGGCGCGGACGTGTGCGTGGTCAGCGTGCACAAGATGGGAGCCGGATTCGAGCAAGGGTCGGTGTTCCATCTGCAGGGTGATCTGATCGACCAGGATCGGTTGTCGGCCTGCGCCGATCTGCTGATGACCACCAGTCCCAATGTGCTCGTCTACTCGGCGATCGACGGCTGGCGCCGCCAGATGGTCGAATCCGGACACCAATTGCTCTCCGCCGCACTGGATCTGGCGGCACAACTGCGGGACGAGCTGGAACAGATTCCCGATGTCGAGGTGCTCGACGACGAACTGCTGGGCGTCGAGGCGTCCCACGACATCGACCGCATGCAGGTGCTGCTGGATGTCGCCGGCACGGGCACCTCCGGATATCAGGCCGCCGACTGGCTGCGTGAGCAGGAACGCATCGACATGGGGATGAGCGACCACCGGCGGATCCTGGCCACGCTCTCGTTCGCCGACGACACCGACACCACCAAGCGTCTGGTGGATGCGCTGTGGTCCTGGCGCAGTGCGGCCGAGCGGTTCGACCGCCCACCGGCCATCCGGCTTCCGGCACCCGAGGAGATCCAGCTGGAAACCGCGATGCTGCCGCGGGATGCGTTCTTCGGGGCCGTCGAACAGGTGCCCGCCACCGAGGCGGTGGGACGGATTGCGGCCGAACAGATCACGCCCTACCCACCGGGCATCCCGGCCGTGGTGCCGGGGGAGCGGCTCAACGAGGCGGTGATCGACTACCTGCGCTCGGGGGTGACCGCCGGGATGAACGTGCCGGACCCGGCCGATCCCAGCCTGCAGACCATCCGCGTCGTCGCGGAGTGATTTGTGGAGCCGCACCCGTAATGGTTACGGGTGCGGCTCCATGAATCGCCAGGAGCTAGGCCGACCGGTCGATGAGGTAGTCGGAACCGCCGACGTAGACGATGCCCGGGTGGTACGGCGAGCGGGTCGCACCGGCGATGGCCGCGGCGAACTCATCGATCGTCGGCAGCGGGGCGTGGGCGCGACGGGCATCGACCGCGCCGGGGTCGCGGCGCTGCAGCAACCGGATGATGATGGTCCCGTCGATCATGTCCCCGGACACCACCGTGAAATGGATTCCGCGCCGGTCGAACTCGTGCTTCATACCGTGCAGGGCGGTCTCGCCGGCCCGCTTGCTCAGTGCGATCGGGGCGTAGCCCTTCGGGACGGCCTTGTGCGGGTAGAAGTGCGCCTGGTGGCTGGTGACAAAGACGATCCGGGCGCCGGGCGGCATGAGCGGCAACGCCAACTCGACGAGCCGGCGCTGCGCGTCGCGGTTCAGCCGCATCGCATAACCGGCGTCCGCGCCCTGTTCCAGGCCGCCCGAGGCGTTGAGGACCAGCACGTCGAGGCGCCCGAAGCGCCGCCCGATATCGGCGATCATGGCGGCGGCCGACGCCTCGTCGGAGATGTCGGCGGCGACGGTCGACGCATGCCCGCCCAGGTCGCGGATGCTGTCGGCGACCGTCTCGGCCCGCTTGGCCTTCTCCCGGTAGTTGACGATCACGTGGGTGTCGGGCTCGGCGAGTTGCCGGGCAACCTCGGCGCCGATGCCGCGAGACGCACCGGTGACCAAGACGATCTGGTTGGCGGTCCGGGTGTCGTGCATGTCGGTTCCTTCCGCTGGTCACGGCGGAGATCGCTCCGCCGCGCTGGCCCTACCCGGGATCACGGTACACCGAATTTAAGAAAAATAAGAGATGCCTAAGGTAACGGTAAGGTGGAGTGTCGATCGCTTTCCGCGTGATGACGCAGGTGTGAACCACTACGGTGTGCCTGACAGCGGGCCGACGGGGCCGGCCGTGAACACGTGAGGAGAGGCCTTGTCCGACGAAGCGGGTGCCCGGATGGTGGCCCCGGTGTTGCCGGGCGGCGGTGTGCTGCCGTTCGCGCCCGTCCCGTCGGCCAGCATCGCCGGCCGCACCTTGGCGGAGTCGACGTACGCGCAGCGTGAGGTACCGCGCCGGCTGCATCCGGATACGCCGAACATCGTCATCGTGCTCATCGACGACGCGGGTCCAGGCCTGCCGTCCACCTTCGGTGGCGAGGTCACCACGGCGACGCTCGACCGCATCTGCGGCGAGGGCGTGTCCTACAACAGGTTCCACACCACCGCGATGTGCTCGCCGACGCGGGCGTCGCTGCTGACCGGCCGCAATCACCACGAGATCGGCAACGGCCAGATCGCCGAGCTGGCCAACGACTGGGACGGCTACGCAGGCAAGATCCCCCGGTCCAGTGCCACCGTCGCCGAAGTGCTCAAACAGTACGGCTACGCGACGTCGGCGTTCGGCAAGTGGCACAACACCCCGGCCGAGGAGACCACGGCCGCCGGTCCCTTCGAAAACTGGCCCACCGGACTGGGATTCGAGTACTTCTACGGTTTCCTCGCCGGTGAGGCATCACAGTACGAGCCACACCTGGTGCGCAACACCACCGTCGTCGCACCCCCGCGCACTCCGGAGCAGGGCTACCACCTGTCCGAGGATCTGGCCGACGATGCGATCGGTTGGCTGCGCAGGCACAAGGCCTTCAACGCAGACAAGCCGTTTTTCATGTACTGGGCCAGCGGTTGCCTGCACGGCCCGCACCACATCATGAAGGAATGGGCCGACAAGTACGCCGGGAAGTTCGACGACGGGTGGGATGCCTACCGGGAGCGGGTGTTCGAACGCGCCAAGGCCAACGGCTGGATCCCGCAGGACTGTGAGCTCACCGAGCGGGACGAGACGCTGGCGGCGTGGGACGACATCCCCGACGACGAGAAGCCGTTCCAGCGGCGGCTGATGGAGGTCGCCGCCGGGTACGCCGAACACGTCGACGTCCAGGTGGGCCGCATCGCCGACGAACTGGACGCGCTCGGATACGGGGACAACACCCTGTTCTTCTACATCTGGGGTGACAACGGATCCTCGGGTGAAGGCCAGAACGGCACCATCGCGGAGTTGTTGGCGCAGAACGGGATCCCGACCACGGTACGCCAGCACATCGATGCCCTCGACGAGCTCGGCGGCCTGGACGTGCTCGGCTCGCCGCTGGTGGACAACCAGTACCACGCCGGATGGGCCTGGGCGGGCAGCACCCCGTACAAGGGCATGAAGTTGCTGGCCTCACACCTGGGCGGGACGCGTAACCCCCTGGCCGTGCGCTGGCCGGCGAAGATCGCTGCCGACCCGGTGCCCCGCGAGGTGTTCCTGCACTGCACCGATATCGTCCCGACCATCTACGAGGTGGTGGGGATCGCCGCTCCGCGCACGGTGTACGGGGAACAGCAGATGCCATTGGCGGGAGCAAGTTTCGCGCGCACGTTTGCCGACCGCGCCGCGGCGGGTGGCAAGAAGACGCAGTACTTCGAGATCATGGGCAGCCGTGCCATCTACCACGACGGGTGGCTGGCCTGCGCCCGCGGTCCTCGGCTGCCGTGGGTTCCCGGGCAGCCCGCCGGGATCGCCACGTGGACCCCGGACAACGACCGGTGGGAGCTGTATCACCTGGACGAGGATTGGTCACAGGCCCACGACCTCGCGGATGCGATGCCGGACAAGCTGACCCAGATGCGGGAGATGTTCGCCATCGAGGCGGCCCGCAACGCGGTGCTGCCCATCGGCGGTGGGCTGTGGGTGCCGGTGTATCACCCCGAACTGCGGATCGCCCCGCCGTATCGGGAGTGGGAGTTCGCCGGGGACATGGTGCGGATGCCCGAGTTCTGTGCCCCCGCACTGGGCAACAAGAACAACACCGTCACCATCGACGCCGAGTTGCCCACTTCGGCCAACGGCGTGCTGTACGCACTGGGTGCCGGCGCCGGCGGCCTGACCTGCTATCTGGACGACGGCTACCTGTGCTACGAGTACAACCTGTTCATCTTGTCGCGCACCAAGATCCGCTCCGCCGCCGCCCTGCCGGCCGGCCCGGCCACCATCACGGTGACCACCCGGTACGCCGAAGTTCGGCCGGCCGGACCGCTGGACGTCACCATCGACGTCAACGGTGCCACCGTGGCCTCCGGGCAGGTTCCGGTGAGCGCGCCACTGCTGTTCACCGCCAACGACTGCCTCGACATCGGCACCTGCCTCGGCTCGCCGGTATCGCTGGATTACCGCGAGCGGGCACCCTTCCCCTTCGAGGGCCGGATCCACCGCGTGCACGTCGCCTATACGTGAGGACGTGCGGGCTCAGCCGCTGCCGTAGACGCGGGTCGGGTCGATGAGCACCGCAGTGCGGCCCTGCTCGCGCATCACCGCGTCGTAGGTGTCCCAATCGTCGTGCGTGCCGCCGGCCGCGGTGAAGATGTCGCGCAGCAGCACCCGCAACCGGTCGGGATCGGTCAGCCAGGGCCGCGGGTCGGCGGGGCCCGCCAGCTCGGCGCGACCTTCGACGGTGGCCCAGCGCCAGCCCGACCGGAAGGTCACCGAGATCTGCGGGCGCAGACGGAGATTGGCCAGCTTCACCGGTCCGTAGGTGACGAATGCCAGCACCGGTTCCGCCGTCGCGGGGTGCGCCAGCACGCCGGCGTTGATCAACGAGGACTGGATGGTGGCATCGGCACGCACCGTCGACACCACCGCCAGCCCCTGGTCGGCGGCCGCCAACGCGGCGGCCTCGGAGAGTGTGGGCATGGGACTCCTTCGGATCACCTCGCTGGTGAGGTCATTCTGGGGCCGCGCCGGGACCGGCGACCACATTCGACGGGATACCGCCCGCGGCGTGGCGCTCGATCTGGGTGCGGGCGACGAGCCACGCCCGTTCCTCGGCGCCCTCGGTGCTCCCGGCGACGTGCGGGGTGATCAACAGGCCGGGCGCCGACCACAAGGGATGTCCCGGCGGCAACGGCTCGGGATCGGTCACGTCGAGCGCCGCCCGCAACCGCCCGCTGGTCAGCTCGGCCAGCAGGGCGTCGGTGTGGATCGCGCCGCCGCGGCCGGCGTTCACCACCACCGCGCCGTCCGGAAGCTGCGCGAGCACCGCACCGTCCACCAGGCGGTAGGTCGATGCATCGGCGGGCAGCATCGCCACCAGGACATCGGCGCGGGGCAGCAGGTCGGCGAGATCGTCGAGTGCGCGCACGCCGGCGCGGGGCCGACGGCCGACCAGGGTCACCTCCGTTTCGAACGGGGCCAACCGCGCCGCGAGATTGACCGCCAGATCGCCCGCACCCAGGATGACGACCCGCTTCCCGATCAGTGTCTCGGTCGAGCGATGCTCCCACACTCCCGCCGCCTGCTGGTCGCCGAACGACCGCAGGTCCCGGAAGATGTTCAGCAGCGCCGCGACGACCCATTCCGCCGACGAACCGCCGTGCGCACCACGGCCGTTGGACAGGGCAACTCCCGGCGGGATCCACGGCAGCCACTGTTCATATCCGGCGTTGAGGGTCTGCACCAGACGCAGCCGGGGTAGTTCGGCGAGGTGGGCGCCGACGGCCGCTGCGTTGTCGAAGCCGACCACGACCACCTCGGCGTCGTGCCCGTCGGCCGGCCACACGGCGCCCGGCTCATAGCGGATGGCCGCCAACGCCGGCGATTCGCCGAGCACCTTGACCCCGAGGTCGTCGGGAACCAGCACCTTCACGGGGCTCACCAGCGTCCCCGGTGTACGACCTCGTCGAAGGGCCGGCGATCCGGTGTGGCGATCGGCCGCAGCGGGCGATCGGCCGGGTACCCGATGCCGAGCAGGTAGGACACCACGTGGTTCTCCGGCACACCCAGGATCGCCCTGGCCTTCTCCTGGTCACCGACGGAGGAATGCCCGGTCCCGATACCGAGGTCGGTCGCCGCCAGCGTCATCGCCAGCGTCGCCTGACCGAGGTCGTACTGATCGATGAGTTTGGTGCGCTCGTCCGGTGGCTCGGGCACCACCAGCGCGATGGCGGCGGCGGCCGACGCGATATGACCTGCACCTCGCCACACCGTCGAGAGTTCGGTCAGCTGCTGCCGGTCGGTCACAATGACGAAATCCCAGTGCTGCTGATTGCGCGCCGACGGCGCCCGCCAGGCGGCCTCGGCAATGCGCTCGAGGTCTCGCTGCGGCACCGGTTCCGGGCGGTACGTGCGCACGTTACGCCGGGCCCGGATGGCATCCCACGTTTCCACTTGGTCTCCGTTCGTCGACTCTCCTGCAAAACCGCCGTCTGGCGCGCGGTATTTCGGTGGGCACCTACGATTTGGCTGTGACCATCCTCGAGGTGCTGCACACCCACCCCTTGGCCGAGGAGATCCTCGAGTCCCACCGGTACCGCGCGCACGGTGACGACGAGGGGTTCGATGCTTACAAGGCGCATGTGTACCGCGTGCTGAACTTCGCCCGAGCGTTGGCCGGGGATGTCCCCGACCGCGACGACAAGCTGGCGATCGCCGCGGCGTTTCACGACCTGGCCGCTTTCGACTCCCTCGATTACCTGGCGCCCTCGATCGTGGCGCAGGACGCCTGGCTGCAGCGCACCGGACGGACCCAGTGGTCCGACGAGTTGGCGCTCATGGTGGCCGAGCACCACCGGTTCACCCGGTACGCCGCGCCGCGCCCGCACCCCGAACTGGTCGAGGCGATGCGCCGGGCCGACCTGGTCGACGTCAGCCAGGGGCTCATCCGATTCGGTCTGCCCGGCGCCTTCGTCAAGGAGGTGCGCGGCAGTTTCGACGCCGGCGTGTTCTTCAGACGGGTCATCCCGGCCGGTGCCGTGCGCACCGTGCGCACATTGCAGCCGCTGGGGTTCCTGCGGCCCGGTGACGCGCTGGCCCGCTCCGGGCATCGCGGTGCCGATCGCTGACCGCGCGGTCACGCCGCCCGCTGCTCCAGGCGCCGCACCCGCGGCAGGACGTGCTCGGCGAACCGGCGCATCTCGGACTCGAACGGCTGGAACTGCAGCATGAACAATTCGATCCCGAGACTGCCGAACCGCACGATGCGTTCGGCCACGGTGTCATAGCTGCCGACCAGCCCGGCGGCGGTACCGCCGTTGGTTCCGACGTGCGGATGCCTGGCGAAGGTCTTGAACATCTCGGCCTGCGGGTCGGCGTTGGACAGCACCGAATGCGTCTCGGCGGTGTCACGCCCGGCCAGTTCGAACGCGTAGGCCAGTTCGTCGGCGGCCGCCCTGGCGGTGTCCCTGGCGATGACGAAGGCGGCCAGGCCGAAACGGGCCGGTGTGCCGCTGCGCGGACGACGTGCCACATCGGTGACCAGCCGCCGCACGTCCTCCTCGGGCTGCCCGTTGACGAACCAGACGTCGGCATGGTCGGCGGCCAGCGCGCGGGCCGGTTCGGACTCACCGCCCACGTAGATAGCGGGCCGGGGGCGATACCGCCCTGCCGGCTTGAGCTGGTAGTCCTCGACATGAAAGTACTTGCCGTGGAACGTGGTCCGTTCACCGCGGACCAGCGAGTCGACGACGGTCAGCCATTCCCGGCCGTAGGCGTACCGCTCGTCGTGCTCCAGGAAGGGCAGACCCGCCCTGGCGATCTCGGGCCGGAACCAGGCGTTGACCACGTTGATGCCGAACCGGCCGCCGCTGATCTCCTCGATCTGCAGGGCCTGTTTGGCCAGCACCACCGGGTGGTAGAGCGCGGGTTTGATGGCGGTGATGATCTCGATGTTCTGGGTCACCGCCGCCAACGCGGCGCTGGCGGTCCAGGCCTCGAGCTGGTCGTAGTGATCACCCGACGGGTTCACCTCGTGCTGGGCCACCAGGGTGGCGTCGAAACCGAGCCGCTCGGCCTCGACGATCTGATCCCGGTTGCGCGCCCACGATGCATCGACCGGTTCCAGCGGGTGCTGCTTGGCGCCCCAGGTCCCGTACACCAGCGCCCACACGCCGAATCGCAACGCAGTGCTCATCACCCAAGGCTAGGAATCGGACGGCGGGCTGAAAACGGTTGGCTTCAGGCTGATTCTGTCAGCGGGGGTTCTGTTCGCCGGCTTCTACGGCGAACGTCAGCCGGTTCTCTGCCGGTGCCACCGGGCACGTCGCGAAATCGGTGAACGCGCAGGGCAGATTGGCGGCCCGGTTGAAGTCGAGGGTCACCACACCGTCGGCGCCGGGCGCGGGCACCGCGAGTGACCGCACACCTGGGTAGGTGGTGACACCGCTGGTGGCATCGGTGAACAACACCTGCAGGCCGTCCGCCGTGCCGCCGGCGCCCGCGAAGGCGACGAGGTGCTGCGTGGTGCCCTCCCATTCGAAATCGATCACACCGACCGCGTTGTGGTGGTGCTCAAGGCCTTCCACGACCGCTCCCGTGGTGACGGTGCGGGGCTGCGCGAAGGCGGTGAACGTGCCGGCGACCTGCCAGCGCGGGTCCGGCGCGAACGTCGGGATGCCCTGGTATGCAGTCAGATACGGCGACTTCGGGTCGTGTACCCGCAAGGCCACCGAACCGGTGCGGCGGATCACCTCGATACGCCGGTCGCCGTCCTCGACGAGCAGGCCGGGTGCACCCTCCACCGGTTCCAGGCGCTCGGTCCCGGCGACGCCCTCGACGTACACCCCCGCGTCATCGGCCCGCCAGCGGCCGGGCAGATCGGCCACCGTCTCGAATTCATCGGTGAGCCAGTACAAACCGGTCAGGCTCACCCACCCCAACGGGTCCCCGTAGTAGCGCTCCCGCTCGGCATGCCACTGGTTCCACAAGGCTTCGAAGGTGCCGGCATCAGTGACATCGGTGGACAGGGTCATCGTGGGTGCTCCTCATGTGATCGGATCGGTTACAGCGCAACGCTTCTACGGGTTGCCGACAGGGGCCGGCTCGGTATCTGGGCGCGCAGCACAGGGGCGACCTCGGACTGGAACAGCTCGAGGCTGGTGCGCTTCTGCGCGGGGGTGACGCCGTCGGTGTCGGCGCTGAGGTGGATGACCTCGTGACCGAGCTGTTCGTGATAGCGCCCGACCTTGTCGGTGACCTGCTGCGGGCTGCCGATCAGTGCGGAGCTGCGCTCGACGAAGTCCTCGATGGATTCGAAGACCACCGGCAACCCCGCGCGCCGGGCGAAGGCGAGTCTGGCCTCGAACGCCGGCCGGAACTCGCGCACCGCCTGCTGTGAGGTGGCCGCGACGTGGAATCCCGCGGTACCCGCGCCCACCAGGGCATCTTGGGGCTGGTGGCCGTACTCCTCCCACCGCCGGCGGTAGTGTCGGATCAGCGCGGCGTACGGTTCGACCGGGTAGGTGACGTTGGCCGAGAAGACCGGATCACCATGCCGGGCGGCGAGATCCACCGACTCCTCGCTCGTCGCGCTGCCGTGCCAGATCCGGATTCGGTCCTGCAACGGCCGGGGGAGCGCTTTGGCGGCGACGAGTTCCGGGCGGAACCGGCCCGACCAGGTGACCTGATCGCTTGCCCAGAGGGCGCGGAACAGCTCGTAGCCCTCACGGTTGCGGTCCCATTGATCGGCGGTGGTGACGTGGAACAGTTCGGCCTGCGCGGCACCGTTGCCCTTGCCGATGATCAATTCCAGGCGGCCGTCGGACAGGTTGTCCAGCGTCGAGTAGTCCTCGAACGCCCGCACCGGATCCAGCAGGCTCAAGGTGGTCACCGCGGTGAACAGCCCGATCCGTGCTGTCCGGGCCGCGATGTTGCTGAGCACAACGGGCGGGGACGACGAGATGAACGGGTCTTCGTGACGCTCACCGACGGCGAAACCGTCGAACCCGAGTTCTTCGGCGCGCACCGCCGACTCGACGACATCGAGCAGTCGCTCGGCCGGGCTCTTCTGCACACCGGTCACCGCGTCCGGCTGGTGTGTGATGAGGGTGAGCAGCAGAAACTTCACCGAGCTGCCTCCGTCGGTCGGGGCGGGAGTATCCGCACAAACCCGGCGGTGTCAGGATTCATTCCCCGGCCGCCATGACCCGAACGGTTGCAGACGACCGCGCTGGACGCCCCGGTTGCGATCACCGGGATTCGTGGCCGGCTACGCGGGGTGCGCTCGGGCGGTCGAGCAGCCCGCGGGTCATCGTCTGCCGGCCGCCCAGGATAGTGGAGGCACCAGAGAACGAACCGGCCACCGAACCGGTCCGGTGGCCAGGGCAGAACGACCGGCGGAAGGACAACCATGACCGACACTGCACCCTTCACCCGTCTGATCACGCTCGAGGACCTCGGCGACGGCGCGTTCACGGCGATCGTCGACCCGATCTGGACCATCGGCCCCAAGGTGCACGGCGGTTGCATGATGGCGGTGTGTGCCGCGGCGGCGCAGCAGGTGAACGCCGGTCTTTCCCCCGTCGCGGTGAGTGCCAGCTACCTCAACGCCCCGGATCCGGGACCGGTCCGGCTCACCACCACGGTGCGCAAGCGGGGCCGGCAGGTCAGTGTGGTCGACGTGGAACTGTCCCAGGGCGACCGGACGGCGGTGTCGGCCACCGTCACGCTCGGGCCGCTCGACGTGGCTGAACCCCGTCATCGGGAACCGCTCGCGCTGCACGATATGCCGATCGCACCGCCGGCCGACGCCGTCCACATCACCCCCGAGCACCCCATGGGGCAGATCGTGCACGTGGCGCAGGGCTGCGATCTGCGGGTCGATCCGTCGGCGGCGCACTACCTGTCCGGGCGCCAGGGCGAGCCGGTCAACCGGATGTGGTTGCGGCCGTTCGCCGACGACGAGGCCGACCCCGACACCGCACTGCTGTTCGCGTTGATGGCCGGTGACATCAGCGCACCGGTCACGATGAACCGTGGCCTGTTCGGCTGGGCGCCGACGGTGCAGCTCACCACCTACCTGCGTCGCCGTCCGGCCCCGGGGTGGATGCGCGTGATGGCGAGTGCCACCGTGCTCGGCGACGTGTGGTTCGAGGAGGACCATGTCATCCTCGACGCCGACGGGCACGTCGTGGTGCAGAGCAGGCAGCTGGCGATGATCCCGAAAGAGGCGTGACCGAATCAGTTTCGGCTGGCCACGGCGTCGACGGTGGGACGAAGTTCGGCGTCACCGGCGATGCCGGCCCGGCGCAGCTTCCCGACGATCATGCCGCGCAGCCGGCGGCCGACCTCGAACTGTTTGCCGGGCAGCGTGCGAGCCACCATCCGCACGTGCACGTTGTCGACCTCGATGCTCTCCACGCCCATCAGGGACGGGGTGTCGAGCAGCAGATCGCACAACTGCTCGTCCTTGGTGGCTTCGGTGGTGACATCCTGCAGTAGTTGGTTGACCTGGTTGAGGTCCTCGGACACCGGCACCGGGATGTCGATGACGGCGCGGGCCCAGTCCTTGGACAGGTTGTTCGACCGCACGATCTGCCCGTTCGGAATGGTGTAGACCTCCCCGTCGCTGTTACGCAGCTTGGTGACGCGCAAGGTGACGTCCTCGACGGTGCCGACCGAGTCCGTCGACGCGCCGGTCACCGTCAATCGCACGAGATCGCCGAAGCCGTACTGCTTTTCGACGATGATGAAGAATCCGGCCAGCAGATCCTGGACCACCCGCTGCGCACCGAAACCGAGCGCGGCGCCGAGCACCGCCGCAGGGGCCACCAGGGACCCGATGGGCAGGCCGAGCAGACCGATGATGTCCAGCCCGACGATGATGTACACCACCGCGATCGCCACCCAGGAAATCACCGAGGCGACCGCCTGCCGGTGTTTGGTGGCCTCCGAACGGACCAGCGTGTCGCCTTCGGATACGCCGAGCCGACGGGTGATCCGTTGTGCCGTATAGCGGATGAGCCTGGCCGCCAGAATGGAGAACAACACCAGCACGACGATGCGCAGGCCCTTGTGGGCCACCCAGGTGCCGACTTCGCTGTGCCAGAAGGAATTCCAATATTGTGCCGCCGAGGCGGTCAGTTGTGTTCCCTGCATGCCACCTCAGCTCACCGTGAACGTGTCGACGGTGGCGATGTGATGTTCCGGCATCCGGAACAAGAGCTGATCCATGAGAACCTTCCTGTTGATCGCGCGCCGCTCACCGCTGCTGGCGGCGACGCGTCGGCGGTCTTCGGCGACGTCCTGTCCGCGCACACGGCGCACGGCGCATCAGGACGAGACCTCTTCGGAGTTTCCCGGGGGTGTGACGGCCAAACCTGGCGGGAGGTTTCAGCTGGTGCGGGTCTGGGCATCATCAAACGGCACACGATTTGCCGAGGGGGTAGTCACGGTGCCCAATGCATCGATCAAGAACGAGGAGATGTACCGCGACCTGCGTGAGGAGGGCAACTCCAAGGAGAAAGCGGCCCGCATCTCCAACGCGGCGGCCAAACGCGGGACGTCCGCGGTGGGGCGTAAGGGCGGCCGGTCCGGCAGCTACGACGCCTGGACGGTCGCGGAGTTGCGTAAACGCGCCAAGGAACTCGGACTGTCCGGCTATTCGAACCTGCCGAAGGACAAGCTGATCAGCAAGCTGCGCGACTATTGAGATCGGCCGGCGGGGACCACTCCGCGCGGCACGATGAGCGGCAGGTCGTTGTAGGTGACGATGCCCGGTGCCGCTGCCACGACGGCGGGAATCGCGTGCAGCGGGGGTGTGGCGGTCATGATGTGGCCGAGCACCATGAATTCCGCCAAGGTGGTGGCCCCGAAGTCCGGTGGCGGCAGGAAGCCGACCTTCATCGTGACGGTCGGGCGCCCGGCGACCTCGATGACCCACCCGTCCTGGTCGATGTGCCAGTCGGGCTCCAGCGTCCGGCCCTTGCGCCAGCGCAGCGTCAGTTCGACCCGGGTGACCCCGGCCACGATTCCCAGCCACCGGACGAACACACCGGCGACGCAGCCGGCCGGGATGGTCCAGGAGCCCAGGTCGAGGTCCTCGGTGGTCTTGGCGTAGTCGGCCTCGCAGCGCACCTCGTCGAACTCGATGCCCAGCGCGTCACCGATCATCCGGACCGCCTCGCCGAACACACCGGTGCCGTGGGCGGTCATCGACGGCAGGTCGGGGTCGCCGATCGGGCGGCCGAAACCGACCGGCTTCTCCGTCTCGGGAGAGTCGTAGAAGGTGGTGTCGGCGGCCTCGTTCACGGTGATCCTGTCCACCCGGTCGCAGATGCCGGCCGCCACGATGGCCAGTTGGTTGACGTACCCCGGGCTGATGCCGGACCCGAACATGGTCGATGCGCCCCGCAGGCAGGCGTCGGCGATCCGGTCCCGGCCCTGGCCCTGGTTGTGCCCGGTGATGAACGACGCGGTCGCCACCACGTTGACGCCGGCCTCCAGGATGCGGACCAACTCGTCGACGTCGATCCACATCGGGTTGTAGACCACCACGTCCGGTTCGAGCGCCAACAAGGCGTCCACGTCGTTGCTGGCGGTCACCCCCATCGGCGCGATGCCGGCGAGTTCGCCGACATCTCTTCCGGCCTTGTCCGGTGACCACGCGTAGCAGCCGACCAATTCGAGCGTGGGATTGCGGGCGATGGCCGCCACCGAACTCTTGCCCACGTTGCCCGTCGTCCACTGCACCACGCGGTACGGCTTCGTCATGGCAGGAGTTTTTCACGGTCGTGAGAAAAAGGAAAGAGGGCTAGTGTCGGCCGGGTGACTGCGCAGCCGGAACCCGTCGACGGTGCCCCCCGGCGCCGAGGGCGGCCGCGCCGGATCAGCCGAGAGCAGATCGTCGCCGCCGCACGACGCATCGCCCCCGCGGAACTCACCATGCAAGCCGTCGCGGATGCGCTCGGCGTGGACCGCACCGCGCTGCACTACTACGTCGGTGACCGCGACGGTCTGCTGGAACTGGTGGTCGCCGACCTCTTCGACGCCGAACTCGGGGCCGTGCGGTTACCGGAGGATGCCGACTGGCAGGAGGTGCTGCGCGCCTACGCGACGGCGATCCGCGCGGGCGTGCTGCGGTGTGGGGTCACCACGACCAACTTCCGGATCCGGGGGATCGGCGGCGCCGCCGGCCTGGCGCTGGCCGAGCGGGTACTCACCGCCCTGACCGGCGCCGGGTTCGCCGTCGATCACGCGGGCCGGGCGCTGACCCTGGTCGCCGGTATCGCCATGTCCGCCGCGCACGACGTGCTCGGCAGTGCCCAGTCGCGGCTGCACCACCAGACTCCCGAGGTGGCGCGTGCCCTGAAAGAGCTTCCCGCGCAAAATTTCCCGGTGCTCGCGGCCGTCGTCGCGGGCCGTCCGGGGACCGACGATTTCGATTTCAACCTGGGCATCGTGATCGCCGGGCTGGAGCGCCATCTCCAGGGGTAGCCGCGCCGGCGTCGCGGCGCATGCGCCAGGATGGCGGTATGGCTCTCATCCCGATGCCGAAAGCCGAGCTCACCGACGAGGACGTGACCAGCGCGCTGGGCCGTGCGGTGGGCCTGATCGACCTGATCCTGGATGTGCTGGCCGAGGCCGACCCGCTCGGGTTACGGCCCCGACTGAGGTGCGTCGACGTCCCGGGCACCACGGCGTGGGACGCCAAGGATCGCGCGGCCCGGATCCGCTGGTGGGTCCGGCGCGTGGGCGCCCTCGACACGCTGCTGGTGGCGTTCCCGGGGGTCCTCGGTGCGGTCGCCGACCGCCTGCCGATCCAGGATCTGCTCGGCTTCACCAATCAGGCGATCGTGTTGTGCGCCGTGGCGCGCGAGCACGGCATCACCGATACGCCGACCCGCGTGCGGATGCTGGCGGCCGTGCTGTGCGGCCGCGACGTCAGGCCCGAATCGGACCCCGGATCGGACCCGGCGCCGCAGGATCCCGGCTGGGCCCAGATGTCGCTGGCCAGGAAGGTGTGGCAGCTGGCGGGCATCCTGGGCGCCGTCGCCGCTGAACTGGGCAAGCGGCCCCAACCCCGCGGCCTGTTCCGTTACCTGGGCATGCTGCCCTGGCTGGGAGCGGTGGCCGACTATCTCGGTGAGTACGGCGCCCTGGTGCGCGCCGCCGCGGCCGCCGAGCAGTGGATCACCTCGCACGCCGGCGTCACCGCGTCACCGGCCGGTCAGTAGCGGCTCGCGCGCGGTCTGGGCCCGCGGCGCCACACTGCGGCAGGCGGCAAGGCACAGTCCGGCGATGGCGAAGCACACCAGGGTGTACCAAAGGCTGCCGATCGGGTCGCCGTCGGCCGTGACCCCGTCGACGGCGCCGAAGTAGGCCGGCAGGGCCGCGACCCACAGCACCGCCATGACGACCAGGTACACCGCGGCGTAGCCGAGAATCAGCGGATTGCGGTGGCCGGACCCGGTTTCGCGCAGGCTGCGCCATTGACCGATCAGCACCGGCACCGCGACGATCGTCACGGCGACCAGCTCCAGCGCATACACGACGCCGCCGATATCGGTGCTACCGGTGATCCTGCCGACCACGGTGGCGGGCAGCGGCAGCACCGCGGTGCCGACGGAGGCCAGCACGCCGACCACGATGGTGCGCCAAAGTATCTGCAGGCCGGTGTAATTCGTGCCGGCATCGACGTAGCGGCCGACGAACAGCTGCACGCAGAAGGCCAGCGACATCGGCCACAGGGCGGCGAACACCACGACGCTGGGCAATGGGACCGAATCGAAGAACGGCTGATTCATCGGATGGTCCAGCGTCCATTCCCACCACCGCAACTGGGGCCCGAGATGGTCGAAGATCTCGTAGAACGCGTGATGGACGAAGCCGACGCAGATCGCGCCGACCAGTACCCCGCGCCGAGCGAACACCCCGAGGATGCGGACGATCTCGAACGCGACGGTGGCCATCATCGGGTAGATCGCGATGATGTAGAGGGGGAGCCGGCCCCACAGGAAGTCGACGGTGAACACGTTGTGCGCGAACATGGTGTCGACGTACTCGCCGATCCCGAACTGCGCCGGGAAGTACAGCGGCGGCTCGATGATGAGCAGATACGCGATCGCGCCGAACCACAGCACCACGTTGGTGGGGTCGCCGTGGCGGCGCCACCGGTTGACGGCGTAGACCAGCGACAGCACCGCGCCGGCGATGACGATGAGCTCCAGCACCGGCAGGGTCCAGTTCTGAAGGGCCAGCGGGTTGCGGAAGGAGATCAAACCACCCATCTCGTCGCACGAGAACCCAAGGCGCGCAGCCAGACCGGCGAACGTCGCGGCACAGAGATCAGACATCGGCGGCCGCCTTGGCGGTGTCGCCTGCGGTATACCACTTGGTCACGTCGTAGCCCTCGTCGTAGCGCCGGAACCACTCACCGGCCAGCGCAGGCAGCTTCTCGTGCGCCGGATCATGTCCGGGGATCTGGCTGCGCACGATACCCACAAACGCGGTGAGCAGTTCCCGCTTGGACAGATTGGGGAATGGGCTCTGGAACGGGCCGTAGTCGGGCCGGCGACCGATCTTCTGCAGAAAGGCGTTCTTGCCGCGCTCGAGGGCGAAGGTGGACACGGCGTCGACCTTGCGCACCTCCAACGGGATGTGCTTGTTGAAGCCGTCGCACGCCATCCGCACGACGTCGAGCACGTGCTTGAAGATGGACGGGGCGACCCTGGCCCGGTACCAGGGGTCGCCCACCAGGCCGTTGTAGATGATCAGGGCGGAACTGCGGTGTTCGACCTCCTCGACGAAATGCCACAGGAACAGCGAGGCCACCCGGTCGTCACCCGGGGCGAACAGCGTCGCGTCGTTGTCCAACATCAGCTTGAACACCGGGGTGAAGGTGGCTTCCAGGTCGGCGGTGTAGGCCAGCCGGTATTTCAGTGGTGTGTTCTCGACCAGATCGTCGAACGCGGCCATCACCTGGTCCAGCGTCTCCTTGAGCGCCGGGTAGGCCTTGATCAGTCCCCGCGCGTGCTGGCGATGGGCCATCGAATGCTGGCCCTCCTGCCGGGTGAACGCATCGGCCTCCTCGGCGATCACCGGATCGGTGAGCAGCGGCTTGGCCTCGGCCATGGTGCTGACGATCATCTTCTCGAACGCGATGGCCAGGAAGGACACCGCATTCGCCATCGCGGAGAACGCCGGATTGGTCTCGTTCCACAGGAACGGGACGTCGTAGTCGGCGAACGCGAACCGCATCTTGCGCACCACCAGGTCCGTCATCGGAGCACCTCGCTGTAATCATACAAATAAGCCGTCGTGTGTATGTTGACATCGTGCGGTGTGCCCCGTCAACGCGGGGTGGCGATATCCTGCGACCATGGCGCGCAGGCGCGGATGGGGCGGCGAACCGCCGCGCAGCGACGAGGAGGCGACGGCGCGGATCGTCGACGCGGCCGTCGAACTCATCGCAGAAACCGGCAAGGGCATCAGCATCGCGGATGTCGCGGCCTCCCTGGGCGTCATCCGCCAGACGGTGTACCGCTACTTTCCGACGGCCGATTCGCTGATGCACGCGGCGGCCATCGCGTCGGTGGACGGCTTCCTGGATCGGCTGGCCGGTCAGGTGAGCGGTATCGCCGACCCCGCCGAAGCGATGACCGAAGGCGTGATGTTCACCCTCGAAGAGGTGGCGCGCATCCCGCACCTGGCGATCCTGCTGTCCGAGCCGTACGAGAACGCCCGGCCGGGCAGCATGGCCTCCGACGAGGCGCAGGACTTCGGTATGCGGATGATCAACCGGTTCGACGTGGACTGGGCGGCTCACGGGTACGACGACGCGGCGCTGCACGAGTTGGTGGAGTTCACGCTGCGCGTGATGCTGTCCTTCTTCGTGGCGCCCAATCCGGCCGGCCGGTCACGGGAAGACTTGCGCCGCTTCGTCAAACGCTGGCTGGGCGGCGCGATCTCGGCCCAGCGTTGACTACCGGACCGGGGCGGCGGCCAGCAGGGTGTCGGCCAGCCGCGCGGTGGCCGGGGTCATCTGCCCGACCGGCGGCGAGGCGAGGTAGACCTGCCAGATCACCGGGTCGACCAGTTCGACGGCGTGCAGATGGGGGAACCGGCGCGCCTCGCAGCGTGGCATGAACGTGGTGCCCAGCCCGTTGCTCACCAACTCGGCGATGGCGGCGAAGCCGGCGGGCACCTCGTACTGGGTCTGGGCGTGCACGCCGGCGGCGTGAAAAGCGTTGTCCACCAGCTTGCGCAGCCCGAAGTCGGGCGGGAAGCCGACCAATTCCTCGGTGGCGACATCGGCAAGGTCCAATCGTCGCGATGCCGCCAGCGGGTGGTCGGAACGGCACACGAAGGTCATCGGCTCTTCGAACAACAGCCGCAGATCCAGCTGCGCGGGAAACCGGTTGGGCATCGACACCAGGGCCAGGTCCAGTGAACCCTCGGTCAACGCGGCCAGGTAGGCCGAGGCGCCACTCTGGCTGAGCCGCAACCGTAACCGCACATGCGGGTGCGCCCGGTGGAACTCGCCGAGGGCGCCGGCCACGTCCAGTGGGCCGAAGGAAATCAGCGATCCGAACTCGACCGTGCCGGAGAGGGTTCCGCGGAACTCGCCGATCGACTCGGTGGCCGCCCTGGTTGCCCGCAACACGTCGAACGCGTGCGCCCGGAAACGTTCACCGGCGGCGGTCAGGGTGATCTGCTGGCGGCTGCGGTCGAACAGCTGCACACCCAGCTCGCGCTCGAGCTTGCCCACCGAGGTGGACAGGGCCGACTGCACGACATGGGCGCGCTCGGCGGCCCTGGTGAAGCTCAGCTCGCCGGCGACGGCGAGGAAATGTTCGATCTGACGCAGTTCCACATCTACACAATAGATGGCATGCATGAAAGAGAATCGTTGGACCAGATGACGCCGTCGTGCTCAGATGAACACATGACTGGTGCGGCCTCACCCGCGATCAACCGTCGGAACTTCGCCCGGCTCACCACCCTTGCCGCGGGCGCGCTCACCGTGGCCGCTTGCAGCCCCGCGCCGAAGGAGGCCCCGGCCACCCCGGCCGGACCGTCCGGGCCACCGGCCGCGCCACGGCACTCGCTGGGGCCCGTCAAGCAGATCGACGCGGGACCGTTGACCGTCGGTTACGTCGACGCCGGGCCCGCCGACGGGCAACCGGTGATCCTGCTGCACGGCTGGCCGTACGACATCCACAGCTATGCCGATGTCACCGCCACCCTCGCCGGGCAGGGCTTTCGGGTCATCGTCCCGTTCGCCCGCGGCTTCGGGTCCACCCGGTTCCGGTCGGCCGACACCGTCCGCAACGGCCAGCAGTCGGCGTTGGCCCACGACGTCATCGATCTGATGGATGCGCTGAACATCCGCAGTGCCATCCTCGGCGGCTACGACTGGGGTGGTCGTACCGCCAATGTGGTGGCCGCGCTGTGGCCGCAGCGGGTAGCGGGACTGGTTGCCGTCAGCGGTTACCTCATCGTCAACCTGGAAGCCAATCTTGCGCCGCTGCCGCCGAAGGCCGAATACGGTTGGTGGTACCAGTACTACTTCGCCACCCCGCGCGGCGAACTCGGCTACCGGCAGAACACCAAGGAGTTCAACCGCTTGATCTGGCAGAACGCCTCTCCGCTATGGCATTTCGACGACAGCACCTATGACCTGTCGGCGGCGGCGTTCGACAACCCCGACCATGTGGCGATCGTCATCCACAACTACCGGTGGCGCCAGAGCCTCGCCCCCGGAGAAGCCCGCTACGACGAGGACGAACGACGGCTGGCCGCGAAACCGCCGATCACCGTGCCCACCATCACGATCGGCAGCGACTTCGACGGGCCGGCCAAGGACGGCGCCGGCTACCGTGCGCGCTACACCGGCCGCTACGCGCACCGGGTGCTCGACGGTATCGGACACAACGTTCCGCAGGAAGCGCCCGATCAGTTCGCCGCCGCGGTCAACGACGTGCACCGGATGGCGTGAGCCAGGCCGCGATATTGCGCACGTAGTCCTTGAAGGTCTCCAGACGCGACGGATCGTCCTTGATCGCACAGCCGGGCGACTCGGTGACGAAGGTCGGCGCGCCGCGGCCGACATCCCAGTTGTAGTCCGCGAAATGGTGGAACGTGGACTCCGCCAGGGCCCGGCCCGTCCTCTCGTTCGCCTGCGGCCCCGGTTCCTCCAGTGCCACGGCCAGATTGAACCGCCGACCGGTCGACGTGCTGCGACCCTGGGCCACCACTCGTGCACCCGGCACGTCGGCCGCAACCAACCCCTCGTGCGGGTGGGCCGGGAACCACTCGATGCGCCCGCTGGCCGTTCGGCCGGTGCGCAACAGTTCGTGCACGACACCGTCGACCAGCACCGGCTGGTAATCACCATTGGCGCCGGAATGGAAATTGGGCCAGGAGATGTCGGGATTGTCGCGGTCGTCGCACATGCTGTCCGGGTCGACCGCCGGATCGTGGAATCGATTGACCGCCCCCAGTGAACCCAGCCGCAGCAGACAACTGCCGAGTTCCTGATGATCACGCGCGGTGAGCACCCCGCCGCCGGCCAGCCGGAACCGCGTGATGGCCTCGCACTCGGCGGCGGTGAGACCGCCGCCGGTATCGACGGCCATCAACCACAACTGGTCGTACCCGAGCTCGTCGAGATGTGACAACACCGGATCGTCGTCATGGCCGGCGCGGTTGCGAGCGATCACCTGGTGCCCGGCCGCGCGCAATTCGTCGGCCAGCAGGGTGAACCGGGAGATGTCCCAGTCGTCGGCGGCGGCCGGAATGGTGGTCTGTAACAGGATTCTGGACATCGAGCTCACTCCTGGGACGGTGTGGCCGGCACGCGTAGGTGCGCGCGGGCGGCCAGTTCCTCGTCGTCGACGAGGGTCAGCATCGGTTGCCCGGGCACGCACATCATGGTGACCAGGAATCGGCTGCTGATGTCGTCACGGTTGTTGGCGTCGGAATAGTGGATGACGTCGCCGCCCGGCTCCCAGAACGCCTCACCGGCCCGGATCACCCGCGGCGGTTCGCCTTCCAGCTCGAACAACATCTCGCCTTCGAGCATGTAACCGAAGGCGGGGCCGGTGGGATGCCGGTGCGGCGGCGCACCGGCGCTGCCGGGTGGGTATTCGATGATCACCGTCATGGCGTGTGCGCCTTCGGGCATGAACGGCGGGACGACGTCCTGGACGACGGTCAGCGCGTCCTCCCAGCCCGGGTCGTAGCTCTTGGTCATGGGTGCTCCTCGGTGGTCGAGTCAGTCGGCGCTGCCGCGATATCCGCCGTGCCGCAGGTGATCTGTGCGGTCTGCTGTGCCAGCTCCACGGGTCAGGCGATCCGTCGCTCGTGCGGGGCCAGTGAGGTGCGCAGCCGCTGGCGGCCACGTGACACGCGGGACATCACCGTGCCCATCGGAATGTCCATGATGGCAGCGGTTTCGGCGTAGGTGTAGCCCTCGACGTAGGCGTAGAACATCGCGGTGGTGAAACCCTCCGGCAGCTCGGCCAGGGCCTCGGTGAGTTCCGGATCGGGCAGCGCGCCGAGCACCACGGCCTCGGCGGAGTGCAGGCCACCGGATTGATGGGTGGCGGCGCGGGCCAGCTCGCGGTCGGTGATGTCCTCCACCGCCACCTCGGCGGGGCGGCGTTGCCTGCCCCGGTGGTTGCTGACCCACCGGTTGTACATGATCCGGAACAGCCAGGCCTTCAGATTTGTGCCGGTGCGGAACTTGCGGAACCCGGTGTAGGCGTGCAACAGGGTGTCCTGCAACAGATCTTCGGCGTCGGCCTCGGTGCGGGTCAGCCGACGTGCACCGCGATGCAGCACGTCGAACAGGGGCTGGGTGTCACGGGTGAAGCGTGCCGCGAGTTCGGCATCGGATTCGGGCCCGTCCCCGTCTGCCGGGACGGATGTCAGGGTCATGAGTGCCTCCGCGCGTGATTGGGTTTCTCGTTCGAGAACCAGCCTCATCCGGCGAAGGGGCGCGGCGGACCTTTGAAAGTCCGTAGTCCGTAGTTCGTGGTCGGCTTCGTGGCCGGGGGTCACCCCGCCAGCCCTGGTGCCAGCGACAGCGTGCGCAACTGTTTGCGGGAGGTGATGCCGAGTTTGACGAACACCTTGCGCAGATGCCATTCCACGGTGTGGGCGCTGATGAACAGCTGGGCGCCGATCTCCTGGTTGGTCAGGCCGTCGCGGGCCAGCCGGGCGATCTGGGCTTCCTGCGCGGTCAGCTCGTCCCCGGAACCGACCCGTTGTTTGCGGATCTTGTCACCGCTGATGCTCAATTCGCGGCGGGCCCGCTCGGCGAAACCGTGCGCCCCCATCTCGGTGAACAGATCGTGGGCGGCGGTGAGCTGTTTGCGGGCGTCCCCGCGACGGTTGGCCCGTCGCAACCATTCCCCGTAGGACAACCGGGCCCGCGACAGCTGCAGGGCGATATCGGCGCGTTCCAGCCGCTCGATCGCCTCGACGAAGGCGCCCTCGGCGGCGTCGTTGTCGGCGAGCAGGGCCTGGGCGGCGGCGACCGCGCCGAGACCCCAATCGGTGCCGCTGGCGCCCGCGCGTTCGGCGAGCTTCGGCAGCGCCGCCGCGGCGGCGGCCCGGTCGCCGGTGTGTACGGCCGCCTCGATGAGTTCGTACAAGCACCAGCCGTAGAACCCCAGATCCTCGTACTCGCAGCAGCGGTGCGCGGCGGCCAGCGCCTCCTCGTACCGGCCGAGTCCGTTATAGAGCACGGCCCTGCTGAAGCCGGACAGGCCGAGCAGCCGCCCCTCGCCGCGCGCCGCACCGTCGGCGGCGGCCGCCTCGATGACGGTCTCGGCCTCGGCGACCGCGCCCCGCCAGGCCGCCAACAGCAACGTGTGATACCGCACCGGCGCATTGCCCATCGACGCCGTGATGGCCTTCGACTCCTCGATCAGCCTTGTGGCCGAATCGAATTCGCCGCGGTAGAAATGCACACCGGCCCGATAACCGAGCGCAGGCGGCAGCGCTGCCAGTGCGCCGGCCTCCCTGGCCCGGCGCACCGTGTCGCCGGCGATCCGTTCCAGCACCTCGTCGTCCCACATCTCGTGGGCGGCCGATTCCTGGGCGACCGGGAACGGCCAGTACAGCCATTGGCCGGCCCGCTCCTGAGCATGGGCGTTCCACAGCTCGAGCGCCGTGCGCAGGTCCGCCGAACCGGTGCCGGGACCGTCGACGATCCGGGTCGCCATGCCGCGCAACAGATAGTCGACCGGCCGCTGCAGCTGTGCAACGGTGCCCGCGGCCGTCAGGCCCGCGGTGGCCACCTCGGCCAACAGGCCGGGCTCGCCGAGGCGCCCGGCGTAGATCGCCGCGGTGAGGGCTTCCAGGTAGGTTTCGCGGGCCAGCTCGTCGTCCAGTCCGGTCAGCCCGTGTGCGGCGTCGAGCAGCTGAGCGGCGGCCGCACCGACCGGTGGCGTTCCGGTCGAGGTGGCGCGGCTGCGGACGAAGTCCATCTGGGCCCGCATCCGGGCGACCAGTGCTCGTTGCAGGGCCGAAAGCGGTCCCGCTTCGGCCAGCGCCAGCAGCTCGTAGGCGGCCTCGGGCGCGGCGGCCTCCCGCTTGGCGTCGGCCGCCGCGATGGCGCGTGCCCCACGGAGCGACGGGTCCAGGGTGAGGATGGCCGCGCGTTCCAGAAATGCTGCCGCGGCGGCGATTCCGCCTCTGGATTGGGCACGGCCCGCCGATGCCTCCAGCTCCGCGGCGATGGCATCGTCGGGTCCGGTCGCGGCATTGGCGGCGTGCCAGGCCCGGCGGTCGGGGTCGGCCTGCGGATCGGTGGCCTCGGCCAGCGCGCGGTGCACCATCCGGCGGTCAGCGAGGTCGGCGGCGCGGTACGCGGCCGAGCGCATCAGCGGGTGGTGGAACCGCATCCGGTGCCCGAATTCGATGACGCCCGCCTCTTCGGCCGGGGCCAGGGCATCGACCGGGATGCCCAATGCCGCGGCCGCCCGCAGGAACAGCGCCGAGTCACCCACCGGCTCGGCGGCGGCGACCAGCAGCAACCGCTGTGTCTCGGCAGGCAGCGCGGTGATGCGTCGCACGAAGCCGGCTTCGATGGCCGCCGTCGACGATCTCTTGCCGGCAATCCAGAAGCCACCGGCCAACTCGGTGGCGGTCACGGTGCGCGGGACATCGACCAATGCCAAAGGCAATCCCCGGGTTTCGGCGACGATCCGGTCTCGAACCCGCGGGTCGATCCCGCCGAGCATCACCGACTCCAGCAGTGCCCTGGCGTCGGCGTCGGACAACCCGGTGACCGGTAGTTCGGGCAGCCCGGGCAGGATCTCGCTGTAGCCCTCGCGGATGGCGAAAACCATGGCGATGCGCTCGGCGAGCAGCCGCCGCGCGACGAACGCCAGGGTCTGCACCGACGCCTGGTCGAGCCACTGCGCATCGTCGATCAGGCACAGCAGTGGGCGGTCGTCGGCGGCCGCCGCGAGCAGGCCGAGTACCGCCAGACCGACCAGGAACCGGTCCGGGGCGGGTCCGGTGCCGTAGCCGAACGCGACCGCAAGGGCTTGCCGCTGCGGCGCGGCGAGGCTGTCGGCGTGGCGCATCAGGGGCGCGCACAGCTGTTGCAGACCGGCGAACGCGAGTTCCATGTCGGTCTGCACCCCGGCGACCTGGACGATGCGGAAATCGGCGGCCGCGCCGGACACGTACTCGAGCAGCGCCGTCTTGCCGACCCCGGCCTCGCCGCGCAGCACCAGTGTCCGCCCGGTGCCGGAGCGTGCCTGGGACACCAGATCGGCCAGCGCGGCGCACTCCCGGCCGCGGCCGCGCAACTGCGTCCCCCGCCCCCCGGCCTGGCTCGACATAGCTACCACCGTGTCTGTTGATTCGATCTTGGATGCTAGCGAGTGCGAGCACGGGAGGCGATGGTGGGCCGCTGCGCGGTCGAGAAGGGGGACAGTTTCGGTCAGGTGCGTTGCCCGGTGGCCGCGGCCTCGAGAATCCAGTCGGCGAACCGGGTCTCGAAGAACATCGCATCGGCCGACGGCACCAGGGTGTCGGTGTCGATGTCGATACCCCAGTACTTGGCGGTGGGGTCGGCGATCACCGCGCGGTTGTCACCACGGGCGGTCAGCGCGGTCCGGATCAGGTCAGGCAGATCGAACCGTTGCGGCCCGCCGATCTCGGAGAACCCGTTGACCGGTTCGCCGAGGGCGGCGATGGCGACACCCTCGGCGACGTCGACCGCGGCCATCGGCTGAATTCCCTTGGCGGGCAACCGGACCGCACCGTCAGCCGTCGCCGAGTCGGCGATGACGCCCAGGAACTCGAAGAACTGTGTCGCCCGCACGATGGTGTAGGGAATCGGGCCCGCGCCGATGAGCTTCTCCTGGGTCAGTTTCGCGTCGAAATAGCCGCTCTGCTGGGCCAGTGTCGGGGTGCCCACCACCGAGAGGGCCACGTGATGCCGCACCCCGGCGCTCGCCTCGGCGGCCAGCAGATTGGTGGCCGACCTGGTGAAGAACTCCAGCGCCGGCCCGTCCTCGAAGCTCGGCGAGTTCGATACGTCGACCACCACGTCGGTCTGCCGGCCGGCGCCCGTGAGCACGTCGGTCAGCCCTTCGCCGGTGACGGCGTTCACCCCGGTCCGCGGCGATGCCGCGATCGCCTCGTGGCCGTGTGCGGTCAAGGCGTGCACCAGCTTCGATCCGATCAGGCCGGTGCCGCCGATGACGACGATGCGCATGCTGTCCCTCTCCGGCCGCAGCCCACGGCGGCCTCCGCGGACCAGAACGGATGCGCCGGTGGGGATTCATCCCGCGGCCGGTGGTGCGGTGGTACCCCGCACCACCAGCGTCGGGGGCACGACGAGGTCGACCGGTCCGGCATCGCCGGCCGCGTCGTCGAGTCGGCCCACCAGCCGGGCCACCGCCGCGCGGGCCAATTGCGGGGTTTCCTGGCGGATGGTGCTCAGGTCGATGTGCGCCAGCCGGGCCAGCGGGCTGTCGTCGAATCCCAGCACCGAAACCCGTTGGGGTACCGCGATGCCCGCGCGCACCAGGACGTCGAGCACGCCGAGGGCGCAGCGATCGTTGAAGGCGAAGATCGCCGACGGCAGGGCCGCGCCGGAGCCGAGCAGGGCCGTGGCGGCGGCCGCGCCTTCGCGTTCGGTCAGACCGCCGGGCACGGTGGTTGCCGGCAGGCCGGCGGCGCGCATGGCTTGCGTGTAACCGCGGCGCCGCTCGGCGGCGCCGGCTAGCCGGCCACCGTCGAGGTGGACGATGTCGCGATGCCCGAGACCGCGCAGGTGCTCGACGGCCATCGCCGCGCCGGCGGTGTCGTCGCTGCGGACGGCGTCCACGCCGCGTACCCGCCGCGCCACCACGACCAGCGGGGTGGTGGCGGCCAACCGGGTCAGGTCGGCTGCCGGTAGCTCGGGACCGAGCAGCAGCACGGCCTCGCACCGGTCGTCCAGCAGGGTGCGCACGGCGCGGCGTTCGTCGTGGTGTCTGGTGACGCCGCTGAGCACGACCTCGTAACCGAATTCGTCGGCGGCGGCGTAGACGCCGTCGACCAGTTCGGCGTGGAATTCCTGACCGGCGGCGAAGGTCACGCCGAGCAGCTTGGTGCGCAGTTGGCGCAGTCGCCGTGCTCGTGGGTCGGGGCGATAGCCGATCTCGTCGGCGGCCCGGCGCACCCTGGCGCGGGTCTCGTCGCTGGCGCCGGGGACGTCGCGCATGACGATGGACACCAGCGCGCGCGAGACACCGGCGTGCCGGGCCACATCCTCCAGCGTGGGGCGGTGCTGCATGACACGACACTAGAAGGTTCTAGTCGAGCCGTGCTTTACTGAGCGCAACTAGAACGTTCTAGTCGAACGGAGAGAGAAGATGGGTTTCCAGCTGGCCGTGTGCTCGGAGATGGTGTTCCGGGACCTGCCGATCGTCGAGCGGGTCGAGCGGATTCACGAGCTCGGCTTCGCCGCGGAGATCTGGAGCTGGCACGACAAGGACCTGGCCGCGCTGGCCGCGACGGGGGCCTCCTTCACGTCGATGACCGGTTATCTGCACGGCGACCTGATCGACCCGGCCACCGCCGGCGAGGTGGTGCGCACCGCGGAACTGAGCATCGAGGCCGCCGAGACGCTCGGCGTCACCCGGCTGAACCTGCACACCGCCGAACTGGTGGACGGTCAGGCGGCCCGGCCGCGGCAGCGCGCCACCGGGGAGATGTGGCTGACAGCGCTGCGCACCCTGGAGCGCATCGGCGAACTCGGGGCGCGTGCGGGCGTGACGTTCTGCGTGGAGAACCTCAACACCATCGTCGACCACCCCGGTGTGCCGCTGGCCCGTGCCAAGGACACCCTCGCGCTGGTGGAGGGCGTCGGGCATCCCAACGTCAAGATGATGCTGGACCTCTATCACGCGCAGATCGGGGAGGGGAACCTCGTCGAGTTGGTGCGGCGGTGTGGCCCGGCGATCGGGGAGATCCAGGTGGCCGACGTGCCGGGCCGCTGCGAACCGGGCACGGGGGAGATCAATTACCCGGCGGTGGCGCGGGGGCTGGACGGGATCGGGTTCACCGGCACCGTCGGCATGGAGGCGTGGAATTCCGCGGACAGCGAGACCGCGCTGACGGCGTTCCGGGCGGCGTTCACGGTGTGAGCCGCGTTGACTTGGCGTTGGTGGCGGGCGCTTCTCGCACTTTTGCGCCGCCACGGCCAAGTCAACGAGGTGTGCGGCCGCGCCAGGCGCGGTAGCCGCGGTGGGCGGCGAAAACCCCGACGATGGCGGTGACACACCACACCGCGGCGGCGGCGAACGCGAGCGCGGCGGACTTCTCGCCGAGCGCCGCGCCGAGTGAGGTGTACACGAACGCACGCGGCGTCGACCCGATGAGCGCGCCGAGTGCCATCTGCCACAACGGCATTCCGAACGCCCCGAACGCATAGGCGGCCATCGTGTCGGACATGCCCGGAATGAACCGCTGCCCGACGACGGCCCACAACCCGCGCCGCTCGATCAAGCCGTCGAGTCGATCGGCCCGGTCGGCGCCGAGCAGCGCGCGGGCGCTGTCGCGGCCGGCCCGGCGCGCGATCTGGCTGGCGATCATCGCGGTGCCGACGGTGGAGCCGAGCGTGACGCCGAGTCCCACCGCCGGCCCGAACAGCAGTCCGCTGCCGGCGGCCAGGATCGGGCCGGGCACGAAGAGGGCACCGAGCACGGCCGAGACCACGACGTAGGCCAGCGGCGCGGCGGGCCCGGCGGCGGTGACGACGGCGCGGATCTCGTCAGCGTCGACCACGCGGCCCACCGCCATCAGGGCGAACAGTGCCGCCAGCACCGCCGCGAACAAGACCAGGCGCACGATGTGGCGGCGCCGGTCTGCGGTGTCCGGGCTCGCTGCGCCCTCGGTATCGGTCATCTCGCCCGTCATTCTTCCTCACCTGTCCGGCGGCGCCGTGGCGGCGAAATCACCCTTGCCGTGGACCGGCACCCGGAGGATAATTCTAGACAGACTAATTAATTGGTCTGAGCAAGGAATGGCATGAGAGATGAAGGCGAAGATCGCCGGCGCCGTTCTGGTGGCGTTGGCCTTGTCGGGGGCGGGCGCGGTCGCTTCGGCGCCACCGGCCTCCGCGGAGTGTGGAAGTGCCGTCGTCTGGGGTAACGGCGGCGGCCAGTGCGACGGGCCGTTCTATCCGGACGGGAGTTTTCAGCGCTGCGTGACGGTGTACGTGCTGGGTATCGGCGGTTCGAACTGCTTCATCGTTCCTCCTCCGCCGCCCCCGCCCTGACGCTGACGCGGCCGGCATGTGCGCGTACCGCGGGCGCGACCCAGTCGTCGAGGTAGTCGCGCAGCGCCTGACCGTGCCGCGCGGGGCGGCCAGGGTCGACGATGAACGACTGCAGCAGGCGCAGCATGAACTCGACCAGCTCGTCGAGCTTGCTGTCGTCGAATCCCGCTGCGGCCCAGTCGATGTCGAAGCGCTGCAGGATGCTGCGGCCGAACCCGATGGCGATATCGGAGGTCACCCCCGCGGTGAAGGCGCTGGCCTTGCCGGGTTGGAGAACCAGGCCGAGGTAGCGGTCGTGCGGCAACTGCTCGACGGTGTAGGCGATGCCTTCGATGACGGCCTCCGTCGGATCGGTGATCGAACCCAATTGGCCGGCAAGGCGATCCAGGAATCCGGCCACCGATGCGACCGCCGTCGCGGCCATCAGCGTCTCCTGGGTGGGGAAATACCGGTAGACCGTCTGGCGGGTGACGCCGAGGGCCTGGGCCACCGCCGACACGCTCACCGTCCCCTGGGTGTCGATGGCGCGGCGGGACGCGGCGATGATCCGGTCCACCGCTTCCTCGTCGTCGGCCGGGATGTCGCCGGACCAACCATGCCTGCGCATGCGTCGATCGTCGCATGACGCGGCGTACGATCTTGACAATACAGTTACTAAAGAATGTATGGTCAACGCATGGTGGCCCAACCCGCGAACTTCGCCGACGAGGCGCTGACCCGGCGTGCCCTGCGGCACGCGCTCGACGGCACCACCGACATGGCGGATGCCGTGCTCAAGGTGCCGTTGCACTACTACCGCGATCCCAAGATCACCGAAATCGAAGAGACGCAGATTCTGCGGCGGGTGCCGCTGGCGATCGTCCCGTCCGCGCAGTTGCCGAAGAACAACGACTACGTGGTGCGCTCCGTGCTGGGCGACTCGCTGCTGGTGACCAGGGACCGGGCCGGTACCGCCCACGTCTTCCTGAACTACTGCCGGCACCGCGGGGCGATGCCGGCCTGTGGGTCCGGAAATGCCGCGCGCTTCGTGTGTCCCTATCACGCCTGGACCTATCGCAACACCGGCGAATTGTTCATGGTGCCCGGCAAATCGGGCTTCGACACCATGGACACTGCCGACTACGGGCTGGTCGAACTCCCGTCACAGGAACGGTACGGGTTCGTCTGGGCGGTGCTGACCGCCGACGCGACCATCGATGTGGACGACCACCTCGGAGCGCTGGGACCCGAACTGGCGCAATGGAATTATGGATCCTACGGCTACCACACCGATCGCGAGTTCTCCTCCGAGGTGTCCTGGAAGGGCGCGCTGGAGGCGTTCGCCGAGGGGTATCACTTCCCCTTCGTGCACGGCGAAAGCCTGATCGGGCAGAACACGCTGCCCAACACCTCGATCTACGACGAGTTCGGTAAGCACCACCGGATCGGGTTCCCGTTCACCTGGATCATGAACGTCGAACAGGACGCGGACGCGTCACGCGATCCGTCGGCGAACATGGGCGTCATCTACTGGGTGTATCCCAACCTCATCCTGGCCAACAGCCCCGTCGGGGTGGAGATCATCGACATGCTGCCCGAGGGTGAACCGACGCGCTGCACCGTGCGGCATAGCTGGATGGGGCGCGTGCCCGCGGTCGACGACGAGATGCGCGCGTTCTACGACGCCGTCTACGAGGGGGTCCATGCCGCGGTGCGCGACGAGGATTTCGCGATGCTGCCGCAGTGCGGCCAGGGCGTCCGGCACGGTCAGCATGACCACATGATCATCGGCCGCAACGAGATCGCCGTGCAGCACATGGTCAAGGTGTTCGCCCAGGAGCTGGGTATCGCCCTCGGATGAGACGTGCCTGTTCAGCGGCAGTCATGCCGCTGAACAGGCACCGCTCGGGCTATTCGACGGATTATTCGACGACGAAGACCGGGATCTGCCGGTCGGTCTTGGTCTGGTACTCGGCATACGGCGGGTAGGCGGCGACGGCCAGCTCCCACCAGTGCGCCCGCTCGTCACCCTCGACCTCGCGGGCGGTGCCCTCGGTGACCTTGTCCCCGTCCTGGACGGTGACCTGCGGGTGCACCTTCACGTTGTGATACCAGGACGGATGGTTCGGGTCGCCGCCCTTGGAGGCCACCATGGCGTACTTGCCGTTCTCCTCGACGCGCATCAGCGGGACGTAGCGCTTCTTGCCCGACTTCGCTCCCGTCGTGGTGAACAGGACGATCGGACGATCCAGGACCTCGACGCCGTCGGTGGTCCCGGTCTGCAGGATCTTCTCGGTCTGGGTACGGACCCAGTCGGTGGGGCTCAGTTCAGGCTGCTCAGTCACCTGCTGCGCAACACCGATCGGGGTGCGGATATTCCCGGCGATTGTGACGCAACGTTACGGAAGAGAATCGCACCGATTTGATCGCTATCGCAAAAATGTCCGGTCGGCCATCGTGTCGGCGGTGACCCGCCAGATCGTCCTCAACGCATTCGACATGAACTGTGTGACGCACATCGTCGCCGGGACCTGGCGGCACCCGGAATCTCAGGCGGCGCGGTACAAGGACCTGGACTATTGGATCGACCTGGCCCGGCTGTTGGAGCGCGGGCTGTTCGACGGGTTGTTCATCGCCGATGTGCTGGGCATCTACGACGTGTACGGCGGCGGTCCGGAGGCCGCGCTGCGCTCGGGTGCCCAGGTGCCGGTCAACGATCCGCTGCTGGTGGTGCCGGCGATGGCGGCCGTCACCGAGCATCTCGGGTTCGGCATCACCGCGGCCACCTCGTTCGAGCACCCGTACTCGTTCGCGCGCCGGATGTCCACCCTGGACCACCTGACCAAGGGCCGGGTCGGCTGGAACATCGTCACCGGCTACCTGGAGAGCGCGGCCCGCAACCACGGCCTGGACACCATCACCCCGCACGCCGACCGCTACGACATCGCCGACGAGTACACCGAGGTGCTGTACAAGCTGTGGGAAGGTTCCTGGGAGGACGACGCCGTCGGCACCGAACCGGGCCGTGCCCACTACGCCGACCCGGCCAAGGTGCACCCGATCGAGCACTCCGGCAAGCACTTCCGGGTGCCGGGTATCCACCTGTGTGAACCGTCCACCCAGCGCACCCCGGTGCTGTACCAGGCCGGCGCGTCGAACCGGGGTCGGCAGTTCGGCGCGGAGAACGCCGAGGTGATCTTCATCGGCGCACCCACCAAGGAGGTGCTGCGCGAGGCCGTCGCCGACATCCGGACCCGGGCCTCGGATGCCGGGCGCGACCCGTACGACGTGAAGATCGTCAACGGGCACGTCGCGGTCACCGGACCCACCCGGCAGGCCGCGCGCGACCGCTACGACGACTTCCGCCGATACACCGATCCCGAAGGCGCACTGGCCCTCTGGTCGGGCTGGCTGGGCAGCGACCTGTCCCGGTTCGACCTGGACGACCCGGTCGCCGTCACCGACAACGAGTACCTGAAGTCGTCGGTGCAGATGTTCGGGCAGGGCCAGTGGACGCTGCGCGACTTCATCGACGCGCACGCCATCGACGCCGAGGGCGGCTTCAGCGTCGGCGGCCCCACCGAGGTGGCCGACGATCTGCAGTCCTGGGTCGAGGAGACCGACGTGGACGGATTCAACCTCACCAACGTCATCACCCCGGGCTCGTTCGTCGACTTCATCGAGCACGTGGTTCCCGAGCTGCAACGGCGCGGCGTCTACAAGACCGCTTACGAACAAGGTTCGTTGCGGCACAAACTGTTCGGGCGCGGTCCGCGGCTGCCCGAATCACACCGCGCGGCGCGCTACCGCCGTGTCACCGAGGAGGTATCACGATGACCAACACCCTGTCCACCGAACCGCTGACCTACGGCTCCGACCGGCTGGCGCAACTGATCGCCGAGATCGGCGAGGGCGCCCTGGAACGCGAACGCAACAACGAACGGCCGTTCGCCATCATCGATCTGATCCGCGCGTCCGGGCTGGGCGCGCTGCGGATCCCCGCCGAACACGGCGGTGGCGGCGCCACCCTGCGGGAGTTGTTCGCCACGGTGATCGCGCTGGCTGCCGTCGACGTGAACGTCGCGCACATCCTGCGCGGGCACTTCTCCCACGTCGAGGAACGCCTGCGGCTCGACGAGGACCAACGCCGGCGCGTCATCGACCTGGCGCTGCGCGGCGCGATCGTCGGCAACGCGTCCACCGAACTCGGCTCCACCCCGGCCGGGTCGTTCACCTGGAAGACCAAGCTGACCCCCGACGGCGACGGCTTCCGCCTCAACGGCACCAAGTACTTCACCACCGGCACGCTGTACGCCGACTACGCCGAGGTGCTGGCCAGTAATCCCGAGGGCGCCACGGTGATCGCGCTGGTGCCCACCGACCGGGACGGGGTGAGCGTGCTCGACGACTGGGACGGCTTCGGGCAGCGCGCCACCGGCACCGGGACCGCCGTCTTCGACAACGTCGAGGTGCACGCCGAGGAACTGCTGCAGTTCGCGCCGCCGGACGCCGATGCCGAGCCGCCGGCGCTGTATCTGTCCGGGGCGTTCTTCCAGCTGTACGTCACCGCGCTGGAAGTCGGTGTGCTGCACGCACTCCGCAACGACGCGGTGGCCCATGTGCATCAGCGCCCGCGCAGCTTCACCTGGGCGCCGAATCCGTCGGCGCCCGATGATCCGCTGCTGCAGCGGGAGATCGGGGAGATCGCCGCGGCCGCCTACGCGGGTGAGGCCACGGTGCTGGCCGCCGCCGACGCGCTGGAGCGGGCCTACGACGCCGACGTCGCCAAGACCGATCCGAACCTCGAACTGGCGCATGAGGCGTCGCTGCAGGCCGCCGCGGCCAAGGTCGTCATCGACGGGCTGGCGCAGAAGGCCGCATCGCAGATCTTCGATGTCGGCGGGGCGTCGGTGGTACGCCAGGCGCATCTGCTGGACCGGCACTGGCGCAACATCCGCACGCTCGCCTCACACAACCCGACGTCGTACAAGGCCCAGGCCATCGGCGCCTACTACACCCGCGGCACCAAACTGCCCGGCAGCGGCTACTTCTGACCGGTGATTTGTGGAGCCGCACCCGTAATCATTACGGGTGCGGCTCCACAAATCGCGGTGATCCAGACGCTGGGGGTTTGTTTCGGCAGCCATTACCGTCTGCCCGATGAACGCCGAAGAGCGCCGCGCGATCGACCCCATCCTCGAGCGCCTGGACACCTACGGTCTGGGCCGGCGGCAGTTCGTGAAACTGTTGGCCGGCAGTGCCGCCGCGCTGACCGCCGCGGGTGCGTTGACCGCCGTCGGCCGGCGCAGCGAGGTCCACGGTGACGCGGTCGCCTACACCGACGGCCAGTTCGCCCTGCTGAACTGGTCGGCCACCGGTGACTATCAGGTGCAGTGGGCGAAGGCCTACCAAGAGGCTGCCGCCCAATTGGGTTACAAGAGCGTGGTTTTGGACGGTAAGAGCGACGCCGCCGTGCAGTCCAACCAGTTCAACCAGCTGCTCACCCAGAAGACCACCGCGATCTTCGTCGGGCTCAACGACGCCGGCGCGCTGCCCACCCTGGCCCACGACTCCAACGATCGCGGCGTGCTGTTCCAGGCGGCCTGGAACTCACCGGCCTGGTACACGCCGTGGCACAGTGACCCCGCCGGGAACAAGTACAACAGCTTCCTGATGCCCGACGAGTACGTCGCGGTCGGCAAGGCCGTCGACGTGCTGGCAAAGAAGATCGGCGAACAGGGCACCGTGGTCCGGGTCGGCGGGTACTACCCGTCGATCGACGGCTGCGAGGTGCAGCGCCGGCTGGCCGTGCACGACACGCTGAAGAAGTACCCGAAGATCACCTTCGCCGGTGAACTGCACGCCAAGTACGACGTGGACCTGTCCCAGCGGGCCGCGGCCTCGCTGCTGGCGCGCTATCCGGACACCGTCGGCATCGTGGCGGTCAACGACGACGTCGCCACCGGAGTGGTGGCCGGCATCGAGGCCGCGGGCAAGGTGCCGGGCAAGGACGTGTTCGTGGTGGGCGCCAACGGCTCCACCGCCGGTATCGACCGGATCGTCGCGGGCACCCAGCTGGTCACCACCGGCAACGTGCCGGCCTATCCGTCGTTCGTCACCATCGCGCAGTTCCACGACCGGCTCAACGGCTGGAAACCCGAAGCCGCCGAACGCTTCTACAGCTGGCACGCCGAGATCATCACGGCCGACAACGTGCAACCGTTCAAAGCGCGGTACGTCGACGGCCCGATCGGCGAATCGTTCGACGTCAAGCTCCTGTCCCGGGTGGAGCACCCGCACGACTTCGATCTGCAGTTCGATGCCTACCCGGTGGAGAACCTGGAGAGCATCTGGCCGGGTGTACCGAAACCCAAGGACTTCCAGCTGCCGGAGGCCTATGTGAACGCCCAGCGCAACGGGGATTTCGACCGGATACGCGCGCTCTACGCAGACCACTACCGCACCCCGGTGTTGGCACCGTCCCCCTACCAGAAGGTGTGACATGACCTCACGACCAGAACCCCGGTTGCAAGCCACCGGCATCGTCAAATCGTTCGGTGCCAACCGGGCCCTCAAAGGTGTCGACCTGACGGTCGGCGACGGTGAGGTCGTCGGGCTGATCGGCGAGAACGGCGCGGGCAAGAGCACGATCCTGAACATCATCTCGGGTGTGCTGCCGTACGACTCGGGCTCCCTTGTCCTCGACGGGCACGAGATCGCACCCAAGACCTATCAGGAGGCCAACAAACTGGGCATCTTCCGGGTGTTCCAGGAGGCCAACCTGGTGGATTCCCTGGCGGTCTACGAGAACGTGTTCTTCGGTTGGGAGCACCTGTTTCGCTCCCGCACCGGCGGATTGGACCGGCGTAGCCTGCGCCGGGCCGCCGCGGAGGCGCTCGGAAAGGCCGGTGTGGACGGTGTCGACGTCAACGCCCAGACCGGAAAGCTGACCCCCGGCCAGAGGCAGAACCTCGACATCGCCCGGGTGACCGCACTGGCGCAGCTGCTGGAGGTGGAACGCCCGGTCGTCCTGTTCGACGAGCCCACGACCGCGCTGGACTCCGAGCACGAGGACAACTTCCTGCGTCTGTTGAAGCGGCTGCGTGGTGTCGCCGCCGTCGTGTTCGTCTCGCACCGGTTGCCCGAGATCATCGAATCCACCGATCGGATCACGGTGTTCAAAGACGGTGAATCGGTTGCGCATCGCCCGACCGAGGGCGTCGACGAGAACGAGCTGCACCGCCTGATGGTGGGCCGAGTCCGCACCGAGAACTACTATCGCGAAAACGCCCAGCGGGCCATCGGAAGCGACACCCAACCGCGGTTGGTCGTCGAAGGTGTCGGCGGCGCCGGAGTACTGCGCGAGGCCTCCCTGCAGGTGGCGCCCGGTGAGATCGTCGGGCTGGCCGGCACCGAGGGATCGGGCAAGCGGGTACTCGGCGAGATCATCGCCGGTGCGGTGCGCCCAACCCACGGTCGCATCCTGGTCGACGGGAAACCGGTCGGTGGCACCATCGGTGATCACGTTCGTGCCGGAATCGCCTATGTGCCACCGGATCGCGCCGACAAAGGACTCGTCGTCACGCAGTCCATCGTCGACAACATCCAACTGGCCTCCCTGCACGACCGGTTCGCCACTCCCCGGGTCGGGTTGTGGGCTGTCGGCCGCGCGCGCAAGGTCGCCCAGCGGTATGTCGAGGAACTGGGCATCGTCGCCGAGAGCATCGACGCCCCGGTGTCATCACTCTCTGGCGGTAATGCTCAGAAGGTGCTCATCGCCAAATGGCTACTGCGCCAACCGAGCATCCTGGTCCTGGACGAACCCACCCAGGGTGTGGATACCGGAGCCCGTGAGGGAATCTACGACCTGCTGCGCACGGTGGCCGCCGCGGGCACAACGATAATCCTGGTCAGCGACGACCTGCCCGAACTGATCGGGCTGTCGAATCGGGTCGCGGTGATCACCGAAGGCAGGTTGGTGGCGACCGTCGACGCGCCGCCGGATGCCAAACCCGACGAGCACGACCTCGTCGCCCTGATGATCCCCGGCGCCTCCGCCGTCCCTACCACCATCGGATGAGAAATGACTGCTGAACTGACCGCCCCCGCACCCGAAACCGCCTCCGCCGCACCCCATGCCGCTGCGAGTGCGTCACCTCCGGGCGTGCTCACCCGCGTCAATCTGGTGCGCGACGTCCTGCCGCTGGCCGCGCTGCTGGCTCTGGTGGTGTTCTTCTCGGTGCGGGCCGAGGCCTTCCTCACCGCGGCCAATCTGACGCTGATCAGCGGACAGGCCGGCATCCTGCTCCTCGCCTCGCTCGGCGCCACGCTGGTGATCGTGGCCGGCAGCGTCGACCTCTCGGTCGGGTCGATCGCGCTGCTCACCGGTGCGGTGGTGGCCTCGCTGATCAACGACGGACTCGGCAATCCGCTCGTGGTGTTGCTCATCGCGATCGCGGTCGGCGCCGCGATCGGGCTGCTCAACGGCGTGGTCTTCGCCTACGGGCGGGTGCCGTCGTTCATCGCGACGCTGGGCACCCTGTCACTGTTCGCCGGTATCGGTCTGACCATCCTGCAGGGCAGCACCATCAACTTCACCAACCAGGGCATCCGCGACCTGGCCATCGGGCAGTTCGTCCCGAACATCCAGAACGCCGCGCTGATCGCGCTGCTGGCCCTGGCCGTGGTGTGGTTCTTCGCCCGGCGCACCCGGTTCGGGCTGTACGTGTACGCGGTCGGCGGCAACGAGAAGGTCGTCGAACTGGCCGGGGTGAAGACGCGCCGGGTCAAGGTCCTCATCCTGGTGGTCTCCGGGATTACCGCCGGGGTGGCCGGTCTGCTGCTGACGGCCCAATTGGGCGCGGCCGGACCGACTTTGGGGTCGCAGATCCTGCTCGACTCGGTGGCGGCCATCGTGATCGGCGGCACCGCGTTGTCCGGCGGCGTGGGCGGTGTCGGCCGGACCGTGTTGGGAGTGCTGATCCTGACGGTGCTGTCCAACGGACTGAACCAGATCGGCGCGGCCGACTACACCCAGACCATCATCAAGGGCCTGGTGATCATCGTGGCCGCCGTGTTCACCATGGCGTCGCAGCGCAAGCTGATCGTCAAATAGCGTGGCGGGGTCGCCGGTCGAGGATCGCCGGCGAGACTGAAGTCAGGGACGCGATAGCCGCGGAATCGGTCCCAGGATTCAGTCTCGACGGGACCGAAGGGGGAGAATCACGGTATGCCCCGAACCTATGCCACCGCCGACACCGTCAGCCTCGAGCAATTGCTGGAGTTCGTCCGTCCACGTCATCGGATGGTGTTGACCACCTTCCGGGCGGACGGCTCGCTGCAGAGTTCCCCGGTCACCGGCGGGGTGGACGACCAGGGCCGCATCGTGATCGCCAGTTACCCGCAGCGTGCCAAGTCGGTGAACATCGGCAGGACCCCGCGGGCCAGCGTCACGGTGCTGTCCGACGAGTTCAACGGCCCCTACGTCCAGGTCGACGGTGACGCCGAGCGCATCGACCTGCCCGATGCGGTCGAGCCGCTGGTCGACTACTTCCGGGCGGTCGCCGGTGAGCATCCGGACTGGGACGAGTATCGGCAGGCCATGGTGGATCAACGAAAGTGCCTGCTGCGCATCACTCCACGCCGGTGGGGCCCGGTGGCCACCGGTGGGTTCCCGCCGCCCGGCGACTAGGCCGTGGATGTCGCCTCGAAGAACCCCAGTTCCAGCCGCATGGCGCGGCGGTAGGTGTCGTGCAACGCCGGCGTGTCGATGTCCTGCTGGTCCAGCAGTGTCTCCAGCTGCGCCGCCAGCGCCTCGAATCCCGGATCGGCATAGGTCTGCACCCAGTCGGTGTACGGTCCGGCGTCGCCGCCCACCAACGACTGACCCAGCCACGCGTAGAGCCGCATGCACGGCGTCATCGCGGCGTACACCGCGGCGGCGTCCTGGGTGGACGCGGTGGCCAGCAGGAAATCGGTGTAGGCCAGGGTTGCCGGCCACGGTGTCACCCCGGCCATGTCGATACCCCACGAGTCGGCGTAGGACGCATGCAGGCGGAGTTCGTCGCGGACCCCGGCGAGCAGGTCCGCCAGCGTCAGTAAGGTGGTGGTGTCGGCGCTGCGCGCGAGCGCCAAAGCGTAAGCCCGCGCGAAGGATTCGAGAAAGAATGCGTCCTGGGCGACGTACCCGGCGAACAGCTCCCGCCGCAGTGACCCGTCGCCGATACCCTGCACGAACGGGTGCGCCAGGGTCTGGGCCGCGAGGTCGTCGTTCTCCGACCACAGCCGGGCGGACAGTGTCATGCGCCCGCCATCTCCCAGAAGTCCACCTCGTGGGAGAGCACCTCGTCCACCAGTGCGTCGTTGTCCCCGGGATTAGCCAGCGCGCCGAGGGCGTCGACGTAGGACGCGAATTCCGGTGTGCTCCAATGCTCGACGAACTCGCGGAAGCGTGAGCTTTCCGAGTGTGCATGTTGCCAGGCCAGCAAGTACACCCGCTCCAGCGCCCACAACGCGGTGATGGCCGCGTCGAACGGTTCGGCGTCGAGCACCCGCAGCAGTTCCCGGTAGGCCAGGGTGGCCGGCAGCGCTTTGCCGTGCAGCTCGATGCCGCGCCGAGCGGCCTGCTCCTCGAACCAGTCCAGCTCGGCGACCAATGCCCCGCAGCCGGAGACGAGGACCGCCTGGGCGGCCCGCGGCGAGCGGGCCAGCAGCCGCGCCTGGAACTTCAGCAGGTCGGCGACGAAGATGGCGTCCTGCACCAGCCAGCGGTCGAAGGCCTCGTCGGTGATGGTGCCGTCGCGCACCGCATTCAGGAACGGATGCCGGGTGGCCGACGTCCAGAGCTCATCTGACACGCTCGAAGAATAGCGCCCACCGCCTGGTCGCCGGGGCGGCGCGGTAGTGCTCATTCGTCGTCGGTGAACACGGGGCGTGCCGGCGGAAACCGCGCGGCGACGGCCGGCAGGAAGAACACCTCGATATAGCGCCTGGCGGTTTCGGGGTCCTGCGAGCCCGGCACGACGCCGAGCAGCAGGCTCATGCTGGTGGCGATGAGAAAGCGGGCGAGGTCCTTGCCGCGCAGGCCCGGCCGCAACGACCCACCGTCATCGGACTCGACGACGGTGGCCGTCCATTCCTCGACCATGCGATGCAGTTCGGCGTGGTTGGCCAGCATGTTGGCAACGATGCGGTCGTCGGCCTGGTCCGAGATCGACCGCACCAGCGGGTCTCGGTTGAGTTCGCTCGCGACGATCACCAGGCTCTCGACGATGATGTCGAGCGGCTCGGCATCAGGGGGTAACCGGTCGAGGATGCCCACCATGTGCCGCCGGGTGGTGCGTTGCACGAGCGCTTCGACCAGGCTGTCCCGGGTGGGGAAGTGCCGGTAGACGCTGCCGCGTGAGTACCCGGCCGACCGGGCGATGGCCTCGATGGTGGTGGCCCGGTAACCCCGCGTGACGAACAACCGTTCCGCCGTATCGAGGAAGGTCTCCCGCAGTTCTTCTGCCACCGCGCCGCCGCCGGCCGGGCGGCCCCGACGGCGGCGTACCGGCTCCTCGCCCACGTGCGTGCCCGTCCTTCGTGCTGTGCCGTAACACCAAAACGCTACTCCGGATCCGGCGACCGCTCTCGACACATAAATATCAAATGATCTAGTTTGTGCAATTACGGCGCATCGTGCGGCGCAGGGCAGGGGGATTCGGATGGTCGCTCGGTTGATGGCATGGCTGGGTGCCGTGGTCGCGATGACGGCGGTCGCGGCCACGCTGCTGGTCGGCGCGGCGACCGCCGTCGCCGACACCGATGCGGAGTCAGCCGGTGGCAGCGGTAAGCCGGCCGCCGAGGGCCCGCACGACACGAAGACCCCGGACCCGGCGAAGAAGGAGGAACCCGCCGCCGAGCCCGAGCAGGAGGCTCCGAAACCGTCGACGCCGGCCGACGAGAAACCGGCACCCGGCGAAAGTGTGAAGTCCGGCACCGCCAAGAAGAAGGGGACGACCACCCGGTCGCCCAACGCCGCTGCGGCCTTCCGTCGCGCCGCGACTGTCCCGTCCACCGCCAAACCCGCACCGGCGCAGGAGCAGACGAAGGGCGCCGCGGTGCGCCCGAAGGCCGCGTCCGAGCCGGTGGCACCGGCGGTGACGGCCGATATGCCGCCGTCGGTCACCGCGGCCGCGGTCACCGCTCGCCCGGCCGACCCCGTCGTCGCCCAGGCCGCCGCTCCACGCCGGCCGACACTGGTCGACGCCCTGGGATCGGCCATTCTCAACGCGGTCATGGGGCTCGTGCAGTTCTTCTCGGGACCACCGGTGCTGCCGGCCGACGCCAAGGTCACCGTCCGGACGTCGACACTGCGCATCCCGGTCGCGGGCGGGCGCACCGTGATCGCCGACTGGTATTTCCCCGAGCATTCCGATGACCAGGCACCGACCCGGCTGATCTATCTGCAGCACGGGTTCGCCGCGGTGGGATCGATGTACAGCTTCACCGCGGCCGCACTGGCCGAACGCACCAACAGCGTCGTCGTCGCGCCGACCATCACCTCGAATTTCCTTGCCGCCGACGGCGCCTGGCTGGGAGGCACGGCCATGCAACAGGGCGTCGCGGACCTGTTCGCCGGGGACCGAGCGGCCCTGACGGCGAGCGCGTCGGCGGCGGCCGGACACGAGGTGACCCTGCCCACCCGCTTCGTCCTGGTAGGGCATTCCGCCGGCGGCAGCCTGGTGATGGGTGCGGCGGCCGACATGATCGACAACGCGGCGCTGGCCGACCTGGCCGGTGTGGTGCTCCTGGATTCGGTGGACATGAACGGCACGGTGCCCAGGGCCTTGGCGCGGCTCACCGGCGCCAATTACCGCCCCGTGATGGATATTTCGTCGGAGCGCTACGTGTGGAACATGTTCGGCGTGGTGGGCGACGAACTGGAGGCCGCTCGTCCCGGCCAGTTCAACGGTGTGATGCTGGCCGGTGGGCGTCACATCGACGCCCTGCTGGGCGGCAACAAGATCGTCCAGTTCGCCGAATATCTGGTGGCCGGCTTCTCGGCACCCTCGAACGTCCAGGCCGTCCCGACCATCGCCGCCGGCTGGATCAACGACCTGTTCGCCGGCACCTACGACGGGTACTACCCGTCGCCGGGCCAAAGCGTCGAGATCCCCACCTCGGCCGGGGCCGCCACGGCGGTCGCGCTGCCGTTCGCCTCCACCGAGCGCGTCCAAGCCACACCGCTGGACGGCATCTTCGAACTCGTGCTCGGCCTGATCACCCGAGTGGCACTCTTCGATACGGTGCCGGATCAGTTGCGGCTCTTGGCTCTAAGGCCGTGACCGTGCATTAGCATGGCGGGTATGAGGCTGGACGGTCAGCAGCTGGCCGCCTACGCGGCCGTCATCGAACTGGGCAGCTTCGACGCCGCCGCAACCCATTTGCACATCACCCCGTCGGCGGTCAGTCAGCGCATCAAGGCGCTGGAGCAGCGGGTCGGCCAGGTCCTCGTCGTTCGCGAAAAGCCCTGCCGGGCAACACCAGCCGGCACACCGCTGCTCCGACTGGCCGCCCAGATGGCGCTGCTGGAGGCCGAGGCGCTGGCCGAGACCGGGGACGGGCCGCGGGAACCCATCAGGGTGGCCGTCGCGGTGAACGCGGACTCCATGGCGACGTGGTTCGCCGGCATCTTCGCCCGGCTGCCCGGCATCCTCTTCGATATCCGGATCGAGGACCAGGACCATTCGGCCCGGCTGCTGCGCGCCGGTGAGGTGATGGGGGCCGTCACCACCGAACGGACGGCCGTCTCCGGATGTCGCGTGCAATCCCTGGGCGTGATGCGCTACATCCCGGTGGCGACCCAGGACTATCTGCGGCGGTACCTGCCGGGCGGCTTCACCGCAAAGGCGGCGGCCGAGGCGCCCTCGCTCGCCTGGAATCGCGATGACGCGTTGCAGGACAACCTGGTGCGCAAGGCTTTCCGGCGTGATGTGCGTCGGCCGGTGCACTATGTGCCGACCGCCGAGGGGTTCCGTGCGGCGGTCCGAGCGGGATTGGGCTGGGGCATGTACCCCGAGCAGCTGATCGGCCCGGACTTCGTCCGGATCGCCGAGATCCATCTGGACGTCCCGCTGTACTGGCAGTGCTGGAAGCTGGACAGTCCCGTGGTGGACACCGTGACCGAGGCCGTCCGCAACGCCGCCGCGGTGCTGGAGCTCAAGACCGCAACACGCCGACGCAACTGACTTATTACGGTCGTCATAAGACCAGTTAGACGTACACTATGACGACTGTCATAAGAGGAGGGTGAATGCGCGGCGAGGATGTGGATGCGCGGGCCCGGATGGTGGCCGGTGCCGCCGAGATGATCCGGCGCCGCGGCATGAACGCCACCAGCGTGCGCGAGCTGGCCAAGCACACCGGCGCCCCACTCGGCTCGACCTATCACTATTTCCCCGGTGGCAAGAGCCAACTCGCCGCCGAGGCCGTCCGGTGGGCCGACGACCTCACCGCTCACAGGCTGACCGAGGCGACGGCGGCGGGGCCGGCCGACGGCCTGGAGGCCTTCCTGGCTATGTGGCGAGAGACGCTGGTGGACAGCGACTTCCGAGCCGGTTGCCCGGTGCTGGCGGTCGCGGTCGAGGAGATGGCCGACGGCGATTGCGCCCCGCGCGATGCGGCGGTGTTCGCGTTCGGGAACTGGACGACCATCCTGGCCGGCGCACTGCGCAAGAGTGGCGTGCCCCCGCACCGCGCCACCGGGACGGCCACCCTGATCGTCGCCGCGGTGGAGGGGGCGGTCGCGATGTGCCGGGCGGAGCGGGCCACCCAACCGCTGGACACCGTGGGGGAGCAGTTGCGCGACGTGCTGCGGGCGGTGCTCGGCTGAGGCCGACTAGGGCAAGGGCACCTGCCAGCGTAGGACGGTTCCGCCGCCGGCGGCCTCGCTCAGGGCGAGATCGCCACCGTACTCCTGGGCCCGCAGACGCAGGTTCGCCAGCCCGCTCTCGGTGATCGGCCCGTCGAAACCCCGGCCGTTGTCGGTGATTTCGACGGTCAGGTCGTCGTCGACACGCACCGATACCGCGATCTCCGTGGCGCGGCCGTGCCGCACCGCGTTACTGACGGCTTCCCGCACCACGGCCTCGGCGTGGTCGGCGATCGCCGGCTCGATGACCGACAGCGGGCCGTTGTACTGCGCGGAGGCGCGGACGTCGGCCGATGTGAACTGTGCCAGGGCGGCGTCCAGGCGCTGGCGCAACCGGGTGCTCCCCGCGGCTCCGCTGTGCAGATCGAAGATCGCGGTCCGGATCTCGGAGATGACGTCCTGCAGGTCGTCCACGCACTTCTCGACCCGCTGCGCCGCGTCGGCCGGGCGGATCCGGGGGATGGCCCCCTGCAACGCCAGTCCGGCGGCGAACAACCGCTGGATGACATGGTCGTGCAGGTCCCGCGCGATCCGGTCGCGGTCGGTCAGCACGTCCAGTTCGTGCATCCGCCGCTGCGTGGTGGCCAGCTGCCAGGCCAACGCCGCCTGGTCGGTGAACGCGGCGGCCATCGAGAGGTCGTCGTCGGTGAACGGCGCCGAGCCGGCCTCGCGTTGGGTGATCACCACGCCGGCAACCGTTTCGGTGGTGCGCAGCGGAAGTATCAACGCGGGTCCCGCGCTGCCCGCCACGTCGAGATGATTGGCACACAGCGGAATTCGCCGGGTATACGCCTCACCGACCGGGCCGTCGGCCACCGGGATCGGCGCCAGCGCCGCGATGTCCACCGATTCGGCGCCGGTGACCTCGGCCACGAGCAGCTCGCCGACGGCCCCCGGCTCTTCGTCCTCGTCCTCGGCGATCGCGACAACGGCGACCGCGGACGCGGTGAGTTGGCGGGCGCGCTCGGCGATGACCCGGAACACCGCCGCCGGGTCGGTGCCGGACAGCAATTCGGTTGCGATGTCCCGGGTGGCCTCGATCCAGGCCTGCCGTTGTTGCGACTGCTGGTACAGCCGGGCGTTCTCGATCGCGATGCCGGCGGCCGCCGCCAGGGCCTGCGCGAGCACCTCGTCGTCCTCGCTGAAGGGCTGCCCGGATTTCTTCTCGGTGAGATAGAGATTGCCGAAGACCTCGTCGCGAATCCTGATCGGAACACCGAGGAAGGTCGTCATCGGCGGGTGGTGCGCCGGGAAGCCGACCGACGCCGCGTGATCCCGGATGTTCTCCAATCGGATCGGGCGTGGATCGTCGATGAGCACACCGAGCACACCCAGGCCCTGCGGCAGATTGCCGATCCGGTGGCGGGTGGGCCCGTCGATGCCCTCGTAGACGAATTCGACGAGTTCGTGCCCGTGCCCACGCACACCCAGCGCCCCGTAACGGGCGTCGATCAACTCGATCGCCGTGTGCACGATCGTCGTCAGGGTGGCGTCGAGTTCCAGGCCGGCGGTGACCGTCAGCATCGCGTCGACCAGCCCGTCCAGCCGGTCCCGGCCCTCCACGATCTGCTCGACCCGGTCCTGGACCTCACTGAGCAGCTCCCGCAACCTCAATTGCGACAGCGTCTCGCGCATCGGTCGGTTGCGTCCGTCATCGGCTGCAGGCACAGCTGGAGTCTATTGTCCGCGCTGGACCGGACGATCGAGCTTCGAGACATAGACGGCGGCCTGGGTGCGGCGCTGCATGCCGAGCTTGGCCAGGAGCCGGGACACGTAGTTCTTGACGGTCTTCTCCGCGAGGAACATCCGGGCGGCGATCTGCTTGTTGGTCAATCCTTCACCGAGCAGGTCCAGCAGCACCCGTTCCTGGTCGGTGAGCCCGGACAACGGGTCGGAATGGTCGCTGGAGCCGCGAAGCTTGGCCATCAGCGCCGCGGCGGCCCGGTTGTCGAGCAGGGATCGGCCGGCTCCGACATCCTTGATGGCCTGCGCCAGCTCCATCCCCTTGATGTCCTTCACCACATAGCCGCTCGCGCCGGCCAGGATCGCGTCCAGCATCGCCTCGTCGGAGGTGAACGACGTGAGCATCAGGCAGCGCAGATCGGGCAGCTGTGACAGCAAGTCGCGGCACAGCTCGATGCCGTTTCCGTCGGGCAGCCGGACGTCGAGCACCGCCACGTCCGGGCGCAGCGCCGGTATCCGGGCCAGTGCCTCGGACACCGACCCGGCCTCGCCGATGACATCGAGATCGGGATCGGACCCGAGTAGGTCGACGAGCCCGCGGCGCACCACCTCGTGGTCGTCGACGAGGAACACGGACACCATGGGCGGACCTTTCGGAAGAGAGTCTGTGCTCATCATTGTGGACGCAGGCCGCGTGCGGCGGCGGTGGAAGCGGGATCAGATCTCGACGCGCAGCACGTCGTGCAGCGGGCGGCGCGGTGTCGGCGGGGGCACCTCCTCCAGCGGCGATGCGACCCCCAGCCGCACGACCACCTGCGGTGCGGCACGCCCGACGAGCGCGCCGACGATCTCGCGGCTGACGGGCACCTCGGTCAGATGGCTCAGCGTGCAGGACGACAACCCGGCCATGGTGGCGTCCAGCAGTACCGCCGAGAGCGCCTCGCCGGCGGCCAGGATGCCTTCCCGGCTGTCGTCGAGGGCGGAGACGACCAGCAGGCGGGCCTGATCCTCGCCGACGTCGAGGCGGCGCTCACGATTGCCCGTGACCGGGAAGGTCCGGCCGACGTCGACGCGATCGGCTTCCTGCGCCGAAATCAGGGCGGTGTGCGGTATACCATCGCTCACCTCATAAGGCGTTGTCCACCAGGTGATCTCGTGGTGATACTCGGAATCGTAGAGGCGCACCGCGTCGGTCAGGGCGGACGCCTCGGCCAGGGCCGGGCGGTCGGCGGGGTCGACGACGTCGACGGCGCAGCCGAAGTGGTCCGTGGCACCCAGCAGGCGCTCGAAGGCGTCCCAGTCCGGTGGTGCCGCGAACGGCAGCCGGTCGGTGCGTCTGCGCAGGATGGCATCGGCCCGCCGCCGCTGGTCGTCGGTGACCTGGGCAAGCTTGCTCAGACCGATGTCTGCGACGCGATACCGGTCCTCGGCGTCGGGGTACAGCGCGATATGGGTGGCGTAGCCGGCCGCGGCGATGGCCACCCGGAAATGATCGAGGGCGGCCCCGCAACTGATCAGGGCTTGCCGGCCGCCGGCGTCCGAGGCGACCAGATGGTCGGGATCGATGAACAGCGATACCGTGCCGGACCGGATCACCCAGCGCCACGGCTGGCTGTTGTGATACGACGGGGCGCGGCACGCCAGGTGTACGGCATCCTCGACGAGCGTGACGGGGACGAGTGTCGTCGGCATGTCTCGATCTTGCGCCGCGGACCGGCCGGTGGGGCAGGGCCAGAAGTCCCTAATCGGATGTGAGCTACGTCGGCGGTTTCACGAGCCCGGGCGCGAACCCTCCAGGTAGGCCACGATGGCGTTGGACAGTCCGCGGCGCGCCTCGTCCAGGTCGATATAGCTGCCGAGTTGTCGCTCCGAGGTGATGCCGCGCATGGCGCCGGGGATGAACAACGCCACCTCGCGCACCCGGGCCGGATCGACGTCGAGGTCGGCAAAAGCCTTCTGGCAGGCCTCGATCCAGTCCAACTGCCACGATGCCAGTTCCGCCGCCGTCTGCGGGTACAACCGCTCCAACTCGGCACGGTCGCGCGGCAGGGCGGCCCGCAGGTTTTCGATGGCGCGGGAGTCCGTCGCGGTCAGGCCGTCATACATGACATCGAGGATGGCCGACACGCGACCGGCGAGCGGCCCGTGCGGTGCGGCGCGCGAGGGCAACTCGCCGCGTCGCTCGGCGGTGAATTTCAGTACGGCCGCCCACAATCCGTCGATGTCACCGAACTGGTACTTCACCGTGCCCCAGGTGGCGCCCGCGTCCTTGGCGATCCGGTTACCCGACACCGATCCCGGTTCACCGGACGCCAGCGCATGCAGTGCGGCGTGCAGCATGCTCTCCCGGGTGGCCTGGCCGCGCCGGTTGGTGCGGCGTTCGGCGGCGTCGGTCACCAGGCAGATGCTACGCGAGTCTTGACTTTGATAGAACCCTCTGTGATTGTTGGCCGCATGGCAAAACCGCCACTGTCGATGGTCCCGACGGGCTGGTTCCAGGTGGCCTGGTCCGATGAGATCGGTGCCGGCGAAGTGCACCGGATGACGTACTTCGGCCGCGAGATGGTGGCCTGGCGGGCCCGATCGGGGCGGCTGACGGTGATGGATGCCTACTGCGAACATCTCGGCGCGCACCTGGGCCACGGCGGGCACGTCGAGGGCGAGGTGATCCAATGCCCGTTCCACGGGTGGCAGTGGAATCACGAGGGCCGCAACGTCTGCATCCCGTACCAGGACCGGCCCAACCGGGGCCGGCGGATGACCACCTACCCGGTGGTCGAGCGCAATGCGTCGGTGTACATCTGGCACGACATCGAAGGCCGGGAGCCCTATTTCGAGGTGCCCGACATCTTCGCCGACTTCGGTGAGCGCACCGCCGACGACTATTACCCCCAACAACGGCTGTACCGCACGGGGTTGGAGATCCATCCGCAGTACGTGCTGGAGAACGGCGTGGATTTCGCGCACTTCAAGTTCGTGCACAAGACGCCCATCGTCCCCGAGTTCACCCGGCACGACTTCGCCGAACCGTGGTCCTACGTCGATTTCACCATCACCTTCGAGGGGGACGACGGGCAGCGCATCGAGGATGTCAACAGCGGGGTGGAGGCCATCAACGGGGGGCTGGGTATCGCGGTGACCAAGAGCTGGGGGATGGTGGACAACCGCACCATCTCCGCGGTCACCCCGATCGATGACCGCACCTCCGATGTCCGGTTCATGGTGTACATCGGCCGCACCCCGGGCCGGGACGACCAGCGCACCGCGGACAGGGCGCGCAAGTTCGGCGACGAGGTGATCCGCCAGTTCGCCCAGGACATCGATATCTGGCGGTACCAACGTTATTCGGATCCCCCGGCCCTGGCCACCGCGGAGTACGAGGGTTTCACCGCTATCCGGAAATGGGCCGTCCAGTTCTATCCCGATGGTCTGGGCGGCTCCGCGGCAGACCTTGCGAAAGTCAGGAAGGTAGACACGCTATGACCGAGCAGATCCGCGTCTTCCAGGTGGCCACCGGCAATGTCGGTACCGAGATGATCAAGCGCATCGGCAAGCACCCCGATCTCGAACTCGTCGGCTTGCATTGCTACTCACCGGAGAAGATCGGCCGCGACGCCGGCGAGATCGCCGGGTTGGATCCCATCGGCGTCCTCGCCACCGGGTCGGTCGAGGAGATCATCGCGGCCAAACCCGATGTGCTCACCTTCCACGGTGTCTTCCCGGATGAGGACCTCTACGTGAAAGTCCTTGAGGCGGGCATCAATATCGTCACCACCGCGGACTGGATCACCGGCTGGCACCGCGACACCAATCACCCGCACCCGTCCGGGCGCCCGGTCAGCCAGGTGCTGGCGGAGGCGGCGGCCAAGGGTGGGGCGACGTTCTACGGCACCGGCATGAACCCCGGGGTGAACCAGATCCTCGGTGTGGTGTGTTCGGCAGATGTCGCCGAGATCGACAACGTCACCACCATCGAATCGGTCGACGTGTCGTGCCACCATTCCGCCGACACCTGGAAAGAGGTGGGTTACGGCCTGCCGGTCGACGATCCGCGCCTGCCGGGCATGCTGGAGCGCTACACCCGGGTGTTCGCCGACAGCGTGCTGCTGATGGCCGACTGCTTCGATGTGCAACTGGACGAGGTGACGTTCAGCTACGAACTGGGTGCCTGCACCAAGGATGTCGACCTGGGCTGGTACCAGCTGCCCAAGGGGTCACTCGGCGGCAACTACATCAAGTACCAGGGCCTGGTCGGCGGTGTGCCGAAGATCGAGACCCACCTGGAGTGGCAGATGACCCCGCACACCGATCCGAGCTGGGATATCAAGGGCTGCTACATCACCCAGATCATGGGTGACCCGTGCATCTACAACAAGCACATGATCTTCCCCAAGCCCGGCGTGGACCTGTCCGACCCGGCCAGCTTCGCCTCGATCGGGATGACCGTGACCGGCCTGCCTGCGCTGAACGTGATCACATCGGTGGTGGCCGCCCCTCCGGGCTTGCTCACCAGCGCCGATGTGCCGCTGCGCGGATTCGCCGGCCGGTTCAGGTGACGTTGAGCGCCGGTCCGATCCAGCGCCGCAGGTAAGCCCGCAGCCGGGCGCCGGTCCGCGGCGGGTCGGTCGGCGCGACGATCATCGACTGGATGTTGCGCAACAGGAATTCGACCAGCTCGTCCAGCATGTCATCGTCGTAACCCATTGCCGCCCAATCGATATGGGTGTGACGCAACATCGTCCGGCACCGGGCGATGACGCCGGCGGTGAGCATGCCACGGCTGAAGCTGCTGGTGCGGTCGCTGTCCAGCAGCAGTTCCAGCAGTGGCTCGTGGGGGAGGCGTTCGATGATGTGGGCGACCACCTCGACCAGTTGGTCGGTCACGTTCAGGTTGGCGGTCAGGATACCGACCTCGGCGACGAAGCCCTCCAAACTCACCTCGGCCACCGCGGTGAACAGGTCCTCGGTGCCGGTGAAGTAGCGGTAGATGGTCCTGCGGGTGATGCCGAGCGCCTCGGCCACGTCGGCCAGTGCGGTGCGGCCGGCGCCCCGCTCGTCGATCATCGCCCTGGTGGCGTCGATGATCCGCTTGCGCGCCTCGGCATCGTCGGTCGGTGGCGCGCCGCCCCATCCTTTGCGTCCCACACCCTCGACTCTTCCAGATGGCGACATCGGCGCGCACGCAGCATCACGGGCACTGTCCGTTGTTGACGCACGTCGGTGCCGCGGTCGCCTTGAAGGTCGGTGCCGCGAACGTGGTGGCCGGCATCGACGCGGGCACCTGCGCGGTGGCCGTGGAACCCAGCTTCATGGCCGCCGTGGGGTTGACCAACATGACCGGCACGGTCGGTGACGAGTAGGTGCCGGTGGTCGAGGAATCTCCCGAACCACCGGCCACCGTCGAGCCGGGGGCGCCGCCGTCGACGATGTCGATCAGGAGGCCGACGGCGATCGCCCCGCCGCCGACCACGGCACACACTCTTTTCTGCAGACCCGCCATCGTCGCTCCTCCACGGGATTTGGCATCGGGTGACAGCAGGAACAAAGACGCCCGGGGTATGCGGCATTCCCGAAAAAGGCTGTCTCAGCGGCCTTTACGTGCACCCACAAGGGACAGGCAGCTCACAGTTGGACACACAGGGCTCAGCCGGACAGGCGGCGCGGATCTGGAATCGGCAGGCCGAACAGCAAAAGGCCCGGCCGGTGAGTCGGGTGACTCGCCGGCCAGGCCTCTGGACGATGGAGTTAGTGAGCCGGCTTGCGGTGACGGCGTACGAGAGCGGTCAGCCAGCGAACGTCGAGCAACATGCGATCCGCCTTTCCTTGTTATGCGGTCTTGTGCAGCAGTGGGAGCAGGCGCCGGCGGGCCAGGGTGCCCTCGGCGAAGTGATGCAGCGCCTCGGGAACCGACGCGGTGATCGGGAAGGCGTCGTCGAGGAGCCGCAGGATGTCGAGCACCTGCGGGCTGGCCACCAGGGCCCATTCCACCCCGGCCAGATCGCACTCGTCATCGAGTCCGTACAGCAGGGACACGCCACGGGCGGACAGTCCGGTCACGCCGCTGAGATCCAGCACGAACGGCTTCTCGGTGAGTACCAACTGCCGGACCCGGTGGGTGAGTCGCTCGAAGTTGGCGTCGTCGATGACGCCGGTCAGTGTCGCGACGGTCGCCAGATGGCGGCACTGCGCGCGCAACTGGGCACCGTCACACTCGACCGCCGGATTGCCGTACCGGAATGCGATCGTCATGTTGGGCCTCCCTTCGGTGTCTCTCCACGTCGGTGAACGTGATACCGAAGTTATCCACCGAATTTAAGGTACCTGGGAGTACGCATTAATACTTTGCTAAGAAGTACCCCTGAAGCGCGCGTAAGGGTTTGCTGAGAAAATCGTACACCGTTGTGCGACAACATATTTCGTGAAAATAAGACATTTTCTCAGTAATTGACGCCAACTTACCGTGCAGTAGCCTCAGTTTATTCTCAGTGTCGAAACTGGCCGCCGGTGTAACCGATCCACGGCGAATAATCGGCGATCAACGCCTCCTGTGCAGGGCGTTCCTCCTCGGGCACGTGCTGCAGATTGATCCGCACCCGGTACCAGATCGAGCTCGGCCCGCGCATCCCGTCGACGAGCACATCCACCGGGGCCAGCCGTGCGGCCGCGCCGGGATGGCGGCCACGCCATACGTCGAGCGCCGCCAGCGCCTCGTCGCGGGTCTTGGTCCGGGCGACCTCGATGAGCGGCATGGTTGATTGCCTGCGCCCGTCTTTCGGCGCCTTGCCCCGCTTCTCCATCGGCCCGAGCTGCTCGGCCAGCTCCAGCAGCGGCTCCAGCCCACCTGCGGAATTGTCCATGCCCTCCCACGGATCACCCATCTCGGCGAACCGCGCGGGCACGGTGGCGATGGTGAACGCCTCGGCGCGGCACCCCGCCACCTCGTCCCAGCGCAGCGGCGTCGACACCCGCGCGTCCGGTGTGGCCCGCACCGAGTAAGCCGAGGCGACGGTGCGGTCCTTGGCGTTCTGGTTGAAATCCACGAACACCCGCGCGCCGCGTTCCTCTTTCCACCAGCGTGCGGTGGCCAGGTCGGGGGCGCGCTGCTCCACCACCCTGGCCACCGTCTCGGCGGCCAGCCGGACCTGTTTGAACGGCCAGCGCGGGTGGATGCGGGCATAGATGTGGAAGCCGCGCGACCCCGAGGTCTTCGGCCAGGCCGTCAGCCCGTGATCGGCGAGCACCTCACGGGCCACCTGGGCCACCGCCAGAATCTGCTCCCACTCCACACCAGGCATCGGATCCAGATCGACCCGCAGTTCGTCGGGATGGTCCAGGTCCGCGGCGCGCACCGGGTGCGGATTGAGGTCGACGCAGCCGAGGTTGACGGCCCAGACCAGCCCGGCGGCATCCGTCAGCACGGCCTCCTTCGCCGAGGTGCCGGAGGCGTATTTGAGTTCGGCCACCTCGATCCAGTCGGGCCGTTTCTCCGGGGCCCGTTTCTGGAAGATCGCCTCCTCGGTGATGCCCTTGACGAAGCGCTTCAGGATCATCGGCCGGTCGGCGACACCGCGCAGCGCGCCATCGGCGACGGCCAGGTAGTAGTCGATCAGATCGCGCTTGGTCACCCCGGCGTCGGGGAAAATCACCTTGTCGGGATGGGTGATGGGCACCCGTCGGCCACCCACGTCCAATGCGACCGCGTCGGCCATAGCGCCATCCTAGTTAGCTCTCCGGCTGCGACCTGAGTCACATATTGTGGCCGTATGCCCAGTCTCTTGGACCTGCCTGCGCAGGCGGTGGCGAAAGCCCAGCAGTATTTCGACCGCGGCTCGGCGGAGCTGCATTACGCGCGCAAGATGTTCGAGGCCGGTGCCTTCAAGCTCGAGCCTCCGCAGAACTTCGTCGCCATGCTGGCCGATATCCGGCGCTGGGGCGAATTCGGGATGATCCCGGCGCTCAACGCGCGGCGCTACCCGGACCGGATCGCCGTCATCGACGACGACGGCGCGATCACCTTCGCCGAGCTGGACCAGGCCGCGCACGCGGTGGCCAACGGCCTGCGCACCATGGGCGTCAAAGGCGGCGATGGCGTCGCCCTGCTGATCCGCAACCACCGCTGGTTTCTCATCGCCCTGTACGGCGCGGCCCGGGTCGGTGCCCGCGTCATCCTGCTCAACAGCGAGTTCTCGGGTCCGCAGATCAAGGAGGTCTCCGAGCGCGAAGGCGCCAAGGTCATCGTCTACGACGACGAGTACACCGGCGCGGTGGCGCTGGCCGAACCGCCGCTGGGCAAGTTGCGTGCCCTGCCCACCAACCCCGACAAGCCCGATGAGCCGTCGGGCACCGACGACACGCTGGCCGACCTGATCAAGCGCAGCAGCAAGCAGCCCGCACCCAAGGCCACCAAACACTCCTCGGTGATCATCCTCACCAGCGGCACCACCGGAACGCCCAAGGGTGCCAACCGCAGCACCCCGCCGTCACTGGCGCCCATCGGCGGTGTGCTGTCCCACGTCCCGTTCAAATCCGGTGAGGTCACCTCGCTGCCGGCACCGATGTTCCACGCGCTGGGATTCCTGCACGCCACCATCGCGATGATGTTGGGCACCACCCTGGTGCTGCGCCGGCGCTTCAAACCGGCGACCGTGCTGGCCGATATCGAAAAGCACCAGGTGACCGCGATGGTGGTGGTCCCGGTGATGCTGTCGCGCATCCTCGACGAACTGGAGAAGACCCAGCCCAAGCCCAACCTGTCCAGCCTGCGGATCGTGTTCGTGTCCGGTTCCCAGCTGGGCGCCGAACTGGCCACCCGGGCGCTCAAGGACCTGGGGCCGGTGATCTACAACCTGTACGGCTCCACCGAGATCGCCTTCGCCTCGATCGCGCGGCCCAAGGACCTGTCCGTCAACCCGGCAACGGTCGGCCCGCCGGTCAAGGGCATCACGGTGAAGATCCTCGACGACAACGGGATCGAGGTGCCCCAAGGCGAGGTCGGGCGCATCTTCGTGCGGAACACCTTCCCGTTCGAGGGTTACACCGGCGGGGGCGGCAAGCAGATCATCGACGGCATGTTGTCCTCGGGGGATGTCGGGTACTTCGACGAGAACGGGCTGCTCTACGTGTCCGGCCGCGACGACGAGATGATCGTCTGCGGCGGCGAGAACGTCTTCCCGGCGGAGGTGGAGGACCTCATCAGCGGGCATCCCGAGGTGATCGAGGCGACCGCCCTCGGCGTCGAGGACCAGGAGTTCGGCGCGCGGTTGCGCGCCTTCGTGGTGAAGGCCGAGGGGGCCAGCATCGACGAGGACGCGATCAAGGCGTATGTGAAGGAGAATCTGGCGCGCTACAAGGTGCCCCGCGACGTCGTCTTCCTCGACGAGTTGCCGCGCAACCCGACCGGCAAAATCCTCAAGCGCGAGCTGCGTGAACTGTGATCGCGGAATAGATGTGGGTGCCCACGGGTAGTAACTGCTCGTGAATATCGACCTCTCCGGGAAAACCGCGCTCGTCACCGGCTCCACCCAGGGCATCGGCCTGGCCATCGCCGAAGGCCTGGCCCGCGGCGGGGCGCGGGTGGCGGTCAACGGTCGCACCGCGTCCCGCGTGGACGAGGCCGTGGAACAGTTGCGGACCATCGGCGGTGACGTCTTCGGGGTGGCCGCCGATGTGAGCACCGACGAGGGCGCGGCGCAGCTGCTGGCCGAACTGCCCGAGGTCGACATCCTGGTGAACAACCTGGGCATCTTCGGTGCGGTGCCGGCCCGGGAGGTCACCGACGAACAGTGGCGCACCTACTTCGAGGTGAATGTGCTTGCCGCGGTGCGGCTTATCCGCGCCTACCTGCCGGGCATGACCGAGCGCGGCTGGGGCCGGGCGATCCAGATCGCCAGTGACTCCGCCATCGTGATTCCTGAGGAGATGATCCACTACGGCGTGTCCAAGACCGCCCTGCTGGCGGTGTCACGCGGTTTCGCCAAGGACGCTGCCGGCACCGGGGTTACGGTCAACTCGGTGATCGCCGGGCCCACGCACACCGCCGGGGTGGAGGATTTCGTCTACCAATTGGTGGACAAGAGCCTGCCGTGGGACGAGGCGCAGCGCGAGTTCATGCGCAAGCACCGGCCGCAGTCACTGCTGCAGCGCCTCATCGAACCCGCCGAGATCGCCAACATGGTCACCTATCTGGCGTCGCCGCTGGCGTCGGCCACCACCGGCGGGGCGCTGCGCGTCGACGGCGGATACGTCGACGCGATCCTGCCCTAGGGGTTGTTGACGTAGTAGGACAGGCAGACCGGGTCGTGCCGGCACGCGATGATCGCCCCGGCATCGGGTGCCGAGCCGCGGATCTTGGGCGGCCGCGGGCCGAGATTGCAGTTGACCACATAGGGGTTGAGCGGGACGACACCGTTGACACAAGGCTGCGCCAGCGTGCGATCGGCGTTGTGCTCCGACATCGCGACGACGGCCGCGGGGCCGAGCAGGGCCAGACCCGCGACCGCGGTACAGAGTGCGCGGACGGCGCGATGGTGCGAGGTACTCACTCTCTCAAGCAACGGGTGTCGACGGCGGGCTGATTCCCGTTTGGCCCGTTGTGTCCGAGATCACGCCGTTACGGATCGCGGGGCAGGCCCAGCAGGCGCTCGGCGATGATGTTCAGCTGCACCTCGGTGGTGCCGCCGTAGATCGTGGTCGCCCGGCTGAACAGCAGGTAGTCGGCCCACTTGCCGGTGATCTGATCCTTGTCGCCGATCACGGCGTCGGTGCCGAACGAGGACACCCCGAACTCGGCGTAGCCCTGACCCGTCTTCATCGAGAGCAGTTTGGAGATGGCCGCGGCCGGCATCGGATCACCCCCGGCCAGGGTCAGCAGCGTCGAACGCAGGTTGAGCACCTTGGCGGCGTAGCCCTCGGCGATGAGCTTGCCCGCGTGGTTCTGCTCGATCTGGTCGAAGTGCCCGTCGGCCAAGAACTGCACGAACTGGTCCAGGCTGGCCAGGAACGGGGGCTCGCCGCTGCCGATGGACACCCGCTCGTTGGTCAGCGTGTTGCGGCTGACCTCCCAGCCCCGGTCGACCTCGCCCAGCACCATCGCATCCGGCACGAACACGTCGTCGATGAAGACGGTGTTGAACATGGCGTCGCCGGTCAGTTCGCGCAGCGGCTTCACCTCCACGCCAGGCGATTTCATGTCCAGCAGGAAATAGGTGATGCCATTGTGCTTGGGGGCGCTGGAATTCGTCCTGGCCAGCAGGGCGCCCCACTGCGAATACTGGGCGCCGGTGGTCCAGATCTTCTGCCCGGTGATCCGCCAGCCGCAGTCGACCTTGGTGGCCTTGGTGGTCAGGCTGGCCAGGTCGGACCCGGCACCGGGCTCGGAAAACAGCTGGCACCAGATCATCTCGCCGCGGAAGGTCGGCGGCAGGAACTGCTGTTGCTGCTCGTCGGTGCCGTAGGCGACGATGGACGGGATGATCCACGCCGCGATGCCCATATTGGGACGCGCGACCCGCCCGGTGCTGAACTCCTGCGCGATGATGATCTGTTCGACCGGACCCGCGTCGCGGCCCCACGGCTTGGGCAGGTGCGGCTGCACCCAGCCACCCTCGGCAATCGCGGCGTTGCGTTCCTCGCGCGCAATGGCTTTCAGGGCGGCGACCTCGGCCCGGATCTCCTCACGCAGCTTCTCGGTCTCCGGGTCCAGGTCGATGTCCAGCTTGCGCAGGCCGGTGCTGGTGGCGGTGTCCACCACCAGCTGCGGGTAGTCGGCGGCGCGCCCGAAGCCGGCCGCCAGCACCAGTGCCCGGCGGTAGTACACGTTGGTGTCGTGTTCCCAGGTGAACCCGATACCACCGTGCACCTGGATGCACTCCTGCGCGCAGTGCTGCGCGGCGACCGGGGCCAGCGTTCCCGCGACCGCTGCGGCGAACTCGAAGTGCGAATCCGCTGTACCGCCGGCGAATTCGTCGAGCGCACGGGAGGCGTCCCACACCGCGGCGGTGGCCCGTTCGGTCTCGGCGATCATGCCGGAGCACTTGTGCTTGATGGCCTGGAACTGGCCGATGGGCCGGCCGAACTGTTCCCGGATCTTGGCGTACTCGGTGGCCGTGTCGGTGGCCCAGCGCGCGACACCGACACATTCGGCCGACAGCAGCGTGGTGATGAGCGCACGGGCATGGCCGCGAGTGAGGTTGGAAAGCACCTTGTCCAGGCCGATCTCGACGGCGTTGGCGCGCACATGCGCCACCGGGCGCAGCGGGTCGATGCTGGTGACGGGTTCGATCTCCAGCGCGTGCGCGTCCAGGACCACCCATTCCTCGCTGCTGTCGATCGACACCGGTAGCACCAGCAGCGACGCCTGCGCGGCAGCGGGCACGGCCCGCACCTCGCCGCGGATGGTGAGGGTGTCGTCGTGCCGGGTGGCCGTCAGGCCAGAGTCGATGGCGTAGGCGGCGATGACCGCACCGGAGGCCAGCCCGGTCAGCAGCGTGGACCGCGGGTCGTGGGCCGAGATCAGGGCACCGGCGATGGCCGACGGCACGAACGGGCCGGGGACCGCGCCGTAACCGAACTCGGCCAGCGTGATCGCCAGCTCGAGGATGCCGAAGCCCTGCCCGCCAACCTCTTCGGCGATGTGCACACCGTGCAGCCCTTGCTCGGCGGCGGCCTTCCAATAGCCGGGTGGGTTGGCAATGGGGGTTTCCAGCGCCTCGTGCAGCACCTCGGAGGGGGCGACCTTGGCCACCAGGGACCGGACCGAATCGGCCAGGTCGTTGTGCTCAGGATTGATCGCGATCGGCATGTGCGCCCTTCCCTAATAACCGGTCGGTTGGGACCGAGGTTACCCCCATCGTGACGGGCGCCACTTTCGGGGGCTATCTGACTTCGTTTACCAGGTGTACCAGCGCGGCGCCGTCGCGAAGCCGCCGGCAGTTGTCGACGGCCATCTCCAGATAGCGGCGCATGGTGTCGACGGTGTACCACGTGACATGCGGGGTAACCACGACGTTGTCCAGCGTCAGCAGGGCGGCGTCCGCCGGTACCGGTTCCTCGGCGAAGACGTCCAGCCCGGCCGCGGCCAGGTGACCGGTCCGCAGCGCGTCGACCAGGGCCGGCTCGTCGACGATCGGGCCTCTCGAGGTGTTGACCAGGACCGCACCGGGTTTCATCGCGGCGATCTCGGCGGCACCGAGCAGGTGCCGGGTGTGCTCGTTCAGGGGCAGGTGCAGCGAGACGATATCGCTGGACGCCAGCAGCTCGGGCAGGGTGCGCCAGCCGCGGGTGCCGTCGTCGCGGGTGCTGGTGTGCACCACGTCGGCACCCATGGCCGTGACGATGGCCTCCACCTGTCTGGCGATGTTGCCGTACCCGATCAGCCCGACCGTGCACCCGCCGATATCGCGCACCGTCTCGCCCAGGCTGGGATCCGATGGCCAGCCGCGGCCCGCCCGGGTGGCCCGGTCCAGGATCGGTAGCCGGCGCAGCGCCGCCAGCATCAGCAGCAGGGTGCCCTCGGCGACCGACGGCGCATTGGCCCCCGGCATGTTGGCCACCGCGATGCCCAGTCGGGTGGCGGTGTCCACGTCGATGGTGTTCACGCCGGCACCGAGCTTGTGGACCAGCTCCAGACGCTTGCCCTGCTGCAGATCCGCTCCCGAGATGGGCCGTAGCACATGCCAGATCACCTCGGCATCGGGCAGTTCGCGGTAGAACGTCGCGTCGTCGTCCTCGGCGCACCACCGGATGTCCAGCCAATCAGATTCCGGTGCAACGAAATCCAGTACCCTGGCGCCGGGGGTGAAGTGCGCGAGAACTCTCACCGCGCAGCGCCCGGGAGGGGAATCATCGGCTAGCGCCACCGCTTCGCGATCCATTTGGCGATCGTATCGGCCTGTTCGGTACGGGCGCCCGGGGTGGTGAAGTAGTGATCGGTGTCGATTGAGCACAGCGTCTTGTCCTGGGACGCCAGGGCGGTGTGGATGCGTTGCGCGTCCGACGGATACACCCCGGTGTCCTGGTCGGCATTGATCACCAGGGCCGGGCAGTCGATGAGCGCCAGGTGCGGTTCGGCCCTGGTCTGGGCGTGGCGCAGGCTCCACATGCCGAGCCAGTTGCGCAGCGTGCAGGCCGCCGCGATACCGCGCGCGGATCGGTTGGCGTGCATCGGAACTCCCGCGTAGCACAGGTTTGCCTGGCGCCTGGTCGGTTCCAGCGTGGGGTCCACCATCCTGGGGTCGGCCCAGGTGCGCAGCACCGAGAACGGCCGGTCGCTGAAGCCGGCCGCGCGCACCCGCTTGAGCTCGGCTTCGGCCCAATCGGTGATGGACTCGTTGCGTGCGACCTGTGCCGCGCGATACCGGGTGACGAAGTCCTCGGAGTACGGCGGGCCGTTCTGCTCGTGGAACAGGTCCAGCGCGAGATCGGTGGCCACCGGGTCGTTCTCGTCGACCACCGCGGCATCCATCCAGGCCGTCAACACGTCGGGCCGGCCGGGGTGCGCGGCGCTGGCGACGTAACCGTCGGCCGGCGGCAGGTCCGACACGCCGGCCGCGGGACGCATGCCCTCCAGCGCCGGCCGGACATGGTTGTGCAGCGCCTGCGCCTGATAGGCCGCCATCAGCGATCCGCCGCCGGAATTACCCAGCAGCACCACGGTTTCGATGTTCTGCACCTCCCGCAACCAGCGCACGCCGACCCCGATGTCGACGAGCGCGTGGTCGAGCAGGAAGCTGCTCTCGAAACCGCGGAACCGGGTGTTCCAGCCCAGGAAGCCGATGCCCCTGGTGGCCATGTAGTCGGCGAGATAGTGCTCGGAGAAGTCGATTTGATAGTGCGTGGCGATCATGGCGATCTTGGGCTTCCGCCCGACGCCGCGGTAGTAGAGCCCCTGGCACGGATGACCGCCGGCGCCGGCGCGCAGGGCGGTCGGTGAATCGAGCCCGACGAATTCACGGGTCACGCCGGCTGCTGCGCTCCTGCTCATGGTGCGGCGGTCTCCTCGTGGTAGATCGTCCGGTAGAAGATGTTGGCCAGGGTGGCGATGCAGGCGTCGTCGTCGACGGTGGCCGCGCCGTCGCCACTGAGCTGGGTGTAACAGAACTGGTTCAGCATGGACACCAGTGCCACCGCCACCAGCTGCGGATCGTCGTCGGGGCAGAACCCTTGGCGCTGAGCGTCTTTGACCATGGTGGTGACGAGGCTGATGGGCAGTGCGCAGATGTCGCGCCAGTACTGCGCGAAGTCGTCGTTGATCATGGCCAGCTGCGAGACGCTGATGATCTCGGCGAGCCGATGCCGGTAGGTGTTCCAGTGCGCCGCGGCCGCGGCGTGTGCCCGCTCGGCGTTGCTCAGGCCGGGTTCGGCGGCCGCGCGTGCGCGGTCGCGGGCCTCGTCGCGGAACCGCAGCGCCCACTGCCGGACCATGGCCTCCTTGGAGTCGTAATAGTTGTAGAACGACGCGGTGGAACGTCCCGCCTCGGCCGCGATGTCGGCGATGGTGGTGGCCAGGATTCCCTTGCGGGCTACCACATTTCGCGCCGCGACATCGATCGCGGCCTGCGTCTGGCGTCCGCGCACGGTCGGCAGCTGCACGCGTGCGGTCACCGTGTTCCCCTCGTCCGTCCGGGCATTGATCGAAACTGAATCTGATGTTAGATTCAGTTTCGGATCTGCGCTAGAGGTGGGAGATCGTCATGATCAAGCCGGACAATCCGAATTCCGAATTCCAGCTCGGCGGTATCAACCACGTCGCGCTGGTGTGCTCGGACATGCAACGCACCGTGGAGTTCTACTCCGGGGTGCTCGGCATGCCGCTGATCAAGGCGATCGACCTGCCCGGCGGCATGGGGCAGCACTTCTTCTTCGACGCCGGCAACGGTGACTGCGTCGCCTTCTTCTGGTTCACCGACGCGCCCGACGGCGTCCCCGGGATCTCCGCGCCGATCGCGCTGCCGGGCCTCGGTGAGATCACCAGCGCGGTGTCCACCATGAACCACCTGGCCTTCCACGTGCCGGCGGAGAAGTTCGACGAGTACCGGGAGAAACTCAAGGCCAAGGGCGTTCGGGTCGGACCGGTGCTCAACCACGACGAGAGCGAATGGCAGGCGTCGCCGACCCTGCATCCGGGTGTCTACGTGCGGTCGTTCTACTTCCAGGACCCGGACGGCATCACGCTGGAATTCGCCTGCTGGGTCAAGCAGTTCGACCCGGACGAAGCCAAGGTGGCACCGCGGACCGCGGCCGACCGCCGCGTCAAGGTTTCTTCGCGCGAACGTTGACTACCGCTCGAAGTTCACGCGGCGATTCTTCGAGCGGTAAGCAACGTTCGCGCGGAATGGCCGCGGCGTCTTGACACCTGTCCAATCCGAGCGGCAATATCAGGAAACAACCGTTCGCACATTTGGGTAGGGGTGTCCATGACCATCGCCGAACGTCCGGTCAACGAGACCGCTCGCACCGCGGTGCGCCGGCCGCGGTGGGGCGCCGGCTTCGACGACGGGCTGATGGGGGTGGCCCTGCTGGCCGGTCCGGCGAACGTGATCATGCAGTTGGCCCGCCCCGGCGTCGGCTACGGCGTCATGGAGAGCCGGGTCGACAGCGGCCGGGTGGATCTGCACCCGATCAAGCGGGCCCGGACCACCTTCACCTATCTGGCGGTCGCCGGCCGGGGCAGCGACGCGCAGAAGGCGGCCTTCCGGCGCGCGGTCAACCGGGCGCATGCCCAGGTCTATTCCACCGAGGACAGCCCGGTGCAGTACAACGCCTTCGACAAGGATCTGCAGCTGTGGGTGGCGGCGTGTCTGTACAAGGGTGCGGTCGACGTGCACCGGCTGTTCGTCGGGGAGATGGACGAGGAAACGGCGGACCAGCACTACCGCGAGGGCATGACGCTGGGCACCACCCTGCAGGTGTCGCCGGAGATGTGGCCGGCCGACCGGGCGGCCTTCGACAAGTACTGGGCCGAATCGCTGGAGCAGGTGCACATCGACGACGCGGTGCGTGAATACCTGTACCCGATTGCGGTGGCGCGGTTGCGCGGCTTACAGCTGCCCGGCCCGCTGCAGCGGTACGCCGAGGAGTGGGCCGGATTGATCACCACCGGTTTCCTGCCGCAGCGATTCCGCGACGAGATGCGGCTGCCCTGGGATGCCCGGCGCCAGCGCCGCTTCCACCGGTTGATGACGGTGCTGCGGACGGTCAACAACGCCATGCCGGGATTCGTGCGGCAGTTCCCGTTCAACGTTCTGCTCAAGGACCTCGACTGGCGTATCCGCACCGGCCGCCCATTGATCTGACCAAGCTCTGACCAAGCTCTGACCAAGCTCTGGTCAAGCTCCAGCCAACTTGTGGCGGGTGCGCCGGGACCACGAGGCGAACCGGCCGAATCACGCAAATCACAAGGTCGCGGGGTGGTGAACGTCTCGACAGTTAGTTTATGCAATGCTAACTTCAGCGGAGTTAGCATAGGCAAACTTAAGGAGACGGCGGGCGGCGTTGTGCCCCGCGATGGCATATGGATACGGTCAGTGGCACGCTCACGCCGAGCGTAGGAGGAGCGCGCGTCGACCGCGACGTCGCGAGCAGGTTCGCGACATGCTGTCGCGCCCTGGGGCTGTCGGTCCACGATCGGCAGCGTCCCGCCGATCTTGCCGCAGCCCGGTCGGGCTTCACCGAGCTGACCCGCATCGCGCGGGAGCACTGTGACGGGTGGGTGGGCCTGGCCGCCGCGGGAGCCGGCACCGGCGACCAGGCCGGCCGGGTCATCGAAACCATCTGGCGCACCGCCGCGACGCTGGGCGTCCTGCAGCGCAATATCGAGCTGAGCCCCGGCGCGCTGGGCTTCATCTATGACACCGGGTTGTATCTGCAGTTCCGGGCGACCGACCGCGACGATATCCAGCTCGCGTATGCCGCCACCCTGGCCGATTCCGGTGACTTCGCCGCCGCGGACAGCCTGGTCGCCGAGCTGGTCGAGCGCAGGCCGCACTGGCTGCAGGCGCGCTGGGTCCGGGTCGCGATCTTCCACCGCACCCGCCGGTGGGCCGACGTGGTGCGCCTGCTCACCCCCGTCGTCAACGATCCCGCCCTCGACCAGCACTACGCGCACGCCGCCCGGGTGACCCTCGGTATCGCGCTGGCCAACCTCGGCATGTTCGCCCCGGCGATCTCGCACCTGGAGGACCCGGACGGCCCGGTCGCGGTGGCCGCCGTCGACGGCGGCCTGGCCAAGGCGCTGTCGCTGCGCGCCCAGGGCGAGACCGAGGAGGCGGCCGACGTGCTGGCCGCGTTGTACGCCGCCAATCCCGAACACGCGGGAATCGAAGAGGCGCTGCAGGATTCGTCATTCGGGTTGAACACCACCACCGCTGCCCGGATCGACGCGCGCACCGATCCGTGGGATCCGGGCACCGAGCCGGGTGAGGCCGATTTCGTCGACCCGGGAGCCAAGGAGCGCAAGGCGCACCTGCTCACCGAGGCCGAGGCCGAACTGGCCGAGTTCATCGGCCTCGACGAGGTCAAATACCAGGTGGCCCGGCTGAAGAGTTCGGTCGCGATGTCGATCCGGCGCCAGGAGCGCGGCCTGGCCGTCGCCCAGCGCACCAACCACCTGGTGTTCGCCGGCCCACCCGGCACGGGTAAGACCACCATCGCCCGTGTCGTCGCCAAGATTTATTGCGGCCTGGGCCTTTTGAAGAAGGAGACGGTGCGCGAGGTGCACCGCGCCGACCTCATCGGTCAGCACATCGGCGAAACCGAAGCCAAGACCAACGCCATCATCGACAGCGCCCTGGACGGCGTGCTGTTCCTCGACGAGGCCTACGCGCTGGTGTCCACCGGCGCCAAGAACGACTTCGGTCTGGTGGCCATCGACACCCTGCTGGCCCGGATGGAGAACGACCGCGACCGGCTGGTGGTCATCGTGGCCGGCTACCGCGCCGACCTGGACCGCTTCCTGGACACCAACGAGGGCCTGCGTTCCCGCTTCACCCGCAGCATCGACTTCCCGTCCTACAGCGCCCCGGAACTCGTCGAGATGGCGATGCGGATGGCCGAGAAGCGCGACAGCGTGTTCGAGACGGCGGCACACGACGAGATGGAGAAACTGTTCGCGCAGCTGGCGCAGGGAACGACCCCCGATGCCAACGGCGTGCCGCGGCGCAGCCTCGACATCGCCGGTAACGGCCGCTTCGTCCGAAACCTCGTGGAACGTTCCGAAGAGGAACGCGAATACCGATTGGACCACATGCCGCGATCGATCGGCGCCGCCGCGGATTCCGACGACTTCACCGACGACGAATTGATGACCATCACCGCCGATGACGTGAGCCGCTCGGCCGGCCCGCTGTTGCGCGGCCTCGGACTGACGGTGCCCGAATGAGCCCACAGGACAACGACGACCGCCGCGAGTTCGCTTCGCGCACACCGGTGAACGAGAACCCGGACCAGATCCGCCATCGGCGCGGGTTCGTCACCCGGCACCAGGTGTCGGGCTGGCGGTTCATGATGCGCCGCATCGCCTCCGGGGTCGCCTTGCACGACACCCGGATGCTGGTGGATCCCTTGCGCAGCCAGAGCCGTGCGGTGCTCGTCGGTGCCCTGGTGTTGGTCACCGGGCTGGCCGGCTGTTTCGTGTTCTCGTTGATCCGGCCCGCCGGGGACGCCGGCGCGTCCACCATCCTGGCCGACCGGGACACCTCCGCGCTGTACGTACGCATCGGGGACGTGGTGCATCCCGCCCTCAACCTCACCTCGGCCCGGTTGATCGCCGGCCGGCCGGACAATCCGACACTGGTCAAGAGCAGCGAGATCGACCGGTTCGCCCGCGGCAACCTGATCGGGATCCCGGGTGCGCCGGAACGCATGGTGCAGAACACCTCTCGGTCGGCGGACTGGACGGTGTGCGACGCGACCGCGTCGTCTCCCGTCGCCCCGGCGGGTGTCACCGTACTGGCCGGGCCTGCGGACCAGTCCGGTGAGCGGGCCGCCGCGCTGCCGCCCGGCCGTGTCGTCCTGGTGCAGAACGTGGGTGGCGTGCACGCCGGGACGTGGCTGTTGTGGAACGGCAAGCGCAGCCCGATCGACCTGGGTAACCGGGCCATCACCGATGCGCTCGGCCTGGGCGCCGACATCCCCGCCCCGCGGGTCATCGCGCCCGGCCTGTTCAATGCCATTCCGGAATCGGCGCCGCTGGTGGCCCCCACGCTGCCCGGCGCCGGCGCCCCGCCCCGTTTCGCGTTGCCGGTGCCGGTCCCCGTCGGTGCCGTAGTGGCCGCCTACGAGGCGAACAACAGCATTCGCTACTACGCCGTGCAGGCCGATGGCGTGCAACAGATCTCGCCGGTGCTGGCGGCCATGTTGCGCAACACCGATTCGTACGGCCTGCAACAGCCGCCGCGGCTCGGTGCCGATGACGTGGCCCGGCTCCCGGTGGCGTCGGGTATCGACACCGCTGCCTACCCGGCCGAGGAGGTGACCCCGGCGGACGCCGCCGCCGATCCGGTGACCTGCGCACACTGGTCCAAGCCGGCCGGCGCCACCGAAAGCTCGCTGACCCTGCTGGCCGGGGCCGCCCTGCCGCTCCCGGACGGGCTGCGCACCGTCGACCTGGTGGGAGCCGGCTCCGGCGGCACCGCCGACCGGGTCGCCCTGCCGCCGGGTCGGGGCTACTTCGTCCAGTCGGTGGGCGCGGAAGCCGGTGCCCCACAATCAGGTTCGGTCTTCTGGGTGAGCGATACCGGCGTTCGGTACGGCATCGACACCGTCGGCGACACCAAGGCTGTCGAGGCGCTGGGCCTGACCCCGCCGCCGGTGCCCATCCCGTGGTCGGTGCTCACGCAGTTCGCGGCCGGGCCGACGCTGTCGCGCGCCGACGCGCTGGTCGCTCACGACGCCCTGCCCGCCGACCCCAAACCTGGCGTGGTCACCACCGCGCGCGAGGGAGAAAACTGATGAGCCGCTTGATTTTCGAGGCCCGGCGGCGCCTGCCCGCGCCGGAGGTCCGTAAGGGCGCCATCACCATCGAGGCGCCGCCCACACTGCCGCGCCTGGTGCCACCGTCGCTGCTGCGCCGGGTGTTGCCGTACCTGATCGTCATCCTGATCGTGGGCATGATCGTGGCGCTGGTGGCCACGGGTATGCGGCTGATCTCCCCGACGACACTGTTCTTCCCGTTCGTGCTGCTGCTGGCCGCCACCGCGCTGTACCGGGGTTCGGACAACAAGTTGCGCACCGAGGAGATCGACGCCGAACGCGCCGACTACCTGCGCTACCTTTCGGTGGTTCGGGACAACGTGCGGGCGCAGGCTCAGGCCCAGCGCGCGGCGCTGGACTGGTCACACCCGGATCCCGAACTGCTGGCGGCAATCCCGGGCACCCGCAGGCAGTGGGAGCGCGACCCGCACGACACCGACTTCCTGGTGCTGCGGGCCGGTCTGCACGATGCGCCGTTGTCGGTCGCGCTGCGCGTCAAGGACGCCGTCGACGAGGTCGACCTGGAACCGGTCTCGCACACCACGCTGCGCGGTCTGCTGGACGTGCACCGCACCGTGCGTGCCGTGCCTGCCGGGATCGAGGTGGCCAAGGTTTCCCGGATCACCGTGCTCGGTGATCGCGACGAGGTGCGGGGTGCGGTGCGGGCCTGGCTCGCGCAGGCGGTCACCTGGCACGACCCCGCGGTGCTCGGGGTGGCCCTGGCCACCCCCGACCTGGAGGCGCCGGACTGGTCGTGGCTCAAGTGGTTGCCGCACGCCGACATTCCCGGTGCCGCCGACGGCGTCGGACCGGCCCGCTATCTGGCGACCGGCACCGACGAATTGCGCGCGCTGCTGGCGCCGGTGCTCACCGACCGCGGCCCGTTCACCGGCGAAATCGCGGGCAAGCACCTGCTGATCGTGCTCGACGATCCGGAGATCGACCCCGACGAGATTCTCGACCGGACCGGGGCGGCCGGTGTCACGCTGGTGCATCGGAGCACCAAAGAGCCGCACCGCGAACAATATTCGGATCCGGAGCGGCCGATCCTCAAGGTCGCCGACGGCAGGATCGTCCGGTGGCAGAACGGGGGCTGGCAGCCCTACATCGACGCCGCCGACACGTTGTCGGCCGCCGCGGCCACCCACCTGGCACGCCGGTTGGCCCGCTGGGACTCCAATCCCGACCAGGCGCGCACCGCCGCCTCGGGTGCCTCGACGTTCACCACGCTGTTCGGCATCCCGGATGCCTCGGCGCTCGATGTCGCGAGCCTGTGGGCGCCGCGCAGCCGCGAGGACGAACTGCGGGTGCCCATCGGCGTGACGGCCACCGGTGAACCGTTGATCTTCGATCTCAAGGACGAGGCCGAGGGCGGCATGGGTCCGCACGGCCTGATGATCGGGATGACCGGATCGGGCAAATCGCAGACGTTGATGTCGATCCTGTTGTCGCTGTTGACCACCCACCCGGCCGACCGGCTCATCGTCATCTACGCCGACTTCAAGGGTGAGGCCGGGGCCGACATCTTCCGGCACTTCCCGCAGGTCGTCGCCGTCATCTCCAACATGGCCGAGAAGCGGTCGCTGGCCGACCGGTTCGCCGACACCCTGCGCGGTGAGGTGGCCCGGCGGGAACAGCTGCTCAGGGACGCCGGCCGCGCGGTGCAGGGCAGCGCGTTCAACTCGGTGACCGAATACGAGGCGGCCAGGGAATCGGGGGTGGCCGGTGCCGCTGATCTGCCCCCCATCCCGACATTGTTCGTGGTGGCCGACGAGTTCACCCTGATGCTGGCCGAGCATCCCGAGTACGCCGACCTGTTCGATTACGTGGCGCGCAAGGGCCGATCGTTCCGGATCCACATCCTGTTCGCATCGCAGACCCTGGACGTCGGCCGGATCAAGGACATCGACAAGAACACCTCCTACCGGATCGGCCTGAAGGTGGCCAGCCCGTCGATCAGCCGGCAGATCATCGGCGTGGAGGACGCCTTCCACATCGAGGCCGGGCGGGAGCACAAGGGCGAGGGCTTCCTGGTGCCCGCCCCCGGCGCGACGCCCATCAAGTTCCGCAGCACCTATGTCGACGGCATCTACGACCCGCCGCGCACCGCGCGTTCCGTGGTGGTGCAGTCGCTTCCGGAACCGCAGCTGTTCACCGCGGGCCGGGTGGAGCCGGCGGTGGAGACCGTGATCCTGTCGAGTGAGCCGGACGAGGCACCGATCCCGCGCAAGCTGATCACCACCATCGGCGAGCAACTGGCGGCCTACGGTCCGAAGGCGCCGCAGCTGTGGCTGCCCCCGCTGGAGGAATCCATCCCGCTGGCCGAGCTGCTGGGCCGCGCAGCGACGGGAATCGACCCGATCGCCGAGCATCAGTTCCGCTGGCCGCTGGGCGAGATCGACAAGCCGTTCGAGATGCGCCGGGACACACTGGTCTTCGCGGCCGACTCGGCGGCGGGCAACGTCGTGGTGCACGGTGGGCCGAAGTCCGGTAAGTCGGGCGCGTTGCAGACGTTCATGCTGTCGGCGGCGGCCCTGCACGCCCCGGGCGAGGTCAGCTTCTACGTGCTGGACTACGGCGGCGGGCAGCTGGCGCCGATGGCCGACCTGGCCCACGTGGGTGCGGTTGCCTCACCGCTGGAGCCCGAGCGCATCCGCCGCACCTTCGCCGAACTGGAGCAGTTGCTGCGGGCCCGGCAGGAACGCGGCTCGGCGGCCGGTGCCGGCGGGTACGCCGACGGCCACGGCGAGGTCTTCCTGCTCATCGACAACCTGTACGCCTTCAGCCGCGACAACGTCGACACCTTCAACACCCGTAACCCCTTGCTGGCCAAGGTGACCGAACTGGTCAACACCGGGTTGGCGTACGGCATCCACGTGGTGATCACCACGCCGAACTGGCTCGAGGTGCCGCTGGCCATGCGTGACGGGCTGGGTCTGCGCCTGGAGCTCAAGCTGAATGATTCGCACGACAGCAATGTCCGGGTGGTCGGCGCGCTGCGCAGGCCTGCCGAGGCCGTGCCCGCCGACCAGCCGGGCCGTGGCCTGACCATGGCAGCCGAGCACTTCCTGTTCGCCGAGCCGGATCTGCGCCTGATTCCCGCGATCAACGCCAAGTACCCGGATCGGCGCGCCCCGGAGGTGCGGTTGCTGCCGACGCAGCTGTCCCCGGAGGTGTTGGGCCCGTTGTACGTCGGTTCCGAGCAGGTGGTCATCGGCCAGCGCGAACAGGATCTGCGCCCGGTGGCGATCGACTTCGCCCGCAACCCGCTGATGATGGTGTTCGGGGACACCCGCTCGGGCAAGACCACCCTGCTGCGGCACCTGATCCGCACCATCCGGGAGGGCTCGACCGAAGATCAGGCCGCGTTCACCGTCGTGGACCGCCGCCTGCAACTGGTGGACGAGCCGCTGTTCCCCGACAACGAGTACACCGCCAACATCGACCGCATCACGCCCGCGATGCTCGGGCTGTCCGCGTTGATCGACAAACGCCGGCCACCGGCCGGGTTGTCACCGCAGGAACTGCGCAACTGGACGTACACGGGGCACACCCACTACCTGATCATCGACGACGTCGACCAGATCCCGGACGGGCCCGCCGTCAGCGGACCGTACGTCGGGCAGCGGCCGTGGACACCGTTGCTGGGCTTGCTGTCGCAAGCCGGGGACCTGGGGCTGCGGGTCATCGTCACCGCGCGGGCCAGCGGGTCGGCGCACGCGGTGATGACCGCGCCGCTGCTGCGCAGGCTCAACGACCTGCAGGCGAACATCCTCATGCTCTCGGGCAGCGCGGCCGACGGCGGCAAATTGCGTGGCCACCGGTTCCACCGGCTGCCCCCCGGGCGTGCCGTGCTGCTGAGCGACAGTGCCGACGCCACCCACGTGCAGTTGGTGAATCCCTTCGCTGCAGAGCATGTTTCGGCCAGTACAAACGGAAAGGAATACAGCTGATGACGCTGCGTGTCGTTCCCGAAGGTCTGACCGCGGCGGCCGCCGCGGTGGAGGCGCTCACCGCACGGCTGGCCGCGGCGCACGCCGCCGCCGCGCCGGTGGTGAACGCCGTACTGCCGCCGGCCGCCGACCCGGTGTCGCTGCAGACCGCTGCCGGTTTCAGCGCGGCGGGCACCGAGCACAACGCGGTCGCCGCGCTGGCCGTGGAGGAGCTGGGCCGGTCTGCCGCCGGGGTGGCCCAATCCGGCGCCAGTTACGCCGCCGGTGATGCGCTGGCCGCCTCGTCGTACCTGATCGCCCGCGGCTGACCCATGTTCACCCCCGTCTGGATGGCGCTGCCGCCCGAAGTGCACTCGGCACTGCTCAGCAGCGGTCCGGGACCCGGGCCGCTGCTGGCTGCCGCGGGGGCCTGGCAATCGCTCAGCGCCGAATACGCCTCCGCTGTCGCCGAACTGACCGCCACCCTGGGTACCGTCGGCGCCGGTTCGTGGGAAGGCCCGAGCGCGGAACAGTACATCGCCGCGCACCAGCCGTACCTGGCCTGGCTGGCCCAAGCGGGCGCCAACAGCGCGATCGCGGCCGCCCAGCACGAGACCGCGGCGGCCGCGTACAGCACCGCGCTGGCCACCATGCCGACGCTCGCGGAACTGGCCGCCAATCACGTCATCCACGGAGTGCTGTTGGCCACCAACTTCTTCGGTATCAACACGATCCCGATCGCGGTGAACGAGGCCGACTACGTCCGGATGTGGATCCAGGCGGCCACCGTGATGAGCACCTACCAAGCGGTGTCGGCGGCGACCGTCGCGGCCACACCCGCACTGCCGCCCGCGCCGATGCTGGTGAAGCCCGGGGTCGGCGAGGCGGGCAACGCCACCGCGACGGCCACCCAATCGGTCGCGCAGGCACAGGCACTGGATTCCGGTACCGCGCTGGACAGTTCGAACTCGATCCTGAGCTACCTGGAGTCCTACATCAAGTCGCTGCCGGGCGGCGACCTCATCTGGGACTTCCTGCAGAACCCGATCGGGACGACGCGGCAGATCATCATCGACTTCCTCACCAACCCGTCCGCGGCGCTGGTGCAGTGGGGACCGCTGCTGGCAGCGCTGTTGTACCAGGCCATCTTCCAGCCGGTCGGCTGGGGCACGTGGGGCGCGCTGCTCGTCGCCCCGTTCCTGCTCCCTGTGCTGGCCGGGGTCGGCCTCGGCATGCTGGGGCTGCTGGCGCTGCTGCCGGAACCGGAGGTACCCGCCGAGGCGGCGCCCGAGGCGCCGGCGCCGCAGCGGGCCGACCAGCCCAACGTGTGGCCGGTCGCCAGCGTCGCCCCGACCATCGGCACCCCGGCAGGCGCTCCGGCCGGGGCGCCGGCAGGTACGGCTCCCGCCGGCGCGCCCGCCGCCACCCCGGCCGCGGCCACCACCGTCGCCTACGCGGTGCGCGGTGGCGACCCCGGCGAGGGCTTCACCCCGGTGATCCGGGATCGCACCGCGGCCAAGGCGCCGGCCTCCGGATCGGCAGCCGCGGTGGGGTCGGCAGCGGCGCTGAGCGCCGCCGAACGCCGGAAACGGCGCCGCAAGAAGGCCGCCGAGATCCAGGATTTCGCGTATGCCGACGAGTACATGGACTACGACGAGAACGACGACCGCCCACCGGTGCCGCACGAGCAGGAGCCCGCGGTCACCGCGTCCACCCGCGGGGCGGGAACGATGGGCTTCACCGGCGCGGTGAGCGGTGACGCCGAGGACACCACCGCCGCCGGCCTGACCGAACTGACCGGTGACCAATTCGGTGGTGGACCGGTCAATCCGATGTTGCCGGGTAACTGGCCATCCGATGGACAAGGGGGACAACGCAACTGAACGCAGCACCCAACGTGACCAGCACTGATCGACACATCGAGAAGGAAATCCCATGAGCATGCTCGACGCCCACATCCCGCAGATCGTCGCCTCGGAGAGCGCCTTCGGAGCCAAGGCCGCGCTGATGCGCAGCACCATCGCCCAGGCCGAGCAGGCCGCGACGGCCTCACAGGCCTTCCACATGGGCGAGGCCTCGGCCGCGTTCCAGGCCGCGCACGCCCGTTTCATCGAGGTGGCCGCCCGGGTCAACGCCCTGCTGGACATCGCCCAGGCCAATCTCGGCGACGCGGCGGGCACCTACGTGGCGCAGGACGCCGCCGCCGCCAGCAGCTACACCTCCATCTGACCTTCCACCAGGAGAACACCATGTCGCAGATCATGTACAACTACCCGGCCATGCTGGGGCTCGCCGGTGAGATGGCCGGGTACGCGGGCGCTCTCAACGCGGTGGGCGCGGATATCGCCGCGGAGCAGGCCGCGCTGGGCAGCGCCTGGCAAGGTGACACCGGGATGACCTACCAGGCCTGGCAGGCCCAGTGGAACACCAGCATGAGCGAGCTGGTCCGGGCGTACCAGGCGATGGCCAGCACGCATGAGACCAACACCGTCGCGATGAACGCCCGCGACCAGGCCGAGGGCGCCAAATGGGGCTAGATGGCTGCTAACGCGGTCGAGCTGACCGTCGAGCAGGCCTGGTACCTCGCCGAGTTGACCGGCTCCGGCTCGTTCCCGTGGGTGCTGGCGATCACGCCGCCCTACAGCGAGCCGTCCGCCGGTGCCGGCTTCGCGGCCGACCGCACCGCCGAACTGGTCGACCTGGGCGTGTTGTCCGGCAGTGGGAGCGTCAATCCCGCTGTCGCCCGGTGGATCCGGATGACCTGCCGGGCCCGGCAGTGGCTGGAGCTGCGGGTGGTGAGCCCCGGCGGCGGGATGCTGCGGGGTGTGGTCGGCAGGCAGGAGGGGCACACCGTCGTCGCGCTGCGCAGCGGCGGACTGGTGACGTTCACCGAGGTGGACCTCGCCGACCCGGGCGATATGGTGCCGGTGGTCACGGCCGGCCTGCAACGCCGGCGGCCGGCCGACTTCGACGAGTTCACCATACCCATGCGGGCCGGCGCGCGCGCGGACGAAAAGCTGCGCGGCGGAGCCGATCTCACCGAAGTCGTGGCCCACCTGGGTATCCCGGCGTCGGCGCGGCCGGTGGTGGAGGCGGTGTTCACCGGACCGCGCAGCTACGTCGAGATCGTGGCCGGTGAGCACCGGGACGGCTACCGGGTGAGCACCGAGGTCGGGGTCAGCGTCATCGACTGCGCCGCGGGACGCATCCTGGTGCACCCGCACCGGGCGTTCGACGGGGAATGGGTGTCGACCTTCACCCCGGGTGACCTGCCGGCGATCGCCGCCGCGGTGGACCGCTTGACCGCAAGCCTGCCGGACGGCTCGTGGTTCGCCGACGCGAGGAACGATCGACCTTCAGCCGCACCGCCCAACCGAGATTTCGAACAGAGAACGGAAAACCGATGCCCGACAACACTGTGATGCCGATCGTGCGGGTGGCCGTGCTGGCCGCCGGCGCCGACGAGGAGTCCGGTCGTGCCGCCGGGCGGCTCACCGAGCTGGCGCTGCCGGCCGAACTGCCGCTACGCGAGATCATCCCGGCCGTGCAGCGCACCGTGCTGCCCGCCGACGACGGTGCCGATCTCGACGGCACGCCGGCGAGGTTGAGCCTGGCCCCGATCGGCGGCGCACCGTTCAGTCTGGACGCCACGCTGGACACCGTCGGGGTGGTCGACGGCGATCTGCTGGCATTGCAGGAAATTCCGGCCGGCCCGGCCGCACCACGCATCATCGAGGACATCGCCGATGCCGCGGCCATCTTCTCCACCGCCCGGGAACGCGCCTGGGGGGCCGGCCAGATCCAACGCGGCGCCGTCGCGGCGGTGATCGCCTTCCTGCTGCTGGCCACCGCTTTGGCGGCCACCTTCCGGGTCGGCACCGGCCATGCGGGCGGGTTGTTCACCCTGGCCGGAGTCGCCGTCGTGGCGGTGGTGGCGTCGCTGGTCGCCCGACCGCGGTCGGTGTCGCTGGGTACGGCGCTGGCGGTGACCGCACTGGTTCCGGTGGCCGCGGCATTCGCGCTGGCCGTCCCCGGTGACTTCGGTGCCGCACAACTGCTGCTCGCCGCGGCCGGCGTGACCGCCTGGTCGATCATCGGCATCGTCGTGTTCGAGCGCGCCATCGCGACCTTCACCACGACCGCGGTCACCGGATTCGGTGTGTTGCTGTTTGCCGCCCTGGCTTCGGTGTGGGAGCTGAACGACACCCGGATCGGTTGCGGCTTGCTCGTTTTCGCGCTCGTGGTCACGGTGCAGGCCGCCCAACTGTCGGCGCTGTGCGCGCGGCTGCCCGTCCCCGTCATCCCCGCACCGGGCGACCCGACCCCGTCGGCGCAACCGCTGCGGGTGCTGGAGGATCTGCCCCGCCGGGTGCGCGTCACCAACGCGCACCAAACCGGTTTCCTGGCCGCCGGCGTTCTGCTGTCGGCCACTGGTTCGGTGATCCTGGTCGCCGGACCCGTGGTGTCGCCGTGGGCGTGGGTTCTGGTGGTCGTCGCGGCGCTGGGCACGGCCTTGCGCGCCCGGGTGTGGGATTCGGCCGCCTGCAAGGCGTGGCTGCTGAGTCATTCGTTCCTGGTGACGTCCGCGCTGCTGATCGTCCTGCTGGTCACCGATCGCTACACCGCGGCCTGGTGGGCCTTGGGTGTGCTGACCGTGCTGGTCGCCGGCTGGGTGCTGGTCGCGTCGAATCCACGGATCGCCGCGCCGGACACCTACTCGCTGCCGGCGCGGCGCCTGCTGGGCTTCGTCGCGGCCGCGGTGGACGCCTCGGTGATCCCGCTGGCCGCCTACCTGCTCGGCCTGTTCGAATGGGTTCTGAATAGGTGACCGGATCCCGTTGTGGCTCAGCACTCCTCGGTGCCGTCGGTGCCGTGGTGCTGCTGAGCTGTCCCGCCGCGGGCGCCGTCACCCCGCCGGCGGTCGACGATCAGGTGGCTCCACCCACCGGTGCCGCGGGTCCGGTGCAGGCCATGGCGCTGCGCACCCCGTGCGTGACCACCGGCGTGCTGCCCGGCACCGACTCGGCGGCGGTGAACCCGAACCAGGTGGCGCTCGACCTGCCCGGTGCCTGGCGGTACAGCCGCGGTGACGGGCAGACCGTCGCCGTCATCGACACCGGCGTCCGCCCTGGCCCGCGGCTGCCGAATGTCGAGCCCGGCGGTGACTTCGTCGAAGCGGGGGACGGGTTGTCCGACTGTGACGGGCATGGCACGCTGATCGCCGGGCTGATCGCCGGGCAGCCCGGCGCGGACGGGTTCTCCGGGGTGGCCCCTGGTGCCCGGCTGGTGTCGATCCGCCAGACCTCCGCGCACTACTCGCCCGCGCAGCAGGGTGCAGACCCGGTGCTCACCCGGGCCGGGATCGATATCGCGACGCTGGCCCGCGCGGTGGTGCGGGCGGCCGACCTGGGTGCGCGGGTGATCAACATCTCCGCGGTGACCTGCCTGCCCGCCGACAACACCGTCGACCAGTCCGCGCTCGGCGCGGCGCTGCGGTACGCCGCGGTCGACAAGGACGCCGTGATCATCGCGGCGGCCGGTAACAGCAGTTCCACCACCGCAGCCGGAACATCATGTGCGGCAAACCCACTCGCCGATCCGGCCCGGGCAGGCGATCCGCGCAACTGGGGTGGCGTCACATCGGTGTCCATCCCGTCCTGGTGGCAGCCCTATGTGCTGTCCGTCGGTGCGCTGACCCGCCAGGGTGAGCCCGCACCGTTCACCATGGCCGGACCGTGGGTCGGCATCGCCGCGCCGGGGCAGGACATCACGTCGCTGAGCAACAGCACCGACGGTGGACTGGCCAACGGGTTGCCCGATGCCAGAGGCGAACTGGCGCCCGCCAGCGGCACCAGTTACGCCGCGGCGTACGTGTCAGGGGTGGCTGCGCTGGTGCGGGCCCGTTTCCCCGAACTGACCGCGGAGCAGGTGGTGCGGAGGCTGACGGTGACCGCGCACGGTGCCGACCGCTCACCGTCGAATGTGGTGGGCGCGGGCAGTATCGACCCCGTAGCCGCCCTGACCTGGGATGTTCCCGGACCGGGCGGTCCCGCCGATACGGCGAAAGCGGTTGCCGCACCGCCGGTCCCGGCGCCCGAAGACTCCACCCCACGGACCGTCGCATTCATCGGCACCGGGGTACTCGCGTTGGTGGTCCTGGTGGTCGCCGCTCTTCGACGGAAGGACTCAGCCGCATGACGGCCCGACTCGCCCTGGCGTTGCTGTTCATCATCCCGGCCGCGCTGGCCTATCCCTGGCCGACGGTCACCTCGCGATGGGTGCTCGGAGTGGCGATCACCGTGGTGATCCTTGTGTTTGCCTGGTGGCGAGGCGAATTCGTCACGACGCTGCTGGGCCGCCGGCTGGCGATCGTCGTGCGCAATGCCCGCAAGTCCCCGACCGGTGGGCAACCGGCCGATCGTGGCTCGGTGCTGCTGCGGATCGACGGCACCGGTGACCTACCGGTGCCGCTGATCGCCGGGTACGTCGACCGGTACGGACTGCGCTGCGACAAGGTCCGGATCACCAGTCGGGACCAGGGCGGGCAGCGGCAGACCTGGGTGGGACTGACCCTGGCCGCCGAGGACAATCTGCCTGCACTGCAGGCACGTTCGGCGCACCTTCCGCTGCACGACACCGTCGACGTGATCGGCCGCCGGTTGGCCGGCCACCTCAGGGAACATGGTTGGACGGTCACCGCGGTCGAGGGTGGTCAGCCGGCACCGGTTCGCGGTGACGCGCGTGAATCGTGGCGTGCGCTGGCCGATGACGCCGGATTCGTTGCGGCCTACCGCATTCCGGTGCAGGCGCTGCCGGAGCTGCTGGACGCCGTATGGGCGAGCCCGGCGCAGGAGACCTGGACCGCCGTCGAGTTCGGCGTGCACAGTGTCGCGGCTGTCGTCGCCTTCCGTACCGCCGAGGCCCCCGGCGCCGCGGTACCGGTACCGGGGCTGGCCCGGCTGGGCGGGCGGCAACGGCCCGTGCTCGACGCGCTCGAACTGTCCGCCGCGCAACGGCTGGACGGTCACGGACCGGCCACCCCGGACCTGCCGACGTGGTTGTCCTGGCCGGTGGATGCCGCCGGTGTACCGGTCAGGACGTAGCACGCACACGGGTCAGTTCAGCCCGAACAACGCCGCACCGTTGTGGTGGAACACCGCACGCAGCCAGGCGTCGTCGACGCCGGGCAACCGGGTCAGCGCCGTCATCGCATCCAGGTAGCCGTACGGAATGTTGGGGAAGTCGCTGCCCCACAGGATGCGGTCACCGAGTGCGCGTAGCCGCGGGTATTCGGCGGCGGGAAACGGCATGGTCTCCTCGGCGAACCCGGTGAAGGCCATGGTGGTGTCCAGGGCCACGTCGTAATCTTCGGCCAGGTCCAGGAATTCGGTGTACTCCGGCATGCCCATGTGCGCCACGATCAACCGCAACCGTGGGTGGCACCGCAGGACGGCGCGCACCGGATCGGGTCCGGTGTGGTTGCCCGGCTGCGGCCCCGACCCACAGTGGATGACGATCGGGATACCGGCGTCGGCCAGCATGCCCCAGACGTCGTCGAGCAACGCGTCGGTGGGGTCGAACCCGCCGACCTGCACGTGCACCTTGAACACCCGGGTGCCCCCGGCGATGGCCGCTTTCACGTACTCGGCGGCGCCCGGTTCGGGATAGAAGGTGGCCGTCGACAGGCAGTCCGGGGTGTCGGCCGCGAACCGCGCGGCCCACTGGTTCAGCCACGCCGCCATGTCGGGCTTGTGCGGGTAGAGCAGGGAGGTGAAGGCGCGGACCCCGAACGCTCGCAGCGTGTCCAGCCGGGCCTGCTCGTCGCTGCGGTAGGTGATGGGCCAGGGCCGGCCCACCAGCGGGCCCGCCGCGTCGAAGTACTGCCAGACCTTGTCCATGACGTTCTTGGGCATGAAGTGGGTGTGCACGTCGACGATGCCGGGCAACCCGAGGGATTCCCAGATCCGACGCACCGAAGTCGGTTCGTCCATCGTCACCGAACATACTCACAGCCCGGGGAGGACAATCGCAGGCGTGTGGAATCCCGATGTGTACCTCGCGTTCGCCGATCACCGCGGACGCCCGTTCTTCGACCTGCTGTCGCGGGTGGCCGCCGACGCGCCACGCCGGGTGGCCGACCTGGGCTGTGGTCCCGGCAACCTGACCGAGACGCTCGGCCGGCGCTGGCCGGGTGCGCAGATCGAGGCGTGGGACTCGTCGCCGGAGATGGTGGCGAAGGCGCGCGAGCGTGGCCTGGACGCCGCGGTCGGCGACATCGAGGGCTGGACCCCGCGCCCCGATACCGACGTGGTGCTGTCCAACGCCGCGCTGCAGTGGGTGCCGGGGCATCGGGACATCGTGCTGCGGTGGACCCGGCAGCTGGCACCCGGTTCGTGGATCGCCTTCCAGGTGCCCGGCAACTTCGACGCGCCTTCGCACCGGGCGATCCGGGAGGTGGCGCGGCGCGAACCGTTCGCCGAGCCGCTGCGCGAGATGCCCTGGCGGGAGGCTGATGTCGTCGGTGACCCGGAGGATTACGCCGGGCTGCTCACCGACGCCGGTTGCACGGTGGACGCCTGGGAGACCACCTATATCCACGAACTCCGCGGCGAGACACCGGTGTTGGACTGGATCACCGGGACCGCGCTGACCCAGGTGAAGGCCAGGCTGTCCGAGGAGCTGTGGCAGCAGTACCGGCGGGCGATCATCCCGGTGCTCGCGCAGGCCTACCCGGTGCGTGCCGACGGCATCACGTTCTTCCCGTTCCGGCGGGTGTTCGTCGTCGCCCAAACGCGGTGATTCGTGGAGCCGCACCCGGAATGGTTACGGGTGCGGCTCCACAAATCGCTTCTTGTCGAGCAGTTCGATGACCTGTCGGACCAAATGTTCGATATCGGCGCCGGTGGTGTCGACCACCAGGTCGGGGGCGTCGGGTGCCTCATAGGGCGCATCGATCCCGGTGAGGCCCTTGAGTTCCCCGGACTTGGCGCGTGCGTACAGGCCCTTCGGGTCGCGGCGCGCGCACTCCTGGACCGGGGTGGCGACGTGGATTTCGATGAACGGCAGCTTGGCGGCGTCGTTCAGGGATCGGGCGATCTCGCGATCCGAGCGCAGCGGCGACACCAGCGCGGCCAGCGCGACGACGCCGGCGTCGGCCAGCAGCCGGGTGAGATGGCCCACCCGCCTGATGTTCTCGGTGCGGTCGCCCGCCGAGAAGCCGAGATCGTCGGACAAGCCGTGCCGCAGATTGTCCCCGTCCAGCAGATAGGCCACCTGGCCGGACTCGACCAGTGCCCGCTCCACGGCCACGGCCAGCGTGGACTTGCCCGAGGCGGGCAACCCGGTGAACCAGATGGTGGCGCCGCGCTGCCCGGTCTTGCTCCAGCGGTACTCGCGGTCCAGGGACGACGGATGCCACTTGATGTCGGAGCGGTTGTGACCGCTGGGCTTGAGCTCGCGGGCCTCGACGATGATGCCGGCGCCCACGGTGTCGTTGGACACCTCGTCGATCAGGATGAAGGCGCCGCTGTCCCGGTTCTCGGCGTACGGGTCGGCCACCACCACCGAGCTGGTGCGCAGTGTCACCGAACCGATATCGTTGAGCGCCAGTTCGACCGGGCCGTCGAGCTCGTCGAGCGTCTCGGGGTCCAGCTTGGTGTGCAGATCCTGCACGGTGGCCCGCACGGTGCGGGTGCCCTGCTTGAGCGCCAGCCGATCACCGGCGCGTAACGGGCTGTCCTGGAACCAGCACACCGTGGCGTCGATCTCGCGGGCCAGCACCGGCAGCGCGGCATGGTCGGCCGCGCTGACGAACACGTCGCCGCGCCCGACGTCGATATCGTCGGCCAGTTCGATCGACACCGACAGCGGCGCCACGGCGGTGGTCCGGTCGTCGTCGAGGGTGTCGAGCACGGTGACGGTGGACCGGGTGCCCGCGGGCAGGCTCACCACCTCGTCGCCGACGCTCAGCGTGCCGGCCGACAGCCGGCCGGTGTAGCGGCGACGCTGTTCTGAGGTGGGGCGCGACACCCACTGCACCGGGAGCCGCAGATTGGCGGGCTCCGGGTGCGGTGCCGAGAGTTCGATGGCCTCAAGGTATTCCAGTAGCGTCGGGCCGGCGTACCACGGCGTGTTGGTGGAACGGTGCACGACGTTGTCGCCCAGCTTGGCCGCGATGGGGATCACGGTCAGCTCGGCACCGCCGAGCCGGTCGGCGACCAACTGCAGTTCGCGCTGCACCTCGGTGAACCGGCCCTCGTCGAAGTCGACCAGGTCGATCTTGTTGACGGTGGCCACAAAGTGCTTGATTCCCAACAACTTAGCGATCCTGGCGTGCCGGCGGGTTTGGCGCAGCACGCCCGCGCGGGCGTCCACCAGCAGGATGGCCACGTGCGCGTTGGAGGCGCCGGTGAACATGTTGCGGGTGTAGCGCTCGTGCCCCGGGGTGTCGGCCAGGATGTAGCTGCGGGTCTCGGTGGAGAAGAACCGGTAGGCCACGTCGATGGTGATGCCCTGCTCGCGCTCGGCGCGCAGGCCGTCGGACAGGGCGGCCAGGTCGGCCACGCCCTCCTCGTCGGTGACCGCCTCCAGATGATCCAGCGGCAGGCTGTCGGTGTCGTGCAGCAGCCGGCCGATCAGGGTGCTCTTACCGTCGTCGACCGAGCCGGCGGTGGTGATGCGGAGCAACTGCCGGGTCGTCGAGCCCGTCTGAGAACCCATCAGAAGTAACCCTCTCGCTTGCGGTCTTCCATGGCCGCCACGGATGTACGGTCATCGGCCCGGGTCTCGCCCCGTTCGGAGACGGTGGCCGCCGAGATCTCGGCGATCACCCCGTCGATGGTGGTGGCGGTGGACCGCACCGCGCCGGTGATGGTGAGGTCGCCGACGGTGCGGTAGCGCACCCACTCGACGGCGGCCTTCTCGTCACCGGTCGGCTGCGTGTACTCCGACACCGCGAGCAGGATGCCGTCCCGCTCGAACACCTCGCGTTCGTGGGCGAAGTAGATCGACGGCAGCTCAAGGTTTTCCAGTTCGATGTAGCGCCAGATGTCGATCTCGGTCCAGTTCGAGAGGGGGAACACGCGGACCTGCTCACCCTTGCGGATGCGGCCGTTGTACAGCGACCACGGCTCGGGCCGTTGGGCCCGCGGGTCCCACTGGCCGAACTCGTCACGGAAGCTCAGGATGCGTTCCTTGGCACGGGCGCGTTCCTCGTCGCGCCGGGCTCCGCCGAACGCGGCGTCGAAACCGCCGGCCTCCAGCGCGTCGAGCAGGGTGCGGGTCTGTTGCCGGTTGCGGGAGGCGCCGGGGCCGGGATCGGCCACCCGGCCGCTGTCGATGGTCTCCTGCACCGAGCCGACGAGCAGCTTGTGACCCTGGCCGGTGGTGCGCCGGTCCCGGAACTCGATGACCTCGGCGAAGTTGTGCCCGGTGTCGACGTGCAGCACCGGAAAGGGCAGCGGGAGAGGCCGGAAGGCCTTCTCCGCCAACCGGAGCAGCACGATGGAATCCTTGCCTGCGGAGAACAGCAGCACCGGGCGCTGCAGTTCGGCCACCACCTCGCGGATGATGTGCACCGCTTCGGCCTCCAGCAGCCGTAGCTCGTCGACGTGGACGGTGTCGGTGGTCATGTCGGCAGTCCTTCCCGGTGCGCATCCGCGCGGTAACGGTCGACCCATTCGTCGGATCGCTGATCGGCCTGGCGTTCCAGTACCGGCTGCGGCGCCAACCGCGGGTCCAGGCCCAGTTGCTCCAGCACGGTGGCCACCACGGTGGTGAGGTTGCGCCACAGATACGGGTAGGAGACGTCGATCGGTTCCACGCCTTCCTCGGCGAACCAGTTGCGCCAGCCCTCTTCCTGGGCGCGCAGCAGTTTCACGACATGCGCGATGCCACCGGCGTGGTATTCGGCGCGGGCATCGCGCACCGGGTCGGGCCGCCCGCGCCACACCCGGGTCTGCACCGCCCGCCAGAACGACACCGCCTGGGACACCACGTCGGGCCGGTAGACGTGGATCAGTACCGGGTCGCTGCCCACCACATCGCGGATGGCGGCCAGCAGCCCGTCGCCGGAGCGGTTCGGTAGATCCTTGGCCCGGTCCAGCAGCAGCGGCGTCTGGTTCCACATCAGCTTGCCGCCCCACACCCCGTTCGGGGTGCGCCCGACGGTCTGGATGTAGTCGCGCCAGATCTCGGCGGGCGCCAGGTCGGGTTTGCCCTCGACCAGCGGGTCGAGCAGTCGCAGGATCGACTCGTCGGTGACATCGGCGAACCACTCCCGCGGCTGCGGCGACATGCTGGTGGTGGGCAGGTACTGGAAGAACTCCTGCGGCTCGCCGGCCACGCCCGTCGCGCGCAGCGATTCCACCAGCAGCGTGCTGCCGCTGCGCTGCGAGGCGAGGACCAGATACGCCGTGGGTGCCGTCGGTGAAGCCATGCGCGAGAGCCTAACGGGTGCGGTTATCTGCTGCTCAGAGGCATTTTTTACTCATGGTGAGCATTAGTCTTGCCCGCTGCGTTCGCGGTCGACGCCGCGGTCGGCCGCGATGCCCGAGCGGCTGGTGGCGGGGCGGCCGTGGATGCTCAGATACGTCTGGGTGTAGCGCTCTGAGATGCGGGTACCGGCGAAGTCCGACGGGATGACGTCATTGGTCTTATGTCGCCAGTCGTCGAGTTTCAGGGCGAGCTCCCCGGCGAGCGCCTCGGCGGCGAGCACATCGTCACCGGAAGTGTTCTCGGTGAGCAGATTTCGGCTCTCGGCGGGATCGGCGGTGAGGTCGTAGAGTTCGCGCGCCGGCCGCGGTGTGGTGACCCGAGGCCCGACGGCCTGCCCGGGTGGGCTGTCGGCGATGTCCCACGGCAGATCCAGCAGCGGTCGCGGCGCGTAGTTCTCGATATAGCTGTACTCCTTCGTCCGGATCGCGCGGATCGGATCGAAGGAGTCGTGGAAGGTCTTGGTGGTGTAGACCTCGGTGCGGACCTCGTCCTGCGCCGCCCCGCGCAGATTGGCGGCATGCGAAAGGCCTTGCACCGCTTCGGGGATCGGCACCCCGAGTAGGTCGAGCAGGGTGGGGGTGAGGTCGACCCCGCTGAACAGGTCGTCATAGATCCGGGGGGCGATGTTCGCGTCCCGTGGCGGGCGCACGATCAGCGCGATGCCGGTGCCCGCGTCGTACAGCGTGGACTTGGCGCGCGGCAGCGCGGGCCCGTGGTCGGTGAGGAACACCACCCAGGTGGTGCGGTCCAGACCGGTCTCGGCGAGCGTGTCCAGCAGTTCGCCCACCGCGGCGTCGGCCACCGTGATGGACCCGTAGAAATCGGCGAGGTCCTGACGGATGTCGGGCGTGTCCGGCAGATAGCCCGGCACGGCCACCGCGTCGGGATCGGCCGGGTCGTAGCGTTCCGGCGGGTAGGGCCGGTGCGTCTCGAAGAAGCCGGTGGTGAGCAGGAACGGCGTGCCGGTCGGGTCGGCGGTCCGCCGGCGCAGCCAGTCCACCGCCCGCTCGACGACGTATTCGCAGTACGAGTTGGACACGTCGAACTCGTCGAAACCCAGCCGCGCGGGATACGACGTCTCGTGCTGCATCCCGAACAGGGCGGTGTGCCAACCGGATTCGGACAGCAGGGCAGGCAGGGTCTGCACGTCCGCGCGGTACTCCCAGCCGTGGTGGGCCAGGCCGAGCAGTCCGTTGCTCTGCGGATACCGGCCGGTGAACAGCGACCCGCGCGACGGCGAGCACAGCGGGGCGGTGGCATGCGCCCTGGTGAACAGGATGCCTTCGGCGGCCAATCGGTCCAGCCGCGGGCTGTCGACGTCGGTGTGCTGGTAGGCGCCGAGGTAGCGGCCCAGGTCGTGCCAGTGCACGAACAACACGTTGGCGCGGGGGCCGGTCACAGGAAGTCCTTCATCGGAGGTACAGGCAACATCGTGAACCGCGGTTCGGCAACCCTTTCGTTCACCGAGATGATCACTTCCAGGCGAACACCGGTTGTTCGAGATCGTCGACGCGGTCGGGTCTGCCCTCCAGGCCCAGCCAGCGCAGCTGTAACAGGACGGCACCGGTCGGCGCGTGGATCAGGTCGTTGCCCAGCGGGATCTGCACCACCGGTCGCGGGCTTTCCGGGATGCTGATGTAGCGCGGTGAATCGTCGCGCAGCAGCTGGTGCAGGCCCACCCGGTAGGCGGCGACCACCTCGGCGGGTTGTGGCCGCAGTTCCAGCCGCCCGCCGCCCCACATCACCACGGGGGTGATGACGTACCCGGAGCGGGTCGGATAGTCGTCGAGCAGCCCGAGCACCGACGAGCCGGGCAGCTCGACGCCGACTTCCTCATGGGTCTCGCGCAGCGCCGCGTCGACCGCTGTCTCGCCGGGGTCCAGGCGCCCGCCGGGCAGGGCCCATTGCGCCGCATGGGAATTGAGCCGTGCCGCGCGCCGGCACAGCAGGAAGGCCGCGCCGCCGGACACGTCGACCATGCGCCCGTCCAGACCGGCGTCGGGCATCGGCCGGCCCGCGATCCACTCGTCGACGGGGGCCGGATCCACCCGGTCCTCGCCGAGTTCGGAATCCACCAGCACGATCGCGACCGCGGCGTGCCGCTTGGTCGGGTCGGTGATATCCCGCCGGTCATGCCCGGCCAGGTTGGCCCTGATCCGCTCCCGCAGCTCCGCGTCGTAGCCGATCGTCGCCGTCACGAGGTGCGGAGCAGCGCGACGTCGGACACCATCCGGATGTGTTCGGCCATCGCCCGGCCGGCACCGACGGGATCCTGCCGGCGCACGGCATCGGCGATCTTGCGATGCCCTTCCAGCGATGCGCGCGGGCGCTCGGACTGCGACAGCGACTCGATGCGTGTCTCGCGGACCAGTTCGGCGATCTCACCCATCAGCCGGGCCAGCAGCGGGGAGTGGGCGGCGGCGGTGATCGCGGCGTGGAAATGTTCGTCACCGGACACCCCGCGCTCACCGTCGGTGATCTCGGACTCCATGATCGCGAGCGCGTCGTCGATGGCGGCCATCTCTGCCTCGCTGCGGCGCGCCGCGGCCAGCTCGGCGAGTTTGACCTCCAGCGCCTCGCGCGCCTCGATGACCTCGGGGAGCCGGTCGGCGTGCTCACGCAGGGCGCGGACGGCCGCATCCTCGACCGGGCGACGGACCAGGACGGCGCCGTCGCCGTGCCGCACCGACAGGATGCCCTGCACCTCCAGGGCGACCAGGGCCTGGCTCAGCGAGGCCCGGCTCACGCCGAGCTGAGCGGCCAGTTCCCGTTCCGGTGGCAACCGCTCGCCAGGCTGCATATCGCGGTCCGCCATGTGCTTGCACAGCTGTTCCACGATGACCTCGTAGAGCCTCGGTCGGGCTACCGGGCGAATTTGCTCAGCCACTGGGTCACTCACACTCCGTTCCTTCGAGCCAAGGATAACTGCCGTGGCAGCATGATCTCGGGCACATCTGGGGTTGACAGTGACCTGTTTCACTGTTTCACTGCCTAGTGACTTAGTGGCTAGGCCAATTAGCCACAGGGAGAGTGGAGTTCCGATGCCTGTAGAAGTGATTCCGATCCTGGCGTTGGTCGTCATGTTCGTCGCCGCCACGGTCCTGCCGGTCAACATGGGTGCGCTGGGCTTCGTGGCGGCGTTCTTCGTGGGGACGATGGCCGTGGGTATGGACGCCGACAAGATCATCGGCGGTTTTCCGAGCAGCCTGTTCCTCACCTTGGTGGGCATCACCTACCTGTTCGCGATAGCGCAGAACAACGGGACGGTCGACCTCCTGGTGCGGGCGGCGGTACGACTCGTCCGCGGCCGGGTCGCGTTGATCCCGTGGGTGATGTTCGGCGTCACCGGCCTGCTGACGGCGATCGGGGCGCTCGGTCCCGCGGCGGTGGCCATCGTGGCCCCGATCGCGCTGGGCTTCGCCGCGCGCTATCGGATCCGGCCGCTGTTGATGGGGATGATGGTGGTGCACGGCGCGCAGGCCGGCGGCTTCTCGCCGATCAGCATCTACGGCGTCACCGTCAACAACATCGCCGCCAACGCGGGGCTGCACAACAGCCCGCTGACCCTGTTCCTGGGCAGCTTGTTCTTCAACGCCGCCATCGGCGTGCTGCTGTTCGTCTTCCTGGGCGGGCGCGAGCTGATCGGCCGCAGCGTGCACGACGACGACGAGACGCGGCCCGAGGGGGATACCGGTGCGGTCGGCGGCGGCCGGACCCCGGCCACCGTGATGCGCGGCTTCGGCACCACGACCACCAAGGCCCGGTCCCAGGCCGTCACCGCGGAGAACGCCCCGCCGCTGGCGACGGCGGTCAAGGCGATCACCTTCGACCAGATCCTCACCCTGGTCGGCCTGGCCTCGCTGGCGGTGTTCGCGCTGATCCTCGACCTGGACGTCGGTTTCGTGTCCATGACCGTCGCCGTCGTCCTCGCGCTGGCCTCACCCAAGGCGCAGAAGGGCGCCATCAACCAGATCAGCTGGTCGACGGTGCTGCTGATCGGTGGTGTGCTGACCTTCGTCGGCGTGCTGCAGGAGGCCGGCACGGTCGAATGGGTGGGCAACGGCGTCGCGGCGCTCGGCGCGCCGTTGCTGGTGGCCCTGCTGCTCTGCTACATCGGCGCCATCGTCTCGGCCTTCGCATCCTCGACGGCGATCCTCGGCGCCACGATCCCGCTGGCGGTGCCGTTCCTGATGGCCGGCGAGGTCGGGGCGGTGGGCGTGATCGTCGCCCTGTCCATCGCGTCGACCATCGTCGACGTCAGCCCGTTCTCGACGAACGGCGCACTGGTGCTGGCGAACGCGCAGGGCATCGACCGGGACGCGTTCTACAAGCAGATCCTCAAGTACAGCGGGCTCGTCGTGGCGGTCGGGCCGTTCATCGCCTGGGCGGTGCTCGTCCTCCCCGGGTGGTTATGACCGCATGACACCGGCCGGCGGCGGCGACCACACCAGCGTGGGGTCGCCGCTTCCTGCTGCCCGGAAAATGGCGCTGAGCTGCACGGATGACTCTTGACAGCGGTGCGGACGCGATGCTGAAATGAATTGGCTAGGCCACTAGGTCACCAATCCATAGGAGTCGCGCTGATGGCAAGCACACTGAATACGACGGGTCGCACCGGTCCGCTGAACGGGACCGTGGTGGTCGACCTCACCAGGGCGCTGGCGGGTCCGCACGCCGCGATGATGCTCGGCGATCTCGGTGCCGACGTCATCAAGGTCGAGAGCCCCAAAGGCGGCGACGACACGCGCGGCTGGGGCCCGCCGTTCGTCGAACCCGCCGGCGCCGAGCGCGAGTCGACCTACTTCCTGTGCGCCAACCGCAACAAGCGCTCCATCACCCTGGACCTGAAGACCGATGACGGCCGCCACGCGCTGGCGGAGATGGTCGCCAAGGCCGACGTGCTGATGGAGAACTTCCGCACCGGCGTCCTGGACCGGCTGGGCTTCTCACCCGAGCGCCTGGCCGAGCTCAACCCGCGCCTGGTGATCCTGTCGATCAGCGGGTTCGGTCACGACGGCCCGGAAGGCGGCCGAGCCGGCTACGACCAGATCGCCCAGGGCGAGGCCGGCCTGATGTCGTTCACCGGTTCGGGTCCCGACGACGTGCAGCGAGTGGGTGTCCCGATCGCGGATCTGCTGGCCGGCATGTACGGCGCGTTCGGGGTGCTGGCCGCGCTCCGGCAGCGCGACCGCACCGGGACGGGCACGGTGGTGCGCACCTCGCTGCTGGCCAGCGTCGTCGGTGTGCACGCGTTCCAGGGCACCAAGTGGACGGTCGCCGGCGAGATCGGCGAGGCCCAGGGCAACCACCACCCGTCGATCTGCCCGTACGGCCTGTTCCCGACGGCCGACGGTGCGGTGCAGATCTCGGTCGGCAGCGAAGGTCTGTGGCACCGGTTCTGCGCGGGGTTCGGCGTGGACCCCGACACCGAGGGCATGGCCACCAATCCGCAGCGGGTGGCCAACCGGTCGGAGGTCATCGCCTTGGTCTCCAAGCTGTTCGCCGGGTACGACACCACCTCACTGCTGCGGTTGCTCGACGAAATCGGTGTTCCGGCAGGGAAAGTCCGCAATGTCCGGGAGGTTTACGAGTGGGAGCAGACCCGGTCGCAGGGACTCCTGGTCGACGTCGAGCACGCCACCCTGGGCCCGGTCACGCTGCCGGGGCCGCCGTTGCGTTTCTTCCGGCCGGACGGCACCGAGGTCACCGAGACCCGGCATCTGGCACCGCCGGTCCTCGGCGCGGACGAGGACCTGGTGCGCGCCTGGCTCAAGGAAGCGGTCTGATGCGCCGGCTGTCCGCGCGTGAGGTGCTCGACATCGTCGCCGACGCCGACAGCTTCGAGTGCTGGGACGCGCCGATCCCCGAGTACGCCGTGGATGCCGGCTACGCCGAGGAACTCGCGGCGGCCAGGAGCAGGACGGGTCTCGACGAATCGGTCACCACGGGTGCGGTCACCATTCGCGGCCGCCGGGTCGTCGTCCTGGTGAGTGAGTTCGGGTTCCTGGCCGGCTCCATCGGCGTCGCGGCGGGGGAGCGGCTGGTCACCGCCATCCACCGCGCCACCGCCGAGGGGTTGCCGCTGCTGGCCCTGCCCACCTCCGGCGGTACCCGGATGCAGGAAGGCACGGTGGCCTTTCTGCAGATGGTCAGGATCACCGCCGCGATCACCGCGCACAAGGCGGCCCATCTGCCCTATCTGGTGTATCTGCGGCACCCCACCACCGGCGGTGTGTTCGCATCCTGGGGGTCACTGGGACATCTGACCGTCGCCGAGCCGGGCGCACTCGTCGGTTTCCTCGGACCGCGGGTCTACGAGGCGCTCTACGGCGACCGCTTCCCGGCCGGCGTGCAGACGTCGGAGAACCTGCAGGCGCACGGCCTGATCGATGCCATCCGCCCGCCCGAACAACTCGGCGAGATCGTCGACCGCGCCCTGCGCATCATGACCGACAGCCCGCGCAGTTGCCCGCACGCGGTGGACGGACCGGACTGGGAGGTCGACGACGTCCCCGCCTGGACCTCGGTGCTGGCCTCCCGCCGCCGCGATCGCCCGGGCGTGCGGGAACTGCTGTTCCACGCCGCCGCCGACGTGCTCCCGCTCAACGGCACCGGGCAGGGCGAAGCGGACCCCGGACTGATCCTGGCGCTGGTGCGCTTCGGTGACATGCCCTGCGTGCTGCTCGGGCAGGACCGCAGCGGTCAGACCCCGTTGACCCCGCTCGGTCCCGCGGCGCTGCGTGAAGCGCGACGCGGGATGCGCCTGGCCAACGACCTTCGGCTGCCGCTCGTCACCGTCATCGACACCGCCGGGGCCGCGCTGTCCAAGGACGCCGAGGAAGGCGGGTTGGCCGGGGAGATCGCTCGCTGCATCGCCGACATGGTCGATCTGGACACCCCGACGGTGTCCCTGCTGCTGGGCCAGGGCACCGGGGGCGGGGCGCTGGCACTGGTACCGGCCGACCGGGTGCTCTCGGCTCAGCATGCGTGGCTGTCACCCCTGCCGCCCGAAGGTGCCAGCGCGATCGTGCACCGCGACGTGGAGCATGCCCCGCAGATGGCCGTGCGCCAGGGCATCCGCTCCCTGGATCTGTGCCGCGCCGGGATCGTCGACCTGATCATCCCCGAACTGCCCGATGCCGCCGACGAGCCGCGGCAGTTCTGCGAGCGCGTCGGCGCCGCGCTGCACCGCGCGCTGAGCGAACTGATCGCCCAGGACGCCGACATGCGGCGTATCGCGCGCGGCAAGCGCTTCAACCGGGTGGGACCCGTCCCGCCGGCCGGTGCGCCCCGGACCGGCCCGTGACAATGCTGTCGTTCCTGGTGACGCTGGAGGCGCGGCATGGCCGGGAGGCCGACGTCGCGGCCGTTCTCCGGGAAGCCAACAAGCTGGTGGGTGCCGAACCGGGTGCCCATGTCTGGTTCGGATTCCATTACGGGGGAACGACGTTCGGGATCTTGGATGCCTTCGAAACCGATTGCGAGCCGCACGCGCGGCTGCACAGCCGGGTCCGGACGGCGGTCGAGGCCCATGCCGAACTGTTCGCCACGCCGCCCGTCATCACCATCGTGGACGGGCTGGACGCGCCGCTGCCGCGCGGTCCGGTCTAGGGGTGGTACGGCACCCCGACGGCCCGGAACACCCACTCCGGCGGCACGTCATAAGCCAGGTGCAGGGCGGGCAGCCGCGCCAGGACCTCGGCGGGCAGCGGCTCCTTGTAATGCAGCGACAACTGTCCGCTGCAGCGCGGGTCCACCCGGCCGACGTCGACCTCGATGTGCAGCCCGGATTCGGAGATGTCGGCGGCCACCATCCCGGATTGCGGTGCATCCCAACGCTGGTCGATCACCCGGCCGGCCAGCTTCGGTACCGAGGACAGGGTGCCCAGCACGCGCTGTGAGGTCAAGACCAGCGACCCGGTGTAGCTGCTGACGCTGCCAGCCGAGCGCAGCCCGGGGACCCGGCCGGCGAAGTGCCGGGTGACGGCCACGTATTCGGCCAGGTGGATGATGCCCTCGGCTTCCACCGCGGCACGCAGATCGTCGGGCAGCTTGCCGATGCCGAACAGCTTGCGCAGGAAGACGGCCATGGGCACACAGTACGACGACTTGTGCACGTTCCGTAACGCTCGGCGTCACGGAACGTGCACAAATCACCCGCGATCAGGCGGGCAGCACGTGCTCCCCGGTCTTGTCGGTGCTCAGGCACAGCGAGCAGATGAACCCGTTGCCGGTCGCCGATGCGATCATGTCGGGCCGCTCGTAATCGTGATGGCAGACAAGGCATTTCAGGTGGTCGGCGGCGGGGTTGCCGTGTTCGTCGAACATCGGCAGGTCGATGCCGTCGTCGGTGCGGCGCAGGTAGTACTTGCCCTTGGTGGCGATCGCGATGATCGGCGGCAGCACCACCGCCAGGCCGATGGCGACCAGCGGCGAGTACGGCCGGATGGCCGCGCCCAGGCCACCGAAGAAGGCGATGACCGACAGGCCCGCGGCGATCAGCATCGAACCGAAGCCGACCGGGTTGAACGCGTAGAGCATGCCGCGGCGGAACTCCGGCACCTTCGGCGACAACTTCAGCAGGTACTTGTTGAACACGATGTCCGAGGCGACCACCACCACCCAGGCCATACCGCAGTTGGCGTAGAAGCCCAGGATGGTGTTCAGGAAGTCGAACATGTTGGCTTCCATCAGGATCAGCGCGATCAGCAGGTTGACCCCGAGGAACACCAGCCGGCCCGGGTAGGTCTTGGTGACCCGGGTGAACGAGTTGGTCCAGGCCAGCGAGCCCGAGTAGGCGTTGGTCACGTTGATCTTGATCTGGCTGATGACCACCAGCACCACGGCCAGGGTCATCGCCAGCCAGCCCGGCAGGAAGTTCTGGTAGATCTCCAGGAACTGGTGCACCGGCTGGTTGGCGATGCCGGCGCTGTCGGCGACGTTGGCGATCAGGTACACCGCCAGGAACAGGCCGACGATCTGCTTGATGGCGCCGAAGATCACCCAGCCCGGGCCGGCCAGGAACATCCACGTCCACCAGCTGCGCTTGTTCTCCGGGGTCTTCGGCGGCATGAACCGCAGGTAGTCGTTCTGCTCGGCGATCTGGGCGATCAGCGACAGGCACACGCCGGCGGCCAGCAGGGTCGAGCCGATGTCGAAGCCCTGCACCCCGTTCTCGCCCTGATAGGCGAAGAACTGGCCGACCGATTCGGGATGGCTGATCACCAGGTAGATGAACGGTGCCACCATCAGGATCAACCACAGCGGCGTCGTCCACACCTGCAGGGTGGACAGCACTTTCATGCCGTAGATGACCAACGGGAAGATGATCAGCGTCGACACCGCGTAGCCGAGCCACAACGGGACGCCCAGCCCGAGCTTGAGGCCCTGGGCCATGATCGAGCCCTCGAGGGCGAAGAAGATGAAGGTGAACGTCGCGAAGATGACGTTGGTGACCACCGAGCCGTAGTAGCCGAATCCGCTGCCGCGGGTGACCAGGTCGAGGTCGATGTTGTAGCGCGCCGAGTAGTAGGCCACCGGGAAACCGGTCAGCATCACCACGACGGCGAAGATGAGGATGCCCCACAGCGCGTTGGTGGTCCCGTAGGAGATGCCGATGTTCGCGCCGATCGCGAAGTCGGCCAGGTAGGCGATGCCACCGAGGGCCGAGATGCCGACCACCCTGGTGGACCACTTGCGGTAGCTGCGCGGGGCAAAACGCAGCGTGTAGTCCTCGAGGGTCTCTTTGGTGGCGGTGAGCCGGTCATCCGGGTCGACGGCGGCGTCGGCCGGCTCGTCCGTGAGCTCTTGTGTCATGGTCAGCAAACTTATGGGGGCTATGTTTCCGCCGTATCACCGTGGCGTTGCCCTCAGGCTGCGTCCAGCTGTGGGTGGTAGGACTGATCTGGTGACACGCATGACGCGGGGGGCGGCGGTGCCGGCGGCCGTCAGTGCCCTCGTGTTCGTCGTCCTCCTCGCCGCGGTGCTGACTCATGCCGCCTGGCTGGCAACGGTGGACGCGGCGATCCTGGATCCGCTGCACCGGTACGGTCTGCAGCATCGGGACTGGGTGCGGGGCTGGACGGTTTTCTGCGATGTGTTCCATCCCGGAGTGTTCCGCGTCGTGGCCGGAATCTGCATCGTCGTCGCCCTGCTGCGCCGGCGGTTCCGGGTGGCGCTCTTCCTGACGCTGTCGGTGGAGGCATCCGGTCTGCTGGTCGCCGCGCTGAAGATTGCGGTGCGCCGACCGCGCCCGTCCTTCGATCTCGCCTACGAGCCGTCGTGGTCGTTCCCGTCCGGGCATGCGCTCGGGGTGATGGCCGGTGTGCTGGCTCTGACGATCGTGGCGTTGCAGCTTTTTCCGGGGACGTTGCGCCCCGGCCGGCGGACGGCGCTGGTGGCCGTCGGCGCGGTGATCGTCATCGGGATCGGGGTGGGGCGCGTGGTGCTCAACGTGCACAACCCCTCCGACGTGCTGGCCGGCTGGGCGCTGGGCTACCTGTGGGTGCTGGCGTGCCTGCCGGTGTTGAGCCGGGAGCCGGTCAGGCCAGCGGCCGAAACACCGGCAGCGCTCGGTAGCGCACCTTGAACGTGGCCTCCCGGCAGGAGTTCTCGACCTCCCCGTCGTGAGCAACCGGTGTCGGTCCGTCCACCGCGACGAAGCTGAACTCGGGCACCCGCAGCTCGTGATAGAGCGGGCTGCGCACCAGGCGGCCCAGTGCGAGGGACACCAGGATGCGGGTGCGACTGAACCGGCGCCCGGTCTCCAGGATGCGGACGTCGATCAGCCCGTCGTCCATCCGGCTGCGCCGGGACGGGGCGAAGCCCGACGGCGCGTACACCGCGTTCCCGAGGAAGAACAACGACGTCTGCACGGTCTTGTTGTCGTAGGTGATCCGGACCGCGGCGTCGCTGCGCAGCGTGCGCCACAACGCGTACGCCCCGGCCAGCGGTTTGCCGATGCGGTGTTCGAGCTTCTCCCGGATCCGCACGAACGCCGGGTAGGCGCCGATGCTAGCGGTGTTGACGATGGTGTCGGCCTCGTTGAACTGGATCACGTCCACATGCGCCCCCTGCCCGGCGCGGATGGCCGCCACGGTGGCGGCCACGGTGTCACAGCCGATGTCCTTGGCGAAGTGGTTGAACGTCCCGCCCGGGAACACCGCCAGCGGCACCCCGGCGTCGACGGCGATCCCGGCGGCGCACGACACCGTGCCGTCCCCGCCGCCGACGGCCAGTACCTCGGCGCGGGCGGCGGCGCTGCGCAGCACCTCGGCGATGTCGTCGCCTTCGCCCACCTCGACGATCTCGGTGCGGGGCAGCGCCCTGTGCACTTCGTCGACGACGCGGGCCCCGGTGCCGCTGCCCGAGGCCGGGTTGATGACCAGCACGACGCCTTCGCCGTCGGGGCGCGGCGGGGTGTCCAGTCGCAGTAGTTCCGACGTCGGGGGCGGGGCCTCGACGATGGGCGGGACGATGCGGGCCCCCAGCACCGCCACGGCGGCCCCGATGCCGAATCCGGCGAAGACGTCACCGGGGTAGTGGGCACCGGTGGCAACCCGGGACAGGCCGACCAGACCGGCCAGCAGGGCCAGGCCCAGCCCCAGCGGCGGACTCTCCAGGCCGACGCCCACCGCGAAGGCGGCCGCACTGGCCGAATGCCCGGACGGCAGCGAGTTCGACGTGGGAGCCCGCCGCGACCTGCGGATCAGGGGAACCGGGGTGCGGTCCGGCCGGGGCCGCAGCCACAGCCGTTTGGCGCCCTGGTTGGTCACCAGGCTGGTGACGGCCAGCGTCACCAGGCCGCGCGCCGCCCCGCGCCGCATGGACGGGGTGCCCGCGGCCGACAGCGCCGCCCCGATGGCGATCCACAGTTTGGAATGGTCGGCCGCCGAGGTCAGCCGGGGCATGAGGAAGTCCAGCAGCGGGCTGGGCGATTCGGCGACCGCCTCGAAGATCTCGCGGTCCAGGGTGCCAAGGCCCCGACCGATCTGCTGGAGTCCGCGTGCCCGTCTTCCGATCATGGCTCCAACCTACGTGTGCGTTTCGTGTGCCTAACGTGTCCGAACCTTGACTTGACCCCGCTCGGTGCGGCTGCCGACGATGGTGTGATGCGCCGACTGGTCACGCTGCTGTGCGCGCTGATCCTCATGTCCGGCGCGACGGTGGGTTCGCCGGTGGCCCGTGCGGTGGAGACGCCGTGGTTCGCCGACGCCGTCGGCGGCGCCACCCAAGTGATTTCGGTTGTCGGCGTTGGTGGTTCGGCGGCGAAGATGGATGTCTGGCAGCGCACCACCGCCGGCTGGGAACCGATCGGCGTGGGTATTCCGGCGCATATCGGGGCCAACGGCATGGCACCGCAGACCCACGACGGCGAAATGAAAACGCCGATGGGCATATTCACCCTCGACTTCGCGTTCGGCACCAAACCCAATCCCGGGACGGGGCTGCAGTACGTCCAGGTCGGGCCCGATCACTGGTGGGACGGCGACATGAAAAGCCCCACCTACAACACCATGCAGGTGTGCAAGAAGGCCCAGTGCCCGTTCGACACCGACCCCAGCAGCGGCACCGAGAACCTGCAGATCCCGCAGTACGCGCACGCGGTGGTGATGGGCGTCAACAAGGCCAGGGTGCCGGGCAACGGCGGCGCGTTCTTCCTGCACACCACCGATGGCGGCGCGACGGCGGGCTGCGTCGCCATCGACGACGCCACCCTGGTCAAGATCATGCAGTGGCTGCGGCCGGGCGCCCTGATCGCGGTCGCGAAGTGATCAGATGTTCAGTGCCCGACCGGGTTTCAGATGAAAGTTCAGGTTTTCCAACGACATGGTGGCGTCGTATGTGCGGTCATACGACGTCGCGCTGATCCGCCAGCCGTCCGGGGTGCGACGGTAGCGGTCGTGGTAGAAAGCGGCGCCGATGAGCATGAAGTTGAAGTCGGGCGCGATGACGCGGTCTTGCAGGTACCAGGTGGCCGAGGCTTCGTCGGGGCCGTCGATGGTGATCTCCGGATGGTCCACCCGATGTTCGGTGATGATCGACGGGCCCAGTGACGTCCGCATGAAATCCACCAGCGCGTCCCGGTCGGTGAAGTGCAGTTCGTTGCCCAGTGACGGGCCGTAGTCACCCTTGACGTCCTCGACCAGGGTGTCGGCGAAGTCGTCCCAGTGTTTGGTGTCCAGCGCCCGCAGGTAGCGGTACTTGACCTCTTTGATGGCCTCGATGTCGCGTGCGTTATCACTCACAGGCGACATTGCAGCACAAATGTCTCCTCACGCAGGCCGATCGGGCGCAGTTGGGCCACGCCCTCGACTGACGGCAACGTCAAAAATGACGAGTCGCCGCGGTGGGGTGGCGCAAAGCGGACACACAACGGATCCAAAAGTTCAGCGGCGGAACGCAGTTCGAATCGGTGCGGTGTGTCCGTTCGTGCCGGCGGCCCGTCGGCGGCTAAGGTGTGCTCAATATGAGCGACCCGTTGGGGTTGTCGATCGGGACGACCAATCTGGTCGCGACGAGTGTCGGCGGCCAGTCTGTCACGCGGCGCGCTGTGCTGACACTGCCCACGCACGGTGCGCCGGTCGTCGGCGTGCCCACCGGAGACGGCCTGGTGTTCGCCGGCTTCGTGGACCGGGTGGGTGATCCGGTGCCGCTGGTGGCGACGGACGGATCGTCGTACTCCGCCGACGATCTGCTGGTCGAGGCGCTGGAGGCGATGGTCGGCGCGGCCGGCGCCGGGCCGGCCCCGCAGGCCGCCATCGCCGTCCCGGCGCACTGGACGGCCGCGACGGTGCGGACCCTGCGCGCGGCCATCCGCACCAATCCGGTGCTGGCGCCGAACGGGACTCCGCCCCGCCTGATGTCCGACGCGGTCGCCGCGTTGACCTCGCTGCGCACCAATCCCGGTCTGAACGGTGGCGGCCCGGTGGTGCTGCTGGATTTCGGCGGTGGCGGTACGAGCATCACGCTCGCCGACGCCGGGGCCGCGTTCGACCCGTTGGACGAGACGCTGCGGGTGACCGAGTTCTCCGGTGACCTGATCGACCAGGCAGTGCTGACCAAGGTGCTCGGCGGCTCAGCCGACACCCGTGCCGATGCCGATGCCACCGCCGCGGTGGAGCTGCTCGGAACGCTGCGTGAGGAATGCCGGCAGGCCAAGGAGCGGTTGTCGTCGGTCACCGCCACCGAAGTGCCCCTGGCGCTACCGGGCCGGCCGCCGGTGGTCCGCCTCACCAGGGCGGAATTGGAGGAACTGCTCGACGAGCCGTTGGCCGACGTTCTGAGCGCCCTGGACAACCTGCTGCGGCGCAACAGGATCACCTTCGCGGACCTGTCCGCGGTGGCCGTCGTCGGCGGTGGTGCGAGCATTCCGCTGATCACCCAACGACTTTCCGAACACACCCGGCTCCCGGTGGTGAGCACCGCCCAGCCGGCGCTCGACGCGGCCACCGGCGCAGCACTTTTCGCCGCGTACGGCGCCGAATCCGACCTGCGTACCGGGCTGGCGCCCATCGCCCCGGACGCGCCGACCGGCCTGGCGCCCGCCGCGGCCGACGCACCGACGGGTCTGGCGCCCAGCGTCGCCGACACCCAACAGGCGCCCGCCGCCGCGGGCGCGGTCGGTGCGCTGGCCTGGTCACAGGACGACGCCGCCGGCGCCGACCCGGTCCCGTACACCGGGCCGGAGATTCCGTACGTCATGGACCACCGGGACGACCGGGACAACCCGTACAGCCTGGACACCAGCACACGTGCTGTGGCGCAGCATGTTCCGCGCACCTATGACGAACCGGCGCGAGCCTGGCAGCGACTGCCCATCCTGGTGTTCGCCGGAGCGGGGGTACTGACCCTGGTCGCGCTCGGCGGGGTGGCGGTCGCCCTGACCGGCAACTCGGAGCGCCCCAGCCCGGCACCGTCGACCGCACCGGCCACCCACGCGATCACCCCGCCACCGGCCGAGACACCGCCCGCCGCGATCGCGCCGTCGTCGGTACAGGCCCCGCCACCGGTGGTGACCGTGACCACCGAACTGCCGCCCCCGCCGCCGACACAGACACCCGAACCGGTGGTCACCGCGACGCACACCGTCACCGTCACCACCACCACGCAGCCCACCACCACGACCACGACGACAACCACGACCACGACGACCACCACCACGACGCCGAGCACCACCACAACCACCCCGCCGACCACCACCACGACCGAGACCACCACGCCGGCGATGACCACCACCTACATCAAGGTGCCGTTGATCCCGGTGCCCATCCCGATCCAGGTGCCCAACCGCGGCGAGTCGACCTATCCGACCCCGGCGCCCTACCCGGGCTTCCCGCAATGACCCGGTAACGAGGACGGCAGCAACATCACAGCCAGGGTCCAGCCAGTCTGAGGTTGGCCGCAGCACGATCTGGGCATGAACACACAACCGCCATCACGCTCTCGGCGCGCGATTCTGGGCGTCGTCGGTGCCGGCGCGCTGATCACCCTCGGCGCGCTCAGTGCCACGCACAGTGCCGGAGGCCCGGCAAGCATGCTGGCAGGATCGGGCGACGCCCCCGCCAACACCACCTACTCGTCGCCGGTCGTTCAGCCTGCCAACATGGGCGCGACCGCGACGTGGACGACTCCCTCGGCGGTGGAAGCCACCACCATGGCCGTCCCGAAGAAGGGCTGACCATGAAACGCATTGCCCTCGGCGCCGGACTCGCCGCGGTGTCGGCCGGTGTCGTCGTGGTGATCAGCACCGGCAGCGCCGCCGCCGCGAATACCGATGTGACGGGCCAGAAGTACAGCGACGCATCGTCGACGCTGAGCGGGGCCGGCTACACGGTCATCGTGGGCACCACCTTCGGTGACGAGCAGCAGCGGGATGACTGCATCGTCGTCAACGCCCAGCCCCGCACCGCGCAGCCGCCCCCGAACAGCAGTGGATCGGCCACCAAGGAGATGGTGGTTTCGCTGAACTGTGATTCCGGTGCCGCCTCGAACAAGTCGGCGGGCTACTCGGCCGGCAGCCCGGAGGGCCGGGCCGCCAAGGCCGCCGCCGCATCGGCCGCCGCGCAGGCGTCGGCGCAGGCTGCGCCGTCGGGTGGCTGACGCCACCGCGGCTGCTCTCCGGGGGTCGTCGGGCTGACCGTTTTTGTCGGACCCCTCTGCGAGAATGGGTGTCATGTCCACCGCCGCAGCGTCTTTGGAGCCCAAAGAGCGGTTGGCGGTGCTGTTCGGTGAGATCGGTGAGTTGTGCGGGCAACGCAACGCCATCGACGGCCGACTGGTCGAGATCGTGGCCGAGATCGAGCGCGAGGATCTGGCCGGGATGACCGGTTGCCGCTCGATCGCGGCCCTGGTGGCCTGGAAAACCGGGCAGGCACCGCGCAACGCGGAAACCATGACCGCCGTCGCGCACCGCCTCGACGACTTCCCCCACTGCGCCGACGGCCTACGCGAAGGCCGACTGTCGTTGGATCAGGTCGGGGTGATCGCCGAGCGCGCCGCCGACGGCTCCGACGCTCACTACGCCGAACTGGCGCTCTCAGCGACCGTCGAGCAGTTACGCACCGCGATCAAACTGGCACCCCACCCGGACTCACCGCCCTAAGCCCGAACCCACGCCGCAGATCACCAAAACCGAGCACGGCGAGCACACCACCTACCGCATCACCCTGCCCCGGCTGGAAGCCGTGAAGTTCGACGCCGCCCTGAAATCCCGCCACGACGGGCTGATCGCCGACCACCCCGGAGACCAGACACCGTTCCCCACCCAGGTCGATGCGTTCATGAGCCTCGTCAAGGCCGGCTGGGACACCGACGTCGCCGCCCGCCCGCACGGCCAGCACACCACCGTCATCGTCCACGTCGACGTCGATCAGCCCGCCGCCCTGCATCTCGGGCCCGTCTTGACCGATGAGCAGCGCCGGGAACTGCTCTGCGATGCCACCTGTGAGGTGTGGTTCCAGCGCGACGGCCGACCGATCGGGGCCGGGCGCTCCACCCGGACCATCAGCCGCCGGCTCCGCCGCGCCCTGGAGCACCGTGACCGCCACTGTGTCGTGCCCGGCTGCGCCAACAGTCGAGGATTGCACGCGCATCACCTCGTGCATTGGGAGGACGGCGGCCCTACCGAGCTGGACAACCTGGTCCTGCTCTGCCCACTGCATCACCGCATGCATCACCGTGGCGAGATCACCATCACCGGCCCCGCGCATCGGCTCGTCGTCACCGACAATGACGGCGACCCACTGCACGGCGGGTCACTGGCCCACCCTCCCACCACGGCGCCACCGACCGTCGGCGCCTACAAGGGCCCGACCGGCGAACGCGCCCAATGGTGGTGGTACCAACCCTTCCAATCACCACCGACAACGAATGGTGACAACTAGGTCGCCGACCGGCATCGATTGCCTGCCGGGCTGCTGTGACCCGTCGCGCCCGGCGGATCACGCACCTACGGTGAAAGCGTGTGCTGCGGAGGCGCTTTCAGTCAAGGATCGACGACGCGACGTGATGTGTTGCGCTATGCGGCGGCGGCGCCGGTCTTTCTTGTGCCCGCTGCGGTGCTGAGTGCCCCCGGCGCCCACGCCGCCTCCAGCGTGGCCGGCCGGATCGTCTTCCTCGATCCGGGTCACAACGGGGCGAACGACTCGTCGATCGTCCGGCAGGTCACCGACGGGCGAGGCGCCACCAAGGAATGCCAGACCACCGGCACCACCACCGACGCCGGTTATCCCGAGCACACTTTCAACTGGGACACGGTTTTACGGATCAGGGCCGGTCTGAGCCAGCTCGGCGTGCGGACCGCGCTGTCCCGGGGTGATGACAATGCCCTCGGCCCGTGCGTGGATCAGCGTGCGGCCATGGCGAATTCGATACGTCCTGACGCGATCGTCAGTATTCACGCCGACGGCGGCCCGCGGCAGGGCCGCGGATTCCACGTGAACTACTCGGATCCGCCGCTGAACGCGGCGCAGGCCGGCCCGGCGCGCCGGCTGGCGCAGGTGATGCGCGACGAACTGGTGGCCTGCGGCATGCAGCCATCCACCTACCGCGGCACCGACGGCCTGTACGGACGGTCCGATCTGGCGGGCCTGAACCTGGCGCAGTACCCCTCGATCCTCATCGAGATGGGCAACATGCGGAACCCCGACGACGCGGCCGCCCTCACCGATGCCGGCACCCGGGCCCGCCTCGCCGATGCCGTCACACGCGGTGTCGCAGGCTACCTCCAAACGCTCACCTAGATCGCGATTTGCCGGAATGGGCGCTCCACCAGGCTTTTCGGGCATCGGCCGGCAGGCGTCGACCGCGAACCTGGGAACTCGAGTTGACGGCGGCCGGTTTTCCTCAAAGATGGTCCACAGCCCGTTGAGGTGGCGTACAGCTTATGGACATCAAATCGACAGCTGGTGGACGAGGGGAAATGGCAATGAGCAGGCTGCGCAGAGGCGCGACCACAGTATTCGCGGTCGCGCTGACGGCGTTCGGGGTGGCCGCGTGTGGAGGAGAGTCGTCGGACAGTGCCGGCGGTGGTGGTGGCGGTGACATCAACATCTCGATGACGTCGTTCCCGGACTACATCGATCCGCAGCTGTCCTACACCGTCGAGGGGTGGGAGGTGATGTACAACGTCTACACCCCGCTGCTGACCTACAAGCACCAGAAGGGTGAAGCCGGCACCCAGGTGGTGCCCGGCCTGGCCAAGGCCATGCCCGAGGTATCCCCGGACGGCAGGACCTACAAGCTCGCGCTGCGGCCCAACATGAAGTACTCCGACGGCACCCCGATCAAGGCATCGGACTTCACCTACGCGATCAAGCGGCTGTTCAAGGCGAACTCCGGCGGCTCGGTGTTCTACGAACCCATCGTCGGCGCAACGGATTACGCCGAAGGCAAGGCCGACACCATCTCCGGTATCAAGACCGACGACGGCACCGGCGACATCACCATCACCCTCACCGAGCCCAACGGCACGTTCGAGAACGTGCTGGGGCTGCCGTTCGCGGCGCCCGTGCCGCCCACGACGCCGCTCGACAAGGACGCGACCAACAACCCGCCGCCGTCCAGCGGTCCGTTCGTGATCACCAAAGTCGAAGCACCGCAAACGCTCACCATGGAGCGCAACCCCAACTTCAAGACCGTGAAAGACGCCGGGGCCAGCGAGGTTGCCGACGGGCACGTCGACAAGATCACCGTCACCCAGAACAAGAGCAACTCCGCTCAGGTCACCGGTGTCGAACAGAACACCATCGATCTGATGGTCGACCCGCCCGACGCCGACCGGCTGACCGAGGTGAAAACCAAGTACGGTGACCGATTCCGGCTGGAACAGTCCATCAACACCTACTACTTCTGGATGAACACCCAGAAGGCGCCGTTCAACGATCTGCGGGTGCGGCAGGCGGTCAACTACGCCGTCGACCCGGAGGCGCTGAACCGGGTGTTCGGCGGCCGCATGCATCCGACGCAGCAGATCCTGCCGCCGGGAATGCCCGGCTACCAGGAATACAAGCTGTACCCGGGACCGGATATGAACAAGGCGAAACAGCTGATCGCCGAGGCGAATCCGGCCGACAAGGACATCACGGTATGGACCGATGACGAGCCGGACCGCAAGCGCATCGGCGAGTACTACCACGACGTGCTCACCCAGCTCGGGTTCAACGCGACGCTCAAGGTGATCGCCGGCGACGTCTACTTCACCACCATCGGCAACCAGTCCACCCCGGACCTGGACACCGGTTTCGGTGACTGGTTCCAGGACTTCCCGCACCCGGACGACTTCTTCCGCCCGCTGCTCAACGGTGCAAGCATCCTGCCCACCAACGGCAACAACTTCTCCAGGGCGAACATCCCGGCGCTGGATGCCACCATGAACAAGCTTCGCACCGAGGAACTGACCGACGACGTGAAGAAGCAGTACGCCGACCTGGACCGTGCCTTCATGGAGCAGGCGGTGTGGGCGCCGTACGGTAACGAGGAGTTCAGCACCTTCGTCTCGGAGCGGATCGACTTCGACAAGGCGTATTACCATCCGCTGTTCAACGAGGACTACTCGGCGCTGGCGCTGAAGTAATCCCACGGTGACCATCCAGATCTCGGAGTCCGCACGTACCCGTGGGCCCTGGTACCTCGGCTGGTTGCGGTTGCGCCGCAACAAGATCGCCCTCGCGTTCGGGGCGCTGTTCCTGCTCATCGTGTTGGCCTGCCTGGCGGCACCGGTGTGGGCCGAGCACGTGGCCCACACCGGCCCGAACGACAACCACATCACCGACAAGGTGCTCATCGACGGGCACGAGGAGTACGTCGTCACGCCCGACGGCACGCCCCTGGGGCCGGGCCTGCACGGCCGATACCTGCTCGGTGCCGATCAGAACGGCCGCGACGTCATGGTGCGGCTGCTCTACGGCGGGCGTACCTCCATCTTCATCGGGGTGTTCGCCGCGCTGGTGACGACGGTGCTCGCGGTGATCACCGGCCTGCTGTGCGGTTACTACCGCGGCTGGATCGACGCCGTGTTGTCCCGGGCCATGGACGTGGTGTGGGCCTTTCCGGTGCTGCTGCTGGGCATTGCCCTGGGCACCGCACTGGCGTTGGGCGGGTTGAAGATCGGTGACCTGGTGGTCGCCGGCGACTCGTTGTGGATCCCGATCCTGATCATCGGGTTCGTGTACGTGCCCTATATGGCCCGGCCGATCCGCGGTGAGATCCTGGCCCTGCGTGAGAAGGAGTTCGTCGAGGCCGCCGTTGCCCAGGGCATGGGCTCGGTGCGGATCATGTTCACCGAGCTGCTGCCGAATGTGGTGTCGACCATCATCGTCTTCTTCACCCTGAACATCGCCAACAACATGCTGTTGGAGTCGTCGCTGTCGTTCCTGGGAGCGGGGGTGCGGCCGCCCAACGCGTCGTGGGGCACGATGATCGCCGACGGTTACCAAACCATCTACACCGCACCGCATCTGACGATCGTGCCCGGCCTGATGATCGTGTTGACCGTGTTGTCGCTCAACGTGTTCGGTGACGGCCTGCGCGACGCACTGGATCCGCGGGCCAAGATCAGGCTGGAGCACTAGGCCATGGTTCGTTTCGTCGCCCGGCGGCTGGCCGGCATGGTCGCGGTGCTGTTCGCGATCTCGGTCGTCGTCTTCCTGATCTTCAACGTGATTCCCAACTCCGACCCGGCGGCGCGGATCGCGGGCAAGAACTCCGACCCGGCGCTGATCGCCAGGGTGAGCGCCGATCTGGGACTGGACCAGCCGCTGCCGGTGCAGTACCTGACCATGATGCGCAAGATCCTGACCGGTCAGCTGACCTCCTACGCGAGTTCGCAGAACGTCACCGAGCAGATCTGGAAGGGGCTGCCCGCGACGTTCTCGCTGTGCATCGGCGCGGCGGTGCTGTGGATGACGCTGGCGATCCTGTTCGGCTATCTGTCGGCGGTGCACTCCGGCAAGTTCACCGACCGGATTCTGACCGTGCTGTCGCTGACCGGCGTGTCCATGCCGGTGTTCTGGCTGGCCGCAATTCTGTTGTACTACTTGAGCTTCAAGGCCCAACTGTTCCCGACCAGTAGTTACGTCCCGTTGACCAAGGACCCGGTGCAATGGGCGTATCACCTGATCCTGCCCTGGATTACGCTGGCCGTGCTCTACGTCGGCTTCTACAGCCGGGTGTTGCGGTCGAACATGCTCGACGCGATGAACGAGGACTATGTCCGCACCGCGCGGGCCAAGGGCATCAGCGAACGTCAGGTGCGGATCCGGCATGTGTTGCGTAACTCGATGATTCCGGTGGTGACGATGTTCGGGCTGGACTTCGGCGTGGTGGTCGGCGGTGGCGCGATCCTCACCGAGACGGTGTTCAACCTCAACGGGGTCGGGTTGTACGCCGGGCAGGCCATCGGCAGCCTGGATCTGCCACCGCTGATGGGAGTGACGATTTTCGGGGCGTTCTTCATCGTGCTGTTCAACACCATCGTGGACATCCTCTACGCATTCCTCGACCCACGGATCCGGCTCGGAGAGGCGGCACCGGCATGATGCTGCAAGTGGACGGGCTGACCGTCGGTTTCAACACCGAAGGCGGGCTGGTGCACGCCGTCGACGGTGTCAGTTTCGGGCTGGACCGCGGCGAGATCCTGGCCATTGTCGGCGAATCCGGCTCCGGCAAGAGCGTCACCGCGCAGACCCTGCTCGGCCTGACCCGGGCCCCGAACGCCAAGATCGGCGGCTCGGTGCGCTTCGACGGGATCGAATTGAACACCCTCGACGACGACGGTTGGCGGGCGGTGCGCGGCGAACGTATCGCGATGATCTTCCAGGATCCGATGACATCGCTGAACCCGGTGTACCGCGTCGGCGATCAGCTGATCGAGATGATCCGGGCGCATCGCGACGTCTCCAAGAACGAGGCCCGGGACCGCGCCGTCGAACTGCTGCGCTCGGTGGGCATCCCGAATCCGGAACGGCGCGTGCGGGATTACCCGCACGAGTTCTCCGGCGGTATGCGCCAGCGGGTGATGATCGCGATGGCATTGTCGTTGGATCCGGACGTGCTGATCGCCGACGAGCCGACGACCGCGCTCGATGTCACGGTGCAGGCCCAGATCCTGCGGCTGCTGGCGCGGCTGAACGAGGAGCGCAGCCTCGCCGTCGTGCTGATCACCCATGACCTGGGCGTGGTTGCCGAAGTGGCCGACCGGGTGGCCGTCATGTATGCCGGGCAGATCGTCGAAGAGGCCACCCTGGACGAGTTGTTCTACGACCCACAGCATCCCTACACCTGGGGGCTGCTGGGCTCGCTGGCCCGGCTGGACCAGCCCAACCCGGAACGGCTGGCCCAGATCGCCGGGGCGCCACCGTCGTTGACCGATTTGCCGAGCGGCTGCCGGTTCGCCCCGCGCTGCCCGCATGTCTTCGACGCGTGCGCCGAACCGCCACCGCTGCACCGGGATCGGTGCTGGCTGTCCGCTGAGCAGAAGCGCACGCTGCGGGTCGTCGACGGCCGGATCGGATTACGGAAGCCGGTGACCACATGAGCGCGCTCCTCGAGGTCACCGACCTGGTGAAGCACTTCCCGATCAAATCGGGCGTGATCGTCGACCGGGAGATCGGCCGGGTGCGCGCCGTCGACGGCGTCAGCCTGAGCTTGTACGAGGGCGAAACCCTCGGGCTGGTCGGTGAATCCGGCTGCGGGAAGTCGACCCTGTGCCGGCTGATCATGCAGCTGACCGCGCCGACGTCGGGTTCGGTGCGGTTCGACGGGCAGGAGCTGGTCGGCCGGAGTCAACGCGACCTGCGCGGCATGCGGCGGCAGATCCAGATGATCTTCCAGGATCCGTACGCGTCGCTGAATCCCCGCAAACGGGTGGCGCAGATCATCGGTGCGCCGATGGAGCTTCACGGCCTGGCGTCGGGTCGCGACACCCGCACCCGGGTGCAGGAGCTGCTGGAGCGCGTGGGTTTGCGGCCCGAACACGCCGACCGCTTCCCGCACGAGTTCTCGGGCGGCCAGCGTCAGCGCATCGGCATCGCCAGGGCGCTGGCCCTGCGGCCCAAGCTGATCATCGCCGACGAACCGGTCTCGGCCCTCGATGTGTCCGTCCAGGCCCAGATCGTCAACCTGCTCAAGGACCTGCAGGACGAGTTCGGGCTGTCCTATCTGTTCGTGGCGCACGACCTGGGCGTCGTCCGGCACGTCTCCAATCGGGTCGCGGTGATGTACCTGGGCAAGGTCGTCGAAAGCGCCCGCGCGGCCGAGCTGTATCAGCACCCGCTGCATCCCTACGCCAATGCGCTGCTGTCGGCGGTGCCGGTGCCGGATCCGCGGCGCAACGCGACCCGTGAGCGGCTCGTGCTCGAGGGCGACGTGCCCAGTCCCATCGACCCACCGTCGGGGTGCCGGTTCCACACCCGTTGCCCCTGGTCGACGGAGGTATGTCAGACCGACGAGCCGCAGCTGGTCGACCACACCGGAGGCCGGGAGCCCGGGCACGTGGCGGCCTGTCATCACCCTCGCAACCTCGACTGAAGGCATCCGGCCTGCGGAAATACGCTCACTCTCAACTTGAGCGTCAGCGACACGCCCGGTTATGATCACGAACTTGTAACAACAAGTGCACGGTGAGATATCGGAAGTTGCTGCGTATGCCTCGTCTCGGTCGTAATGTGCTGTCGGTGAGCCGACACGCATTGGCCAAGAAGCGGCGTGCTGTTTCCCCCTCGGCTGCCGTGGCTGCGCTCGTCGTTCCCGCCGCCATCCTGGCCGCCACCGCCGGTGACGTGCATCCCCTGACGGCTCAACGGCCCGCCCCGCCCGTGCTGGGTGATGTCGTCACGGTCGCCGACAGCGCCCCGTACGGGCTGGAGATCGTGGCCGCCCCGGCCGCCTTCTCCTCGGCGCCCACCGTCGTACAGCCGGCAGCGAACTTTGCCGCCGCGCCGACCGGTGTGGCCTCACGGTGGCGGGTGGACACCCGGCCGCTGTTGCTGCCGGTCGGCCTGGCCCCCGAACGTGGCCTGCAGGTGCGCACCATCCTGACCTCACGCGCCGTCACCGCAACCTTCCCGGAGATCCACAGCATCGGCGGGGTGCGCCCCGACGCGCTGCGCTGGCATCCCGACGGCCTGGCATTGGACGTCATGATCCCGGACGCCGGCTCGGCGTCGGGCATCGCGCTCGGGAACGAGATCGTGTCCTACGTGCTGAAGAACGCGGTTCGGTTCGGCATCCAGGACGCCATCTGGCGCGGCGTCTACTACACCCCGGGCGGCGCGCAACGCGGCGGCTACGGCCACTACGACCACGTGCACATCACCACCACCGGCGGTGGTTATCCCACCGGCAACGAGGTGTACCCCCGCTGATCGCGTTTGTGGCGCGCGAAAGCCGAACATCGCGCATCCTGATCGCGTGTCCGACGCTCGAGTCAATACATCCCGCCTGATCTGGCGCAGCCTCGGCATGCTGCGCGCGGTGCGCGGCCTCATCGTGATCTCCCTGTTGCTCGGCGTGATCGCCTCCGCGCTGCCGTACCTGTCGGCCGCGGCGTTCGGCCCGATGATGCAGGTGGTCGCCGACGCCGGAAACGGCGGAAATCTCAGCGACGTGTGGAATATGCGGGGCCCCATGGTGGCCCGCGAGGACGGGTTGCTGCACTCGGTGGCGGGATCGGTTCCGTTCGCGGTGCTGCTGGCCACCTGGGCGGTGTCACTGGTGCTGACCCAGTTCATGTACTTCGTCAACGGCTGGGTCGGGGCGAAGGTCGAGCAGATCCTGGTGGTGGACATCCGGCAGCGGGTGCACGACCATCTCCAGACACTGTCGATGGACTTCTTCGCCCGCTCGCGCACCGGTGAGCTGATCCAGCGGGTCACCACCGAATCGGCCGGGGTGCAACGACTGTTGACCGGATGTCTCATCCCGCCCCTCATCGACACCATCGTGCTGTTGGTCGCCGTGAGTTATCTGATGATCCTGTGCTGGCAGATGACCATTGCCGCGCTGGTGCTCACACCGCTGGCGCTGTTCACGTTGCGCTTCGCGGGAGCGCATGTGCAGGCGGCGGTCCGCAAGGAGATGACCGCCGACCGGGCCATGTCCACCGAGTTGGAGCAGACGGTCAGCGGGATCTCCGAGATCCAGATGTTCAACGCCCAGTCGTTGCGCAGCAAGCGCTTTCACGAGGTGTCCGAGAACGCCGCGAAAGCCGGCGCCTCGTCGGTGGCGTGGATGCAGGCCACTGCCAACGGTTCTCAGATCTTCGTGGCGCTGAGCACCGTGGTGGTGTTGCTGGTGGGCATCGGGTTCAGCGCCAGCTTCGGTTTGACCTTCGCCGGGCTGCTGGTGTTCGCGGGCATGGTGCCGACGATGTTCGGTGCGGCGCAACGGGTGATGGGCGCCTACACGACCTACAAATCCGTCGCGCCCAACGCCGCCTCGACCTACGAACTGCTCGACACGCGGCCCTCGGTCGTCGAGATGCCCGGCGCGGCCGAACTCGGTGCGGTACAGGGCAACCTGGTGTTCGAGGACGTCACGTTCGGCTATACGCCCCAGCATGCGGTGCTGGACGGCCTCACGTTCAGCGTCGCCGAAGGCGAGACCGTCGCCCTGGTCGGCGGCATCGGATCCGGCAAGTCCACGGTGTTCAACCTGCTGTTGCGGTTCCTGGACCCGCAGCGCGGGCGGATTCTGCTCGACGGGCACGACATCTCCGGCGTCACCGTCGCCTCGCTGCGCGAGCAGGTTTCCAAACTGGCCCAGTTCCCGTTCTTCACCAAGGACACCATCCGCGAGAACATCCGCCTGGCTCGGCCGGCGGCCACCGACGCTGAGATCGAGGCGGCCTGCGTCCAGGCGCACATCCACTCGGTCATCACCGACCCGGTCAAGATGCACGACGGCTACGACACGGTGATCGACGTCCAGGTGCCCTCCGGCGGGCAGAAGCGGCTCATCGCACTGGCGCGTTGCCTGTTGCGCCGCCCGGAAGTGTTGCTCCTCGACGAGCCGACGGAGAACCTCGACGCCGATCAGCGGGCCCGGCTGACCGGGGTGATCCGCGGCTACGCGCGGGACCGCACGTGCATGGTGATCAGCCACGACATGGATTTCATCGCCGCCGTCGCCGATCGGATCCTGGTGCTGGAGGACGGCAGGATCGTGCAGTCGGGAGATCACCGCGCGCTCATGGCCGAGGGCGGTCTGTACAAACGCCTGTACGAAGCGCAGAACGCCGAGACCGGCTGAGGTGTTGCCGCACGTTAACGGCGCGCAAACACAGGCTGAATCACCATCGTCACTTGCATCGTCTAAGGTTCTGCTGTGCCTGAGATGGATCGTCGCAGCGTCATGATGATGATTGGTCTGGGTGCGGCCGCCGCCGTGCTGCCCACTCAGACGGCCCACGCGGAGCCGCTCCCAGGAGATCTGGGGCCTGGTCCGGTCCCCGGGCCGGCAGCGCCGGGTGCGCCCGCCCCGACCCCCGCCGCGGCCGAACCGGCTTTCCTGTGGCGCGACGAGTTCAACGGTCCCGCAGGCGCACCGCCCAACCCGGCGGACTGGTTCATCGTCCCGGCGCGCGAGACCATCCGGAACCCCGTCGAGTGGGACAAGCCCTACAACATGGGCCGCTACGTCACCGACCAGGAGCACGTGTTCCAGGACGGCAAGGGCAATCTGGTCATCCGCGCCACCCGTGGGCCCGGTAACAACATCCAGGAGCGCTACGCCAGTGCCAAGATCATCGGCAACTGGCGCGGTGCCATCGGGACCACGTGGGAGGCCCGGGTCAAGCTCAACTGCCTCACCGACGGTGCCTGGCCCGCCTTCTGGCTGCTCAACGATGATCCGGTGCGCGGCGGCGAGGTGGACCTGGTCGAGTGGTACGGCAACCGGGACTGGCCGTCGGGCAGCACGGTGCACGCCCGGCTGGACGGCACCTCGTTCGCGACGGATCCGCACCCGATCGACAGTGCCTGGCACACCTGGCGGATGACGTGGCTGCCGACCGGCATGTACTTCTGGAAGGACTACGCGCCGGGTATGGAGCCGTATTTCACGGTTCCGGCCAACTCGCTGGAGGACTGGCCGTTCAACGATCCCGGCTACACGCTGGCCCCGGTGTTCAACATCGCCGTCGGCGGCTCGGGTGGGCGTGAGCCGGCGGGTGGCAACTACCCGGCCGAAATGCTGATCGACTGGATCCGCGTCTTCTGATCCGTCACCGGTGCATCCGGCGGGCGTTGGCGACGATCGCGTCGCGCAACGCCTGCTCGGGCTCGGACAGCGCGCTGCGCCGGCACACCAGCACGAACTCCAGTTCGCCCAATTCCGGCAGCCCGTCGTCGACGGGGTAGAGGCCTTGTGGCAGAAGGGTTTCGGCGTGCGGCACGACGCCGAGCCCGGCCAGCACCGCCGCCTGCAGGCCCAGTTGACTGTCGCTGACACAGGCGATGCGCCAGCTGCGGTGTTCGCGTTCCAGCGCCCGCAACGCCATGTGCCGGGTCAGGCTGGGCGGGGGATAGGTCACCACCGGCACCGGGTCACCGACGCCGGCCAAACCGGCTCGGCCGGCCCACACCAACCGGTCCTGCCACAGCAATTCGCCGTGCTGCTCGCCCGGTAACCGCTTGGCCACCATCATGTCCAGCTCGCCGGCGGCCATCCGCACCTTGAGGTTCTCGCTGAGCCCGACGACGAGTTCCAGGTCGACGGCCGGATAGGAGCGCTGGAACTCGACGAGCACATCCGGCAGGTCCAGGGTGACCAGGTCGTCGGAGGCGCCCAGCCGGATGAAACCGGTCAGGCGGGACTCCGAGAAATACCGGTCGGCCTGCGCCTGGGCGTCCAGGATGTTGCGTGCGAAGCCCACCATGGCGGCACCGTCGGCGGTGAGGGCCAGATTGCGGGTGTCCCGGCGGAACAGTTCGCGGCCCACCGCCTGTTCCAGGCGGGCGATGTGCCCGCTGACGGTGGACTGCCGCAAGCCGAGCACCCGCCCGGCCGCGGTGAAACCACCCGCCCGCTCGACGGCCAGGAAGGTGCGCAACTGCTCGGGATCCAACATATTCATCACGCTACGTGATCAGAGATATCCAGCGCATCGCCTTTCGCAATGAGTCGAGTGGCTCCTACCGTGGAGCGGTGACCTTGCTGGCCAAACTCCGGATCGACGGCTTCCTCCTCGGATTGTTCGCTGCCATGGCGATCGGGCTGCTGCTGCCCGCCGGCGGGGCGGCCGCCGATGTACTGGACTGGGCCACCAAGATCGCCATCGCCGTGCTGTTCCTGCTCTACGGCACCCGACTGGAACCGCGCGAGGCGCTGCACGGGTTGCGGCACTGGCGGCTGCACACCACGGTCCTCGCCTGCACCTATGTGCTGTTCCCGGTGCTGGGCTTGGCGCTCAAGCTGCTGGTGCCCTCGGTGCTGACCGACGACCTCTACACCGGCGTGCTGTATCTGTGCCTGCTGCCGTCCACCGTGCAGTCCTCCATCGCATTCACCTCGATCGCGCGCGGCAATGTGGCGGCGGCCGTGGTGAGTGCCTCGGCGTCGAACATGCTGGGCATCTTCGTCACCCCGGTGCTGGTGACGCTGCTGATGCAGACCACGGGTGCCGCCACCGTCTCGCCGCGGCAGATCCTGGAGATCGTCGTCCAGCTGCTGCTGCCGTTCATCGTCGGACAGTTGTTGCGGCCCAAGCTGCATCGGGTGCTGGCGCACACCACGCTGACCAAGGTGGTCGACCGCGGCTCGGTGTACCTGGTGGTGTACGCGGCGTTCAGCGCCGGCATGACCGAGCACATCTGGGCCGGCATGACCGCAGTGCACCTGCTGGCGGTGGTGGGGGTGTGCGCGCTGTTGCTGGCGGTGGTGCTCGGCGTGACGGCGGGGCTGGCCCGGCTGCTGCGGTTCAACCGGGCCGACCGCATCGTGGTGATCTTCTGCGGGTCCAAGAAGAGCCTGGCCACCGGGCTGCCGATGGCGACGGTGCTTTTCGCCGGTCATCCGGTGGGGCTGATCGTGTTGCCGCTGATGATCTTTCACCAGATCCAGCTCATCACCTGCGCGACGCTGGCCGGGCGCTGGGGGCGGGCCGCCGAGGCGGCGGACGCCCGGCAGGCCGTCGCTCAGGGTTGCGCGTAGACCGTACCGGTCTGCGGGGACGGCCCACTCACGCGCCGGACACCTCGGTGAACTCGATGTGCAACTCGGTCAGCCCGCGCAGCAGGAACGTCGGCTCGTAGGCATAGTTACGGTGCCCCGGCGCACCGTGTTTGGCCTCGCTGATCCGGATGTCGCGCATCCGGTCCAGCAGCCGGTTGATGGTGACCCGGCCCTCGACGCGGGCCAGGGGAGCGCCGGCGCAGGTGTGGATGCCGCGGCCGAACGTGATGTGTTCACGCACGTTCTTGCGGTCGATGCGGAATTCGTCGGGGTCCTCGAATTTGCGCGGATCCCGGTTCGCGGCGCCCAGGCACAGCATGATCACGGTGCCGGCCTTGATCGGCACCCCGCCCAGGGTGGTGGACTTGCGTGCCAGCCGGAAGTCCACCTTCGTCGGGCTCTCCAGGCGCAGCGCTTCCTCGATGAACGACGGGATCAGCTCACGGTCGGCTCGCAGCCGCTCCTGTAGTTCGGGCTGATCGCCGAGCACCCGCACGGCCGAGCTGAGCAGCTTGGTCACCGTCTCTTGCCCGGCGGCGAACAGGAACGTCGCCGGGCGGACCACCTCCAGCAGCGGCGGGACGGAACCGTCGGGATAGGTGGCCGTCGCCAGGCCGGTCAGCACATCCTCGCGCGGGTTCTCCCGGCGATCGGCGATATACGTGCTGAACAGATCGTCGAGGTATTGCAGCGGATTCGATCCCACCGGCTCGTGGTCCAGGGCGCCCACCCGCGAACCCGGGGCGTTGCCGGCGCCGAGGTTGCGCCGGATCTCGGGACGATCCGCCTCGGGGACGCCCAGCAGGTCGGCGATGGCCAGGGTGGCGAACGGCTTGCCGTACTCGCCGAGGAATTCGCACTGGCCGTTCGCGATGAACTCGTCGAACTGCCGGTCGGCCAGGGTCCAGATGTAGTCCTCGTTCTCCTGCAGCCGGCGCGGTGTCAGCAGCCGGCCGAGCAGGGAGCGTGCCTTCTCGTGCTCCGGGGGGTCCATCACCACCATGTGCTCGAAGATCGGGAATTCGTGCCGGTGCGCCTCGATCAGCTCGCTGATGTCGTCGCCTTCCGGCGTGAACGGCAGCGGCGGGAACGGACCCCCGATGGCATTGACGGCGGAAAACGCATCGACGTCCTTGAAGGCCGCCTGGACTTCCTGGTATCCGGTCACCGCGACCACACCGTAGTGCGGCTCGCGCACCACCGGGCCGAGGTTACGCAGGTGGTCCCAGTACGCGTACGGGTCCTGGGCGATCTCGGCGTTGGTGAAGTAGTCGACGTCGGCGAGGTCGGTCATGGTGCGGGCCTTCCGGGCTAGATCCAGCTGATGGCTTGACGGGGACATGCTGCGATGGCGGCTTCCACACTGTCCCAATGTGATCGACCGATCTCGGGGGTGCAGGTGGCGATGTCGTCGCCGAGATCGAAGACCTGGGGGGCCAGTTCGATACAGAGTGCGTGCGCTTCGCACAGTTTCGGGTCGACCCGGAGCCGGCGGCTCGTGGTCGGCGTGGACTGGGGTTGCACGGTCGTACCTCCTTGCCGCCGCGGCCCCGGGGGGTGCGGCGGAAACTGATCGACTGACCAAAATGTTAGACTGCCGTATGCCTACCACGCGGCGTGATCGCCGGTCAAGCATTCGCGGGCCGGTTCGGTGATGGCATCGGCACCCAGATCGAAGGCCGATGACGGCGGGGCTCGGCAGCGCCTGATCGAGGCGACCGTGCAGATCATGCACGACGAGGGCTACGCGGCCGCCACGTCGCGACGGGTCGCGGCCAAGGCCGGCGTCAAGCAGGCGCTGGTCTACTACTACTTTCCGACGATGGACGACCTGTTCATCGAGGTGCTGCGGGCCGGTGCGGAGGTGGCGCTGGAACAGATGCGCGCCGTGCTGCTCGACGACGATCCGCTGCGCGCGCTGTGGCGCATCAACAGTGACCCCCGACAGACCGTGCTGAGCACCGAGTTCATGGCTTTGGCCAACCACCGCAAGGCCATTGGCGCCGAGCTCAAGGCCTACTCGGAGCGGGTCCGCGATATCGAGACCGCGGCCGTCACCCTGGTGCTGCGGGCCAACGGGGTGGATCTCAACGACTACCCACCGGTGGTGATCTCGATGATCGTCGCGCAGATCGCCCGCAGTGTCGGTAACGAGAACGCGGTGGGCGTGACCCAGGGCCACGACGAGTTGCGCGCGTTCATCGACCGACAGATCGACCTGCTGTCCAGGCCGTCGGAAGTCGTGCGCGACTGAACGGCGCGCCGGCCTCGGCCGGCCGCGGTGCTCGGGCTGCGTGCGGTCCCGGTCGAAGCTTTTTGGTTGACAGTGCGTCGCCTCCGTGTCATGGTTCCTGATCGATCGACAAAATCTGATCGACGGATCGGACCGCCCCCCTCTGTGGCGGCCGCAAGAACCCGAACAGTGAGGTGACCCCATGGCGGGACGGGTAGAGGGCAAGGTCGCATTCATCACCGGCGCGGCGCGTGGGCAAGGGCGCAGTCACGCGGTGCGACTCGCCGAAGAGGGCGCCGACATCATCGCGGTCGACATCTGCGGTCCGGTGAGCAGCAATCCACAGATCGAACCGGCCACCCGCGACGACCTCGCCCAGACGGCCGATCTGGTCAAGCAACTGAACCGGCGCATCGTCACGGCGGAGGTGGACGTGCGTGACTACGACGCCGTGAAGGCCGCGGTGGACAGCGGAGTGGAGCAGCTGGGCCGGCTCGACATCATCTGCGCCAATGCCGGTATCGGCAATGGCGGACAGACCCTGGACCAGACCAGTGAAGCGGACTGGACGGACATGATCGACGTCAACCTGTCCGGCGTCTGGAAGACGGTGAAAGCCGCCGTGCCGCATCTCATCTCGCAGGGGCAAGGCGGATCGATCATCCTGACCAGTTCGGTGGGCGGCCTGAAGGCGTACCCGCACACCGGGCACTACATCGCCGCCAAACACGGTGTGGTCGGGCTGATGCGGACCTTCGCCGTCGAACTCGGCCAGCACTCGATCCGGGTGAACTCGGTGCACCCGACCAACGTGAACACCCCGCTGTTCATGAACGAGGGCACCATGAAGCTGTTCCGTCCCGATCTGGAGAACCCGGGCCCCGATGACCTCAAGGTGGCCGCACAGTTCATGCACGTGTTGCCCGTCGGCTGGGTCGAGCCGGTGGACATCAGCAACGCCGTCCTGTTCCTGGCCTCCGACGAATCGCGTTATGTGACCGGTCTTCCCGTGACCGTCGACGCCGGAAGCATGCTCAAGTAACCCCTTCCCCCTCCAACTGAATAACCAACTGAATAGGAATCAACCCAACGGCAACGGAGCCAAAGCCCATGGCCAGTACCAGTTCTCGTGTCAACCCCCTGTTTGCTGCAGATCCGCCTGACGTGCCTGCCCTCCGAACATGTCAGCGCGCCGCGAAGATCGGCGGTTATGGCGGCCTGGCGGTGGCGGCCTGGCTGGTCACCGCGGTAGCGACCGGCCACGGGGTGGCCGTCGCGGACACCACCGGCGGATCGACGGATTCGAGCGGGTCGACCGCGTCGAGTTCCTCGACGTCGTCCGGCGACACCTCGGGTGCCGCGTCGTCGTCCGGGAGCACGGGTACGTCCGGGGCGGCGGTCAGCACCGGAACGACCGGTGGCACCGAGGTGTCCGGTGGCACCGGCGCGACGGGCAGCACGGGAACCACCGGAACGACATCGGGAACCACCTCGGGATCAACCTCGTCGAGCACCGAGGTGGGCTCCGGCGTGATCGTCAGCAGCAGCGGCGGGGCTCATACCAGCGGCTCGTCGACGACTCCGAAAGACGACACGTCCGACAACCACACCGACGAGACGCCGAGCTCCACCACATCGAGCACGACCACCAAGTCTTCGTCCAAATCGACGCATACCGAGACGACCACCGCCGTCGCGAAGACCTCGGCACAGGCCACGGTGAGCACCGCCGCCGCCGTCAGCACAAACGTCACCACCAAGACCGCCGCCGTGGCCGCGGCAGCGGTGGCGCCGGCGACCCAGGCGGTGCAGGTCGCCCCGGCTGCGGCCACGCCGGCCACTGCGGCGGTGCCGGCCGCCGTGACGGCTCAGGTCGTCTCGCCGGCAACGGGTTTGGTCGGCTTCCTCAACAATGTGGTGACCAACCTGCTGAATCCGTTCCTCAAGCCGGTGCCCAACACTCCCGACCCGTTCACCCCAGCGGTGTGGGCGGTACTGGCCTGGGTGCGTCGCAACGTCTTCAATCAGGCCCCCACCATCGCCTACAACCCCACCACCACGGTGCAGACCGGTCAGACGGTGACCGGCAACATCGGCGCCACGGACGCCGAGGGTGACGCTCTGACCTACAAGGTGACCCAGGGGCCGAAGTACGGCACCCTGTCGATCGATCAGGCCACCGGAAACTTCACCTACACACCGAACGACATCAATTACACCGAGGTGCAGACCGATTCGTTCTCGGTGTCGGTGACCGACGGCAAGTTCAACCTGCTGGGCCTGTTCAGCCCGCACAGCGCCAAGGTGGGTATCGACGTGTCGGTGCTCAACCCCGAAGTCCAGCGGGTGATTCTCGACCTGCCCGACACCATCGCCAGCCCGGCCAACCCGCGCTACTCGGCCGACGGTAAGTCCATCTTCTTCGCCGGCCAGCCGACCGCCGGGGGCCGCTCGGAGATCTACCAGATCAACACCGACGGCACGGGCCTGCAATGTGTCACCTGCGGTGTCACCGTCAGCGAGACCGGCAACCTGGCCAAACCCGTTCCCGTCGAGGATGGTTCGGGGCGGGTGCTGGTGCTGGTGAACGTCGCCGGGCAGTCGCCGCGGTACTCCATGCTGGAAACCGGGGTGAACGGGCCGCAGCTGCTGTCCATCACCACACAAGCCGGCGGCGGCACGATCCTCGACCGACAACGCGAGATGCGGATCTCACCGGACGGCACCCATGCGCTGTACACCAGAATCGTGCTGGGTCCCAACGGCCTTCTGCAGGCGCTGCCGATCGTCGGGACGCTGACCCGCACGGACACCGGTTACACGGTGACCAATGAGCGGGTGGTGTACCCCACCGGTGAAGGCAAGCAGTGGACACCGGACGGCAAGGGCGTGGTGATCCTCGGCGGCCAGTTCGACGCCGGCAACGTCGACGATATCGAGGTCGACCTGGCCACCGGCAAGGTCACCAGGGTGACGGCCAACCTCGATTACGACGAGGACATGGACTACTCACCCAACATGCAGTGGATCGCCATCGGCAGCACCCGCGGGTTGAACGCGCTGACGCCGATGACGCAGATCATCCGGCAGAACTTCCTGCCGGTCTACGTCGGCGCGCCGGTGTACGACGCGTACGCACTTCCGATCAACGTCTCCAATCAGGAGTGGATTGTCGCCGTCGGCGACGAGTTGAACCGGGAGAACGGTGTTCCGCTGTTCGATACCGGTGACGGCTACACCGCGCGCAGCATGCCCAGTTGGAATCCCACCGGCGACGCCGTTACGTTCTGGGAGTCCAGCGTCACCGATCCGACGGTGTCCCGACTGGTCATCGCGAACCTGAAGTACACCACCAGTGTCGGTCCGGTGGCGGCCGATCGGTCGACCCCGAGCTCGGATTCGTGGGCGCCGGCCCTCGGCAGCTACGTCGCCGCCACCACGCCACTGCCGGCCACCGGGACCTATGCCGGGGTGAACGGTGGTACGGCGGTGGTCACCGAGACGGTGGACCCCAACGATGCCACGCGCACCATCCGCACCGTCACGTATACCGATTACGTGAACGAACTGGGGATGATCCTCAACGGCACCGAATCTGCCGACTACAACGCCAGCCAGACGACGGTGCACTACCTGGCCGATATCACCGTCACCGGAGCCCACACCGGGTATCTGACGGCCGACGCGAACATCAACGCGTTCCAGCAGTCGTTGACCGGCACCATCACCTCCAGTGTCGACGGTGATGTGCAGTCGTTGCCGGATCCGGATGCGGCACATCAGGCGCAGCAGGACGCCTAGCGGTACAACGTGATCTGCCGGCGGTCGCGGACCGCCGGCAGAGCACGTGTCGTGGAAGGACATATGCGCAAGATCGCGGTGGCCGCGCTATCGGTGCTGTGGTGTGGACTGTCGATGATGCCGCAGGCCCACGCCGAGTTCGGCTTCGAGCTCAACGGCACCTATCGGGTGGTGTCCAACGGTGAGTGGGCCAAGACCAACGAGGTCTATATGGACGAGAAGGTCGTCATTTCGACCTGGACGTTGCGCTCGTCGTGTGCCGACTCGCAAACGTGCACCGGCACGGTGAGCAGTGACCAGGGCTGGACCGCGCCCCTGGTCTACCGGGGAAGTCGCTGGATCGTGGACCGCGATATCCCCGACTGGGAGCCATGCCCGGACGGCAGTCTCGCGCCGGGACGGCAGCGTTTCCAATTCTTCGGTACCGATGCCAACGGTCAGCTCGACCAGAGCAACGTGACGACCCTGCAAGGTTACGAACGCACCGTCGGTGTCAGCGGTGCATGCGGTATCAACAAGCCGTTGGTGATCCAGATGCCGATCACGTTGCACAAGATGTGAACCGACGTCGTCTCAGCGCCGCGCCGCCCGAGGCTCGTCGTAGGCCACCACGATCACCACGGCCGGCTGATCGCCGAGCTGACGCAACTTGTGCGGCACCGAGGCGTCGATGTACGCACAGTCACCTTGGGCCAGTGTGACGATGTCGCCGTGGTAGCTGAGTTCGGCCTGCCCAGCGTGGACGAACAGGAACTCCTGGCCGGGATGGCTGGGATGTGGATGACCGGCGAACTGACGCCCGGGCCGCACCACGAACGGTGACATGGCCTTGCCGAGCATGGCTGCCGCGACGGGATGGTGCCGGTCGGCACTGCCGGTCACCGCCCGTTCGACGGTGATCGAGGATGCCGCTGCATCGTCGGAGAACAGCTGTGCCACATCGACATCGAGTGCGCGCGCAATCTTCAGTGCGGCCGCGATGGACGGTGTGCTCTGGCCCCGCTCGACCTTGGACAGATAGCTCTTGGTGAGGCCGGTCGCGGCCGCGAGGTCATCCAGTGTCATGCCGTGTTGCGTCCGTACGGCACGCAGGAGGGCCACCATGCGGTGCAGTCTACGCCATTGACGATATGACACAAAGTGTCCTATCGTTTCCTCTGTGTCATTCCGATGGAGAGGAGACGGGCTTTGGCTTCCACCTTGCAGGACTCGAAGGACGATCTGATGCGCCGAGCTCACGATGAGCTCAGCCGCGATGTCGCCGATTCCACACTGACCGCGCGGGAAAAGCTCGCGCTGACCTGCCGGGCGTTGTTCGACGCGGGGCACGACTCGGGGCTCGCCGGGCAGATCACCGCGCGGGCCGACGAGCCGGGCACCTACTACACGCAGCGCCTCGGCCTCGGATTCGACGAGATCACCGCGGGCAATCTGCTGTTGGTCGACGAAGACCTCAACGTGCTGGACGGTAAGGGAATCGCCAATCCGGCCAACAGGTTCCACACCTGGATCTACCGGGCCCGGCCGGATGTGAACTGCATCGTGCACACGCACCCGTTCCACGTGGCCGCGCTGTCCATGCTTGAGGTTCCGCTGGTGGTGTCCCAGATGGACATCGCGCCGCTTTACGACGATTGCGCGTTCCTGCCCGACTGGCCGGGGGTTCCGGTGGGCAACGAGGAAGGCGAGATCATCTCTGCAGCACTGGGGGACAAGAAGGCGATCCTGCTCGCTCATCACGGCCACGTCGTTGCCGGTGCCAGCATCGAGGAAGCCTGCTCACTCGGCATGCTCATCGAGCGGGCGGCCAAGCTCCAGCTGACCGCGATGGCGGCAGGCGCCATCGCTCCACTGCCGGAGCGGCTGGCGCGGGAAGCGCACGACTGGACGCTCACCCCGAAACGCAGCCAGGCCAACTTCGCCTACTACGCGCGCAGAGCTCTGGCGAAACACCCTGATGCCCTGGACAATTGAGAGGAAAACTATGACAACACCAGCCCTGCACGGAATCATCGCCTACCCCGTCACGCCGTTCACCGCAGACGGCGCCGGCATCGACACCGATAAGCTCGCGGCACTCGTCGACCGGCTGGTCGAGGCTGGGGTGCATGCCATCGCGCCGCTCGGCAGCACCGGCGAATCGGCATACCTGACCGAACCAGAGTTCGACGCCGTCGTCGAGGGCACGGTCGCCGCCGTCGCCAAGCGTGTGCCCGTCGTCGTCGGCGCCTCGGATCTCACCACTGCCAACACGGTGCGTCGGGCCCGGTACGCCCAACGGGCCGGTGCGGACGCGCTGATGATCCTGCCGGTGTCGTATTGGAAGCTCACCGACCGTGAGATCGTGGCCCATTACGCGGCGGTCGCGGCCGCCGTCGACCTGCCGATCATGGCGTACAACAACCCGGCCACCAGCGGCATCGACATGACGCCGGAACTACTGGTGCGAATGTTCACCGAGATCGACAACGTCACCATGGTCAAGGAATCCACCGGTGATCTCACCCGGATGCTGCGGCTTGCCGAACTGACCGGTGGTGCGCTGCCGTTCTACAACGGCAGCAATCCGCTTGTGCTGCAGGCCCTGACGGCCGGGGCGGCCGGGTGGTGCACCGCGGCGCCCAACCTGCGACCGCAACCCTGCCTGGACCTCTACGGGGCGGTCCGCGCCGGCGACACTGCGGCGGCCCAGTCGATCTATGACGAGCTGGCCCCGCTGTTGCACTTCATCGTCGACGGCGGCCTGCCCACCACGGTGAAGGCCGGGCTGGACCTGCTCGGCCGCGGTGTCGGTGATCCCCGACCGCCGCTGCTGCCGCTGGATCCGGCCCGGTGCTCCGACCTGCGGACGCTACTGGCCGCCGGCTAGGTATCAGCCCAGCGGCGGAAGCGCACCCCAGGCACCGTAGGGTCCGTTCATCACGCCGCCGGTGCCGGACTCCGGAACGGAGAAGCCGCCGATGCCCTGCGGGCCCAGGCATCGCGACGTCGACACCGCAACGGTGCACGGGTCGTTCCCGGCCGCGAGTGCGGTGGGGGCGCCGGACAGCCCCAGGGCGATACCGGCTGCGGCGAGAACGGGGACGGCAAATCGCTTGAACGACATGAGAAACCTCTCTTTCGGGACAGCCGCACCGTGCGCAGCTGTTGGGGAAGGTGTCGCGGCCGTGGGTCGTGCGCCGCGCCTGACTCCTGTCTACCCGCCGTTCGTATCGCCGCAAAGTATGTGAAATGCACTCATAGACAACACATATTCGATTCGTGGTGGGTGTGACGCGCGCCTCGCGAAAGATATGAGGTTCACATGTTTGTGGTCCAGCGGTCTTCGGTGACCGCTGGACCACAAGCGTTCGGGAGTGTTCAGAACGGCAGGTCGACCTCGCCGTTGGAGGTGATGCCCTCGTCGTGGTTGCGGTTGACGTAGCCGGTGGTGACGGGCGGTTGGGGATCGGTGCCGTACGGGATGAGCGGGTCGGTGCCGGCCTTCGCGTCGCCCAGCGGCGCTCCGGTGTCGGCCGAGATGGGGGTGTTCTTCTGCCACGACGCGGTGGAAGTGGGGCCGGCGGCGACCGCGATGGTTTCGCCGGCGGGTGCCAGGGCGACGAAACCGGCGGCCAGGCCGACGGCCAGCAGGGGGGCTGCGAATGCGATCCGGGTCTTCATGGTGGTCTCCTGTTCCTTTCGGGTACTTCGATCAAACGCCGGCTTGCTGGAGGAATCGCCACGGCTAGCTGGCAACTTGCACTTCCGGCTAGCCGGTAGTCCGAGGGGTCTTGGCGGACCGGAGGGTAAGTGGTAACTTACCGTTAGTGACGACTTACGGAGTGGCCGATCCCTGGTCAGCCCTCGCCGACGGCACCCGCCGGACGATCTTCAAGCGCCTGGCCGACGGGCCGATGGCGGTGGGGGAGATCGCCGAGGGGTTACCGGTGAGCCGGCCGGCCGTCTCGCAGCATCTCAAGGTGTTGCGGTGCGCCGGCCTGGTCGCCGACCGCCGGGTGGGGACGCGGCGCCTGTACCACGTCGATCCGCGCGGTGTGAATGCGCTGCGCGCCGAGCTGAATGTGTTCTGGGACAAGGCGATGGCCGCGTTCAAGGCGATAGCCGACGAAGGGGAGTGATCATGACAGTGGAACCGATCCGCAAGAGCGTGGTGGTCAAGGCGCCGCTGGAACGGGCGTTCGCCTTGTTCGTCGGCAAGTTCGACGCCATCAAACCGAGGGAGCACAACCTATTGGCGGTGCCCATCGCCGAGACCGTTTTCGAGCCGCGCGTGGGTGGACACATCTACGACGTCGGTGTGGACGGCAGCAGGTGTCTGTGGGCGCGGGTACTCGAGTACCAGCCGCCCCATCGGGTGGTGTTCTCCTGGGATATCGGACCGACCTGGCAGGTGGAGTCCGACCCGGCGAAGACCAGCGAGGTGGAGGTGCGCTTCACCGCCGAACCGGACGGGCGCACCCGGGTGGAGTTGGAGCACCGCCACCTCGAACGGCACGGTGACGGTTGGCACTCGGTGGCCGACGGGGTCGGCGGCGAGGCCGGCTGGCCGTTGTACCTGCAGCGCTACGGTGAGGTGGTGGCGGCCGCGGAGTCGTGACCGCCCGATGCCGACAGTGACCGCGACGGCCGCCACGCCAGGAAGCCGATGACCAACCCGGCGAACGGGATCGCGGCCAGGATGGTGCTCAGCGTCGGGCTGCCCCCGGTCACCAGGGTGAAGTTCGACAGCACCAGCCACAGGCTGCCGAGCAGGCCGAGAACGGCCAGGCCGGGCGCGATCCGCGTCGACCACAGCCCGTGCGTGCGGTCGCGGTTGCGCAGGAAGAACACCAGCACGGCGATGGACGTGGTGAGCATCAGCAGCACCATGCCGACGGTGGCGACACCGGCCATCGACCCGAACACCCCGACCAGCGGATCGATGCCGAGCACCGCCAGTACGGCGACAATGATTGCGGCCGTGCCGGTTTGCACCACCGAGGAGAACGACGGCGAGTGGTGGCTGCCGTGCACCTGGGCCAGCCGCGCGGGCAGCAGCCCCTTGCCGGCCAGCACGAACTGGTAGCGCGCGATCACGTTGTGGAAGGACAGCACACAGGCGAAGAGGCTGGTCAGCAGCAGCACGTTGACGACGTCGCGGCCGACGGTGCCCAGCATATCGCCGGTGGTATCCAGCAGCATGTTGCCCTCACCGGCGAGGGTGCGCTGCGCCACGCCGGTCACCTGGTCCGGGCCGAGGGCAACGACGAAGGACCACACCGTGATTGCGTAGAAGGCGCCGATGATGATGACGGCGGCGTAGGTGGCCCGCGGGATGGTGCGCTCCGGATCGCGCGCCTCGTCCCGGAACACCGCGGTCGCCTCGAATCCGATGAATCCGGTCAGGGCGAAAAGGATTGCGATGCCGATGGTGCCGTTTGTGAACGTGGCCGGGTCGAAGGAGGTGAACGTGATTCCGGCCGGGCTGGGCTTGGCCACCATCACGATGTCGAGCAGCACGACGATGCCGATCTCGCACGCCAGCGCCACCCCGAGGACTTTGGCGCTCAGTTCGATGTGCCGGTAACCGAGTACCGCGACGATGGCCAGCACGGCGAAAGAGTAGACCGGCCAAGGGATCGACGGGCCGTGGTAGTGGGCTACCGTGTCGGAGATGGCCCAGCCGATGTAGCCGTAGATGCCGATCTGGATGGCGGTGTAGGCGATCAGCGCGACGACGGCGATGCCCTTGCCCATCCGTTCGCCGAGGCCGACGGTCACGTAGGAGAAGAAGGCGCCCGCCTCGGGGACGTGCGGCGTCATGGTCACGAACCCGACGCTGAACAGCAGCAGCACCAGCGCGGCGATCACGAAGCCCATGGGTGCGCCTGCGCCGTTGCCCAGTCCCATGGCCAACGGCATGTTGCCGCCGATCACCGTCAGCGGTGCCGCCGCCGCGACCACCATGAAGACGATCCCGACGGGCCCCAGGTGCCCGGTCAGGCGTCGCCGCTCGGCCGTGCTGGGTGTGGTGGTCATGAGGCCTCCTGGGGTCGAGAGGTGTTGGGAGACAGTACTTGACGTAGCAGGTCGTGGTCGATGGCGTGGGCGGTGAAACCGTTGCGTCCGGTGACGGTGGTGGCCGCGACCATGGCGTTGACGATGGCCTCCTCGGTGGCCTCGATCGTCAGGTCGAACAAACGGGTCATCAGCTGCGGCGCGACCATCCGCAGCGGGATCTCCGGGCGCGGGGTGGCAGCGTCCTCATCCCATGCGTACGGCGGGATGCCGCGGTTGCCGGTGGCGAAGGCCAGCATCAGGTCACCGCTGTACTGTTCGCCGGTGCCGCCGAGGCGGCCGACGGCCAGTGTCGCGCGCTGGGCCAACCGGGTGCATTGATGGGGGAGCAGGGGGGCGTCGGTGGCGACGATGACGATGATCGACCCGGAGCCCGGCTCGTACTGGCGCGGCAGGTCCGGCAGCGGTACCTCGTTCGGTCCGATCAGCTCGCCGACCGGCACCCCATTGATCCGAAGTCGTTCGCGCCGACCGTGATTGGCCTGCACCAGCACACCGACGGTGTATGTGCCGGCGGCCGTCTCGGTGGTGCGCGACGCGGTGCCGATGCCCCCTTTGAATCCGTGACAGATCATGCCGGTGCCGCCCCCGACGGTGCCCTCGGCCGGGGCGTCGGTGGAGGCGTTCTCCAGGGCGGAGCGGGCGTGTTCGGGCCGGACGTGGAAGCCGTTGATGTCGTTGAGCAATCCGTCATAGGTCTCGCCGACGACGGGCAGTGACCAGTACAGGCCCTCGCCGCGAGCGCGGACCTGGGCGGCCACCAACTCGTCGCGCACCACGCCGACGCTGTGCGTGTTGGTCAGACCGATGGCGGTGGTGAGCTCGCCGGACTCACGGATCCATTCGAGACCGGTGAGCTCGCCGCTGCCGTTGAGCCGGTGCGCCCCGGCGAACACCGGCTCGGTCCAGATGTCGTCGTGCGGGACGATCATGGTGACGCCGGTGTTGATGCCCTCGCCCTGCAGCGTGGTGTGCCCGACCCGCACGCCGGCGACGTCGGTGATGGCGTTGAGGGGGCCGGTGGGGTGTTCCCCGATGACGACACCGAGATCTCTGGCACGCATTGGTTCCGCTCGCTTCATCAATAGTTTTTTTCCTGATTGGAAAAGAACTATGCGCCTGTGTGCGGCGTCACGCAACAGAACGGGCAAGATTGGTGTCATGGCACGGCCGAACAAGCAGGTGGAACGGCGTCACGACATCATGGACGCAGCGATCACGCTCATCGAGCGCCACGACCTGGCCACCCTCAAGCTGTCCGATGTCGCCGACGAGCTCGGGCTGACCACCAATGCGGTGCGCTACTACTTCAAGGACATGACGCAGCTGCTCTCGGAGCTGGCGCTGCGCTCCGACGTCCGGTTCTACGACGAGCGCCTGGAGCTGCAGCGCTCATCGGGTGATGTGTGCGAGCAGCTGATGCTGACCATGGCCGCCGGCTTGCCCACCGGGCCCGAGGACGCCGAGTGGCGCGCGATCTGGCGGGCGGTGCTCTCGGCCGGCTTCGAACTGGACCAACGTCGCGATGTGCAGGGCATCTATCACCGGCAGGTGGGGCTGTACGCCGACCTGTTGACCGCCGGCGCGCAGCAGGGCGTGTTCGTCCTGCGGCATCCGGCGCGCGATATCGCCATGACGATCATGGGGATGGAGGACTACTTCGGCTACCGCATCGTCGCGCGGGACCCGGACTTCAGCCGGACGACCGCGCTGCGGTTGATGCGGCAGTACGCGGAGCTGGCGGTCGGGGTGGCGTTGCCGGAGATCGACTGACGGCGATGACTTCTGCGTCCCACGCCGGTCGATACCGGTGTGGAAAGGAGAATTCCGTGAGCGCGGAAGCCGACGTTCGAGACGTGATCACCCGGTGGGTCGACGGCATCAAGGCCTGTGACGTGGAGACCGTCGTCGCGGCGCACTCCGATGACTTCGTGCAGTTCGACGTGCCGCCACCGTATGACGGTGTCCGAGGGGTGCCGGCGTACCGCGACACCTGGCCGCCGTTCTTCGAATTCCTCCGTGGCGGAGCAGTTTTCGAGATCGTCGAACTGAACATCGTGGCCGGTGCGGACGTCGCCTTCGCCTACGGGCTGGCGAAGTGCGGGCGTGCCGAGGATTTCGCGAAGAACCCGGACATCCGGCTGCGGATGACGGTGGGGCTGCGCAAGGTCGACGGCGAATGGCTGATCGTGCACGAGCACCATTCGTTTCCGATGACGGGGTAGGTCAGTCGGGGCGGTGCGGTGTCACCCCGCGTCGGTACGGTGGGCCGGTGTTTGACGATCACCGTGAACCCGATGACGAACTGGCCGACCTGATCGCCGAGGAGGAGGACGACGAGCAGACGGCCAACGGGTCGATGCTCTCGATCCGCAACGCGGACGGTGAGGAGGTGGTGAGCATCTTCGCCACCGGTGACGAGTGGAACGTGCACCTGCAGCCCGGCGGCTCGATCCGCAACGCCTTCCTGGGCAGCCGCGCCGAGTCGCCGGTGTGGGTGAGCAGCGCGGACAGTGAGATCGAGCGGGACGAGGACGGGACGTACGTGATCCGGCTGGGCTGACGGTCAGCGGATCATCGCGGCCGCCTTCTCGCCGATCATGATGGCCGCGGCGTTCGTGTTCACGGGCATGATCCGCGGCATGATCGATGCATCGGCAACCCGTACACCGGTCAGCCCGTGCACCCGCAGATCCGGTCCGACCACGGCATCGGGCCCGATGCCCATCGCGCACGTGCCGACCGGGTGGTAGTAGGTGCTGGTGCCGTGAGCCAGGAAGCCCCGCAAAGCCGCCTCGTCGGCGGCGTCGGCGCCCGGCAGCACTTCGCGCGCTCGCCAGGGGGCGAAGGCCTCGTCGGCGGCGATCTCGCGCGCTACCTCGATCCCGTGGACCATGCGCCGCACGTCCGACTCCACGCCCAGATAGTTCGGGTCGATCAACGGCGGGGTCTCCGGATCCGGTCCCGCCAGCCGGATCGAACCGCGCGCATCCGGCACCGTCGCGACCGCCAGTGTGAAGCTGTTCGGTGGTGCCGCCAGGTGTGGGGGATGGAACGGCACGTGGATGAACATCAGCTGCATGTCCGGGCCGGCCAGCGAGGCGTCGCTGCGCCACAGCAGCGACACCTCGGCGTGGTTCGTCTTCGCGGCCGGAATCGGTTGCGCCGCTTCGTAGACGACGCCGCATAGCGGATGGTCGTGCAGGTTGCGTCCGACCCCGGGCAGGTCGTGGACAACCTCGACGCCGGTGGCGCGGAGTTCCGCGGCGGGTCCGACGCCCGACAGCAGGAGCAGTCGTGGTGAATCCACGGCACCGGCACTGATCACCACCTCCGCGGCGGCGTGGACGGTCGTTTTTCGACCGTCGTGTACGAAATCGACTCCCGTACAGTGCGTCCCCGCGAATCTCAGCGCGTGCACGCGGGAATCCGTCATGACCGTCAGGTTTGCCCTGCCGCGCACCGGGTGCAGATAGGCGGTGGCGGTGCTCTGCCGGGTACCGCCGGAGATCGACAGGTCGTGCCAGCCGGCGCCCTCGGCTCGGCTGCCGTTGAAGTCGTCGGTCGATGGGAACCCGGCCGCGGCCGCAGCGTCGAGGAACACCTGCGACAACGGATTGGCCACGTCGGCGGTGGCCGGCGCCGGGGTCATCGGACCGGCGGTGCCACGGTAGTGCGGATCGGCGGCCGGTACCGTCTCGATGCGCCGGAAATAGGGCAGTACCGACTCGTAATCCCAACCAACACAACCCGATTTGGCCCACCCGTCGAAATCGTTCGGGTGGCCGCGCAAGTACACCATTGCGTTGATGCTGCTGCTGCCCCCGAGTGTGTGGCCACGGGGCCAGTTGTGGGCGTGTCCGGCGGTGCCGGCCTGTGGGACCGTGTCGTAGGAGTAGTCGACCTCGGTGCCCCACAGCGCCGGCCAGGCGGGTGGCGCGGAGATCTCAGACCGGGTGTCGGCGGGCCCGGACTCCAGCAGCAGCACCCGGGTTGTGGGATCCTCCGACAGCCGGGCGGCGATCACACACCCGGCCGATCCGGCGCCGACCACTACATAGTCAAACTCGGCGAATTCTGTCATCTGCCAATCACTTCCAGTCGTCTTCACACCATCGTCCAGCGCTGCGGCTGGAGCACGAAGTCGTATGTTGCGAGCAGCCACGGCTCGTCGGACGTCCGCCCGTCGGGTGTCGGGCCTGCCGGGCGGCGTTCGAACTCGACCACCAGCTCGGCCTTGGTGCCGTACACGGCATCGGTGTCGAGGTACGGTGCGCCCGCCTCGAACAGATGGGTGATCAGCGGCTCGTAACCCGGGGCGGTGATCAGGAAATGCACGTGAGCCGGGCGGTGGCGGCTGATACCGGCGCGCGAGATCAGCTCGCCGACCGGGCCGTCCATCGGTATCGAGTAGCCGCGCGGTGCGATGGTTCGCACGCAGTAGCCCCCGCCGGGTTGCGAGGTGTACTTCGCACGCAGGCGCGCGTCCCCGTCGGGGAGCTGTCCCTCGTAGATGCCGTGGGCGTCGGCCTGCCACACGTCGAGCACCGCCCCGCCGACGGGCTGGTCGTGGAGGTCGCGGATCACGCCGGTGATGTAGAGCGGAGTCCCACTCGACCCCTCGGCCATGTTCGCGCCGTACTCCAGTTGGGGGGAGCCCGCGACGTGGAACGGCCCGAGGACCGTCGGCGGGGTCGCTCCGGGGTCGCGGCGGTGATTCATCTCGACGACGAGCATCGACAGTCCCAGGACATCGGAGGCCAGGATGAACTCCGCGCGCTTGGCGTCACTGATCTGTCCGGTGCGGGCGAGCCAGGACATCGCGGTCTTCCATTCGGACTCGGTGAGCCGCACCTCGCGCGCCATGGCATGCAGGTGGCGCACCAGCGCCCGCATCACCTCGGACAGCCGGGCGTCACGGGCGCCCGCCCAGCGTTCCGCCGCAAGGGCTGTGATGTCCGCACCCACGGATTGGCCCGTGGTCACGAGGCGGTGGCGCGAGCGGCCTGACCGATCAGCTCGGCGACGGCGTCGGGGTGGGAGACCGTCACGGCGTGGGACGCGTCGATCTCCACCGAGTGTGACGTCGCCCGGTCACCCATGAAGCGCATCGACTCGGCGGGAATCGCGAGGTCGGCGGTGGTGACCATGTTCCACGACGGGATGTTCTTCCACGCGGCTTTACTGGCCGGCTCGTTCAGGGCGTCCTCGGTGATGGGCCGCTGGGTCGCCGCCATCAGCTCGGTGACCTCCGGTGCCACGTCCGCGGCGAACACCCGCTGGAAATCTTCCTGCTTGATGTAGAGGTCATTGGCCGTGCCGCCGCTCGGCAGCGGCGCGGCGACGGTCTGCAGGGCGGGGCCGAGCTGTCCACCGGGGAACTTGCCGGCCAGCTCGGAGGTGCTCTCTCCCGGTTCCAGGATGAAGCTGGCGATGTACACCAGAGCCTTGACATTGGGGTTGCCCGCGGCGGCCTCGCTCATGACCGATCCGCCGTACGAGTGGCCGGCCAGCACGACCGGACCTGGCACACTCTTCAGGACAGCGGCGACATAGGCCGCATCGTCATGCAGCCCGCGCAGCGGGTTCGCCGCAGCGATCACCGGGTAGCCGTCCCGTTTCAGGCTCGCGACCACGCCGTTCCAGCTCGAGGAATCGGCGAACGCCCCGTGGACCAGCACCACGGTGGGCTTGGCCGCCGGGGCGGGCTGGTCGGGCGAGCCCGGTTGCTCGGCCGATGCGCCGCCGCAGGCCGAGAGCGCCAGCACCGCGCCGGCGGTCATCGTCGTCAACAGGGATGTGAATCTCATTGATCTCCTTGGATTTCGACCGGGACGTGGTCTCGGGCAAGCTGGCGACGGACACGGCAGTCCATCGGCGCCTTCGGCCCGCACGGACCACTCTGGTGCCCGTGGCGGCTGGGGGAATCAGTCATCCGACTGCCGAAGCGCCGAGCCCGGATCGGTCGCGATGCAGTCATTCGACTCGACTGCATCGGCGGTGGTTGCCTGCCGTCGGTACGCCGCGATATATTGCATATCGCTTGCCCGTCGGTCGAAGCGCCGCCCAACCGGGCCCGGTGAGCCACGGCCATGAAGGGGGCGCCATGTGGCACGTCGTCAGCGAAAATGTCGTTGACGCAGTCGAAGTCGACCCTCGGCGATCAGCCGTCGGAGGCGTGCGCGTCCAGGGTCATCCAGTTCTTCCGGGTCTCGGTCGCGGCGGCGTCCGCGTCACCGGCCTCGGCGAAGGTGATGATCCGGGCATGCTGAGCCACCGAATCGCGTCCGCGCAGCGAGGCGAACCGGATGCGCTCCACCCGCCTGAGCACCGGCGTGTACTGATCGAGCACGGTGCGAACCGCCGCGTTCCCCGCACGGTCGACGAGAATCCGATGGAATGCGTCATCGGCCGCGACGGCAGCGACGACGTCTCCCGCCGCCAATGCCTCGGCGAACGCGGCGTTGGCCGCCCGCATGCCGGCCAGATCGTCGGCGGTGAGCAGCGGTACGGCCGTGCGCGCCGCAAGCTCGTTCATCGCTGCCGTCACCGCCTGCGCGTCGGCGAGGGTACGCGGGTCGATCGGGCTGACGATCGTGTACCGGCCGGGCCTCGTCTCGACCAGGCCCGCCGCGTCGAGGCGCGCGAGTGCTTCCCGGATCGGGGTCCGGCTGACGCCGAGCCAGGCACTGAGCTCGCCGTCGACCAGTCGCTCTCCCGGCTCGAGGGTCCCGTCGATGATGGCGTCGCGAATTCGCACGAACACGCTGTCGCGCAGCAACTGCCGCCCCTCAAGGGCACTGGCAACGGGAACCGGCATACCCCATCATGCACCGTCGAACGCGCCCCGCGAACGCCGACCCGGCGCCCGATCCCCACTCCATGGAACGAGGAATCATGTCCCTTGCCGACTTCGAACGCCATCCCCTGCTCTTCGGCCCCAGCCCCGTCCACCCGCTGGAACGCCTGACCGAGCATCTCGGCGGCGCGCGGATCTGGGCCAAGCGCGAGGACTGCAATTCGGGACTCGCCTACGGCGGCAACAAGATGCGCAAACTCGAGTACATCGTTCCCGACGCCCTGGCCAAGGGTGCCGACACGCTGGTCTCGATCGGTGGTTACCAGTCCAACCACACCCGCCAGGTGGCCGCGGTCGCAGCGCGGCTGGGGATGAAGGCGCGGCTGGTCCAGGAACGCTGGGTCGACTGGCCCGACGTCGTCAACGACAAGGTCGGCAACATCCTGCTCTCCCGGATCATGGGCGCCGATGTACGCCTGGACCCCGCCGGATTCGGTATCGGCATCAAGGATTCCTGGGAGACGGCGCTCGAAGAGGTGCGCGCTGCCGGCGGTGTGCCCTACGGCATCCCTGCCGGTGCATCCGAACATCCGCTCGGCGGACTCGGTTTCGCGAACTGGGCCTACGAGGTGCAGCAGCAGGAGCGGGAACTCGGCGTCTTCTTCGACACGATCGTCGTCTGCACCGTCACCGGCTCGACACACGCCGGGATGATCGCCGGATTCGCGGGGCAGGACCGGCCTCGCCGTGTCCTGGGCATCGACGCCTCCGCGACCATCGTCAAGACCCGTGAACAGGTGGCGCGCATCGCCAGGCACACCGCCGACCTCATCGGCCTGGGCCGGCCGCTGGAGGACGACGAGATCACCGTGCTTGAAGGGTGGGCCGGTGATCGCTACGGCATCCCGGTGCAGTCCACGATCGACGCCATCCGGTTGACCGCCCGCCTCGAGGGAATGATCATCGACCCGGTGTACGAGGGTAAGTCGATGGCCGGGCTCATCGACCTGGTGCGGCGCGGTGACATCGCACCGGGGTCGACGGTGCTCTATGCCCATCTGGGCGGACAGCCCGCGCTCAACGCGTACGCGGGTGCGTTCGACTGACCGGGATGTCCGGGCTCGCGTCGGCGGACAGCGCGTCGCGAAGCCCGGCTCGTGAGGACACGCCCAGCTTGGGGAACGCGCGATACAGGTGGGCGCCCACAGTGCGGTGTGACAGGTACAGCCGCTCGCCGATCTGCCGGTTGGTCAGACCGCTGGCGGCCAGGTGGGCGATTTGCAGCTCCTGCGACGTCAACGTCGACTTCGACGGCGGGTTCGAAGACCGAAATCCGCTGGCACGCAACTCCTGTCGGACACGCTCCAGCAACGGCTGCGCGCCCATCGCGGCGAAGCCGTCTTCGGCGATGAGGAGGTGCCGCTGCGCTCGCTGCGATTCCTTACGTCTGCGCAGGGCTTCGGCGTAGGCCAGACGGATGCGGCATGCCTCGAACAGCCACCGATCCGAGGCCGGGGAGGCCAGTGATTCCTCGAGCGCGGCGTCGGCGGTCTCGTGGTCGAGCACCAGCGCCGCCACCCCGCGCTGGATCAGGTTCATTCGCGGTGACAGTGCCGCGACATCGGTAGCCCGCATGGCACCGAGGTGGGCCCGGGCTTCCGCATCGCGACCGGTGCGTAGCGCCGCCTCGACGAGGTCAAACATGACCCAGGTGCACTGCGGGACATGGACGTTGAGGACACCGGGCGCGCTGAGCGCAGCAGCGTGGCGGAAGGCGGCGTCGAAGTCGCCGGTGACCGCGGCGGCGAGCGCACGGGGGTGGTGCGCATAGAGAAGGACACTGGTGGCGCCGCGGGGTCGTGCCCAATGGCTCATCTCGTCGGCCAGTGCGGACGCCTCGTCGTTGCGACCCCGGCCGGCCGCGATCACCGCTCGGTTGTACAGGAAGTACCACGTGAAGAAGGTGAAACCGGTTGCGTTGCACAGCTCTTGCCCCTCGTGGGCGAGTTCCTCGGCTTCGTCCCAACGTCCGGTGAGGTAGTCGTCCAGGCACAGGTGCATCAGGGCGCCGATGTGTCTGCGCGGGGAACCACCGTCGCGGCCGTGGCGGACCACCCGCCAGTGCGCTTCGCGCGTGTCTGCCAGCCGGTCCAGGAAGACCGATGCCGCACCGATCCGGACGATCCGCGAAGGGTCGGTCTCACCGGGGAGCGTGGCCAGGACGCGCTCCAGCTCGGGTGCTGCCGCCGCACCGGTGCGCAGCGGGTCGGCGAAGGTCCTGCTGGCCAGTGCCAGCAGCTCAGGTGGTTCGGGGGTCAGCATGCGCAGAACGCGGAAGAACGACTCCCAATGGGCGGGCGTGCCCGCGTACCAGGAGAGCAGGAGCAGCGTGTGCATCGCCTCGACGAGTGCCGCGTCGTCGGCCCGGTAACCGTGGTCGGCGGCCTCGATCGCGCCGAGGAGGAGTCGGTGCGCGGCGTCGACGGCTCCGCCGGCGTTGAGCATCAGGAACGTCGCGGCGTTCGCCGCGTGCAGCGATCCCGTCGAGTCCGGACCGGCCCGACGGGCCTCGGTGAGAAGGGTTTCCGGATCGCCGAGCGTGCTGCCGGACTCCGCGCCGATATAGGCGGCCTCGGCCAGTCTGCGTCCTCGAGACTGGGGCGTGGTGCTGAGCTCGGCTGCCCGGACCAGTGCCGACACCGCCCCGCGCGGATCCCCGCGGTGCATGGTCCGGCGTGCCACCCGGTCGAGCACCTCGGCCGTCGCGTCGTCGGGGCCAACCGCTGCCGCGGCCAGATGCCAGGCCTGCCGTTCCTGGTCGGCGTGCAGTGATCGTGCCAGCATGAGGTGGGCGTGACGACGGTCCTCGTGGGTGGACATCGCGACGACAGTCGCTCGAATCAGAGGGTGGCGGAAGGTGATTCGAGCGGTGCCGTCATCGACGTGGACGAGCTGCGCGTGCTCGGCCGGGGCGAGATCGGTGAGGCCCGGTTGCTCGCCGGCGACCTGACGCAACAGGCGCACGTCACCGGTGCCCTCGAACGCCGCGACGAGCAGCAGCCGGCGGGTTGCATCCGGGAGGGCAGCGATGCGGGAGGTGAACAGTGCCTGGAGCCGATCGGTCAACGGCACGGCGTCGGGCTGGTCGACGGGAGGCGGCATGCAGCTCAGCGGGTCGGGGAGTTCGACCAGGGCGAGCGGGTTTCCCTGGGCGAGGTCGAGCACCCGTTCCCGGAGGCCCAGCGACAGGTGCGGGAAGCGGTCGTCGACGAGGCGTTCGGACGCCTCGCGGTCGAGCGGCTCGACCACTTGCTCGGTCAGTCCCCGGCGATCGAGCGGACAAACAGTGCCGGTCCGGCACGACATCACCAGCCCGACGGGGTGACCCGCCACCCGTCGCGCGATGAAACCGAACACCATGGCGCTGGCGCCGTCGATCCACTGGATGTCGTCGATGAGCAGCAGCAGCGGTTTCCGTTCCGCGACCGCCAGGAGGAGGGACAGCGCGGCATTGCAGACGAGCAGCGCATCCGGTTGGGGACCGGGCCCGAATCCGAGCGCCACCATCAGCGCATCGCGCGATCCAGGCGGAAGACGGTCCACGTCGTGGCGCAGCGGCAGAAGCAGTTGGTTGAGCCCGGAATAGCCGATGTGGACCTCGAACTCCGAACCCGAGGCGCTCAACACGAGCATGTCCGCCGCGCGCGCCCGGTCAGCCGCGGCGGCGAGCAGAGCGGTTTTGCCGACGCCGGGCTCGCCGTTGACAAACCGGGTATCACCGCCGGTGGTTCGCACGCCCTCGAGGAAGCGCTCGATCCGGTGCAGCTCGACCCCGCGGCCGAACAGTTCCACCATGTCCACCCCTCTGCTGCAATATATTGCATATCGCAGCGCCAGGATTGTCAAGGCGCCGCGGCGGGACGGACCGCCGGGTCTTAAGTGCTCGCTCGCTCGATCCTGCGCCCTAAGTCGTCGAGTTCGTCGAGGACAAGGCTTGCGCCCCATACTTGGTCTCGTTTGCGGTCGGTCAAGGGACGTAGAACGCCGGTCTCGTGTAGGCGTTTTATCGCGGCGAACACGCTGCTTCGGGGTGCGTCGACAAGTGATGCGACGTCGTCGGACGAAACGATCGGCGTCGACGGTAGTAATTGGAGGAGTTTGTCGGTCGCACTGTGACGCCTGATCGGTCCGGCCATGTTGCGCCACTCCGTTGGTATCTCGGCCAATCGCTCTGCGGTGGTGCGTGATTCGGCTGCGGCGGTCCTCGATGCGTTCGCAAATGTGACTATCAGTGGGCGTAGGTCGCCGGCCCGGTAGGTGTCGAGTGCGCCGAAGTAACGCTCTCGGTGGGCAACAAGCGCCGATGCCAGGGGGACGACGACGCGCGTAGTTGCTGCCTTTCGCCGAAGGATGGCGTTGATGAGTGCCCGGCCGATCCGGCCGTTGCCGTCGGTGAACGGATGAATCGATTCGAATTGTGCGTGGACGATGGCGGCCTGAATGAGAACGGGAATGTCGGTTCGGTTTGCGAACTCGATCAGGTCGTCCATATACGCGGGCACCGTGTCTGGTGGTGGCGGCACGTAGAGCGCATCTCTCGGCGAGTGGTCGCTTCCGCCGATCCAGTTTTGGACAGTCCTTATGTGACCAGCGTGCGGCCCCTCTGTCGGATCGTCTCGCATCAGCGCCTCGTGTGCGCGCAAGATAGCGGTCATCTGTACGGGGTCGTTTTGGTTGACGCTCTCGATCATGCTGTTCAGGGCTGTCGTCGCCGCCACCATGGATACCGCGCTTGAGTTGCCGCGTCCGCCGTGCAGCGCGCGGGCGTAGTCGTCCAAGCTCGCTTCGATGCGCTCGATCTTCGACGATGCCACCGATTCTGTTCGAAGCAGGAGAGTGCTGAGCGCCCCGAGGTGCGTTCCGTGCGTGCTGTCGAGTCGAGAGATCTCGCTCATGGCGGCTTCGACTTCGACAGCGGTATCCGCGTCGACGGTCGGATGGACATCGGCGATGTACGGGGGAAGGGACACCGTGACGGAACGAAGTGTTCGGTCTTCGCGGGTGCCACCCCGTTGGGTCTGTGCCCAAGGGCGTCGCTCTGCGTTGTGGCGAGGCCACGCGCCGCTGGGTCGCATCGATGCCTCCTAACTCGGACTAACGATAGCGTTAGTCCGAGTTATTACGGTAAGTCGGACATTTGCCCGCGTTGGTCCGGGTTGTCGAGCAGCGAACCATCGGCGCAGGCGCTTTAGCCGCTGGAGGCAACGTTCGCATGGGGCAATCGCACGGCGAGATCTGCAGGACTCGGCTGGTCCCCTTGGTGACTACATGAACCGATGGTGAAGCGGTTCGAACCCTACTGGCGGCTGTGAAAAATGGAGCCGATGACGGGAATCGAACCCGCGTATTCAGCTTGGGAAGCTGATGTTCTGCCATTGAACTACATCGGCGTACCAGCGGTGCTGGTGATCAGGAAGGTTAGCACCGCCGGGGTCGGGCACCGCAATCAGGCCGCCGCCGCGCCGCCATCCTGGCTGCTCGGGGCGTTGGCCTCACCGCCGCCGGTGGTCCCGGCCGAGGTCGTATCACCCGACGTGGCTTCACCCGTCGTGGTGGTCGTTGTGGTGGTAGCCGGCGTCCCAGCGGTCGGCGTACTCGTCGGCCCGGTGGATCCCGAGCTGGTCTCGACATCGGAGACCTTGGAACCCGGCTCGAACTTGTTGCCCGTCTTGGTGACGTCCTCGGTGGGCTTGGGCGCTGCCGTCGGGCTGGGCGCTGCCGTGGCGCTCGGCGTCGGATCCGCCGTCGGTTGCGGGTCGGCCGTCGGCTTCGGATCGGCGGTCGCACTGGGCGTCGCGACGGTGGCCGAGCCGGTGGTATCCGTCCCCGTCTTCAGTGTCACCACAGTGGTGTCGGCCGTACTCGGTGGCGTCGACACCGACAGGGCGGCAGCCCCGGCCACCTTCGCCGTCGGTGCGAGCGTGCTCGTCGGCTGCGCGGCCAACGCCGTGGCGATGGTCTGCTGCGCGAACACGATGCCGTCGACGATCTTGCCGGCGCCCTCGCCCAGCCCCTGCGCGATCAGCTTGACGCCGTCCACCAGTGCATTGATGACATTGCCGATATTGATGGGCAGCAACGAATCGACGACGTTCTGTCCGGCGATGATCACCGACCGGGCGAAATCGTCGAACCCGGCGACCAGTGCGGTGCCCAGCCCGATCAGCGCGGCCGGCACGGCCTCCTGCATCGCCAGATCCACGGCCAACGTCCGCTGGTTGCGTTCGATGAGCGACACCAGCAACGGCCCGCCGATCACCGTGACGGCGCCGGCGAAGCCTTTCTCGATGGTGGTCAGTGCCCCGAGCAGATCGCCGGCGAATACCTGCTGGAGCAGGGTGCGCGCGAACTCGGGGGCGCCGCGCAGTGTCATGCCGACGCCTTCACCGGCTTTGGCCCAACCGACGGCCAGAGTGGCGACGTCGGTGACCTGGTTGCGCACCCACTGCTTGAGCGCCGGGAACTCCAGGATGTCGGCCACCGTGGCGGCCAACTGAATATCCGGCATCTGCATGCTGTGCACGATCGGTGGCGCGGCGAGCGTCAACGCCGGCGGCGGGGCCACCGCGGGTGTCACGGTCACGACACCGGCAGCGACCAGCGCTGCCGCGGGAAGGGTCAATCGGGTTGCGAGTGCGTGCATTTGGAAGCTCCTGTCCGGGCCGACACCATGTGATGGATTGACGCTAGCGTCAATACTGTGTGTTGGCTGAAGATCGGCGATGTCTGCGCGACTCGGCACGGACCGACGCGGGGTGGCTAGGCTCATCGCGTGCTGCTCTCCGACCGCGACATCCGCGCCGAGATCTCGGCAGGCCGTCTGGCGCTCGACCCGTTCGATGACGCCCTGATCCAGCCGTCCAGCGTCGACGTCCGCCTGGACAACCTGTTCCGGGTGTTCAACAACACCCGCTACACCCACATCGACCCGGCGCAACGACAGGACGACCTCACCTCGCTGGTCGAGCCCAAGGAGGGGGAGCCGTTCGTGCTGCACCCCGGCGAGTTCGTGCTGGGCGCCACCCTGGAACGCTGCAGCCTGCCCGACGACCTGGCCGGGCGCCTGGAAGGCAAGTCCTCACTCGGTCGGCTCGGCCTGCTGACCCACTCCACCGCGGGCTTCATCGACCCCGGCTTCAGTGGCCACATCACGCTGGAGCTGTCGAACGTCGCCAACCTGCCGATCACCCTGTGGCCCGGCATGAAGATCGGCCAGCTGTGCCTGCTGCGACTCACCAGCCCGGCCGAGAACCCCTACGGCAGCGCCGCGGCCGGCTCCAAATACCAAGGCCAACGCGGCCCGACGCCGTCTCGCTCCTACCAGAACTTCATCCAGTCATAGCCCCCGCACAGCCCGCGGTGGCAGGGTGTGGGCCGAAGACGGCAGAGCCATCGCGGCGTGACGCGAGTAGGGTCGATTAAGTGGTCTAGCTAACGTCGTCGGATGTAACGACGGCGCTGGTGAAGGCGATGAACCATCTAGTCGGCGCTTTGTGCCGCACGCGCGCGACCTCGGCGATCTGGATGGTGTAGCAAACACTTTGGAGGGGTAAGTGGACATCGTATTAGGTGTGTCTTTGACACCTACGACGGTGCGGATGGTGCTGGTTGAGGGCGACAAAGCCGACGGGGCCACCGTCGACCACGACGTCTTCGGTGTCTCGCCATCGAACGACTCAGCAACACCCAGCGCGGCCGATCAAGTGGTCCAGGCGGTGCTCGGCACGCAGGAGAGTGCGGAAGCCGGCGGTCACCATCTGGCCCACATCGGCGTGACATGGACCGACCACACCGAAGCCGCGGCGCTGCGCGACGCCCTGGCCGCCCACGGCATCACCGACGTCATGCTGGTCTCGGAACTGCACGCCGCCAGCGCCCTGGCCCAGGCGGCCGGCGCCGCCGTGGGCTACCAGTCCACCGCGCTGCTGTTCCTCGACCGCGACACCGCCACCTTGTCGGTCGTCAACGGTGACGACGGGTCCGTCGTCAAGGTCCTCAGCCGCAGCCTGCACAGCACCGACGCCATGGCCGTGCTGGCCGAGATGGCCGCCGCGGTCGCCGGTCAGTCGACCGCGCCGCAGGGCATGTTCATCGTCGGTTCCGGCGTCGACGTGTCCTCGGTCAAGGACCACCTGGAACACCTGGTCGACATCCCGGTCAGCGCCCCGGAGGAATCCGAGCTGGCGCTGGCCCGCGGCGCCGCCCTGGCCGCCGCCAACGCGCCCACCTTCGAGGCGTCCACCGTCGGCCTGGCCTACTCGCAGGACCCCGACGGTCCCACCGCCGGATCGGCGTACGCGGCCATGGCCGCCGCCGACACCCAGCTGGCGATGTCGTCCGCCGAAGCGCCGCTGTTCGCCGACGACGTCGACGCCGCGTTCGCCGAAACGCCGGCACCGGTCGAGGAAGGCCGCAAACCCTTCTTCCTGGTGGGCAGCGCCCTGATGTCCATCTTCGTGGTCGGTGTTGTGGCCCTTGCCGTTTCGCTGGCGGTCAGCATCCGGCCCACCGCCGATCAGCGTCCGTCGCCGGCGCAGAACGCGGTCGCTCCGAGCGCGCCGCCCGCCGCGCCCGCGCCGGTGCCCGAAGCGGCCCCCGTGCAGCCGGCCGCGCCGCCACCGCCGGCCGCCGAGACCATCAAGGCGCCCATCCCGGTGGTGCAAGAAGCCCCGGCACCGCGCAAGGTGTACGTCGAGCAGGCCCCCGCGCCCGCGGCGCCGGCACCCGAACCGGCCGCGCCGCCGCCGGCCCCCGCGCCCGAGGCGCCGGCGCCAGCTCCTCCGGTGGTCGCGCCGCCGGTCGTGGTGCCGCCGCCGGTGATCGTCTGGCCGCGCCCGCAGGTGCCGGTGTGGCGGCCGCCGTGGGATCCGGGCCCCAAACAGCAGGATCCCGACGACGACTACCCGGGCCAGTACCCCGGCGGCTATCCCGGCCAATACCCGGGTGGCTCCAACGGTGGCTATCCGGGCCAGTACCCGGGTGGCTCCAACGGTGGCTATCCGGGCCAGTACCCGGGCGGTTCGAACGGTGGCTACCCCGGTCAGTACCCCGGCGGTTCCAATGGCGGCTACCCGGGCTCGGGTAACCCGGGCGGCGGCGGTCCCGGTGGCGGCCGTGGTGATCACGGCGACGGGCCGAAGAAGAGTGGCCCCTGCTTCCTGATCTTCTGCGCCCCGCGCTGAGTGATCTTCTGCGCCCCGCGCAGGGCGCCGTAAGCTCGAGAGCCATGCGGCAACGGATACGTTGGCTGGCTCTGCACGGGGTGATACGCGGGATCTCCGCGGTGGCCGCGCGGCGGGGCGACCCGCAGGCGCGGCTGATCGCCGACCCGCAGGCCCGCACCGATCCGGGCGCCTTCGCCGACGAGATGCGGACCCTGGGCCGGGTGGTCCGCGGCCGGGCCGTGCTGCTCACCTTCGACCACGCCATCGCCGCCGAAGTGCTGCGCTCCGAGGACTGGCGGGTCAGCGCGCTGGGCGTCAACCTGCCCAAGCCGCTGCGCTGGATCGTCGAACGCACCTCCGACGACCTGCTGCACCCCATCCAGCCGCCGTCGCTGCTGTCCATCGAGCCGCCCGAACACACCCGGATGCGCAAGCTGGTGTCGTCGGTGTTCACCACCCGGGCCGTGGCGCGGCTGCGCGAACGCGTCCAGGAGCGCGCCGACCAGTTGCTCGACGAACTCGGCGGCGACACCGTCGACATCGTCGACCGCTACTGCTCCCAACTGCCCGTCGCGGTGATCGGCGATATCCTCGGCGTCCCCGAAGCGGACCGGCCCAACATCCTGCGCTTCGGCGAACTGGCCGCGCCCAGCCTCGACATCGGCCTGTCCTGGGCGCAGTCCCAGCAGGTCGAGGAGGGCATCGCCGGTTTCGACAACTGGCTGGGTGGGCACCTGCGCGAGCTGCGCCGCAATCCCGGCGACGACCTGCTGAGCCAGATCATCGCCGCCGCCGACAGCGGTGCGGCCGGCGCCCCGCTGACCGAGCGTGAGCTCAAGGCACTGGCCGGGCTGGTGCTGGCCGCCGGTTTCGAGACGACGGTCAACCTGCTGGGCAACGGCATCCGCATGCTGTTGGACCACCCCGAACACCTGGACACCCTGGCGGCCCGGCCGGAGCTGTGGCCCAACACGGTCGAAGAGATCCTGCGACTGGATTCGCCGGTGCAGATGAGCGCCCGCATCGCCGGGCGCGACCTGGACCTGGCCGGCACGCCGGTGCAGCGCGGCGAGCTGATCATCGTCCATCTCGCCGGGGCCAACCGCGACCCCGCGGTGTTCGCCGACCCGCACCGCTTCGACATCGAACGCGACAACGCCGGCCGGCACCTGTCCTTCTCGGCCGGCCGGCATTTCTGCCTGGGTGCCGCGCTCGCCCGCGCCGAGGGCGAGGTGGGTCTGCAGACTTTCTTCGCGCGGTATCCCAACGCCCGGCTGGCCGGTACCGGAGCTCGGCGGGACACCCGGGTGCTGCGCGGGTGGGCGACCCTGCCGATCGCCCTCGGGGAAGCCCGTCCCGCGCTACGGTCGTAGGCGTGGACTTCCGGGCCGCCCTGCTCGAGCAGACCAAACTCTTCGGCGACGTGATCCGTCAGTCGGATCCGTCGACGCCCGTCCCGACATGCCCGGACTGGACACTGAAACAGTTGTTCCGCCACGTCGGCCGCGGAAACCGTTGGAGCGCAAAGATCATCAGCGACCGCCGGTCCGAGCCGCTGGACCCGCGCGACGTGCCGGACGGCAAACCACCCGACGACCCGGACGCCGCCATCGCGTGGCTGCACGCCGGAGCCCAGCTGATCCTCGACGCCGTGGAGCAGGTGGGGTCGCAACGGGTGTGGACGTTCCTGGGTCCGCGGCCGGCGGGCTGGTGGATCCGCCGCCGCCTGCACGAGCTGACCGTGCACCGCGCCGACGCCGACCTGGCGACCGGAGCGGATTTCACCCTGTCGGCCGAGTTGGCCGCCGACGGGGTGAGCGAGTGGATCGAGCTCAGCACCGCCCGCGGCCAGGGCCTGACACCCGGGCAGCGGCTGCACCTGCACGCCACCGACGACGCCCTGGGGCCGACGGGGGAGTGGCTGATCGTCAACGACGAAGACGGCCTGGCGTGGTCGCACGCGCACGCCAAAGGTGATGCGGCGGTGCGTGGCTCCGCCAGGGACCTGCTGCTGGCCATCACCCGGCGCCGCGCCGACGGTGTCGAGGTGCTCGGCGACTCCGCCGTGTGGGATGGCTGGCTGGCCAGCACGCCGTTCTAGAGTTGTGGCGTGAGTACCTCCGAGATCGCCACCGTCCTCGCCTGGCATGACGCCCTGAACGCCAGGGACTTCGCCACCTTGGACCGGTTGTGCAGCGACGACATCGAATTCGGGGACGCCGGCGGCGCCGCGCAGGGCCGTGCCGCGTTGCGGGATTGGGCCCAGGGCCTGGGCGACACGGTGACCGTGGGCCGGCTGTACGTGCACGACGGTGTGGTGGTGGCCGAGCAGACCGTCACCGGTGACGACGGTGCCGACGCGGACACCTTCGGGTCGGCGTTCCGAGTGGTGCACGATCACGTCACGTCGGTGTTCCGGCACGCCAGCCTGGAGGCGGCGCTGGCGGCCACCGAGCTCTCCGAGTCGGATCTGGTCTAGCGAGCGGCCGGCCCGGGCGTGGCCAGCACCGCGGCGATCGCCGTCGTCAACGGCACCGACAAGGCCAGCGCGATGCCACCCACCGCGGAGCGCGCGATCTCGATGGCCACGCTCTCACTGGTCAGCACGTCGCCCAGGGAGCGGTTGGCCACGCTGAACAACAGCAGCAGCGGCAGCGCGCTACCGGCATAGGCCAGCACCAGCGTGTAGACGGTGCTGGCGATGTGGTCGCGGCCCACCCGCATGGCCCCGGCAAAGATGGCCCGCCGTGACGTCGCGTGCTCGGCCAACTCGAACGCCGTCGACGCCTGCGTGACGGTGACGTCGTTGAGCACACCCAGCGAGCCGACGATGAACCCGGCCAGCAGCAGGCCGGTGATCGACACGTTGCCCATATAGGTGGCGACGGCGTTGTTCTCCTCTTCGGACAGGCCGGTGAGGTTGGTCAATTCGATTGCCGCCCACGACAACAACGCCGCGAGGAAGAGTGCCGTCAGGGTGCCCAGCAGGGCCGCGCTGGTGCGCAGGCTCACGCCGTGCGCCAGGTAGATCACCGCGTAAAGGATCGCCGAGGACGCCACCAGCGCCACCGGAACGGTGGGCGCACCGTCGCGCAGCGCGGGCAGCAGGAACACCACCAACACGATGAACGCCACCACGATGCCGATCAGGGCGCGCAGCCCGCGCCACCGCGCCACCGCCACCACGACGAGCGCGAACGCGGCGGCCAGCGAGACCAGCGGCCACGTCCGCTCGTAGTCGTAGAACGCGTAGGTGGTGGTGCCGGTGGGGTCGACCTGGCGGGTGATCCGGATCTGGTCACCGACCGCCAGTTGCGGTTGGCTGGGGCCGCCGCTGAATTCCAGGGCGGTCATGGCGCCCGAATTGGGCCCGGACTCGATGGCGACCATGGACCGCACGCACGGCGAATCCGCGGGCCCGGTGGGCAGGGATTCCCTGGTCAGCACGGCGCCGACGTCCTGGCCGCCGCACACCGACTTGCCGGTGGCCAGCACTCGGCCGGCCTCGGTGGTGACCGCGCCGCCCGACGAGTTCTGGAACGGCAGCGGAATGTCGACCTTCTGCTGGCTGGGCCACAACCACACCGCCCCGACGACGGTGGCGACGCCGATGGCCGCCAGCAAGCCGATGACGATCCGGGCGGCCAGCGGGCCCAGCGGTGAGGGTCCGTCCAGCGAGTGCGAATGCCCGTGCGAGTGCGTCACCTGAGCAAGGGTAAGGGGTCGGGCTGGCGCCTTACTGGCGGTAGCTCACCAGGAAGTTGCCCAGCCGTTCGATGGCCTTGGCCAGGTCGCGGGCCCAGGGCAGGGTGACGATGCGCAGGTGATCCGGTGTGGGCCAGTTGAATCCGGTGCCCTGGGTGATCAGGATCTTCTCCTGCAGCAGCAGATCGAGCACCAGCTGCTCGTCGTCGTGGATGTCGTACACCTCGGGATCCAGCCGCGGGAACGCATACAGCGCGCCGGACGGTTTCACGCACGACACCCCGGGAATCTCGTTGAGCTTCTCCCACGCGATATCGCGCTGCTCGAGCAACCGGCCACCCGGCAGCACCAGGTCGTCGATGCTCTGATGGCCACCCAGGGCCACTTGAATGGCATGCTGCGCAGGCACATTCGGGCACAACCGCATATTCGCCAGCAGGCTGATGCCCTCGATGAAACTGGTCGCGTGTTCCTTCGGGCCGGTGATCACCAGCCAGCCGGACCGGTACCCGGCCACCCGGTAGGCCTTGGACAGGCCATTGAAAGTCAAACACAGCAGGTCCGGCGCCACGGAAGCCATCGCGACGTGCTTGGCGTCGTCGTAGAGGATCTTGTCGTAGATCTCGTCGGCGAGCAGCAGCAGTTGATGCTTGCGGGCCAGATCCGCGATCTGGGTGAGAGTCTCACGGGTGTACACCGCACCCGTGGGGTTGTTCGGGTTGATCACGACGATCGCCTTGGTGCGGTCGGTGATCTTGGATTCCAGGTCGGCGATATCGGGATTCCAGCCCTGCGTCTCGTCGCACAGGTAATGCACCGGGGTGCCACCGGCCAGCGAGGTCGACGCCGTCCACAGCGGATAGTCCGGCGCGGGGATGAGCACCTGATCGCCGTTGTCCAGCAGGGCCTGCAGGGTCATGGTGATGAGCTCGGAGACACCATTGCCCAGGAAGACGTCGTCGACGTCGAATTTCGGGAAACCGTCCACCAATTCGTAGCGGGTGAACACCGCGCGCCGGGCGCTGAGGATGCCCTTGGAGTCGGAGTAGCCCTGCGCCGTCGGCAGGGCCTGGATCATGTCGCGCATGATCACATCGGGCGCCTCGAACCCGAACGGGGCCGGGTTGCCGATGTTGAGTTTGAGGATGCGGTGACCCTCGGCCTCCAGCCGTGAGGCGTGCTCGTGTACCGGACCGCGGATCTCGTAAAGGACGTCCTGCAGTTTGGTGGACTGCGCGAATGTCCGCGGCCGCGGGTGTTGCCCGGTGTTCTGCCACGACAGCTGGTGGGTGCTCACGCGGCTAATTCTCCCATGGGCCCGCAAACCGGTTTTTCGATGCGGTTCGACAAGGTTGCAATTTGACGTCGGGGTCGGAGTTTTCTGCGTGATCGGTGTTAGGTTCCTGAATCACTATGACGTCGATGACACGTGGGGCGGTTGCGGCCTTCGCGATGGCGGCCGTTGCCGCACTTGGTTTCGCTGCGTCGGCGCAGGCCGATCCACCGTTGCTCAACGGCACCTATGCCGGGGGTGACGACGAGAATCTCTGGACCATTTCCAGCGCGTGCGGTGTCGCCGGGTGTACCGGCACGGTGGCCAGCAATCAGGGCTGGACCAGCCCGATGACCTTCGCCGACGGCCGGTGGAATTTCTCGGTGACCAAGCCCGACGGATATGTCTGCGACGACGGGAGTTATCAGCCCGCCGTCATCTATTTGACGATCGATCCGGTGACGCTGGGCGGTGTTCTTTCCGCGGATTCGAATGGCGCCTGCCCGGGCGGAATTACCAGCGCGACCCCATTCCAATTGCGACTTGTGGAGCCGCAGCCGTAACCATTACGGCTGCGGCTCCACAAATCGCTGGGGTTTTCAGCGCTTGCCGGGGCGGCGGGCGCCGGGCTTGATGCCCAGCCCGACCACCGGGGGCTCCGGCTTGGCCGGTTCGGCGGGCTCGGCGGCGGCAGCCGGTTCGCTTGCCGTGGACTCGGGCTCGACGGCCGTGGCCGGCGGCTCCGCCGGTGCGGCCGGGGCCGGCTTGGGCGCGGCCTTCTTGGCGCCGGGACGACGTGCACCCGCGGCGATGCCCAGGCCGACGACCGGCGGTTCCGGCTTGGCGGGCTCGGCCGGTGCCGCAGGCGCTTCGGCCGGTGCGGCCGGCGCCTCGGAGGATGCCGCCGGAGCGGCGGCAGCGGCAGGCGCGGCCTTCTTGGCACCCGGACGCTTGGCACCGGCGGCCAACCCCAGACCCTTCACCGGGGCCGCGGGTGCCGCGGGCGCTTCGGCCTCGGCGGGCGCTTCGGCCGGAGCCGCGGCGGCCGGTGCTGCCTTCTTGGCGCCGGGACGCTTGGCCCCACCCGCGATGCCCAGGCCCTTGACCGGTGCCGGGGCCGTAGCCTCGGCGGCCGGAGCGGCGGATGCGGCTGCCGGGGCGGCCTTCTTGGCGCCGGGACGCTTGGCCCCACCCGCGATGCCCAGCCCCGTGACCGGTGCCGGAGCCGCAGTGGGCGCCTCGGCGGCAGCGGCGGGCGCTTCGGCCTTCTCTTCGACCTTCTCCTGCACGGGTGCGGCCTTGGCTTCTGCGGCTTCGGTAGCCGCCCTGGCCTCGGCGCGAGCGGCCGACGCCGCGGCGGCGGTGCCCTTCTCCGGCAGCGTGTAGACGCTGGTGTCCAGCGAGTTCAGCAGCAGCTGAGCCACGTCGAGCACCTCGGCCTTGGCGCGGTCGCTGCTGGCGGTGACCTCGTCGACGCCGTCGGTGATCATCACCCGGCAGAACGGGCAGCCCGTCGCGATCGCGGATGCCCCGGTGTCCAGGGCCTCCTCGGTGCGTTCCTGGTTGACGCGCTTGCCGATGTGCTCTTCCATCCACATCCGCGCGCCACCGGCACCACAGCACAGACCGCGGTCGGCGTGCCGCGGCATCTCGGTGAGCTTCGCGCCCGCCGCGCCGACCAGCTCACGCGGGGCCTCGTACTCCTTGTTGTGCCGGCCCAGGAAGCACGGGTCGTGGTAGGTGACCTCCTGGCCGACCGGGGTGACCGGGATCAGCTTCTTGTCCCGGACCAGGCGGTTGAGTAGCTGGGTGTGGTGCACCACGGTGTAGTTGGCGCCCAGCTGCGGGTATTCGCGGTTGATCGTGTTGTAGCAGTGCGGGCAGGTCACCACGACCTTGCGGTCCACCGCTTCGACACCCTCGAACAGCTCGTTGATGGTTTCGACGTTCTGCGCGGCGAGCTGCTGGAACAGGAACTCGTTGCCGGCGCGGCGGGCCGAGTCGCCGGTGCAGGTCTCACCGGTGCCCAGCACCAGAAACTTCACCCCGGCGGTGGCCAGCAGCTCGGCCACGGCCTTGGTGGTCTTCTTGGCGCGGTCCTCGTAGGCGCCGGCGCAGCCGACCCAGAACAGGTACTCGAAGCCCTCGAAGGAGTCCACGTCCTGGCCGTACACCGGGACGTCGAAGTCGACCTCATCGATCCAGTTGGTGCGATCCTTGGCGTTCTGGCCCCAGGGGTTGCCCTTGTTCTCCAGGTTCTTGAACAGCACACCCAGTTCACCGGGGAACTCCGACTCGACCATGACCTGGTAGCGGCGCATGTCGACGATGTGGTCGATGTGCTCGATGTCGACCGGGCACTGCTCGACGCAGGCGCCGCAGTTGGTGCAGGACCACAGCACGTCGGGGTCGATGACACCGCCCTGCTCGAGGGTGCCCACCAGCGGCCGGGTGGCCTGGTCCGGGCCGGAGCCCATGATCCGCTCGAAGCCGGACTCGGGGACGTGGTCGTGGGAGTGCTTCTCGCTGTGCTTCTCGCCGCGGATCTCCTCGCCGAGACCGCCCTCGGGGGTGTTCTCCAGCGGGCTTTCCTTGTCACCCAGGATGTAGGGCGCCTTCGCGAACAGGTGGTCGCGCAGGTTCATGATGACGAGCTTGGGCGACAGCGGCTTACCGGTGTTCCAGGCCGGGCACTGCGACTGGCAGCGACCACATTCGGTACAGGTGGTGAAGTCGAGGTAGCCCTTCCAGGTGAAGTCCTCGATCTTGCCGCGGCCGAAGACCGCGTCCTCGGCGGGATCGTCGAAGTCGATCAGCTCGCCTTTGTGCTCCATGGGCAGCAGCGGACCGAGGCCGTCCGGCAGCCGCTTGAAGGTGACGTTGATCGGGGCCAGGCCGATGTGCAGATGCTTGGAGTGCAGCACGATCAGCAGGAACACCAGCATGACGCCGATGTGGCCCATCAGCGCGATGGTCTCGATCCAGGCGTTGGCGGTGTGACCCAGCGGGGCGAGCAGGGCGGCCATGCCGTCGGAGAAGAACGCTCCGCTCTGGTAGGGGAAGTTCTCGCCGAGCACGTTGACCGCGGCGCCGCGGAAGATGGCGTAGGTCAGGATGACCAGGAAGATCATGAACAGGATCTCCCACGCGCCGCCGGTGTGGGATCCGTAGAAGCGCGACTCGCGGCCGATCTTCTTGGGCTCGCGGGCGATGCGGATGATGGCGAACACGACGATGCCGGCCAGCACGGCCAGGGCGAAGAAGTCCTGCAGGAAGCCCAGCACGGCCCAGCGGCCGACGAACGGGATGTGGAACTCCGGGTCGAACAGGACGCCGTAGGCCTCCAGGTACACCGAGGCCAGCACGAAGAAGCCCCACATGGTGAAGAAGTGCGCGATACCGGGGATCGACCACTTCAGCAGCTTCGACTGGGCGAAGACTTCCTTGTTCTGGTTGAGGAAACGGGTGACCAGATGGTCTTTGCGGCCGCGTTCGTCGCCGACGCGCTGCCCCGAGTTGATCAGCTTGGTCAGCCACAGCACCCGCTTGGCGGCGAACACCAAGACGATGGCGGTCATCAACAAACCAAGGATCAACCGGCCCGTCGTGAGCGTGTGCTCCAGGCTGTTTTCCACCGTGCGCCTCCCGTGGTTTAAGTTACTCAAAGGTAACTTAAGGTGTGTTACTCGCCAGTAACTTAGGCTAGATGCCTGCTCATAGTTGCATCCGCCCCGGAAGCCCCGCTAGCAAGGCTGACCTAAGTAGGTCATATGTCAGCTCGGTGGGTGGCCGACGGGCGCCCGGATACCCGGTCCGCCGGTACCGGAAAAGTCTTGGTGACACCGGACGATGGCTGTGTAACGGCGCCGGCGGAACGGTCGACGCCGGGGTCTGGCAAACCACCCGCTGTGGCGGTTGCCACAGTTGCGACGAGGCGCCGTCAGCCCTGCGGGCCGACCAGGGCCCGCAACATGGACAGCATCTCCGACCGCGATTCGGCCCCGAGCCGGCGGCGGATCCGCGCGACGTGGTGCTCGACCGTCTTGGCCGAGATCAGCAGCTGGTTGCCGATATCGCGATACGGCATGCCCTGCAGCACCAGCTCGGCCACCTCGCGCTCGCGGTCCGACAACCGGGTCCACGTCGGCATCGCCGGTCCCGGCGCCGCCGCGGCACGGGCCGGGGCGCTCGGGACGGCATCGTCGGTCACATCCGACTTCAGGTCGCGGGCGAGCTGCAACATCGAGCCCGACACCTTGCCGTCCGGTGTGTGCAGCGCCGCCTGACTGGCCAGCCGGGTGGCGTCCCAGGTCAGCCCGAACCGGGCCAGGCCGCGCGCGGCGGCCGTCACCTCCTCGGGATCGACCTGGTTGGCCAGCACCCGCAGCCAACTGCGGCCCGCGGTGGCCAGGCTGCGCGCGAACGGACTCTGCCCGGCCGCGGCGGCCAGCGCCTGACCGTGCGGGGCGACCGCCTCGGGGGAGTTGGCCAGGATGCCCGCATGCACGCCGGCCCAGTGCAGCGGCACCGACCACAGCACCGGGTTGCCGAGCCCGGCGAGCAGGCCGAATGCCTCGTCGATGTGGTGCGCAATCCGGTCGACCTGGCGCAGCCGCGCCGCGGCCACCCACACCTCACCCAGCGGCAGCGTGCAGTAGACGTCCAGCGAGTATTCGGCCAGCACCTCCACGGCGGCATACCAGTACTTCTGCACGGCGCCCCCGTCACCACTGCGACGCGCGATCGCGGTGCGCAGGGCCGCCGCCCACAGCGCGTCCCGGCGATGCGGCGCCGACGGTATCGTCGCGACGTCGGCATTCGCCGCGCTCAACTGGCCGTCCTGCATGCGCACCCAGCCGAGCAGCAGCCGGTGCCGGGCCGCGGTGAACCCGTGGTCGTCGGCCGAGTCGGTGCCGGCGGCCCTGGCGATGATGCTGCGCGCCCGCACCGCATCGCCGCCGTGCAGCGCGGCGAGGGTGACCAGCGCCGCCGGGCTGTCGGGGGTGACACCGGCATCGGTGCGCTCGGCGGTGATCGCCTGGCTCAGCCGCCCGATCGCGGCGGCGTACGGCTCGTCCAGGGTGGCCAGCAACCCGACTGTCAGGCTGCGGGCCGCCCGCGCCGTCGACGTCGGCGGGCCGGTGTCCGCGACGGCCAGCGCGGCGCGGGCCGCCGCCGCGTCGCCGGTGCCGATGGCCACCATCGCCGCGGCCGACCCGACGACGGCGTCCGGGTAGGGGCCCAGCCAGCGGAACAGGTCGGCGGCCTGTCCGGCCGCCCCGTCGTGGGCGGCGATGCTGGCGGCGATCCGGACCGCGGCCGCGCGTTCGGCCGCGTCGGACGAGCCGAGCAGGTCGTCGGCCAGCCGTGCCGCGGTCGTGCAGTCACCGGTCATGGCCAGGGCATCGGCCAGCCCGGCGCTGTGCGCGCGGGGCCCCGCTCCGGCGTCGGCCGCCGCCCGGAACAGCCGGGCCGCCCGCGCCGGCTGGCTGCGATGTTCGGTGGCGAGCGTGATCAGCGCGTCGGCCAGCAGCGGGTCGCGCAAGCCGTGCTCTGCCATGCGCAGGGCCAAATCCGTTGACAGCGTTCCCAGCTCGGATTGCGACCGCAACAACGCGGTCTCGTTCTCGTGGTGCCGGGCGGACCCGAGGATCTCGGCAACCGCCCGGTGCAGGATGCCCAGGAACGGCCGGCGATGCACGGGGTCGATCAGTCCGGTGGCGCGGGCGTGATCCATCACCCGGCCGGCCTCGTCGGCGTCGATGCCCAGCGCCGCGGCCATGTCGTCGGCGCCGAGACCGGGGCTCAGCGAGCACAGCAGCAAGGCGTCGAGCACCGGTCGGCCCAGCCGGTGCAGCCGTTCCACCAAGGCGACCCGCGTCGCGGTGCCGATGACGGCCGCGGCGGAATCGGCGTCCGGTGTCCCGACGGCCGCGGCGACCGGGGCCACCAGGAAGAGCAGGCCGGAGGTGGCCGCCTGCACGGCGCGCACCAATTCATGTGGCAGCGAAGGGAATTCGCTGGGCGGCAGGGGCCCCAGCGTGACAACCGGATTCTCCCGCGCCAGGGCGGTGGCCAGACTGCCCAGCGCGGCCCGGTGCGCCAGCGGTGCGGCGGCGACGACGATGGTCAGCTCCGCGCGTTCGACGAGCGTCGTCAACCGGACCAGGGCATCGTCGTCGAGCAGTTCGGCGTCGTCGATGACGATTGCCGCGCCGTCGATTTCGGATTCCTCCGGCACCCACGACAACACCGGCCGGCCGGCGTCGCGCAGCGCGCTGCGCACCTCGCTGACCCGGGTGGTCTTACCGGTGCCGATCCCCCCGGACACCAGCACCTTGGCCGGCCTGGTCGGCGCCTCGATCAGACCGGCGAGCGGATCAGCGGAGCTCGCCCCGTTGCGCCGCGCGCCTGACCCCATCGGTGCGGCTATCCGTTACCGGACTGGACCACCGTGGTGGTGGTCGGTGGGGCGGCCGACGTGGTCGGCGGTGCGGCCGAGGTGGTCGGCGGCTTCGTCGTGGTGGTGGTCGGCGGCTGCGTCGTGGTCGTGGTGGTCGGCGGAGTCGTGGTCGTGGTGGTCGTGGTCGTCGTGGTGGTGGTCGTGGTGGTGGTGGTGGTCGTGGTCGAGCTGGTGGTCGACGGCGTGGTGGTCGTCGTCGTGCTCGGCGGCGGCGGTGGCGGCACCTCGGAGGTGGTGACCAGCCCGTCGGACCCGGTGACCGTCACGGTCTGCGGCTCGGTGACCACCGGCTCGGTGCTCTGGCCTGGCTGGGTGGAGAAACTGGTGGCCGTCTCGATCACCGTTCCGCCCGGTTCGCTGTTGCCGGTCAACGTGATCGCCAGCCCACCACCGGCCAGCAGCACCGCCGCGGCGGCCGCGCCGAAGAGCAGCGGGGGCCGCTTGTACCAGGGCAGCGGCGCCGCCTCGCCCTCCTGTTCGTCGTCATGGGCGAAGGCCACCTCGGGCCTGGCATCGGTGAAACCGGTCGCGTAATCCGGGCCCTCGTAGGGCACCGGCTCGCCGGCTTGAATCGGATTGTCCTGCGACCAGGCCAATCCCGGCGCCGCCGCGGTCGGCGGAGCACCGGCGGCACCGGCCCAGCCCATGGTCGGGGCCAGACCGGTGGGCGCGGCGTCCGGGGTCGCGGCCGGCGCCAAACCCGTTGCGGCAGCGGCTTCGGAGGCCAGGCCGGCCACCAACGCCGCGCCGACCGCGGTGCTGACCTGTGCGTACGGCGTGGTGATCACCGGCGCCTGCAACCGCTCGGACAGACGCTGGGTGACCAACGGAATCGCCGCGCCGCCACCCACGGTGGCGATCGCCGACACACTGGACACCGGAATCCTGTTGCGCTGCAACACTTCGTCCACCGCATTGAGCAAGCCGCCCAGCGGTCCGGAGATCAGTTGCTCCAGCTCCGGTCGGGTCACCCGGACATCGGAGGTGAACCCGGGAAGTTCGGCGGGCACCACGGTGGCGGTCTCGGCGGACAACCGCTCCTTGGCCAGGCGGCACTCGTCGCGCAGCTTGCCGAGCGAACCCACCGCCGCCGTGCCGGCGGGGTCGGCGTTACCCGCCTCGGCGATGCCGGCGATGACATGGTTGAGCAGGGCCTGATCGATCTGGTCGCCGGAGAAATCCGGGTAGCGCTGCGTGGTACCCAACGGGGCAAGGTCCGCGCCCGCGTCGGCGAGGGTGATGCTGGTACCGCTGCCGCCCAGATCGACCAGCACGACGACGCCCTGAGCGGGCAGGCCCGGCCCGCTGCGCAGACCGGCGAGGGCGGCCACCGAGTCGGGCACCAGGGTCGCCGAGGACAGGCCCGGCTTGGCGCGCAACGCGACCTGCAGCGCGGAGACCGCGGCCGGGCTCCAATGCGCCGGGGCGGCAATGGTGATGGGTGAGCCACCGCCGACGGTGTGGGCCATCGCGTCCAGCGCCTCGGCGAGCACCTGATCACCGCGGTGCGACGACCCGTCGGAGGCGACCAGGGGCACCGGGTCGCCGACACGGTCCACGAAGCCACCCAGCACCAGGCCGGGCTGATTCAGATTCGGGTTCTGACCCGGCACACCCACCTCGGGGGCGCGGTCGTTGAACAGGGTCAGCACCGCGCGACGCACCACCGGCGGCCGGCCTTCCCGCGCGGCCACCAGATTCGTGACACCGATCGACAACCCGAGAGAGTCGCCCATGTGATCTCCTGTCGAGAGTCGTGACGCCCTCACCTTAGTGGCAGCCGACGGCGGTCCGCGGCAATTCCCCTAACGTGTCGAAACCCCTAATGGGGCATCCCCTAATGGCGCGATCGACGGGGTGGGTTCGGCACCGATTTGCGCCGCGACGTGCATCGATAGCATCGAAGGCAACTCACAGGAGAAAGGAGGGCGATCCGATGGCAAACGAACTGCTGGACTTCGTCATGTCCCTCGTGCGCGACCCCGATGCCGCGGCACGCTACGCCGCCGATCCCGGCCAGGCGATCGCCGACGCCCACCTCACGGACGTGACCACCGCCGACGTCAACCATCTGATCCCCGTGGTCACCGAATCGCTCTCGGCGGCGGTGCCCACCGGCGGCGCCGACCTGCTGGACTCGGGGGACAACGTCTGGGCCAGCGGCGCCGCGACGGCCGCCTTCGACGCGTTCGGTGATTTCGGCGCCGTCAGCGATCACGTCCCGGTCGTGGTGACCGACGATCCGCACTCCGCGGTGCCCGACGCGTTCGAGCACGGCGTGCCCGCCGTCGTCGACGACTATGCGGCCGACGTTCCGAACTTTGCTGAGGATCTGCACCCGGTCGACGATGTGCCCGTGGTCGACACGGGTCTGGACACCCACTGGAACCCCGACATCGGCGGTGATCACCACACGCCGGTCGATGACGGAGGCTTCGACATCTTCGGCTGATCCCGCGAAAAACCCGCTCACCTGCAAGGGAGCGGGTTTTTTCATGCCCTGAACCCGCCAACCCCAACTACCCCCTAATCCCCTAATGGGTGCAGCCCCTATACCCCTGATGGGGGTGGCGAAAGCAGGGGTTTCGGCCCCGTTCCAGCCGCCGGGCGGAATCCATAACGTTGTTGTCAGTTCGCCGGACCACCCGGAAACAGACAGACCACCACCGAATGAAAGGCACTCCGATGACCACTCTGATCGACTACATCCTCGACCTGTTCCGCAGCCCCGACGTCGCGGCGGCCTTCGTGGCCGACCCCGACCAGGCCATGCGGGACGCCGGCCTGCCGAACGTCAGCGCCGCCCAGCTCGCGTCGGTCGCCGCCAGCGTCGCGCCGGCCGGCGTCGCACTGGGCAACGGCGATCCGGTGTACGGCCTGCAGAGCGCGGTGTCGAGCTACCACAGCTTCGCCTCGCCGTTCTCGCCGCAGACCTCCTACACCTCGGCGCCGACCTTCGCGCCGCAGACCGATTTCGCCAGCCACAACAACACCGACTTCGCCAGCCACAACGACGTGCCGGTGTTCAGCCCCAACCAGGATGCCGGCGCCAACGCCCAGCAGGGCGCGGTCAACCTCGGCTTCGGTGACATCACCCTGTTCGGCAGCAAGACCACCACCACGACGACGACGACGGCCACCAACGGCGGCGTGGTGGTCGACGGCACCAACACCGGCACCGTCACCACCGGGCACGACAACACCGTCGGCGACGACAACACCAACGTCCACGACGTGCTGACCGGCAGCCATTCCCCGGTGATCGTCGGCGCCGGCAACCAGGTGCACGACAGCTCGCAGACCGCGGGCGGGGACGTCATCTCGCACAACAGCGGGCCCGTCATCAAGGACGTCGACACCAGCGGCGGCAATGGCGGCGGGGCCAGCGCCGGCGGCGGCATCCTCGGCGGCGGTCACGCCAGCGGCGGCAGCGGTGGCAGCGGTGGCAGCATCGTGATCAACGACAGCCACGGCTCGACCAACGTCGACAGCGGCAACACCAACGTGGTGGACAGCTCCAGCCACACCTCGACCACCACCTCGGTCAGCGGACACTCCACGATCGACAGCTCGGTGCACGAGGACAGCTCGGTGCACACCACGGTGACCGACGAGTCGGTGCACCAGGCCGGCGGCATCAACACCTACGCCGACACCGACCTGCACAACACCACCACCATCGAGCCGCACACCGATTTCCACGCGTTCTGATCGACACCCGATGGGCGGGGACCACAAGGTCCCCGCCTTTCGGCGCGCATAGCCTTTGATGGGTCAGGAGAGGACGACATGACGCAACCGCAGGACCGGACCGCCGGCAGGCCGGCCAGAACAGTCGAAGTGATCGTCGAGCTCATCGACCACACCTCCCGGATCGCGGCCGCCCACGACCGCCCCGACCTGGTGGAGCGGCTGCGCATCGCCAGGGACCGGATCACCGATCCGCAGATCCGCGTCGTCATCGCCGGACAGCTCAAACAGGGCAAGAGCCAGCTGCTGAACTCCCTGCTGAACATGCCGGTGGCGCGCGTCGGCGACGACGAGAGCACGGTTCTGGCCACCGTCGTCTCCTACGCGGAGACGCCGTCGGCCCGGCTGGCGATCGCCCGGCCCGACGGCGAGCCGGAGTTCGTCACCATCGACATGGCCGAGCTGCGCAACGATCTGCGCAACGCCCCGCAAGCCCAGGGCCGCGAGGTGCTGCGCGTGGAGGTCGCCGTGCCCAGCCCGATGCTCAAGAACGGCCTGACCTTCATCGACACCCCCGGCGTCGGCGGTCACGGCCAGCCCCACCTGTCGGCCACCTTGGGCCTGCTGCCCGAGGCGGATGCGCTGCTGATGATCAGCGACACCAGCCAGGAGTTCACCGAACCCGAGCTGACCTTCCTGCGTCAAGCCGTCGAAGTCTGCCCCGTCGCCGCCATCGCGGCCACCAAGACCGATCTGTACCCGCACTGGCGTGAGATCGTGGCGGCCAACACCGCACACCTGCAGCGCGCCGGCATCACCACCCCCATGATCCCGGTGAGTTCGATACTGCGCAGCCACGCGATCACGCTCAACGACAAGGAACTCAACGAGGAATCCAATTTTCCCGAACTCGTGAAGTTCCTCGGCGACAAGGTGATGTCCCGGGAGACCGACCGGGTGCGCGACCACGTCGTCGACGAGATCCGGGCGGCCGCAGAACATCTGGCACTCGCGGCGGAAGCCGAACTGTCGGCGCTGAACGATCCCGACACCCGCGGGAAGCTGGCCGCCGACCTGGAACGGCGCAAGCAGGAAGCCCAGGACGCGCTGGCGCAGACCGCGCTGTGGCAACAAGTGCTCAACGACGGCATCGCGGACCTGACCGCCGATATCGACCATGATCTGCGAAACCGCTTCCGCCACATCACCGCTCACACCGAGCGGGTTATCGACAATTGCGATCCCACCCATCACTGGGCCGAGATCGGCGCGGAGCTCGAGGACGCCGTCGCCACCGCCGTCGGCGACAACTTCGTCTGGGCCTATCAACGCGCCGAGGCGCTGGCCGCCGAGGTGGCCCGCACCTTCACCGAAGCCGGCCTGGACGCCATCGAACAACCGCATGTCAGCGCACGCGAGATGGGCGCCAACCTCGGCGAGTTCAAGGCCCTGGCCCGGCTGGACGCCAAGCCGATCAAGACCGGCCACAAGATCGTCACCGGGATGCGTGGCTCCTACGGTGGCGTGCTGATGTTCGGCATGCTCACCTCGTTCGCGGGCCTGGGCATGTTCAACCCGCTGTCGCTGGGGGCCGGACTCCTGTTGGGCCGCAAGGCTTACAAGGAGGACATGGAGAACCGGATGCTGCGGGTGCGCAACGAGGCCAAGACCAACATGCGCCGGTTCGTCGACGACGTGTCATTCGTGGTGAACAAGGAGTCCCGGGACCGGCTGCGCGCCATCCAGCGCCAGCTGCGTGACCACTACCGCGGGATCGCCAACCAGACGTCGCGTTCACTCAACGAATCGCTGCAGGCGACGCTGGCGTCGGCCAAGCTGGAGGAGAACGAGCGCAACACCCGCATCGCCGAGCTGGAGCGTCAACTCAACATCCTGCGGCAGGTGATGGACAACGCCGACAAATTAAGCTGATCGGCGGTATGAGCACCAGCGATAATGTGCGCGCGATCCTGGCCGGCACCGTCCGCGCCTACCAGGCCGACCCCGCCTACCGGAACCGGCCGGACGTGCACAACGAACTCCAGCGGATCGGCGCCCGGCTCAACGAGCCCATCCGCATCGCGCTGGCCGGTACCCTCAAGGCCGGCAAGTCGACCCTGGTCAACGCCCTGGTGGGGGAGGAGATCGCGCCGACCGATGCCACCGAGGCGACCCGCCTGGTCACCCGGTTCCGGCACGGGCTCACCCCGAAGGTGACCGCCAACCACCGCGGCGGCCGCCGCTCCAACGTGCCGATCACCCGGGACCCGCACGACCGCGGGCTGACGTTCAGCTTCGACGGCCTCGACGAGGGCGATATCGAGGACCTGGACGTGCAGTGGCCGGCCGCCGAGTTGATCGACACCACGATCATCGACACGCCGGGCACGTCGTCGCTGTCGCGCGACGTCTCGGCGCGCACGCTGCGGCTGCTGGTTCCCGAGGACGGCGTGCCCCGGGTGGACGCCGTGGTGTTCCTGCTGCGCACCCTCAACGCCGCCGATATCGCGCTGCTCAAACAGATCGGTGAGCTGGTCGGTGGGGAGGCGGGGGTGTCGAGCGCACTGGGGGTGATCGGCGTGGCCTCGCGGGCCGACGAGATCGGTGCCGGCCGGATCGATGCGATGCTGTCGGCCCGCGAGGTGGCCACCCGGTTCACCTCCGAGATGGAGAAGACCGGCATCTGCCAGGCCGTGGTCCCGGTGTCGGGGCTGCTGGCCCTGACCGCACGCACCTTGCGGCAGAGCGAGTTCGTCGCGCTGGAGAAGCTCGCCGCGGTGGAACCGGCCGACCTGAGCAAGGCCATGCTCAGTGTGGACCGGTTCGCCCGCGAGGACAGCTCGTTACCGGTGGACGCGGCGACCAGGGCGGCCCTGCTGGACCGGTTCGGCATGTTCGGCATCCGCATCGCCATCGCGGTGCTGCGCGCCGGGATCAGCGATTCGGTGGCGCTGGCCGAGGAACTGCTGGAGCGCAGTGGGCTGATCGCGCTGCGGGACGTTATCGACCAGCAGTTCGCGCAGCGGTCGGATCTGCTCAAGGCGCACACCGCGCTGCTGGCGCTGCGCCGATTCGTCCAGGTGAACCCGGTCTACGCCGGCAGGCAGATCCTCGCCGACATCGATCCGCTGCTGGCCGACGCCCACCCGTTCGAGGAACTCCGGCTGCTGAGCCAACTACGTTCTCGACCAACCACTTTGAACGACGACGAGATGGCGTCGCTGCGCCGCCTGATCGGCGGGTCGGGTACCGACCCGGCCAGCCGGCTGGGGTTGGGCCCCGACGATCCGTACGACGGGCCGCGGGCGGCGTTCGCGGCCGCGCAGCGCTGGCGGCGCCGGGCCGATCACCCGCTCAACGACCCGTTCACCACCAGGGCCTGCCGGGCCGCGGTGCGCAGCGCGGAGGCGCTGGTGGCCGAGTACCACGCCATGGGGCGGTAGGGATCCTCAGGGATACAGTGTCCGGGTCTCGTTGAGCCGTGGCCTGCGCCGGGTGGTGGTCTGGTCATCGCTGGATTCGGTGCTCCGGTGCCGGGTCTGCGGCCCCTGCGTCGGCGACGTCGACGAGGTGGTCGATGACGTCGTCGACGAACTGGTGGCGTCCGGATCGTTGATGTCGGTGGTGGCCGGCGGGCTGGTGCTGGTGATGGTCTCGGTGGTGGTGGTCGCCGACGATGTGGAACGGTCCGAGAAGGTGGGCGTGACGAACTCCGTCGGCGCCTGCTGCGGCTGATTGAACTGACGGGCGACGAACAGGGCGCCCCAGACGATCAGCGCGATGGCCGCCAGCGCGGCGAGGCTGGCCCCGGCCAACGTGGACGTGCGTTCGTGCCACTTACGCTCGTCCGTCACGGGCACCGATAGTAACCGCGCCGTGCCGGTGGCTGCCGGGTCAACCGAGTTGACCGATGACCTCGGAAGCGAAGAATTCCAGGTGGTCGAGATCGGACATGTCCAGAACCTGCAGATATACCCGCGTGACGCCGGCGTCGAGGTAGGCGCCCAGCTTGTCGGCGATCTCGCCCGGGGTGCCCACCGTCGGCGAGTTCTGCCGCATCTCGTCCAGCTCGCGGCCGATGGCCGCCGCCCGCCGGGTCAGTTCCGCCTCGTCGCGACCGGCGCACAGCACGAACGCCGCCGAGTAGACCAGCGAGTCCGGTGCCCGGCCCGCCGCGTCGACCGCCGCGGCGACCCGTCCGAACTGCTCGGTCACCTTGTCCAGCGGGGCGAACGGGATGTTGAACTCGCCGGCGAACCGGGCGGTGAGTGCCGGGGTGCGCTTCGGGCCGCCGCCGCCGATGATGATCGGCAGCGGGCGCTGCACCGGCTTGGGCAGGGCCGGCGAGTCCTTGACGGTGTAGTGCTTGCCGGTGAAGTCGAAGGTCTCGCCGACGGGCGTGTCCCACAGGCCGGTGAGAATCTGCAATTGCTCGGTGAGCCGGTCGAACCGTTCGCCCAGCGGCGGGAACGGGATGGCGTAGGCCTGGTGCTCCTCTTCGAACCAGCCCGCGCCGATACCCAATTCGACCCGGCCACCGCTCATCTCGTCGACCTGCGCGACGGCGATGGCCAGTGGTCCGGGGTGGCGGAAGGTGGCCGAGGTGACCATGGTGCCCAACCGGATGGTGGAGGTCTCCCGCGCGATACCGCCCAGGGTCACCCACGAATCGGTGGGACCGGGCAGTCCGTCACCGCTCATGGCCAGGTAGTGGTCCGATCGGAAAAACGCGGAGAAGGCCAACTTCTCGGCGGCCTGCGCCACGGCGAGCTGGTCGCCGTAGGTGGCACCTTGTTGCGGTTCGACGAAGACGCGGAAGTCGGTTGTTCCCATCTGCACAACACTAAAGGCCGCGGCGGGCCGCCCGCAGAGCGGCAACGGCGTCGTCGTCGCCGTCGAAGGTGACCCGCGCGGGTTCACGGCCGGCGGCGAACAACAGCAGTTCGCCGGGTTCGCCGGTGACGGTCACCGGTGCCCCGCTGCCTGCGCTGGCCAGCACCTTGCCGTCCGGCGCGGCCAAACTCACCCGGGCCGGTGACTTCGACAGCGTCATCCTGGCGAACTGGGCAACCTGCCGCTCCAGCGCGCGTCCGGTCTGATCGTCGAGAACCCTTGGTTCCCAAGATGTTCCGGCCCGTCGTACATCCTCGTGATGGATGAACATCTCGGCGACGTTGACCAGCGGGTCGAGCAGGGCGAACGGCGAGTACACCGGCGGCCCGGCGGCGACCTTGTCCAGCAGGGCGGCCCAGTCGTTGGACGCCGTCACCTGCTCCTGCACCTTGGCCGTGTAACCGGCCAGCGCCGGAAGCAGGATGCCGGGAGCGGCGTCGATGCGCCGTTCGCGCACCACCAGGTGTGCGGCCAGGTCGCGGGTCGTCCAGCCCTCGCACAGGGTGGGGGCGTCGGGCCCGGCCTCGCGCATGGTGGCGACCAGGGCCGCGCGTTCCCGTCGTGCCACCGACATCACATTCCCCCGCTCATGATCAGAAGACGTCCACGCCCTCGACCCGCACGAGCATGCCGTGGCCGGTGCCGTCGTTGGTGAACCGGGTCCCGTCCGACGACGCGGCGATGGTCCAGCCCAGCGCCCGGTAGGTCTTGTAGTCCAGCGTGACAGCCGGGATATCGCCGAGATTGCCCAGTACCCAACGGACTTCGCCGTCGGCACTCAACCGCACGCCGTTGGCCGGCGCTCCGTCCACCTCGGGAGAGTTCTGGAACTGCGACTCACAACCCACGTCGGCGGTGGACACCTGGCAGCGCGTCAACCCCGATTTCGTCTGGATGAAGACGTACCCGTTCTGCGGGGCGAGGGTTTCGCCGCCCGGCGGGGCGGCGGTGGGCACCGGGCTGGACGGGGCCGGCGTGCTCGGGGGTGCGGGGGTGCTGCGGCTCGGGCGCGGGGTGGGCACCGTCGGCTCGATGCCGTCGGTGTTCGGCGCCCCGGTGGGATGGCCGTCGGTCAGGTCGGAGCAACCACCCAGGCTCAGCACGGCGGCCGCCGCGCACACCGCCACTCGCATCCCCCTGCCGACCACACGTCGAGGCTACCGGCTGGAATGTCGCGGCTTCGGGAACGTTACGTCGCATCTCGGTAACTTCACAGCCTGGCCACCTAGGGTCGACGCAATGCTCGGCAAGCACGGCGCCCGTTTGTGGGACAGGTTCCTGGACTCACCATTCTCCGGTCTCGCGCCGTGGGTGTGGATGGCGATGCTGGCCGGCCCTGGGCGTTACGAGCTGGCGGTATCGGGGGCGCTGGCGATCTCGGTGCTGGTGCTCCTGATGTGCGCGCGGCGGGGGATCCCGGTGCACGTCATCGAATTTCTCGGCGTCGGCTACTTCGTGCTGATGGCGATCATCGGGTTCTTTGCCTCGACCGCCACGAAGGCTTGGCTGGAGCTGTGGTCCGGCGACATCACCAATGCGCTGCTGGCCGGGTACGCCATGGTCACCCTGGTGATCAGGCGACCGTACACGATGGTCTACGCCCGGCACCGGATGGCGCGTGAGCATTGGGGCACTTCGCTTTTCGTGCGGATCAACATGATGGTGACGGCCGTCTGGGCGGCCGTGTTCGCCTTCGCGGCGGCCAGCGGCTTCATCGGCGATGCGCTGTGGCACGACACCGACAACTTCTGGACCGGTTGGATACTGCAGCTGGCCGCGCTGTCCTTCGGGGTGGCGTTCAACGACGTGTATCCCGAGCGCGCCTTGGCCGTCGCGCACGCGCACGCGCACGTTCCGTCCTGGGTGCGCGTCGTCGAGTGGGTGCCGCCGTTCGTGGCAGGCACCGGGGTGGCCGGCTGGTTGCTCGGCGCGCTCGCCGCCGCCGGTTGCGCGGCCCTGGTCGCCGGCGGGGCGGTCAGCGCGGGGGTGCTGCGCTGGGCAGCACACCGCCCAGTGCGGTCCGCGCCAACCGCCGAGCATTCTCCTCGGTGAGCGCGCAGTGCCCGGTCATCCGGCGAAAGATGAGGGGGCCGAACAGGATGTCGATGACATCGTCGATCGCCAGAGTCGGGTCGGCGTCGCCGCGGTCCAGGCCGCGCTGCCACAACGTGGCGATGGCCTCGCGCCGTCCCCGCAGGAAGTACTCCCGGAAATACGCCGCCCCGGTCGGATCGTCCGCGCAGGCCGCGAGCAGCTGGGCGAACACCTGCCCGCGCGGGCTGTCGTAGAACGCCGACACCCGGACCACCTGCTCGGCCAGGTCGTCGACGGTGCTTCCGGTGTCGGGTAACGGTAGGGCCTGGGCCATCATGGTGCCGAAGGCCTCGGCCGCGACCGCGGTGCGGGACGGCCAGTGCTTGTACAGGGTGGCCTTGCTGGCGCCGGAGCGCGCAGCGATCGCGTCCATGGTCGCCGCCGGGAAACCACCGTCGTCGAGCAGCTCGGCGGTGGCGGCCAGGACGGCGTGGTGGATGCGATCGCTGCGCGCGCCGGTGGGGCGGACGAAATCAGGCGACATCGTCGAAATCGGTCGATTCCGCCACGGAACGCCACTGCACCAGTTCGGCTTGTACGTGCGCGATCTTGGCCTCGACGGCGGCGATCGTGTCCTTGCCCAGCAGCAGCCGCAGCGGCGGCTCCGGGGAGTCGACGACGTCGATGATCGCTGCGGCCGCCTTGACCGGGTCACCGGGCTGGTCGTGGTTGCGCTCGCCGGCGTGCACGCGCATGGCACCGGCGGGGCCGTCGCTGTAGTCGTCGATGACCGTCTGCTGGGTGTGCAGGCTCGAGGAGTCCAGGAAGTCGGTGCGGAAGTAGCCGGGTTCGACGACCATGACGTGCACGCCCAGCGGTTTCAGTTCGGCGTGCATGGCCTCGGTGATGGCCTCGACGGCGAACTTGGTGGAGGCGTAGACACCCCAGCCGGGGGAGCTGGCGAAACCGCCCACCGAGGAGATGTTGACGATGGTGCCGGACCGCTGCGCGCGCAGCACCGGCGTCACCGCGCGGGTGACGGTGAGCAGGCCGAACACGTTGGTGTCGTAGACGGCGCGCACCTCGGCGTCGGAGGCCTCTTCGACCGCGCCGAGCAGTCCGCGGCCGGCATTGTTGATCAGCACGTCGATCCGCCCGAAGCGTTGCACGGCGGCGTCGACGGCGGCCGTGGCCTGGCGCTCGTCGGTGACGTCCAGGGCGACGGCCAGTAGGTTCGCACCACCCTCGGGCAGCGCGTCGTACACCGCGGCGGTGTCGCGTGCGGTGGCGACCACGCGGTGGCCGCGGGCGAGGGCGTCGCGGGCGATCTGAAGCCCGAAACCGCGGGATGCTCCTGTGATGAACCAAACGCTCATGGTGATGACCAGCCTTTTCTCGGTTCAACTGAACTGTACGATCAGTTTAGTTTAGTGGGACGCCCGGTCCAACGGTGCGATGCGCGGGTTTATTTCCCGGCTTACTGCCGCAGCACGATGCGGGTCAGGTCGGCCAGCGCCACGTGCGGTGGTTCGTTGCCGAAGTGCTCGATGAGCTGCACCTGGATCTCACCGACGACACCGCCGAGGATGGCGCCGACGGCGATCATGGTCGGCTCGTCATCCTTGAACACCGGCCGCAGGATCGACTCGTACTCCTCATTGCTGAGCTGGCTCATCTTGTCGATGATCGTCTGCTCCAGGTCCAGCGCGTTCATGGCGTAGTCCTGGGCCTCGTGCAATGTCGTCGGCAGTTTCTCCAGCACCATGTGCACCAGGTTGTTCTTCACCGCGTTGTAGCGCTCGGTGCCGACGGCGAACTTCACCAGCGGCTTGGCCACCCCGGTCTGCGCGTCGATCGCGGCGTCCACCTCCTTGGCCACGAGCGCGAACAGCTTGTCCGCCCCCGGGCCGCGCAGCACCCCGTCGAACAGGATCTCGGCGGAGAACAGGTCCTCGGAGAGGATCCGCGCGTAGTCGCGGGTGATGGTGTCGCGCTGGGCGTGCAGCAGCCCCTGGAACGGGATGAAACCGAGATATTTGGTCGGGTGGATCGGCCGGAACAGCATGTTCAGCGCGATGTAATCGCTGATGAAACCCACGCCGAAGCCGAACGCCGGCATGATCCACGGGTTCTGGAACAGGGCCCAGGCCACCATCTGCACCACGCCGATGGCCAGACCGAAATAGATGCCGCTGCGCCGGACGAACGCCATGGCGTTGTCGCCGAGGCCGCGCATCAGCTTGTTGAGCTTGTCCTTGTTGCGCACCAGCGTCGTGATCGCCAGGAACTGGACGTCGACGAAGCGCGGCAGATCCGACTGCATCTCGCGCAGCAGGCTTTCCACCACCCGCGGCGTCTCGGCATGCACCCGGGACTTGATGGCCGCCCGGGCGGCCTCGGGCAGCGAATCCCATAATCCCGGGCGGATCTGTTCGGCCAGATCGCGGGAGATCTCGTCGACGGCCTCGGTCAACGGCTCCCGCAGCGCCTCGACGGCTTCCTTGGCGTCGACCTTCTGGAGCAGTTCCTCCGGCTTGAGCAGGTTCTGGGTCAGCAGTTCGATGGTCTTGGACCCCACCTTGCCAGCCCGGCGCGGCACGATGCCCTGCCAGCCGAACGGCCCGATGCCCTTGAACTCCTGCGGCCGGTACAGCATCTCCAGCGCGACGATCTTGGTGCTCCAGCCGACGAACGCGGCCACGAACGGCATCGACAGGTAGATCAGCCAGTTGACGCTGAAATCGGCCTTGATCTCGTTCCAGCTCTGGATGGCGAGAAGGGTCTCGCTGGTGGTCATGCGCGGATCACGGGCCGTCCTGTTGCATCGCAGCCTCCCACAACCCGCGGCCCAGAGCCGACAGGCTCAAGGTCTGCTTTTCCACCCGTGCGACGAGTGGCCCGCGCGTTGCGTTCTTGATGGCCCGCAACACCATGGGCTCGGCCATGAGCACCTCGTAGTCCGCCTTCTTGGACGGGTCCTCCTGGCCGGTCTCGACCAACCCAAGAGATAGCAGATGGCCGACGTACTGCGGGACCATATTGGGCAAAGCGACGTTGGCCGTGCGGCCGATCAGGCAGGCGTTCTCCAGCACGGCGCCGCCGGAGGTGCGCGACCGGGAGTAGACGTTGACCAACGGTGAGGACGCACCCTCGGAGAGGGCGCCGATGATGCGTGCTTCGTCGGCCACCAACTGGTCCAGCAGCCGGTGATACAGCTCGGTCTGGCTCCCGGCCGTGCTCTGGTCCAGCGCCCGGTCGAGCAGCTTGCCCATCTTGCCGTGCAGCGAGTCGGTGTCGGCCGGTTTGACCGACGCCACGGTGCGCGCCGGCGCCTCCAGCGCTTCCAGCCGGTTCTTCACCAAGGTGGCCAGTTGCTCTTCACCCCACGTCGCGAGCTTGAAACCCACTTTGGCCGCATCCATAGCCCGGTCGGCGATGCCGAACGGGTCGAAGCGCTTGGGCACCACCGGTCGCCGCCGCGGCGTCCGCAGGATCACCGCGAGGTCTCCCACCGGCGTGGTCAGCCGGAACGCGCGGCGCTCATGGCCTTCGCGGTTCGCCGGCTCGTCGGCTGTGACGTCTGGGCCGACGTCCGGGCCGACTCCCGACTTCGATATTTCCTGTGACACCGTCACCCTCCCGCACCCCTTGAGTTGTTGGCACGGTACCGGACACCCCGGTGTTACTGCGGAGGCAGCAACGGCGGGCGACACACGTTGCCCACCGGGTCCCACCACCAGCCGTTGTCGCATGCCAGCGGCGTGGTGGCGATGGCAGGCCGGCAGGTGTTGGCCACCGGGTCCCACCACCCGTCGGTGCAATTCGGGACCAGCGGCGCCTGGCACACATTGGCGACGGGATCCCACCATTGGCCGCCCGCGCAGTCGGCGGAGCCGATGGCCGGGGTGACGGCTGCGGTGAACGCCATGGGGAGAAACGCTGCCGCGGCGACGACGGAGAACCTGCCGGCCGCGCGCTTCACGGTCTTGTGCATGGACACAGACCTTAGCGGCCGGCGGCGGCCTGACCTGCCGGATCGGTGGCTCAAGCGGCCGCCCGGCGGGTGCGGTTCTCCTAAGCTTCTGGGGGTGCGCATGTCCTGGCCGTTGACCGGCCGGTCTGCCGAGATGAGCGCGATCGCGGCGGCCATCGTGGCCCCGGGGGTTCCCGGGGTCGTGGTGTGCGGCGCCGCGGGTGTCGGTAAGAGCAGAATCGCTCGCGAAGCGCTGTCGGCCTCGGCGGCCCGCGGCGCCCTGACCCGCTGGGCGGTGGCCACCTCGTCGGCGCGAACGCTGCCGCTGGGCGCCTTCACCGCATGGGCGCAAGCGGGACTCACCGACCCGATCCGGCTGGTGCACGGCGTGATCGAGGCGCTCACCGCGGCCGCGCCCGGCGTCCCGGTGGTCATCGGGGTGGACGACGCCCCGCTGCTCGACGACCTGTCGACGTTCGTGGTGCAGCAGATCGTGCAACGGGGTGCGGCGAAGGTGGTGCTCACCGTGCGGGACGACGAACCGGTACCCGCTGCGGTGCAGGAGATCTGGCACGGCGCGGATTTCGATCGCATCGATCTGGAGCCGCTGGCGTCCGACGAGGTGGCGGCGCTGCTGGCCGCGGCGCTCGGCGGCCCGGTGGATCCCGATGCGGCCCAGCGCCTGTGGGAGATGACCCGCGGCAACGCGCTGTATCTGCACAACCTCGTCGAGCAGGAGGTTGCCGACGGGCGGCTGGAAAATCCGCACGGGCCGTGGCACTGGACCGGCGACCCGGTCGTGGCACCGGGTCTGGTCGAACTGATCGAAGCCCGGATGGGGGATCTGCCGGCGCCCGTCAGCGAGGTGGTGGACGTGCTGGCGGTCGGCGAACCGATCGAACTGGGGGCGCTCACCCGGATTGCCGGTGCGCCCGCGGTCGAAGAGGCCGACGCCCGCGGGCTGATCAAACTCAACAGCGTCGACGGTGCGGTCGAGGTGCGGGTCGCGCATCCGCTGTACGGCGAGGTGCGCCGCAAGCGTGCGGCCCCGACCCGGCTGCGACGGCTGCGCGGTTTGGTGGCAGGCGAATTGGCCGGATCGGCCGATCGTGATGACCTGCGGGTGGTGGTCCGGCGCGCGACCTTGACCATGGACTCCGATACGAAGCCCGATCCGGCGCTGCTGGTACGGGCCGCGCACGGTGCGGTGTGGCTGGCCGACCTGCCGCTGGCCGACCGGCTCGCGGAGGCCGCGATCCAGGCCGGGGCCGGATGGGAGGCCAATTTCGTTCGCGCCCATGCGCTGTCCTGGCTGAGCCAGGGCGACGCCGCCGACGCGGTGCTGGCGGGTATCGACGTCGACGACCTGAGCGATGTGGACCGGGACCGATTCGCCTTCCTGCGAGCCAGCAACATGTTGTGGGTGTTGCGGGATCCGGTTCGCGCCAAAGCGCTCATCGATGCCGCGGCGGCCGGCCCGCCGGCGCGGCGCAGTGGCTACCTGGAGGCCTTCCGCACGGTGTACTGGTTCGCCATGGACCAGCCGGAGCTGGCTGTCGAGGCGGCGGAAGGCCTTGTGCTCGAAGATCTTCCGGCTGTCGCCGATGCGGAGGTGGCCTGGGCCCTGGCGGCGATATGCGCGGACGCCGGCCGCACGGAGGAGGCGGTGGCGATCGCCGATGCCGGCTACGCGATCGCGGCGCGCTCGTTCGACGCGCCACAGATGCGGTTCAACATCGCCGACGCCCACGTCACCGCGCTGCTGCTCGCAGGCCGGGTCGGCGAGGCCCACGAGGTCGCCGACCGAGTGCGCACCCAGGCCGCGGATCTGCCGGGGGCGGCGCACCTGCTGGGTGCCGCCGTCGTGGGGCGGGCCGCCCTCGGGGCCGGTCGGCTCGATACCGCGGAGACGCTGCTGGACGGCGCTGCCTCGGCGCTGTCCGCATCCGGCCACGCGATCGGCTGGGGTTTCCGCTATCACTTCCCGCGTGCCATGGGTCTGGCGATCCAGGGGGCCGCGCGGGAGGCGGCCGGCGTGCTGGCCGAATTCGACGATCGGACGCGCCCGTTCCGCTCCCTGGACCACGAGCGCAGCCTGGCCCGCGCCTGGGTGGCCGCGAGCGAGGGCGCCGTCAGTCAAGCCGTCGCCACGCTGGCCGACGCCGCGCACCGTGCCTGCGCCAGAGGCCAATTCGCGGCCGAGGTGGTGTGCCTGCAAACCGCCGTGCAGTTCGGGGACCCGTCGGGTGCGGCACGACTGCGCGAACTCGCCGGGACGGTCGGCGGGCCGCGGGCGGGTGTCGCCGCCCGGTTCGCCGAGGCGCTGGGCGCCGGCGATGCCGGTGAACTCGCCGCGGTCAGTGTGGAATTCGAGCGGATGGGTGACCTCGTCGCCGCGGTGGACGCGTCGGCACTTGCCGCCGCGGAGTACCGCCGCCGCGAGTTGCGCGGATCGGCCCTGACGTCGGCGACCCGGGCGGAATCGCTGGCCGCCCGCTGCGGTGGTGCCGACACACCGGCGCTGCGCGCCGTGACGGAGCGGCTGCCGTTCACCGGCCGGGAACGTGAGATCGTCATGCTGGCCGCTCAGGGGCTGTCCAACCGCGCCATCGCCGAGCGGCTCACGGTGTCGGTGCGCACGGTCGAAAGCCATATGTACCGGGCGATGGCGAAGACCGGGACATCCAGCCGGGAGGAGCTGGCGGCCTTGTTTCCCCGGGGCTAAGTAGTGGCCGGCCGGTCGGCGGCCGGATTGCAGTGGGCCGGTACTCAAACCGCCGGCTCCGAATCGACCCACGATGGCCTGTATCGGGACCCGAATCGAGGTTCCGCCGGGTAATCCGAAGAAGGTCGATCATGAACATTCTCATCGGCACCGTCATCACGGCAGCGTTGTTCACGACGGTGGCGGGCAGCGCCCCGGCTGCCGTCGCCGCACCCACGGGGGCCGGCAGCGTGGACGCGACCATCGCCGACCTGGAGGAGCAGGGCTACACCGTCATCCTGGACCGGGAAGGCACCGCCGTGGGCGCGGACTGCTCGGTCCGATCCATCCGGCCCGGACAGGTGTACTCGCGTACCGACACCGGTGCGCCGGGGGCGGGCACCAGCCTGGTCACCACGCTGCTCAGCAAGACCGTGTACGTGGACGTGGATTGCTGACCCGGACTGCGCCGCATCGGTTCTTGCTTCGGCAACTATGTTGCGGCGCAGGGCAGCCGGGCTCCACCGCCGGCGGACAACGGCCAAACGGTCATTGCCCGCCGCGGCGTCGGCGGGGCGGTTACCATCGCCTCGAGAGGGCTGACGATAGAGGGATCATGAGCAATCGGGGCACTCTGGCGGCGTCGACTCGAACACCCGAGGCAGGCGGATGATGACCTGCGCCCAGGGCCATCCCTCGGTCGCCGGGGATTTCTGCGATGTGTGCGGGCAGCCCATCGCCGGCGCCGACGAAAGCCAAGCGGCACAGCCTGTTTCGCCGCACCCCGCCGCGGTCACGGCCTGCCCCACGTGCGGGGCGCTGCGCAGCGGACGGTTCTGCGAGAACTGCGGGCTGGACACCGGGCCGGCCGGTGAATGGGTGGCGGTGGTCAGTGCCGACCGCGACTTCTACGACCGCGTCGTCGCCCGCGGCGAACATGACACCGTCGAATACCCGCCGGTGTTCCAGGAAAGACGGATCAGCCTGCGGGGCAAGCAGATTCTGATCGGACGGCAGGCCGGCGGCGCAAGCGTGGCGCCCGATATCGACCTCGGTGTGCAACCGGCCGACCGGGGTGTGTCCGCCAGGCACGCCCTGCTGCGGCTCCGGGAAACCGGACCGACCATCACCGACCTGGGATCCACCAACGGAACCAGTCTCAACGGCAGCGAAGACCTGCTCGGCAGCGATGTCGAGACGCCGCTCAAGGACGGCGACCGCATCCACATCGGTGCCTGGACCACGATCACCGTCGCCCGGGCGACGGCCGAGGAACCCGCACCCGATCCGGGTGAGCGCACCACCCGCACGTCCCGGGGCTCGTTCCAGCTGCACCGCGAGCTGCGTGACGCCCGCGAACAGTCCGCGTCCAGCCGCGAGATCCTGTCCGCGCTCGCCCGCGACGTCGCCAACCCCGGTGCCGTTCTCGACACCGTCGTCGAGTACGCCGCCCGGCTGTGCCGTGCCAGGGCCGCCCAGCTGTTCCTGCTCAGCGGCGACATGTTCCACGTCTCACGGGTCTCGGGGGAGACCCCCGAGGAATATCGCCGGCTGCTGGTGGCCCATCCGATCGCCAGGAACCGGCTCTCGACCGTTGGGCGGGCTGCCGAGGACATGTGCACGCATCAGGTCGCCGACGTGCTCGCCGACGACGACTACGGACGCCTGGACCTGCAGCGGCTGGCCGGGTTCCGCACCCTGCTGTCGACGCCGATGATCGTGGCGGGCGAGGTGGTCGGGGTGCTGTCGATGTGGCGTACCGAGGTGGCACCCTTCGACGCCCGGGAGCGGGACCTGCTCGAGGAGTTCGCCGCGCAGGGGGCGATCGTGCTGCGGCAGGTCGACCTGATGCGGGCGCTGGAATCCCGGGGGGCCGAGCTGGCCAGCAAGGTGGCGCAGTTGGAGGCGCTGCGCGAGGTGGGTGAGGCGGTCGGTTCCAGCCTCGATCTGGATGAGGTGCTCGACCAGATCGTCCGGAATGCGGTGCGCCTGACCAACCTGGGCTTCGGCGACATCACCCTGGGCACCGACGGCGGGTCGATCCTGGAGTACCACGAGTCCGCCGACTCGTTCGATGTGCGCGCCGCGTTCGGCAGCAGTCCCGAACTGCTCGCCCAGCTGCGGCAGGTCACGATCGACCGCGACACGACGGTGGTGGCGCGGACGGCCCTGCAGCGGCGGGTGCTGGAGATCGCCGACATCGCCGAGGCCGACCCCGACCCCTACCTGGACGTGGTGCTGCGTGACGGCTGGCGCTCGTTGCTGTCGGTGCCGATGATCCGCAGCGACACGCTGGTCGGAGTCCTGGTGATCCGGCGCCGCGGAACCGGCGCCTTCCCGCCCGATGTGATCGAGATGCTGGAGGCGTTCGCCAGCCAGTCCGCGCTGGCCATCGTCAACGCCCGGTTGTTCCGCGAACTGGAGACCAAGACCCGCGAGCTCGAAGTCGCCGGCCGGCACAAGTCGGAGTTCCTGGCGAGCATGTCGCACGAACTGCGGACCCCGCTGAACGCCGTGATCGGGTTCTCCGAGGTGCTGCTGGACCGGTTGTTCGGTGAGGTCAACGACCGCCAGGACGAATACCTGCGCGATATCCGGAATTCGGGCCAGCACCTGCTCGAACTCATCAACGAGATCCTCGATCTGTCCAAGGTCGAGGACGGTCAGATGGAGCTGGAGCCGAGCACTTTCGTCGTCGCCGGCGTGGTGGAGTCCGCCTTGGCGATGGTCCGCGAGCGGGCCGCCCAGCACGGCATCGGCCTGACGGTGCACATCGGCGCGGACGTCGATCTGATCGAGGCCGACGAGCGCCGGTTCAAGCAGGTGTTGCTCAATCTGCTGTCCAATGCGGTGAAGTTCACCCCCGACGGCGGCAGCGTCACCGTGCGCGCCGACCGGGACGGTACCGAGCTGGTGGTGACGGTGACCGACACCGGGATCGGCGTGCCGCCGGAAGACCAGGACCGGATCTTCGAGTCGTTCCAACAGGGCGGCCGCGGCGCCCCGAAAGAGGAGGGCACCGGCCTCGGCCTGACCCTGTCACGGCGCATCGTCAGGCTGTTCGGCGGCCGGATGTGGCTGGAGAGCACCGTGGGGGCCGGCAGCACCTTCGGGTTCTCGGTACCCGGATTGCCGGAGCCGGCCACGGCCGCCACGGCGCGCCCCGACGGAACTCCCGTCGTTCTGGTGCTCGACGAGGACCGGGTGTCCCAAGACCTGGTCGACGCCTACCTGGAGCCGTTCCCCGTGGACGTGCTGCGCGCGTGGGACGGCGCCAAGGCCGTCGACCTGATCCGCGCGGTGCGGCCGGTCGCCGTGATCCTGGAGATCGGGCTGTCCCGGATGGACGGGTGGCAGGTGCTCGCCGCGCTCAAGGCCGATCCGGCCACCGCGACGATGCCGGTGGTGATCGCTTCGACGGTCGACAACCGGTCCCGCGGGTTGGCGTTGGGGGCGGCCGCATATCTGCTCAAGCCGGTGCGCCGGGACGAACTGGTCGGTGCGCTGCGCAGCGTGGGCGTGCTGCCGACGGTGGAGCCGGCGTGAGCGCCCGGCGCATCCTCGTGATCGAGGACAACACGCTCAACCTCAAACTGGTGCGCGACATTCTCCAGTTCGCCGGGCACCAGGTCTGCGAGGCCCGGTCCGGGGAGGACGGACTGCAGCTGGCCCAACGGGAGCCGCCCGATCTGGTGCTGATGGATCTGCAGCTCCCGGGGATCGACGGTTTCGAGACGCTGCACCGATTGCGGCGGGACGTCCTGGCGCCGGGTGTCCCGGTGGTGGCCGTCACCGCGCTGGCGATGGCCGAGGACCGGGAACGCGCCGCTGCGGCCGGGTTCGACGGCTATATCGAGAAGCCGATCAGTGTGCGCGCCCTGCCGGGGCAGATCGAGGGATTCTTGGCCGAGGCGACGCCGGCCACCGCCGGTGACGGTGCGGTGACCGTGCTCGCGGTGGACGACACACCCGCCAATCTGCGGCTGCTGGAGGCGGTGCTGAGACCCCAGGGCCACCGCGTCGTCACGGCGGCAACCGGCCCGGAGGCGCTGGAGGTGTTGTCCCGCGAGAACGTCGACCTGGTCCTCCTGGACATCGTGATGCCGGAGATGGACGGGTACGAGGTGTGCCGCCGGATCCGTTCGGTCCCCGCGACGGAGTTCCTGCCGGTGGTGATGATCACCGCCAGCGGTAACGAACAACGGCTTGCCGCACTGGAATCCGGCGCCGACGATTTCGTGTCCAAACCCTTCGACCAGAGTGAGCTGCTGGCCAGGGTGGCGTCATTGGCGCGCATCAAACGATTCCAGGACACCATCCGGCGCCAGGCCGACGAGTTGGCCCAGTGGAACCACGAACTGGAGGCCAGGGTAGCCCGGCAGGTGGCGGACCTGGAGCGCACCAACCGGTTGCGGCATTTCCTGTCACCACAATTGGCGGACCTGGTGGTCGGTGACGAGAGCATGCTGCGCAGCCATCGCCGCGAGATCGTGGTGCTGTTCACCGATCTGCGCAAGTTCACCCCGTTCGCCGAGACCAGCGAACCCGAGGAGGTGATGGGTGTGCTGGCCGAGTACCACCGCGTGATCGGGGCGCTGGTGCACGCCTACGGCGGAACCCTCGAGCGCTTCACCGGCGACGGGATCATGGTGTTCTTCAACGACCCTGTGCCGTGCGACGATCCGGCCGAACGTGCCGTTCGCACGGCGCTGGGCATCCGCGACCAGGTGCGTGAACTCGCGGTGCGGTGGGAACGCAACGGTTACGACCTGGCGCTGGGAATCGGTATCGCCCAAGGCTTTGCGACGCTGGGCCGGATCGGCTTCGAGGGCCGGTTCGACTATGCGGCGATCGGCAGCGTGACCAACCTCGCGGCCCGGCTGTGCGGCGACGCCGGGCCGTGGCAGGTGCTGGTCACCAACCGGGTACTGGCCCCCATCGCCGAGATCTGCACCGCAGAACTGTTCGGTGACGTGCAGCCCAAGGGCTTCAGCCGGTCGGTGCGCGTGCACAACGTCAACGGCATCGCGCCGTCAGCGGACAACGACACGAAGGACTGGTGAGACCATGACCGAAACCCCTACCCGACCGCTGGCCCTGCTTGACGACGCGGAGCGCTACCGGACCTTCGACGAGCTGCAAGGAACCATGCCCACGGTGTGGGAGTCGATGCGGCTCGGGTTCGCCGACGAATCGGTGGTGGTGGTGCCCTCGATCAGCACCGAGGGCACCACCACCCGCAGCGGAACCATCATGGCCGCCATGGAGGAACGGGCGTTGTTCCTGCTCCTGCTGCTGCGCCAACCGCAACTGCGGATGATCTACGTGACCTCCCAGCCGGTGTCGGAATCGATCGTGGAGTACTACCTCGGGCTGCTCCCCGGCGTGATCCCCAGCCATGCGCGGGCCCGGCTCACCCTGGTGGCGGTCGGCGATGCGTCCCCCGAACCGCTCAGCGCGAAACTGTTGGCCCGGCCGCGGCTGCTGCGCGAGATCCGGGCGCTCATCCCGAACCACCGCCGCAGTCACCTGGTCCCGTACAACACGACCGCGCTGGAACGGGATGTCGCACTGTCCCTGGGTATTCCGATGTACGGTTCGGATCCCCGCTTCGGTCACCTCGGTGGCAAGACGGGCTGCCGGCGGATGTTCGAAGAACTCGGGGTGCCCTGCCCGGTCGGCGCCGAGGACCTGCGCTCGGTCGACGACATCGTCGCCGGGATCCAGGCGATGCGGGCGCGGCGCCCGTCGCTGACCGAGGCGATCGTGAAACTGAACGAGGGCGTCTCCGGGCAGGGCAACGCCGTGGTCGACTTGCGGGAGTTGCCCGCCTGCGGGTCGCCCGAGGAGGCGGCGATCATCGCCGAACGGGTGCTGGCGATGCGGCTGGAGGCCGAGAACCTGGCTCTCGGTGTCTATCTGGAGGCGTTCGCCCGGCACGGCGGCATCGTCGAGGAACGGATCACCGGCCGGGAACTGACCAGCCCCAGCGTGCAGATGCGCGCGCTTCCGGACGGCACCGTGGAACTGCTGTCCACCCACGATCAACTGCTCGGCGGCAAGAGCGGCCAGCGCTACCTCGGTTGCGTGTTCCCGGCCGACTCCGCCTATGCCGCGGCCATCGCCGAGTCCGCGATGGTGATCGGTCGGCATCTGGCCGGGCTCGGGGTGCTCGGCCGGTTCGCGGTGGACTACGTCGTGGTGCAGGACGACAACGGTGAATGGACCCCGTACGCCATCGAACTGAACCTGCGCAAAGGGGGCACCACCCACCCGTTCCTGACCCTGCAGTTCCTCACCGACGGCAGTTACGGCGGCGCCGACGGAATGTACCGCACCCCGGCGGGGGCGCCGAAGTACCTGGTGGCCACCGATCATCTGGAAGACGACCGATTGAAGGCGCTGACGGTCGCCGACCTGTTCGACATCACGATGAATCACGGCCTGCACTTCGACCAATCACGATGTACGGGAGTCGTTTTCCACATGATCAGCTGTCTCACCGAATGTGGACGGGTGGGGCTGACCGCCGTCGGTGACAGCCCCGAGGAGGCGCGGCGGGTGTACGAGCAGGCGCAGTCGGTCCTGATCGCGGAGGCGACGGCGGCCCGCGAAGAAGGAATACTCGTCGGTTGATGCCGAGACCCGGGATCCGTGATCCCGTCTGGTACGTCGCCTACGGATCCAATATGTGCGCGGCGCGATTCCACTGCTATCTCGCCGGCGGCCGCCCGGTGGGTGCGCGCCGCACCTACGCGGGCTGCCGCGACCGGACGCCGCCGGCCCGCAGGGTCGCAACCGTGCTGCCGGGCCGGCTGGTGTTCGCGGGCCGCTCGACGGTGTGGGGTGGCGGGATGGCCTTCTACGATCCCGCCGCCGCCGGGCAACTGGCCGCGCGCGCCTACACGCTGAGCTTCGGTCAACTCCTCGACGTCGTCGCCCAGGAGATCCGGCATCCGGTGGGCAGCGCCCTGGTGCCCGGCGAGCGGGTCGGCCACGGGTGGGCGCTGCCGTCCGGGGTGTACGAGACGCTGCTGCACGTGGGGGATCTGGACGGGTTGCCGATGTTCACCCTGACGTCGTTGCGGGCCCTGGAACCGCGGACACCGTCGGCGCCCTACCTTCGCACCGTGCTGGCCGGCCTGGCTGAGACGTTCGGTTGCACCGCCGAGCAGCGGGCCGCGTATCTGCTGCACGCCCCCGGTGTCACCCCCGGCTGGACGGCCCGGCAGCTGGTCCAGTTCGGGTAGTCAGCACCGGCCTCCCCGAGAAGAACGACAGAAATCGGGAACGGCGAAAAATTTCCCAGGAATACCGATCCGTGAGCGGGTGTCGATACGTCGTATCAGTAGAAGCGCAACGAGAATCGACACCGAGCCAGAAGGGATGCGGGCCATGCGCAAGCGGCGAGCGGCGGTGTACGAAGTCCGCGATCGTCTGCACGACGGCCGCTGCCGCCTGGTGCACTCGGACGAGATCGTCCCGACGGTGTCGGACTGGCTGGCCGAGCTCGGCGTGCAGACCCCGTTGGTCGACGACCTGGCCCGGGCGGTGTGCGAGGGCGACTGGGCCGCCGCGCACGCCGTCGGCGACATGCTGGGCGTCGACATCTCGCTGGCCGCCTGAGCGCGCGGCACCCTTGCCCGGTGTCCCGGCCCCCTGGCTCGGGCGCGGGAACAAAATCGTGGACTGCCCCGTTGACCTGATCGACAACTTGAGTGCATCAGACTCAACTCTGGCTTGACAGGCGACCGCCGACAGGTGCAGGCTTGAGCGAGGTTCACTCAGATCCTTTCAAGCCAATCAGGAGGCAACCACTATGGCTCGTGCGGTCGGTATCGACCTCGGGACCACCAACTCCGTCGTCGCAGTGCTGGAGGGTGGCGACCCCGTCGTCGTCGCCAACTCCGAGGGCTCCCGGACCACCCCGTCGGTCGTCGCGTTCGCGCGCAACGGCGAGGTGCTGGTCGGTCAGCCCGCCAAGAACCAGGCGGTGACCAACGTCGACCGGACCATCCGGTCGGTGAAGCGGCACATCGGCACCGACTGGACCGTCGCGATCGACGGCAAGGACTACACCCCCCAGGAGATCAGCGCCCGCATCCTGCAGAAGCTGAAGCGGGACGCGGAGGCCTACCTGGGCGAGGACATCACCGACGCCGTGATCACGGTCCCGGCGTACTTCAACGACGCCCAGCGTCAGGCCACCAAGGATGCCGGCCAGATCGCCGGCCTCAACGTGCTGCGCATCGTCAACGAGCCCACGGCGGCCGCCCTGGCGTACGGCCTGGACAAGGGCGAGAAGGAACAGACCATCCTGGTCTTCGACCTCGGTGGCGGCACGTTCGACGTCTCGCTGCTGGAGATCGGCGACGGCGTCGTCGAGGTCCGCGCCACCTCCGGTGACAACCACCTCGGTGGCGACGACTGGGACGACCGGATCGTCGACTGGCTGGTGGAGAAGTTCAAGGGCACCAGCGGCATCGACCTGACCAAGGACAAGATGGCCATGCAGCGGCTGCGTGAAGCCGCCGAGAAGGCCAAGATCGAACTCAGCTCCTCGCAGAGCACCTCGATCAATCTGCCTTACATCACCGTCGACGCCGACAAGAACCCGCTGTTCCTCGACGAGCAGCTGACCCGCTCGGAGTTCCAGCGCATCACCCAGGACCTGCTGGACCGCACCCGCAAGCCGTTCCAGTCGGTCATCAAGGACGCCGGCATCTCGGTTTCGGAGATCGACCACGTCGTGCTGGTCGGTGGTTCCACCCGCATGCCCGCGGTGACCGATCTGGTCAAGGAACTGACCGGCGGCAAGGAGCCCAACAAGGGCGTCAACCCCGACGAGGTGGTGGCCGTGGGCGCCGCCCTGCAGGCCGGCGTGCTCAAGGGTGAGGTGAAAGACGTTCTGCTGCTTGACGTCACCCCGCTGTCCCTGGGCATCGAGACCAAGGGTGGCGTGATGACCAAGCTCATCGAGCGCAACACCACCATCCCCACCAAGCGGTCGGAGACCTTCACCACGGCCGACGACAACCAGCCGTCGGTGCAGATCCAGGTGTTCCAGGGTGAGCGCGAGATCGCCTCGCACAACAAGCTGCTCGGCTCCTTCGAGCTGACCGGTATCCCGCCGGCCCCGCGCGGTGTCCCGCAGATCGAGGTCACCTTCGACATCGATGCCAACGGCATCGTGCACGTCACCGCCAAGGACAAGGGCACCGGCAAGGAGAACACGATCCGCATCCAGGAAGGCTCGGGCCTGTCCAAGGAAGAGATCGACCGGATGATCAAGGACGCCGAGGCGCACGCCGAGGAGGACCGCAAGCGCCGCGAGGAGGCCGACGTCCGCAACCAGGCCGAGTCGCTGGTGTACCAGACGGAGAAGTTCGTCAAGGACCAGCGTGAGGCCGAGGGTGGATCCAAGGTTCCCGAGGACACCTTGACCAAGGTGGACGCCGCGATCGCCGAGGCCAAGACGGCCCTGGCCGGCACCGATATTGCCGCCATCAAGACGGCGATGGAGAAGCTGGGCACCGAGAGCCAGGCCCTGGGCCAGGCCATCTACGAGGCCACCCAGGCCGAACAGTCCGCCGGTGGTGAGTCCGGTGGGTCGTCCGCCGACGACAACGTGGTGGACGCCGAGGTCGTCGACGAGGATCAGGAGCGCAAGTGAGTCAGGACGATTCGCACGAGCCGGTGACCATCACCGACAAACGGCGCATCGACCCGGTCACCGGCGAAATCCGCGAGCAGGAGCCGACCCCTCAGGACAATCCTGAGGGCTCGGCGCCCGCCGAGACCGCCGGGGCGAGCGATCAGAAAATCGCCGAGTTGACCGCCGATCTGCAGCGCGTGCAGGCCGAGTTCGCCAACTACCGCAAGCGCGCCATGCGCGACCAGCAGGTCAGCGCCGAGCGCGCCAAGGTCGCCGTGATCACCCAATTGCTGGGTGTGCTCGACGACCTGGACCGGGCCCGCAGCCATGGCGACCTGGAATCCGGGCCGCTCAAGGCGGTCGCCGAGAAGCTGGTCAACACCCTTGAGGGACTGGGGCTTTCGGCCTTCGGCGCCGAGGGTGACCCGTTCGACCCGGCGCTGCACGAGGCCGTGCAGCACGATGGCGACGGATCGAATCCGGTGATCGGCACCGTGATGCGGCAGGGCTACAAGGTCGGCGATCAGGTGGTGCGCCACGCGATGGTCGGGGTGGTCGACACGGTCGAGGAGGCCGTCAATGCAGCGCCCGGCGAAGAACAACCCGCAGAATCAGAGAACTAGCACCGGAGAGGAGGTGACGCATGGCCCAGCGTGAATGGGTCGAGAAAGACTTCTACAAGGAGCTCGGCGTCTCCTCCGGCGCCACCAAGGACGAGATCAAGCGCGCCGCGCGCAAGATTCTCGCCGAGAACCATCCGGACCGGAATCCCGGTAACAGCGCCGCCGAGGACCGCTACAAGGCGGCTTCCGAGGCCAAAGAGGTGCTGACCGACGACGCCAAGCGCAAGGAGTACGACGAGACCCGTCGGCTCTTCGCCAACGGCGGATTCGGCCGGCGCTTCGGTGGCGGTGGTGGAAGTCCGTATGGCGGCGGTGGCTTCAGCTCCGACGGTGCCGAGTTCAACCTCGGCGACCTGTTCGACCAGGCCGGCCAGGCCGGTGGTGCCAATATCGGCGACCTGTTCGGTGGCCTGTTCGGCCGGGGCGCACAGCAGCCCAGGCCGAGCCGGCCCCGCCGGGGCAACGATCTGGAGACCGAGACCGAACTGTCGTTCATGGAGGCCACCAAGGGCGTGGCGATGCCGTTGCGGCTCACCAGCCCGGCCCCGTGCACGAACTGCCATGGCAGCGGGGCGCGCCCGGGCACCAGCCCGAAGGTGTGCCCCAACTGCAACGGCGCCGGGGTGATCAACCGCAACCAGGGCGCGTTCGGGTTCTCCGAACCGTGCACCGAGTGCCGCGGCAGCGGGTCGATCATCGAGCACCCGTGTGACGAGTGCAAGGGCACCGGCGTGACCACCCGGACCCGCACCATCAACGTCCGGATCCCTCCGGGCGTCGAGGACGGCCAGCGCATCCGGCTGGCCGGTCAGGGTGAGGCCGGGTTGCGCGGCGCCCCGTCGGGCGACCTGTATGTCACCGTGCACGTCCGGCCGGACAAGGTCTTCGGCCGCGACGGCGACGACCTGACGGTCACCGTTCCGGTCAGCTTCCATGAGCTGGCCTTGGGCACAACACTTTCCATCCCGACGCTGGAAGGCAAGGTGGGAGTGCGGGTGCCCAAGGGCACCTCGGACGGCCGCATCCTGCGGGTGCGGGGCCGCGGTGTGCCGAAGCGTTCCGGTGGTCACGGCGACCTGCTGGTGACGGTGAAGGTGGCGGTGCCGCCGAGCCTGGAAGGGGAGGCGGCCGAGGCGCTGGAGGCGTACGCCAAGGCGGAGCGGGCCAGTGGCTTCGATCCGCGGGCGGGATGGGCGGGCAACCTGTGAGTAAGAAAGACGACGCCCGCACGTTCCTGATCTCGGTGGCCGCCGAGCTGGCCGGCATGCACGCGCAGACCCTGCGCACCTACGACCGGCTCGGTTTGGTCAGCCCGCAGCGCACCTCCGGGGGCGGCCGCCGCTACTCGCAGCACGATGTCGATCTGCTGCGGGAGGTCCAGCGGCTGTCCCAGGACGAGGGCGTCAACCTGGCCGGGATCAAACGGATCATCGAGCTGACCAACCAGGTGGAGGCGTTGCAGGCCCGGATCGCCGAGCTGACCGCCGAACTGGAACGGGTGCGCAAGCCGAGCACCGCGGTGGTGCTGTGGCAACCGCACGGCAAACGCGTTCGCTGACCGGTCTTTTGGTTGGGTTCACCCAACAAATGGACTAACCCTTTACGAAAACGGTCCAGTCAGGGCAGGATTTGGTACATGGCCGAATCCTCCCCAGAACTGGGCCGTTTTCGTGTGCTCGACGCCAAACCCGTCAACCTCGACGGGTTCAGCGTCGCCGCGCCCGAACTCGGGCTGGCCGCCATGCACAGCCCGTTCGATCCAGAGCCCTCGCTGGTGGTCCGGGACGGCAAGGTCGTCGAGTTGGACGGCAAATCCGCCGAGTCCTTCGACGTGATCGACGAATTCATCGCGCTGTACGGCATCGACCTGGCCACCGCCGAGGAGGCCATGGCGCTCGACGATGTCACCCTGGCCCGGATGACGGTCGACATCAACGTGCCACGAGCCGAGGTGGTGCGGCTGATCGGCGGCACCACGCCGGCCAAGCTGGCCCGCGTCGTCGCGGTGCTCACGCCGGCCGAGATGCAGGTCGCGATGACCAAGATGCGCGCCCGCCGCACCCCGAGCAACCAGGCCCACGTCACCAACCAGCTGGACGACCCGCTGCTCATCGCCGCCGACGCGGCCAGCGCGGTGGCCTACGGTTTCCGCGAGGTGGAGACGACGGTCCCGGTGCTCGGCGACGCCCCGTCGAACGCGGTGGCCCTGCTGATCGGCTCCCAGGTCGGCGTGCCCGGCGCCATGGCGCAGTGCTCCATCGAGGAGGCGCTGGAACTGCGGCTCGGGCTGCGCGGGCTGACCAGCTACGCCGAGACCATCTCCATCTACGGCACCGAACAGGTCTTCACCGACGGCGACGACACCCCGTTCTCGAAAGCCATCCTCACCTCCGCCTACGCCTCGCGCGGCCTGAAGATGCGAGTCACCAGCGGCGGCGGCGCCGAGGTGCTGATGGGCGCGGCCGAGAAGTGCTCCATCCTCTACCTCGAATCCCGCTGCGTGTCGCTGGCCAGGGCGCTGGGCTCCCAGGGCGTGCAGAACGGCGGCATCGACGGCGTCGGCGTGGTGTCCTCGGTGCCCGAGGGGATGAAGGAACTGCTCGCCGAGAACCTCATGGTGATGATGCGCGACCTGGAATCCTGCGCGGGCAACGACAACCTGATCTCCGAATCCGATGTCCGGCGCAGCGCACACACCCTGCCGGTGCTGCTGGGCGGGGCCGACTTCATCTTCTCCGGTTTCGGCTCCATCCCGCGGTACGACAACGCGTTCGCGCTGTCCAACTTCAACGCCGACGACATGGACGACTTCCTTGTGCTGCAACGGGACTGGGGTGCCGACGGTGGCCTGCGCACCGTCAGCCAAGAACACCTGGCCCGGGTCCGCCGGCGCGCCGCGACCGCGGTGCAGGCGGTGTACCGCGATCTCGGCCTGGCCGACTACGACGACGACCGCGTCGAGGCCGCCGTCGTCGCCAACGATTCGCGCGACATGCCGCCGGGTGACCCGAAGGCCGTCGCCGAGGCCGCCGCGGCCATCGAGGCCCGCCAACTGACGGTGTTCGACGTGGTCGCCGCGCTGCACCGCACCGGTTACGCGCCGGAGGCCGAGGCCATCATGGCGCTGACCGCCGAGCGGTTGCGCGGGGACCAGTTGCAGACCTCGGCCATCTTCGACGAGCAGATGCGGGTGCTGTCCAAGATCACCGATCCCAACGACTACCGCGGCCCGGGAACGGGTTACGCGCTCACCGACGCGCGCCGTGCCGAGATCGACGATATCCGGCAGGCCCGCACCGCCGCCGAACTCACCGCCGACCAGGCCGAGTACGCTGGCCACCTGGTGGTCACCGAAGTCGAGGAGGCCCGCCAGGGCGCCAACCCGCGCGAGGTGTGCATCGGGCTCTCGCCCGCGCTGGGCCGCACCGTCTGGCTGACCCTGTGCGGGCTGACCGTCGGCGAGGCGATCCGGCAGATCACCGCCGGGTTGGAGGAGGAGGGCTGCGTGCCCCGGTTCGTGCGGGTGCGCTCCACCATCGACGTCGGGCTGATCGGCTTGACCGCGGCCAAACTGTCCGGCTCCGGCATCGGAATCGGCCTGCAGGGCAAGGGCACCGCGCTGATCCACCGCCGTGACCTGGCGCCGCTGGCCAACCTTGAACTGTTCAGCGTGGCCCCGCTGCTCACCGCCCGCAACTACCGTGAACTCGGCCGCAACGCCGCCCGGCACGCCAAGGGCATGGCACCCGTCCCGATCCTCACCGGAGGCACCGATGAATCCATCTCGGCGCGTTACCACGCCCGGGCCGTCGCGCTGGTGGCCCTGGAGCGCGACGCCAGCGAGCCCGGCGCCGCGCCGGTGACCGTGGCGGTGCGACGAGCATGACCAGTGAATTCACCGTGGCCGCCGCCGTCGAGGGCCGGCTGGGCCTGGCGGATCTGCGGATGGACCCGGCCACCCTGGCGCACCAGGCCGTCGTCGCCGAGGAGCACGGCAACCCGCAGCTGGCCGAGAACTTCCTGCGCGCAGCCGAATTGGCGCTCATCGACGGCGAAGAGGTGATGGCGCTGTACGAGGCGCTGCGGCCGCACCGCTCGACCGCCGCGGAACTGGAGGAACTGAGGGTGTCGCTGCAGAATCGCGGCGCCGTGCGGTGCGCCGAATTGGTCGCGCAGGCCGCCGCGGTGTACGCCCGGCGAGGCCTGTTGCGGTGACCCCACCGGTCACCATTGTCGCCGGGGCGAGCGAAGCGACGGGGGAGTTCATTGCCGGCATCGACGTCGGCAACCACACCACCGAGATCGTGCTGGCCCGGCTGCACGGCGGCCGCGCCGAACCGGTCGCGCACGGCCAGGCCCCGACCCGTGGCCGCAAGGGATCCCGGGATTCCCTGGAGGGCGCGGCCGCCCTGCTGACCCGCCTCGAGGTGCAGGCCGGCGTCACCGCCGAGCGGGTGGTGCTCTCGGCGATCCGCCCGGTGGACACCGCGACCGCGCCGCTGCCACCGGCCGCCTCGCCCCGGTCCCCGGTGATCAGCCTGCGCCGGCCCGATGCCAGCACCCCGGCGGGCACCGGCTACGGCGTCGGCCGGCATGTGCCGGTGCACGCGCTGACCGGCCCGGCCGCACCGCACCCGGTGGTGGTCTCCGTCGGGCCGGACATCGACTACGAGGATGCGGCCCAGTGCATTTCGGCGGCCGTGGCCGCCGGATGGAGCATCGCCGGCGTGTTGGCCGCCGAGGATGACGCGGTGCTGATCGCCAATCGGATCCCCATCCGGGTGCCGGTGGTGGACGAGGCCGACACCCAGCTGCTGGAACCCGGCGTGCTGGTCGCCGTCGAGGTGGTGCAGGAGGGCCGGGCCTACCGGTCGCTGGCCGACCCCATCGCGCTGGCCGCCGCCCTGCAGATCGACCCTGCCGAGCTGCCCTGGGTCGCCGAGTTCACCAGAGAGCTGGCCGACGCTCCGGCCATCGCGGTGACCCGGCGCACCCGGGCACCGGAACCGCCCGCGACCGACGACGATTACGTCGACTGCCGGATCGCCGGGCAGACCGTGCGCTTCGCCCCCGAGCAGGCCTATCCACTGCTGCGCGCCGAAGCGCCCGGCACCGCGGTGCGGGTCCGGTTACGGTCGCTGAAATCCGCCGAGGACGGTATCGCCGTCGACGACGCCTATTTCACCGACCTGGCCGCCATCGACGACGGGGCCTGGCTGCGCCGCGGGGTGGCCGAGACCCGCGGTGCCGTCGTCGCGCTGCTGGCCGCCGACCACGTGGCCGACGCCGCCGAGACGATGACCGAGCTGACCGGCCGGCCGGCGCAGACCCTGGCGGCCGAACCCGCCGCGGCCGCCAGCGGGGCGCTCACCACGCCCGGCCTGCCCGCCGATGTCGTCGTGTGTGACATCGGCGGCGGCACGGTCGATCTGATCGGGCCGGACCGCACGGTGACCGCCGCGGGGGCGGGGGAGACCATCACCTCGGCGGTGGCCCGGGTGCTCAACATCCCGCGGGCGCTGGCCGAACGCGTCAAGCGCAGCCCGGCGCTGCGCGTCGAGGGGCCGCACCTGGCCCACGAGGAGGACGGCCGCCGGGTGTTCCTGGACACGCCGGCCACCGCCGATGCCATCGGCCGGTTGTGCACCCGGGGCAGCGCGGGCCTGGTGCCGTTCTCCCGCACGCTGGCCGCCGAGGAGTGGCGCAGTCTGCGGCTGGCGGTCAAGGAGGCGACGGTGGCCTCGAATATCGTCCGGTGCCTCAAGGTGTTCGAGCGGATGCCTGCGGTGCTGGTGCTGGCCGGCGGTGGCGCACTGGACGACGAGCTGATCCGCACCGTCGGCGAGGCGCTGCGGGCCGCGGGCAGCGCCACGGTGGTGGGCCGGGCCAACATCGACGGCATCCACGGGCCCCGGTACGCGGTGGCCTCCGGCCTGGTGCACCTGGCCGCGGCGGTCAGCTGACCCGGATCGAAAAACGGGCGGTGACCGGACCGCCGGCCGCGACGGCATGGTCGCCGCGGCGCAGCGCGTCGGTGGTGGCGGCCATCGGTTCGATCGCCACCAGATCGTCGCCCGCGGGCGCGAACAGCTGCGCGGCCGGATACCCCTGCTCATAGGTCACCTCGATGCGGCGGCCGCCGCCGGACAACGCGAACACCGCGCCGTCGGCCACGCCGGTGAAACCGTCGTCGAGCACCCGGTCGCCGAGCGGCTCCGCCGCGGCCGGCCACTCCTGCCGCTCGCCGGTGGGGATACCGCGCTCGTCGGTCGGCAACCGGTGCAGCGCAGGGATTTCCAGCACCCACTCGGCCCGTGGTACGCCGGGGATCTGCAGGTACGGGTGGTACCCGAAGCACAGGGGCACGGCTGCAGCCGTCGTCGGGGTGACCGTGGTGGCCACGGTCAGTGTGCGGTCGGCCAGGGTGACATCCTGGGTCAGCAGGTGTGGGAACGGGAAGGCGGCCAGCAGCCGCGGGTTACCGCCGAAGTCCAGGGTGGCCGTGAGCCGATTGTCGGTGCGCGCGGTGACCAGCCAGCCCGGGTAGGCAGCCAGCACGCCGTGGATGGGCAGCCCGTTCGGGTCGGCGCGCACCCCGCCGGCCCCCGCGGTCAGCGTCACCACCGCGCCGTCGACGTCATAGGTGTTGGCGCTCAACCGATTCGCCCACGGGTACAGCAGCGGGATGCCCATCGTCTTGCCGTCGGTCACGTAGGCGTCCAGGCCGCGGCGCTGGCCCAGATATTCGGTGCCGTCCTCGGCCAGCGAGGTGCCGATCATGCCGGCGCCGGGCACGAAGGTGGCGGTCAGCGCGGATGACGGATCGTGCAGGGTGATGTGCTCTGACACCGGTGCATCCTCTCTCAGTACAGCGGATCGTGCTGGATACGTTCGGGTGGAGCACCTTTGGCGATCAGCGCCGCCTTGGTCGCGGCCACCATATCCGGGCCGCCGCAGATCAGGATCTGCCGGTCGCCCCAGCCGCCGTAGCGGGTCACCACGTCGGGCAACAGCCCGTTCTGGCGGACGTGCAGCCCGCGCGGCGGTTGCACGTCGGGATAATCGGTGGCCCACGGCGGGTCGGTGGCGAACTCGGACACCGGGGTGACCGACAGCCACGGATTGGTCGAGGCGATCTCCCACAGCGTGCGCAGGTCGTAGAGGTCGCAGGGGAACCGGCCGCCGAAGAACAGGTGCACCCGCGGATTCACCCCGTAGCGGCACAGATCCATGACCAGGGTGCGCAACGGCGCAAGGCCGGTGCTGCCGGCCACCATCAGCACGTCGCCGCCGTCACGGTCGACGTGCAGGGCGCCGTGCGGATTGGACAGCCGCCACCGGTCGCCCGGCCTGGTCTCGCCGATGATCGCGGTGCTCACCATGCCGCCCGTGACCGAGCGGACGTGGAATTCGATGGCGCCGCCCGGGTCGGCGGGGATGGACGGCGACAGGTATCGCCAGCGGCGCGGCCACTGCGGCACCTGCACCGACACGTACTGGCCCGGGTGATAGTTCAGCGGTTGGTCCAGCTGCAGCCGGACGATCGAGACATCGCGGGTGGCGCGGATGTGGTCGATGACGGTGCCGTCGTGGTACGGCAGCCCGCCGTCGGCGTCGGCGGCGCCGCGCATGACACCGACCAGCAGCGCCACGGTGTCCCCGGCGGCCTCGGCGACCCGGTCGTCCCAGCGGTCGCGCAGCTCGCTGCGCAGGGTGGCCAGCAGGGCGGTGCCGAGGGTGTCGTAGTGAGCGCCGATCACGCCGTACTTGCGGTGATCGCGGCCCAGTTGGGCGAGGAAGGCCACCGGTTCGTCGGCGCGCTGGGCGATCAGTTCGGTGAGCAACCAGCTCAGCGCGTGCGCGAAGTTGTGCCGCTGGTGCGCCAGGTCGGGCGGGAAGAGGTCGCGCGCGGTGGCGTCGACGGCGAACCAGCGGGTGTAGAACCGGCCGACCAGGTCCGCGTCGACCGCGGCGCGCAGCGTGTGCAGCGCGTCGCGGTCGTCGAGTCCCACGTGCGACGAGTGTAGTTAGCTCTTCCGCAGCCCCGCGGCGAGCAGGAGGACCAGTCCGGCCACCGCCCAGCAGGTGAGCACGGCGATCGCCATGGCGGCACCGGATCCGGCGAAGTACGCCGTCGACCGCAGCAGCGTCGCGGTCGCCCCCTGCGGTAACAACTGGCCGAACGTGCCCCAGCCGCCGGGCAGCATCTCGGGGGCACTCGTCAAGCCGGACAGCGGATTGCCGACCAGCAATGCCAGCGCGGCGCCGATGGCCAACCCCACCTTCCCGAACAAGGCGCCCAGCCCGAGCATCACCAGCAGGGCGGCCAGCACCCCCAGCGCCAGCCCGGCGGCGACGCCCCACAGGTTGTCCTCGATGGACCCGAGCACGTAGCGCAGCAGCAGCGCCACCGTCAGGCCCATCAAGCCGGCGAAGCCGACCGCGGCGGTCAGGGCGGTCCAGCGGGCGCCGGGGACCAGCAGCACCAACGCGATGGCGGGCAGGATCCCGGCCAGGGTGATCGGCAGGGCCGCGGCCGCCAGCCCGGCGCCGCGCGGATCCTGCGCCGTCGGCGGGGCGAGGTCCTCGGTGGACAGCGGACGCCCGGTCTGCTGGGCCAGTCCGGCGCCGATCTGGCCGAGCAGCTGCGCGACGACCGGACTGGCGCCCGTCGCGGTGAACACGGTGGGCTCGGGCCCGAACGAAACACCGCCGTAGACCTGCCGGTCGCGGATCGCCTCGCGCAGCGCCTGCTCGCCGGGGTAGTAGGTGACGTCGAACGCGCCGGGTGCCCGCTGTTCCAGCGCGCGGGCGACCTGGCCGGTGGCGGCCTGGGGTCCGGCGATCCCGATCGGGATGTCGTGCGGCCGGGACTTCGCCGCCGGCAGGGCGAACGCGACGGCGAGGACGGCCAGTGCGGCGGTGAGGACGAGCACCAGACCCGCGGCGCGGCCCGCCGCCGATGGCCGATACCCCGCTGCCCCGGCATGCCGGGGGACGGACTGAGTTGCCATGACGAACCCCTTTTTCAATGGGTGTTGAATTGATGTCTGGCAGCGTAGCCCCGTGTTCGCAACATTTCAACACTCATTGAAATGTTACTGTCGGATATGTCTTCACCAGCGAAGACGGCCGCACGCCGTGGCCGGCGTCAAGGGGAACCGGTATCGCGGGAGGCGGTGCTGGCCGCCGCCAAGGCCCGCTTCGCCGCCGACGGCTACGAGAAGACGACGCTGCGCGCCATCGCCCGCGACGCCCACGTCGACCCGTCGATGGTGCTGTACCTGTTCGGCTCCAAGGCCGACCTGTTCCGCGAGTCGCTCCGGCTGATCATCGATCCCACGACGCTGGTGGCCGCGATGTCCGACGGCGACGGCACCATCGGGGACCGGCTGGTGCGCCAGTACCTGCAGATCTGGGAAGCGCCGGAGAGCGCCGCCACCATGGTCGCGATGCTGCAGTCGGCGACGTCGAACCCCGATGCGCACGACGCCTTCCGCACGTTCATGCAGAACTACGTGCTCACCGCGGTCTCGGGTGCGCTCGGCGCCGAAACCGCCCCCCGGCTGCGGGCCATGCTGGCCGCCACCAATCTGGTGGGCACCGCGCTGCTGCGCTATGTGATGAAGGTGCCGCCGCTGGCCGACCTCCCGGCCGACCAGGTGGCCACCCTGATCGCCCCGACGGTCACCCGCTACCTGACCGCCGACGCCGACGAGCTGGGGTTGCCGCCGGACTGAGCGTCACAGTCCGTGAATTCCCTTGTACAACACCAGGACACCGATCACGACGAGGATCGCCGCGACCAGGGCGCCGTGCTGGCGCTCCAGCCACCGCGTGAGCCGGGCGAGCGGCTGGGCCAACCGGTCACCGGATACCGCGTAGGCCAGGATCGGGATGGCCACCGTCGACGCGGCCACCGCGACGAAATAGATCAGTGCCACCCAGGCGTGCACCCGGCCCAGTCCGGCGGTGCCGATGGCCAAACCGGCTGCGGCGCAGATGAACAACACCTTGGGGTTGACCACCGCCAGGACTGCCGCGGTCGCCAGCGCGCGCACCGGGGTGAGGTCGGCCAGCTTGCGCATCCAGGCCGGCGAATGCTCGGACTGGTTGCGGGTGAACCAGCGGTAGGCGCCGAACACGATGAGCAACGCACCCACCGCGATCCGCAGCCACGACGCCCAGACCGGCGGTTTGTCCAGCGTGCCCATCAGGTCGGAGACCTCGACGAAGATCCCGGTCAGCAGGCCCGTGCCGAGCAGCCAGCCCAGCAGGAACATCAGCCCGGTCCGGCGCGGTTGCGCGGTGTGCAGGGCCAACACGGCGGGGATGATGGTCAACGGTGACAGCGCGATCACCAGGGCCAGAGGGACGAGCTCGGTCAGCGTCGAACCGAAATTCCCGGACATAGCGCAGAACCTAACATCCACCACGGTTTGCGCCACTTGCCCGGCAATCCACCGGCATCCGTGTTCCCCTGGACACCGTGAGTCAGATCCACTACGGGCACATCTTCCACATCGCGGGCAGCCCGGCCATCAGCGAGTCACCGGGCGCCCTGGTGTCCATCCCCGACGGCGCGCTGGTGCTCGACGGCCGCGGGCGGATTGCCTTCTGCGGCAGCCGAACCGATATCCCGTCGGAGTATGCCGCCGCGGTGGTCCACGACCACCGGCCGGGTTATCTGCTGCCCGGCTTCGTCGACACCCACATCCATTTCCCGCAGACCTACGCCGGGGACTCCTACGGTGGCGGACAGCTGCTGGAGTGGCTCACCCAGTGCATCTTTCCCGCCGAGTCCCGGTTCGCCGACCCGGTCTTCGCGGCCGCGGCGGCCGCCGAGTTCTGCGACCGGCGGATCGCGGCGGGCACCACCGCCGCGATGGTGTTCGGCTCGGCCTTCCCGCACGCCCAGGATGCGTTGTTCACCGAGACGCAGCGGCGCGGGCTGCGGATCGTCAGCGGCCGCGGCATCCAGACCGTCGGCCCGGACTCGGCGGGCCCACTGCTCACCTCGGAGGACGACGCCATCCGGCTCACCCGGGCCGAGATCGATCGGTGGCACGCCGCGGACACCGGTGATGTGGACACCGCGCTGCTGCACGTCGCCGTGGTGCCCAGATTCGCCCTGTCGGTCACCACCGAGACGCTGAAAAACCTTGGCGATCTCTACGATTCGGTGCGCGATCGCGGCGTGTACATGCACACCCATCTCAACGAGAACAACCGCCCCGGCACGGGGGAGGTGGACGTCACCAAGTCGACCTACGGGGTGCAGTCCTATCTGGACACCTACGACGGCCGGTTCCTGCCGGGGTCCGCCGTCGGCGGGGCCAGCCTGCTGGGCCGGCGGACCGTCCTGGCGCACGCGGTGCACTGCACCGACGCCGAACTGGCCCGGATGGCCGAGACCGGCACCTCCATCTCGCACTGCCCGGTGTCACAACTGTTCCTCGGATCGGGCACCATGCCGTGGCGGCGCACCGTCGCATCGGGGGTGAACCTCTCGGCCGGAACGGATTTCGGTGGGGGTGACGAATGGCTCATCCCGAGGGTGCTGGGCGACGCGTTCAAGGTGCACATCTCCGAGGACGGGGACGCCGGAACGTCACTGCACCCCGCCGAGCTGTTGTTCCTGGGCACCCTCGGCGGGGCCAGGGCACTGGACATGGAACACCGGTTCGGCAACTTCGACGCCGGCAAAGAGGCCGACTTCGTCGTCGTCGACCCGGCCCGAACGCCCGCCCTGTCCGCCGCACTGACCACCGGGATCCGGTCGGCCGAACCCCAATTGGCGCGTGATCAAACACTTTTCGCGCTGCTGCTGGGGTTGCGTGAATCATCGGTCGCCGCCGTCTACGTCCAGGGCCGTCACCTGAACCCGTGAGGATGTCATGAGTGCCATCGTCGTCACTTTCTTCCATCGCCCCGCCGACCAGACCGCGTTCGACGCCTGGGCCGGCGAGCTGGCCGCCGTCGCCCGGGCTGCACCCGGCTTCGTCGACGCGGCGGTGTCGGTGCACACCGACCCGCGCCTGCAGCTGGCGGTGTCGGCCACCTTCGGCACCGAGGGACAGTTGCACGCCTGGCTGGACAGCGCGGCGCATGCGGCGGTGCTGCGCGACGGCCGGGCGCGCGGCCTGCACCGGGCGTCATCCGATCTGGTCGTGGTGGAGGGCGAGTGCACCCCGCCCGGGGTCGCGGTGTTCCGGCATCCGGTGTCGGTGGGCCGGGAAGCCGACTTCATCGCCGCGCAGGGCGATCTGACGACGGCCAGCGCGGGCTTCTCCGGTTACGAGGGCACGGTGGTGTTCCCCGGCACCGGGCCCGGAGGCGAGTGGCTGACACTGATCCGGTTCCGCACCGAGAACCTGCTGTCCGGCTGGCTGAAATCCCCGCAACGGATTGCGGCGCTGCCGTCGCTGCGCTCGGCGCTGGACCACGACTTCTCCACCTTCTCGCACACCACCCCGCTGGGCACCACGGTGCGTTTCGAGAACGGCAAGACGGAGATGACGCCGAGTTGGAAGACGGCGATGCTCGTGCTGATGGTGCTGTACCCGACGGTGATGCTGCTGGCGCGCTTCCTCGGTCCGGTACTCGACCGGTTCGGCGCCGAGCCCTGGCTGGCGATGTGGCTGAGCCAGGTGGCCAGCGTGTCACTGATGCAGTGGGTGCTGATGCCGTTCGCGGTGGCGCGGACCCGGCGCTGGCTGGATCCCGTGGCAGGCCGAAGCCGGGCGATCAGCGTGCGCGGCGCCGCGGCGGTGTGCGCGGTGTACGCTGTGACGCTCACCGTGTTCGCGAGCATCACCTGGTTGCAGTTCTGGGACTATCCGGGCTGAGCGCTTCAGAACTCGCACCATTTCCACTCGCCGCCTTCGTATTCGAAGGCGATGTCGTCGGGATCCTCGCCGTGGTTCTCGATCACGGCCGTCGCACTGCCGTCGCCGATCTCCAGGTCGGTGATCTCCAGATCCAGCCGGCCGGACCCCGACCGCGCCTCCCGCAGGCTGTCCTCGCCGAACTCACGCTGCCCCCGCATCTCGGCGCACATCAACTCCCGCATCTGGCCGAATTCCCGGTCGTTCCAAGCCTGCTCGAAGCGGTCGACCAGGTCGGCGATCCGGTCCTCGTCGGACCGCGGCAGCGCGGTCAGCCCCGGCGGTGGTACCGCGGCGCCGGGGGTCTCCCGGGTGCAGCCCGCCAGCGCGATGGCCGAACACAGCACCGCAGATGCCAACACCGGGGCCACGCGCATGTCAGGTCCCCCCGAACCGGTTCTGGCCCAGGTTGGCCACGAAGGTCGGTCCCTGCTCGGCGAACTCGCGCCGATAGGCGTCCGCCCATCCGCCGAACGGCCGGTGCGCCAGGTACTCGTTGCGGAACCGATCGTCTTCGGACACCTCGGTGACGCAGAAATCCGGGATCACCAGGTCGACGACGGGCCCGCCGCGCTCCACCTCGGCCAGCACCAGAGGGGCGTTGGCGCCCAGGAAGCGGTCCAGGATCCAGCCGTCCTCGTTCAGCCACACCGAGTAGCGGATCTTGGCCACCACATGCTCGGCGCGCTGCACGATCTGGCCCGCGACCATCGGGTCGAGTTCGCGTTCGGCCTCGTACCGGGTGCCGCCGGCCGCGGGGCCCTTGGCGGTCATGGTGCCGATCGACTCGTCACCCAGCGCCGCCACCAGGTCGGCGGGAGCCCGATCCGGTTCGGCGACAGCGGGTCCCTGCACGCGGACGCGGACCGCGTACCCGTCGGCCGCGAACAGGTAGGCCTGCACGATCAGGACGGGGCTGGGGTCCGATGCTGCGATGGCGGGCAGTTCGTCGACGACGAACTTCCGCTCGAATTCGAAATCTCGGTAGCCGGACATAACAAGACGCTAGCCCGCGACGTCGGAGAATGCCCTGATTCGCACCGCGGCGCACCCCGTGTCAGGTCACCGCCCGCGCCCACACGGTCGCGGTGTCCAACGGTGCATCCTGGTCGCGGATGGCCTGGGCGACCAACAGCTGCCCGGTCGAGGTGAGGTGGTGGCGCATCGCCGCGACGGCCTCAGCCGGCCGGTTCTCGGTGATGGCGGTGATCACCGGCCGGTGTTCGGCATCGATGTCGAACAGGCTGCGGTCCCGGTCGGCGGTGGTGGCACCGAGCAGGCGGGTGGACTCGCGCAGCGACCCGATGATCGCCCTGGCGCGGGCATTTCCGGCCGCGGCCAGGATGTCGTCGTGCAGCAGGTGGTCGTGCCGGGCGAAGGTGCGTTCGTCGCCGGCGTCGGCGGCGGTCCGCAGCAGCTGCATCCGGTGCCGCAGTTGCGCGCTCAGTGCCGCGTCGCAGCCGACGGCGGCCCGGCCGACCGCGGGCAGTTCCAGGGCCAGCCGGATGGCGAAGATGTCGGCGATCTCTTTCGGGTCGGGCAGCAGGATGCGGAAGCCCTGCCGGGCCTCGAATCGGATCAGCCCCACTTCCTCGAGCCGCAGCAGGGCATCGCGGACGGGGGTGCGCGATACCGCCAGCGCGTCGGCGAGGCGATAGACCGAGTACTTGACCCCGGGGCGCATGGTGCCGGCGTCGATGGCCGCGCGCACCGCCTCCATCACCTGCTCGGCGCGCCGGCCGCTGCCCTGCAGTGGGGCCAGTGCGAGCCCGTCGTCCTCGCGATCTGGACCGGCCATGGCCGCACTGTAGCAAGACCGGGCGGTTCCTAGCATGCTACGACTGACGTAGCATGCCAGGAATGACCGAGGTGCAAGCGCTGCACGCCGCCCTGCGGGCCGCCGGGATCGGCGACGTCCGGGTGGACGGCACCAGCAGGGCCGCCTATTCCTCGGACGCGTCGCTGTACCGGGTGATCCCGACCGCGGTGGTCTGTCCCGCCGACCATGACGAGGTGGCGGCGGTCCTGCGGGTGTGCCGGGAGCAGCGGGTGCCCGTCACCGCGCGCGGCGGCGGCACCTCGATCGCCGGTAATGCGGTGGGCGCCGGCGTGGTCCTCGACTTCAGCCGGTACATGAACCGGGTACTGGCCATCGATCCCGACGCCCGCACCGCCGTGGTGCAACCCGGTGTGGTGCAGGCGGTGCTGCAACGGGCGGCCGCGCCGTTCGGTCTGCGGTTCGGGCCGGACCCGTCGTCGCTGTCGCGCTGCACCATCGGCGGGATGATCGGCAACAACGCCTGCGGGTCCCGGGCCCTGGGCTACGGCCGGACCTCCGACAACGTCGCCGCCATGCGGGTTCTCACCGCGGCGGGCGACGACCTGCGGCTGGTGTCGGGATGGCGCGGCGCCGACCGTCCGGCCACACCGATGCTCGATGCGCTGGCCGACGTGACCCGGTCCGGACTGGCCACCATCCGCACCGAATTCGGCCGGTTCGGCAGGCAGGTCTCCGGATACTCCCTGGAACACCTGTTGCCCGAGAACGGGTTCGACGTCGCCCGGTTGCTGGTGGGCAGCGAGGGCACGCTCGCGGTGTGCATCGAGGCGACGGTGGATCTGGTGCGCGAACCCGCCCACCGGATACTGGTGGTGCTGGGCTACCCCGATATCGCGACGGCCGGTGACGCCGCCCCGGTGATCGTGGCGCACCGCCCGTCGGCGTGCGAAGGCATCGACTCCCGCATCGTCGACGTGGTGCGCGAGCGCAAGGGCGCCGGCGCCGTCCCGCCGTTACCCGCCGGTGCGGCATGGGTTTTCGTCGAAGTGGTGGGTGACACGAGCGACGAGGCGCACCGGCGCGCCGTCGAGGTGTCCCGCACCTGCGGTGCCGTCGACGCCCTGGTGGTCGAGGATCAGGCGCGGGCCGCCGCACTCTGGCGGATCCGGGCCGACGGAGCCGGCCTGGCCGCCCGCAGTCCCGTCGGACGGCCCGCGCACGCCGGCTGGGAGGACGCGGCCGTGCCGCCGGACCGGCTCGGCGACTATCTGCGCGAATTCGACGCGCTAATGGCCGAATTCGGGGTCACCGGCATGCCGTACGGCCATTTCGGCGAGGGCTGCCTGCACATCCGCATCGACCTGCCGCTGGACCGCCCCGGCGGCACCGCGGTGTTCCGGGATTTCGTGTCCGCCGCCGCCACCCTGGTGGCCGGCTACGGCGGATCGCTGTCCGGGGAGCACGGCGACGGCCGGGCACGTGGTGAACTGCTGCCGCTGATGTACTCGCCGGACGCGCTGGCGCTGCTGGCCGCGGTCAAACACACCTTCGACCCCGACGATCTGCTCAATCCCGGTGTGGTGGTGCGACCCGCTCCGCTGGACGCCGACCTGAGGGTGCCCGCCGCCCCGGCCCTGCGGCGCAACCTGGCCCTGGCCTACCGGCACGACGACGGGGACTTCAGCCAGGCGGTGCACCGGTGCACCGGGGTGGGCAAGTGCCGCGCGGACAACAGCGGGATCGGCGAGGTGATGTGCCCGTCGTATGCGGCCACCCGGGAGGAGAAGGACTCCACCCGGGGCCGGGCCCGGGTACTGCAGGAGATGGTCAACGGCGGTGAGGTGCGTGGCGGCTGGCGGTCCCCGGAAGTGCATGAGGCCCTGGACCTCTGCCTGTCGTGCAAGGGCTGCGCCTCGGACTGCCCGACGGGCGTCGACATGGCCGCCTACAAGGCCGAGGTGCTGCACCAGAGCTACCGGCGGCGGGTCCGCCCGGCGTCGCACTACTCGCTGGGCTGGCTGCCGCGCTGGGCGAAGGCGGCAGCGGTGGCCCCCCGGTTGGCCAACTCGGTGATCGGACTACCGGTTGTCGGGCGGGCAGCGCTGACGGCGGCCGGGGTGGACCCGCGCCGGTCGGTGCCCGCGTTCGCACCGGAGACGTTCCGGAGATGGTTCCGCCGCAACGTTTCCGGCGGCGATACGGCGGGGCCGCCGGGCACCGATGAGGTGCTGCTGTTCGTCGACACCTTCACCAACTACTTCGCGCCCGAGGTGGGTATCGCGACCGTCCGCGTCCTGCAGGACGCCGGATACCGGCCCCGGCTCACCGACGAGCAGCAGTGCTGCGGCCTGACCTGGATCTCCACCGGCCAGCTCGACGCGGCGCGGCGCATCCTCGGGCGCACCCTGTCCGCCCTGGCGCCGGCCGTGCAGCGCGGGGTACCGGTGCTGGGCATGGAACCGTCGTGCACCGCGGTGCTGCGCTCCGACGCGGCCGAACTCGTCGGCGGCGAGCACGCCGAGGCGGTCGGCGCCGCCACGCACAGCCTGGCCGAACTGCTCACCGCGCGGGGCTGGCAGCCGCCCCCGCTGGCGGGCACGACGGTGGTCGCCCAGCCGCACTGTCACCACCACTCGGTGCTGGGCTGGGGTGCCGACGCGCAGTTGCTGCGCGCGGCCGGCGCCGACGTGACCAGACTCGCGGGGTGCTGCGGCCTGGCCGGGAACTTCGGGGTGGAGAAGGGGCACTACGAGGTGTCGGTTGCCGTGGCCGAACAACAGCTGCTGCCCGCCGTGCGGGCGGCCGACGCTGCGACGCCGATCCTGGCCGACGGGTTCTCCTGCCGCACCCAACTCGACGATCTGACCGATCGCCGGGGTATCCACCTGGCGCAGCTGCTCGCCGAGCGGCTCCCGGAGCCCACTATCGCCAAAACTGATCCAAAAAGGTAAACTTGAGCGGAACAGACTCAACCTTGAGTACGTTGGACAGTACGACAAGCATTTTCTCCACAGGGAAAGGGAGGTGTCGTGGACTCGTTCAACCCGACCACGAAGACCCAGGCGGCGCTGACCTCGGCGCTGCAGGCGGCCACCGCCGCCGGCAATCCGCAGATCACGCCGGCCCATCTGTTGATGGCGCTGCTGACCCAGAACGACGGGATCGCCGCGCCACTGCTGCAAGCGGTCGGAGTCGAGCCCGCGACCATCCGGACCGAGGCCGAGCGCCTCGTCGGCCGGCTGCCGAGTGCCAGCGGTTCCAGTTCGCAACCGCAGCTCTCGCCGGAGTCGATCTCGGCCATCACCACCGCTCAGCAGCTGGCCACCGAGATGGACGACGAATACGTCTCCACCGAACACCTGCTGGTCGGCCTGGCCACCGGTAGCAGCGACACGGCCAAACTGCTGACCAACCACGGTGCCTCCCCGCAGGCGCTGCGGGACGCGTTCACCAAGGTGCGCGGCAGCGCGCGGGTCACCAGCCCCGACCCCGAGGGCACCTACCAGGCGCTGGAGAAGTACTCCACCGACCTGACCGCCCGCGCGCGCGACGGCAAGCTGGACCCCGTCATCGGCCGGGACAACGAGATCCGCCGCGTCGTGCAGGTACTGAGTCGCCGGACCAAGAACAACCCGGTGTTGATCGGTGAACCCGGCGTCGGCAAGACCGCGATCGTCGAGGGCCTGGCCCAACGCATCGTGGCCGGCGACGTGCCCGAAAGCCTGCGGGACAAGACCGTCGTCTCGCTCGACCTCGGGTCGATGGTGGCCGGCGCCAAGTACCGCGGCGAATTCGAGGAGCGGCTGAAGGCCGTCCTCGACGACATCAAGAACTCGGCCGGTCAGATCATCACGTTCATCGACGAGCTGCACACCATCGTCGGCGCGGGTGCGACCGGCGAGGGCGCGATGGACGCGGGCAACATGATCAAGCCCATGCTGGCCCGCGGTGAGCTGCGCCTGGTCGGCGCCACCACGCTCGATGAGTACCGCAAGTACATCGAGAAGGACGCCGCCCTGGAGCGGCGCTTCCAGCAGGTGCTGGTCGGCGAGCCGTCGGTGGAGGACACCGTCGGCATCCTGCGCGGGCTCAAGGACCGCTACGAGGTGCACCACGGTGTGCGCATCACCGACTCGGCGCTGGTGGCCGCGGCCACCCTCTCGGATCGCTACATCACCGCCCGCTTCCTGCCGGACAAGGCCATCGACCTGGTCGACGAGGCCGCCAGCCGGCTGAAGATGGAGATCGACTCGCGGCCCGTCGAGATCGACGAGGTCGAGCGCCTGGTGCGCCGCCTGGAGATCGAGGAGATGGCGCTGGCCAAGGAGGAGGACGAGGCGTCCAAGGAGCGGCTGGACAAGCTGCGCTCCGAGCTGGCCGACCAGAAAGAAAAGTTGGCGGAGCTCACGACTAGGTGGCAGAACGAGAAGGGCGCCATCGACGTCGTCCGCGACCTCAAGGAACAGTTGGAGGCGCTGCGCGGCGAGTCCGATCGGGCCGAGCGCGACGGCGACCTGGCCAAGGCCGCCGAGCTGCGCTACGGGCGCATCCCCGAGGTGGAGAAGAAGCTGGAGGCCGCCCTGCCGCAGGCTGAAGCGCGCGAAAACGTGATGCTCAAGGAGGAGGTCGGACCCGACGACATCGCCGAGGTGGTGTCGGCGTGGACCGGTATCCCGGCCGGGCGGATGCTCGAAGGTGAGACGGCCAAGCTGCTGCGCATGGAGCAGGAGCTGGGCAAGCGGGTGATCGGCCAGCGCAAGGCCGTGCAGGCCGTTTCCGACGCGGTGCGCCGGTCGCGGGCCGGTGTCGCCGACCCGAACCGGCCGACCGGCTCGTTCATGTTCCTCGGCCCCACCGGTGTCGGTAAGACCGAGCTGGCCAAGGCGCTGGCGGAGTTCCTGTTCGACGACGAGCGCGCGATGGTCCGCATCGACATGAGCGAGTACGGCGAGAAGCACTCGGTGGCCCGCCTGGTCGGTGCCCCGCCCGGGTACATCGGCTATGACCAGGGCGGTCAGCTGACCGAGGCGGTGCGCCGGCGGCCGTACACGGTGATCCTCTTCGACGAGGTCGAGAAGGCCCACCCGGACGTGTTCGACGTGCTGCTGCAGGTGCTCGACGAGGGCCGGCTCACCGACGGGCAGGGCCGCACCGTCGACTTCCGCAACACCATCCTCATCCTGACGTCCAACCTCGGGTCGGGCGGCAGCGAGGAGCAGGTGATGGCCGCGGTGCGCTCGGCGTTCAAGCCGGAGTTCATCAACCGCCTGGACGACGTGATCATCTTCCACGGCCTGGAGCCCGGTGAGTTGGTGTCCATCGTCGACATCCAGCTGGCCCAGCTGCAGAAGCGGCTGGCGCAGCGCCGCCTCACCCTCGAGGTGTCGCTGCCGGCCAAGCAATGGCTGGCGCAGCGCGGTTTCGACCCGCTCTACGGCGCCCGTCCGCTGCGGCGGCTGATCCAGCAGGCCATCGGCGACCAGCTGGCCAAGATGCTGCTGGCCGGTGACGTGCACGACGGCGACGTGGTGCCGGTCAACCTCGGCGCCGACGGCGAGAGCCTGGTGCTGGGCTGACCTTCCCGCCGAACAGACACAGACTCCCGCATTTCCGCCCGGAAATGCGGGAGTCTGTGTCTGGTGGGGCGCAATATCAGCGCAAGTAATCGGGTTGTGACCGCAACGAGTTCCCGGTAGAGGGGTACCAGCAAGTACGCTAGGTCCCAATGGTCCCTCTCTGGTTCACACTGTCCGCGCTCTGTTTCACCGGGGCGGCCGTGTTGTTGTATGTCGATATCGACCGCCGGCGCGGTTTGGGCCGGCGGCGTAAGTCGTGGGCGAAGTCGCATGGCTTCGACTACGAGCACGAATCCCACGACATCCTCGATCGCTGGAAGCGTGGCGTGATGTCCACGGTGGGTGAGCACGTCACCGCCCGCAACGTGGTGCTCGGTCAGATCCGCGGTGAGGCCGTGTTCATCTTCGACCTGGACGACGTCGCCACCGTGATCGCCCTGCACCGCAAGGTCGGCACGAACGTCGTCGTCGACCTGCGGCTCAAGGACATCAAGGAACCCCGCGAGAGCGATATCTGGCTGCTCGGCGCGATCGGCCCGCGGATGGTGTACTCCACCAATCTCGACGCCGCCCGCCGCGCCTGCGACCGCCGGATGGTGACGTTCGCCCACACCGCGCCCGACTGCGCCGAGATCATGTGGAACGAGCAGAACTGGACGCTGGTGGCCATGCCGATCAGCAGCAGCCGCGCCCAGTGGGACGAGGGCCTGCGCACCGTCCGGCAGTTCAACGACCTGCTGCGCGTGCTGCCGCCGATTCCGCAGCCGGGCCGCAACGGCGTCGGGGTGCACGCCGGTCAGCCCGCGCTCGCCCGCCGCGGTGGGTCGCCGAGCCGCCCGCTGCTGCCCCGGCCGGCCGAACTGCCCGCCGGCCGCGGTGACCTGCCGCCCGGCCGTGCCGACGTGAGTCGCTATGTCGACCAGCGCACACCGGTGCGCAATGGCCGGCAAGCTCCGCACTATCAGCGGTGACCGGACCCGCCAAACCCGTCGCACTGATCACCGGCCCGACGTCGGGGATCGGCGCCGGTTTCGCCCGTCGCTATGCCGCCGAGGGCTTCGACCTGGTCCTGGTGGCCCGCGACACCACCCGACTGGAAGCGCTCGCGGCCGAACTGCGTGACCACGCCCGAGTCGGCGTCGAGGTGCTGTCCGCCGACCTGGCCGTCGAAGCCGACCGCCGCAAGGTGGCCGACCGGCTGGCCGAGGGTGTGCAGGTACTGGTCAACAATGCCGGCTTCGGCACCTCGGGCGAGTTCTGGAAAACCGACTACGCGAGGCTGCAATCCCAGCTCGACGTCAACGTCACCGCCGTGATGGCGCTGACCCACGCCGCACTGCCGCCCATGCTGGCGGCGGGCACCGGCACCGTGATCAACGTGGCCAGCGTGGCCGGGCTGCTGCCGGGCCGGGGGTCCACCTATTCGGCGTCCAAGGCCTGGGTGATCTCGTTCTCCGAGGGGCTGGCCAACGGGCTCGGCGGGACCGGGGTGAGCGTGCACGCGCTGTGCCCCGGTTTCGTGCACACCGAGTTCCACGACCGCGCCGGCATCGAGATGTCCGGCACGCCGTCGTGGTTCTGGCTGGAGGTGCCCGACGTGGTGCGCGACTGCCTGGCGGCGGTCGCCAAGGGCGAGGTGGTGATCGTGCCCGGCGCGCAGTACAAGGCGCTGACCGCGGCCGGCCGGCTGGCACCGCGAAAGCTGGTGCGCATCGTCACCAAACGTGTCGGTAAGGGCCGCGGGCGGACCTGAATGCGGGTGAAGCGGACGGTAGCGGCCGTGCTGACGGTGCTGCTGCTGGCGGCGTGTTCCGGTGGTGACACCCCGGGTAACCCGTACGGTGCGCAGCAGGCCCGGATCGGCGAATCGCTGACGCTGCTCGGCTGGAACGTCTCGGTGGCCAATCTGCGCTTCGACGGTGACCGGGTGCTCGTCGATATTGACGCCGCCCCGGCCCAGGCCGGCGGCCCGCACGTCAAACCGGAGAGCCTGCGGTTCGGTCTGTACGGCGCGCTGGCCCATCCCATCGAGTCCAACGCCATCGGCGGCTGTGCCGACGCGACCAGCCTGAGCCTGCGGCCGGTGACCGGCGCCGACCCCCAACATCTCAGCGGCACAGTGTGTTTGGGTCCGCTGCGGGATCAGAGCCAGGTCCGCGGGGTGTACCTGTACTCGCCGGAGGAACGCATCCCGAAGACCACGGTGGCCTGGCCGGCGGCGTTCCCGGTGGGCCTGATGCCCACCGGCGACAGCGAAGCCGGACTGGTGCTGCACTCCACCAGCGTCGACGCGTTCCGCGCCGACGGCACCCAGCTCACCCAGGCCGCCCTCGGCGATCCGGCGGCGTTCGCCGGCAACGGCTACATGCTGATCGGCCTGTCCATCGACGGGACGGCGCAGCGTTATCGCGACGACTCGGCCGCGCGCGGTGGCCCACTAATGGTGCTCACCGGCCCGACCCTGCCGGGAAACGGCCTGTCCCATGCCTGTTCGGCGTACGGGTCCTCGCTGCTGATCCTGCCGGAGGCCAGCCTGGATGCCGTCGCGGTGCGCGCCTCGATGTGCACGCAGGGCGAGATCAACGCCGCACTGCTGTACCCGACGGTGTCGGTGGTGGGCACGCACGCGGGGCTGTGGACCAAGTGACCCGAAGTCGAGCGCGAGTGAGGATCGCAGCGAGGGACGAGCGAGGACCGGAGCGAGCGGGAGACGAGGCATGAACACCGGCCCCACCAAGTGACCGGCCCGACCGAGTGGGGCGAGACCCCCGGCGTCGGCCCGTGGGAGGGCCCGCTGCCCTCCGGAGATGACGCTTCCCGCTACGACCCGCAGCTGTTGCGCGACGGCGACACCCGCAACGTCGTCGACGCGTACCGGTACTGGACCCGGGAGGCCATCGTCGCCGATATCGATCGGCGCAGGCACCCGCTGCACATCGCGATCGAGAACTTCGGCAGCGACGCCAATATCGGCACCGTCGTGCGCACCGCCAACGCCTTCGCCGTGCACACCGTGCACATCGTGGGCCGGCGCCGGTGGAACCGCCGCGGTGCCATGGTCACCGACCGCTACCAGCGCCTGCAGCACCACGACAGCACCGCCGGGCTGCTGGAGTTCGCGGCCGGGGCCGGGCTGACGGTCGTCGCCGTCGACAACGTGCCCGGCTCGGTGCCGCTGGAAACCACCGTGTTGCCGCGGGACTGTCTGCTGGTGTTCGGTCAGGAGGGCCCCGGCATCACCCCGGAGGCCAGCGCCGGTGCGCGGATGACGGTGTCCATCGCGCAGTTCGGGTCGACCCGCAGCATCAACGCCGGTGTGGCCGCCGGCATCGCCATGCACGCCTGGATCCGCACCCATGCCGACATAACGGCGGCCTGGTAGGCCTCGATTGAGGCAGGATCTAGGCATGGATCAGGTGTGGGCCGACCGCGCAGCCAGTGCCGAGACCGCCATCGCCGAACGACACCTGAGGCGACTGTGGGGCCTGCCGGGCACCCAGCTCGGCGTCGTCGCCTGGCCCGCGGCCCGCAAACAGCGGTTGTTCGGCACGTGGCACTACTGGTGGCAGGCCCACCTGCTGGACTGCCTGATCGATGCACAGCTCAGAGACCCTGCGTCGCAACGTGTTTCGCTGATCACCCGGCAGGTTCGCGGTCACCATCTGCGCAACATCACCTGGACCAACGACTACTACGACGACATGGCGTGGCTGGCGCTGGCCCTGGAACGAGCCGGGCGCCTGGCCGGGGTGCACCGCCCGAGCGCATGCAAGAAGCTCGCCGACCAGTTCCTCACCGCCTGGGTGCCCGAGGACGGCGGCGGCATCCCCTGGCGCAAACAGGACCAGTTCTTCAACGCCCCCGCCAACGGCCCGGCCGCGATCTTCCTGGCCCGCTACGACCGGCTGCGCCGGGCCCAGCAGATGGCCGACTGGATCGACGAGACGTTGATCGACCCGGAAACCCACCTGGTGTTCGATGGCATCAAGGCCGGCTCCCTGGTGCGCGCTCAGTACACCTACTGCCAGGGGGTGGTGCTGGGTTTGGAGACCGAGCTGGCCGTCCGTACACAGGACTCAGCACACGCGGCGCGGGTGCACCGGCTGGTGGCCGCGGTGCGCGAACACATGACCACCGACGGTGTCATCCAGGGTGCGGGCGGCGGCGACGGCGGCCTGTTCAACGCGATCCTGGCCCGGTACCTGACGCTGGTGGCCACCGGCCTGCCCGGGGACACCGCCGACGATGTCACCGCACGGGCGACGGCCCGGGAAATGGTGCTCGCCTCCGCCGAAGCGGCCTGGGCCAACCGGCAGACGGTGGACGGGTGGCCGCTGTTCGGCGCGTTCTGGGACCGCCCGGCCGAGGTGCCGACGCCGGGCGGCAAACAGGCCGAGTTCGTCGAGGGCGCGGTCAACGCGTCCGAGATCCCCGAGCGCGACCTGTCGGTGCAGCTGTCGGGCTGGATGCTGATGGAGGCGGCGCACGCCCTCGAGGCCCCGCTGCAGGCGGCCGGTCAGTCCTGAGTGCCGCTGTCGCTGACCAGGCCCTCCCGGTGCGGGACGCTGCTCCACAGCGCGATGCCGATCTGGAAACCCAGCGCGATCGCGATCATCGACCCCAGCATCGCCAGCACCGCGCCGCCGCCGCGCCCGTTCGCCAGCTCGGCGACCCCGATCAGTCCCACCGAACTGGGTACCAGCAGCCAGAATCCGGGAGCCAGCACCACCTGCGCGGCCGGCGTCGTCGGCAACCGGCTGAGCGCCAACGCACACAACATCAGCACCAGGCCGCCCCCGAATCCGCTGACATAGCCGCCGAACACCGTGGCGGTGGCGGCCTGGGCGCCGTAGGTGACGAACAGGACCAGCACCAGCCACGGCCAGAAACCGCGTGGCGGACCGAGATTGAGGATGATGCCGACCGCGTACACCGCGACGCCCAACCACGGCGCCCACGCGCCGAGCTTGTTCACCGGCGCGTCGGTCAGTTCCGCGGTGGTGACACCCAGCAGCTGGATCGCGACGATGATCCCCAGGCCCAGCTGCGCCAGCCGCATCAGCCCACCGGTCAGCCGGGCCGCGCCGGAGACCATGTGCCCGGTGGACGCCTCGACCACCGCCAGGGTGATGGCCACCCCGGGCAGGAAGAACGTCAGCGGCGGGATCAGCACCCGCAGGCTGTCGTGGCCCATGTGCAGCAGCCGGCCCAGGCTGAACGCGACGTAGGTGACCAGGAACGCGCAGACCACCGGCATCAGCTGGCGCAGCCCGGGATTGCGTGCGGTGACGTGCATCAGCGCGCCGACGAGCAGACCGAACCCGCCGGCCGCGACGAGCGCGACCACCGTCGGCTGCAGGATGAGCGCGTACGCCGCGCTCTGCACCGCGCAGCCCAGGACCGCCACCCACGGTGGGAAACGCGGCGGCAGCGCGTGGATCCGCTCCAGCTCGGCCCAGCCCTGCGCGGCACCGACCTGCCCGCGCTCGGCGCGCGCGACCAGTTCGCCGAGCGGGAAGGTCTGGTCGTAGCGCAACGGCTTGTCGCGGTTGACGACCGTGATCAGTTCGCCGTCGCCGGCCTGGACGAAGTTGGGCAGTACCAGCACCGGGCAGTCGACGCCGTTACGGGCGGCCACCAGGGACAGGGTGCGCCGGACGATGGTGACCGGGTAGTCGGCGCCCAGCATCGCCGAGCCGAGTCGTGCGATGAATTCGACGACGGCGCGCTGGTCGACCTCGGCCATGAGGTCACATTAGAGCGGACGTCAGGCGTTGTCGGTGGCGTTCTTGGCGGCTTTGCGCCGCTTGTACCACTCCCAGATCATCGGGGCCAGGGACACCACGGCGATCAGGATGAAGATGGGCTCCAGCAGCTTCTGGATGATCTCGAACTGCCCCAGGCCGTAGCCCAGCAGCGTCAGGCCGACACCCCACAACACGGCGCCGATGATGTTGTAGAGGGTGAACACCGCGTATTTCATCTGCGCGGCGCCGGCCGTGATCGGGGCCAGCGTCCGCACGATCGGCACGAAACGGGCCAGCACGATCGCGAACGGTCCGCGCTGCTCGAAGAAGGCATGCGCCTCGTCGAGGTACTTCTGCTTGAGCACCTTGGCGTCCGGTTTGAACATGGCGGTGCCCAGGTAGCGGCCCACGAAGTAGCCGACCTGGCCGCCGAGCACGGCGGCCACCGGGATGAACACCAGCAATTGCCACAGCTCGAAGTTGGTGTCCACCGCGGCACTCTGCGCGGCGGTGCCGGCGGCCAGCATGCCGGCGACGAACAGCAGGGTGTCACCGGGCAGGATCGGGAACAGCACACCGGACTCGACGAAGACGACGACCAGGATGCCCACCAGGGCCCAGGTGCCGAACTGCTCGATCAGCTTGAGCGGGTCGAGGAAATCCGGCATCAGGGCCAGATGGGTGGTGGTCATGAGGCCCCAAGATACCGGGGGATGTTGACGGCGGGCAGGAGCGCAGCGACCGGGGGATGTTGACGGCGGGCAGGAGCGCAGCGACCGGGGGGTGTTTAAACCGGGCAGGTCACCGCGAGCGCGTAGGTGGTGGGCACGATGTGCGCCGGGTTCGTCGAGTCGGTGCCGTCACCCGCGCCCGTCACGGTCAGCGTGTCGCCGTTGCGGCTGGCCTTGGGGGGATCCTCGGACACGTCGGCGTCGTAGCCGATGGACACCCCGCCGGCGTCGCCGATGGTCACCGAGCGGACCGAGGGCACGTCGTCGTCGGTGATCACCACGGTCACCCCCAGCGACGTTTCCCCGATGGTGTACCTGCTGAAACCGTCCCGGTGCGAGCACACCACCGGGCCCAGCGGGCCGGCGTCGCGGCCGTTCACGATCAGCTGGGCCTGCCCGGGCGGCAGGTCGGTGGCCAGAACCGGGGCCGGGGCGACGGCCGGCGGCGGCGGTGCGGGCGGGGGCGGAGCCGGGGCGGGGTGCCGGGTACATGCCGCCGACAGCAGCACAGCACCCGACGCGACGACAGCGAGAGCCGAGCCGGTGCGCATCTGCGCAACGCTAATCCAGACCGCCCAGTGCCTGCTGACCCGCTTCTTGTCATACTGACCGGGTCAGCCGGACAGCCGAGAGGAAGTTTCCAATGCCCATCGCCACGCCCGAGGTCTATGCCGAGATGCTGGGCCGTGCCAAGGAGCACTCCTTCGCGTTCCCGGCGATCAACTGCACGTCGTCGGAGACCATCAACGCGGCCATCAAGGGCTTCGCCGACGCGGGCAGCGACGGCATCATCCAGTTCTCCACCGGCGGAGCCGAATTCGGTTCCGGACTGGGTGTGAAGGACATGGTCGTCGGTGCCACCGCGCTGGCCGAGTTCGCGCACGTGATCGCCGCCAAGTACCCGATCACCGTCGCGCTGCACACCGACCACTGCCCCAAGGACAAGCTGGACAGCTTCGTCCGCCCGCTCATCGCGATCTCGGCCGAGCGCGTCGCCAAGGGACAGGACCCGCTGTTCCAGTCGCACATGTGGGACGGCTCGGCGGTGCCGATCGACGAGAACCTGGAGATCGCGCAGGAGCTCCTCAAGCTGACGGCGGCCGCCAAGATCATCCTCGAGGTGGAGATCGGCGTCGTCGGCGGTGAAGAGGACGGCGTCGAGGCCGAGATCAACGAGAAGCTCTACACCAGCTCCGAGGACTTCCAGAAGACCATCGACGCCCTCGGCGCCGGGGAGCACGGCAAGTACCTGCTGGCCGCGACGTTCGGCAACGTGCACGGCGTGTACAAGCCGGGCAACGTGGTGCTCAAGCCCGAGGTGCTGGCCGAGGGCCAGAAGGTGGCCGCGGCCAAGCTGGGCCTGCCCGAGGGGTCCAAGCCGTTCGACTTCGTGTTCCACGGCGGCTCGGGTTCGCTGAAGTCCGAGATCGAGGACTCGCTGCGCTACGGCGTGGTGAAGATGAACGTCGACACCGACACCCAGTACGCCTTCACCCGACCGGTTGCCGCACACATGTTCTCCAACTACGACGGTGTGCTCAAGATCGACGGCGAGGTCGGCAACAAGAAGGTCTACGACCCGCGCAGCTACCTGAAGAAGGCCGAAGCCTCGATGACCCAGCGGGTCATCGAGGCCTGCAACGACCTGCACAGCGCGGGCCGGAGTGTGTCCGCCGGCTGAGCCGGCAATTCGGCTTGCGCCGGCTGAGCCGGCAGTTCGGCTTGCGCCGGCTGAGCTACTGGCGGCTGGCCGCCGGCCGGACGATCACCTCGTTGACATCGACGTCGGCGGGTTGGGCGACGGCGTAGGCGATCGCATCCGCGATCGCTGACGCCGGCAGCGCGACCGCGCGGTAGGCGCGCATCGCATCGCGTGCCGTGGCATCCGAAATCGACTCGGCCAGTTCGGATTCGGTGACGCCCGGGGAGATCAGGGTGGTCCGGATGTCGCCCGCCGATTCCTGGCGCAGCCCTTCGGTGATGGCCCGCACGGCGAACTTGGTGGCGCTGTACACCGCGGAGGTGGGCACCACCTCGCGGGCGCCGACCGACGCGACGTTGACGACGTGTCCGCCGCCCTGGGCCTGCATCACCGGCAGAACCGCGCTGATGCCGTGCAGCACCCCGCGAATGTTGACGTCGATCATCCGGTCCCATTCGTCGGTCTTGCGTGCCGCCAGCGGCGACAGCGGCATCACCCCGGCGTTGTTGACGATGACGTCCACCCGGCCGTAGCACCGGTGCGCGGCGTCCACGAACCGCTCCATGTCGGCGGCGTCGGTGACGTCCAGGCGTGCGAACGCGGCGTGTCCGCCGCCGGCCGTGATCCGGCGGGTCAGGTCTTCGAGCCGGTCGGTTCGTCGGGCGCCGAGGAACAGCCGGTACCCGTCCCGGGACAGCCGCTCGGCGGTGGCGGCGCCGATACCGCTGCTGGCCCCGGTGATCAGAACAACCTTCATGATGGTGTCTCCCGTTCCTTCGTGTTCAAATCGCTTGCTGGGTAGGAAGAATGGTGATCTCGGTGAGATTCACGTGCCTGGGCACCGAGGCGATGAAGGCCACCGTCTCGGCGATGTCGGCCGGGCTGAGCACGTCGATGTCGCGGAGCAGATCGGCCATCAGCCCACTGGCGTCCGGATCGGTGACGTGGTCGGGCAGCTCGGTGTCGACCATGCCCGGTTCGACGGTGGCGACCCGGACCCGCTTGCGGCCGAGTTCCACCCGCAGCAGCCGGGTCAACTGGCTCAGGTAGGCCTTGGTGGCCGAGTACACCGAGAACTTCTCCAGCACCCGGGTGGCCGCGATGGACGAGGTGGTGATCAGATCGCTGGGCCGGCCGTCCGCAGCGGCATGCACCAACTGGGGGACGAACGCGCCGATGGTGTTCATGACGCCGGTGATGTTCAGGTCGATCTGGCGCTGCCAGTCGTCGACCCGCAGCTCCTCGATCCCAGAGATCAGCTGAACGCCGGCGTTGGCGAACACCAGATCCGCCGGTCCCAGTTCGGCCGATACCCGGTCGGCGGCCGCGTGCACCGCGTCGCGGTCGGTGACGTCCAGCGGGATCGCCAGTGCGGTGCCCCCGGCGGTGGCGATGCGCGCCACCACGGCGTCCAGTCTGTCCTTGCGGCGAGCCAGGACGGCGACGTCGGCGCCGAGCGCGGCCAGACGTTCGGCGGTCGCCTCGCCGATTCCGCTGGAGGCTCCGGTCACCACGGCGGTCCGCCCGGCCAGTGGGGTGGAGCCGATGACTGTCGACATGTCGGTTTCCTTTCGTCGGTGGTCTGTGTTGCCCTCGAAACAACCACCGGAAAGTCGCTGCGGCGCCGGTCAACCCGGCCCGGCTCATCCTGGGACGAAATGGGCCACCCTCGCCCGCGCCGGCCGCCGGGATGCGCGCCAGACTGGTGGTCGTGGACAGCAATCGATCCGAACTGGCCGACTTCCTCAAGACGCGCCGGGCCCGGCTGGCTCCGGCCGATGTCGGGCTGAAGGGTGAACTCGCCCGCCGTCGGGTGCCCGGCCTGCGCCGGGAGGAATTGGCGCAATTGGCCGGGGTCAGCGTGGACTACTACACGCGACTGGAGCAGGGCCGCAGCCGAAGTGCCTCGGTCGACGTGCTCGACGCGCTGGCCACCGCGCTGCAGCTCGACGATGCCGAACGGGCGCACCTGCACCAGCTGGGCCGCCCGCAGCCCGTCGCCCGCCGCACCCCGTCGCGGCCGCAGCGCGTGCACCCGGCGACACTGGAACTGCTGGACCGACTGGATTTGGTCCACTCGCCGGCGTTCGTCCTGGGGCGGCGCCTGGATGTGCTGGCGCACAACCGGCTGGCCGGTGCCCTGATCACCGAGTTCCGCCGGCTCCCGGCGCCGCTGCGCAACCAGGCCCGGTTCGTCTTCCTCGATTCGCACGCCCGCGAGCTGTATGCGGACTGGCGGCAGGTGGCCATCGACACCGTCGCGATGTTGCGCCACGACGCCGGCCGCTATCCCGACGACCCCAAGCTGTCGGCGTTGATCGGTGAGCTGTCCATCCACTCCGAGGAATTCCGCACCTGGTGGTCCCGCCACGATGTACAGCGCCGGACGACCGGCACCAAGGGCTATCACCATCCGCTGGTCGGCGAACTCACCGTCGCCTACCAGGCGCTCAATCCCAGTGGCGACGAAGATCAGGTGTTGATCGTCTACACCACCGAGCCGGGCACCGCGTCGGACAACGCGCTACGGTTGCTCGCCACCTGGCACGGACACGACGCCGCACCCAGCGTGGCCGGACTCGACACCGCCGACAGCACGGAAGGACGCCGATGACCCACACCGACCGCGAAGCACAGGCCATGGCCGTGGTGCGCCGGAACACCGAAAAGGTGCAGGGGGAGGGGGATTTCGCGCTGTTCGAGGAGTTGTTCGCCGACGATTTCGTCGACCACACGCCTCAGCCCGGCACCACCGCGGACAAGGACGGCGTGCGGGTGCTGTACCACCGGCTTCGGGAGGCGTTCCCGGATTTCCGCCCGGAGATCCACTGGCAGACCGTCGACGGTGACGTGGTGACGACGTACAAGACCTACCACGGCACTCACCGCGGCGAGTTCCTCGGCATCGCGGCGACCGGCCGCACGGTGGCTTTCGACACGGTGGACGCGATGCGCGTCCACGACGGGCGCATCGTCGAGCACTGGGGCATCGCCAACCTGTACGGGGTGCTCGGCCAGCTCGGCGCCCGCATCGAGTCCTGACCGGCCGCGCGCCGAAATCGATTCAGGAGTTCTGGCAGATCTTCCACTGGTCGTCGCGGAACTGCAGATCGAAACTCCGGGTGGAGCGGGTCTGCGGCGCGTACGCCATGAAGGTCGTGACGTTGGCCTCGGCGTGGTCGTCGTGCACCACCACCTGGTCGATGCTCGCCACCACCGGGTACTGCTTGGCCGCGGCGACCCGGGCGTGGGTTTCGGCCCAGGCCTTGTCGTTGTACTGGACGTAGCTGTCGCGGGTGGCCCCGCAGGTGATGCTGCGCAGGGTGGCCAGGTCACCCCGCTGGATCGCGCCGTCGAAGTTGCCGATGGTGTTGCGCACCAGCTCCTCCTGCGACACCGCCGCGCTGCTCTTGCGGGTCAGCAGCACGGTGCCCAGCACGGCCAGCGCCACCAGCGCCGCGATCACCAGCACCACCGCGATCACCCAGCCCCAGCTGCGTCGGGTGCGGACCGGCTGGCCCGACTCATTGCGCGGTGGAATGACCTGTGGCGCAACGTTCTTCGGTGGTGCTCCGGCCGGCTGCGCCGCGATCAGCTCGGTGGCGTCCTCGGCGGAGAAGATCTCGGTCGGCGGTTCGGGGACCGCGTCGATGATCTGGGTGGAGCCGTCGAAGCCCGACGGCGCGGTGTACCGACGCTCGGGCGCGTCGTCCTCCGGTGTGCCCTCGCCGGATTTCTGCTCGTCGTCCGGCCCTGTTGGGTTCGACATCCCTACTGCGGTCCTCCCTTGCCGACGCTACTGATGAAGCCTAGCGATTGGCTGTCAACGCCCGCACGGCACAATGGGCTTATGACTCGGATGGGTGATCTCCTCGGTCCTGACCCGGTGCTGCTGCCGGGCGACACCGAGGCGGAGGAAGAGCTCGAAGCGGGGGAGAACCCGGCGATCGTCGCTGCCGCGCATCCCAGTGCGTCGGTGGCGTGGGCCGCGCTGGCCGAGGAGGCGCTGAGCGAGGACAAGGCGATCACGGCCTATGCCTACGCGCGCACCGGCTATCACCGCGGCCTGGACCAGCTGCGGCGCAACGGCTGGAAGGGCTTCGGTCCGGTGCCCTACAGCCACGAGCCCAACCGCGGCTTCCTGCGCTGTGTGGCGGCGCTGGCCAAGGCGGCCGACGCCATCGGCGAGACACCGGAGTACGCGCGCTGCCTGGATCTGCTCGACGACTGCGATCCCGCCGCGCGCGCCGAACTCGGCGTGTCCTAGTACTGCGCTTCGCAGTGGCAGCCGGACTGGTCCGGCGGCTCCACCTGGATGGTGGCATGGGCCAGCCCGCGCGCGGTGAGCACGGCCTTGGCGTCGTCGAGCACCAGGGCTGACTCCCGGGTGCTGGTCAGGTGCGCCGTTGCCATGTCCTTGCCGGGCACCAGCGTCCACACGTGCAGGTCGTGCACGCCGGTGACCCCGTCGACCGCCTCTAGCGCCGTGCGCAACTCGTCGACGTCGATGTGGTCGGGCGACGACTCGGACAGGATCCGCAGCGCGGCCCTGGCCAGTGCGATGGCGCGGGGCAACACCCACAGCGCGACCAGGACGGCGACCACCACGTCGGCGTAGGGCCAGCCGGTGGTGACGGTGACGATGCCGGCGATCAGCACGCCGATGCTGCCGACGGTGTCGGCGACGACCTCCATGTAGGCGCCCTTGACCGCCAGGCTGGCCTCGGATTGGGAGCGCAGCAGCAGCACCACCACGGCATTGGAGAGCAGGCCGGCCAGCGCGACGACGATCATCGGGACGCCGGGGATGGCGGGAGCCGCGCCCAGTCGTTCGATGGCCTCGTACAGGATGAAGCCGGCGACTCCGAGCAGCAGCACGGCGTTGGCGACCGCGGTGAACACCTCGGCGCGGTGCCAGCCGTAGGTGCGGGCGGCGGAGGTGGAACCGCGCCGGGCGATCAGCACGGCGGTCAAGCCCATGAACATGGCGACCAGGTCGGTGAGCATGTGGCCGGCGTCGGCGAGCAGGGCGATCGAGTTGATGGTCAACGCGGTGACCAGTTCGACGACGAAGAACACCGAGAGGATGACCGCGCCGAGCACCATCCGGCTTACGCGGGCATCGGCACCGTGGCTGTGGTCATGTCCTGCACCCATGTCCCGAAATATATGCGCAAAGTCGCATATGTCGCAAGGGGTCTACACCCACGCCGACCAGAACCGGGTCAGGGCTGCACCGTTTCCGACCAGCCAGTGCGGCACGCCGGACAGGTCGAAGAACCAGAACACCACCCCGAAGAACCACTGGTTGAGCTGCGGAACCAGCAGCAGGATCAGCAGGATGAAGAAACCCCATTGCTTGGCCGGTTCCAGGGCGCGGCGGTTGTCGTCGCTCAGATGTGGTTCCAGCGCGCCGTAACCGTCCAGGCCAGGGATGGGCAACAAGTTCAGCAGCAGCGCGGTCACCTGGAGGAAGCCCAGGAACGCCACACCGGCCCAGAACACTCCGTGTGCCGGGTCGAAGAAGATGGCCGTCACGGCCAGCAGCAGCACCGCCAGCACAGCGTTGGCCGCCGGGCCGGCCAGGCTGACCTGGGTGCGTTGGCGCGCGGTCATCCACGACGTCCGGACGTAGACCGCACCGCCCGGCAACCCGATCCCGCCCAGGGCGATGAAGATCAGCGGCAGCGCGATCGAGAGCACCGGGTTGGAGTATTTCAGCGGATTGAGCGTCAGATAACCGCGGACCGCGACATCGCGGTCGCCGAATCGCCACGCCGTGTAGGCGTGACCGAACTCGTGCAAGCACATCGACACCAACCAGCCGGCGACGACGAGCACGAACACCGCCGCATAGGACAACGGGCGGATGGTGTCCCCGCAGAACCAGGCCAGCGCGCCGCCGGCCACCGTGAGCGCGAGGATCGCCAGGAAGACCGGGCTGGGACGCACCGACTGGTGCAGGGGCCGGATGTTCACCCCACGAAAACTACCGGTCAGCGGGCATGGAGGTGGCCCCCGGGAAATCCCGGGGGCCACGGGTGCGAAAAGTGCGGAAGCTCAGGCCGCCTTCGCGTGCTTGGCTTCCTTCTTGGCGGTGCCGGCCCCGTCATTGTGGGCGGTGCCCGACGACGCGGTGGATTTGGTGGATTCCGCCGGCCCCGATGAGCCCGAGGCCGCGGCCGAGCCGGTGCCGCCCGACGTCGACGTGGCGCCGGTGTCCTTGGTGGCCGAGCCGGTGTCCTTGGTGGCCGAGCCGGTGCGGCCGGTCTTGGTCCCGGTGTCGGTCGCGCCCTTGGTGCCGGTGTCCTTGGTGCTCGACGAGTCGGTGTCCTTGGTGGTCTGCTTGCTCGGGGCGGTCGGGGCGGTCGGGGCGGTCGGGTTGCCGGCGTCGGTCTTGGGCGCGGTGGCCGGTGCCGGTGCCGTTGCCGACTCCGCCGTGGGGGCCTTGACGCGGAGGGTCACCGTCGACGCCGCGGTCGGCAGCGCCGTCGACGACACCGCGGTGGTGGGGGCGGTGGTCGGCGTCTTCGCCGATGCCGTCAACGCGTTGACGATGGTGTCCCGCACGTTCACCAGCGAGGCGACCAGGCCGGGCAGGGTGAGCGTGTTATCGGCGAAACCACCCGGATTGAACAGGCCGCCGGCGACCACGTTGATGCCCTCGAGACCGATCAAGCCTCCGACATTGGGTCCGTAGCCGCCGTTGAGCAGGCCGTTCACCATGACCGCGGGTGCCTGGACGACGGCGGTCAGCACCTTGCCGAGGTTGCCGGTGCGGACGGCGTCGACCACGCCCTGCACCGCCGCACCCACCGCGCCGAGGCCGCCGAGTGTCGGGCCCAAGACCGCCAGCCCCAGTTCGAGGCCGATGTTGGGCAGTTGGTTGGCCACGTTCGCCAGGTTCTGCAGCGGATCGGCGATCGCATGCTGCAGCGCCGGGAGCAGGGCGCCGGTGAGGGGATTCACGCCCGCGAGCAACGGTGTCAGCACCACATTGATCAGCGAGTTGAGCGAGGCCTCGACGTTGCCCTGCCCGAGTTCGGTGAGGGACTGTCTGAGCAGAGTGGGCACGTCGGTCATCACCGATTTGAGCAGGGCGCCGCCGCTGGCGCCGACGGCCGAGCCGAGTGCACCCAGGTTCGCGGCCTGGTTCTCCAGGATCTTCTGCAGCAGCGGGAAGGGCCCGTTCGCGAAGGCCGTCTGGCCGACACTCCTCACATTGGCGATGGTGTCCTGCAGCACCTGTCCGTACACGTCGAAGGGGCTGGCAGCGAGCGCCACGGCCGCGCTGCTCGCCTGGTGTACAGCAACCTCGATCTTGGTCACCGGCAAAACCGGCGACATGGCAATGGCACCGGCTGCGACGAGCGTGACACCGGCCGTCGCATAGGGACGCAGAGCAATCTGCATGATCTCTCCTCTGACATTCACTGTGACCCCCCACACGCGAAGCTAGACCAACATACTTGGAAGTAACATGCCCGTTCTGGTGCTGATCGGCAGACTGGGTGCGGTCGGTATCGGCCCGTACAGTCGAGACGAATTGCTGCTGAAACGCCATATTTCCGTGTCAGTTAAGGCGTTGCTAGCCCGCGGTGGCTGGCGCCGGAGGGGTGTGGGACGCGAGTGATATTCAGCCGAAGATCGGATGTTTGCCGGCTCGGTTCTCCCGGGGGATGAAGCCCGACGGCATGGCCGTGTCGCCTGCCGCCAACCTCTTTGCGTCGGCGCTCGACCCGGCTCGTACAGCGGGCTTTCAGCTAGTCGGCACCAAAGGTTGCAGCAAACACTCGACGGATCGCGTCACGAGGTTGCGGAGAGGGTCGGGTGCGGAACCACGTTGGTGATGCAGATCACATGCAGGTGTCAGCGGACCGCCAGCCAGCCCTGGGTGTGCCGATAGAACGTCGACCGTCGCACCGGCCGCGGCACCTGGACACCGTCGCGCACCACCAGCGCCCCGGTGGTGCCGAGTTGCACCGCACGGCCGGTCACCCATTGCTTGGGCCGCATCCGGGCGGTGAGGACACTGGCCCGCAGCCCTGGCTGCGTCGCGATCGGTTCGATGCGCACCGCGGTGGCCGTGCCGTCGAACAGCACGGTGTCGTCCACCACCGCCTCACCCTCGATCTGGCCGGCCGACTCGCCCGGCGGCAGCCAGAACGCGCTGCCGACCAGCACGGTGCCGGTCTCGTCCCGGATCAGCGGCAGTCGTGTCACCGCACCGGTGCGGGCCCGCCGACCCGAACGCCAGCGACCCACCCGGGCGACCTCGATATCGAGGCGGTCGGCGCGCATCAGCCGGCCCAACACCGTCGCGAGATCGGATTCGGACCCCAGCACGACGAGCCGGCGCGCGGTGAACGCGGCATCGATACCGGCCGGCTCGGTCACCATCACCGCAGGACAGCCCCCCAGCGCACGCGGTATCCGACGGTCACCGAAGACCAGCACGCTGATCTCTCGACCGCTGTCTGTGGTGGTCAACGCCTCTCCTGTGGCCGCGCTCGGATAAGGTGGGTCACCGGCTGCATCACATTTGAGCAGGAGACTCAGGGAGACAATGCCATGCCGGCAATCGTGCTCATCGGGGCCCAGTGGGGTGACGAGGGCAAAGGTAAGGCCACCGATCTTCTCGGTGGACGCGTGCACTGGGTTGTGCGCTACCAGGGCGGTAACAACGCGGGTCATACCGTGGTGCTGCCGACGGGCGAGAACTTCGCCCTGCACCTGATCCCCTCGGGCATCCTCACCCCGGGTGTCACCAACGTCATCGGCAACGGTGTCGTGGTCGACCCGGGGGTGCTGCTCACCGAGCTGTCCGGTCTGGAGGAGCGCGGCGTCGACACGTCCGGCCTGCTGATCTCCGCCGACGCGCACCTGCTCATGCCGTACCACGTCGCCATCGACAAGGTGACCGAGCGGTACATGGGCAGCAAGAAGATCGGCACCACCGGTCGCGGGATCGGTCCCTGTTATCAGGACAAGATCGCCCGCATCGGGATCCGGGTGGCCGACGTGCTCGACGAGCAGCAGCTGGCCAACAAGATCGAAGCCGCCCTGGAGTTCAAGAACCAGGTGCTGGTGAAGATCTACAACCGCAAGGCCCTGGACCCGGCCGAGGTCGTGGAGAACCTGCTGGCCCAGGCCGAGGGCTTCAAGCACCGCATCGCCGACGCCCGGCTGCTGCTGAACAAGGCGCTCGAGGACGGCGAGACGGTGCTGCTGGAGGGTTCGCAGGGCACCCTGCTCGATGTCGACCACGGCACCTATCCGTTCGTGACGTCGTCCAACCCGACCGCCGGTGGCGCGGCCGTGGGCTCGGGCATCGGGCCGACCCGCATCACCACGGTGCTCGGCATCCTGAAGGCCTACACCACCCGGGTGGGCTCGGGTCCCTTCCCGACCGAGCTGTTCGACGAGCACGGCGCCTACCTGGCCAAGACCGGCGGCGAGGTCGGCGTGACCACCGGGCGGCCGCGCCGCTGCGGCTGGTTCGACGCCGTCATCGCCCGCTACGCGACGCGGGTCAACGGCATCACCGATTACTTCCTGACCAAGCTGGACGTGCTGTCGAGTCTGGAGACGGTGCCGGTGTGCGTCGGCTACACCGTCGACGGCAAGCGCACCGACGAGATGCCGATGACCCAATCGGATATCGCCCGCGCCGAGCCGGTCTACGAAGAGCTGCCGGGCTGGTGGGAGGACATCTCCGGAGCCCGCGAGTTCGACGAGCTGCCCGCCAAGGCGCGGGACTACGTGCTGCGACTGGAGGAGCTGGCCGGAGCGTACGTGTCGTGCATCGGGGTCGGTCCCGGCAGGGACCAGACCATCGTGCGGCGCGACATCCTGGCGGCCCGGTGACCGATTTCGGGCTGGACCCGCGCCGCGCCGACCCCGAGTACGACCGGCATGGCGGATTTCCGCTGTTCGAGGCCGCCGACCCCGGGCCGGGGTTCGGTCGCTTCCTCGCGGCGATGCGCCGTGCGCAGGACCTGGCCGTGTCGGTCAACCCGGACAGCTCCACCTGGGACGAGGCCGCCGACCGGGTCGAGGACCTGGTCAAGCTGTTGGACCCGTACCGGGCGGCCGAGGGTGAAGGGCCTGCCAACCGGGTGCCGAGTCTGCCCGGGGCCGGCAGCCTGCTCATGCCGCCCTGGCACGTGACGAAGTTCGAGGCCGAGGGCGTGGAACTGCAGGTGCAGTTCAGCCGCTACCACGTGGGCGGCAACCATGCCGTGCACGGTGGCGTGCTGCCGCTGCTGTTCGATTCCATCTTCGGCATGGTCATCCACGCCGCGGGCCGGCCGATCAGCCGGACTGCCTTCCTGCACGTCGACTACCGCAGGGTGACGCCGATCGACACCACGCTGACCGCGCGGGGTTGGATCCGGGAAGCCGAGGGCCGCAAGGCTTTTGTCAACGCAGAGTTGCTCGACGGCGCGGGCAATGTGCTCGCGGAGAGCAACGGCCTGATGATCAGGTTGCTCCCGGGCCAGCCTTAGCGAAAATGCTCGATGGTGCGGTTTGGCCCACGGGGTGCTACCGTCGGGTTGCGCACATTTTGGTTGTTGCGCTTGTAAATGAGAGAAGTAAGTTCAATGGCACAGGGCACTGTGAAATGGTTCAACGGCGAAAAGGGCTTCGGCTTCATCGCTCCTGATGGCGGAGCGGCCGACGTCTTCGTCCACTACAGCGAGATCACCGGAAGCGGCTTCCGCTCGCTCGAGGAGAACGCTCGCGTTCAGTTCGAGGTCGAGCAGGGCGCGAAAGGCCCGCAGGCAGTGGGCGTTTCGGTCATCTGACCGAACCTGACTTGAAAGGCTGGCGCAGCTTCGGCTGTGCCAGCCTTTTCGTTTTGCCCCCGGCGCGATCAGGCGATGACGCGCCCCCAGCTCGAGCTCTCGGTTTGAGCGGCGAGCAGAATACGCTGCGCCGAACGAATGGGCGCACTCAACTCTTCGGAATGCCGGACCTCAAGTCCCGCACTAACTTTCATCACCATCAGACCTAGCTCGACCGAGGTGGTACTCGGTATCACGAGCAGTTTGGCGCGGGCTCGCGTCCCGAGGGCGAACAAAAGTCGGGGCCGGCGGCTGGCCGCGATCGCGGCTCCTCCGAGGGCCATCATGTGCAGGTCGGTCGGCCCCTCGACCGCCGACCAATTGACCCGAATGTCGGTGAGGTCGCCCAGCTTGGGGCGCAGTGCCGTCACAAGCTCGGTCAATTCGGCCGCGAGGGATGCACCGCGCGGCCACCACGCGCCGTCGATATCGGAGCCGAGATGTGCCGCGACGGTGAGGCGTACCGGGCGGGGCACACGCCGGGAAGGCGTCATCAGGCGCCACCGGCGGACCGGCACCCTCGCTTGGTGTCGGGGTGATCCGAGAAGGTGATCGTTGTGATGTCGTCGTTTCGGGTGTCTGCGGTAACCTCGGGTCGGTCGGGATGTGAGAACAGATCGTTGGAGTGCATACGCGTTCCTTGACGGTTGATTTCGTGTGCCAACACAAGACGCACAACGCGCCAAAAGAAAGCGGGTAAGTGCCTGAGCCTCGTCGGCTTGGATGTCTCCCACGCTACACCCGCCCTCTCTAGTACTTGGAGTTTCACCCATGACTTACCTCATTCGTCCCTGCCGAAGCCCGGGCTGCACTGCTGTCCCCGCCGCGGGCAGCCGCAGGTGCTGTCATCACGGCATCGTCAGACACGGGGTCGTGATCGCCCGGCGCTAGGGACCGTTCACCTGCGGCGGCTGCGCGCCAGGTGCGACCATGGCGCCGTGACAACGCCATTTCCGTTCCGCCGCCTGACCACACCGCGGGCCGCTGCGGTCGCGGGTGTGCTCTTTTCGTTGCTGTTCACCACCGCGCTGGTGCTGCTGTGGACGACGGTGCCCGACGGGGCCGCGCACGGCGCCCAGTGGACCGTTGCGGGCAGTGGTCACCTCAAGGTGGCCGCGACGCTCATGCCGTTCGCCGGGATCGCGTTCCTGTGGTTCATCGGGGTGGTGCGAGACGGGTTCGCCGGAGTGGAGGACAAGTTCTTCTCCTCGGTGTTCCTGGGTGCTGGGCTGCTGTTCCTGGCGATGGTGTTCGCCACCACATCGGTGGGAATCGGCTTGGCGCACAGCGGGACTGATGTGCTCGACGAGCCCGCGCGGGCCGAGGTGGTGGCCTTCGCCACCATGACGTTGACCGCACTCGGCAAGACCTACGCGCTGCGGATGGCTGCGGTCTTCATGATCTCGCTGGCCACCATCTGGCTGAAAACCGGTGTGATGCCACGTTGGCTGGCGTTGGCCACCTACACCATGGCGCTGATCGTGCTGGTGGCCGCCGACACGTCGGTCTGGCTGACACTGGTGTTCCCGGTGTGGGTGCTGGTGGTCAGCCTGATGCTGCTTGCGCGCGCCGGCGTGATCCACCTGCCGGGCCGGACGGCAGACGATAGCGAATCCACTTAGAACGGCCGGGGTTCGGTGTACAACGGCCCACCGGCAACTGGTTGCGGGAGATAAACGGCCGCAGCACTATTCGATCGTTGTCGCTGAAAAGTCGCTCGGAGGCGGGCAATCAGGGCACCACCCCGGACCGCCTAGGTGATCTCGCGCAGGGCACCGGCCGGGCACAGCCGCACCGCCTCCCTGGCATGTTCCTGCTCGCCGGCCGGCACCTCGTCGGCCAGCACGACCACCACACCGTCGTCGTCCTGATCGAAGACCGCCTCGGCGACCATCACACAATTTCCCGCGGAGATACACGCGTCGCGGTCGGCTTCCACCCTCATGTTCACCACCTCACCTGCAATGACCGTAATCCGTAGATGAAATGAAACGACCGGAATTCGACATCCTCGAAATCTTCGGCCAGGGCCAGTCCGGGGAAGCGGCGGAACAGCGCGGGAAAGGCGATCCGCATCTCCATCCGGGCCAACGGCGCACCGAGGCAATGGTGCACCCCGTGCCCGAACGCCAGGTGCCCCGGTGCCCCGCGCCGCACGTCCAGCTCATCGGGTGCGTCGACGAACGACGGATCCCGGTTGCCCGACGGCAGCGACGCGAACACCAGGCTGTGCGCCGGGATCGTCACCCCCGCGACCTCGACGGCAGCGGTGGTGAAGCGCGGAATGGCGTGCTGCACCACCGAAAGCCAGCGCAGCAGTTCCTCGATCGCCGGCGCCACCGCCTCGGGGTCATCGCGGACCAGCGCCAGCTGGTCGGGGTGGCGCAGCAACGCCAGCGTGCCCAACCCCAGCATGTTCGACGTGGTCTCATGCCCGGCCAGCAACAGCAGGCCGGCGATGCCCACCAGTTCGTCGTCGGTCAGCTCGGTGCCGTGTTCGCGGATCAGCATGCCGAGGATGTCCTCGCCGGGAGCCGCCCGGGCCGCCACGACCAGCCCGCGCATATAGTCGCGGCTTTCCCGCTGCAGCGCCATGCGCTCGGCGATGGGCAGCGACAGGTCGAGTTGGCGCCCGGATCGCTCCTGGAAGCCGGCGCGGTCGTCATACGGCACGCCGAGCAGCTCGCAGATGACCAAAGACGGTATGGGCAGGGCGAATTCGGCGATCAGATCGGTGGGTGGACCCGCCTCGGCCATCGCATCCAGCCGCTGCTCGACGATCTCGGCGATCCGCGGTTCCAGCCGCTTCATCCGCCGGATGGTGAACTCCGGGGTGAGCATCCGGCGCAGCCGCTGGTGCTCCGGGGGATCCTGGCCCAGCAGGTTGCCCGCCCGGGCGGCGGCCTGCTCGGCCGCGGACACCTCCGGCGCCCCGGGCAGCGTGAAATCCGCCGGCCGGCTGTTGGAGAAATGTTCGTGGTCGGCGAGGACGGCCTTGACGTCCTCGTGCCGGGTGATCAGGTAGGCCGGGTTGCCCAGGGGGCCGACGATCGACTGCACCCCCGCATCCGCGCGCAGCGCCGCGAGCTCGGGGGTGGGGTCGAAGGCGTTGCGCCGCATGTGTACCGGCGGCAGGACACGGGCCGTCATGCCCCGACGTTACCCGCCGAACACAAAGTCCTTGATCAGAGCGTTGACGACGGTCGGGTTCTCCAGCGCGGCCAGGTGAGCCACCCCGTCGAGCACGGCCGTGGCCGCACCCGGGATCGCGTCGGCCATCGCCAGCGTCTCCTCGAGCGGGAAGGTGGCATCCTCGGCACCGGCGACCACCAGTACCGGGCTGCGCACGCCGGCCAGCAGGGCGCGCTGATCCGGCCGGCGCGGCACCACGCTGCGCACCGCATGCGACACCGAGCCCACGTCGACGCGGGCCGCGGCCGCCCGGACGAAGGCCACCACATCGGGCCGGGTTCCCATGGTGGTCGGCCCGAGGAAGGCCTTGAGCACCTCGCGGGTGAGCGGGCCGCGGATACCGCCGAGCGCCCTGGCGGCCTGCAGCAGCAGCCCGTACTCGAATCGCTGCCGGGCGCCGGCCGGCGAGGCGGTGCAGTTCATCAGCACGGCCCGGCCGATGCGCTCCGGGAACCGGGCGGCGAACGTGCCGCCGATCATGCCGCCCCACGAATTGCCGACGAAGTGCGCGCGCTGTACCCCCAGCCCGTCCAGCAGGTCGACGACGACCTGCGCGCAATCGGCGAAACTGAAAGGCGCGGTCAACTTTTCGCTGCCACCGTGGCCGGGCGGGTCGATCAGCACCACCCGGTGGTCGGCACCGAACGCCTCGGCCTGGCCGGCCCACATGTCGCCGGTCATCAGCAGGCTGGGCCAGAACAGGATCACCTCGCCGGTGCCACGGGTCTGCACCCGCAACCGGCCCAGCGTCGTCGGCAGCGTGCGGTCGTCCATCAGATGACCGGCAGCAGTGAGTGCACGATGTGCACCGCGGCGTGCGCCACCTGCGTGGTGTACAGGGTGAAGTCCATGTCGGGGTCATGCCCGGCCAGGTCGGACAGCGCCCGGATCACCAGCCAGGGCACACCGAATGCGGCGCACACCTGAGCCACCGCCGCACCCTCCATCTCGACGGCCGACCCGCCCAGTTCCCGGTGCAGCCGCTCGCGGGTGACCGCGCAGTGCAGGTACGCGTCCCCGGAGAGGATGCTGCCGTAGGTGATCCGCGGTGGCCGGTCCTGGCCGCCGGCCTCCGCGTCGAGAATCGGCAGCAGCACCGTCGACAGCTTGCGCCGCACCCGGGCGAGCAAGTCGCCGTCCACGTCGAAGCCCAGTTCGTCGGTCGGGTTGAAGAACCGGACGTGCCCGGGCTGGTACAGCGAAAATCGCTCGTTCTCGATGATCCCGGAGTCGTTGGCCACGATCCGGTCGGCGATGACGATATCCCCGATCGCCAGGTCCGGGTCGAGCCCACCGGCGACGCCGGTGAAGATGACGGCGTCGCAGCCGAACCTGTCGACCAACAGCGTGGTGGCGGTGGCCGCGTTCACCTTGCCCATCCCGGACTCGGCGAGCACCACGTGGTGCCCGTCGATGTGACCGCCGGTGAACGACCACTGTGCCACCGTGGTCTGGGTGGCATCGGGCATGAGCTCGACGAAACTGCCGAGCTCGTCGGGTATCGCGCACAACACGCCGGTGCTCATGAGGAAACGTTAACGGTCGGCGTGCAGCCCGGGCCACCAGATGCGAGGGCCGACCAGGGTGAACAGCGCCGGGATGATCACCGTGCGCACCACGAAGGTGTCCAGCAGGATGCCGAGTCCGACGATGATGCCCAGCTGGGTCAGCACGATCAGCGGCAGCACCCCGAGCACACAGAACACCGCCGCCAACACGATGCCCGCGCTGGTGATCACCGCCCCGGTGGCCGACACCGCCCGCACGATGCCGGCCCGGTTACCGAACGCCGGCGTCTCCTCACGGGCCCGGGTCACCAGGAAGATGGTGTAGTCGACACCGAGGGCCACCAGGAACAGGAACGCGAACAGCGGGGTGGCGTTGTCCAGCGCCGGAAATCCGAACAGGTGCACGCTGGCCCAGCCGCCCAGGCCGAGGGCGGCCAGCGCGCTGAGCACCGTCACCGCGACCAGCAGCAGCGGGGCGAGCGCCGACCGCAGCAAGGCGAACAGCACCGCCAGCACGACGGCGAGGATCGCCGGGATCACCACCAGCCGGTCGCGGTGGGCGGCCGCGGCGGCGTCGCGGGCCTGCGCGTCCGAGCCGCCCACCACCGCGGCGTCGTCCGCCCGGTGCACCGAATCACGAAGGGCGTCAACGATGGTGAAGGCCTTCTTCGACGCCGGCTCGGCGTCGAGCACCACCGACCACTGCGTCACCCCGGTCGGCGACTGGCCCGCCGGGGCGGCCGACGTCACGCCCGGGGTGTCGGTGATGGCGCGCTGCACCGCCTCGGCGGACGCGGTCGGGGCGATGACCCGGGTCGGATCGGTCAGCCCGCTGGGGAAGTGCGCGGCCAGGGTCCGATACCCGGCCACCGACTCGGCCTGCACCCGGAACTGCTCGGTCTGCGACAACCCGACGGGCGTGGCGAACAGCCCGGCGCACAGCACCGCCAGGCCGGTCAGGGCCGTCGCCGCGACCGCGGCGGGCCGGCGGGCCACCCCCGCGGCGATCCGGTGCCAGAATCCGCTCTCGGTGAGCGGTTCGGCCGCCGCCCCGGCCCGCGGGATGAAGGGCCAGAACAGTCGCCGCCCGCACGCGCCGAGCAGCGGCGGCAGCACCAGCAGTACGAACACCGCGGCCACCACCAGACCGGAGGCCGCCTGCACGCCGAGGCTGCGATTGCTCGGGGCCGAGGCGAACACCAGCATCAGCAGGGCCAACACCACGGTGGCATTGCTGGCCAGGATCGCGGGCGCGCAGGCGCGCAGCGCCACCCGCAGGGCGTCGTGGTGGTCGGCGCGCACGTGCAGTTCCTCGCGGTAACGCGAGATCAACAGCAGCGCATAGTTCGTTCCCGCGCCGAACACCAACACGCTGGTGATCCCGCCCGTCGATCCGTCCGGGCTCAGCCCGAGCCCGGCGGCCACCGCGGTGCCGAGCACGCCGCCCACCCGGTCGGCGACCGCGATGACCAGCAGCGGCACCAGCCACAGCACGGGGGAGCGGTAGGTCAGGATGAGCAGCAGCGCCACCACCGCCGCCGTCACCGCGAGCAGCGTGATGTTGGCCCCGGCAAAGGAATTGGCGATATCGGCGCCGAACGCCGGCCCGCCGGTGACCTGGGCGCGCAGGCCGTCGGGCAGCTTCGCGGTCACTGCGGTGCGCAGGTCGCGCACCGCGTCGTCGAGGGCGAAACCGGACAGGTCCGCCGACAACGGGGCCACCGCGACCGCCGCCGCCCCGTCCGCGGAGACGCGGGCCCCGGGGCCGGCGGCCGCGACGTCGGCGTCGGTCAGCCGGCCGCCGTCGGTGCGGGTCACCACGATGATGGCCGGAACCTGTTCGCCGCCAGGGAAATCCGCGCGCAGCGCGTCGGCGCGGGCCGATTCGGCCGACGCCGGGACCGACACCGGTGATCGCGACCCGGAATCGCCGGACCCCAGCAGCGCCATCAGCGCCCCGGAGATCAGCACCACGACCACGGCCAGCGCCCAGGAGATACGTCGGGACATGCCTCAAATATTTCAGATACTTAAATTTTAATCAACTGTAAGATGCCGGCATGCCCGCATCCGACCGGCCCGCCCTCGAGGCGCAGATCTCCGCCGATGTGCGGGCGCTGACGGCGGAGTCCGAACAGATCGGGCGGACGTTCGCAGGGCAGAACAATCTGGGCGCCAACGACTTTCAGGCCTTACTGCACGTGATGGTCGCCGAGTCTGCCGGAACCCCACTGACCGCGGGAGAGCTGCGCAAGCTGCTGGGCACGTCCGGGGCGGCCATCACCTACCTGGTGGAACGGATGATCGCCTCGGGGCACCTGCGCCGCGACACCGATCCGGCCGACCGCCGCAAGGTCATCCTGCGTTACGACGACCACGGCCTGGCGGTGGCCAGGAAGTTCTTCACCCCGTTGGCCCGGCTCACCGGGCAGGCGCTGGCCGACCTGCCCGACGCGGATCTGGAAGCGGCGCACCGCGTTTTCACCGCGCTCACCGGCGCCATGGCGCAGTTTCGGGCTAGCGCCGATTGAGGGTGGCCTCTTCCAGGTCCAGCCCGCGCAGCACCGACCGCAGCACCTCGTCGTCGATGTTGCCGGCGTCGCGCTCGGCGATGAACGTCGCGCGTTCGGCGGCCAGCATCTCCAACCGCAACCGGCGGAACGCCGAGGCGGGGCTCTCCCCGAGTTCCTCCTCGCTGCGGCCCAGGCGCTCCCACGCCGCGTTGCGGCGGGCGGTGTTCCACTTCTGCAGCACCGCCGCGGCGCCGTCGCGCAGGGCGGTGCCGCTGGCGCGCTGTTCCTCCAGTAGTTCGTCGAGCCGCTCGGCCGCCGCCCGGGCGGCCTTGTCCTGGGCGGCGGCCTCGGCGAGCGCGTCCTGCTGGGCGTCGTCACCGCGCACGCAGAAGTGCCGGATCACCCACGGCAGGGTCAGGCCGTGCAACAGCAGCGTGCCGACCACCACCACGAAGGTGAGGAACACCAGTTGGGGGCGGCCCGGGAAGGCATCGCCGCTGAGCGTGGTCAGCGGGACACCGAACGCCGCCGCCAGTGACACCACGCCGCGCATGCCGGCCCATGCCAGCACGAAGACCTCCGCCGGACCCGGCCGCGGCTCGTTCTCCCTGACCCGTTTGATCAGCAGCCGCGGGGTGTAGGCGAACACGAACACCCACACGATGCGCACCACGATCACCGTCGCCAGCACCGCCACCGAGGACACCGCGATGGTCAGGAACGGGATACCGGTCAGCTCGTGCACCACCTCCGGCAGTTGCAGGCCGATCATCAGGAAGGCAAAGGATTCCAGGATGAGCTGCAACGCCTTCCACACCGCGTCGTCCTGCAGCCGGGTGGCATAGCCGGCCCGGGTCGAATGCTGGCCCAGGATCAGCGCGGCCACCACCACCGCCAGCACCCCGGAGCCGTGGATCTCCTCGGCGATCAGGTAGATCACGAACGGGGCGATCAGCCCGATGGCGCTCTCCACCAGCGGGTCGTCCAGCCGGTACCGGATGAAGGCGATCAACCAGCCGACCGCCAGGCCGACCACCAGGCCGCCGGCCACCGCCAACCCGAAGGTGGCCAACCCGGTGCGCCACGACGCCGACGCGCCGATCGCCGCCGCCAGCGCCACCTTGTAGGCGGTCAGCGCGGTGGCGTCGTTGAGCAGGCTCTCGCCGCCCAGCAGCGTCATGATCTGGCGCGGCAGCCCGAGCCGGCGGCCGACGGCCGTGGCCGACACCGCATCCGGCGGGGCCACGATGGCGCCCAGCGTCAGCGCCGCCGCGACCGTCAACTCGGGCACCGTGTGGAACGCGACGAACCCGACGGCCAGCGTCGTCGCCAGTGGCAGGCCCACCGCCAGCAACCCGATCGGGCGGATGTGCTGACGCATGGTGACGTAGCTGCTCTCCAAGCCCGCCGACCACAACAGCGGCGGCAGGATGACATTGAGCACCAGTTCCGGGTCCAGCTCCACCGCGCCGAATCCCGGGATCGCGCTCGCGGCCAGCCCGACCACCACCAGGGCCAGCGGTGCCGAGACGTCCAAACGACGGCTGACCCCCGCCAGCAGCACCGCGGCCGCCAGCACCGCGAGCAGTGTGCCCCCCATAGCGGTTGTCTCCTCTTTGATCGTCCGTCCGTATCCTTGATCAATATGCTGAGGAGATCACGCCGGCGCGAATCCGGAGCCGCCGGGGCCTCGGCACCGTCGGCCCCGGCCACCTGCGAACACCTCCAGGCCGCGGTGGACATCGTCGAACCCGAACCCCTGACGCCGGGGCGCTGCCAGGAGTGCGAGGCCGACGGCGAGAACGCCTGGGCGCACCTGCGGATGTGCCTCACCTGTGGGCACGTCGGATGCTGCGATTCCAGCCCGCACCAGCACGCGTCGGCGCACTTCAGGGAGACCGGCCATGCGGTGATGCGCTCGGCCGAGCCCGGTGAATCGTGGCGGTGGTGTTACGTCGACATCCGGTTGGGCTGACGATCTGGCAGGCTGGGTTGGCGATGACTGAGGACGCGAAGGACCCGACCGGCGCGGACGGTATGCGCAACATTGCCGCGCCCGTCGTGATGCTGCTCGGCTCCGGTGAGATGAGTCGTGAACTGACGCTGGCCTTTCAACGGCTGGGTGCCGTCGTGGTCGCGGTGGACCGGTACGCCGACGCCCCCGCGCACCAGGTCGCCGACCGCGCGGTCGTGGTCAAGATGAACGATCCCGAGGCGCTGACCGCGGTGATCGACAAGGAGCAGCCCCATTTCGTGGTCGTCGAATCCGGTGTGGTCGCCACCGATGTGCTGACCGGGCTGAGCGAACGCATCGAGGTCTTCCCGACACCGCACGCCACCCGGCTCAGCCTCGATCGCGAGGGCCTGCGCCGGCTGGCCGCCGACGAGCTTGGCCTGCCCACCGCCCCGTTCTGGTTCGCCGGGTCGGCCGCGGAATTGGCCACGATCGCCGAGCACGCCGGGTTCCCACTGACCGTCACCCCGGTCGAGGGTGCGCCCGGCGACGGCGTCTCGGTGCTGCTGCGGGCCGAGGACGTCGAACCGGCCTGGAACCGTGCGGTGGCCGCCGGGCGCATCACCCACACCCGGGTGATGGCCGAGACCGTCGTCGACGTCGACGACGAGGTGACGCTGCTGACCGTGCGCACCGCCGGGCCGACCGGTCCAGTGGTGCATTTCTGCGAGGCCATCGGGCACCGCGCCGCCGAGGACGGCACCCTGGCCACCTGGCAGCCGCACCGGCTGTCGCCGGCCGCGCTCGACGCGGCCAAGTCGATCGCCGCCCGCATCGTCAACTCGCTGGGCGGGCGCGGCATCTTCGCGGTGGAACTGCTGGTCCGGGGTGACGAGGTGTACTTCTCCACGGTACGGCCCCGCCCCGACGACGCCGGCCTGGTCACCGTGCGCAGCCAGCGGCTGTCCCAGTTCGAACTGCACGCCCGGGCCGTGCTGGGGCTGTCGGTGGACACCATCATGGTCTCGCCCGGCGCGGCCGAGGTGTCCTACGGCAGCGCCGAGACGCGCACCGAACCGGTGAGCGTGCCGGATGTACTGACGGTGCTCTCCGAGGCGCTGGAGGTCGCCGAGAGCGATGTCCGCCTGTTCGACCGGCTCGACGAGTCCGACGGCCGGTACCGGCTGGGTGCCACCCTGGCGACGGCGCCCGACGTCACCGTGGCCAGGGACCGTGCGCAGCGCACCTCGGTGGTGCTGCGTAAGCTCTGGCAGTCGTGACCGATCAGGACGCGCCCGCCGACCGGCCGACCCCCGCGCCGTTCCTGGGTGCCCTGGTCATCATCGTCATTGTGATCACCGCGATTTTTGTGTTCAACCGCAACAGCGGCGGTGGCGACCCGGAACTCATCGGCCGCGCCGTGTCCGGCCAGAACGACGCGCTGCAGCGGCAGAACTATCAGGACTTCCTCACCTACACCTGCGCCGGCCAACACGGCACCCAGGACGAGGTCCTTGCCAGGCAACGCGATTCGGCGGCCAAGCGCGGGGAACGGTATGTCGACGGTGTCGGCAACGTGGTGGTGGACGGCGATCACGCCACCGCCAAGGTGACCTACCACTTCAAGAACGACGAGGACACCAAGGTGGGCGCCGATCTGTCGTTCGTCAAGGAGGACGGCACCTGGAAGGTGTGCTCGGCCGGACCGGCCTGATCCGGCCAACCCTTCGCACCGTCGCACAGCCGCCGCTACTACGGTATGAGACGTGTCCACACCAGAAGGCCAGCGCTACGCCGGAGACATCACGCCGCAGCAAGCGTGGGAACTCCTCGTCGAGGATCCCAGCGCCGTCCTGGTCGACTGTCGCACCGAGGCCGAATGGCGGTTCGTCGGGGTGCCCGACCTGACCGAGTTGCGGCGGGACGTGGTGTACGTCGAGTGGAACCGGACCGACGGCACCCACAACGACGCATTCGTCGAGAACCTCACCGAGGCCGGCGTCGTTCCCGGCGAACGGCCGGTGATCTTCCTGTGCCGGTCCGGGAACCGCTCGATCGGCGCGGCCATCGCGGCCACCGAGGCCGGTATCGGACCGTCCTACAACGTGCTCGACGGATTCGAGGGCAACCTCGACGAGAACGGCCACCGCGGTGGCACGGGCTGGAAAGCGGTCGGACTTGCCTGGAAACAGAGTTAGGGACTCATATGAGTGAAGTGCCATCCGTGCCATCCGTCCGGGTCCCGGCCCCGCTGCCGGACGGGGTCAGCCAGGCCACCATCGGGGTGCGCGGCGGGCTGTTGCGCTCCGGTTTCGAGGAGACCGCCGAGGCGCTGTACCTGACCTCGGGCTACGTCTACGAGTCGGCCGCCGATGCCGAGAGGGCGTTCACCGGCGAGATCGACCGGTACGTGTACTCGCGCTACGGCAACCCGACCATCTCGATGTTCGAGGAGCGGCTGCGGCTCATCGAGGACGCCCCCGCGGCGTTCGCCACCGCCACCGGCATGGCGGCGGTGTTCACCGCGCTGGGTGCGCTGCTCGGCGCGGGGGACCGGCTGGTTGCCGCCCGCAGCCTGTTCGGCTCGTGCTTCGTGGTGTGCAACGAGATCCTGCCGCGCTGGGGTGTGGAGACCGTCTTCGTCGACGGCGACGACCTGTCGCAGTGGGAGCAGGCACTGTCGAAACCCACCCAGGCCGTGTTCTTCGAGACCCCGTCCAACCCGATGCAGTCGCTGGTCGACATCGCCGCCGTCTCCGAGCTGGCGCATGCCGCCGGCGCGAAGGTGGTGCTGGACAACGTGTTCGCCACCCCGCTGCTGCAGCAGGGCCTGCCGCTGGGCGCCGACGTGGTGGTGTATTCGGGCACCAAGCACATCGACGGCCAGGGCCGGGTGCTGGGCGGGGCCATCCTGGGCGACAAGGAGTACATCGACGGCCCGGTGCAGAAGCTGATGCGCCACACCGGCCCGGCGATCAGCGCGTTCAACGCCTGGACGCTGCTCAAAGGCCTTGAGACACTGGCGGTCCGGGTGGACTACGCGAACCGGTCCGCGCAGCGGGTGGCCGAGTTCCTGGAGGGGCACAAGGGCGTGAACTGGGTGAAATACCCGTTCCTGGAATCCCATCCGCAGTTCGACCTGGCCAAGCGGCAGATGCGCGGCGGTGGCACCGTGGTCACCTTCGACGTCGACGGCGGCAAGGAGCGGGCCTTCGAGGTCCTGGACAAGTTGGCGGTCATCGACATCTCCAACAACCTCGGTGACGCCAAATCGCTGATCACGCACCCGGCCACCACCACGCACCGCGCGATGGGCCCGGAGGGCCGGGCCGCGATCGGACTGGGCGACGGCGTGGTGCGCATCTCCGTCGGCCTGGAAGGCACCGAGGACCTGATCGCCGATCTGGACCGGGCGCTGGGCTGACCCGTGTCGCGCGGATCCGATCAGAAGAAGGCCCGGCGCAAGAAGCGGCAGGCCGGCCGCAACGCCAACTGGGTCCCCGAGGCGGTGATGGAACAGCTGTCGGCCATCGAGGACGCCGTCGTCGCCGACCTGGCCGCCTTCGACGAACGAATCACCGAGCGCGGCTGGACCTTCGACGAGGAGGAATCCGGCGAGGACTACGCCGTCTGGTTCTACGAGCCGTCCGGCGCCCAGGTCGCCGACGGCCTGCCGGTGACCTCGCTGTGGCTGGATGCGGCCGAGGACGGCGAAGTCGTGCGGGTGGTGCTGGTCGGCACCGCCGAACAGCACTCCTTCAGCCACGACGAGCTGTTCGAGCGGCTCGATGTCATCGAGACCTACCGCAACGGTGACCCGGTGCCGCAGTTCGGCTAGGGTCTGCATTCCATGACCCTCGTCGCGGGAATCGACTCCTCCACGCAGTCCTGCAAGGTGCTCATCTGTGACGCGGACACCGGCGCCGTCGCGCGCGAGGGCCGGGCCCGCCATCCCGACGGCACCGAAATCGATCCGGCGGCATGGGAATCGGCGGCATCGGCGGCCATCGAGCAGGCCGGCGGCCTGGGTGATGTCGCCGCCGTCTCGGTCGGCGCGCAACAGCACGGCATGGTGTGCCTGGACGACCGCGGCCAGGTGGTGCGCCCGGCGCTGCTGTGGAACGACACCCGCTCGGCCGGGGCGGCCGCGGATCTGGTGACCGAGCTCGGCGGGCCGGGCGCCTGGGCCGAGGCGGTCGGGGTGGTCCCGCTGGCCGCCATCACCGTGGCCAAGCTGCGCTGGCTGGCCGACCACGAACCGGCCGCCGCCGACCGCACGGCCGCGGTCTGCCTGCCGCACGACTGGCTGAGCTGGCGGCTGCGCGGGGCGACCGCTCTGGACGACATCGCCACCGACCGCAGTGATGCCAGTGGCACCGGCTATTTCGACGCCGCCGGCGACCGCTACCGCACCGATCTGCTGGAGCTCGCGCTGCGCGGCCGGACACCGGCGCTGCCGCAGGTGCTGTCCCCCGGGGCGGCCATCAGCGGCGCCGGCCCGGCGTTCGGGGCCGGGCTGGGTGACAATGCCGCGGCCGCACTGGGATTGGGTGTCGAGGACGGCGACGTCGTCGTCTCGATCGGCACCTCGGGCGTGGTGTCGGCCAGCACGTCGATACCGGCGCGGGACAGCGGCGGTTTCGTCGCCGGTTTCGCCGACGGCACGGGCCGGCACCTGCCGCTGGTGTGCACCCTCAACGGGGCCCGGGTGCTGGACGCCGCGGCCGAGCTGCTGCGCGTCGACCACGACGAGTTGTCCCGGCTGGCGTGCTCGGCCCCGGCCGGCAGCGAGGGCCTGGTGATGGTGCCGTACCTGGAAGGCGAGCGCACCCCGAACCGGCCGGAGGCCACCGGTGCCGTGCACGGGCTGCGGGTCGGCAACGCCACCGCCGCCAATCTGGCGCGGGCCGCGGTGGAGGGGCTGCTGTGCGCGCTGGCCGACGGGCTGGACCACCTCACCGCGATGGGGGTGCCCGCACGGCGGGTGTTGCTCGTCGGCGGTGGCGCCAAGTCCCTGGCGCTGCGCGAGATCGCGCCCACGGTGTTCGGTGTCCCCGTGCATGTTCCGGAGCCGGCCGAATACGTCGCGGTGGGTGCGGCGCGGCAGGCCGCCTGGGCGCACAGCGCCGCGGCGGCCCCGCCGGTGTGGGCGTCGCCGCCCGCCCAGCGGTTCGAGGCCGCCCCCGAACCCGCGGTCCGGGCCCGCTACGCCGAGGTCCGCGACCTGACCGAGGGCATGCACTGACGTTGCCGGATGTGACGCTGCGGCAACTCCGCTACTTCGCCGTCCTGGGCGAGGAGCTGAATTACCGCCGCGCCGCCGAGCGGCTGTTCATCACCCAGCCGGCGCTGTCCACCGCGATCAAAGCGCTGGAACAGGCGTTCGGGGTGGTGTTGTTGCGGCGCAACACCCGGGAGGTGGCGCTCACCGACCTGGGCGCGGCCTGGCTGCCGCAGGTGCAGCAGGCGCTGGCCGGGGTGGACGCGGTGGTGGACAACCTGGTGACGCTCTCGGGTACCCGGCAGGGCCGGCTGCGGCTCGGGTATCTGATCGGGACCGGCGCCGACCTGTTGTTCCGCATCGTGCGGCATTTCGAGGCGGCCTACCCCGATGTCAGCGTCGAACCGATCGAGTTCGACTTCGCCGACCCGACCGCCGGGCTGGCCTCCGGCGCCACCGAGGTCGCGTTGATCCGCCCGCCGGTGGACCTGCCCGAGCACCGGATGCTGATCCTGGATTCCGAATCCTGGGTGGCGTGCCTGCCCCGGGATCATCCGCTGGCCGGGCGGCGTGAGGTGCGGATCGCCGAGCTGCTCGACGACCCGATCGTGTGCGCGCCGCTGACCGCCGGCCCGTGGCGCGACTACTGGCTGGCGATGGACGTGCGCGGGAATCGGCCGCCGACCATCGCCGCGGTGGCGGCCACCTACGAGGCCGAGACCACCTCGATCGCCAGGGGCCTGGGCATCAGCTTCACGACGTCGTCGGTGGCGCGGTTCTACGACCGGCCCGGCATCGTCTACGTGCCGATCGTGGACCGGCCGCCCAGCCATGTCGCGTTGGCGTGGCAGCCGGGTGCGCTCAGCCCGCAGGCCGACGCCCTGATCCGGCACGTCCAGCAGCAGTGGAGTTTCGGGGACGGCGACGACATCCGACCCGACCTGCAGTGATAAATCTTCTTTATCACTAGATCAAAAGATGGAACTTCCGGTGACCGGCCGGTGGCGTTTTCCTTACAGCAGTCGTTCCCCGACTTCACCTGACCTGGAGTGATCATGACGGATGCGCTTGCTTCACCACCCCACTCGCCTCATTCATCCATGAACGCCGAAGACGCCAAGCTCGCCGAGCTCGGCTACACGCAGAAACTGGACCGCTCGGTCGGCACGCTGGCCTCGTTCGCCATCGGATTCGCCACCATCAGCGCCACCACCGCGGTGTTCACCGGTTTCGGCGCCGGCTACTTCACCGCCGGCGCACCCTTCGTGTGGACGCTGCTGCTCGCCGGCGCGGTGTTCGCGCTGTGGGCGTTCATCGCCGCCGACCTGACCGCCAAGCTGCCGTTGGCGGGCTATTCGTATCAGTGGATCAGCCGGATCAACGGCCCCAACCTGGCCTGGTTCACCGGGTTCATCGCGCTGATGGGCTGGGTGTGCGGCATGACCGGCGTCGGCTTCATCCTGTCCGGCTACCTCGGCGGGCTGTTCGGCTGGAGCATGAGCCAGAGCGCGCAGATCCTGCTGGCCATCGCCGTTGTGTTCGTCTGCGTGCTGATCAACATCTACGGCGTCCGGTTCGCCACCATGGTCAACAACATCGGCGTCAGCCTGGAACTGGTCATCACCGTCGGGGCCACCCTGCTGGTGGCCGTCATCGCCTTCTCCGCGCCGGAGAACCACCAGCCCATCTCGGTGCTGTTCACCGGCGGCGAGTCCGGCGACAAGGACTCCTACCTGCTGGCCTGGCTGGCCGCCGCGCTCGGCCCGTTCTTCGGCCTGATCGGCGTCGAGTCGGGGGCCGACGTCGCCGAGGAGACCAAGAACGCCCGGCACGTGGTGCCCAAGACGATGTTCTACGCACTGGTCACCTCGATCGTCATCGAGCTGGGCATGTACATCGTGTACGTGCTGGCCATCCGCGACACCGACGCGGTCGCCGCGAACTCGGCCGCGCCGATCGAGGAGATCATCAACCAGCAGGCCGGCCCCGTGGTCACGAAAATCGTTGTGGCCGTCGCCCTGACCAATATCCTGGCCTGCCTGCTGGCCAACATCCTGGTGGCCACCCGGCTGACCTACTCGATGGCCCGGGACAACATGCTGCCGTTCTCGAACCTCTGGCGGCACGTCTCGCCCAAGAGCAAGACCCCGACGTATGCGGTGCTCGGCCTGGGCTGCCTGTCGGCGCTGCTGCTGTGCTCGGCGCTGGTCAACGAGCAGGCCTTCAACTACATCATCGGCATCGCCTCGCTGCTGTTCTTCTTCGTCTACATCCTGCAGACCATCGGCCTGCTGATCGGCTACAAGCGGGGAACCATTCCGGTGGGCGAGCCCGGCACCTTCGACCTGGGCCGCTGGCGGCTGCCGCTGTACGTCACCGCGCTGGTGGTGTTCCTCGCCGTGGCCGTGGCCCTGCTCTTCCTCCCGCAGTTCACCAACAACAAGTGGGTGTTCCTCGGCATCGTCGCCCTCGCCGCCGTGTGGTGGGGCACCGGGCTCAAGTCGCGGCTGGCCCGCGGCGACGCCGGCGCCGAGTACGCCAAGACCCATTCAGCCTGAAAGGAATTCAGAGATGACGCTCGCAGACGCAGGAACCTCCAATCTGGTCGCCGTGGAACCCGGCGCCATCCGGGAGGACACCCCGCCCGGATCGGTGATCCAGTACAGCGATTACGAACTGGACACCTCCAGCCCGTTCGCCGGCGGCGTGGCCTGGATTGAGGGCGAGTACCTGCCCGCCGAAGAGGCCAAGATCTCCATCTTCGACACCGGCTTCGGGCACTCGGACCTGACCTACACCGTCGCTCACGTGTGGCACGGCAACATCTTCCGGCTCGGCGATCACCTGGACCGGCTGCTCGACGGTGCCGCCAAACTGCGCCTGGACGCCGGCTACTCCAAGGACGAGCTCGCCGAGATCACCAAGAAGTGCGTGAGCCTGTCCCAGCTGCGGGAGTCGTTCGTCAACCTGACCATCACCCGTGGTTACGGAAAACGCAAGGGCGAGAAGGATCTCACCAAGCTCACCCATCAGGTGTACATCTACGCCATCCCGTACCTGTGGGCGTTCCCGCCGGCCGAGCAGATCTTCGGTACCACCGCCGTCGTGCCGCGCCACGTCCGGCGGGCCGGGCGCAACACCGTCGACCCGACCATCAAGAACTACCAGTGGGGTGACCTCACCGCCGCCAGCTTCGAGGCCAAAGACCGCGGTGCGCGCACCGCGATCCTGCTGGACGCCGACAACTGCGTGGCCGAGGGGCCGGGATTCAACGTCTGCATCGTCAAGGACGGCAAGCTGGCCTCCCCGTCGCGAAACGCGTTGCCGGGCATCACCCGTAAGACGGTGTTCGAGCTGGCCGACCAGATGGGCATCGAGGCCACCCTGCGCGATGTCACCAGCCACGAGCTCTACGACGCCGACGAACTGATGGCCGTCACCACCGCCGGTGGGGTCACCCCGATCAACTCGCTGGACGGCGAACCGATCGGCGACGGCACGCCCGGCCCGGTGACGGTGGCCATCCGGGACCGGTTCTGGGCGTTGATGGACGAGCCGGGACCGCTGATCGAAGCGATCGAATACTGAGTCCGGAGGCGGTCGTCGACCTGGGGGCCATCGCGCACAACGTCGGCGTGCTGCGCGAGCGGTCCGGCGCCGAGGTGATCGCGGTGGTCAAGGCCGACGGCTACGGACACGGGGCGGTCGAGGTGTCCCGGGCCGCGCTGGCGGCCGGGGCCACCGAACTCGGCGTCGCCACCGTGGGTGAGGCGCTCGCGTTGCGGGCGGCCGGCGTCACCGCCCCGGTGATCGCCTGGCTGCACACGCCCTCGACCGATTTCGCGGCGGCCCTCGCCGCCGACGTCGAGGTGGTGGTGTCCACGCCGGCCCAGCTGGCGGCGGTCGTCGCCGCGGCGCACCGGCTGGGCCGCACCGCGACGGTCGGGGTCAAGGTCGACACCGGCCTGGCCCGCAGCGGGGTGTCCGAACGGGAGTGGCCCGAGGTCTGCGCGCTGCTCAAGGATGATGCGGTCCAGTTGCGGACGGTGATGTGCCACCTGGCCCGCGGGGACGAACCGGGGCATCCGCTCAACGCCGCCCAGGCGGCCGGCCTGGACGCTGCGGTGGCCGACCTGCACCGGGCCGGTCTGCCACCGCAGCGGGTGCACATCGCCAATTCGGCTGCCGCGCTGACGGATCGGAGCCTGTGCCGGGACGTGGTGCGCACCGGGATCGCGCTGTACGGCCGCAGCCCGGTGCCCGGGCTCGGCGATTTCGGGCTGACCCCGGCCATGACGCTGACCGCCGAGGTGGCCCTGGTCAAGAGAATCGCTGCGGGACAGGGCGTTTCGTACAACCACACCTGGGTGGCCCCGCGCGACACCGTCGTCGCGGTGCTGGCCTGCGGCTATGCCGACGGGGTGCCGAGGGCGCTGAGCAACCGGCTGCCGGTGCACATCGACGGCCGGCGTTTCGCGGGCGTCGGGCGGATCTGCATGGATCAGCTGGTGGTAGACCTCGGCCACGACGGCGGTGGCGTGGCCGAGGGGGATCGGGCGGTGCTGTTCGGCGGTGCCGGGGCGAGCGCCGGTGACTGGGCGGACGCCACCGGCACCATCGACTACGAGATCCTCACCGGGATCGGCGGGCGCACCCAGCGGCGTTACGTGGATCCGCCGGACTCGATGACACCCTGAGCGGCCCGGGCGCGGTCCTCGTAGGCCTTGCGCTTGGCCTTGTCGAACTCCAGGAACACGTTGTCCAGGCCGAGCGCCTTGTTCATCGCGCGACGGGCCTTGGGCGGCAGCATCTGCGCGGCCTGCGCGGTGAACCGCAACGCCGGCGGCACCGACACGTGGGTCTTCGGCTTGTTCAGGGTCTTGACGATGGCAGCCGCGATGTCTTCCGGTTCCACCGGTTTGATGGCGCCGCCGGATTTGGTGCCCGAGATCAGTTCGGTGTTGGTGAAGGGCGGCATGATCACCGAGACGTTCACACCGTAGGGGGCCATCTCGTCGGCCAGCGCGGTGGACAGTCCGACGACGGCGTACTTGGCACCGACATAGACCACCTGGCCGGGCAGCGGTATCAGGCCGGACAGTGAGGCGATGTTGATGACGTGGCCGCGGCGGCGCTTGACCATGTCCGGCAGGGCCAGCTGACAGCCGGTGAGCACGCCGTAGACGTTGACCTCGAGTGAGGACCGGATCGACTGCTCGGTCTCGTCCAGGAACGGGCCCACCGGCATCACGCCGGCGTTGTTGATCAGGACGTCGATGTGCCCGCCGCCGTCGGTGCGGGCCTTGTCGAGGAAGGTCGCGAAGGATTCCCGGTCGGTGACGTCGAGGGGGTAGCCGGAGACCTGGCCGAGTTTGGTCAGTTCGACGACGGCCGATTCTTGCAGGGCGACGTCACGGTCGCCGATCACGACGCGGGCACCGCGGCGCAGCAGCTCCTTGGCGGTGGCATAACCGATCCCGCGAGCGGCGCCGGTGATCGCGATGGTCCTGCCCCTGATGTTGTCCATGGCGGCGAACTTTACACGTGTCAAGTTTCTCGCGAAAGGGTGGCCAGCAGCTCGGAGGGCTCGTCCAGGTTCTCCTGCATCCGCGCGGCGTCCAGCGCCGCTGTTGCGCTGCGCGGGAACATCGTCGCCTCGTAGGCGGCCAGGGCCGCTTCGGTGTCGCCCGGGTGGGTGGCCAGCGCGGCGCCGAGTTCGGCGCCGTCCAGCATCGCCAGGTTGGCGCCCTCACCCGACGGCGGCGACAGGTGCGCCGCATCGCCGATGAGCGTCACGCCGGCGATGCGGTCCCAGCGATGACCGATCGGCAGAGTGTGGATCATCCGGACCGTGGGGCCGGCGTCGCAGTCGGTGATGAGCGCGGTGAGTTCGGGTGCCCAGCCGTCGAATTCGGCCGCGACGCGTGCGGGATCGGTGAGTCCGGCCGCGGTGATCCACTCGGCCGGGCGGTGCAGGGCGATATAGGCGTGCAGGACACCATCCGGCTCACGGTGCGCGCCGATCCACTTGCCCGGGGCCACCGCGAACAGCGAGCCCGCCCCGACCGCCGCGGCGGCCGCCGGGTGCTTGGTGTCGGCGTCGTACAGATAGGTCTCGACGAACGTCATGCCGGAGTAGACCGGGGTCGCGTCCGACAGCAACGGCCGGATCTTCGACCAGGCACCGTCGGCGCCGACCAGCAGCTCGGTGTGCACGGCCGTGCCGTCGGCGAAGCCGAGCTCGTGCCGGCCCCCGCCGAGCGGTCGGGCGCCGGTGACCTTGTGCCCCCAGCGGACGGTTCCGTCGGGCAGCGAGTCCAGCAGCACCCGGCGCAGTTCCCCGCGCAGCACCTCGGGGCGGGCGCCGGTGCCGTCGTCGGGCTCGTCGAGCAGCACCGTGCCGTCGGGGGCCAGCACGCGGTCGGCCTCGGCGCCGCGGTGGATGATCGCGCGGAACCGTTCGGTCAACCCGGCCATCTCCAGCGCCGGCTGGCCGGTGTCGGCGTGGATGTCCAGTTGGCCGCCCTGGGCGCGGCTGCCCGCCGACCCCTCGGCCTCGTACACCGTGCTGGTGATGCCGTGCACGTGCAGCACCCGGGCGAGCACCAGGCCGCCGATGCCGGCGCCCACGATCGTGACGTGTGGTCTCATCTGACCCCCTTTTGGAACGTTGTTCCAATCAAGGTTGGAACAACGTTCCAGGTCTGTCAAGATGAGGCATGTCCCAACGGCGCACCGAGGCACTGTCGAGGGAGCGCATCGTCGCGGCGGCGATCGAGATCCTGGATTCCGACGGTGAGGCCGCGTTGACCTTCCGGGCGCTCGCGACCCGGCTGAACACCGGTGCCGGGGCCATCTACCACCACGTCGCCGACAAGAACGCGCTCCTGGCCGCAGCGGCCGACAGCATCGTCGCGAGGGCGCTGCCCTCGGCGCCGGACGACGGCGAACCCGAGGCGGCGATCCGCGCCATCGCGCTGGCCGTGTTCGACGCCTTCGATGCGCACCCGTGGGTGGGTGCCCAGTTGCATCGCCGTCCGTGGTCGGCGTTGTTGCAGATCTTCGAGTCGATCGGCGGGCGGATGGATGCCCTCGGCGTTCCCCAAGGCGCACAGTTCAATTCGGCCTCCGCGCTGCTGAACTACATCCTGGGGGTGGCGGGGCAGAACGCGGCCAACGCCCGCTCGCAGGTCGCGGGGCCCGACCGCACCGCATTCCTGGCCGAGGTGGCCGCGCAGTGGACGCGGCGCGACCCGGTGCGGTATCCCTTCGTGCACCAGGTGGCCGGGCAGCTGGCCGATCACGATGACCGCGACCAATATCTGGCCGGTATCGACCTGATCCTGGCCGGCATCGCGAACGTGCGTTAACCGGCCAACCACAGATCCACGCCGGCATCGGCGAACACCCGCAGCAGCGTGCTCCACACCGGCTCGCCGATCGCGGCCCGCGCCGGCTTGTACGGCGCGAGCACGAACCGGAAACCCCCGTCGGCAGGGGTGCCGAAGCCGCCGCGCAGGCAATCGGCCAGCGCATCCAGGTTGGAGCCGAAGTAGCCGCCGTCCCCGTTGACCGCCCGCCCGATCTCGGTGAAGAAATCGGCCCGCGAAGCGACCCGGGAACCGTCGATCGTGTAGGTCTTCATACGCCTCCGATCAGGCAGAACGACGCGTAGTGATCGCCGGTGTAGTAGAACTCGGCCGGATCGGTCAGCGGCGTGCCGCCGGTGATGATGCGCCGGGTGCCGCGATGGGGCTGCCCCGGGGTGGGCACCGTGTACTCGTGGTAGTAACCCCGCTCGTGCTGCGGCAACCTGCCCTCGTAGTTGCCGAACACCACCCCGTCGTTGCGCGGGTAGGGGAACGGCCCGCCGGACTCGATGCGGTGCACCGTCTCGGTGGCCTGCGGCGGCAGGCCGTCCAGATCGCAGGTGCCGCCCGTGCCGGTCCGGGCGGCCGTCGTGCAGCCGGACAGCAGGCCGCACAGCACGGCCAGGACCACCGTTGTCAGGGCCGCGCCGCGCACCGGGTCGACGCTAGCAGGCCGGATTTCGGCTCACGGTGATCCGATCATGCCCATCCGGAATGCGGGCCGCGCGGACAGGTTAGACATGAGGAGACGATCAGAGGAGCTGTGATGACCGTACCGCTGTCCATCCTGGACCTCGCGCCGATCAGCGCGGGCAGCGACGCGGCCACCGCGCTGCGCAACACCGTCGACCTGGCCCGGCACGCCGAGCTGTGGGGCTATCGCCGCTACTGGGTGGCCGAGCACCACTATGTCGCCGTGGCCAGCTCGTCGCCCGCCGTGCTGATCGGCCAGATCGCGGCGGCCACCACCACCATCCGGGTGGGCGCGGCCGCCGTGCAGCTCGGGCACACCACACCGGTGGCGGTGGTGGAGAGCTTCGGCATCCTGGACGCCTTCCACCCGGGCCGGATCGACCTCGGCGTGGGCCGGTCCGGCCAGCGCCGCACCGAATCGCTGCGGGACGCGCCGCGCACCCCGGCACCGCCGCGGGAACGGCACGAGGTCGACGGTGTCGTGGTGCCCCCGCCCTTCGACGTCGGCGCGCTGATGCGCGACCCACGGCTGCGGGCAGTGATGGCCACCTTGCAGCAGCCCGGCGCGGTGGCACCGGATTTCGGCGAACAAGTGGCCGACATCCTCGCCCTGCTCGACGGCAGCTACCGCACCGAAGGTTTCGAGGCGCATGTCACGCCCGGTGAGTCGACCACGCTGCGGCCGTGGATCTTCGGCAGCTCCAAGGGGCAGAGCGCCCAGGTCGCCGGCGCGCTCGGGCTACCGTTCGTGGCGGCCTATCACATCGCTCCGGGCACTGCCCTGGAAGCGGTCACCGCCTACCGCAAGGCTTTTCGGCCGTCGGCCGGCCTCGCCGAGCCCTATGTGGTGGTCTCGGCCGACGTATTGGTCGCCGACGACGACGCCACCGCGCGGCAACTGGCCGCCAGCTACGGGCACTGGGTGTACTCGATCCGGGCGCAGGGCGGGGCGGCGCCCTATCCGGATCCGGACACCGTCGCGCCGCTGACCGCCGAGCAGCGGGCGCTGGTGCAGGATCGCACCGAAACCCAGTTCGTCGGCAACCCCGACACGGTGGCCGACCGGCTGGCCGCGCTGCAGCGGGTGACCGGCGCCGACGAGCTGGTCATCACCTCGGTGGCCTACCGGCACGAGGACCGGCTGCGGTCCCATGAGCTGATCGCCAAGAGGTGGGCAGGCTAATCTGATGCCGTGTCGCAAACGACCGTCGGGCTGCTGATCCTGGCGGCGGCCCTGTTGACGGCGCTGGCCGGGGTCGGCCTGCGGATCGTCGTCGGCCGCAAGAGCGAATCACCGGCCGTCCGTCGCACGGTGATCACATTGCGCGCCAACAAAATCGGCCGGTTGCTGTTCGGCAGGGTGCTCACCGACCCGTTCGACGACGACGAGCTGGACGGGATGATCCTGATGCCGGCCATCGTGCTGGCCTGCGGTCTGTTCCTGACCGGGGTGTTCCTGCTCGGTTACGACGTGCTCACCTGAGCCGTGCACAGCACCGCCAGCGCGTCGTTGGTGGCCGCCACGCCGGCGGGCCCGATGAGGGCCGTCAGCCGGTTGCGCAGCTCGTCCTGATCGGCGGCCGGCAGCCGCAGCACGTTGGAGTAGGTGGTCACCATGGCGACCCAGTCCGCGCCGCTGTAGTGCGGATGTTCGACGTAACGTCGGCGTTCACCGCGCAGCCCGGCCGCCGCCAGCAGCGGGTCGAGGTCGTCACCCTCGATATCGGTGGACGGGCGCTGCCAGTCCTCGAGCAGGCCCGCGTACGCCCGGCCGAGCTCGTCGCGGTCCGGGGTGACGGGCACGACGCGGTTCCACAGCAGCGCCAGCCGGCCACCGGGGGCCAGCAGCGCCCGCACCTTGCGCAGCGCCGGCTCCGGATCCACCCAGTGGAACGACTGCGCGAACACCACCAGGTCGAAACTGCGGCCGCGGGGCTCCCAGTCCTCGAACGTCGCCACCTCGACGGCCAGCCCCTTGTGCGCGGCCACCTCGGCCATCAGCGGATCCGGTTCCACGGCCAGCACGTCGGCGCCGGCGTCGCGCAACTGGGCGGTGGCGATACCGGTGCCCGCCCCGACGTCGAGCACGGTGATCCCTTGGCGGTCAACCAGATCGGTGATGAGGGCGGCCGGGTAACGGGGGCGGTGCCGGTCGTAGCGGGCGGCCGCCGAGCCGAACGAATTCGCCCGCAGCCGGTCGGTGTGCAGCGGCGCCTGCTCGCTCACCGGGCGGCCTGTTCGGCCGCGTCCCGGATCGGTCCGCGCCACACCGGTCCGTGCCCGGGCAACAGGATCTCGGCGTCCAGCATGCCCAGCGCCCCGAGGCTGCGGACACAGCCGTCCTGATCGTGGTTGAACAGCCCCGGCAGCAGCTGCGGCCCCCGCCGGGTGCTCAGTGGATGTCCGGTCACCAGCGCGTCACCGGCCACCAGCACCCTGTCCACCAGATACGAGCAGTGTCCACCGGTGTGACCGGGCGTCGGGATGGCCACCGGGGTGCCGGGCAGCGTCGAGGCGACGGCGTCGTCCAGGGCCTGCGTCGAGCCGATGCCCTCATGGGTCAGGCCGCCCTTGCGGATCAGCGCCAGCGACCAGGTGAGGTAGCGCGGCTGCCAGGCACGGGCCAGCACATCCACCGGGGCGGCCTGCTCCAGGTATTCCCGCTTGGCATGGCCGACCTCGGCGGCGTGCGTATACACCGGTGTGCCATGGGTTTTCGCGAACCAGATGGCCGAACCCAGGTGGTCCACATGGGCGTGGGTCAACAGGATGGCGCGCACATCCTCGGGGCCGAAACCGAGATCGCGGACGGTCCGCACCACGTCGTCGCGATCGCCGGGATAACCGGCGTCGATCAACAGCACCCCGCCGCCGTCGGGTCCGGCACCGGTGACCAGCGTCCAGTTGACCAGGTCGGTCTGCGCGAAGTGCACGGTCTCGGTGATCGCCGTCAGGGACACTGCCATGCCCGCGAGTCTATGCAGGGGAGTAGAAACGTAGACGTGGCTGAACTCAAATTGGGGTACAAGGCATCAGCAGAACAGTTCGCTCCTCGCGAGCTGGTGGAGTTGGCAGTGGCCGCCGAAGCGGCCGGCATGGACAGCGCCACCGTCAGTGACCATTTCCAGCCGTGGCGGCACGAAGGCGGGCACGCCCCGTGGTCGCTGGCCTGGATCGCGGCGGTGGGCGAACGCACCCAGCGGCTGGTCCTCGGCACGTCGGTGCTGACCCCGACGTTCCGGTACAACCCGGCCGTGATCGCGCAGGCTTTCGCGACCCTGGGCTGTCTGTATCCGGACCGCATCTTCCTGGGGGTCGGCACCGGTGAGGCGCTCAACGAGATCGCCACCGGGTACGAGGGCGAGTGGCCCGAGTTCAAGGAGCGCTATGCCCGGCTGCGCGAATCCGTGCGGCTGATGCGCGAACTGTGGCTCGGTGACCGCGTGGACTTCGAGGGCGACTACTACAAGACCAAGGGCGCCTCGATCTACGACGTGCCCGAGGGCGGCATCCCGATCTACATCGCCGCCGGCGGGCCGCAGGTGGCCAAGTACGCCGGCCGGTCCGGTGACGGCTTCATCTGCACCTCGGGCAAGGGTGAGGAGCTGTACAAGGACAAGCTCATCCCGGCCATGCGCGAGGGCGCCGAGGCGGCGGGCAAGAATCCCGACGATATCGACCGGATGATCGAGATCAAGATCTCGTATGACACCGATCCCGAACTGGCCCTGGAGAACACCCGGTTCTGGGCACCGCTGTCGTTGACCGCGGAGCAGAAGCACTCCATCGACGACCCGATCGAGATGGAGAAGGCCGCCGACGCGCTGCCCATCGAGCAGGTGGCCAAGCGCTGGATCGTCGCGTCCGATCCGGACGAGGCCGTCGAGAAGGTCGCCGACTACGTCAAGTGGGGGCTGAACCACCTGGTGTTCCACGCGCCCGGGCACGACCAGCGCCGCTTCCTGGACCTGTTCAAGCGCGATCTGGAACCGCGGCTGCGCAAGCTGGGTTAGGCACCGGCGGGCAGGAGCGCAGCGACCGGGGGATCAGGCACTGACGATGCGTTCCACCATGCCGTCGCCGGCCCGGCGCTCCCGCTCCGGATGCACGGTCATGGTGGCGGTCAGCCGCACCCGGTCGGCCCGGAACAGGTCGTAGGCGTATTCGAACGGCCGGCCGGCCGCGTCCCTGGCCACCCTGGTGATGGCCAACAGCGGCCGGCGGTGGGCGATGTCGAGCCACTGCGCCTCGCGCGGGCTGGCGCTGACCACCTCGATGGTCTCGTTCGAGGTGGCCGGCACCAGGCCGTAGCGCACCCGCAACAGTTCGTACAGGGAACCGCCCAGCGGCTGCTCCAGCAGGTCGCTCACCTGGTCGGTGATGAAGCAGGACATGTCCACCGACAGCGGTACCCCGTCGGCATAGCGCAACCGCCGGATGACGAAGACCTCGGCGGTGTCCGGGATCTCCAGCGCCGCGGACTCGGCGGCGGTGGCCGGCCTGCGGTCGGTGGCCAGCACCTTGGTGGAGCTGGTGTGGCCGCCGCTCTGCAACAACGCGGGCAGCCCGGTCAGCTCGGCGGCGTTGCGCTGCACCACATCCGCGCGCACGAAGGTGCCGCCGCGGCGGCCGGTGCGCCGTTCCAGCACGCCGGCCTCACTCAGCGGCAGCAGCGCGCTACGCAGCGTCGCCCGCGACACCCCGAACTTGTCGGCCATCTCGCGTTCGGTGCCCAACCGGTTTCCCGGCCGCAGCGCCCCGCTGGACAACATGGACAGGATCCGCCGGCGTACGTCCTCGGCGACCGCACCCCCCGGTGTCTCCTCCATGTCAGGCCAAAGCGTCCAGCGACTCGGGCAGCACCTGCCCACCGTCGACGGCGATGGCCTGGCCGGTGATGTACGCCGCCTCGGTGGTGGCCAGGAATGCCGCCAGGTGGCCGATGTCCTCCGGGGTGCCCAGTGCCCCGGCCGGGATGGACCGGGCCATGCTGGCGATGTACTCCTCGCCGTTGCCGATCAAGCCCTCGGTCATGATGTTGCCCGGCAGGATGGCGTTGACGGTGATCTTGTGCGGCGCCAGCTCGATGGCCGCGGTGCGCATGAAGCCCAGCTGCGCCGATTTGGTGGCGCCGTAGTGCGACCAGCCGGGGTAGCCGGTGATGGGACCGGTGATCGACGAGGTCAGGATGACCCGGCCGCTGCCCGACGCGATCAGGGCGTCCAGGCAGGCCTGCACGGCGAAGAAGGTGCCGTTGACGTTGATGCCCATGATCTGGTTGAGCTGCTCAGGGGTCATGGTCGCCAGCGGTGCGTCCGGGAAGATACCGGCGTTGGCGCACAACACATCCAGACCACCGAAGGCTTCGGTGACCGCCGCGGCCATCTCGGTGCAGGACTGGCGGTCACTGACGTCGACGCGGACCCCGATCACCTTCCCGCTGCCCAGTCCGTCCAGGGCGGCGACCGCCTCGTCGAGGTCGGCGGCCGAACGGGCGGCGACGGCCACGTCGGCGCCGGCGCGGGCGAACACCGTCGCGATACCGCGGCCGATGCCCTTGCTACCGCCGGTCACCAGCACCGAGCGGGACTGCAGGTCGAACATGGGTCTCCTTTACCGTAACCAGCTGTCGTCGTTGAGATAGCGTTCGGCCAGCCGGGCGGTCCCGACGGCGTAGCCCGGGCCGATCGCGATGGCCGCGTCGGCATCGGCGTGGGAGGCGATCCACGCGGTGAGCTGAATCCGCCGCAGCATGACGAAGGTCGGGATGAGCGCCAGATGCTCGTCGGGCAACCTGCGCACCTTCTGATAGCCACGCAGCCATTCGGCCACGATTCTGCCGGCTTCCGGGGTGTCCTCGATCCACGACACCACCGCGCCCAGATCGGCCAGGTGCCACCCCCAGCCGGCGTCGTCGAAGTCGATCACGGTGATGCCGTCGGACGGCGCCGCCGGGTCGATCATCAGGTTGGACAGCCGCAAGTCCGCGTGAATCAGACCGAATCGGTCTGCGCCGGTGCCGAATTCGGCGAGTGTCTCGGTGATGTGGTGTACCGCCCGCATGATGGTGGCGCGGTCGGCCTCGGCCAGGCCCGGCGCCGCGCGCCAGTCTCCCCAGCGCGCCCCCGGCCCGAGGATGTCGTCGAGGTCCCAGCGGAACCGGGTGAAGCCGGCCGGGACGGACCAGTCCTGTACGTGCTCGTGCATGATGGCCGTCAATTCGCCGAGGGTGGCGAAGCCGACGGCGTCGGGCGCCTCCTCGGCGGTGCACCCCGGTATCAGGGTGACGGCGTCGACGTAGAGCTCGCGGCCGTCCACTTCCGCCGTCACCACCTCGAGGCCGGCGGCCGAGCGGACCAATTCCGGTGTGTCGACCACGGTCTCCGCCCGCAGCGCCGCCATCCAGGCCAGTTCCGAGCGGATGGCGTCCAGCGAGTGGTAGCCCGGCCGGTGCACCCGCAGCACGATCGGGTCGTCGTCGCCCACCAGGTAGGTGGCGTTCTCGGAGAGGCTGAGCAGGCGCAGCGGGGTGTCCAGGTCGCGGCCGTAGGCGGCCAGTGCCGCCCGGGCGAAGCGTTCGTGGTCGGCAGGCAGTCCCGGCATGCCGAACAGTGTGGCGCAAGTATCGATCCAAAGCAGACCAAATAGGCGAGATTTACCTCCCTGTTGCAAAAACTCCGGCCGTGAAACGTGCTGGAAACATGGCGTGTGATTGCTGAGTCTTCCAGTTGACCAAGCAATCTCGCCGAGGTAAGAATGGCCCGCGTCGCACAACGTCACCAGCACCGAAGCGGGTGGCTTTCGGATACCAGACCAAATCTCGGTCGCAGTAAAACCCCTCAGATAGGGATTCAATGAGCGAAATCATCGATCCACCGGCGCCGTCGGGCACCGATACCGTCCAACGCCTGAAGCCCAATGCGGTCGGGCTGGTGGGCGTGCTGTTCATGGCGGTCGCCACCGCCGCGCCCATCACCGCCATGGTCGGCAACGTGCCGATCTCCGTCGGCTTCGGTAACGGGGCCTACGCGCCTGCCGGTTACTTCGTCGCCACCATCGTGCTGACCCTGTTCGCCATCGGCTACGCCAAGATGAGCAAGCACATCACCGCGACCGGCGCCTTCTACGGGTACATCTCCCATGGTCTCGGCCGCATCGTCGGGCTGGGTGCGGGCTTCCTGACCGCGCTGGCGTACATGGTGTTCGAGGCGTCGCTGATCGGCATCTTCTCGTTCTTCGGCAACGACCTGTTCTCGTCGCTGTTCAACATCCACGTGCCGTGGATCGTGTTCGCGCTGGTGATGCTGGCCATCAACGCCGTGCTCACCTACTTCGACATCAACCTGGCCGCCAAGGTGCTCGGCGTCTTCCTCATCACCGAGATCGTGATGCTGGCGCTGATGGCGCTGTCGGTGCTCTTCACCGGCGGTGGCCCGCAGGGCTGGTCGTGGGGTTCACTCAACCCGATCAACGGTTTTCACAGCCTCTCGGGTGTGGTGGCCGGTCCGGACGGCTCCCTGATCACCGTCGCCGGCTCCGCTGGTGTCGGCCTGTTCTTCGCCTTCTGGTCCTGGGTCGGGTTCGAATCCAGCGCCATGTACGGCGAGGAATCGCGCAACCCCAAGAAGATCATCCCGATCGCCGTGGTGAGCTCGGTCATCGGTATCGGCGTGTTCTACGTGCTGGTGTCCTGGCTGGCGATCGTCGGCACCGGACCGGAGAATGCCGTTGCGCTGGCGCAGGATTCGGCGACGGCCGGAAACATCTTCTTCAACCCGGTGCATGAGCACCTGGGCCAGTGGGCGGTCGACCTGTTCAAGATCCTGCTGATGACGGGGTCGTTCGCCTGCGGTATGGCGTTCCACAACTGCGCCGCGCGCTACCTGTACGCGCTGGGCCGGGAGGACGTCATCCCCGGGATGCGCAAGACCCTCGGCGCCACCCACCCGGTGCACGGTTCCCCGCACATCGCCGGCTTCGTGCAGACCGGTTTCGCCACCCTGGTGGTGCTGTTCTTCGAGTTCACCCAGCGTGATCCCTACACCGGCCTGTACGGCCTGATGGCCTTGCTGGGCACCACCGCCATCATGATCGTGCAGGCGCTGGCGGCGTTCTCGGTGATCTCGTACTTCCATGTGCAGAAACGTCATCCGGAGACGGCCAACTGGTTCAGCACCTTCCTGGCGCCGCTGTTGGGTGGGCTCGGCATGGTGTACGTGATCTACCTGCTGGCCAAGAACGCCTCGTTCGCCGCGGGCGCGGCGGCCACGGACTGGATCTTCGCGGCCATCCCGTGGGTGGTCGCCGTGGTGGGCATCGGGGGCGTGCTGTGGGCGCTGCTGCTGAAGTTCCGGGATCCGCAGCGGTATGCCGAACTGGGCCGTACCGTGTTGGAAGAAGCCCACGAACGCTAGGCACCCATGTCCAATGCCAAGGCATTCTCAAAGATCATGGACTCCAACAGCTATCAGGGCGGTCTGCAGGACGACCCCCTGATAGCTGCCAGGGAGCGGATGCTGGGCCCGGCGTACCGGCTGTTCTACGAACGGCCGGTACACCTGGTCCGGGGGCGGGGCACCCTGCTGTACGACGCCGACGGCAAGGAGTACCTGGACGCCTACAACAACGTCGCCAGCGTCGGGCATGCCAACCCGCACGTCGTGGACGCGGTGACCCGCCAGCTGAGCCTGCTCAACACCCACACCCGCTATCTGCACGAGGGGATCGTCGACTACTCCGCCCGGCTGCTGGCGACGTTTCCCGATCTGGGGGCCGACGACTCGTATCAGGTGATGTACGCCTGCACCGGTTCGGAGGTCAACGATCTGGCGTTGCGGGTGGCCCAGTTCTACACCGGGGCCACCGGCGTCATCATCACCAACGATGCCTACCACGGCAATACCGCTGCGGTGACGGCGATTTCGCCGTCCATCGGCGGTGCGGCCGTGGTCGGGCCGCATGTCCGCACCGTCTCACCCGACCTGGGTGGGGTGGACGCGGCGATCGCCGACCTGAGGGCCTGCGGGCTCGGGGTGAGCGCACTGATCGTGGACACCGTGTTCTCCTCGGACGGCATCTATCCGGATCCGTCGGTGCTCGGCCCGGCGGTCGAGGCGGTGCGCGCCGCCGGTGGGGTGTTCATCGCCGACGAGGTGCAGCCCGGCTTCGGGCGCACCGGTGACGCCATGTGGGGCTTCGATCGGCACGGCGTGGTGCCCGATCTGGTCACCATGGGCAAGCCGATGGCCAACGGGCTTCCGGTCGCGGCGATGGCGGCGCGCAGCTCCGTGCTGGAGGAATTCGCCAGGGGGATACCGTATTTCAACACCTTCGGTGGCAACCCGGTGTCGATGGCGGCGGCCGCCGCGGTGCTCGACGTGATCGAGGACGAGAAGTTGGTGGCCAATGCCGCCGAGGTGGGTGGGGCACTGCGGGGCGCGTTGACGCGGCTGGGCGACGGCCATCCGGTGGTGCGCGAGGTGCGCGGCGCCGGACTCTACATCGGGGTGGAGGTCGACTCGGCGGGCACCGCCAAGCAGATGGTCAACGCCATGCGGGAACGCCGGGTACTGATCTCGGTGTGCGGTGCGGACAGCAATGTGCTGAAGATCCGGCCGCCGCTGGTGTTCTCGATGGCCGATGTGGACCGGTTCTGCACGGAGTTCGAAGGGGTGCTGCACCAACTGTGACCGAGGACGATGTGCTCGCAGCCGCCGATGCCCTGATTGCCGCGTTCGCCGCCACCGACACCGCGGCCTACTTCGACTGTTTCAGTCCCGACGCCACGTTCGTATTCCATCCGGAGCCTGCGCGGTTGGACAGCCGGGCCGCCTACGAGGCGCTGTGGGCGGGCTGGCTGGCCGCGGGCTGGCGGGTGGTGTCGTGCACCAGCACCGACCAGCTGGTCCAGCTCTACGGTGACGTAGCGGTGTTCACCCATTCGCTGCGGACCATCACATCCGAAAACGGCGTGGAATCGAGCATCGACGAGCGCGAGACCATCGTTTTCACCCGGGTGGGGGAGCGGTTGCTCGCCGTGCACGAGCATCTGTCGCCGGTGGCCGGCGGGGACTGAACGCTGCCGACGCGCCAGTGTTGGAGGGTCATCAGTGCCCGCCTCCGAGCGACTTTTCAGCGACAGTTCCGCACCGGCGGTTGACTGCCGTCGTAGCTGAATGTCAAGTCCGAATCGCGTTACACCACAGCATCTGTGGATGAATCCGCGATTGTGGATAACTCGCGGATCTGTCGGTGGTGGCGCGTAGCGTTTCGAACATGTCAGCGAATGCGGTGGCGGATCGGGCGACGGTGTTGGCCGCCTTCGACGCCTACGACTCCGCGTGCGAAGCCCTGGCCGGACTGGACTTCACCGCGTTCACCGTTGCTGAGTTGTTGGCGTTGCAGTCCCGCCGTGAACACCGGGCCCGCACCACCGCCGGTGTGGACCACCGGATCATGGCCGCCCTGCAGACCCTGGTGACACCCGCCGAGATCGGCGAACGCACCTGGACCAAGGTGTTGATGACGCGCATGCGCATCGGTGAGGCCGAGGCCAAGCGCCGGGTCGAGTTCGCCGAGGATCTCGGCCCGCGATACCCGGCATGCGGCGGCACCATCGAACCGGCCCTGCCGCCGACCGCGGCGGCATTGGCCCAGGGGGCGATCAGCATCGACCATGTCTGCGCCATCCGCGACGGGCTGAGGAGGGCCGCCAAGGTCTGCGACCCCGCTGGCTGCTCGGCGCTGGAGGCCACGCTGGCCACTGCGGCCCGGCACGTATCTCCTGCGGAGGTGTCCGCCCTGGCCGATCGCGCGGTGTACCTGATGAATCAGGATGGCCTGGAGGGCCCGGACCCCGCTGCCACCAAACGCGGCCTCACGATCGGGCGCCAGGGACCCGACGGGCTCTCCCGGGTCAGCGGTCATGTCGACGCGGAGACGGCCGGCTACCTGCGGACCCTCAACACCGTCCTGGCCGCCAGGGGCGTCAACAACCCCGACGATCCCGACTCGGTCAACCCGTTGCTCCCCAGGGACAAGCCCCAGCCGAGTGCCGCCGAGGATGCCGCCGACGACCCCGGCTGCACGCAACCCTCGCCTCGGGCGCGCGATATGCGCACCCCAGCTCAACGCAACCACGATGCCCTCAAGGCGATCCTGCGCCACGCCCTGATGTCCGGCCGGCTCGGGCAACACAACGGGCTGCCGGTCACCCTGCTCATCTCGACGACACTGTCCGAGTTGGCGGCCAAGGCCGGAATCGCCGTCACCAGTGTCGGCACCCTCGTGCCGATGCGCGATGTCATCCGGTTGGCCGGCCACGCCGAGCATTACCTGGCCGTGTTCGACGGGCACAAGAGCCTGCCGCTCTACCTGGGCCGCGCAAGGCGCACCGCTTCGGTCGGTCAACGCCTGGCCATGGTCGCGCGGGATCGCGGGTGCAGCCGACCGGGCTGCACCCGGCCCGCCGCGCAATGCCAAGGCATGCACGTCGACCAGGACTGGATCGACGGCGGCCCGACCGACGCCGACAATCTCGGCCTTGGCTGCGACCGGGACAACCAGCTGGCCTTCGACACCGGCTGGACCACCGAGATCGGGGACGACGGCCGCGTCCACTGGCTGCCCCCGCCCCTTCTCGATACCGGTCAAGACAGGATCAACCACCACTTCCACCCCGAGGAGCTCCTACACCCACCCGACAAGGACGACAAGGACGACGGGGACGACCCATGATGAGTTGGCTCACGTTGGGTCATTTGGTTGGCTCTTACCCATGGCCCCCGCTGCGTCCGCGATCTACATCGCCTCACCCGAAGGTGACACCGGCAAGTCCACCATCGCGCTCGGCATCCTGGCGCGGCTGGCGGCGACCGTCGCCAAGGTCGGCGTCTTCCGGCCGATCGCCCGCTCCGGAGAGGACGGCAGCGACTACATCCTGGAGCTGCTGCTGGGCCATGCCACCGCCGGCCTGGACTACCAGGACTGCGTCGGTGTCAGCTACCAGCGCCTGCACGAAGACCTCGACGGCGCCATCGCCGAGATCGTCGAGCGCTACCACCACGTTGCCGACGCGTGCGATGCCGTCGTCATCGTGGGCAGTGACTACACCGACGTCGCCAGCCCCAGCGAGTTGGCCGTCAACGCGCGCATCGCCGTCAACCTGGGTGCCCCCGTCGTGCTGGCGGTGCGCGCCTCGGACCGGACCCCCGCGGAGGTCGCGCAGGTCGCCGAGCTGTGCCTGGCCGAGCTGGTCGCCCAGCACGCGCACACCGCCGCAGTGGTGGCCAACCGCTGCGATCCCACCCAGCTGACCGAGGTGGCCGCGGCGCTGGCCCCGCTCGGCCCGAAAAGCTATGTGCTGCCCGAGGAGCCGCTGCTGGTCGCGCCGTCGGTGGCCGAACTGCGCGACGCGGTGGGCGGCACGCTGACCGGTGGGGACGCGGCGCTGCTCAACCGCGAGGCGCTCAGCGTGCTGGTGGCCGGCATGACGGCCGAGCATGTGCTGGAACGGCTGCGCGACGGGATGGCCGTCATCACCCCGGGCGACCGCTCCGACGTGGTGATGGCGGTGATGGGCGCGCACGCCGCGGAAACCTTCCCCTCACTGTCCTGCCTGATCCTCAACGGCGGCCTGCAACTGCATCCCGCCGTGGCCAAACTGGTCGACGGGCTCAAGCTCCGCCTGCCGGTCATCGCCACCGACTCGGGCACCTACGACACCGCACGCGCGGTGGCCAAGGCCCGCGGCCGGGTGACGGCCGCCTCCACCCGCAAGATCGACACCGCGCTAACCCTGATGGAAGCCCACGTCGACACCGCGGATCTGCTTGCGCAGCTGGCCATTCCGATCCCCGAGGTGATCACCCCGCAGATGTTCACCTACCAGCTGCAGGACCGGGCCCGCGGCGACCGTAAACGCATCGTGCTGCCCGAGGGCGACGACGACCGGATCCTGCAGGCCGCCGGCCGGCTGCTGGCGCACAAGGTGGCCGACCTGACCATCCTCGGTGACGAACCCGCGGTCCGTGGCCGCGCCGCCGAACTGGGCGTCGACCTGGACGGCGCCCAGGTGCTGGACCCGCGCACCAGTGAACTCTGCGACCAGTTCGCCCAGCAGTACGCCGAACTGCGCCGCAAGAAGGGGGTCACCGTCGAACAGGCCCGCGAGATCATCCACGACGTCTCGTATTTCGGCACCATGCTGGTACACAACGGCATGGTCGACGGCATGGTCTCGGGCGCGGCGCACACCACCGCGCACACCGTCCGGCCCGCCTTCGAGATCATCAGGACCCAGCCCGGGGTGTCCACCGTATCGTCCATCTTCCTGATGTGCCTGGCGGATCGCGTGCTCGCCTACGGCGACTGCGCCATCGTGCCCGACCCGACCTCCGAGCAACTCGCCGATATCGCGATCTCCTCGGCGCGCACCGCCGCCCAGTTCGGCATCGACCCGCGCGTTGCGATGCTGTCCTACTCCACCGGCACGTCGGGCACGGGGGCGGATGTCGACAAGGTCAGGGCGGCAACCGAACTCGTCCGGGAACGGGAACCCAACCTGCTGGTCGAGGGCCCCATCCAGTATGACGCCGCCGTCGAGCCGTCCGTGGCGGTCACCAAGATGCCGGATTCGCCGGTGGCCGGCCGGGCCACCGTGCTGATCTTCCCCGACCTGAACACCGGCAACAACACCTATAAGGCGGTGCAGCGCAGCGCCGGCGCCATCGCCATCGGGCCGGTGCTGCAAGGGCTGAACAAGCCCGTCAACGACCTGTCCCGCGGTGCGCTGGTGGAAGATATCGTCAACACCGTGGCGATCACCGCGATTCAGGCGCAGGGCACCCGCTGATGTCTGTACTGGTGCTCAACTCCGGCTCGTCGTCGGTCAAATATCAAGTGGTGCAGCCCGATTCCGGTATCTCGCTGTGCACCGGCATCGTCGAACGGGTCACCGACTACAGCGTCGCCCTGCGTGAGGTGTTCGACGGCCTGACCGCCGCGGGCATCAGCACCGACGATCTGGTGGCGGTCGGGCACCGAGTGGTGCACGGCGGTGTGCGTTTCTACCAACCGACGGTCATCGACGACACCCTGCTCGCCGAGCTGGAGAAGCTGTCCCCGCTGGCCCCGCTGCACAATCCGCCCGCACTGCTGGGCATCGCCGAAGCCCGCAAGCTGCTCCCCGGCCTGCCGCACGTCGCGGTGTTCGACACCGCCTTCTTCCATGACCTGCCCGCCGCCGCGGCCGAGTACGCCATCGACCGGGACGTGGCGCGGCAGTGGCACATCCGGCGCTACGGATTCCACGGCACGTCCCACCGCTACGTCAGCGAACAGGCGGCCATCTTCCTGGATGCGCCGCTGGAATCGCTGAATCAGATTGTGCTGCACCTGGGTAACGGTGCCTCGGCATCCGCTGTCGCCGGCGGCAGGCCGATCGACACCTCGATGGGCCTGACCCCGATGGAGGGGCTGGTGATGGGCACCCGCTCCGGTGACCTGGACCCGGGCATCATCACCTACCTGTGGCGCACCGCCGGCATGACGGTGCAGGACATCGAGACCATGCTCAACCGCCACTCCGGCGTGCTCGGACTGGGCGGCGAGACCGATTTCCGCGAACTGCACAAGCGCATCGACGACGGCGACGCCGACGCGCGGCTGGCCTACGACGTCTACATCCACCGGCTCCGCAAGTACGTCGGGGCCTACCTGGCGCTGCTGGGCCGGACCGACGTCATCACCTTCACCGCCGGCGTGGGGGAGAACGACGCCCTGGTGCGCCGCGACGCCCTGGCCGGGTTGGCCACCCTCGGCATTGAACTCGACGAAACCCGCAACACCGCAACGCAGCGCGCCGCCCGGCGCATCTCGGCGGACGCCTCGCCCATCACGGTGCTCGTCATCCCCACCAACGAGGAACTGGCCATCGCCCGGGCCTGTGCCCAGGTGATCTAGAAGGTACTCATCGGCCGCACGCTGTTGGCCAGGTCGATCAGCGCGTAGCGGTGCGCCTGGGTGGGCGCCACCCGGGCCAGACTGCGCAGCGACGCTTCGACGCCGAGCTGCAACCCGTGCTGGGTGAACGGGAAACCGAGAATGTGGTTGGTGCTGGCCGTGTTGTCGGCCAGCCAGTCCATCGCGGTACCCAGCACCAGGGCGCGGATCTGCAGCACGCGCGGTTCGCCCTCCGGCAACGCCTCCACCCGCCGGGCCGCGTCGCGGATCTGGCGCTCGGACACCTCGCTGATCGAACGGCCGGACAGCAGCGTCACCGCACTGGTCAGCCGGGCCGTGGTGAAATGCCGTGAGGTGGCCGGAACCAGGTCCAGGGTGCGCACAGCGTCGTCGCGGTGACCGTCGGCGGACTGCGCACGCGCCAGCCCGAAACCCGCCGAGATGACCCCGTTGTCGGTGCGCCACACCGTCTCGTAGAAGCGCCGCTCGTCGGCGCTACCGGCCAGTTCGGCCGTCGCCGCCAGCGCCACCTTCGGTGCCAGCTCGCCCGGCAGCGTGTCCAGCACCTCGACGAAATACTTGGTGGCCGTGTCGTAATCGGCGGTCAGCAGGGCGGCCACCCCGCGGAACCACGACAGCCGCCAGCGCCAGCCGACCCGCTCCACCCGATCGGCCAGCTGGGCCAGGTCGTCGAGCTTGCGGGTGGCCTTGGCGACATCGCCGAGGTCCAGCAGCGCCCGCACCTCCATCAGTGGCAGTTCGAGCGACTGGGACAGGTCGATCCCCTCGGAGTCCAGGGTGCCGTGCCGGGCCGCGCGCAGCGAATCCAGAGTCTGCACAGGCTGACTGAGCACCGTCGCGGACAGGATCGGGGCGCCGACGTCGGCCGGGTCGACCAGCGGCACCTGCAGCGCCTTGACGATGTCGGGTGCGGTCAGCTTCGCCGAGTGCACCTGCCCGTCCAGGTAGACATCGGTGTGCGCCACCAGCAGGTCCACCCCGAACGTCGACCGGGGCGGGCTGAACACCGTCGACAGGCCCGGGCGCGGCACCCCGGTGTCCTGCGCGACCACCTCACGCAGCACCCCCATCAGCTGCCCGGACATCTCCTCGGCGCTGGTGAACCGCCGGGCCGGATCCGGGTCGATGGCCCGGCGCAGCAACCGGCCGAACGAGTCGTACTTGCGCAGCACCGGATCGTCGTCGGGCAGGCCGTCCACATAACGGCCCTTGCGGGTGCGCAGCTTGAGGGTCAGCGCGGCCAGGGTGCGCCCCACCGTGTAGATGTCGGTCTGCACCGTCGGCCCGGTCCGGATGATCTCGGGGGCCTGGTAACCCGGTGTGCCGTAGAGGAACCCGAACGAATTGATCCGCGACACCGCACCCAGGTCGATGAGCTTGAGCTGCTCCTCGGTGACCATGATGTTCTCGGGCTTGAGGTCGTTGTACACCAGGCCCAACGAATGCAGGTAGCCCAGCGCGGGCAGGATCTCCAACATGTACGCAATGGCTTGGGCCACCGGCAGTTTGGTGCCCTTGCGCTGTTTCAGCGACGTTCCGCCGACGTACTCCATGACGATGTAGCCGACCGGGTCGCCGTGCTTGTCGTCGTGTTCGACGAAGTTGAAGATCTTCACGATGGCGGGGTGGGTGACCTCGGCCAGGAACTGGCGTTCGGCCATCGCGGTGGCCTGCGCCTCGGCATCGCCGGAATGCACCAGGCCCTTGAGTACCACCGGGCGGTAGTTCACGTTGGTGTCGAAGGCCAGATACACCCAGCCCAGGCCGCCGTGCGCGATGCAGCCCTTGATCAGGTACTGGTCCACCACCATGTCGCCCGGGCTGAGTTGCGGCAGAAAGGAATACGCGCTGCCGCAGTACGGGCAGACCCCTTCGGAGCGGGCCGGCCCGTCCTTGGAGGCCCGGCCCACCGGCTTCCCGCAGTTCCAGCAGAACCGCTTCGACTCGGCCACCACGGGATTGGTCATCAACGCCGCGAGCGGGTTGCGTTCGGTCACCCGGGGAATCTCGACGAGACCGCCGCCGAGGCGCCGGGTCGGCGACCGCGGCCGGGTCACCGTCGTCATCCGCTCGTTGGGCTCGGTGGTGGCCGAGCCGGCCGAGGCCCGCGACGTCCGGCTGGTGTCCCCGAAATCCGGGCGGTAGACGGCCTGGGTGGCCATCGGCCGGACCGTCGCCGCGGACTCGTCGTCGAAATCCTCGAACTCCTCCAGGTCGGCCAGGCTGGCCGGCCGGGTGCCCGGATCGTCCATCTCCGGATCGCTCATCAGTCCACGTACCTTGCGACCGGCGGTGCGGGCGTCGGGCCCAGAACGGTCAACCACTTGCGGTACAACGTGTTCCACGTCCCGTCCCGGCGGATCCGGTCCAGCGTGCCGTTGACGAAGCGGACCAGGCCGGGATTGTCCTTGTTGATCCCGATGCCGTACGGCTCCTCGGCCATGCTCGGGCCGACGATGTGCAGGTACGGGTCCTGGCTGACCAGTCCGGCCAGGATGGTGTCGTCGGTGCTGACCGCGTCGACCTGCCGCTGCTGCAGCGCCACCAGGCAGTCCGCCCAGGTCACCGTCTCCAGGATGACCGGCGGCGGGACGATCTGCTTCACCCGGTCCAGCGAGGTGGTGCCGGTCGCCGCGCACACCCGCTTGCCGCCCAGATCGGCGGCCTGCCGGATCCGGGAATCCCGCGGCGCCAGGATGCGCTGGTTGGCCGACAGGTACTCGGTGGAGAACGCCACCAACTCCTTGCGCGCACAGGTGATGCTCATGGTCTTGACCACGATGTCCACCTGGTCGTTCTGCAGCGCGGTGAGCCGGTCCGCCGAGGACAGGATGCGGTACTCCACCTGCGAGGGGGTGCCGAAGATGTCGCGGGCGACCTCACCGGCGATGTCGACGTCGAACCCGGTGATGGTCCCCGTGATGGGATCGCGGAACGAGAACAGGTTGGAGCCGATGTCCAGCCCGACGATCAGCCTGCCGCGGTTGCGGATCTTCTCGACGGCCTCCTCGGCCTGCCTGCGGTCCGGGAACGGGCGCAGGCTGGCGGTGCGGTCACAGTGTTCGTTGGTCGCCGGCGCTTCGGGCGACGGGTCGGGCGCCAATTGCTGCATGCCGGCCGGGGTCGGCGGGGCCAGCGTGACCTCGGGCAGCGGCGCGGCGGGCGCGGCCTGCTCGCAGCCGGCCAGCACGGCGGCCGCCGCCACCAGAGCGAACACCCGGGACTTCGCGCGAGCCCTCAGCACACCTGTTCTGTTCTTCGCGCGAGCGCTCATCACCGGTACTCACTCAGCCGGGGCCACAGACCCAGTGTCACCGCGACGGCGGCGAGCACGCTCAGCGCGGCGGCGCCGAACGTCGCCCCCGACAGCACCCGGCGGGCGTTGACGATATCGGTGCGCAGTTGGTTGCGGCTGTCCTCGATGCCCTTGGTCAGCGCGGCGTCCAGCTTGCCGAAGGCCGGGGTGGAGTCGTCCTCGCCGGTCCCCAGCGCCACCTGGGTGGCGGCCTGGTAGTCGCCGACGGCGATGTAGGCGTTGATCCGGTCGTCGGCGGCGCGCCACCGCCGCAGCAGCTGTTCGGCGTCGGCGAGTTCGCCCTTGTTCTTGGCATCGCTGGCCAGATAGATCGACAGCTGCTGCTGCATGGCGTCGATGCGCTGATAATAGGACTGCTTGCGGATGTCCTCGTCGCCGCGCCGGACCAGGGCCAGCGTCTCGTCGGCGCGGGCCTGCTGCGCCGTGATCGCCATCGTGGTGACCGTCTTGAGCGACTGCGCCGCAGTATTTTTCGCGCTGCGACTGTCGGCGGTCGAGATGACCAGTGCGGTACCCACCCAGACCACCATAATCAGCACCGCCAGTCCGCCCGCGACGAAACCGACGTTGATCCGCCGCCGGGTCCGCCGGGTCAGCCAGCGGTTGGCGAACAACCCGAACAGGATGGTCGCCAGCACCACGATGATGACCGAGGCCGGGATCCGGGCCGAGGCGGCGGTCTCGGCGTCGACGCGGGCCGAGGTGGCCTCGTACAGCCGCTGGGCGTCGGGCAGGATCTGGGTCTGCATCAGCGCCGAGGCCTCGGACAGATAGGACGAACCGACCGGATTCCCGGCCCGGTTGTTGGTCCTGGCCGTTTCCACCAGGCCGGTGTAGACCGCCAGCTCGGCGTTGACCCGGCCGAGCAGCTGGATCATCGGCTCGTCGGTCAGCCCGCTGGATGCCCGCGTCACGGCCACTGCGGCATCGGTGATGGCCTGCTCGTAGCGCTGCCGGACATCGGTGGGTTCGGCGCCGGCGATGAACGCCGTCGCGGCGGCCGCGTCGGCCACCGACAGGGTGGTGTAGAGCTGGCCGGCCGCGAACGCCAGCGGTTCGGTGTGGTCGAGCACCGTGGTCAGCGCTTGCTGGCGGTCGTTGACCGTCCGCGAGGTGGCGAACGCGCACGCGATGACCAGCGCGCACAGCACGACGCCGATCGTCAGGATGCGGCCCGGCGTGGTCCACAGGAACCACCACCGCGGATGCCCCCCGACGGCCGGCGACCGTGACGCCAGCGGTTCGGTCGACGGGTGCGCCAACTCCACGGTCACGGGTGCGCGGACCTCCCTCACAACGTGATCGGTGTGCGATTAATGAAAGTCTAAGAGAGATTGGAGTGACGTGTGGGAATTCGTGGCCCCTTATCCTGAACCTGTGCGTGGCGACGGTGACGGGTGGGTGATGTCCGACGGCGGTGCGCACTACTGGGGCCGCCACGGCGCGGCCGGATTGCTGCTGCGCGCGCCGGCTCCCGGCGGGGTCGCGGCGGTGCTGCTGCAGCACCGCGCCCCGTGGAGTCATCAGGGCGGCACCTGGGGTTTGCCCGGTGGCGCCCGCGACAGCCACGAGTCGGTCGAGGAGGCCGCGGTCCGGGAGGCCCACGAGGAGGCCGGCCTGGAGCCCGCGATGATGACGGTGCGCGTCGCGGTGGTCACCCATCAGGTGCCCGGCTGGTCGTACACCACCGTCATCGCCGACGCCTCCGAACTGCTGATCACCACGCCCAACCGGGAGAGCTCCGAGCTGCGCTGGGTGATCGAGGACGAGGTCGCCGACCTGCCGCTGCACCCCGGGTTCGCGGCCAGCTGGGACCGGCTGCGCAGCCTCGCCGCCGGCATCCCGCTGCTCAGGCCGTGAGCGCGTCCTTGAGGTGACGCGCGGCGGCCCGCGGGTCGTCGGCGTCGGTGATGGCACGCACCACCACGATCCGGCGCGCCCCGGCGGCCAGCACCTCGGGCAGCCGGTCGGCGTCGATCCCGCCGATGGCGAACCACGGCTTGGCCGGTGCCAGCGCGGCGGTGTGCCGGACCAGGTCCAGCCCCGGTGCCGGGCGGCCCGGTTTGGTCGGGGTCGGCCAGCACGGCCCGGTGCAGAAATAGTCGACCGGTTCGGCGAGCGCGGCGGCCACCTGCTGCTCGTCGTGCGTGGAGCGGCCGATCAGCGGTTCGGGGCCGATGATCGAGCGGGCCACCTCCAGCGGCAGATCGTCCTGCCCGAGGTGCAGCACGTCCGACCCCGCGGCGCGCGCGACGTCGGCGCGGTCGTTGACCGCCAGCAGGGCGCCGTGCCGGCGGGCGGCGTCGGCCAGGATCTCCAGCGCGGCGAGTTCCTGCCGGGCCTCCAAACCCTTGTCGCGCAGCTGGATGATGTCCACCCCACCGGCCAGCGCCGCGTCGGCGAACTCGGCGAGGTCACCGCGCGCCAGCCGGGCGTCGGTGCAGAGGTACAGCCTGGCATCGGCGAGGCGGGCGCGTGCATCCACAGCGCCGAGGTTATCGGGCGGGCCGAGTACCCTGGACACCCGACGCGGGAGTCCCGGGACCGGGGCTGAGAGTGGGCCAATCACCGGCCCTGACCGTTGCACCTGATCCGGGTCATGCCGGCGAAGGGAGAGGGAATGTCTGAGCGTGCACTGGCCGTGATCGGCGGCGGCGTCATCGGCCTGTCGGTCGCGCGCCGCGCCGCGCAGGACGGCTGGTCGGTCCGGGTGCACCGCACCGATGCCCGCGGGGCGTCGTGGGTGGCCGGCGGGATGCTCGCCCCGCACAGCGAGGGCTGGCCGGGTGAGGACGCCCAGTTGGCACTGGGGCTGGAATCGCTCAAGCTGTGGCACACCGGCTTCCTGGACGGGCTGCCCGGCGAGGTGGTCACCGCCCGGGAATCGCTGGTGGTGGCGGTGGACCGGGCCGATGTCGCCGACCTGCGCACCGTCGCCGAGTGGCTGTCGGTGCAGGGACAGCCGGTCCGCCCGACGACGGCGGCCCGCGATATCGAGCCGCTGCTGGCCCAGGGCATCCGGCACGGGTTCGTGGCCGAGACCGAGCTGGCGGTGGACAACCGCCGGCTGGTGCGGGCGCTGGAAGAGGCGTGCACCGCGCTCGGCGTGCAGTGGGCGCCACCGGTCACCGACCTGGCCGAGGTGCCCGGGTTGCGGGTGATCGCCAACGGTATCGACGCGCCGGCGCTGTGGCCGGGCCTGCAGGTGCGCCCGGTGAAGGGGGAGGTGCTGCGGCTGCGCTGGCGTAAGGGCTGTATGCCCATGCCGGACAGGGTCATTCGGGCCAGGGTGCACGGCAGGCAGGTGTACCTGGTGCCGCGCCCGGACGGCGTGGTGGTCGGCGCCACCCAGTACGAGCACGGCCGGGACACCGCACCGGTGGTCACCGGCGTGCGCGACCTGCTCGACGACGCGTGCGCCGTGCTGCCGGCGCTGGGGGAGTACGAACTGGCCGAGTGCGCCGCCGGATTGCGGCCGATGACCCCCGACGGGCTACCGATCGTCGGCAGACTCGACGAACGCACGCTGGTGGCCACCGGCCACGGGCGCAACGGATTCCTGCTGGCGCCGTGGACTGCCGAGCGGATCGCCGCCGAATTGGCACAGGGTTAGGAGCACGATGATATTGCTGGTCAACGGCGAGGAAGCCGATGTGCGGGACGCGATCACCGTCGGAGAGCTGGTGAGCGACTTGGGTTTTCCGGAGAAGGGGATCGCCGTCGCGGTCGACTGGGAGGTGCTGCCGCGCTCGGCGTGGGACACCGTGCTCAACGACGGCGCCCGGGTGGAGGTCGTGACGGCGGTGCAGGGTGGCTGATTCGGAGGGCAAGCTGACCATCGCCGGCCGGGAGTTCGGTTCCCGGCTGATCATGGGCACCGGTGGCGCGGCCAACCTCGCCGTCCTGGAGGAGGCGCTGATCGCCTCCGGTACCGAGCTCACCACGGTGGCGATGCGCCGCGTCGACGCCGAAACCGGCACGGGGGTGCTGGATCTGCTCAGCCGGCTGGGCATCACCCCGCTGCCCAACACCGCGGGCTGCCGCGGCGCCGCCGAGGCCGTGCTGACCGCGCAGCTGGCCCGCGAGGCGCTCGGCACCGAATGGGTGAAACTCGAGGTCATCGCCGACGAGCGCACCCTGCTACCGGATGCGATCGAATTGGTCAGGGCCGCAGAACAACTCGTCGACGACGGCTTCGTCGTGCTGCCCTACACCAACGACGACCCGGTGCTGGCCCGCCGGCTGGAGGACACCGGCTGCGCGGCAGTCATGCCGCTGGGCTCGCCGATCGGCACCGGGCTGGGCATCGCCAACCCGCACCACATCGAGATGATCGTGGACCGGGCCGGGGTTCCGGTGATCCTGGACGCCGGTATCGGCACCGCCAGCGATGCCGCGCTCGCCATGGAACTCGGCTGCGACGCCGTGCTGCTGGCCACCGCCGTCACCCGGGCTGCCGACCCGCCGGTGATGGCCGCGGCGATGGCCTCGGCGGTCACCGCCGGTCACCTGGCCCGCCGCGCCGGCCGGATCCCGAAACGTTTCTGGGCGCAGGCGTCGAGCCCCGCCGTCCCGTGAAACGGTATGTCGCGCTGGGCAGTTCGATGGCCGCGGGTCCGGGTATCACACCACGGGCGGCCGGGTCACCGTGGCCTGCGATGCGCTCGGCGCGCAACTACCCGCACCTGACCGCCGCGCGGCTCGGACTGGATCTGGTGGATGTCACCTACTCGGGTGCCACCTGCGCGCACATCCTGACCGACCACCAGCACAAGACACCTCCGCAGCTCGAGGCGCTGGACGGATCCGAGGAGCTGGTGACCATCACCATCGGCGGCAACGACGTGGGATACGTTCCGCTGCTCACCCTGGCGGCACTGCCCGCGCCACTGCGCCGGATCGCACCGGCGAAAGACCTGTTCGACCCGGCGGCCCGCGACGCGGCCCTGGCGACCGTGCGCGACACGCTGGTGCGGGTGGGTGCGGCCGTCCGGGACCGGGCACCGCACGCCCGCGTGGTGTTCGTCGACTACCTGACGCTGCTGCCCCCGTCGGGCACCCCGCCGCCGATACCGGCGGACCTGTTCGCCCTGGGCCACCGGGTCGCCGCCGGCCTGGAAGCCGCCACCGCCGACGCGGCCGCCGCCACCGGGTGCGAGGTGGTGCGCGCCGGCGCGGCCAGCCGAGACCACCACCCGTGGTCCCGGGAACCCTGGACCACCAAGCCCAGTTGGCTGATCATTCCGGTACCCGGCCGCGGGGCGGCCCCGCTGCACCCCAACGCCGCGGGCATGCGAGCGGTGGCCGAACTGGTGGTCGCGGCACTGTGATCGAACTGACCGGCCTGACCAAACGCTTCGGGCGCACCACCGCCGTCGACGACCTGACCTGCACCGTCGAATCCGGGGTGGTCACAGGGTTTCTCGGCCCGAACGGCGCGGGTAAGTCGACCACCATGCGGATGATCGTCGGGCTGGACCGGCCGACGGCGGGCACCGTGACCGTGCTCGGCAAGCGCTACCACGAACTCACCCATCCGCTGCGCACCGTCGGCGCGCTGCTGGATGCCCGGCAGGTGCACCCGAACCGGTCGGCCCGCGCGCACCTGCGCTGGATCGCGGCCAGTAACCGGATCCGCGCCGACCGGGTGGACGAGGTGCTCGACACCGTCGGACTCACCGAGGCCGCCGACAAGCGGGCCGGGACGTTCTCGCTGGGCATGAGCCAGCGGTTGGGCATCGCGACGGCGCTGCTGGGCGATCCGCAGGTGCTGCTGTTCGACGAGCCGGTCAACGGGCTGGACCCCGAGGGCATCCGGTGGGTGCGCACCTTGATGCGGACGCTGGCCGCCGAGGGGCGCACCGTGTTCGTGTCCAGCCACCTGCTCGCCGAGATGGCCAACACCGCGGACCGGTTGGTGGTGATCGGCCGCGGCCGCCTGGTCGCGGCCACCTCCATGGACGAATTCCTGGCGTCGTCGGCCGATGTTCTGGTCCGCAGTCCGCAGGCCGACCGGCTGACCGGGGTGTTGACCGCCGAGGGGCTGTCGGTGACCGGCGACGGCGCCGGGTTGCGGGTGGCCGCGGCGACCACCGAGCGGGTCGGTGACCTGGCCGCCCGGCACGGCATCACCTTGCACGAGCTGACGGCGGTGCGCACCTCGCTGGAGGAGGCGTACCTGAACCTGACCGATGACAGCACCGACTACCGGGCCGGCCGATGACCATCACCAGCGAATACCTCAAACTCCGCAGCACCCCGTCGCCGCTGTGGTCGGCGCTGGCCGCCGTGGCGCTCAGCCTCGGCCTGGCCACCGCCATCCCGCGGCAGCCCGAACTCGGGGCCGCCATGTTCGGCGTGCCGGTGCTCATGGTGCTCTCGGCGCTGACCGTCACCGGCGAATACCGCACCGCGATGATCCGCACCACCTTCCTCGGCACCCCCAACCGGGTGCGCGTGCTGGCCGCCAAAGCGCTTGTCGCCGCGGCATTCTCCGCGGTGGTGAGTGCCGTGGCCACCCTCGGATCCTTCCTGCTGGCCACCGGCGCGCCGGGGTGGCCGACGGTGGGCGCGGTGACGCTGTACGCGGCGCTGGGGGCGGTGCTGGCCGTCGGGCTGGGCGCGGTGGTGCGGCACAGCGCCGCCGCCGTGGCGGTGCTGCTGCTGTTGCCGTTCGTGGTGGAGCCGCTGGTCGGGGTGAGCCCGCAGCTGGGTTCCCGCATCGGCCCGCTGCTGCCGTTCACCAACGCCAACGCGTTCACCGGTGTCACCTGGATCCAGAGTTTCACCATGTGGTGGGGGCCGGCGGGTTCGGCGCTGTACTTCGCCGCCGTCGCGGCGGCGGTGTTCGCCGTGGCCGCCGTGCTGGTGACTCGCCGGGATGCCTGAACGGTGTCCGCTACCGTGGGGTCCTATGCGGCTCAGATCACAGGCGGCCCTGTTCACGGTCGTCGCGTCGGTGCTCGTCGGCTGCGGCCACCAGCAGCCCGCCCCGCCGGCACCGGCCACCCCGGAAACACCCGCATCGGAGTACGCGGGAACCCTCCGGGACCGGGTCACCGCCGACGCGATGATGGCCCACCTGACCAAGCTGCAGCAGATCGCCGACGCCAACGACGGCACCAGGGCGATGGGCACCCCCGGATACCAGGCCAGTGTCGACTATGTCGCGAACACGCTGCGGGACAAGGGGTTCGATGTGCAGACCCCCGAGTTCGAGGTGCGCCTGCCGTTCGCCGAAGAACCGGTGCTCACCGTGTCCGGCGCGCGGGTGCCTGCCAAGCCGCTGAACTACACCATCGGCACCCCCGACGGCGGGGTGCGCGGGCCGCTGGTCGCCGCGCGTGCCGACGACAGCCCGGGCTGCGCCGAATCCGACTACGACGGCCTGCCGGTCCGCGGTGCGGTGGTGCTGGTCGACCGCGGCACCTGTCCGTTCGGTGACAAACAGGCCAACGCCGCCAAACGCGGGGCGGTGGCGCTGATTGTCGCCAACAACGTCGACGGTGACGAATTCGGTGGCACCCTCGGCGAAGACACCGACGTGCAGATCCCCGTCGTGAGTGTGACCAAGGCGGAGGGCGCCCGGCTGCGCGCCGCACCCGGACCGGTGACCCTGACCATGAAGGCCGGTGTCAACGTCGACCGCACCCGCAATGTCATCGCGCAGACCAAGACCGGCTCCGCCGCAGACGTGGTGATGGTCGGTGCCCACCTGGACAGCGTTCCCGAAGGCCCGGGGATCAACGACAACGGCTCGGGGGTGGCCGCCGTGCTGGAAACAGCGCTGCAGATGGGTAGTTCACCCGATGTGCGCAATGCCGTGCGGTTCGGCTTCTGGGGTGCCGAGGAACTGGGCCTGCTCGGTTCCGACAACTATGTCTCCACGCTCGGGGTGGACCAGCTCAAAGACATTGCGCTGTATCTGAATTTCGACATGCTCGGGTCGCCCAACCCCGCCTACTTCACCTACGACGGTGACCAGTCGCTGCCACCGGCCAAGGACGGCAGCGTGCCCAGGGTGCCGGAGGGCTCGGCAGGCATCGAACGCACCCTGGTGGCCTACCTGGACGCGGCGGGAAAACCCGCCCGCGACACCTCATTCGACGGCCGCTCCGACTATGACGGCTTCACCAAGGCCGGGATCCCGTCCGGCGGGCTGTTCTCCGGCGCGGACGAGGACATGACCGAGGAAGAGGCGCGACTCTGGGGCGGCAAGGCGAACCAGCCGTTCGACCCGAACTATCACAAGGCCACCGACACGCTCGACCATGTCGACCGCACCTCGCTGGACATCCAGGGCAAGGGCGTCGCCTACACGGTCGGGCTGTACGCCCAGGATCAGCGGGGCCGCAACGGGGTTCCGGTCCGCGACGACCGCACCCGGCACCCCCTGTCCGGCTCATGAGGCGGCTGCTCGCGGTCGCTTGCACCGCCGCGGCGCTGGCCGCCTGCTCGCCGGCCGCCACGCCCGCGCCGGTGACGGCCCGCGATCTCGCGGACCGGGTGACCGCCGACGCGATGTACACCCATCTGAACAAGCTCAACGAGATCGGAGGCCGCCAACCGGGCACACCGGGTTTCGACGCCGCCGTGGACTACGTAGCCGGTGTCTTGCGGGACAACGGTTTCGACGTCCAGACCCCGGAGTTCGAGTGGCTGGACGCCGGTGACCCCGGCGCACCCACGCTGGAGGTGGCCGGCAGGCGGTATCCCGTCGACCAGGGCTCGCCGCTGGTACCCACCCCGGCGGGTGGGCTCACCGCGGTGAGCGTCCGGCCGGCCAAACCGGCGGGCTGCACGGCGGCCGACTACCGCGGTGGCCCTAGCGTCCGAGGGGCGTTGGTGATCGTCGACGCCCTCGGTTGCTCGGTCGTCGACAAACAGGACGCTGCGGTGGCCGCCGGTGCTGCCGGGCTGCTGGTGGTGGCCACCGACGGCGTGCCCGGCCTGTTCCCGCCGGGGTACTACCAGCAGCTCAAGGTTCCGGTCGCGATCATCGACCGCACCGCGGACGCCGCGCTGCGGCGCACCAACGCACCCGTGCGCCTGACCCTGGACGGCAAGGCCACGCTGGCGCGCTCGCGCAGCGTCATCGCCCAGACGCACACCGGCGACGCCGGCAAGGTGATCGCCGCCGGGGCGCAGCTGGACAGCGCCCCGAACAGTCCGGGGATGAACGACAACGGCACCGGCGTGGCGGCGCTGCTGGCCACCGCGACGGCGCTGGGCTCTCGGCCGGCCATCGCCAACGCGGTCCGGTTCAGCTTCTGGGGATCCGAGAATCTCGGCGCGGCAAGCAAATACCTGGCCGGTCTGGACGCCGGGCAACGCGCCCAGATCGCGCTGTACCTGGACGCCGATACGCTCGGCTCGCCCAACGCCGGCTACTTCACCTTCGACGGCGACCAGTCCGGTCCGGCCAACCCCGACATTCCCGCGGTGCCCGACGGTTCGGCGGGCATCGAGCGCACGCTGGCCGGCTACCTGAATCTGGCCGGTGTCCGCCCGGCCGACATGCCGTTGGACCGGTTGACCGACTACGGCGCGTTCCTGACGGCCGGGATTCCCGCGGGCGGCGTCACCACCGGGGCGCAGCAGAAGAAGACAGCGGTGCAGGCCCGGCTGTGGGGCGGCAAGGCCGGTGTGCCGTTCGACCCCAACGCCGGCGGTCCCGGCGACGGCATCGGCAATGTGGACCGGCGCGCGCTGTCGATCACGGGACCGGCCATCGCGTTCGCCGTCGGCACCTACGCTCAATCCACCGACGGCCCCAACGGGGTGCCGCACCGCAAACCCTGAGGAGGGTCGTGTACCTGCGCATCGACACCCGCGTCACCCCGCCGCACGTGCAGCTATGTGAGCCAGAGGATTTCACCGCGTTCAAGGTGGTGGTGGTGACGGCAAAACACTCCTGGGTGGATCCCGGTGATCTCACCGAATTGGCGGGCCGCGGCGGCGACGCGCAGTGGCAGCAGAACCTGGCCGCGATGATCGGTTACGCACGATCCAAGGGCTGGACCGACGACACCGGTCGCATCCGCGCGCATGTCGAGTTCGACGAAGTGACCGACGGCACAATCTGATTCCGGCGCCGCGGTGAACCGCGGGACGTAGCGCCCCGTGGCAAGGGTATGGGAATTAATGTCGCCGAAGTGTCGAATCACAGCACCATCGCCGGAGTTCACGGCGTCCTTCCGCCGCACCGCTACACCCAGGACGAGGTCACCGAGACGCTGCTGGCCCTGCCCGGCTACCGGGAGCACGAGCCGGTGGTCCGGGCGCTGCACAAGAGTGCCAAGGTCCAGAGCAGGTATCTGGTCCGGCCGATCGAGGAGTATGCCCGGCTCACCGATTTCGGCGAGACCAACAACCTGTTCATCGAGCATGCAACGGATCTCGGGTGCGCCGCGCTGTCCGGCGCCCTGGACGAGGCGGGCCTGCGGCCCGAGGACGTCGACCTGATCATCACCACCACCGTCACCGGGGCGGTGGTCCCCTCCCTGGACGCCAGGATCGCCGGCCGGCTGGGCCTGCGCCCCGATGTGCGGCGGCTGCCGATCTTCGGGCTGGGTTGCGTGGCCGGTGCCGCGGGCATCGCGCGGCTGCACGACTACCTGCGCGGCGCGCCGGACAAGGTGGCGGTGCTGGTGTCGGTGGAGCTGTGTTCGCTTACCAGCAAACACAACCCGTCGATGCCGACCCTGGTGGCCGGGGCCCTGTTCGGGGACGGCGCTTCCGCCGTGGTCGCCGTCGGTCGGGACCGCGCGGAGCGGCTCGACCCGACCGGACCCGATGTGCTGGACTCGACCAGCCACCTGTACCCGGACTCGTTGCACGCGATGGGCTGGGATATCGGCACCAAGGGTTTCGAGATCGTGCTCAGCGCCGAAGTGCCCGCCTTCGTCGGCCGTTACCTCGGTGACGATGTGACGGGTTTCCTTGCCGCCCATGACCTCACCGTGGACGACGTGAGCACCTGGGTGAGCCATCCGGGCGGCCCCAAGGTGATCGAGGCCATCATCGACACCCTCGGCCTGCCCTCGGACGCGCTCGACCTGACCTGGCAGTCACTGGCCGAGGTCGGCAATCTGTCGTCGTCATCGGTGCTGCACGTGCTGCGCGACACCATCCGCAAACGCCCGCCCGCCGGTACCCCCGGTGTCCTGATGGCCATGGGGCCGGGCTTCTGCTCCGAACTCGTCCTGCTGCGGTGGCGCTGATCGCCATGCGAGGTTTTCTCACGCTGATCCTGCTGGTGGCCGTCGAGCGGGTGGCCGAGCTGGTGGTGTCCAACCGCAACCTGGAGTGGAGCAAAGCCCACGGCGGCAAGGAGTTCGGTGCCGGGCACTACCCCGTGATGGTGGCCCTGCACACCGGGCTGCTGGTCGGTGCGGTCGCCGAGGCGCGGGCACGCAGACGCTGGGTGTGGCCGGCGTTCTGGGTGGTGGTGGTCGCCCAGGCGTTGCGCTGGTGGTGCATCACCACGCTGGGCAAACAGTGGAACACCAGGGTGGTGGTGGTGCCGGGTGCCGCGCGGGTGACCGGCGGCCCGTACCGCGTCATCCCGCACCCGAACTATGTGGCGGTGGTGCTCGAAGGGGCGGCACTGCCGTTGGTCGGCGGCGCCTGGGTCACCGCGCTGATCTTCTCGGCCGCCAATGCGGCGTTGCTGCGCACCAGGATCCGCGTCGAGAACGCGGCGTTGCAGAGCTTGTCGTGATCGATCTGCTCGTTGCGGGCGGCGGGCCGGCCGGGCTGGCCACGGCGGTGCACGCCGCCCGGGCGGGTCTGGAGGTGGTGGTGGTCGAACACCGCCGCGGCCCGATCGACAAGGCGTGCGGGGAAGGCCTGATGCCGCATTCGCTGGCACACCTGCGGCGCATCGGGGTCGAGCCGCAGGGCGAACCGTTCTACGGCATCCGCTATCTGGACGGCAAGCGCACCGCCGAGGCACGGTTCCGGCACGGCCCCGGCCGCGGCGTGCGCCGGACGGTGCTGCATGCCGGATTGGCCGACGCGGCGGCCGCGGCCGGGGTGCGGGTGGTGCACGGTGACGTCGGGACCGTCACCCAGGACGCCGAATCGGTCTCGGCGGCCGGCTTCCGCGCCCGCTACCTGGCCGCCGCCGACGGCCTGCATTCACCGATCCGGCGGGCGATGGGATTGTCGGCGGGCGAGGCATCCAGGCGCAGGTGGGGAATCCGGCGGCACGTGCAGATCGCGCCGTGGTCGGATTGCGTCGAGGTGTACTGGGGACGGGGAGCCGAGGAGGGCAATACAGCACAAGCTGCGGAAGCCTATGTGACCCCGGTGAGCCCGGACTGCGTCGGCGTCGCCATCCTGAAGTCGACCCGTGGCGGATTCGACGAACACCTGCGCCAGTTCCCCGCCCTGGCGGACCGGATCGGCGGACTGCCGCACGGCCAGGACCGGGCGGCCGGACCGCTGCGCCAACGGGTCCGGCACCGCACCGCCGGGCGGGTGCTGCTGGTCGGTGACGCCGCGGGGTACGTCGACGCGCTGACCGGCGAGGGGATGGGGCTGGCGTTCGGCGCGGCCGAACTCCTGGTCGACTGCCTGGTCACCGGCAGCACCGCCGACTACGACCGTCGATGGCGGGCGCTGACCCGGCGCTACCGGTTTCTGACGGCGGCCCTGTTGCAGGCCACCGCCATCGGGCCGATCCGCACCGGCGTCACCCCGGCCTCGGCGGCGCTGCCGGCGGTGTTCTCCCGGATCGTCAATGCACTGGCTCACTAGATTCGCGGCGGCTGGGCGCGCCCAGCAGTCGCATCCCGTGGTACACCACCAGCGCCGCGATGGCGCCCAGCGCGATGCCGGTGAACGTCAATGAGCCGATCTGCCAGGTGAAGTCGGCGATCCCGATGATCAGCGGGATGGCCGCGGTCATCTGGTTCACCGGCAGCGAGAAGTCCACGTGGTTGGTCAGCCAGATCCGGATACCCAGCACCCCGACCAGGCCGTAGAGCACGATCGTCGCGCCGCCCAGCACACCGGGCGGGATGGCCGAGATGGTGGCACCGACCTTGGGGCACAACGACAATACGATCGCCACCGCGGCGGCCACCCAGTACGCGGCGGTCGAATAGATCCGCGTCGCCGCCATCACGCCGATGTTCTCGGCGTAGGTGGTGGTGGCCGATCCGCCGCCGGCACCGGCCAGCACGGTGGCCACCCCGTCGGCGGCCAGCGCGCGGCCCAGCACCGGATCCAGGTCCGTACCGGTCATCTGGCCGACCGACTTGACGTGCCCGATGTTCTCGGCGACCAGCGCGATCACCGCGGGCAGGAACAGCGGCAGCACCGACACGTCGAACGAGGGCGTCTGGAACTGCGGTAGCCCGATCCAGGGCGCCGCCGCGATCGCCGCGGTGTCCACCTCGCCGAGCGCCAGCGCCAGCAGATAGCCGATCACCACCGCCAGGAAGATCGCCAGCCGCCCGACCAGCCCCTTGAAGAACGCAAGCGTGCCGACCAACAGCACCAGCGTGACGATGCCGACCAGTGGGCCCTTCTCGAAGTTGTTCTTGGCGGCCGGCGCCAGGTTGAAACCGATCAGCGCGACGATGGCACCGGTCACCACCGGCGGCAGGGACACGTCGATCCAGTGCGTGCCGACCACGTGCACGACCACGCCGATCACGATGAGCAGCAGACCCACCGCCACCAAACCGCCCAGCGCGCTGCCGGTTCCATGGGCGGCGACGGCCGCGGTGACGGGCGCGATCACCGAGAAGCTGGAACCCAGATAGCTGGGCAGCCGGTTGCCGGTGATGAGCAGGAAGGCGATGGTGCCCACCCCGGAGAACAGCAGGGTGGTGGCGGGCGGGAAACCGGTCAGCACCGGCACCAGGAAGGTGGCACCGAACATCGCCACCACATGCTGGGCGCCGATGCCGATGGTCCGCGGCCAGCTCAGCCTCTCATCGGGGGCGACGACGAACTGACCGTCGTTGCGGGACTCGACGTACTTCCAACGCAGTGTGCTCACGTAGTTGACTACACACCATGAGCGGGCGCCGCGCACAGTATCAGGGGGAGTGGCTGCGCGGTGACGTGCTCGCCGGTGTCACCGTCGCCGCGTACCTGGTGCCCCAGGTGATGGCCTATGCCACGGTGGCCGGGCTGCCACCCGTTGCCGGGCTGTGGGCCTCGCTGCTGCCGCTGGCGGTATACGCGGTGCTGGGATCCTCGCGCCAGTTGTCGGTGGGGCCGGAATCCACCACGGCGCTGATGACCGCCACCGCGCTGGCCCCGCTGGCGATCACCGACGCCGCCCGCTACGCCGCCCTGGCGGCCGGCTTGGCGCTGCTGGTGGGCGCGCTCTGCCTGATCGCGGGATGGTGCCGGCTGGGCTTCCTGGCCGACCTGCTGTCGCGGCCCGTCCTGGTCGGGTACATGACCGGTGTCGCCGTCATCATGATCGGCGGCCAGCTGGGCAAGGTCACCGGGGTGCAGGTGCACGGCGACGAATTCGTGGACCAGATACGGTCTTTCGCGGTCGGACTGGGCGGCGTGCATTGGCCCACGCTGGCCCTCGCGACCGCCGTGCTGGCCCTGCTGGTGGTCATGTACCGGCTGTCCCCGCGGTTCCCCGGCCCCCTGGTGGCGGTGTTGCTGGCCACCGCGGTGGCGTGGGCGCTTGGCTTGCCCGAGTACGGGATCCGCGTGGTCGGCGCCATCCCGGCGGGTTTCGCGGTGCCCGGTCTGCCGGATGTGTCGGTGTCCGACCTCGCGACGCTGCTGGTGCCGGCCTGCGGTATCGCGGTGGTGGCGTTTTCCGACAACGCCCTGACGGCACGGGTTTTCGCCGCCCGCAAGGGTGAGTCCATCGATGCCAACGCCGAGCTGCGGGCGCTGGGCGTCTGTAACCTGAGTGCCGGCCTGAGCCAAGGCTTTCCGGTCAGTTCCAGCGGCAGCCGCACCGCGCTGGGGGATACCGTCGGCAGCCGCACCCAGCTGTACTCCCTGGTGATGCTGGCCACCGTGATCGTGGTGATGATCGCCGGGCGTGGCCTGCCGGAGCACTTTCCCATCGCCGCCCTGGGCGCCCTGGTGGTCTACGCCGCGGTCCGGCTGGTCGATACCGGGGAGTTCCGCCGGCTGGCCCGGTTCCGGCGCAGTGAGCTGATTCTCGCGGTGGCGACCACCGTGGCGGTGCTGGGTCTGGGCGTGCTCTACGGGGTGCTGGTGGCGATCGCGCTGTCGCTGCTGGACATGCTGCGCCGGATCGCCCGCCCGCATGACAGCGTGCTCGGGTACGTGCCCGGCTTGCCCGGCATGCACGATGTGGACGACTATCCCGACGCCGAACCGGTGCCCGGGCTGGTGGTGTACCGCTACGACGCACCGCTGTTCTTCGCCAACGCCGAGGATTTCCGGTCCCGGGCGATGGCCGCGGTGGACCAGGCCGGCGCTCCCGTCGAGTGGTTCGTCTACAACGCCGAGGCCAACGTGGATCCCGACCTCACCGCGGTCGACGTGTTGGAACAATTGCGGGCCGACCTGACCGCGCGCGGCATCGTGTTCGCCATGGCGCGGGTCAAACAGGACCTGCTCGACGATCTACGGGCCGCGGGTTTCCAGTCCCCGATGTACCCGACGCTGCCCACCGCGGTGGAGGCGTTCCGCAACCGTTGATCAGCCTGAATCGTTCAACAGTCGCGTCATCTCCCGTCCTGTCAGTGAATGTGACTGCCGCCGTTGATGTCGACGGTGGTGCCGGTGAGGTAGCTGGCGTCCTGGCTGGACAGGAAGGTGATGACGGCGGCCACCTCTTCGGTGGTCGCGGTGCGGCCCACGGGGATGTCGGCGGCCAGCTTGGCCTCTTGCTCGGCCGTGGATCCGACGCGGATGTTGGTGTCCACCGCGCCGGGGGTGACGGCGTTGACGGTGACGCCGGTGTGCGCGATCTCGCGGGCCAGTGATTTGGTGAAGCCGAGGATGGCGGCCTTCGCCGAGGAGTAGGGCACCTTGCCGAAGACGCCGCCGCCGCGCTGTGCCGACACCGAGGACATGTTGACGATGCGGCCCCAGCCGGCGTCGATCATGTCGGGCAGGAAAGCCCTTGTCACCAAATAGGTCCCGGTGGCGTTGACGGCCATGACGGTGTTCCAGAGGTCCAGGGTGGTCTCCAGGAAGGGGGTGGGGGAGGTGATCCCTGCAATGTTGGCCAGCGCCCCGACCACCGGCAGATTGCCGGCGGCCACCTCGGCGGCGACGGCCTGGTACGCGGCGGTGACGGACTCCTCCGAGGTGACGTCGACGGCGTGGCCGAAGGCCGGCACGGCGAACTGGTTGCCGATGTCGGCGGCAACCTTCGCCGAGCGCTCACCGTCCAGGTCGAGGACCACGACGGCCCGGCCCTCGCGGGCATAGCGCTGCGCGACGGTCATGCCGATGCCCTTGTCGGAGGTGGCGCCGGTGACGACGGCGGTGAGTTGCACGCTCATGGTGGTGACTCCTTCTATATCAGTTGCGAAATCAGTTGCCCCGCTGCGACTGCGGCCGCCGGGCGTTGGTCGTGGGTGACGTCGCGGGTTTCCAGCTCCAGCGAGAAGTGGCCGGCGAAACCGAGGTCGGCGAGGGCCTTGAGCCCGCGGTCGAAGTCCACCTGCCCGCGACCGACGGACAGGTTGATGTTGCCGGGCACCGCGTCCCGGATGTGGACGTGACTGATCCGGGGCCCGAACAGGGTGACGAATCGGACCGGGTCGGCGCCGGAGGCGACGATGTGGCTGAAATCCATGACGATGCCGACGTGGGGTGACAGCCGGTCGGTGAGTCGCTGCGCTCGTTCGAGGGTGCAGCACAGCCGGTGCACGTGCAGGGATTCGGTCCACAGCGCCACACCGTGGGCCGCGGCCACCCGTGCGGCGGCCGCCAGTTCGGCGGCGACGGCATCGAGATCGCGGTCCAGGGTGTCGACCGGCTGGTGCCGTAGCGCCCCGCACGGCAGCACCAGGGCGGTGGCGCCTGTCGCCGCCGTCAGCTCGAGGAGCAGGGCCAGATGCCGGTCCCGCTCGGCGCGCCCGGCGGCGCTGAGCGGCCGGTTGAGGTCACCGATGTCGCCGTTGACGGAGCGCACGGTCAGGCCGGAGGCCGCGACGGTGGCTGCCACCTCGGTGACGGCGGCGGCGTCGAGCACATAGGGCACGTGGTCGCACACCCCGGGCAGCGCGCCGAGGTCGATTTCGGTGAATCCCAGGCCGGCGATGGTGTCCAGGGCGGCGGGCAGCGGTTGGTGCCGGAAGCTGATCGTCGAGCAGCCCAGCCGCGCGTCGAAGCGGGTGGTCGGCACCGCGGCCCCTTTCCTCGGAGGTTGTGACCGTGACCACAGTAGGTCAGGCAACTGTTGACAGTCAACTGGCGACTAAAAGTTTGTGTTGACTGTTGACATTAGATGTGGGCGCGATCACACTAGGTGTCCTACCGCACTGTTGACCGTCGACAGTGAACGGACTGTCCAGGTAGAGCCGGATTTGAAAGGATGCACTCATGAGCGACGACGCTCTGAAGATGCGGGGTCCCGTGCACGGCACCAAGGACGCCAGGCGCGTCGCGGTCGGTTCGGCCGTCGGCGCCGTCATCGAAACCTATGACTTCATCGGCTTCGGTACCGCGGCCGCGCTCTACTTCGGTACCGCCTTCTTCCCCCACTCCAGCCCGGTGGCGGGCACCCTGGCCGCTTTCGCCACCCTCGGCGTGGGCTTCGCGGCGCGGCCCCTCGGCGGCATCATCGGCGGACATCTCGGCGACAAGGTCGGACGCAAGCCAGTCCTGGTCGCCTCGCTGATCGTCATGGGTCTGGCCACCTTCGCCATCGGACTGTTGCCGACCTATGCCGCCGTCGGCGTGCTGGCGCCCGCATTGCTGGTGACCGTGCGGATCATCCAGGGCCTGGCGTTCGGTGCCGAATGGGGTGGCGCGATCCTGATGAGCTACGAGCACGCGCCGTGGAAGGAGAAGGGGCGCTACACCGGCATCGTGCAGGCCGGTTTCCCGGTTGGTCTGCTGCTGGCCAATCTGGTCTTCCTGGTCAGCGTGCACCTCGGCGGTGACTGGGCGTGGCGGGTCCCCTTCCTGGCGAGCATCGTGCTGGTGGCGGTCGGGCTGATCATCCGGGCCAGGGTGCCCGAGTCCCCGGTGTTCACCGATGTCAAGGACAAGGGCGCCATCGTCCGGGCACCGATCGTCGAGGTGGTCAAGAGCGATTGGCGGAACATCTTGCGCGGCATCGGCCTACGAGTCGCGGAGACGGCCGGGTACGCGGTGTCCATCACCTACATGATCTCGTACCTCAAGAGTGCGAAGCTGGCCACGGCCACCGAAACCCTTGTCGCGCTGTGCATCGCCGCCGCGCTGGGCATCCTGGCCACCGTGGCATGGGCCCGGCTGACCGACAAGGTGGGGCGTCGGCCGGTGTACATCTGGGTGTGCGCGTTCGGCATTCCGTTCGGCGTGCTGATGTTCGTGCTGGTGAACACGGGTCTGTTCGCACTCATCGTCGCGACCTTCGTGGTGGCCTACGGCGTGAGCCAGAACGCCCTCGCCGGAGCGCAGGGTGCCTGGTTCCCCGAGCTGTTCACCGCCAACACCCGCGCCTCCGGTGCCTCGCTGGCCTACCAGATCTCGGCCATGGTCTCCGGTTTCACGCCGTTCATCACCACGCTGCTGTTCGAGGGATTCGGCTGGGCGGGACCGGCTCTGCTGTTCTCGGCGTATGCCGCGATCGGGTTGTGTGCCGCGCTGGTCACCCGGGAGACCTGGGGTCCCGCCGAGCGTGCCGCCGCCGATCGGGCGATCGCCACCAACCACGCGCTGGCCGCCTGATGCGCGCGCAGCGGGTACGTGCGGCCGCCTACCGGATGCGCCACCACGTGCTGGACATGGGTGAGGCACAGGGTCAGGGCTATGTCGGTCAGGCGCTCGGCGCCGCCGACATGCTGGCCACCGTGTATGTCGACCAATTGCGTTTTCGCCCGGACAATCCGGGCTGGGAGGGGCGGGACCGCTTCCTGCTGTCCACCGGGCATTACGCCATCGGCCTGTACGCGGCACTCGCCGAGGCCGGCATCATCGATACCGCCGAACTGCAGTCCTACGGTTCGGACGGGTCACGGCTGCCGATGTCCGGAATGGCCAGCTACACGCCGGGAATGGAGATCTCCGGCGGCTCGCTGGGCCACGGGCTCACCATCGCGGTCGGCATGGCACTCGGGCTCCGGTACCAGGGTTCGCCGGCGCGGGTGATCAACTTCCTGTCCGACGGTGAACTCGACGAGGGCTCGACGTGGGAGGCCGCCATGGGCGCCGCGCATCATGGTCTGGGCAATCTGATCGGGATGGTCGACATCAACGCGCTGCAGGCCGACGGCCCCACCGCCGGCGTGCTGCGCACCGAACCGGTGCCCGACAAGTGGGCGGCCTGCGGCTGGCAGGTGCAACGTGTCGACGGCAACGATGTCGACGCGCTGCTGGCGGCCTTCGATGCGGTAGGGCCCGACCGGCCGTCGGTGATCTTGTGTGATACCAGGATCGGCCGGGGTGTCCCGCTGTTGGAAACCCGGGAGAAGGCGCATTTCATGCGCATCGACGCCGACGAATGGCAGGTCTGCCGCGAGCAGCTGACCGCCGGTTATCAAGAGGGAGCACTGTTGTGAGCACCGCACTGCGCACGTCGGCGATGATCGCCTCGTTCGCCGACCCCGGTCAGCGCACCATCCCCGCGCCGTTCGGGCATGCCCTGGTGGCCGCGGCCGAGGCGGATGAGCGAATCGTCGGACTGACCGCCGATTTGGGCAAGTACACCGATATGCACATCTTCGCCGCGGCGTTCCCGCAGCGGTTTTTCCAGATGGGCATGGCCGAGCAACTGTTGTTCGGAGCTGCCGCCGGGATGGCCGAGACCGGGCTGATCCCCTTCGCCTCAACGTATTCGGTGTTCGCTGCGCGCCGGGCCTATGACTTCATCTGCCTGGATATCGCCGAACCGAATCTCAACGTCAACATCGTCGGTGGGCTGCCCGGTCTGACGACGGGCTACGGGCCGTCGCATCAGGCCACCGAGGATGTCGCGATCTTCCGCGGGATGCCGGGGCTGACCATCGTCGATCCCTGCGATGCGGTCGACATCACCGCGGCCGTGCCGCAGCTGGCCGCGTACCCCGGGCCCACCTACCTGCGGCTGCTGCGCGGGCAGGTGCCCGCGGTGCTGGACGAGTACGACTACACCTTCGAGCTCGGCAAGGCCAAGGTGCTGCGCCCCGGTAACGACGTGGTGTTCGTCTCCAGCGGGCTGATGACCATGCGGGCTCTGCAGGCGGCCGAGCAGCTCGCCGCGCACCATGTCGACGTCGCCGTCGTGCACACCCCGACGCTCAAGCCCTTCGACGCCGAAACCGTGCTGCGCGAGCTGAATTCGGACCGGTTGGCGGTGACCCTGGAGAACCACACCGTCGTCGGCGGGCTGTTCGAGACGGTGGCGGCCGCGGCGGTGCGGGCCGGGGTGCGCACGACGGTGGTGCCGGTCGCGCTGCCCGACGAGTTCCTGGCGGCCGGCGCCCTGCCCACGCTGCACGAACGCTACGGGCTGTCGACGGCGCGTGTTGTCGCGGCCGTCCTGGACCGACTGTAGGATCGCTGTCGACAGCCAAATGTTGACAATGAGCGAGGCGATCATGTCGGTGGACTCCCCGTCGCTGCTGCGCCTGGAGAAGACGAGCCTGCGCGAGCAGGCCCTCTCCGCGTTGCGGCGTGCTATCACCACCGGCCAGCTGCGCCCCGGCACCCATCTGGTGGAGACCGACCTCTCCGAGGCGCTGCAGATCAGCCGCGGCACGCTGCGCGAGGCCATGCGCCAACTTCAGCAGGAGGGGCTGATCTCGGCAGGCGCCCGCGGCCGGTTGTCGGTGCGCCACCTGGACACCAAGGAGATCAGGGACATCTTCGACGTCCGGGCCGCGTTGGAATCACTTGCCGCGCATGCGCTGGCGTCACGACCCGATCGTTCGGGCGCCGTCACCGAGCTGCGCGGGGCGGTGGCCGAGATGGAACGCTGGGCCGCGGCCAATCTCGAGGACCGCATCGAGGCGGACCTGAAATTCCACCGCACCATGTGTCACCTGTCGGGCAACGAGACGCTCCTGCACTCCTGGACGTCTCTGGAGGGCAGCATCCGGATGTCCATCATGTTCGCCGGAGTGGACCGCGCCCTGAAGAACATGGACGCCAAGCGTCACCTCGACATCGTCGACGCCATCGAATCCGGCGATGCGGCACGGGCCGCGGCAACGGTGCGCGAGCATATGAGCGGTGCCGCCGCGGTCCTGGTGGACTGACCGCGCTAGCGGTTGCGAATCGCGTTGGCGGCCAGGTAGCCGACGTAGCCCAGCGAGCCGATCTTGGCCAGCTTGCGGGTCTTCGGGATCAGCAGGCCGACGCCGATGGCGGTCTCGATGCCGCCGTTGGTCTTGATGTGGCGATCGGTGTCACGCGGGAACGCGGGCCGGGTGATCGACTCGAACAGCTGCGGGGCGACGAAATGTGCGACACCGGTTCCCGCGAAGGCCAGTCCGGTGAGGACGACGGCCGGGGACTTCTTCTTCTCGGACACGGGACCGACGGTACCGCACGTCAATTCTTGAGCGATCCGGTCCTCGGGGTGTCGGTGGTCGCGATGCACGTGACGGCGCGGTCACCGCGTTTCCAGGACGCCTCGGTCGGATACAGCACGAACATGCCGACCTCGGGATCCTCCATGGCCGCGGACGAATACGCCTCCAGCGCGGGCTGGCATTTGTCCTGGTAGCCGATGATCTTGTCCTGACCCGGGAAGTCGTCACCCGGCACGGTGATGACGGCGAACACCTCGCCCTTGTGCGGTTCGGTGCAGGCGACGGTCTTCACCGACGACACCAGGCTGGAGTCCGACGGGATCTCGCCGAGGCAGTCGCCCATGCCGATCTCGGCGGCGTCCACCACATCGGAGTTCTTGACCAGCAACACGATTGCCACCACGCCGAGGGCGGCCAGCAGCACGAACCCACCGGCGATCAGCCCGATGATCAGACCCCACCGGGTCTTGCGTGGCGGTGGGGGCGGCGCCTGGTACGGGTAGCCGTACCCGTACGAATACGGCTGCGGCGGCGGTGGCGGTGCCCCGTATGGCGGCTGCGTCATGGAATGACGATAACCGCGGCGGCGACCGCGAGCACAGGAACGTCCAAGGTCTTGGAGGCCAGATCATGCCGGGCGCCGGTGATCTCGACGACGGTGCTGGGCCCGGCGACCAGCGCCGCGGCGGCCCTGATCTCGTCGATGCCGCCGAACGGGTCCGCGGTGCCGTGGGTGAACACCGTGGGCACGGTGATCCGGGGCAGATGCTCGGTGCGGGCCCGCTCCGGCTTGCCCGGCGGGTGCAGGGGATAGGAGAACAGGGTGAGCACATCCGGGCCGTCCGGCCCGGCGGCGACCATGGACGTCATCCGCCCGCCGTAGGAATGTCCGCCGGCGAGCACCGGCCCGTGGCCCAGGCTTCGGGCCCACCCGATCGCCTCGGCGATACCGTCCTGATCGGCGCTGGCCGAGCCCGACGGCGGCCCCTTGGGGCGGCGCCGCCGGTAGGGCAGGTTGTAGCGCACGGCCAGGAACCCGGTGCGGGCCCACTCGTCGCAGATGCGGATCAGCAGCGGGGAGTCCCGGTTGCCGCCGGCGCCGTGGGTGAGTACCACGACCCCTTTCGGGGTGCCGTCGGGCTCGTGCGCCACGCCGGCCAGGTCCTCAAGACTCATGTTGCAACCTGAACAGCGCATTCACCGGGCCGTGCCCGTGCCCCAACGGGTATGCGGCCCTGAGACATTCGGTGATCCAGCGTTTGGCGAAGGCGACCGCGTCGGGCACGGTGTAGCCGTGCGCCAGCGCGCAGGTGGTGGCCGCGGCCAGGGTGTCGCCCGCCCCGTGGTCATGCCCCGTGTCGACGCGTTCGACGTCGAACTCGTAGAAATCGGTGCCGTTGTACAGCAGATCGGGGCTGTGCGCCGAGGACCGCAGATGCCCACCCTTGACCAGGGCCCAGCGCGGCCCCAGCGCGTGCAGGGCCTTGGCGGCGTCGCGCTGGCTGGCGGGGTCCACCACCTCGATCCCGGTGATCAGCCGCACCTCGTCGAGGTTCGGGGTCACCAGGGTGGCGATCGGGAACAGGTCGTGGCGCACCGAATCCAGTGCCGACGGATGCAGCAGCGGGTCACCGTGCATGGACGCGCACACCGGATCGACCACCAGCGGGATGTCGCCGTCGAGCCCACGCCAGGTGGCGGCCACGGCGCCGATGATCTCGGCCGAGGCCAGCATGCCGGTCTTGGCGGCCTCGATGCCGATATCACCGGCCACCGCCTCGATCTGGCCGGCGATGACATCCACCGGGATCTCGTGAAAGCCCTTGACGCCCACCGAGTTCTGCACGGTGACGGCGGTGACCGCGACGCACCCGTGCAGCCCCAGCATCGCGAAGGTGCGCAGGTCGGCCTGGATGCCCGCCCCGCCGCCGGAATCGCTTCCGGCGATGGTCATCACCCGGTGCGGCGTCTGCCCGGGCGGGGTCAATGGCAGAAAGCTCATGAGGTCAAGGGTAGATACACGCGGTTCCCCTGCTCCGCGAACTCCTCCGATTTCTGGTCCATCGCGTCGCGGATGTCCTGGGTGATCCGCATCGAGCAGAACTTCGGCCCGCACATCGAGCAGAAGTGCGCGGTCTTGGCCGGTTCGGCGGGCAGCGTCTCGTCGTGGAACTCGCGCGCGGTGTCCGGATCCAGCGACAGCGCGAACTGGTCGTGCCAACGGAATTCGAAGCGCGCCAGCGACAGTGCGTCGTCGCGTTCCTGCGCCCGCGGGTGCCCCTTGGCCAGATCGGCGGCGTGTGCGGCGATCTTGTAGGCGATCACCCCGTCCTTGACGTCCTTGCGGTCGGGCAGGCCCAGGTGCTCCTTCGGGGTCACGTAGCACAGCATCGCGGTGCCGGCCTGGGCGATGATGGCCGCCCCGATCGCGCTGGTGATGTGGTCGTAGGCCGGCGCGATATCGGTGGCCAGCGGGCCCAGCGTGTAGAACGGGGCCTCCTCGCAGAGTTCTTCCTCCAGGCGTACGTTCTCGACGATCTTGTGCATCGGCACGTGGCCGGGGCCTTCGATCATCACCTGCACGCCATGGGATTTCGCGATCTTGGTGAGTTCACCGAGGGTCTCCAACTCGGCGAACTGCGCGGCGTCGTTGGCGTCGGCGATCGAGCCAGGGCGCAGGCCGTCACCGAGGGAGAAGGTGACGTCGTAGCGGGCCAGGATCTCGCACAGTTCACCGAAGTTCTCGTACAGGAACGATTCCCGGTGCTGCGCCAGCATCCAGGCGGCCATGATCGATCCGCCGCGACTGACGATGCCGGTGACCCGCTTGACGGTCAGCGGGATGTAGCGCAGCAGCACCCCGGCATGCACGGTCATGTAGTCCACGCCCTGCTCGCACTGCTCGATCACGGTGTCGCGGTACATCTCCCAGGTGAGTTTGGTGGGATCGCCGTTGACCTTCTCCAGGGCCTGGTAGATCGGCACGGTGCCGACCGGCACGGGGGAGTTGCGCAGGATCCACTCGCGGGTCAGGTGGATATCGCGCCCGGTGGACAGGTCCATGATGGTGTCCGCGCCCCACCGGGTGGCCCACACCATCTTGTCGACCTCTTCGGCGATCGAGCTGCTCACCGCGGAGTTGCCGATATTGGCGTTGACCTTCACCGCGAAGGCCTTGCCGATGATCATCGGTTCGCATTCGGGGTGGTTGTGGTTGGCCGGGATGACGGCGCGGCCGCGGGCCACCTCGTCGCGCACCAGCTCGGCGGGCATGCCCTCGCGTTCGGCGATGAACGCCATCTCCGCGGTGATCTCGCCGGCGCGGGCCCGCTGCAGCTGGGTGCCACGCTCACGCACCACCCCTGACCGGGGCGGCAGGCCCTTCTCCAGGTCGATGGTGGCGTTGGCGTCGGTGTACGGCCCGGACGTGTCGTACAGGTCGAAATGCTCCCCGGTGGTCAGGTGCACGCGGCGCAGCGGAACGCCGCGCTCGGTGTAGACCTTGGAGCTGCCCGCGATGGGGCCGGTCGTCACGGAATCGACGGAAACAGAAACAGTCATCAACAGATCTCCCTACGCCGGCATTACCCGGTCAGGTTCGTACGGTCGACGGCCCATCCAGCCGTCCTCTCAGCGCACTTGGGTGCGCTCCCGTGTTGGACGGGTTCCAAGTTAGCCGACCTCGCCGCGAATGTGAATTGCAGGGAGATCGTTTGGATAGCTAATATATGTTTTTCCCCGATCTGTAGAGCTGAAGACGGATGACGACTGAGACTGAGCTGACTGCCGAGGCCGAAACCGCCCGCCGCCGCACGCGGATGGACCACGATCACCCCTTCTACAAGTGGGTGGTGCTGTCCAACACGACGCTGGGCATCCTGCTGGCGTCGATCAACGCGTCGATCGTGTTGATCTCGCTACCCGCGATCTTCCGCGGTATCGGGCTGAATCCGCTGGCCCCCGGGAACGTCAGCTACCTGCTCTGGATGCTGATGGGCTACCTGGTGGTGACGGCCGTGCTGGTGGTGCCGTTCGGGCGGCTCGGTGACATGTTCGGCCGGGTCCGCATCTACAACCTCGGGTTCGTGGTCTTCACCCTGGCCGCCATTGCGTTGTCCTTCGATCCGTTCCACCTCGGCGGCGGCGCGGTATGGCTGATCGCCTGGCGGGTGATCCAGGGCATCGGCGGGGCCATGCTGATGGCGTCCTCGTCGGCGATCCTCACCGACGCGTTCCCGGCCAATCAGCGCGGGATGGCGCTCGGGGTGAACATGGTCGCCGCCGTCGCCGGCTCCTTCCTGGGCCTGCTCATCGGCGGCTTTCTGTCCGAGTGGCACTGGAAGGCGGTGTTCTGGGTCGGCGTGCCGATCGGCGTGCTGGGCACCGTCTGGAGCTACCGCTCACTGCGCGAGCTCGGGGTGCGCACCGCGGGCCGACTGGACTGGGCCGGCACCCTGACGTTCGGGCTGGGGCTGACGGTGCTGCTGATCGGCATCACCTACGGCATCCAGCCGTACGGGGAGTCGACCACCGGCTGGACCAGCCCGTGGGTGCTGGGCGCCATCGTCGGTGGCCTGCTGCTGCTGGTGGCGTTCTGCCTTGTCGAGTTACACGTCGAGTCCCCGATGGTGGATATCCGGCTGTTCCGGTCCGCGGCGTTCGGCATGGGCAACCTGGCCGGGCTGATGTCCTCGGTGGGCCGCGGCGGTCTGCAGTTCATGCTCATCATCTGGCTGCAGGGCATCTGGCTGCCGCTGCACGGCTACAGCTTCGAGTCGACGCCGCTGTGGGCCGGCATCTACCTGCTGCCGGTCACCGTCGGGTTCCTGGTGGCCGCACCCATTGCCGGTTCGCTGTCCGACCGCTTCGGCGCGCGTCCCCTGACGGTCGGCGGAATGCTGTTGATGGCAGCCACTTTCGTGGCCCTGCTGCTCATCCCGGTCAATTTCGACTACTGGGTGTTCGCGGTGCTGGTGTTCCTCAACGGATTGGGCGGCGGCATCTTCACCGCGCCGAACACCGCAGCCATCATGTCCAGCGTGCCCGCCGATCAGCGTGGCGCCGCCTCTGGGGTACGGGCCACCTTCTTCAACGCGGGATCGTCGTTGTCCATCGGCATCTTCTTCTCGCTGATGATCGTCGGGCTGGCCGGCACCCTGCCGTCGGCACTGAGCACCGGCCTTACGGATCAAGGGGTTTCGCCATCGGTGGCACACGACGTGGCGAACCTGCCGCCGGTCGGCAGCTTGTTCGCGGCGTTCCTCGGCTACAACCCGATGGCCGAATTGCTGGCGCCCTATGACGCCCTGCACCAGCCCGGCGTCAACGCCGACGTGCTGACCGGGCAGACGTTCTTCCCGCAGCTGATCACCGAACCGTTCCACTCGGGACTGGTCGTGGTGTTCAGCGCCGCCGCGGTCATGATGGTCATCGGGGCGATCGCCTCGCTGTTCAACCCGGGCCGCTACGGCACGGATCCGGGTGCCGACAACGCGGCCTGATTCGCCGGCTGCTCGCCCAAACGCACATTTCGGTCACTTTGTGCGAGTACGTTTCGGCATTTCGTCGATCTCGGCGCATTGTTCGAGGCGGCGCGTTCGGCGTTGATGCGTTGGGTGCGTTCGTCGGTTCGGCCGTGTTGTCCGCCGCTGTGTTGCAGCAGCGCCCCGGGGGTGGTGGGCCGCTGTGATCTGGGCTTGCCGGAGGGGTGGCCAGGACTTTGGCGCTCTCGACTTGGCGCTACCACCACTCAAGAACCATTGGCGGTGGCTTCGGTTTTCCGCGACGAAGGGCGGCCAAATCCTTCTGAGTGCAGGGACGTGTGCCGACGTAGAGCTCGCGCAGATACTCGGCATGCGTGCCACCCTGTTCTTCGTATGCGTCCGTGAAGAGGGCGAGAGCCTTGAATGCGTCGCGCGTAATGCGCATGAGCGCACCGAAGGAGATGTCCTCTTGACGCCACTCAGCCGGGCTTTCGGGCACCCGATCCTGACTGAGATGAACGACGTGTTTAGACGCCATCGACCAGACACGTTCCATGCGCCGCGCGATCCCTGGCGGCGGATTCCAGTCCAGAACAAATGACCGAGCCGTGATATCCCTTGCGGGCATCTTCCAAAAGAACTCGGCGGCAAGACGAGCGTTCGTGAAGTAGGAGTCGACGCAGGCGATGTACACGGGGAATGTGAGAGTGCTGTGTTGTAAAGGCGAGGCGTCGCATGCCCATCGCGGGAGGTCCGCCAGATTCATCATGATGTGCTCAAGCGTGTCGAGCGCGCGACGTTCGGGCGGCTGCTGAAACCACTCTACGAGGTCTGTGTCATCGATGTCGTCTTCAGACATCCTGTGATTGTTGCCGATCCGCATGCTGCTGCTGGAGCGGTGGTCGTCCGCGAGTCGCGAGGGCAACGGGAACGGTCACCCCGGGAGATGGCCGAGGGGTGACCGCTCATGGCTGTAGACGCGTCGGAGACGCCCGGGTGAGTTCGATCGACGGCTAGCCCACCTAACCGACGAGGATGCCCGCATGCACGCGCGACCGCTGAGGCAGATTGTCCACCGCCAACTGTGCCATTGACAAATGACACAGTTGATGATGACCTAATGGTGTGACGGACACTGAGGTACCGGCCCGCGCCACGTTGCGTGCGGTGGTCTCGGCCACGGCGACCCGCTGGACGCTGGGCTGCCTGACCAGCGTGATCCCGATGACGGCGCCGGGGGTGTGGTTCGGCAGGCAGCTGATCGCCACCATCATGGCCGTCGGGGGCTCGATGCCCGCGGGCGCCAGGATCATCCCGGAATCCGGCGGCGAATGGGTGCTCGGACCGGGCGTCGAATTCGGCCGTCGCGCAGGCTATTACGTGCACGGTAGCGCGTACGTCATCTGCTCGGCGAAAACCCACCGCAAGCTGGTCGCCCGGCTGTCCGAAGCCACCGGCCTACCCTTCTTCGTGGTGGACTACCGGCTGGCCCCCGAACACCGGTTCCCGACCGCGGCGCGCGACGTCGAAGCCGGCTACCGCTGGCTGCTCGCACAGGGCTACCGGGCGTCCGACATCGTCATCGGGGCCGACTCCGCCGGCGGGCACCTGACCTGCGACCTGCTGCTGGCCCACGCCGACGATCCCGCGTTCCAGCCGGCCGGCGTGGTGCTGTTCTCCCCACTGATCGACCTCACGCTCGGGCTGGCCGAACAGCAGGAGCGCACCCATCGGGATCCGGCGATGTCGGCGGGTGCGGCCCGCAAGATGGTGGGCCTGTACACACACGGCCAGGACCCCGCGCATCCGCGACTGCGCCTCGACTTCACCAAAGCGCGGGCGCTGCCGCCCGTCCTGATCCAGGCCGGCGGCTTCGAGATGCTGCGCGCCGACGCCCGCCACCTGGACGCCGAACTGCGCAAGGCCGGCGGCCGCAGCACGCTCGAGGTGTGGCCCGGCATGGTGCACGTCTTCCAGGCCCTGCCGAACGTGGCGCCCGAGGCCAAAGCCGCGCTGCGCCGGGCGGCGAGCTTCATCACCGGCCAGTTTTCCGACGACCTGCAGGAGATCTGTTGATATTCAACCTGTTCGGCGGCCGCAAACGCACCACCGACGCCAAAGCGGTGGTGACCGGTGCCGGCAGCGGAATCGGCCGGTCGTTCGCGCTCGAGCTCGCCCGCCGCGGTGGCGAGGTCATCTGCGCGGACATCGACGCCGACCGCGCCGCCGAAACCGTCGGCCTGATCGATCGGCTCTGGACGGGCAAGGGCCACGCCGTGCAGTGCGACGTCTCCGACCGCAGCGCGATCGAACTGCTGGCCAAGCAGGCGCAGGACGTCTTCGGTGGCCCGCCCACGTTGGTGATCAACAACGCCGGCGTCGGGATCGGCGGAAAACCGGTCGGCGACATCGGGTTCGACGACTGGGACTGGGCGCTCGGGATCAACCTGTGGGGCGTGGTGTACGGCTGCGAGGTCTTCACGCCGATCCTGCGCAAGGCCGGCCGCGGCGGGATCATCAACGTGGCCTCGGCCGCGGGCTTCGCGGCGGCACCGTCGATGGCCGCCTACAACGTCTCCAAGGCGGGCGTGATGTCCCTGTCCGAAACCCTGGCCGCCGAACTGGACGGCACCGATATCACGGTGACCGTGCTGTGCCCGACATTCGTGAAAACCAATGTGTTCCAAGACGGGCGGATCACCCCCGGTTCGATGAACCTGAGCCAGCAGCTGGCGCGGTGGACCGGCCTGTCCGCCGACAACGTCGCCGCCCGCACCCTCAACGCCCACGACGACGGGCGGCTCTACGTGGTCCCGCAGCTCGACGCCACCGTCATCTGGCACCTGAAACGGCACTTCCCCTCCCTGTACGTCCGCGGCGCCGGGCTACTCGGCCGTCTGCTCCCGGAAAACTGAAAGGCTCAATCATGGCGATGGATCTCGACAACATGCTGCAGATGATCAAGGACAAGCAGTGGGCCCTGGTCGACATCGACTGGGACGCACCGGGCGCCGAGCTCATCGACGCAGACCTGTGGGCCAAGCTCAAGCCGTTCATGACCGACCTGATGTGGATCGAGAATGTCGGCGCGCGCGGATTCGCCGCCCTGGCCAAGAAGGCCCCGACCCCGACGCTGAAGAGCATCTACGAACATTTCCACGCCGAGGAGCAGAAGCACGCCAACGCCGAACTGGCGTTGATGCGCCGCTGGGGCATGCTCGAGGACGACGAGATCCCGCCGCCCAGTGTGAACGTGCAGCTGGTGATCAACTGGCTGGACAAGTACTCCGACGGCATGGACCTGACCTTCCTGGGCACCGTCATCCCGATGCTCGAGGTGGCGCTCGACGGTGCGCTGATCAAGTTCATCACCGACGAGGTCAAGGACCCGGTGGCCCAGGAGGTGTTCAAACGCATCAACTCCGACGAGTCCCGGCATCTGGCGGTGGATTTCGAGGTGATGGACATCATCGGCCACGCCGACATGCGCAAGCTGCTGATCAAACTGGTCGGCGGTTGGGTCAAACCCACCTTCCTGGTCGGCGTGCTCAGCTACGTGCCGCTGCTGAACAAGATGCGCGACAACATCGTGGCCATGGGTGTCGACGAGGAGCGCCTCTACCAAGCCATGCGTCGCTTCCAAAGCGTCGGCGAGCGAAGCCAGTTCGCGCGGCGGGTGCCGATGTACCGGATCATCTCCTGGCAGGGCCGCAAGGTGATCGACCGCACCTCGAAATACCATTGGATGGCCGACTCGCTGGTGAAGATCACCGGCGTGATCCCGATCTCGCTGGTGCGCAACAATCCCACCTGGTCGCAGGAACTGACCTACGAGCCCGTTGCCTAGGAGACGCTGATGACTGTTTCTGTTGCCATCATCGGCGCCGGGTTCGCCGGTATCGGCGCGGCCATCCGGCTCAAGGACCGCGGTATCACCGACTTCGTGATCTACGAGCGGGACACCCGGGTCGGCGGGACCTGGCGGGACAACACCTATCCCGGTGCGGCCTGCGATATCCCGTCCCGGCTGTACTCCTACAGCTTCGCGCCCAACCCCGACTGGTCGCACACCTACTCGGGCAGCGCCGAAATCCTGCGGTACATCGAGACCATGGTCACCGAGGCCGGCATCGAGCCGCACATCCGGTTCGAGCACACCGTCACCGGCGTGGTCTACGACCAGGCGGCGGGGGAGTGGACGGTCAGCTTCACCGACCGCGACCCGGTGCGCGCGCGGGCCGTGATCGTCGCCTCCGGGCCGCTGGCCAACGTGAGCCTGCCCGACATCCCGGGCATCGACACCTTCGAGGGCAAGAAGATCCACAGCGCCCGCTGGGATCACGGGTACGACTTCGCCGGTAAGAAGGTCGCCGTCGTCGGCACCGGTGCCAGTGGCGTCCAGATCGTGCCGGAACTGGTGAAGGTCGCCGAGTCGGTGAAGGTGTTCCAGCGCACCGCCGGATGGGTGTTGCCGCGGTACAACACCACGACCGCCGACTGGCTCAAGGACATCTACAAGACCGTGCCGCTGGCCGAGAAGCTGATGCGGTCCGCCTGGTTCTGGGGCCACGAGTCGGTGGCGCTCGGTGTGGTCTGGGACACCCCGTTCACCCGGCTGGTGGAAACCGTCAGCAGGGCGAATCTGCGTGCGCAGGTGAAGGATCCGTGGCTGCGCCGACAGCTCACGCCGGACTTCTCCGCCGGCTGCAAACGCCTGCTGATGACCAGTGACTACTACCCGGCCCTGCAGGCGGACAACTGCAAGTTGGTCACCTGGCCGATTGCGCGGCTGTCCGCCAACGGGATTCGGACCGTCGAGGGTATCGAGCACCAGTTCGACGCCATCGTGTTCGCCACCGGTTTCGACGTGTCCAAGACCGGGACGCCGTTCCCGGTCACCGGTGTCGACGGGCGGGTGCTGGCCTCGGAATGGAGCCGCGGCGCCTACGCCTACCGCAGCGTCGCGGTTTCCGGTTACCCCAACCTGTACTTCACCTTCGGGCCCAACTCGGGCCCCGGGCACAGCTCGGCGTTGGTGTATATGGAGGCGCAGATCGACTACATCACCGACGCGATCGGCAAGCTGCTGCAGTTCGGGTGGAAGGCGCTGGACGTCCGTCCCGACGTGCAGGCCCGCTACAACGAGCGGATCCAGCGTCGGCTGCGGTCCACGACGTGGAATTCCGGATGCCAGAGCTGGTATCTGACCGAGGACGGATTCAACGCGACCATGTTCCCCGGTTTCGCCACCCAGTACGTCAACCAGTTGAAGGCACTGGATCTGCGGGACTACCGGATCACCGCCGCCTAGACTTCGATGGTGGCCGAATACCGGATTGACGACCTCGCGCGGGAGGCGGGGACGACGACCCGGAATGTCCGCGTCTACCAAGAGAGCGGGTTGCTGCCGCGGCCGCAGCGCCGCGGGCGGGTCGCCATCTACACCGACAGGCACCTGCGCCAGTTGCAGGCGATCGTCCGGCTGCTCAGTGAGGGCTTCACCGTCAAGCACATCCTGAAGTTCCTGACCGGGCTGCAGCGCGGCGAGGGCCTGGTGGAGGTGCTGGACCTGGAAGAGCTCGGCGAGCTGGTCACCGAACCGTGGTCACGCCCGGTGCCCGAGACGATGACCCGCGCGCAACTGCAGGCCCGGCTCGGCGAGCTCAACGCGGCCACCGTGCGCAAGCTGATCACCAACGGGATCATCGAGCCCGCCGAGGACGCGGACACCTATCGGGTGCGGGACCGCCGGGTCATCGACGACTTCGGCAAACTGGTTTCCCGCGGTATGCCGCTGGCGGCGATCCTGAAGACGACGGCGGCGGTGGACAAGAAGCTCGACGAGGCCGCCCGGGCGCTGACCGAAGCCGGCCACGCCGAGGTGGTCCGGCAGCGCGGCACCGGCTGGTATCCGAGCACCGATGTGGAACTGGCGTGGGCCGCCGACCTGATCGACGTCATGCGCCGGGTGGCACGGCGGTCGGCGCACGCCAGTCTGGACCGGGCACTGGACGAGGCGGTGCGTGCCGAGCTACGGCGCTATCAGCAGGGGGAGCAGCAGACGTGAGACGGCTCAGGGTTCTTGAGGACATCACCGAACTGCGCCGGTCGGCACAGTTCATCGCGCAGAACATCGCCGAACTGAGCGAGAGCGCGGCCGGCATCAATCGCCACGCCGAGAAGATCGCCGGCGAGATCGCCACCCTGACCGAAGCCGCCAGCGGCATCGACTCCTCCGCGGAGAAGATCGCCGCCGGCGCCAACGCGATCGCCGAGACGCTGCCGCGCATCCAGCGGCTGGCCGAGGTCGTCGACCCGCTGGAGAGCACCGTGGCGCGGCTGGGCTGGGTGGTGGACCGGATACCCGGCGGAAAGCGCACCCAGTGATGACGCCCAGCGCCGCGACCGCCGCGATCACCCGGTTCTGGAGTCTGGCCGCGCCGCTGTACGACCAGCGCTGCCTGCAGCGTTGGGTGTACCGGCCCGCCCAAGACGAGGTGATCGCCCAGCTGCGCCGCCACGGGTCCCGTCAGATCGCCGATATCGCCTGCGGCACCGGCATTCTCACCAGCCGGATCCAACGTGAGTTGCTGCCCGACGAGGTGTACGGCATCGACCTGGCCGACGGCATGCTGGCGCAGGCGCGCAAACGCTCCGACCGGGTGCGCTGGATGTCCGCGCCCGCCGAGACGTTGCCGTTCACCGACGGTTTCCTGGACGCCGTGGTGACGACGTCGGCCTTCCACTTCTTCGACCAGCCGGCGGCGCTACGGGAGTTCCGCCGCGTGCTGGTGCCGGGCGGCGTGGTGGTGGCCACCAGCATCAGCCCCGGCGCGCGAGCGGTCCGGGCGTTGTTCACCGACGCCGGCCTCACCGTCGCCGATCAGCACCGGGTGCGCCGGCCGCTCTGGGGGCCCGTCTCGGACCTCATCACAGTCGGCGTGAAACCGCCGCAGACGTAGCCACGGCGGCCAACAGCAGCGTGGCCAGCCCCAGCGCCCAGGCGTGATACCCGTGCACCACCAGCGCGGCACCGGCCAGCGCGCCGAGGAACATGGCCAGCACCGGCACCAGCCTGCGGCCGGCCTTGCTGCCATGCCCCGACGCGGCGTCCGAGGCGATCCCGGTGAGGGTCAGGGTGAGCACCGTGGTGGTGAGGTCGGGCACCGACAGCGCCCGCGCCGTCGCGTTCTGCAGACCCATGCCGACGCCCAGCAGCACGATCAGCGTGCTCATGATCCAGCTTCGGTAGGGTGCCGGCGCGGCGATGACCACCACCAGAGCGGCTGCGACGCAGATCAATTCGATGACCGTCGACGTCAACAGGTGCTTTCGCCGGTCCTCGCCCAGACGCTTGCGCAGCGACCCGCCGAACGCGGCGCCGATCAGAAAGGTGGCGACGGCGAGCAGCAGGGCCCACCACACGAAACCCGGTGCCCCCGCCAGGGCGAACCCGCTGAACACCACGTTGCCGGTCATATTGGCGACCAGGACATGCCCGAGCGCCAGGTAGCTGAACGCGTCCACCACGCCGGTGACGACCGTCAGGAGCAGCAGCAGCCTCGGGAGGGGAGCGTTCAATCCTTCGGTCACGCCAGGTCCACCAGCACCGGCGCGTGATCGCTGGGCTGCTTGCCCTTACGTTCTTCGCGGACGATCTCGGCGTGCGTGACGCGGGCCGCGAACTCCGCCGAGCCGAGGATGAAGTCGATACGCATACCCTGCTTCTTCGGGAAGCGCAGCTGGGTGTAATCCCAGTAGGTGTAGACACCGGGGCCCGGCGTGTACGGGCGCACCACGTCGGTGAACCCGGCCTCGTGGAAGGCGCGGAACGCGGCCCGCTCCGGCTCCGAAACATGGGTGGAGCCCTGGAAGACGGCGGGATCCCAGACGTCCTCGTCGGTGGGCGCGATGTTCCAGTCACCCATCAGCGCTACCGGGCCCGGCCATTCGGCAGACGAAACCCGGAGGGCCTCAAGCCATTCCAGCTTGTAGGTGTAGTGCTTGTCGGCCAGCGTGCGGCCGTTGGGGATGTAGAGGCTCCACAGCCGGACCCCGCCGCAGGTCGCCCCGATGGCCCGTGCCTCGGCCAGCCCGTCCCACAACGGCTGACCGGGGAAGCCGATCTCGACATCGTCGAGGCCGACCCGCGACGCGATCGCCACCCCGTTCCACTGGTTCAACCCGATATGGGCGACCTCGTAGCCCAGCGCGGCGAACGGCATGGCCGGGAACTGCGCATCGGTGCACTTGGTTTCCTGCATGGCCAGCACGTCGACGTCGGCGCGCGCCAGCCAGTCGGTGACGCGGTCGACGCGGGTCCGGATGGAGTTGACGTTCCAGGTGGCTACACGCACGCCAGATCCTTACGCAGGGCGGTGAAATCGGTGATGGTCTTGGTGGCCACTGACGCGACCGGGCGGGCGTTGCGGCCGGTGGCCTCGGTCTTGGACACCATCACCACCCCGTCGATATAGGGCTGGATGGTGGTGGCGTTCTGCACGGTGGCCACGATGACCAACTGGAAGCCGAACTTGCGGAACGCCTCCAGCGCCTGAGAGGCGAACTGCGGATCGGATTTGGAGAACGCCTCGTCCAGCATCAGCTGTGCGAAAACCGGGGTGTTGTCCCCGCTGTCGGGATTGGCCAGGTTGAAGCTCAGCGCACCGGCCAGACAGAACGCCATCAGCTTCTCCTGCTCACCGCCGGAGTTGTCCCCGGCATTGCTGTGCGTGCGGATCAGTTCGTCGGTGCGCACATCCCACTCGGCGCAGTCGAAGGTGAACCGGTTGCGCACGTCCAGCGCGTCGCGGGTCCAGTTGCGGTCCTCGGGGGCGGTGCTGGCCAACCGGTTCCGCAACCGCAGGATATCGGCGTACTGCTCCAGGATCGCCTTCTTGTCGCCCATGCTGACCTCGGCCACCCGGCGCGAGATCGCCTTGACGATCTCGGTGAGCTCGGAGACGGCGGCCAGGCTGCGTGGGGTGGCGCGCAGCGTCAGCCGGGTGCCGCGGTTGAATTCCACCGCGCTCAACCCGCCGTTGACGCGGTCGATCTGCTCGCTGATCCGCCGGGTCTCCTGCTCGGCCACCCGGTGCAGCGTCAGGATGGCGTCGGGGGCCTGTTCGGTGATCAACCGCATCATCCGGTCATAGGCGTCCGGCAACTCCCGTTCGTCGATGTGCCGGCACACCGCCACGTAGTCATGCACCCGCTCGTCCAGATCGTCGGAGTCGTTCGGGATGGCGTCCGGGAACGAGGTGTCGAAGGTGGCGATGATGCGGGACAGCTCTTCATGAGAGCGCCTGCGGCTTTCGGTCAGCTGATCGCGTTCCCGGCGGACCGCGGCGAACAACGCGTCGCGGTGCGGCTCGGGGTTGAGCAGCTCGAGGGTGACCGGCAGCTCGGCGGCGAACCGGCGCAACAGCTCGGTGGCCGGCTCGGAGACCGCCGGCGGGGAGAGCCGGTCGGCCAGCTCCAGCAGCTGGGTGCGGCGGCTGTCCAGATCATCACGCCGGGTCTGGATCGCACCGCGGCGGGTCATCAGCGTCTGGATGTCGGTCCAGCATTCCTCGGCCCGGGCGCTCAGGGCTTCGATGTCCGGGTGGTCGGCCAGCAGCAGTTCGTACTGTTCGCGCAGCCGATCGGCGTGCCCGTCGGCGGTCTCGATGTCGATCTGGCTCCACTGCGGGAACTGCTCGTAGATGGCCCTGCAGGCCGCGGCCCGGTCCCGCCACTGCTGGCGTTGCGCAGCAATGTCATCGGCGGCCTTGCGGGCCCGCGCGAAGGACTCCTCGGCCTCGGCCAGCTCGGTGTGCAGCGCTTCCAGCTTGGCGCTGATGTCACCCTGGTAGATGTACTCCGACGGTTTCAGCGGCCTGCGGTCGTCCTTCACGGCAACCCGGTCGGATTCCTTGTACAGCCCCGAATCGGTGACCGCGCGGCGGAACCGGGCGAACACGTCGGGGGTGTCGACGCAGATGTGGTCACCGGCGGCGGTGATCACGTCGAGCGCCTCGGCCGCGCAGGCGTGGTCCGGGTTGACCAGGAACAGCTTGCCGGCCAGCGTTCGCGAGGAGTCGGAGACGGATCGCGCAGACACAGTGTTCGGCTCGGGTTCGGTGCCGCCGGCGCTGTTGCGGACATGGTGCAGCGCCAGCCGGCCGCGCATATTGGTCTCGTTGACGAACCGCAGCACCTTGGCGTGGTGCCGGTCGGGCACCAGCAACCGCAGCCCGACACCACGCAGTACCTTCTCGACCGCCACCCGCCAGCGCTGCTGGTCCGGTCGCAGGTCGAAAAGCTCTGCGACATACGGTAACTCGCCGGGGTCCACGCCGATCGCGGTGCAGATGTGGTCGCGCATCGCCACCGCGAACTCGGGCAGCGCCGAGCCCACCTGCTCCACCCGCTTGAGCTCCTTGGCGGCGTTGTCGCGCAGGATGCGGGCCGACTTCTGGGCGTACTCGGCGTCGGTCGAGGCCTCGCGGCCCCACTCCAGCTTGCCGAGCATCTCGGTGGCCTGCTTGGTGAGCGCCTCACGCAGCTCCCAGAACTCGTCGGCACTGTCCGGCACGTCGATGCCCTGGGCGGTGACCAGTTCCTCGAACGCGGCGCGCCGGCGCGACACCTCCTCGGCCTGTGCTTCGGCGGCGGTGACCTGGGCCTGCAGCGGGCCCACATTCGCGCTGGCGCCGCTGATCTGGGCGTTGAGCGAATCACCCTCGGCCTTGGCCAGATTCAGCTGGCGGGTCAGGTCGGCGTACTCGTTGTCCAACTGGGTGATGGTGGCGTCCAACGCCTCGATCTGGGCCGGGCACTCGCGCAGCCGGACGTGATCGGTGTAGGCCCGCACCATCGGCGGGTCGACCAGGTCGATGATGCCCAGATCGCTGGACTCCGAGGCGTAGCGCACCTGGATCGCCTCGATATCGCCGAGGATCTTGCGTTTGCGTTGCGCGACGGCCAGCAGCTCGCGGGCCTCCACCAGCGGGTCGATCTGCTTGAGCGCCTCGGGCAGCCGGGCCAGGCTGTCCGGCTCGTCGAGCATGAAGTCGCGGACGAACTGTTCTAGCCCGCCGACGCTTTTCAGCGATTTGGCCTTGCCGAGCAGCTGCTGGGCGGCGTCGGAGGACCGGATGCCGATGGACGAGTACAACTGGGCCAGATACTGGGACTCCACCTTGGTGGAGAACCGCCAACCTCCATATTCCCCGTCGCTTCGCTCGCCCCGGGTGTATTTCCCGTCGCTTCGCTCGCCCCCGGTGTCCTTGAACACGCTCGCATCGAACCGCCCCGCCGCCCACCGGTTGCACACATCCTCGATGCTCAGATCGCCGTCGCCGAGCACGTAGCGGCTGGACGAATCCGAACGGGATTCGCCGGTCAGCCATTTCAGTACCAGGCCGGTGATGGCGCGCCCGGTGTTGCTGCGGTAGGTGACCGCCACCGCCGACCAGGTGGTGCCCTCACCGCGCAGGTACATGACCTGGCTGGTGCCCCCGTCGCTGCGCTGGCCCCAGGCCCCGCGCACATACTTGTCCACGGTGCGCCGCCCGGCGCTGGACCCGGCGGCGGTGTTGTCGCCGGAGGCGTTGAAGTTGCGCCGGTTGAACGGCAGGAAGCCCAGCGAGATCGCGTCCAGCAGTGAGGATTTACCGCTGCCCGAGGCGCCCGCGATCAGCGCGCCCCCCGGCCCGAAGCCGATGTCGTGGTAACCGTCGAACACGCCCCAGTTGATGACCTGCAGCCGCGACAGGTGGAACTGCTCACTCATCGCCTGCCCCGCCCTTCAGGAGTGCCTCGAACTGCTGCTGCAGTTCGGTGATCACCGAGGCCGTCATGATGGCGCTGATCACCGGGCTGACCGTGTAGCTGTCCTCGTCGTCGCGGGTCTTGCGCAGGATCTCCAGCCCGGCCAGGCGTGCGACGGCGGCGTCGATGCGCGCGGTGAAGGTGACGGCGTCGCGGTCGGTGTCGTTGAGCACCCCGGCGAACAGGCCGTGGATCTCGTCGCGGCTGATGACGAAACTCGCGTCACCGCCGGCGCGCATCATCTGCGCCAGGTGCAGCGCCAGGATGGAGTCGTAGGTGCCCAGCGGTTCCCGGCGCAGCAGCTTGACGCCCCGGGCCGACTCGTACCGGGCCTGCTCGATGAACGCGATCTCCACGCCCTCGGCGATCTGCAACTGCAGGTCCAGTTCGGACAGCCGGACCGCCAGGTCGGCCCGGTATTCCTTGATCCAGCTGTAGATATCGCTGTCGGATTCGTTGCTGATGTAGCGGCGGGTGAGCAGGTGCTGCAGCGCCCAGCAGGCACGGTCGGGCAGCGCGCTGACGTCGCCCTCGAACCGGGGCCGGCGCGGCTGCTGCGGCGCGGTGCGGCCGGTGCGGTCGACCTCGGGCAGGGAGGCGAAATCAACTGGCGTATCGGTCACGATGCAACTCCCGCAATGGGTTCGGTGAACATCAGGTGCGGAACCTCCATCTCGCGGTCGCGGCCGTCGAGCGAATGGAACCGGACGCGCGCCGGTTCGGTATCGGTCTTGCCCGTATCTGGATTGCCGCCTCCGGCGGCGGGTTGCTTGAGGGCCCACGACCACAGCACGATCACGTGCCCCAGGTACGGGGTGTCCAGCATGGAGACCGCGTCGGGCAGGGATAACGGGGCATCGCGCAGCGCGGCGTTGACCATCGCCGACATCGCGGGCGCGTCCACCTGGGTGGTCAGTGCCGCGAAGGTGGACAGATCCACGTCGCCCTCGGCGATGGCCGCCGGTTTCGGTGCGGACAGGTCGTTGATCCGGAAGCTCAGGGCGCCCACCGAACTGATGGTGTGCCGGGCCAGTGGCACGTCGATGTCCAGGCGGGAGTCCGTCAGCGACACCTTGAGCAGTGCGCGGGCCGCGCCGATGGCCTCGTTGAGCTGCCGCGCGATGCCGCGGCTCTGCTCCAGCGTGCCGAACGCGGTGAACCGCTTGACCCGCTGCGCGCAGCGCTGCTGGATGCGTTCCACCTCGTCGATCTGGTGCCCGACCAGTTCGAAGAACCCGGCCATCACCTTGCGCAGCGCCGGGTCCAGGTCGGGCAGGGCGCCGGCCACCGCGGCGATATCGCCCTCGAACGCCATGCGCTGCTCGGGGTCGTTGATCATCCGCAGGAACGCCCGGTGCGAATCACGGCCGGCGGACTCCCAGGCCTCCTGATAGTCGGCGTACATCTGCCGCTGCCGGTCGCGGTATTCGGTATTGGTCTCGATCGGGTCGTCGAGGGCGGCGGTGGCCTGCTCGATCATGGTGCCGTACAAGCCGATATCGGTGATCAGCCGTTCCATCTGCAGGGCGATGGCGCGGGCCTCGTCGTACATCGAGGTGACATCGGGCTCGGGACGCAACCCGGCGTCGAGTTCCTCCAGCTCGCGGTGCAGGGCCGCGATCTCGGCCTCGATGCCGGCCCGGATGCGTGCCGGATCGTTGTCGACGCGGACGGCGACCTGTTTGAGCCGGGAGGCGATGCCGTTGATGGAACCGCCGGTGGCGATGGTGTCGTTGCGGCGCATGCCCCGGACGAAATCCAGCGCCCGCCGGGCGTCCTGGGTCAGGTAGCAGACGTTGCGGTCACCCTTCACGACGCGGTGCAGCCAGCCCTGGCTGGCCCACGTCTTGATCAGGGTCAGCCCGGACTGCTCGATCTCGTCGAGGTCTTCCAGGTCGCGGTCCAGCCGCACCACCAGATCGGTCTCGGGCACCACGCCCTCGAGCAGGTGCCGCTCCATCAGCGTGGCGTAGATGGCCAGGTTCTGGGTGGCCAGCAGCCGGACCGCGCGGGTGGACTGCACGTCGCGGTTGAGTTGGAGTAACTCATGCATCGGGAAGGAGGCTTTCTGCGCGCAGGTACCGCAGCGTGTGGTGCAGGCGGAAACCCATCGAGTGATACAGCGTGGCGGCGGGCTCGTTGTCGGCGAGCACCTGCACGTAGGCCCGAGTGGCCCCGTGCCCGGCCGCCCAGCCCAGCAGTGCAGAACATACCGTGCGGGCGTGACCGCGGCGCCGCGCTTCCTCGGTGACCCGCACACAGGAGATGCCCACCCAGACGGTGCCGTCCGGCGCCGTCGTCACCGCGCCACGGCCCACGGCTTCTCTACCGATCGTGGCGAAACCAACCTGGCCGTCGACGACGGCCGTGAGCACCTCGACCGGGACGTTGCGCTGGTAGGTCGCCAGCCACTGGTCGTCCGGGCGGGACGGGAAATCGGCGGGGGCGACGTCGGGGCCGATATCGCGGACCAGTACACGAGTGGCCTTGACACCGGGCGTCGTGACCGGCAGCAGCCGGTCCGGCAACGCCAGCCAGGCCGGCAGGCCGCGCGCGGCATACCACTCGGCGATGGCGGCCACGGCGTGCGTCGTGGCCTCGAAGAGCAGGGGCACCGCGGAATTGGCGCGGCTGGTGTAGCCATCCCCGATTCCTGGGCCGGCGCGCAGCAGCCAACCGTCGTGCCAGTGCTGCTCGGTGCCCGGCCAGGCCAGCGCCGCGGCGTGTTCCAGCGCGCGGATCTCGGAATTGCGCACCGTGACATGGGACAGTTCGCGCACCGACACCACATCGCCAGGGGCGATGTGGACCGTCTCACCGGACTTGGTGCGCACCGACACGACGGGGGTGAGCGCTTGGATCTCGCCCACGACGTCGGAGAAGCCGTCGGGCACGCGATAGCGCAGCGACACCCGGTCACCGACGGTGGTCATCTAGCGGGCATCAGTGGCCGAACGGATCAGGATCCTCGCCGGGCATCCAGCTCAGACCGGGGACACCCCACTTGTTGGCCTTCACCATCCGCTTGGCGGCGCGGGCGTGCCGGCCGATCAACCCGTCCAGGTAGGTGAAACCGTCGAGGTGGCCGGTCTCGTGCTGCAGCATCCGGGCGAACAGGCCGGTGCCCTCCAGGGTGATCGGGGTGCCGTCGGCGTCCAGGCCGGTGACGCGGGCCCAGTCGGCGCGACCCCGCGGGAACGACTCACCCGGCACCGACAGGCACCCTTCGTCGTCGTTGTCGGGGTCGGGCATGGTCTCGGGCAGCTCCGAGGTCTCCAGCACCGGGTTGACCACCACACCGCGCCGGCGCACGGTCTTGCCGCGTTCGTCGGCGCAGTCGTAGACGAACACGCGCTCGGTGCGGCCAATCTGGTTGGCGGCCAGGCCAACCCCGTTGGCGGCGTCCATGGTGTCGTACATGTCGGTGATCAGCGCGGCCAGTTCGGCGGGCAGGGTGCCGTCAGGTCTGACGGGAACCGGGGTGGTCGCGGTGTGCAGGACGGGATCGCCCACGATGCGAATCGGTACAACAGCCACGGTTGGCAAGCTTAAGTCAGCCGACTCGCGGGTAACGATCACGCCCGCATTACCGCAGCCATGATTGAATGAGCGCCGAACAACAGTCTTGTAATTCTTCAGATGATGTCGGAAGGGCCCAAGGAGCGAGATGGACGGCGCTATCGCGCGGACTGAGCAATCCGGGGATGATTCCGAGCCCGCCGATGGCCTGACGCGCCGCGAACACGACATCCTGGCCTTCGAACGCCAGTGGTGGAAGTACGCGGGATCCAAGGAAGAAGCCATCAAGGAACTGTTCGGGTTGTCCCCGTCGCGTTACTACCAGGTGCTCAACGCGCTGGTGGACCGGCCGGAGGCGCTCGCGGCCGACCCGATGCTGGTCAAGCGGCTGCGCCGGGTGCGCGCCAGCCGGCAGAAGGCCAAGGCCGCCCGGCGGCTCGGGTTCGAGGTCACCTAGACCGCTAGTCTGGGCTGCGATGAACCAGCGTGACTCCTCCGGGCTGCCCCTGCGCGCCATGGTGATGGTGCTGCTCTTCCTCGGCGTGGTCTTCTTGCTGGTGGCATTCCAGTACATGGGCTCCGACGACGACGCCGACAGCAGCGACTCCACCTCGGCCGGCGTGACCACCAGCGCCACCACGACCACCAAGACCTCGGCGGCGCCCGCGCCGAAGGCCGACGTCCGGGTGTTCAACATCTCCGACGTGGCCGGCGCCGCGGAGAGCACGGCCACCAAGCTGCGCGACGCGCAGTGGAACGTGACCGAGACCGGCAACCTCACCCTGGAAGGCGTCACCGCGACGACGGTGTACTTCGGCGAGGCCGCCGGGGAGAAGGAAGCCGCCGAAGCGGTGGGCAAGCTCCTCGATGCGCCGGTCGAACCGCGGGTGCCCGCACTCGCCGAGCAACCGCCGGGCGTGATCGTGGCGGTCACCGGCTAGGCTCTCGGGCATGCCGATCTCAGCTCCGCTTCGTGCCGTTGCCGCCGCAGCCTTCCTGGTCCCGATCGCCGCTGCCTGCTCGCCCTACGAGCCGGTTGCCACCCAGCCCGGGACCACCCCGGCGATCTGGACCGGCTCGCCCGCCCCGTCGGCCGAGGCCGGCCACGGCGAGGGCGACCAGGCCCCGGCCGCCGGGCACGGCGAGAAGCTCAGCGCGCAACTGAAGCTGGCCGACGGGACCGCCGTCGCCACCGCGGATTTCGAGTTCGCCGACGGTGTCGCGACCGTCACCGTGCAGACCACCACCCCCGGCAAGCTGGCCCCCGGCTTCCACGGCCTGCACATCCACTCGGTCGGCAAGTGTGAGGGCGACTTCACCAGCGCCGGTGGGCATCTGCAGGTGCCCGGGCACACCGCTCACCCGGCCAGTGGCGACCTGAGCTCCCTGCAGGTGCGCAGCGACGGCACCGGCAAGCTGGTGACGACGACGGACGCGTTCACCGCCGAGCAGCTGCTGGCCGGCACCCAGACCGCGATCATCATTCACGAGAAGGCCGACAACTTCGCCAACATTCCTGCCGAGCGCTACCAGCAGGTGAACGGCACCCCGGGTCCGGACGAGACCACCATGGCGACCGGCGATGCCGGCAAGCGGGTAGCTTGCGGTGTCATCGGCGCCGAATAGATCCAGGATCGACTTCGCCGGGTCACCCCGGCCGACCCTTGGTGTCGAGTGGGAGTTCGCCCTCATCGACCCGGTGACCCGCGACCTGGCCAACGAGGCCGCGGCCGTCATCGCCGAGTTGGGCGAAACCCCGCACGTCCACAAGGAATTGCTGCGCAACACCGTCGAGATCGTCACCGGCATCTGTGACACCGTCCCACAGGCCATCGACGATCTGCACGGCACGCTGAGCACCGTGCAGCGCATCGTGCACGCCCGCGGCATGGAGCTGTTCTGCGCGGGCACCCACCCGTTCGCCGAATGGGAGATGCAGGAGCTCACCGAGGGCGCGCGGTATGCCGAACTGATCAAGCGCACCCAATGGTGGGGCCGCCAGATGCTGATCTGGGGCGTGCACGTGCACGTCGGGATCTCGTCGGCGCACAAGGTGATGCCGATCATCACCTCACTGCTCAACCAGTACCCGCACCTGCTGGCACTGTCCGCGTCGTCGCCGTACTGGGACGGCGAGGACACCGGGTACGCGAGCAACCGGGCGATGATGTTCCAGCAGCTGCCGACGGCCGGGCTGCCGTTCCATTTCCAGAAGTGGTCGGATTTCGAACGATTCGTCTACGACCAGAAGAAGACCGGCATCATCGACCACATGAACGAGATCCGGTGGGATATCCGGCCCTCGCCGCACCTGGGCACCATCGAGGTACGGATCTTCGACGGGGTGTCCAATCTGGCCGAACTGGGTGCGCTGGTGGCGCTGACCCACAGCCTGATCGTGGACCTGGACCGCCGCCTGGACGCCGGCGAGCAGTTGCCCACCATGCCGCCGTGGCATGTCCAGGAGAACAAGTGGCGCGCCGCGCGGTACGGGCTGGACGCCGAGATCATCCTGGACGCCGACAGCAACGAGCGGTTGGTCACCGATGATCTCGACGATCTGCTGACCCGACTGCAGCCCGTGGCGGCCTCGCTCGGGTGCGCCGACGAGCTGACCAGGGTCGAGTCGATCTACCGGCTGGGCGGGTCGTATCAGCGGCAGCGCCGGGTGGCCGAGGAACACGACGGCGACCTGCGGGCCGTCGTCGACGGGTTGATCGGGGAGTTGGTGCTGTGAAGGTCCGCGCCGTCGTCCTGGTGCTCGCCGCCGCGCTGGCGCTGGCGGGCTGCAGCAAGGAGATCGAGGGCACCCCGATGGCCGACCCGGCCGCGACGGTGTCCGAAACACCCACCACGACACGGCCGCCCAGGACCATCGAGATCCCGATTCCGTCGTTCCCGAACCTGCCGATCCCGACGCCGGGCGGACCGCCGCCGACCGGGCTGGCCGCCACCACGTGCGGTGACTACCAGACCATGGACAAGACCCAGCAGCGCCAGGTGATCGATGCCATCGGCAAGGACAACCAGCTGGTGCAGATGAATCCAGAACTGTGGCTCGGGCTGGCCAGCGCCATGTGCGCCTTCACCCCGAAGACCACGCTGGTTCGCGACGCCGTTGCGGGACAAGGATTCCGGTGAGTGTGACGCCGATGTTCCCGCTCGAGGTGGCGATGCTGCCCGGGGAGCAGTTGCCGCTGCGGATCTTCGAACCGCGGTATTCGGCGATGATCGCCGATTGCCTGGCCGCCGACCGCGCGTTCGGCGTGGTGCTGATCGCCGCGGGCCGTGAGGTCGGCGGCGGCGATGCCCGCAACGACGTCGGCGCGCTGGCCCGGATCGCCGAGGTGACCGAGCAGGGCGGCGGCCGGTACCGGTTGCGTGCCGAGATGACGGAACGGCTGCGGGTGACCCAGTGGCTCGACGACGACCCATACCCTCGGGCCGAGGTGGCGCCATGGCCCGACGAGCCGGGCGCCCCGGTCACCGGTTCCGACATCATCGACGTGGAAGACGCTGTACTGGGCGTCTTTTCGCGGGTAGCCGAGGCCAAACAGCAGGAGTTGCCCTCGCGCGAGGAGCTGCTCGGCTCGGTCGAGCCGGGACAGGACGCCGGGGAGCGGCTGTACGCACTGGCCGCCCGGCTGCCCATCGGTCAGGCCGACCGATACGCGGTGCTGGCCGCGCCGTCCGCGTCGGCCCGGCTTGCGGTGCTGACCGAGGCCGTCGAGACGCTGCGCGCGATGGTGGAGTTCCAGCTCGCGGAATAGTTCAGTCCGACACGTCGCCCAGCTCGTCGGAGGCCAACCGGTCCTTCAAATTCTGTTCCCGGTAGGCCAGCTGACCCACCCGGTTGGCCACCACCGGCGCGGTGATCAGGGTGAACAGCCCCGCCAGGATGACCATGCCGACATCGGCGTTGCCGCGCAACCGGATCGCCGCACCGGCCAACACCAGCAGCAGCCCCAGCACCTGCGGTTTGGATGCGGCGTGCATGCGCGACAAGGTGTCCGGGAACCGCACCACCCCGATCGCCGCGGTGAGCGCCAACGCCGAACCGCCCAGCACCAGGACGGCGGCGAGCACGTCGAGGATCATCAGCCGTCCTCCCTGTCACGCACCCGGAACCGAGCCACGCTCACCGAGCCGACGAAGCTGATCAGCGCCAGCGCGGTCAGGCTGTAGGTCACGGTGGTGTCCAGGCTGAACGCCGCCCAGGTGCCGATCGCGCACATCGACACGGCCACAAAGGTATCCAGCGCCACCAATCGGTCCAGCGTGCTCGGCCCGGCCAGCAGCCGGTACATCGTCACCGCCGCCGCGGTCGACAGCATCACCGCCGCGATCACCCATACGGTCATCATGCGCGGGCCCCCTGCCAGTCGGAGTCGCGCTCGAACGCGGCCACCATCAACCGCTCCACCGTGGCGGTCTGGCGGTAGAACCGGTCCACCGCGCGCTGCGATCCGACGTCGATGACATGCACGTAGATGAGCCGGCGGGTCTGGTCGATCTCCAACACGATCGAACCGGGGATGAGGTTGATGACGTTGACCGCCAGCGCCAGCACCAGATCGGACTTGATGTCCAGGCGGGCCCGCAGCACCGCGGTCGGCGGAATCCGCCCGGGTTTGATCGCCAGCCAGGCCACCTGGGTCGACGACACCACCAGTGACCACGTGACATAGGCGACCAGCACCACGAAGGACAGCGGACGCAGCCGCCCCTCCACGGGTACCGGGGGCAGCGGCAGCAGCACCGTGATGACCAGGGCGACCACCAGGCCGCTGACGATATTGGCCACCGAGACGGTGCCCCACAACAGAATCCACACCAGCGTCAGCCAGCACAGTGTCCAGATCCGCAGCATCGCTCGCCTCGTCAGCACCGCTCTCATTTCAGCACCGCCGAGATGTACTGCCCCCGGTCGAGCACCTGCGCCGCGGCGCGCTCGCTGTAGGCGAAGATGGGTCCGGCCGCCACGGTCAGCACCAGGCCGACGACGATCAGCGCCCCGGTGGGGATCAACATCGCGACCGGCATCCGGCCGACATCGTCGCGGTCGACGAACTCGATATCGTCGGAATCGTCGAGCAGCGCGGTGGGGGCCGCGGCGGACAGGTTGCCCTCGGGCGCGTCCGCGCGGGTCCGCCAGAACGCCTTGGTCCACACCCGCGCCACCGCGTAGAGGGTCAGCAGGCTGGTCACCACGCTGCCGGCCACCAGCACCCAGGCCAGCGCCGAGCCCGCCTGACCGCCGGCTTCCAGCAATGCCACCTTGCCGACGAACCCTGAAAACGGCGGGATACCGCCCAGATTCAGTGCCGGGATGACGAACACGAACGCCAGTAGCGGACTGGCCGCGGCCAGCCCGCCGAGGCGCTGCAGGGTCGACGCCCCGGCCTGGCGTTCGATGAGGCCGACGACGAGGAACAGCGTGGTCTGCACGACGATGTGATGCGCCACGTAGTAGATGGCGCCCGACATGCCCAGCTGGTTGGACAGCGCGATACCGAAGACCATGTAGCCGATGTGGCTGACCAGGGTGAAGGACAGCAGTCGTTTGATGTCGTTCTGGGCCAGCGCGCCGAGGATGCCCACCACCATGGTGAGCAGCGCGGCGACCAGCAGCACGTTGTCCAGGCCGCCGCCGGGGAACAGCAGTGAATGCGCCCGGATGATCGCGTACACACCGACCTTGGTGAGCAGGCCGGCGAACACCGCGGTCACCGGCGCCGGCGCGGTGGGGTAGGACTCGGGCAGCCAGGACGACAACGGGAAGACCGCGGCCTTGATGCCGAACGCCACCAGCAACACCGCGAACAGCGCGGTGCGCGTCCCGGCGGGCACATCGTCCAGCCGCACCGCCAACTCGGCCATGTTCAGGGTGCCCGCCGCGGCGTACACCATCGCCAAGCCGATGAGGAACACCAGCGAGGACACCATCGACACCATCACGTACGCGATGCCCGCGCGCACCCGGTCGGCGCTGGCGCCGATGGTCAGCAGCACGAAACTCGCCGACAACAGCACCTCGAACCCGACGAACAGGTTGAACAGGTCGCCCGCCAGGAACGCCGTGCACACCCCCGCCGACAGGATCAGATAGGTGGGCAGGAAGATCGACACCGGCTGGCGGTCGTTGCCGTCGCGGATACCCTGCCCGATGGCGTAGAAGACCACCGCCAGCAACACGATTGCCGACACCACCAACATCAGCGCCGACAATCGGTCGGCGACCAGGGTGATACCCAGCGGCCCCATCCCGGGCTCGCTCTGTCCCCAGCCGCCGACCTGCACGGCGGCGGTGCCGTCGCGGTCGACGAGGTACAGCAGCGTCGCGCACACGGCCACCACCGCGCTCAGCGCTCCCAACGCCACCAGCTGCTGCAGCCGCGGGGCGCGCCCGGCGAACAGGCTGACCGCCGCGGCGATGGTCGGGATCAGCACCGGCAGCGGGGTGAGGATCGTCGAGAGACTCATCGCGAACCCTCCGCACCCGGCAGCGCGTCCAGTTCGTCGGGCGCATCGGTGTCGCGGGAGGGCACCACGTCGGGCACGTCGTCGGCATCCAGTTCCGCGCCCTCGGCCACCCGTGCCGTCTCGGGATCGGTCTCCACCTCTTCGGCCGTGTTCAGCTGATACGACCGGTAGGCCAGCGCCAGGACGAACGCCGCGATGCCCATGCTGATGACGATGGCGGTCAGGATCATGCCCTGCGCCAGCGGGTCGGCGGTGGTGGTCTGCCCGTCGCTGGTGCGCCCGCGGATCGGCGGGTTACCCGCGTCGCCGCCGACGGTGAGGATGAGCAGGTTGACCGCGTTGCCGATGAGCAACAGGCCCAACAACATCCGGGTCAGGTTGCGTTCCAGCAGCAGGTAGACCCCGGCACTGGTGAGGCCGCCGATCATGACCAGGGGAAGCAGATGAGCTGTCATGAGCGGGCCATCTCCACGTCGACGCGGGCACCCAGGCTGCGCAGGATGTCGAGCACCAGGCCCACCACGATCAGGTAGACCCCGAGGTCGAAGAACAGCGCCGTCACCATCTTGACCGGGCCCAGCACCGGGATGTCGAGATGGATGACCGCCGAGGACAGCACCGGTGCGCCGAGGAACAGCGAGGTGATCGCGGTGCCCGCGGACAACGCCAGACCGGTGCCGAGCACCTTGCCGGCGTCCAGCGGCAGCGTCTCACCCAGTTCGTAGCGGCCACCGGCCAGATAGCGCAACACCAACGCCAGTCCGGCGGTCAGCCCGCCCGCGAAACCGCCACCGGGGGTGTTGTGGCCGGCGAAGAAGAAGTATGCCGACAGCACCATGATGAGCGGGAAGATGAGCCGGGTGGCCACCTCGAGCACCAGCGAGCGGTGTCGCGGGTCGCGTAGGTCGCTGCCCCGCAGCCAGGTGATATCCCCGACGGCCGGGCTGTAGGCGCTGACCGGCCCGATGTCCGGTTGTCCCGCGGCGCTCGTGCCGGCCTGCGGTACCCGCGGTGCCGCGCCGAAACGCCGGTGCCGGAACACCATTGACGCGACACCGGTCGCGGCCACCAACAGCACCGAGATCTCGCCCATGGTGTCCCACGCGCGGATGTCGACGAGCAGCACGTTGACCGTGTTCGCGCCGTGCCCGCGGTAGTACGCCGCGTCGGGCAGCAGCGCCGCGATCGGGGTGGTGCTGCGGGCGGCCATCGCGAACACCGCCAGCCCGGTGACCGACGCGCCGACGGCGAGCGCCAGCGCCGCGCGCGGCAGCCGGTGGCGCTTGATGTTGGTGCGGTCGGCCTCGGCGGGCAGGGTGCGCAGCACCAGCACGAAGATGACCAGCACCAGCGTCTCGACCAGGAATTGGGTCAACGCCAAGTCCGGTGCGCCGTGGAACGCGAAGATGACACCGCAGCCGTACCCGGTCACCCCGACCAGCAGGACCGCGGCCAGCCGGTTGCGCATGACGGTCGCGCCGACGGCCGCGGCCAGCATCAGCAGACCGACGACCACCTGCAGCGGGGAATCCCACAACCGCAGCTGCGGGTGGTCGCGGGCGCCGGACAGCAGCGCACCGACCGGCAACACCACCAGCGTGCTGAGGATGACGGCCTGGGTCGCGGGGATGGACCCGCGCTGGGTCTGGCCGGTCAGCCGGACGGCGGCGATGTCCAGGCCCCGGATCACCGCGTCGTAGAAGCGGTCGGCGTTGCCCAGCGGTAGGTAGGCGCCGTGGGACCGCGGCAGCCGGCCGCGGCCGAAGAACAGTGCGGTGCCCGCGGCCAGCACCACCACCGACAGCAGCAGCGGCAATCCCAGTCCGTGCCAGAGCGCCAGGTGGTAATCCGACTCGCCGGGCACGGTGTCGGCGTAGTCGTCGAGCCTGTCGTCCATCGGTGCGGGGAACAGCCCGAACAGCAGGCCGGCCGCGGCGAGGACGGCCGGCGCGGCCAGGAAGGACCGCGACGGCCGGTGCATCTCGGCGACGCGCACGCTCGGGTCGGGTGCACCCTTGTCCGCGAACGCACCCCACAGGAAGCGCAGGCTGTAGACGGTGGTGAACACCGATCCGAGGACGATCCCGGCCAGCACATAGGGCGCGGCCGCGCCCAGCGAGGCGCTGTGCAGGACCGTCTCCAGGTCGGCTTCCTTGGCGACGAAGCCGAAGAACGGGGGCAGCGCGGCCATGCTGGCGGTGGCGCCGACGGCGATCACCAACAGCGGTCTGTTCCGTCTGCCCAGGCCGGCCAGCTTGCGGATGTCGCGGGTGCCGGTGGCGTGGTCGATGATGCCGACGACCATGAACAGCGCCGCCTTGAACATGGCGTGCGCGCACAGCATGGCCAGCCCGGCCAGCATCATGTCCGGGCCGCCCGCCCCGACCATCACGGTGATCAGGCCGAGCTGGCTGACGGTGCCGAACGCCAGGATCAGCTTGAGGTCGTATTCGCGGATGGCGCGCCAGCCCGCCAGCAGCATGGTCAACAGGCCCAGCCCCACCACCATCGGCCGCCACAGCGGGTTGTCGGCGAAACCCGGGGTCAGCCGCGCCACCAGGTACACGCCGGCCTTCACCATCGCCGCGGCGTGCAGGTACGCGCTGACCGGGGTGGGGGCGGCCATGGCGCCGGGCAGCCAGAAGTGCAGCGGCACGATGGCTGATTTGGACAGCGCGCCGACGAGGATCAACACGATGCCCACCGAGGCCGCGGTGCCGGTGGGCGGGGCGGCGACGAGTTCGGAGAGCAGGTAGGTGCCGGAAAGCTGGCCCAACACGATGATGCCCACCAGCATGGCCAGGCCGCCGAACGTCGTCACCAGCAGCGCCTGGGTGGCGGCGCGCCGGCTGGTGGCCCGCTCCGCGTAGTGCCCGACCAGCAGGAAGGACAGCACGGTGGTGGTCTCCCAGAAGATGTAGAGCACCAGCATGTTGTCGCTGACCACCAACCCGAACATGGCGCCGGAGAAGGCGACCAGTTCGGCGGCGAAGCTGGGCAGCCGCTTCTCGGTGTGGCCGTCGTGATGGTGGAAGTAGCCCGCGCAATAGAAAAGGACGAGAGCACCGATACCCAGCACCAGCACGCTCATGATGGCGGCCAGCGAATCGAACCGCAGCGTGATGTCCATCGACAGCTCGGGCACCCACGGGAGGTGCAGCGTGGGGGTGTGGTCGTCGCCCGGCCAGTTCCGCACCACCCACACCAGTGAGCCCAGCGGAACCAGCGACAGCGGGTAGAACGCCTGCCGGCCCCACTTGGCCACCAGGAGCGGCGCCAGCGCGGTGGCGACCGCGTGGGCGAGCAGGACGGCGAGCATGGCACTCCGATCGGGTTGGGTCGGGGTGTCAGCCAATTCGGCTATGGAACTTCAACTGACTTTGTCGTAACGGCTATGTCGTAACCGCCATTCTACGTGGGCGGTTGTGCCTACCATCAGCGTGCGCGACGAAGGAGCGAAAGCCCTTGGCGACCAATGGCGTTGTGGTGGTGGGTGCCGGCCCGACCGGTTTGATGCTGGCCTGCGAGCTGGCGCTGGGTGGGGCGCCGGTGCATGTCCTGGAAACCCGGACCTCGGTACCCAACGTCACCCGGGCCTTCGCCGTGCATGCGCGCACGCTCGAACTGCTCGACGCGCGGGGGCTGGCCGCCGACTTGATACCGCACGGCGTGCCCGTGTACGAACTGGCCCCTCCGGGTGGCGCCACCCTGGATCTGAGGGACCTGCCCACCCGGTTCGGGATGGTGTTGATCGTGCCGCAGAGCGGTACCGAGCATCTGCTGGAGCGGCGCGCCGCGCAGCTCGGGGTGACGGTGCGGCGCGGTGCCGAGGTGGTGGATCTGAATCAGCATCCCGGCGGGGTGACGGTCGGCCTGGCCGGCGGCGAGACCGTGCCGGCCGACTATGTGGTGGGTTGCGATGGTGCGCACAGCACGGTGCGCCGGCTGGCGGGCATCGATTTCGTCGGCAAGCAGTACCAGACCCATATCCTGCTGGCCGACGTCCGCCTCGGCGCGCCGCCGGGTGAGACGCTGTTCGCCAGCACCGGACCCGACGGTGTGGTGTTGTGTATCCCCTTCGGGGACGGCTGGTTTCGCGCCATCGCGTGGGACCGGCTGCGCGAGCAGGCGGCGCTGGACGAGCCGGTGACCGTGGCCGAGATCCGCGGCGCGTTCCGGCGCATCGCCGGGCACGACTTCGGGATGGGCGAGATGCGCTGGAGTTCACGGTTCCTCAGCGAGCGTCGGCAGGCGCGGCACTACCGGTCCGGCCGGGTGTTCCTGGCCGGCGATGCCGCGCACGTGCATTCCCCGCTCGGCGGGCAGGGCATGAACACCGGGCTGGGCGACGCCGTCAACCTGGGCTGGAAGCTGGCCGCCGCGGTCCGCGGACAGGCACCCGGGTGGCTGCTGGACAGCTATGAGACCGAACGGCATCCGGTGGGCGAAGCGGTGCTGCAGCTGACCGACGCCTTCAACCAACTGGTCCTGGGCTCGTGGGCGACGCGGCATCTCCGCGCGCTGGCGGTCGCGACGGCGATCCGGTTCCCGCCCACCCGGCGGTTCGTGACCGGGCGGCTCAGCGGGATCGGGATCGCCTACCCGCGCGGCCGCTCGGACCATCGCCTGGTGGGCCGGCGGATGCCCGACGTGGATCTGCGCGACGGGAGGTTCGCGGTGGTCGAGGACCGCCCCGGATTGCCGCCCGCGGTCCTGGTCCGGCCGGACGGCTACGTCGCGTGGGCGGGGGAGCGGTCAGGGTTGCCGGCAGCGGCCGCGCGCTGGCATGCCGGGCTCGACGCCTGACACCAGCGCCGCCGACACCGGCACGATGTGCGAGGCGACGCCCAGGCCCCAGCCGAGAATCGGCCACACCGGCCAGAAGTACCACTGGCCCGCCGCCAGTCCGACGGTCAGCCAGATGGCCAACATGAGGACCGACCCGGCCAGGTAGGCGCCGAGGTGGATCCGCATGCCCAGCCGCGCGGCGCGGTGCCGGGCGGCCCGGCGGCGCGGATCGGCCCCGCGGAGCCGGGCGGTCGGCAGGTCGGCGGTCACCGAGCGCAGTTCGTCGGTGGTGTGCGCGGCGAAGGCCAGCCGTAGCCGCTCTTCGTAGTCGGTCATGGGCAGGTAGCCCTGCGTCAGGGCCAGGCCGAGATCGTCGGCGGTGCGGGCACGTTCCTGATCGCCTACCAAGGTGGCCATGGTGTCCTCGAATCTAGTCAGTGGCTAGTTTCACTATCGCACGCAGAACTTGTCACCGTCAAGATAAGTTGTGCCCGCGAGGTGCGAGCCGGCTGACCGGCCGGCAGCCCCTCCGGTCGACGCCGTCCGTAAGCTGTTGGCCGTGAACACGATTGTCTCCGCGAGCCGGGATATCGCGGCCCCCGCCGCCACGCTCTTCGAGCTGATCGCCGACCCGGCACAGCAGCCCCGCTGGGACGGCAACGACAATCTCGCCGACGCGCCCGCGGGCCAGCGCGTGCACGCCGTCGGCGACGTGTTCCGGATGAACATCACGACGGGCGCCGTGCGGGTCAACCGGATCGTCGAATTCGAAGAGGGCAGGCGCATCGCCTGGCTGCCGTCCGAGGAGGGCAAGGAGCCTCCCGGTCACCTGTGGCGGTGGGAGCTGGAACCGATCGACGAGGCCACCACCCGCGTCACCCACACCTACGACTGGACCCGGCTGACCGACGAGAAGCGGATGGTCCGGGCTCGGGCGACCACGTCCGACAAACTCCTGGCATCGATCGACCGGCTGGCCGCGATCAGCGCGCCGTAGCGATTCGAGTAGTCCACTACGCGTTCCCGCTCGGCGGTGGAACCGCAGTCTGTACTGCAACCACCACGAGGGGAACGAAATGACGAGCACTCCGCGTGCCCTGATCCGACCGCGTTTCCGCATTCGGCAAACGCCGTCACCCGCTGCCGCACGGGCAATGGCCTGACGAGCTAACGGCGATAACGGCGGAACCGTTCTTCATCCCCTTTGAAATGGGAATTACGGGCTCCAAGATTTCGCCAAGACGGATTGTGTTTTCTCAGCTCGCGATTGACTGGTCGCGCCGACCCATATCCCCCTCCGTCACCCGAGGACCGCGATGCCACTGCTCATCACCGATCAGGCACCCGGTGACCGGGTGCGCGCGATGGCCGGCGGCAAGGCGCAGAACCTCTTCGAGCTGTCCCGTTCCGGCTTCCCGGTGCCGACGTGGGCGGTGTTGGGCACCGACGCGTTCCGGCTCGCGATCGACGCGGCGGGGGTGCGGCTGAGCACGGCGCCGATGGCGTTGTCCGAGCGGGTTGCCGAGGCCGCGTACGCCGAATCCGCGATACGCGAATTGGTCATGCCCGCGCAGATCCGGGAAGCCATTCTCGGTGCACTCGAATACACCGGAAACGGAAATGTCGCGGTGCGCTCCTCGGGCTGCCAAGAGGACGGCGCGGCGAATTCCTTTGCCGGATTATTCGACACCGTTCTCAATGTGACGGGAATCGATGCCGCCGAGGCAGCGGTCCGCCGTTGCTGGGCCTCCGCATTCTCCCGACGCGCCGCGCAATATCGGCATCTGCGCGGAATCGACACCGCCGATATCGCCCTGGCCGTCATCGTGCAGCGGTTGGTGCTGCCCCGGACCAGCGGCGTGATGTTCACCGCCGACCCGGTGACAGGTACGCCGGACCGAATCGTCATCAACGCCGTGCACGGGCTCGGTGAGGGACTGGTCTCGGGGGCGGTCGACTCCGACGCCGTCGTCGTCGCCAAGCACAGCGGAGCGGTCCTCGAAGAGACCACCGCCACCAAGTCGCAGATGATCCTGCCCGGCGCGGGCGGCGGTGTCCGCACCGCCGAGGTGCCGGCCGACCGCCAGCGGGTGCACCTCGTCGACCCCGGGCTACGGTCGGCGCTGACCGAACTCGGGATGCGGTTGGAGCGCCATTTCGGCACACCCCAGGACATCGAATGGGCGGTCGACGAGGACGGCCGCACCTGGATCCTGCAGTCCCGCCCGATCACCACCCTGGGCGGTCGAACTGCTGAGGGCCCAGAGCATTTCGGCGAGGACGTCGACCCCGGAGCGGTCCGGATCTGGGACAACTCGAACATCATCGAGAGCTTCGCCGGCGTCACCTCGCCGCTGACCTTCACCACCGCCCGCACGCTCTACGCCGACGTCTACCGCGAGTACGCGCGCAGCCTGAAAGTGCCACCGGCACAACTGGACCAGATGCAGGCGTGGCTGCCGGTGATGCTCGGCCAATTCCACGGCCACGTCTACTACAACCTGCTGCACTGGTACCGCATGGTGGGCATTGCCCCCGGCTACCCGCTGAACCGCCGGGTGCTGGAGGTCGCGCTCGGCGTCGGTGAACCGCTGGACGCCGCGACGGCGCGGCGGCTGAAACCGTTCACCTTCACCAGCACCGGCGCCACGATCGTGCACCGGGCCCGCACCACGCTGACCTATGCCCGGCGGTTCCACGCCATCGACGACCTGGTGCGCGAATTCGACCGCAAATTCCATGATTTCGTCACCCGGCACGGACTGGCCGACGTCTCCGAGCTGGACGGGCCGCAGGCCTACCGGAAATTCCGCCACATCCACGACGAGGTCGCCTCGATCTGGGGACCGATGATGGTGCTGGACGCCGTGCTGCTGACCTCGGTCGGTCTGCTCGCGGTGCTGACGAAGGCGTTCCTGCCGAACGCCCCGGAATGGTTCGGCTTCGCGATCGTCAATCCCGGCACCGACGTGGTGTCCATCGAACCGGCCCGGGCGCTCGCCGACATCGCCGCGTTCGCGCACAGCGCGCCCGAATTGTGGGCCTTCATCGATGCGGCCGACCCGGCCACCGCCTACCCGCAATTGGTGGAGTACGCCGAGGACGACCCCGGCTCCGCCTGGCAGCTGCTGCTCGGCAAGATCGACGACTACATCGACCGGTTCGGGTACCGCTGCCTGGACGAACTCAAGCTCGAAGCACCGGATCTGCGCCAGGATCCATCCGGCATCTTCCACATGCTGCGGATGGCCGCTCCCGAGGGCGCCGACCGCCCGAACGACGCCGCACAGGCGTATCTCGACGCGCACCTGCACGGCCCGCGCCGCAGGATCTTCGACGCGCTGCGCGGCAAGATCCAGCGCGCGGCCACCCACCGCGAGCACCTGCGGTTCGCCCGCACCCAAGGTTTCGGGATCCTGAAATCACTGGTCGCGGTGATGGCGCGGGACCTGCAGCAGCGCGGCATCGTCGACACCACCGGCGACGTCTTCCAACTGACCCGCGACGAGCTGTTCGGGCTCTACGACGGTTCGACCACCCGGGCGCAGGCACGGGCGGCCATCGCCCGGCGCACGGCCCTGGAGCCGGGATACCGGGAACTGAAGGCCCCGCCCCGGTTCGTCACGACCGGATCCGGCTATACCGCGGCCGAATTGGCCGGCGCGGGCTGGCGGCGCAGGGATGCCGTGGCCGAGGCGACGGCGGGCACGGTGCTGACCGGGACCCCGTCGAGTCCCGGGGTGGTGACCGGGCGCGCGGTCGTGGTGGAACGACCGGAGGACTTCTCCAGCGGCATCCTGGTGGCCTACCGCACCGACCCGGGCTGGGTGGCGGCGCTGCCGTTCGCCTCGGCCCTGCTCATCGAACGCGCGTCTCCGCTGACGCATGTCGCGATCATCGCCCGCGAGTTGGGGGTGCCCACCGTGGTGCAGATCGACGGCCTGACCGATCTCGTGCGCACCGGCATGACCGTCAGCGTGGACGGCGCGGCCGGCAGCGTCACCCTGCTGCAGGAGCGCTCCGATGTCTGAGGTGCAGGCCATCCGCGGCTGGCTGGACACGCCCAGCGCCGACACCGGTGTGCACCTGGCGGACGACGACGGCTGGGACTATCTGCCGTATTCGGCGCTGGCCGAACAGGTTCGGCGGATCGCCGGACTGCTGGTGGATCGCGGCGTCGGCGCCGGGCACACCGTGTGCGTCCTGATGCCCACCTCACATCTGTGCCTGGCGGCGATGTTCGCGGTGACGGCCGCGGGTGCGACGCTGACACCGGTCGCACCGCCACTGTTCCACGACACCGACCAGTACCTGCGGCATCTGCGCGGAATCTTGCAGAGTTCGCAGGCGCACACCGTGATCACCTGCTCGGCATTCGCCGGGGTCGTCGCGCAGGCGGCGGACGGCCCGGCCCGGATCGTGCTCGACGACACCCCCGACGGTGCGCCGCTGACCGATCTGGGCGATCCGGGTGCCGATGTGCTGCTGCAGATGACCTCCGGGTCGACCGGCCGGCCCCGCGGGGCACGGATCAGCTGGCGCAATCTGGCGGTCAACCTGGACGCCATCGACGCGGTGTGCCATCTGACCGCCGGTGACGCCACCGCGTCGTGGCTGCCGCTCTACCACGATATGGGGTTGATAGGCACCGTCTTTCAAGCGGTCACCCGGCAGCGCGGGCTACACCTGATGCGGCCGGACCAGTTCATCCGGGACCCGGGGCGCTGGTTGCGCGCGGCCGTCGAGACCGGACACACCGTGTCGCCCCCGTTCGGGCTGGCCTACACCGGCCGGCGGCTCACACCGGCCGACATCGACGACCTGGACCTGTCGCGGTTGCGCACCATCGTGGTCGGGGCCGAACCGATCGATCCCGACGCCCTGCGCGCGTTCACCGAACTGACGGCGCCCCTGGGCTTTTCCCCGCGCGCCTTCCTGCCGTCCTACGGCCTGGCCGAGGCCACCCTGATCGCCACCGCGCACCGGCTGGGCGAACCGCTGCGGACGGTGCGCATCGACAAAGCCGCGCTGCGACACGGCAAGCCGGTGCCGGTGGCCGAGCACGGCGCGCAGGTCGTTTCCGTGGGTGCACCGATCCCGGGACACCGGGTACGGATCGAGGGCGCCGCCGCCGACGGCGAACTCGGTGAGATCGTGCTGTCCGGGGACTCGGTCTTCGGGGGATACCGCGGTGACCCGGACAGCACGACCCGCCGCATCGGCGACGAATTGCACACCGGCGACGCCGGATTCCTGCTCAACGGGCAGCTCTACGTGCTCGGGCGGATGGGCACCAGCCTCAAGGTCAACGGCCGCACCGTGTTCGCCGAGGACCTCGACGTCACCGGCCGGGCGGTGGCCGTCGCGGTCAACGAGGGAGACCGGCCCGCGGTGGCGATGTTCGTCGAACAACCGTGCCGCACCCCGATTCCCGCGCTGCGCTCCGCGCTGGCCGCGCAGGTCGGTGCCGACACCCCGGTGTGGTTCGTCGGCGTGCCCCGCGGCGGGCTGGCCCGCACCTCCAGCGGCAAGCCGCGCCGCTCCCATATGTGGCAGCAGTGGCGATCGGGTCGGCTGGCCGGCGCCGAACTGCTGTCGGCGCCCGGGCCGGGTCCGCTGGACACGGTCCGGGCATTGTTCGACAAGGCACGCGAACACGCGGTGATCCCGGACGACGCGACGGTGCATTTCGAGGGCTCCCTGGCCGAGGGCTTCGGCAACGACGGCTCCGATATCGATCTGCTCCTGCTGCTGCCCGGCGCCGGCGCGGAAGCCGTGATGCCGACCGTGTTGTTCATCGACGGTCACCGGGTGGAGATCCGGGCCCAGTCACACGCGCAGGTCCGCAAGCGCCTGCACCAGATCCGGCGTGCCCTGGACACCGGCGCGCCGGTCACCGAGGACGTGCTGAACCGGGTGCAGCGCTTCCTGCGCGGCACCGTGCTGCGCACCGGTCCGGGATACGGGGACCTGCGCGACATCGTGAGCTATCCCGAGTTGACCGGCCTGCTGTCGCGGTGGTGGCAGCGCCGCGCCGACCACTGCCTTCGGCACGGCGCCGCGCTGGCCCTGCTGGGCGGGCCCACCGACACCGAGGCGGTGGCCTGGGCGCGCGAAGGCCTGACCCAGACCATGAAGGCGTTCCTGGCCCGGCACGGTGAGGGCTACCTGGAAGTCAAATGGCTGCCGCTGCAGATCGACCGGCTGCGCCGATCCGGGGCCGACACCGCACTGCTGGACGAGTACCAGCGGTTGGCGGCCGCCCCAACCGTGGCGGGCGCGCTCGCACTGGCCGCCCGGCTGGGCGGGCCGGCCGTCGCCTTGGACCCGCACGATGTGGTGCTGAAGAAGGTCCCGCACGTCACCACCTGGCCGATCCGCTCGGCCACCCATGTGGTGCGCGGCAAGTCGGACCTGTTCGTGCTGTCGCCGGCGTGCGCGCAGTCCTGGCGTCAGGTGGTGTTCGGGCAGACGCTGGCGCAGACCGCCGCCGCGCCGGCGCACCTCCGGTTGTTCGTCCGGCACGGGTTCGTCGCGCTGCACTGGCGCGGCGCCGGCACCATCAAACCCGTTGCCGCGATGTGTGACCCGGTTCGGCCGCTGACCCCGCCGCCGTCGGTGCGGCGGCCGGTGCTCACCATCGACGGTGCGCCGGCCGACGGCGACATCGCCAGGTCGGCCCTGCCGCCCAAGGCCTTCGCGGAGGCCGCGAGCGCGCTGGTGCTGGCCAACATGGTGCTGGAGAACGCACGCGAGGACTTCGACGGTGCGGTCAAGGACGGGCAATGGCAGGTGGCCGCCCTGTGCGGCCGGCGCATCGTCACCATGGCGGTCCGGATCCTGGCCAGCGCGTGGGGTGTCACCCCCTTGCCGGGGGATCCGGTGCTGCTGTCCGACCTGGACACGCTGGTACCGGAGCATCCGCGACTGGCCGCCCACGCCCGTCGACTGGCCGGGTGTTCGATCGGCGACCAGGACGACGCGGCCCGCCTGCAGGCCGACCTGGACCGGCTCGTCGCCGACGTGCAGACCGTCACCGGCGGCGAGATGTTCCCCTCGTCGTTCGCCTCGCGTACGCAGTGGCAGGACACCCTGAAATACGGCTACCAGTGGCTGCGGATGGGTGGATATCTGGACGCCTACGTGGAACTGGACGAGGCCAGAGATCTGCTGGCCAGCGGGGGAGCACAACCCTCGGAGCGGGGTCGGGCATGACGAATCTGCAGCGCGACGTGCTCACCCTGGTCGCGGCCATGGCGCCGGACACCGCGGGGCAACCCGAATTGCACAGTGCACTGGTCACCGACCTCGGGTACAGCTCCCTGCGACTGCTGGAGTTGGCCATCGCCGTCGAGCGGGCCTTCGCCCTGCCGCCGCTGCCCCAGGAGGCGCTGGCAACCGTGACGACCGTCGCGGACCTGGTGGAAGTGGTTCGCACGCAGAAGGATCCGTCATGACCGGCGCTCGGGGGGTGTTGGTCACCGGCGCGGCCGGGCATGTCGGCGCCGACACGGTGGCCCGGCTGGTGCGCAGCGGTCACCACGTCGTTGCGCTGGTGCACCGGCGGGCCGAGATCGTCGCCAACAACGGGCGCGCGGTGCGGCCGGCCCGGACCGTGTACGGCGACGTCCGTGCGCCGGGCTTCGGGTTGGACGCCGGCACGCGCCGCGAGCTCGCCGGCGAGATCGACGTCATCGTGCACGGTGCGGCGGTCACCGATTTCGGCCTGCCCGAACACCGATACACCGAACTGAACGTGCAGGGCACCGCGCACGCCGTGGCGTGCGCGCGCGAATGGGACGCCGATCTGCTCTACGTCAGCACCGCCTACGTGTGCGGCGAGTACGACGGCACCTTCACCGAGGACCAGCTCGACGTCGGGCAGCGGTTCGGCAACGACTACGAACGCAGCAAATTCCGGGCCGAACAGCTGGTGCGGGCCTGCGGGCTGCGGTGGGCGATCGTGCGCCCCGGCATCGTCTCCGGCGAATACCGCACCGGGCACAGCCGCGAACACAAGCACATCTACCAGGTGCTCAAACTGATCGTCGAAGGAAAGTTGCAAACCCTGCCGGGCAATTACGCGGCGACACTCGGCCTTTCGCCGATCGGTCACGTCGCCGACACGATCGCCACGGTGGCCGGGCAGGTCGGCAGCCACGCCGGTCACACCTTCCACGCCGTCGGTGCCGCCCCGGTCTCGCTGCGCACCATGTCGGACATCCTGGCCGAGTACCCGTCGTTCCGGGTCGCGGACTTCGTGCCACCGGCCACCTTCGACCCGGACGACCTCGACGATATCGAGCGCGGCTACTACGACAAGGTCGGCCGCCTCTACACCAGCTACCTGTCGCGGCGGGTGTGCTTCGACAGCACCACCACCCGGGACCGGCTCGGCATCTGCGCACCGCATGCCGGTGCCGGCTACTTCCGCCGGATTCTCGACTCGTGCCTGCGCACCGGATACCTGGGCAGGCCGCAACCGTCCATCGCCGAGGTGCTGGCCACCTGGCAGACCGAGAGCAGCCCCGCATGACCCACAGTGACGTCGTCAGCAGGTACGCCACCGACACGTATTTCGTCCAGACCCACGACGTGCTGGACCGCTTGCACCTCGACGCGGCCGAATTCTCCTTCGGCCGCGCGGTGCTGCTGCTCAAACCGGATGCCGCGGTGACCGGTGGGATGAGCCGGGCGGTGACCTGGTTGCGCGGCAACGACTACCGCATCGTCGGGGCGCACCCGGTTCGGCTCACCCCGCTACATCTGCGTGCGCTGTGGTACTTCAACTGGCATCGTGCCACCGCCGACCGGCGCCGGCTGGCCGATCAGTTGGCGCAGCTCAGTCCGTCGCTGGTGCTGATCGTCACCCATCCCGACCGCACCCAGCCGGTGTCGGTGCGCCTGACCGCCGACAAGGGCCCGGCCGATCCGGCGCAGCGGGCGCCCGGTCAGCTGCGGCACGCCCTGTCGTCCGGCACCTATCTGCTCAACCAGGTGCATTCCCCGGACGACCCCGACGACGTGCTGCGTGAGCTGAGCATCTACTTCCCGGAAACCGTTCTGGGCGATGTCATCTCGGCAGCCCGCGCCGGCGCCGACGCGTCGGACGACGCGACCCGGCTGGCGGCCGAGATCGAAGCCGGCGTACCGCGGCGCAACGGTGACCTGGCCGCCGCCCAGGACGACACCTGGCGGCGGCTGCGGGAAGCCGGACAGCTCGCACGGCCCGCAACGGGCCAGGACTGGCTGGCGGCCATCGACACCGCCGACCGGCAACGCATTCCGCTCGATGCGTGGTATCGCATCGTCCTGCAATCGGCCTATCTGCCCATGCACCGGGCCCAACAGAACGGTGAATCATGAACGCCAGCAACCATTCCCGGACCATCGACCGCGAACTCGTGCACAAACGCGCGGTCTCGGAGGTACTCGTCACCTCCGTCACCGGAGCCGCCGAGTCGACCGATCCATGGCTGTGCCATGCTCAGCTGCCCCGACGGCACAGCTTCCACACCGACATGACCGGTGCACAGGGCCAGTACCACGACCCGCTGCTGGTCATGGAGGCCTTCCGGCAGGCCTGCATCGCGGCCAGTCACCTGTTCTACGACGTCGCCCTGGATGCCCGGCACACGGTCCGCTACTACGAGCTGACGGTGGTCGACCCGGCCGCGCTGCGGCGCGGCCGGCAGACCCTGGACCTGGAATTCACCATCATGGTGCGCAGGGAATTCCGCCGCGGGCAGGACGGGCCCGTGCAAGGCCTCGACGTGGCCGGGGTCGCCACCCACGAGGGCACCAAGCTGATGGAGCTCTCCGGTGCCTTCGGCTGGATGTCGGCGGCCAAGTGGACGGCGTTACGGGCCGGTGCCAGTTGGGATCCCGGGCCGCAGATCACGCCGGCCCATCCGGACCGGGTGGGCCGGTCCTGCCGGGAGAACGTGGTGATCGGTGAGCCGGCACCGCACGCCGACGGGGCGTGTGCGCCGGTGGTGGTCGACATCGCGCACCCGACGATCTTCGATCACCCACTGGACCACCTGCCCGGCGGCCTGATCATCGAAGCCGGCCGCCAGCTGGCCATGACCTTGCTGGGCGGCCGCGCCGCCGCGGTCACCGGTCCGGCCCGGATGCGCTGCGATTTCCAGTCGTTCACCGAGCTCGACGCGCCCAGTACCGTCACGATGGCACCGGCCGGCGAGGATGCGCTGACCTTCCGCGGTGCGGTGACCCAGTCCGGGCAGACGCGAGCGACCGTCGAACTGACCTTCGCCGCCGATGACCATATCTAGATTCCTGGCCGAACGATATCTACCGGTCTACCCGGTCTATCTGACGTTGTGGGTGCTCGCCGTCGAGAGCATGACGCACGTGCTGGCCGGGGCGCCGGGCGGGTGGCGCCCGACCTGGGACACCGCGCTGAAAGCGTTGGCGCTCATCGCTGCCGGCGCGTTTCTGCGGATGGTCGACGATCAGAAGGATCTCGACTACGACCGGCGGTACAACCCGTCACGCCCGTTGGTGCAGGGGCGCATCAGCACGCGGGAACTGCAGGTGGCGATGGCTCCGGCCGCCATGGTGGCGCTGCTGCTGGCCGCGGCGGTTTCCCTGCCTGCCGCGGCCGTCCTGGCATCGGCACTGGGATACGGGCTGGCGTTGTGGTGGGCGGAATCCCGGCTCCCGGCGGTGCGGGACAACCCGTTGGTCAATCTTGCGGTGGTGTGCCCGGCCCAGTTCCTGGTGACCGGATTCATCATGTTCGGGCAGCCCGGCCTCGGCCCGTCCGCGCTGGCCGTACCGCTGGTGTTCACCAGTGCCTTCCTGCACCTGGAATTCGCCAGGAAGACCTCGCGGCACGTCGCCGCCGATGATCCGCACTCGTACGCCCGCATCCTCGGGGTTAACGGGAGTGCCTGGGCCGCATGGGCATTCGGGGTCGGTGCGGTGTTGCTGGCGGTGGCCGTGACCGGCAGCCGGCCGCTGCTTGCGGTGGCGGTGCTGCCCTGTGTGGGATTGTGGATCTTCGGCCGCCGACGACCAGTTGACCATCCCCGGGTCTGGCCCACCGTCTTCGTCATCGCCTTCTACCTCTGCATCATCGTCACGGGCCTGTTCGGCTAGAAAGGTGCCATCGTGCGCATCCTCATCCCTCTCGTCGGCAGCCGCGGCGACGTCCAGCCCGGGATCGCGCTGGGCCTGGAGCTGGAACGCCGGGGACACACCGTCATCATCGGCGCGCCACCGAATTTCGTCGACTTCGTCGGCAGAACCGGTCTGACGGCCCGTCGCTTCGGGCCCGACGTGCATGCCCTGTACTCGTCACCCGAGGGGCAGCGTGCGTTGGCCGCCGGCAATTCGTTCAAACTGATGTCGATGGTGTCGGGCCAGATGGCCGACTACGCCGACCGGATGGACGACGAGCTGCTCGACATCGCGCAGGACGCCGAGATGATCATCTGCACCACCTTCAGCGAGGACAGGTCGGTGATCCTGGCCGAGGCGCGCGATATCCCGATGGTCACCCTGCACACCTACCCCAGTCGCCGCAACGGCAGCTACGCCCCACCGGGGGCGCTGCCGCACCACTGGCCGACACCCGCCGTGGTGAACCGCGCCGCCTGGTCGGCGGTCGAGCGGCTGCGCACCGTGGTGTTCGGCAAGTACCTCAACAACCTGCGCACCAAGCTGGACCTGCCGAAGTCCAGGTCGAGCACCGAAGCACTGCTCGCCCGGCGCCGGGTGCCCGAACTGCAGATGTACGATCCTGCGTTGGTGCCCGGGCTGGCCGAGGAGTGGGGCGCCGCACGGCCTTTCGTCGGATTCCTGTGGCTGCCCCGGTCGGCGCGGGAAGCGATCGGCGAGTTGGCCGACCAGCACACCGAGGTGCTGGAGTGGGCGAAAGCCGGGACCCCGCCCATCTTCTTCGGGTTCGGCAGCCTGCCGATCCAGGACTTCGGATCGGTGATCGGGCTGATCCGGCGGATCTGCGATCGCACCGGCCAGCGGGCGCTGATCAGCGTGGGCGGCGCGGCGCTGGGCGCCGACACCGTGCACACCGGCTCCAACCTGCTCATCGTCGACGCCCTGGCGCACGACCTGGTCTTCCCGTACTGCGGCGCCGCCGTGCACCACGGCGGCATCGGTACCCTGTTCGAGAGTCTGCGCGCCGGCCTGCCGACCCTGGTGTGTTCGGTGTCCTTCGATCAGCCGTTGTGGGGCAACCAGGTCGAGCGCCTCGGCGTCGGCGCGCACGTGCCGTTCACCAAACTCGGCGCCGACACCTTGAGCGGTGCGATCGACACCCTGCTGGACGAGCGGACCCGTGTCGCGGCGGCCGCGCTGGGGGCGCGGCTGCGGGCGACCGGTGACGGGGTGCCGCGGGTGTGCGATATCGCCGAGAAGACCGCAGCCGGCTAACGTCGCGCCGTCAGCGTCACCGGCAGCGTGGCCGGTGACAGCACGAAGTCCTTGCCCTGGGCCTTGACGGCGAAATCGTCGGGCAGGGTCACCCGCCAGTGGGAGAACAACGCGGCCGCCTGCGCGGTGATCGACAGCAGCGCGAATTGGCTTCCTGGACAATGTCGTTGGCCCATGCCGAACGGCATCATGGCCTGCCGGTCAGCGGTGTCACCGTCCCACCGGTCCGGGTCGAAGACCGCCGCACGCGGGAAGTAGCGCTCCTGGTGGTGCACCAGGTAGGGACTGAACAGGATGTTGGTGCCGTCGGGGAAGTCGGCAGAGCCGATGCGGACCGGTCCGTCGGAGGTGAGCAGGCTGATCCACGGCGCCCACACCCGCAGCGTCTCGGTGAGCACCTTGCGCAGCAACGGCCGCTCGGGGCCGGCATCCAGTTCGGCGTGCACCCGTTCGGCCAGTTGCGGTGCCCGGGCGACCTCGTAGATGAGCCACGAGAAGATCGAGGATTGCGAACCGATTCCGGCGGCCAGCGCCAGCAGCAGCTCGTCGACCATGTCGTCGTCGGACAACGTCGCGCCGGTCTCGGCGTCGACATGATGCAGCAGGGCCGAGAGCATATCGCCGCGATCGGGGTCGTCACGGCGCTGCCGGATCAGGGACCGCATGGCGGCGCGGACCTCCCGGGACCGGCCGATAAACCTACGGTCGGCCCAGAACCGAAGCCGGCGAATCGGTTTGGGCAGCGCACCGCGGATGATGACCTCGGACAGCAGCCACGGCACCCGTTCCCGGATGAAGCCGATCGCACCATCGTCGGTGTCGGATTGGAAGAGGGTGGCGAACATGGTGCGGGTCACCAGGTCGTGTACCCGCAGGCGCAGGTCCCCGCACGGACCCGCACTCAGGGAGGCCGACCATTCGTCGGCGATGGTGGTCACGGTGCGCGTGTACTCGGTCAGCCGGCCCTGCCGGAACACCGGGGCGATCAGCCTGCGGCGCAGGTCGTGCTCGTCACCGCTGAGCACATTGGTGGCCCCGCTGACCAGATCGCTGATCGCCTCCCGCAGCGCCTCGCGGTGGAAGTTGCCCGCCCGGCCCAGGCTGACGTCGCGGATCAACTCGGGCGTGGTCAGCAGGTAGGAGGCTTGCGGGCCGAGGTAGACGCGCAGGATCGGCTCGTGGCTGGGTAGGGAGAGCAGGAATTTCCGCGGGTCGCCGGCGACCAGGTGAGTATGCCCCAGAACCGGTACTCTGCCTGCGGCGGTGGGTATCTCAGCCATCCAGCATCGCCAGCAGCAGCGCCCTGATCCGGTCGGCGAAGGCCTGGGCCCGGTCGGCGGTGAGCACCGCGGCGGGATAGGTGGTCTGGATGTTGAGCCGGCCGCCGTAACTGAACACGGCGTGATGCCGGCCGGTGGACAGCGGCAGATTCTCCGGCGGGCCACCGGCGGCCAGCACGGCGTAGTTCGCGTTACCGCGGACCCGGAAGTCGGACGCCGGCACCGGCAGCGACCCGAAATCGCCCATGTTCGAGACGGAGATCGGCTCCAGGTTGTCGCTGCTGGCCCAGCGGGCGATGATCTCCGGGATGTGCAGGCAGGTCTGCTGTACCACCCCGTCGTCCAGATCGGTGTGCAGCTGCGCCAGGATCTGCTCGCCGATCGCGCGCGCGTCGTCGCCGCGGCCGACGGACACCTGCGCGCACGAATAACCCAGCACGTTGGTCCCGTCGGCGTCCCGCGCCGGTGGCGTCAGCCACTTGCGGATGTTGACGTGGGAGATCAGCCCGAGCGGCAGCGCACCGTCCGGCTCCAGCAGCTCACGCTCGGCGGAAAGGACCGCGCCGCAGATCAATCCGTGCAACGTCTCCTGGTGGGCCTTGGCCGACGCGCGCAGGGCGGCAGTCTCGTCGGGACCGAACACGGTGATCAACCGGTGCAGGGCGAACGGGTCCGCGCCGGTGATCCGGCCGACCGGGTCTGCGAACGGGTGCACGGGTACCCCGTCGAGCCGTTCGGCGCCGGTGCGGGTGCCCTTGGTGACGCCGCGGTCGGCGAGCAGGGTCTCGGTGGCCGCCGGGACCGGTGCCGGCTCCGGTGCCGGAATCGTTGCGCCGGCAACGATCTGGGTGTAGTTCTCCCAGAGGGTGCGGAACCAGTGGTACATCAGGATGCCGTCGGCGATGGCGTGGTGGGTGATCAGGCTGGCCCATTCGCCGGTGACATCGAGACCCGCGACCGGGGCGCCGAAGGCGATGGGGGTGGTGGTGTTGTGCTCCGGGTCGACCCGGCCGGTGCTCACCGGCTCGGGTGCGGCGCCGTCCACCGCCAGCTCCAGGCCCGCCGCACCGAACTCGATCCGCCCGGTCAGCACCGGATTACGCTGCACCAGTAGCTCCCACGCGCGCCCCAGTGCGTCCCGGTCCAGCGGTTCGGTGACCCGAATCGCCATCACCGTCGTCTCGGACACCAGCGCGTGGATCGACTCGAACGGGGAAAGCGGCCGTCCGTGCGGGCTCACTGGCTCAATGTAGCCGGTGGTTGGGCATCAGGTAGCCGATTGCGCACTGCACCGCGTCCCAGCGGTTCTCGCCCTTCGGTGACACAGTGCATCCGGCAACGTGTCCTAGCTGACCATGATGCCCACGGTCTGTCGGTCCTCCGATGACTGAAAAGGATCACCGGCGATGATCTCAAGCGATGCTCTACCTGGGGCGCAAGCGCGCACCAGCACCACATTCGGTGGCCCTTGCGGGGCGAGCACCTCACCGTTCGTGGCGAGGATGGCCTCGCTGAAGATGCCGAGGATTTCGATACTCGTTCCCTCGCGTACGACGGCGCCGGACGCCGAAAACCTGAGTACGTCTTCGACGTTGACAGTGAGATGAGCCGGTGGTGGTCCCGGTTCGTGCGTGATATCGACGTAGTGGGCCATGCCCGGAACGCTACCGTCACACTGAGACGTCCACGTCTTCTTCTACGCCCCAATCATCGGCGGGGTCCGCGTAGCCGGCGCGGTCACCCGCGGAGTGTAATTTCGGGTACACCCGCGCAGCGAACGCGTAATCGGTTGCGTTGATATCGGTGCCGCCCCGGATGGGTTTGCCGTCATACGTGATCGCTCCCGGCAGCTGGTAACACATGATCGAGTCCTGGTCGGCGGCGGTTCCGATGATCGACGCGCTGTTCAGCGGTGTCAGCACTTGCTGGTCGACCATCTCCTTCGACCAGCCCTGGTTGGCCAGGAAATACGGATATGCCTTGGCCGGGTCGATTCGCTCCACCAGCTCTTTGCGCATGTGTTCGTGTGGGAAGCCGAGGGTGTGCCCCGCCTCGTGACGGATGACCCGCCGGAACTCCGAGTCCGGGGTGTTCATCGTGAAGTTCTGGAGATTCATCGTTTGCCGATTGGGCGGAACCAGCTTGATGTCGGAGCCGAGGTAGGACCAGTAACCGCCCGGTCCGCGAGATATGCGGACATCACCCACACCTGCGGTTTGGGTGAACGAGACGCCGGTCCGCAGGCTCCAGGCATTGAGATGGCTGACGATGCGGGCCCGCAGGTCCGACGGCGTGGCCTCCATGAAGCTGACCGAAAACACGCGCTGAGCAGGACCCCAGTACTTCGTTGTCAGCAGCGTGAGCGCCAGTGGCGCATCGGGAAGGGATGCAGCAATATTGGCGAACTCGAGGAGCGGTGCGTTCGCCGGGTTGAGTCTGATGCTCACCTTCGCGGCACGTTCGGTCAACCGGAGCGGCAGACGCTTGATGCTGCAGGCGACGTCCGGCGGGGAATCCGACGGCTCGTGGCCGTTCGACGCATCAGACATCGTGGATTCGAGTTGTGTGGCGGTCATGACAATGTCCTCTCGTTGTGATCACTGCGGCCGGTGCAGCAGCGATCACACCGAGTATCTGGCGGCGCAGGGGAGAGGATTCGAGTAGTGCACTACTCGGGTTCGGGGCCGAGTCGCGCAGTACGTTTGACTGCAGACCGGAACCGGTTCAGCGATTCTCGCTGAACGCCCGCAGCGAGGCCACCTGCTCGGGATCCAGTGAGGGCCGCACGGTCTCGCGGGCCTTGGCGACATCGTCCATCGTCACGTCGGCGGCGTCGATCGAGCGGCGCATCGCCGCCAGCGCGGCTTCGCGCAGCAGCGCCACGCAGTCGGCGGCGCTGTAGCCGTCCAGTTCCACGGCCAGCGCCTCCAGGTCGACATCGGGGGCCAGCGGGATGGACTTGCCGGCGGTGCGCAGGATGTCCTTGCGCGCCTGCGCATCCGGCGGTTCGACGAAGACCAGCTTCTCCAGCCGACCGGGCCGCAGCAGTGCCGGGTCGATGAGGTCGGGCCGGTTGGTGGCGCCGAGCACCACCACATCGCGCAGCGGTTCGATCCCGTCCAATTCGGTCAGCAGCGCGGCCACCACCCGGTCGGTGACCCCGGAATCATGGCTCTGCCCGCGCCGCGGTGCCAACGCGTCGATCTCGTCGAGGAATACCAGCGACGGCGCGGAATCCCTTGCCCGCCTGAACAATTCGCGCACCGCCTTCTCCGACGCGCCCACCCACTTGTCCATCAGCTCGGCACCCTTGACCGCGTGCACGCTCAGCCGGCCCGAGCTGGCCAGCGCCCGCACCACGAACGTCTTACCGCAGCCGGGTGGGCCGTACAGCAGCACACCCCGAGGCGGCTGCACGCCCAGCCGGGCGAAGGTGTCGGGGTGCTGCAGTGGCCACAGCACGGCCTCGGTCAGCGCCTGCTTGGTCGCCACCATGTCGCCGACGTCGTCGAGGGTGACCGAGCCGACGGCCACCTCCTCGGTTGCCGAGCGGGACAGCGGGCGGATCACCGACAGCGCGCCGGTCAGGTCGTCCTGGGTCAGCGTCGGCGGCTGCCCGTCACCGCTGGCCCGCGCCGCCGCGCGCAGGGCGGCCTCCCGAACCAGCGCGGCGAGGTCGGCCACGACGAAACCCGGTGTGCGTTCCGCGATGTCGTCCAACGTCAGATCGGTGACCGGTACGCCACGCAGCAGCACCTCCAGCAGCGCCGCGCGGGTGGCGGCGTCCGGCAGGCTCACCCCGAGCTCCCGGTCGCACAGTTCGGGTGCGCGCAGCCGGGCGTCCACGTTGTCGGGCACCGCGGAGGTGGCGATGAATGCCACCCCCTTGGTGGCCACCGCGGTACGCAGCTCGGCCAGGATCAGGGTCGCGACGGGCTCCGCGGCGGCCGGTAGCAGCGCGTCGATATCGGTGATCAGCAGCACGCCGCCGCCGTCGCGCACCTTGGCCACCGTCGCCGCCACCGTGGAGAGCCGGTCCTCGGCGCGCAACGCCCCGATCTCGGGCCCATCGAGCTCGACGAGCCTGCGGTGGGCGCACACCGCGCGCACCAGGGTGGCCTTGCCGGCGCCGGCCGGCCCGGACACCAGCACCCCGAGATTGGCTGTGGCGCCCAGGGTTTCCAGCAACTGCGGCTCGTCGAGCGCCAGCTTGAGCCATTCGGTCAGCTTGCCGGCCTGGACGTGCGCGCCCTTGAGGTCGTCGAACGGGATCGCCGCCGTCGCCACGGTGGTGCGCAGCGGAACCGGCTCGGAGACGCCGTCGCCCCAGGACACCATCGAATTGGGTTGCACGCTGACCGTCCCGGCGGGGTCCACACCGGTGACGGTGAGCAGTTCCGAGGTCCAGGTGATGCCCACCGAGGTGGCCAGCGCCGTCGTCGCCGCCGACGTGGAGGTGCCCGGCCCCAGATCGCGGGGCAGCAGCGACACGGTGTCGCCGACCGTCATCACCTTGCCCAGCAACGCCATTCGCAAGGTGGCCGGTGACACGGACTGGGTGGCCAGCCGCGACCCGGTCAGCGTGACCGATTTCGCGCCGTACACCGTCACCGGCTCCACCACCACCGCAGCGTTCTCGCGCAATCCCGCGTTGGACAGCGTGACATCGTCGAGCAGGGCCACCCCGGCGGGGGTGCCGTCGGGCGCCACCCCGACTACCGCGGCGGTGGGCCGCGCCCCCAGCAGTGACACCGCGTCCCATTCCCGGATGCCGAGTGCCGCGATGGCCTCCGGATGCAGGCGCACCACGCCGCGGCGCGAATCCAGCGCCGAGGTGTTCAGGCGCGCGGTCAGCGTCAGGGTCATCCGGTGTGACTCACTGCCGCCCGGGCGGCTTACGCAGGCCGAGCCGGGAGACCGAGCGCCGGTGCGGCTGCTGGGTGCGCCGAATGGCCCGGCGCGCTGCGCGTTGCTGACGCGGTTTGTCGTTCCAGGATTCCGGGTGGGCGGCCACCCAGCGCTTGCTGCGCACCGCGAACGGGATGTGGATGACGTAGGCGACGATGATCACCATGATCACGATGTAGCCGTACAGCACCGAGGCGGCGACGCCGATCGCCAGCAGGGCCAGCAGCGGCGCCACCATGTTCGGCGGCACCGAGAAGGTGTGCACCTTGCGCATCGGGATGGCGCTGACCACCAGCAGCGAGACGCCGATCATCCAGGCGATCACCACCCATTCGGCGGCCGGGGTGTTCCACCAGTCGCCGGGGAACTGCATCTTGACCGCGATCGGGCCGATCGCGCCGATGGCGCCGGCCGGGGCCGGCATGCCCATGAAGTATTCCTTCTCGTACGCGGGCAGATCGGCGTCGAGCATGGCGTTGAACCGGGCCAGCCGCAGCACGATGCACACCGCGTAGAACAGCACCACGATCCAGCCGATCTGCGAATGCGACAGCAGCGTGGCGTACACGATGAAGGCAGGCGCCACACCGAAATTCACCGCGTCGGCCAGCGAGTCGATCTCCTCGCCCATGCGGGAGGTGGCCTTGAGCATCCGGGCGGTGCGGCCGTCGAGCGCATCCAGGATGGCGGCGACGGCCAGCAGTGCCATCGCCTCGGTGGGCCGGCCGTCCAGGGCGAACTTCACCGCCGAGAGCCCGAGGCAGATGGCGGCGACGGTCATCGCGCTGGGCAGGATCCGCAGGCTCACCGTCGGCGGCTTGATCCGGGCCTTGATCATTTTTCCCCGGCGATCATCGCAACTCGGCCAACACGGTTTCGCCGCCGATCGCGCGTTGCCCGATCTCGACGGCCACCTTGGCGCCGTCGGGCAGGTAGGTGTCCAGCCGGGACCCGAAACGGATCAGGCCGTACGTTTCGCCGAGGGCCAGTTTGTCGCCGGGGCGGGCGGTGCAGACGATCCGCCGGGCCAGCAGGCCGGCGATCTGCACGGCGACCACGTCCACCCCGTCCGGGGTGCGGATCAGCAGGCTGTTGCGTTCGTTGGCCTCGCTGGCGGTGTCCTTGTCGGCGGACTGGAACTGGCCGGGCCGGTGCCGCACGGCCACCACCTCGCCGGCCGCCGGGGCGCGCTGCACATGCGCGTCGAACAGCGACAGGAAGATGCTGATCCGTGTCATCGGGGTGTCCGGCAGACCGAGCTCGGCCGGCGGCACCGCCTGGTCGATCAGGGTGACCCGGCCGTCGGCGGGCGCCACCACGACACCCGGCCGGGTGGGCGGCACCCGCGGCGGGTGCCGGAAGAACAACGCGCAGAAGCTCGCGGCGGACAGGCCGGTGTTGCGCAGCCAGCGCCGGTTGCGCCCGGCGAGCGCGATGCCCAGGCCACCGGCGATGAACGGCAGGCCGGCCGGGTGGATCGGGGGGACGGTCGAGCGGACGAGCTCGACGAAGCGCTCGGCTTCGGAGGAGGTGTCGTCGGAGGGGCGGGCAGGTCTGGCCATGGCGGCTCCCGATTCTACGTGGATTCAGCCGGCTGACAGGTCCCAGACCCGGACGGCGGATCCGGCCGCGATCTGCTCGACGTCCTCGTCGATGTCCAGCAGGCAGTTCGACGACGCCAGCCAGCGCAGGTGGTGCGAGGCCGGTGGCCCGAAACTGGTCACCGTCTCACCCGCCAGCATGCCCCTGCGGAACTGTCGTTTGCCCTTCGGCGAGGTCAGGTCGTCGGTCAGCGTCACGGTGCGCCGGGGCCGGTCGCCCACCAGCCCCATGGCGGCGCGCAACGGGGCCCGCACGAACACCTCGAAGGACACCAGTGAGCTCACCGGATTGCCGGGCAGCGTGACGATGGGCGTGCCGGCCACCGTGCCGGAGCCCTGCGGCATGCCGGGCTGCATGGCCACCTTGACGAACTCCACCTCACCGGACAAGGCGTCCTTGACCACCTCGTAGGCGCCCGCGCTGACCCCTCCGGTGGTGATGATCAGGTCGGCGGCCGTGGTGTAGCTGCTCAGCGCGTCCCGGAAGGCGTCGACATCGTCACCCACCATCGGGCAGGCGACCACCTCGCCGCCGGCATCGCGGACGGCGGCGGCCAGCATCACGGCGTTGGACTCGTAGATCTGGCCGGGCAGCAGCGCCGTGCCCGGCGCCACCAACTCCGAGCCGGTCGACATCACCAGCACCCGCTGCCGCGGCAGCACGGTCAGCTCACCGAGGCCCAGCGCCGCGGCCAGGCCGAGCGCCGCCGGGGTGAGCACCTGACCGGCGCGCAGCACCGTCGTCCCGGCCGCGACGTCCTCGCCCGCGCGCCGGACGTGCTGACCGGCGCGCGCGGCGGTGCGGATCGCGACGGTCGGGGAGGGCTTCGCGAAGTCCGCGTCCGTGGCCTCCACCGGAACCACGGCGGTCGCCCCGGCCGGCAGCGGAGCGCCGGTCATGATCCGTTGCGCCGTACCGGGTTTCAGCGCGCCGGTGTCGGTGCGCCCGGCCGGGATGTCGTCGGCGACGGGCAGGACGACCGGGTGCTCGGCGCCGGCGCCGGCGATGTCGTCGGCGTACACCGCGAAGCCGTCCATCGCCGAGTTGTCGAAGCCGGGCAGCGCCAGCGGCGCCACCACGTCGGCGGCCAGGGCCAGCCCCAGCGCGTCGGCCAGCGGCATCACGACGGGGTCGCGCGGCGTGATCAGGCCCGCGATGACGCGCTGGTGTTCGTCGACCGTGCGCATCAGACCGGGAACGTCACGCCGGTGAGTTCCTCCGAGACCGTCCACAGCCGGCGCGCCAGCTCGACATCGTGCGACTGGTCGGTCGAGGTGACCAGTTCGGGATGGCCGATGAGCCCGAACGACGCGACCGGGAAGGCCGGGCCGTAGTACTGGCCACCGCGCACGGCCGGATCGGTCGCGGCGCGCAGGGTCGCCAGAGCGCCTACCTGCGCGCTGTTGGTGACCAGCCCGGTGAGGGTGGCGACGCCGGGCAGCTCGTTGCCGGGGGTGTGCCGCATCAGTTCGGTGTTGGAGATCCCGGGATGGGCGGCCACCGCGATGGTCGCGTTGTGATGCGAGGAGAGCCGGCGCTGCAGCTCGTAGGTGAACAGCAGATTGGACAGCTTGGACTGGCCGTACGCGGCCACCCGGTTGTAGCTGCGTTCCCACTGCAGATCGTCGAAATGGATGCCGGCCTGGATCCGGTGGGCGATGCTGGCCACCGCCACCACGCGCGAACCCGCAACGGGCAGAAGACGATCCAGCAGCAGGCCGGTCAGCGCGAACGGGCCCAGGTGGTTGGTGCCGAACTGCAGCTCGAACCCGTCGGCGGTGGTCTGCTTGGGCGGGTACATCACGCCGGCGTTGTTGATCAGCAGATCGATCTTGTCGAATTCGTCGCGCAGCTGGCCGGCCGCCTCGCGGATTGAGGCCAGCGATCCCAGATCCAGCTTCTGCACCGTGACGTCGCCCGGGATCTTGGCCGCCGCGGCGGCCCCCTTGGCGGTGTCGCGCACCGCGATGACGACGCGGGCACCGCGGGCGGCCAGCACCCGCGCGGTTTCGAACCCCAGCCCGGTGTTGGCGCCGGTGACGATCGCGATCTTGCCGGTCTGGTCGGGCACGTCGGCCTCGGTCCAGCGGCGTCCGAAGAACAGGCTCCCCATGTTCGGCAACACTACTGGGCGGCCCGAGTTGCGCCAGAGGACCGGCCGTTTACTGTCGGCACATGGCGATCGGTGGCGTGCTGTTCGATATCGACGGTGTCCTGGTGACGTCGTGGCAACCGATTCCCGGCGCGGCCGAGGCGCTGCAGGCGCTTTCGGCGAACCAGATCGCCCGCAGCTACCTGACCAACACCACCACCCGCACCCGTCGGCAGATCGCCGACCTGCTCACCGCGGCCGGCATGGCCGTCGCGCCCGACGAGGTGGTGACCTCGGCGCTGCTCACCGCGGAGTACGTGCGGGACCGCTATCCCGGCGCCCGGTGTTTCCTGGTGAACAGCGGGGACATCGCCGAGGACATGGCGGGCGTGGACATCGTCTACTCGCATCAGTTCACCGGGCCTGCGGCGCCGGAGACCCCGGATGTCGTGCTGCTCGGCGGCGCGGGCCCGGAATACAGCCACCTGACCCTGAGCTGGGTGTACGACTGGATGGCCCAGGGCGTGCCGGTGGTGGCGATGCACCGCAGCACCGCGTGGACCACCACCGACGGACTGCGGGTGGACACCGGGATGTACCTGATCGGGATGGAGGAGACATCCGGGCGCAAGGCCACCGCGGTCGGTAAGCCGGCCCCGCAGGGTTTCCTGGCCGCCGCGAACCGGCTGGGCGTGGACCCCGAGGAGATGTACATGGTCGGCGACGACCTCAACAACGACGTGCTGGCGGCCCAGGTGGTCGGTATGACCGGTGTGCTGGTGCGCACCGGCAAGTTCCGGCAGGCCACCTTGGACCGTTGGGCCGCAGACGATTTCGCCATGCAGCCGAACCGCGTCATCGATTCGGTGGCCGACCTGCCCGAGCTGCTGGGGCTCTAACCGCCCGACAGTTCGCGCTGCATCTCGCGCACCGCGTCGATGCGTTCCTGCAGCTGTTCGCGGGTGGCCGCCGCGACCGGCGGGCCGCCGCGGCGGCGGCGCAGCTCGTTGTGGATCCAGCCGTGCGGCCGCCCGGTGCGGTGGTGCAGGGCCGACACCAGCACGTTGAGCTCGCGGCGCAGGTCCCGCAACTGATTGTGGGTGGTCTGCGGGGGCGGTGCACCCGAAGCTGTGCGCTTCTGCAACTGCTCGTCCTGGCGGCGGCGCAGCAGATCGCGCATCTGATCGGTGTCCAGCAGCCCGGGGATGCCGAGATAGTCGGCCTCCTCCTCGCTGCCGGCCGGGGTGGACGTGCCGAACGAGGAGCCCTCGAAGATCACCTGGTCGAGCTCGGCCTCGGCCCCGAGGTACTCGAAACCCCGGTCCAGGTCCGACTTCTCGTCCTTGCGCTTCTCGGCGTCTTCGAGCAGTTCGTCGTCCAGGCCGTCCTTCTCCCGGTGCGGCTTGCCCAGCACGTGGTTGCGCTGCTCCTCCATCTCGGAGGCCAGCTGCAGCAGGTTGGGCACCGAGGGCAGGAAGATGCTCGCCGTCTCACCGGGGCGGCGGCTGCGGACGAACCGGCCGATGGCCTGCGCGAAGAACAGCGGTGTGGAAGCGCTGGTGGCGTACACGCCGACCGCCAGCCGCGGCACGTCGACACCCTCGGACACCATCCGCACCGCCACCATCCACCGGCTGGTGGATTCGGAGAACTGCGAGATCTTGTTCGAGGCCGTCGGGTCGTCGGACAGCACCACGGTCGGCTCCTCGCCGGTGATGGTGGTGAGCAGCTTGGCGTAGGCGCGGGCCGCGGTCTGGTCGGTGGCGATGATCATGCCGCCGGCGTCGGGCACGTGCTGACGCTTCTGCTGCAGCCGGGTGTCGGCGGCGGCGATCACCGCGGGCATCCACTCGCCGGCGGGGTTCAGCGCGGTGCGCCAGGCCCGCGCGGTCTGCTCGGCGGTCAGCGGTTCCCCGAGCCGGGCCGCGTGTTCCTCGCCGGCGCTGTCCCGCCACCGGGCCTCACCCGAGTAGGCCATGAACACGACCGGGCGCACGACGCCGTCGGCCAGCGCGTCGGCGTAGCCGTAGACGTGGTCGGCCTGTGAGCGCTGGAAACCGGCGCCGTCGGTCTCGTAGGTGACGAACGGGATCGGGCTGTCGTCGCTGCGGAACGGGGTACCGGTCAGGGCCAGCCGGTGGGTGGCATCGCTGTAGGCCTCCCGGATGCCGTCACCCCAGCTCTTGGCGTCACCGCCGTGGTGGATCTCGTCGAAGATGACCAGGGTCCGGTGGTTCTCGGTGCGCACCCGGTGCCGGGTCGGGTGGCTGGCCACCTGGGCGTAGGTGACGGCGATGCCGTGGTAGTCGCTCGAGGTCTGGCCGGCCGAGTTGCTGAATTTCGGGTCGATCGCGATGCCGACCCGGCTCGCGGCCTGCGACCACTGGGTCTTGAGGTGTTCGGTGGGGACCACCACGACCACCTGGTCGACGGTGCGATCGCTCAGCAACTCCCCGGCGATGCGCAGGGCGAAGGTGGTCTTGCCGGCGCCGGGGGTCGCGACAGCCAGGAAATCCTTGGGCTTGGCGGACAGATACTTCACCAATGCCCGACGTTGCCAGCCCCGCAAAGCCTGGGTGCTGGGCGTCCCGGCCGCGCCGGAAACCGGCACCGTGTTAGGCCGCACCCGAGACTCCTATCTGGTCGAAGGGCAGTCTAGGGCAAGGGGTTCCGGGTTCGCATACCCGCAGGACGTGTCGCGCGGGGCGCGCCGGGGGCTCCAGCAAACCCACAGTTGCGCGACACAGTGCGTTCAGAGTCGGTGCCTAGCCTCCGGACAGGTGATGACCAGGCGGATGTTCCTGGCGGCCGGGTCCGCCGCGGTCGCTGCGGGGGTGTGCGCACCGCGGGCGGCGGCCGCCCGCGTGCCCGGCCAGTGGGGGATGGCGCTGCCGGGGATCGGCACCTCGTTCGTGCCCGACGGGCGCCAGCTGGCCCTGACGTTCGACGCCTGCCCGGGCAGCGGCTGCGACGACGCCCTGCTGGACACGTTGCGACGCAACCAGGTGCCGGCGGTGCTGTTCCTGAACGCCAGGTGGATCGACCAGCACCCCGACCGGGCCGCGGAACTGGCCGCCGACCCGTTGTTCGAGATCGGCAATCACGGCCTCCGGCATGTGCCGCTGTCGGTGACCGGCCGCTCGGCGTACGGCATCCCCGGCACCCGCTCGGCCGCCGAGGTGGTCGACGAGGTCTCGGCCGGCAGGCAGAAGATCATCGAGCTGACCGGCAAGCCGCCCACCTGGTTCCGGCCCGGCACCGCCCACTACGACGACGTCGCGGTGTCGATGGTGCACGACCTCGGCGAGCGACCGCTGGGCTTCACGGTCAACGGCGACGCCGGGGCGACGCTGCCCGCGGCGAAGGTGCGAGCCAACGTGCTGGGCGCCGCCCCGGGGTCGATCGTCATCTCCCATATGAACCACCCCGAGGGCGGCACGGCCGCCGGGTATGCCGCGGCGATCCCGCAGTTACGCGCGGCCGGATGGGAGTTCGTCCCATTGCGTGACCGGGTCGTCCAGTGACTCCGGGAAGGTCACGCCGGTGAGCTCCTCGGACACCGCCCACAGCCGGCGCTGGGCCTCGATGTCGTAGGAGTATTCGGTGGAGGTCACCACCTTGGGATGGCCCTTCTGTTCGGCGAACCCGTCGGGCCCGTAGTACTGGCCGCCCAGCGCGCCCGGATCGGTGGCGGCCCGCAGGGTGGGCAGCGCCCCCATCGCGGCCTCCTGGAACAGTGCGCGTGCCAGCGGAAGGGCCAGCTGGAAGGCGCGCGGCAGGTGGCGCGCCAGTTCGGTGTCCGAGCCGCCCGGGTGTGCGGCCAGCGCCGTCGTGCGCTGCCCGGTCAGCCGGCGTTGCAGCTCGTAGGTGAACATCAGGTTGGCCAGCTTGGACTGGCCGTAGGCGACGAGGCGGTTGTACTCGCGCTCCCACTGCAGATCCTCGAACCGGATGGCGCGGGCGAAGCGGTGCCCGACGCTGCTGACCGTCACCACCCGGGAACCGGGTACCGGCAGCAGCCGGTCGAGCAACAGCCCGGTGAGGGCGAAGTGGCCGAGGTGGTTGGTGCCGAACTGCAGCTCGAACCCGTCGGCGGTGGTCTGCTTGGGCGGGGTCATCACACCGGCGTTGTTGATCAGCAGATCGATGGTGCCGTACGTGGCCTTGAGTTCCTCGGCGGCCTCGCGCACCGAGGCCAGTGAGCCGAGGTCGAGCCGCTGCAGGACGACGTCGCCGCCGATCCGCTCGGCGGCCGCGCGGCCCTTGTCCAGATTGCGGACGGCCAGCACGACGTGCGCGCCCTTGTCCGCGAGTGCCTTGGCGGTCTCGAAGCCGAGGCCGGTGTTGGCGCCGGTGACGATGGCGGTGCGGCCCGTCTGAGCGGGAATGTTGGCAGTGCTCCAGTGCGACATGAGAAACTCCTTGGGCGGGTTAAGCGGAGTAGGTTCTCCGGTTAGTTGCGACTATACGGAACGCACGCCCCGCTTTGTTGATTCCCGTGAGGTGATGAGTCGTGCGTGCGGATGCGGCCCGCAATCGAGCCAAGGTGCTCGAGGTCGCCTACCAGACCTTTGCGGCCGACGGGCTGGGCGTTCCCATCGACGAGATCGCCCGCCGGGCCGGGGTGGGGGCGGGCACCGTCTACCGGCATTTCCCCACCAAGGAAGACCTGTTCCGGGCGGTCGTGGAAGACCGGTTGCGGCAGATCATCGACGAGGGCCGCGCCCTGCTGGCGGCCGATCCGGCCGACGGCCTGTTCGCGCTGATCCGCGCGATGGTGCTGCAGTGGGGCGCCACCGACCGGGGCCTGGTCGACGCGCTGGCCGGCGCCGGGGTGGACGTCAACAGCGCCCTGCCCGAGGCCGAGACGGAGTTCCTCGGCATGGTCGGGGACCTGCTGCTGGCGGCGCAACGCGCCGGGGCGGTGCGCCCGGATGTCACCGTCCCCGAAGTGAAGGCGCTCGTCGTCGGTCTGCAGGCGATGCAGGCCTACAACGCCGGGGTTGCCGAACGCGGCACCGAAGTGGTGATCGACGGTTTGCGCCCGCGGTGAACCGGGCGTCGCCGACCTTGCACTCGCCCTGGTCGAGTGCTAAGAACGTACTTGGCACTCTCGACTGGTGAGTGCTAGGTCGGGACGGTGAGGCCGGGGCCGCACCTGCGGGAGCACACTCCAGCCGTCCGTCGCGGGCACTGCGCCCGGCCACAGACGTGCAATTCCCAACCGGAGGAATCACTTCGCAATGGCTAAGACAATTGCGTATGACGAAGAGGCCCGTCGCGGCCTCGAGCGGGGCCTGAACAGCCTCGCCGACGCGGTCAAGGTGACGCTGGGCCCCAAGGGCCGCAACGTCGTCCTGGAGAAGAAGTGGGGCGCCCCCACGATCACCAACGACGGTGTGTCCATCGCCAAGGAGATCGAGCTCGAGGACCCGTACGAGAAGATCGGCGCTGAGCTGGTCAAAGAGGTCGCCAAGAAGACCGACGACGTCGCGGGCGACGGCACCACCACCGCCACCGTCCTGGCCCAGGCCCTGGTTCGCGAAGGCCTGCGCAACGTCGCTGCCGGCGCCAACCCGCTCGGCCTGAAGCGCGGCATCGAGAAGGCTGTCGAGGCCGTCACCGCTCGCCTGCTGTCGACCGCCAAGGAGGTCGAGACCAAGGAGCAGATCGCTGCCACCGCCGGTATCTCGGCCGGTGACCAGTCGATCGGCGACCTGATCGCCGAGGCGCTCGACAAGGTCGGCAACGAGGGTGTCATCACCGTCGAGGAGTCCAACACCTTCGGCCTGCAGCTGGAGCTCACCGAGGGTATGCGCTTCGACAAGGGCTACATCTCGGGCTACTTCGTGACCGACGCCGAGCGTCAGGAAGCCGTCCTGGAGGATCCCTACATCCTGCTGGTCAGCTCGAAGGTCTCGACCGTCAAGGACCTGCTGCCGCTGCTGGAGAAGGTCATCCAGTCCGGCAAGCCGCTGCTGATCATCGCCGAGGACGTCGAGGGCGAGGCCCTGTCGACCCTGGTGGTCAACAAGATCCGTGGCACCTTCAAGTCGGTCGCCGTCAAGGCCCCCGGCTTCGGTGACCGCCGCAAGGCCATGCTGCAGGACATCGCCATCCTCACCGGTGGCCAGGTCATCAGCGAAGAGGTCGGCCTGTCGCTGGAGACCGCCGACCTGGCGCTGCTCGGCCAGGCCCGCAAGGTCGTCGTCACCAAGGACGAGACCACCATCGTCGAGGGTGCCGGTGACTCCGACGCCATCGCCGGTCGGGTGGCCCAGATCCGCGCCGAGATCGAGAACAGCGACTCCGACTACGACCGCGAGAAGCTGCAGGAGCGCCTGGCCAAGCTGGCCGGCGGTGTTGCGGTGATCAAGGCCGGCGCCGCCACCGAGGTGGAGCTCAAGGAGCGCAAGCACCGCATCGAGGACGCCGTTCGCAACGCGAAGGCCGCCGTCGAAGAGGGCATCGTCGCCGGTGGTGGCGTGGCCCTGCTGCAGTCGGCTCCGGCCCTGGACGAGCTGAAGCTCGAGGGTGACGAGGCGACCGGTGCCAACATCGTGCGCGTCGCGCTGTCGGCCCCGCTGAAGCAGATCGCCTTCAACGGTGGTCTGGAGCCGGGCGTCGTCGCCGAGAAGGTGTCGAACCTGGAAGCCGGTCACGGCCTGAACGCCGCGACCAACGTGTACGAGGACCTGCTGGCCGCCGGCGTTGCCGACCCGGTCAAGGTCACCCGCTCGGCGCTGCAGAACGCGGCGTCCATCGCGGCGCTGTTCCTCACCACCGAGGCCGTCGTCGCCGACAAGCCGGAGAAGGCCGCCGCACCTGCGGGCGACCCGACCGGTGGCATGGGCGGTATGGACTTCTAAGTCCCAGCACGAAAAACGCCCTGGCTCGCGCAGCGAGCCAGGGCGTTTTTCGTGCGTCATCCCCAATGTGGGGTCTATGCACACGAACGGCCCAGAAGGCGGACGCAGCGCCCACATTCGTCGGTGCCTGCCGCGAGTTTGCCCCCATGGAACCTTTCATCGGCAGTGCGGCCATCGGTCGTGGTGAATTCACCAGGCGCGGGTTGGCCCGCGATCACGTCGCGCTCTACCGTGACGTGTACGTCCGGCGCGACGTCGAGCTGACGGCTCGGATCAGAGCGCAGGCGGCCTGGTTGTCCTCGGGCGCGACGCTGGTCGGGGTGTCGGCCGCCGCGATGCTCGGCACCAAATGGCTGAACCCCGAGGCCCCCGCCGAGATCATCCGCGCGGACCGGCACTCGCAGGCCGGAATGGTCGTGCGCTCGTGGAAAGTCGCGGACGGCGAGACGTGCCGGGTGCGCGGCATCGAATGCACGACACCCGCCCGTACCGCCTTCGACCTGGGACGGCGCCATCGGGACGACATGGCCGTCGTCGTGGTGGACGCCGTGTTGAACGCAACCGGTGTGACGGCCGAGGACGTGGCACGCACGGCCGCGGCGCATCCGGGTATGCGCGGTGTCGCGACGCTGCGGTCGGTGTTGGGCCTCGTCGACGGGGGAGCCGAATCACCCCAGGAAACCAGATTGCGTCTGGTGCTCGTGCGGGCTGGCCTGCCGCGCCCGGAGACTCAGATCGCCTTCCCCCAACTGCGTATCCGCGCGGATATGGGATGGCGGGAATGGCAGGTGATCGCGGAGTACGACGGAATCCAGCATTGGTCCGACGCGCGCCAGCGCTCATGGGACATCGACCGCATCGCGCTCCTCGAAGAGGCCGGCTGGGCGGTCGTTCGGGTCAGCGCCGACATGATGAGACGGCCGGACGTCATCGTGGCCCGGGTCCGCGCGAAATTGCGGGCGGCGGGCTGCCCCGTCTGACGAGTGTGGGCCCTGTGTACGCCGATTCCGGCTCGCGCGTGCACAGGACCCACATTCGACGACTAAATCTCGTGCAGGGGAGTGGGTTTCAGCACCAGCGTGGCGGCGACGCTGATCACCGACGTCCCGGCCAGGTACGCGCACGCGATCCACGGTGAGCCGCCGGCCGCCCCGATCAGGGCGGTGAGGATCAGCGGGGTCAGGCCCGAGGCGTACACACCGGAGAGCTGGTAGACCGTGGACAGCCCGGTGTAGCGGATCCGTGCCGGGAACAGCGATGCGTACAGCGTGCCCTGCGCCCCATAGAACAGCGCATGGATGACACCGAACACCACCAGCATCGCCACCGCGTACAACGCGATGTTCCTGGTGCCGAACAGCGCGAACACCGGGAACACCGCCAGCCCGTAGGCCGCGATACCGGTCGCATAGATCCGCTTGGCGCCGAACCGGTCGGTCAGTATCCCGGAGATCGGCAGCAGGGCGGCCATCAACAGTGCGGCCACCGTGACCGACACCAGCACCGGCACCTTCTCCAGCTTGAGCGTCCCGGTGGCGTAGGAGATCGCGAACACGCCCCAGGTGTTGAACGCCGCACCCTCGCCCCAGCGGGACAACATGCCCAGCACGGTGGAGCGCAGCACCGGTGGCTTGAACACCTCGCGTAGCGGTACCGCGGCACGGTCGTCGGTGTCGCGTACCTTCTCGAATGCCGGTGTCTCGCTTGCCTTCAGCCGCACCACCACGCCGAACGCCACGAGCACGATGCTCAGCAGGAAGGCGATGCGCCACCCGTAGGCCAGGAACGCGGCGTCCGACAGCGTGGCCTGCAGCACCGCGAACACCCCGGTGCCCAGGGCCAGGCCGAGCGCCAAGCCGATCTGCGGGATGCTGCCGAACAGGCCGCGCCGGCGCCGTGGGCTGTGCTCGACGGCGAGCAGCACCGCGCCGGCCCATTCCCCGCCCAGCGCGAAGCCCTGGACGATGCGAAGCAGCAGCAACAGGATCGGTGCCACCACACCGATCTGCGCGGCGGTGGGCAGCACGCCCATCAGCGCGGTGGCCCCGCCCATCAGGAACATCGTCAGCGCGAGGGTCTTCTTGCGGCCGATGCGATCCCCGACGTGGCCGAACACGAAACCGCCGATGGGGCGGACCACGAAGCCGACCGCGAAGGTCGCGAACGACAGCAGGGTCCCGACGAAGGTGGTCTGGTCCGGGAAGAACGCGTGGTTGAACACCAGGCTGGCCGCGGTGGCGTAGAGGAAGAAGTCGTACCACTCGATGGTGGTGCCGACCAGGCTGGCCCACAACGCGGTGCGCGCTTGCGGGGAGATGGCCCGGTCCTGGTCACCGGGGGCCGGCGCATCGGTCACAGTCACGGGAATCAATCACCGCACAGCACGGACCCCGCCGACCAGTATTAGGCGCGCGGTGATCGAAAAGGCGGCCTCAGCCGAGCGACCCCAGGATCGGCTGGGATTCCAGCAGACCGTCATCGCTGGGCGCGGCACCGTCGGTGAACACACGCTGGTGTTGCCGGGCCCGCCACTCCAGATGTGCCTCGGCGGGCTTGTCGTAGCCGTAACGGCCACGCGCCTCGGCCGGGGTGACAACCTCGCGGCGGCGGGCGGGCACGCCGCGCAACACGGGGGCGACGACCGCGACGGTGGCCGGCGAGATCATCCGGATCACCCGCAGCCGCACGGCGGGCGGGCTGATCTGCAGCGCCGCGAACGACGCCCGCAGGACGGGCCGGACCAGGGCGTCGGTCAGGCGCGACTGCGGCAGTCCGCCCATCTCGCGCATCCACTGCGGCAGCGTGGCGATGACGCCCGCGCGCAGGAAACGGTTGATCACCCAGGTGGCTGGGGTGAACACACCCCGCATCGGCGACACCAGGGCCGCCCCGTTGACCAGGTGGTCCATCGCCTGCCGGGCGATCGGTGAGCCGGCGAGCCGGGGACGCATGGTCTCGAAATAGGCACGGATGCCCTCGCGGTCGCGGGGGACGTCGGCGGGGTCGCAGGTCTGCAGTTCGGCGGCGACGGCGCACTCGGCCCAGTACTGGCGCTCTTCGTCGTCGGACAGCTTGCCGGGCCCGTAGGTCTCGTAGGCGTACAGGATGGAGTGCCAGGCCGTCAGGTGGATCCACAGCTGGGACTCGGGATCGTTGGCGTCGTAGCGCTTTCCGCTGTACGGGTCGTTGCCGATCGCCTTGGAGTGCACCTTGACCAACACGTCGGCGGCCTTCGACGTGGTCCGCGAGTCGCCGAAGGCGACCAGCGCGAAGTAGTGCAGCGTGCGGTCATAGCGGGTCCGGGGGCGCCGGTAGATGTCGTGGGTCTTGTCGACCGCGGCGACCAGGGCGGGGTCGAGCTCCTCGACCACCACCGCCCGGATGAAACCCACGGTCAGCGACGTGGGATAGCTCCACACCTTCCACGTCACCGAACCGGGCCCGAAGAAGCCGTAGTCCTCGGCCGGCTCCGTGGGCACCGGGGCGCGAAGTTGTTGCAGCACCATGAGCGGTCCTCCCCCTGACACTTCCTACGTTCGTGTAGCATTTTCCTACATGACTGTAGGAACTGCCGTCAAGAGGCGGGCTTCGCACCTCGGCCCGGAACGCAGGCGCCCCTTGGTGCTCGACGCCGCGATGGAGATCGCGCTGGCCGACGGCATTCCCGCCGTCACCATCGAGGCCATCGCCGGCAGGCTCGGTGTCACCCGCCCGGTCGTCTACGCCTGCTACGCCAATCGGGTCGACCTGTTGACGGCCCTGTTGGAACGCGAGGAGCGCACCCTGCTGGAGGGGGTGCTGAGCGCCTACCCGGCACCGGGGAGCTTTCCGAAGACCGAAGCCGCCTACGTCGCCGGCATGCAGGCGCTGTTGGGCACGGTCGCCACGCATCCCGACACGTGGCGAATGTTGTTCTGCGCCAACCCGGGCCGTGATGTGGCGGAAACCTTCTCGCGTGGCCGGCGCCGCATCGCCGAGCAGTTCGAGCACCTGGTGCGTCCCGACTTGGCGCGCTGGGGCACGGTCGACGCCGAACGTAAGGCGCCCGTGCTGGTCGAACTGTTCGTGTCCATGGCCGAAAGCGCGGTGCGCAGCCTGCTCGACGCGGACAACGCCTACACCGCGGACGAACTGGGAGAACTGGTGGGCCGGGCGGCCTTTCGGGCGATCCGCGGCGCCTGACCGCGGCGGCCCGGGTCACCGAGGGGCCGCGAGCCGCAGCCAGATCTCGGTGCAGGTCTGCCGCGCCTGGGCCAGGCGGGCCGGCGACACCCGGGAGGCCTGATAGAAGTTGCGCTCGATCATCCAGCACAGCGCTTCGGCGAGGGCCGTGGATTGGTCGGGGCGCTTACCGGCCGGCACCCCCATGTGCTCGAGGATCGCCTTGATGGCGGCGATGAAGATGTCGGCCGTCTCTTTCCACAGCGTGTCGATCTGCGGGATGGTGGCGGTCAGGTCGATCGCCGTGCGCATGACGACACCGTGCTCACGCCACAGATCCTCGGTCCGTCTCATCGCGGTGTCGATCGCCTTCGCCCCGCTGGCGGCGTCTTCGCTTGCGGCGCGGGACTTCTCGTGCAGTACCGCGACGGTGCGGGCGAACAGCGCCGTGATGACCTCCTGCTTCGATCCGAAGTAGAAGTAGAGCGCCCCGCGGGTGATGCCGGCGCCTTCGGCGACGTCGGCGATCGTCATCGCGTCATAACCGATGGTGCCCAAGAGCTCCTCGGCCGCGTCCAGGATCGCCGCCTCGCGCAGATCACCCTTGCGGGGTTCCCCGGTTCGCCGCCTGGTCAACTGGCCGCAATCTGATGGCCGTCCGGGAAATCGGTACTGCGCGACAGGGATTCCCAGGCCGCGATGTCGGCGTCGACGGCATCCCGGCCCGCGCGCACCAGCCGCAGTGCATCGGATCCCAGCAGGAGGTGCCGGGGTGGCTCGGCGGCGTCGACGACGGTCAGGACGGCCGCTGCGGCCTTCGCCGGATCGCCGAGTTGATTGCCGTCGGCGTTGCGCCGTGCCCGCCGGATCGGTTCGAACACCGCGTCGTAGTCGTCGATGGCGCGTTCGGTGCGGACCATCGACCGGCCCGCCCAATCGGTGCGGAACGAGCCGGGTTCGATTGCCGTGACGTGGATTCCGAACCCCGCGGCTTCCTTGCCGATGCTCTCCAGCAGGCCTTCGAGGGCGTACTTGCTGGCGCAGTACGCCGAAAGTCCCGGCACCGTCATCAAGCCGCCCATCGAGGTGACGGCCATGATGTGCCCGGCCCGCCGCTTGCGCATGGAGGGCAGCACCGCTTGCACCGTGGCGGCCGCGCCGAACACGTTGGTCTCGAACTGCGCGCGCATCTCCGCCAGCGGCGTCTCCTCGAAGACGCCCTCCAATCCGTACCCGGCGTTGGCGATCAGGACATCGATGGGTCCGATGGACGCCTCGGCCTCGGCGACCGTGTCGACGACCGCCCCGTGGTCGGTGACATCGAGGATTCGGCCGTGCGCGTTCGCACCCAACGCCTCGAAAGGGGCGAGATCGGCGGTCTTGCGTACCGTCCCGACGACGGTGTGGCCGGCCTCCAGCGCGGCCTGCGCGAAGGCGCGGCCGAGTCCGGTGCTGACTCCGGTGATGAAGAATGTCTTGGACATGACCCGACCATACGCGCTGATCGACACGGTGTCGATTTTTCTAGTCGTAGCGTCGATTAGTTGGGTGCCGGCTGCCTGCCCCGAATCAGCTTGCCCGGCCGGGCCGCGGTCGGCTTCCCGCGCTCGGCGATGATCTCGCCGGACACGATGGTGGCGACGTAGCCGTCGGCGGCCTGGTCGAGCCGGCGCCCACCGGCAGGCAGGTCATGGGCCACCGTCGGCTTGTGCAGGCGCAGCGCGTCGTGATCGATGACGTTGAGGTCGGCCTTATAGCCGACGGCGATGCGGCCGCGATCGGCCAAGCCGGCCACCCGCGCGGGCACCGTGGTCAACTCCCGCACCACCTCGGCGACACCGAGCCGGCCGGTGGCCCGGTCCCGCGCCCAGTGCGTCAGCATGTAGGTGGGAAAGCTTGCGTCACAGATCATTCCGTAATGCGCCCCGCCGTCGCCGAGGCCGAGCACCACGTCGTCGCGGCGGATCAGGTCGGCGACGGTGTCCAGCGACCCGTCCCGGAAGTTGGCCAGCGTGACCAGCAGCATGGCGCGCCCGTCGTCGTCGAGCAGCCGGTCGTAGGCCTCCTCGGCCGGTGACACCCCGCGGGCCGCCGCGCGGGCGGCGATGCTGTCCGACGGATCCGGCTCGTAGTTCGGCGGGTCACCCAGCGGGAAGATGTAATCCCACGCCTGCACGGCGAACATCAGCGGATGCCCGTCGCCGGCCGGGGAGTCGTTCAGAATCCGTTCGCGCACTTCGGGTTTACGCATCTGCGTGACCCGCTCGGCCAGCGGCAACCCCTCGAGCGCGCGGTAACTGGGGTAGGTGATGAACGGGTTGCCGGACAACTGCAGGCCGATCACCAGGCCGATTGGGCGCGGGAAGATCTGTGCGGTGATCTGCCCACCATCCGTGTTGGCCTTTTCCACCATCCGCAACGCATCCAGATGCAGAGCGGGACCGGCGTTGCCGATCGCCAGCGTGAACGTCACCGGCAGGCCCACGTCGGCCGCGACGTCGAACACCGCCTGCAGCGCCCCCTCATAGTCGGCGGCCAACAGGTCGGGCACGAACTGGATCAGCCCGCCGCCGGCATCCTTGACCCCGAGCGCGATCGCCTCGATCTCGTCGTGGCCCGCTTCGTAACTCGGGATGGGCTGGCCGCTCTCGGTCTTGTGGATGGTCAACCTGGACGACGCGAAGCCGAGCGCGCCGACCTCGACGGCTTCGGCGGCGAGCTTGCGCATCTGCGCGAGATCCTCGGCGGTGGCCGGCTCGCGATCCACGCCGCGGCGGCCCATCACGTACACCCGCAGCGGCGAGTGGGGCAGGAAGGCCGCCACGTCGATATCGCGGCGGCGCGCGTCCAGGGCATCGAGAAATTCCGGGAAGGTCTCCCAGGTCCAGGGCAGGCCGTCGACCATCACCACCCCGGGGATATCCTCCACCCCGGCCATCACGTCCACCAGCGTCTCGTGATCGGCCGGCCGGCAGGGTGCGAAACCCACTCCGCAGTTGCCCATCACGGCGGTGGTGACCCCGTGCGCCGACGACGGGGTCATCCGATCGCTCCAGATCGCCTGCCCGTCGTAGTGGGTGTGCAGGTCCACGAAGCCGGGGGTGACGAGCAGTCCGGTGGCGTCGATGTCCCGGCTGCCGGACCCGGGCACGGTGCCGACCGCGGTGATCACCCCGTCGGTGACGGCCACGTCGCCGTCGTACGGTTCCTCGCCCGACCCGTCGACGATGGTTCCGTTCCGGATCACGAGGTCGTGTGTCATACCTCGAACCTACGATGACGCGATGATCGATCACCTGGGAATCAACTGTGCAAACTTCGCCAAGTCGCAGGAGTTCTACGACACCGTGCTGGGCGTCCTCGGATTCACCCGGCAGATGGATGTCGGGGTCGCCGTCGGCTACGGCCGCGACGGCAAGCCCGACTTCTGGATCGCCGATGTCAACGCCGGCGATGCCACCGGCCCCAACCGGGAAGTGCATCTGGCCTTCCAGGCCGCCGACACCGATGCGGTGCAGAAGTTCTACGACGCGGCCGTCGGCCTCGGCGCGGAGTCGCTGCACGCGCCCCGGTTGTGGCCGGAATACCACCCCGGCTACTTCGGCGCCTTCGTGCGCGATCCGGACGGCAACAACGTGGAAGCGGTCTTCCACGGGGCGTGACGGGAATCATTCGGCAGGACAGCGGTTGGAAACCGTTATGAGCCTTTCGACTCTTCCGTCCCATGCTGCCCCCGTCAGGACGCCGTTCGGTTTCGACTCCACCGCGGCCGAGGTCAGCGCAGGCGTCGACCTGTCCGGTAAGACCGCGATCGTGACGGGCGCGTCGTCCGGGATCGGGGTGGAGACGGCGCGCGCACTGGCCGGTGCCGGCGCCGCCGTCACGCTCGCGGTGCGTGATGTCGACGCCACCCGGCCGATCGCCGAGGACATCCGCCGCGTCACCGGCAACGACGCGGTGACGGTCGCGGCACTGGACCTCAGCAAGCCGGACAGCGTGGTCGCCTTCGCCAGTGGGTGGACCGGCCCGCTGCACATCCTGGTGAACAATGCCGGCGTCATGGCCGTGCAGCAGCTGACGCTCACCGACGCGGGGCACGAACTGCAGTTCGCGACCAACCATCTGGGGCACTTCGGGCTCGCCATCGGTCTGTACGACGCGTTGCGCCAAGCCGGCGGGGCCCGCATCGTGTCGGTGAGTTCGTCCGGGCATCTGCGGTCACCGGTGGTGTTCGACGACATCGACTATGCGTTCCGCGAGTACGACCCATTCGGCGCGTACGGGCAGAGCAAGACCGCCAATGTGCTGTTCGCCGTCGAGGCCAGCCGGCGCTGGGCCGGTGACGGCATCACCGCCAATGCGCTGATGCCCGGAGGTATCGCCACCGCGCTGCAGCGCCACCTGCCGTTCGGCTACAGCGCGGAAGCGCGTGAGCGGTTCCGCCGGGCGGGCACCCGATTCAAGAGCGTCGAGCAGGGCGCGGCCACCTCCGTTCTGCTGGCCGCTTCGCCGTTGGTGGAGGGCGTGGCCGGCCGGTACTTCGAGGACTGCAACGAGGCCGCCGTCGTCGGCCGGCGCGATACCGGTATCGGGGGTGTCGCCCCGTACGCCCTGGACCCGGAGAACGCCGAACGGCTGTGGGACGTATCGCTGGCCATGTTGTGAGGGCATGTCGTCCGAACGGGTGAAACTGCTGGTGAAAGGGATATCAGCGGCGCGAAAGCATTGACCGGAGGCGGCGCGGCGGCAGATTCTGAGAACGTCCTGTTACGTAGCCGTCAATTAATCCGGGGGCGCATCATGTCGGTCAACGTTCGTCCGCATACCAAGATGATGTCGGCGCTGCTGGCCGCCGGCGTGGTCGCCGCCGCCACCCCGGCGTGGGTGCCGCTGGCGCAGCAAGCAGCGCCCGCCGTCAGCACCGCGGCGGTGCAACCGGCCTCGGTGGTCACCGATCTGCTCTACAACCTCGGCACCGTCGTCAACGGGGTGACCACGATTGTGGAGGCACCCATCGAAGCGGCGCTGTGGAGTCCGGACTATGCGATCAGCACCGTGCTGATCGGCCTGCGGGATCCGGCCCTCATCGGCAGCCTGCTCAGCTTCGTCGCTCAGCAGTACCTGAATCCGACGTATGGCGGGTTCGCCGACTACGGCGTCAGCGGCCTCTCGGATATCGCCTCGGTCCTCCCGGCGCCGCTCGGAACCTGGCTGACCGGGGCGATTGCCGGCACGGTCGCCCGCATCGGATCCCTTTTCGACGCGCTGCCCGACCCGAGCGCCGGTGATACGGCGTTCTACGACTTCGTGAACGACAACTTCGTCGGCAATATCGTCGACGACATCAACTGGCTGGCGCTGGCTCCGGTCTACTCGATCGCCGACACGGTGAGCTATCTGGGGTACCTGCCGTACGAACTGGAGGCCTCCCTCGAATCCGCACTGCGCAATCCGTCCGAGATCCCGGGCCTGATCAGCAACCTGGTGTGGGGGCTGATCGAGCCCTACAACGGGCTGCTGGGCCGGATCGTGGACAACTTCGTGGCCCCGCTGACCTATCTGCCGGGGATCGGGGACCTCATCACGAACGTGTACACGGCGATCGCCGACGGCGTCCAGAATCTCTTGGACCTGTTGCCCACGCCGGTGACGCCCACGCCGTTCCTCTCGGCGCTGGCCTCGACGTCGACCACGACGGGCCTGGTGGCCGCGCTGCCGTCGAGCGCCGATGTGGTGACACTCGATGTGCCCACGACCGCGGACCAGCTGGCCACGACACCCGATGCCGAGCGCAAACAGATTGCCGCCGTGGAGGATTCGTCCGGCGCGGTGGAAGAGGTGACGCCCACGCCGGTCACCGATCCCGTTGCGGAGCCGGATCCGGCACCCGCCGGTGACGTCACCGACGATGCCCCCGAGGCGGCCGCTCAGGACGCCAAGGACACCGAACCCAAGGCGGCCGACGAGACCAAGCCCGCCGGCGCCGGACGGCACCGGGCCGATGCCGACAAGGACGAGACCGGCTCCGAGCCGAAGGCCTCAGAACCGAAGGCCTCAGAACCGAAAGCCTCAGAACCGAAGGCTTCCGAGCAGAAGGACTCCGAGCCGAAGGCCGCCGCCTGACGTCGACCCGATCGCGATGTCGGTGGCGCCGAGTACGTTGGCGACCATGACAGGGGACATCGACGCCGCCCGCGAACTGCTCCGCGATTCGTTCACCCGGATCATCGAGCATGTCGAGGAACTGACCGAAGGTCTCACGCAGGAGCTGTCGTCGTGGCGGCCCACCCCGCAGGCCAACAGCATCGCCTGGCTCATCTGGCACAGTGCCCGGCAACAGGACATGCAACTCGCCGATATCGCCGGGGCCGAGCAGGTGTGGATCCGCGACGGTTGGCGGGATCGCTTCGCACTCGACCTGCCCGGGAACGACATGGGCTACGGCCACACCGCCGACGAGGTGGGCAAGGTCCGCGCCCCGGCCGAGTTACTGGCGGGCTATTACCGCGCGGTGCACAAGTTCAGCCTGGAGTACATCGCCTCGGTCGGCGCCGACGAATTGGCGCGCATCGTGGACGAGCGCTGGGACCCGCCGGTGACCGCAAGTGTGCGGCTGGTGAGCATCGTCGACGACGCTGCTCAGCACCTCGGGCAGGCGGCTTATGTGCGGGGGATCGCACCCCGGAATTGACAGGTGTCAACCCCGGTGCGAGCTGCGTCACACTCGCGGTTTAGCATGGCCCTATGACTGCCACCGCAGACCGCTCTGACGTTGCCACCATCCACAACCCCGCCACCGGCGCCGTGGCCGGCGAGGTGCGCTGGACCGCTGCCGCCGACGTGCCGCGGATCGCCGCCGGCCTGCGCGAGGCGCAGCGCGAGTGGGAAGCCCGCGGCGCCAAGGGTCGTGCCAAGGTGCTGGCCCGCTACGCCGTCTGGCTGGGCGACCACCGGGACGAGATCGAGCAACTTCTGATCGCCGAGACCGGCAAGTCCGCAACGGACGCCGCCCAAGAAGTGCCGCTGCTGCTCATCATCCTGTCCTACTACATCAAGGCGGTGGAGAAGGCGATGGCGCCGGAGACCCGGCCCGCGCCGCTGCCGTTCCTGTCGATCAAGAAGATCGCCGTGCACTACCGGCCGCGCCCGGTGGTCGGCGTCATCGCGCCATGGAACTATCCGGTGGCCAACGCGCTGATGGATGCCATCGGTGCGCTGGCGGCCGGCTGCGCGGTGCTGCTCAAGCCGTCCGAGCGCACCCCGCTGACCGCCGAACTGCTGGTGCGCGGCTGGCTGGATTGCGGGGCTCCCGAAGTGCTGGCGCTGGCCCAGGGCGCCCGGGAGGTGTCCGAGGCCGTCATCGACAACTCCGACTACATCCAGTTCACCGGCTCCTGCGCCACCGGCGTCAAGGTGATGGAGCGGGCCGCGCGGCGGCTCACCCCGGTCAGCCTGGAGCTCGGGGGTAAGGACCCGATGATCGTGCTGGAGGACGCCGATATCGACCTGGCCGCCAACGCCGCGGTCTGGGGGGCGATGTTCAACGCCGGCCAGACCTGCGTGTCGGTCGAGCGGGTGTACGTGCTGGATCCGGTCTACGACCAGTTCGTCGCCGCCGTGGTGAAGGCCGTCGAGAACCTCAAGGTGGGCGCGGGGCAGGGATACGACCTCGGTGCGCTGATCGACGAGTCCCAGGTCGCGGTGACCGCACGGCACGTCGACGACGCGCTGGCCAAGGGCGCCAGGGCGCTCACCGGCGGGAAGCGGCCCGACGGGCCGGGCAGCTTCTACCCGCCGACGGTGCTGGTCGACGTCGACCACTCGATGGCGTGCATGACCGAGGAGACCTTCGGTCCGACGCTGCCCATCATGAAGGTGTCGTCGGTGGGCGAGGCCGTCCGGCTGGCCAACGACAGCCCCTACGGGTTGAGTGCTGCGGTGTTCTCCAAGAATGTCGAGCGAGCCAAAGACATTGCGCTGCAACTGGATTGTGGCGCCGTGAACGTCAACGACGTGATCTCCAACCTGATGTGCACCACGGCGCCGATGGGCGGCTGGAAGACCTCGGGGATCGGGGCCCGGTTCGGTGGCGTCGACGGTGTGCGCAAGTTCTGCCGGCAGGAGACGGTGGTGGTGCCCCGGATCAGCGTCGGCGCCGGCGGCAACTACTACAACAACTCGCTCAAGGCGCTGGCCCGGATGAACAAGATGATGACCAAGATGGCGCTGTCACGTCCCAGGCGCGAGGCCAAATAGCGCACCGGCTGTTCACCTGGGTGTCACCGGCTGGTACGCCCGGCTGGATAGCGTCGTCGCGTGACGACTCTGGACACCACCGGCTACTCCGTCCGAGATGACGACGATGACGACCCCGAGTTGCTGTTGCAGCCCAGCGGTGAGGTCGTCGACACCTGGCGCGAGGGCTACCCGTACGACGAGCGGATGAAGCGCAGCGAGTACGAGGAGCAGAAGCGGCTGCTGCAGATCGAGCTGCTGAAGCTGCAGAAGTGGAGCCAGGCCAACGGTCACCGGCATGTCATCGTGTTCGAGGGCCGCGACGCCGCAGGTAAGGGCGGCACCATCAAGCGGTTCATGGAACACCTCAACCCGCGCGGCGCCCGGGTGGTGGCCCTGGAGAAGCCGACCGAGAAGGAACGCACCCAGTGGTACTTCCAACGCTACGTCACCCACCTGCCCGGCGCGGGTGAGATCGTTCTGTTCGACCGGTCCTGGTACAACCGGGCCGGTGTCGAGCGGGTGATGGGTTATTGCACCCCCAAACAGCACGCCGAATTCATCCGCCAAACACCGCTTTTCGAGCAGATGCTGGTCAACGACGGCATCAGCCTGACCAAGCTGTGGTTCTCGGTGACCCAGTCCGAACAGCGCACCCGGTTCACCATCCGCCAGGTCGACCCGGTCCGGCAGTGGAAGCTCTCGCCGACGGATCTGGCCTCGCTGGACAAGTGGGACGACTACACCGCGGCCAAGGAAGACATGTTCGCCTGGACCGACACCGAGATCGCGCCGTGGACCGTGGTGAAAAGCAACGACAAGAAACGCGCCAGGATCAACGCGATGCGCTATGTCCTGGGTAAGTTCGACTACGACAACAAGGACCATGAGGTGGTCGGCCAGGCCGACCCGCTGATCGTGGGGCGCGCACTGTCCGACTGACGCGCCCCCTTGAGCCGAGGAGGGCGCCGTGCGGTTTCTGCTGGCGGCCCTGCTCTGGCTGATCACCACCGCGCTACTGGCCGTCACGGTGCCCGCGTTGTGGGCGCAGCACACCGTGGTTTCCGAGGACGGGTACGCCGCCCTGGCCGCGTCGGCCGCCAAGGATCCGGCGCTGCAGCAGGCGATGGCATCCGAACTGGGGGCGCAGCTGATGACGGCCACCGGCGCCTCCGGTGTGCAGGGCACGGTGCTCGACGCGGCGGTGAATGCGTACACGGCCAGCGAGGTGTTCCCCGGCCAGTTCGCGACCGTGAACCGGGTCGCGCACCGGTGGTTGTTCACCGACACGGTGACCCGCTCGGATGACTCGGGCCGCTGGGTGGTGGACCTGGCGCCGATGCTGGCCGACACCTCGATCAAGCAGACGCTGGCCGGTTTCGGCGTGCAGCCGCCGGCCACGCTGGAGGTGCCGCTCACCGAGAAGGTGTCCGCCCATCTGCGGCCCGGGCAGCTGCGATTGGTCGGGGTCTGGGGGCCGTGGGCCAGTATCGGGGCTGCGGTGCTGACCGGCGTGTTTGCGCTGCTGACCTTGGCCGCCGCGCGGGCGCGTGGCAAAGCCCTTGCCGCACTCGGGGTTTCGGCCCTCCTGGTGGGGGCGGCCGGCTGGGCCGGTATCGAGATCGGGCGCCGTTTCGTCGATGACGCGCTGAATCACACCACCGGTGACGTGCACGCGATCGCCGACGTGATGGTCGACCACGCGGTGGGCAGCATGCATATGTGGCTCAACCTGACCCTGACGGTCGGCGGTGGCCTGGTGATCATCGGGGTGATCGTGGCGCTGCTGAGCGGGCTCGGCTCACGGCGTGATGACGTGTGACGGGTCGCGGCGCTTGCCGTCCAGTACGGCACGTTCGGCACGGACCCAGTTCTGGGTGAGCCCGAGCGCGACGAGAATGTCGGCGGTCGTGATGAGCAGCCCGATGTAGTACATCCACTTCATGCTCGGATCGCGCGGCACGGTGAAGAAGATGACCAGGAAGATCGGCCCGACGATGCCGAACACGAACGTCATGCCCTGGAACACCAGATAACGGCAGAAAACGGTCCAGGGCGTCATTGGCGTCAGCCTAATGTCCGCCACAGATACGTGTAGATCAATGCCGCACGGAACGCGGCCTGCGCATTGTCGGCCGCGCCACCGTGCCCGCCCTCGATGTTCTCGTAGTAGTCCACCCGGTGGCCGGCCGCCTCCAGGGCGGCGGTCATCTTGCGGGCATGCCCGGGATGCACCCGGTCGTCACGGGTCGAGGTGGTGATCAGGATCGGCGGGTACTGCCGGTCGGCCGAAATATTCTGGTACGGCGAATATTTCGAGATGAACTCCCAGTCCTCGGGGTCATCCGGGTTGCCGTATTCGGCCACCCACGACGCACCGGCCAGCAGCAGGTGGAAACGCTTCATGTCCAGCAGTGGCACGCTGCACACCAGCGCGCCGAACAACTCCGGGTAGCGGGTCAGCATGATGCCCATCAGCAGTCCGCCGTTGCTGCCGCCCTGGGCGCCCAACTGCGGCACCGTCGTCACCCCGCGGGCGACCAGGTCACGGGCCACCGCGGCGAAATCCTCGTCCACCAGGTGCCGTCCGGCGCGCATCGCCTGGGTGTGCCAGCGCGGCCCGTATTCACCGCCGCCGCGGATGTTGGCCAGCACGTACGTGCCGCCGCGGGCCAGCCACAGCCGGCCCAGCACACCGTCGTAGGCGGGGGTGCGCGACACCTCGAATCCGCCGTAACCGCCCAGCAGGGTGGGTCCGCTCGCGCCGGGCCGCCCGACCACGAAGTAGGGCACCCGGGTGCCGTCGGCGGACACCGCGAAATGCTGGCTCACCTCCAGCCCGTCGGCGTCGAAGAACGCCGGGGCACGCTTGATCTCGGTGAACTCGCCGGCATCCGTTCCCAGCAGCAGCCGCGACGGGGTGACGAATCCGCTTGAGTCCAGGAAGATCTCGTCCCCGTGCGGATCGGCGCCCGCGATCACCGTGTTGGTGTTGGCGGGCAGCCCCGGCACGTCGGTGGCCGTCCACTCACCGGGGGTGAGGATCTGCACCCGGCTGGCGACATCGGCCAGCGTCACCACCACCAGTTTGTCCCGGGTCCACGAGTACTGGTGCAGGCAGGTGTGCTCGTCCGGCTCGAACACCACCGTGACATCGGCTGAGCCGCCGACGAATTCGTGGTAGTCGGCGGCCAGCAGCGACCCCGCGGTGTAGCCCTTCCAGTCGGTGCGCAACTCGATCAGCAGCCAATCGCGGTGCACCGACACCGTCGCATCGGTGGGCGCGTCGATCGGGATCAGCTCACCGTCGCGCAGCTCGTAGATCTCGTCGTTGAAGAAATCGACCGCCCGGCTGATCAGCGTCCGCTCGAATCCGGGTGTGCGGTCCACCGAGGCCGCGACGATGACGTCGCTGCGTTCACCGGCGTACACCGTCGGTGCGTCGGCAAGGTCCTGGCCGCGCTGCCAGCGCTTGACCAGCCGCGCGTAACCCGAATCGGTCAGCGAGCCCTCGCCGAAATCGGTGCCCACCAGCACGGTATCCGGGCCGGCCCAGGCGATCTGTGTCTTGGCCTCGGGCAGCTCGAATCCGCCGGCCACGAATTCCCGTGTGATCATGTCGAACTCGCGCACCACCACGGCGTCGGCGCCGCCGCGGGACAGGCTGATCAGCGCCCGGGAATGATCGGGTTCGATCACGTCGGCGCCGGCCCAGACCCAGTTCTCGTCGTCGGTGCGGGCAAGTTCGTCGACGTCGATGACGACGTCCCAGACCGGCGAGTCGGTCCGGTAGGAGTCCAGCGTCGTACGGCGCCACAATCCCCGCGGGTTGGTCTCGTCGCGCCAGAAGTTGTAGAGATGCTCGCCGCGGCGGCGCACGTACGGGATCCGGGCGTCGGTGTCGAGCACCTCCAGGGCCTGGGTCCGCATGGCCTCGAACTGCTCACCGGCCAGCGCGGCCAGCGTCGGCTCGTTGTGGGCGCGCACCCACGCCAGCGCGTCGTCGCCGGTGACATCCTCTAGCCAAAGGTGGAGGTCTGATCCAGAACTCATGTGACCTTTCTACCGTGGGCGTAGCGTGGGCTCATGACCAGCCGCGCCCTCATCACCCAGGCCGCCGCCGACCTGCTCGCGTCACTGCAGAAGCGCCACGGCGCGTTGATGTTTCACCAGTCCGGCGGCTGCTGCGACGGCTCCTCGCCGATGTGCTATCCGCGCGGCGACTTCATCGTCGGTGACCGGGACATCCTGCTGGGGGTGCTGGACGTCGGGGGCGGGGAGGACAGCGGCGTCCCGGTGTGGATCTCCGGCCCGCAGTTCGAGGTGTGGCAGCACACCCAGCTGATCATCGACGTGGTGCCCGGCCGGGGCAGCGGATTCAGCCTGGAGGCCCCGGAGGGCATGCGCTTCCTGTCCCGCGGCCGGGTGTTCACCGACGACGAGACCGCCGAACTGGCCGGCCGGCCCCCGATCACGGGTGCGCAGTACGCTGCCGGCGCCCGCCCCGCGGACGACGGGACCCGGATCGTGGCCGACGCGTCGCAGGCGCTCTCGGACGCCTGCCCGGTGCCTACTTCTCGCAGGTGAACTGCACGACGTCGGTCTGCCGGTTGCGGAACAGTTGGGCGCAACCGGTCAGGTACTTCATGTAGCGGTCGTAGACCTCTTCGGACTGGATGGCGATCGCCTCGTCCCGGTGGGCCTCCAGATTGGCCGCCCAGATGTCCAGCGTCTTGGCGTAGTGCGGCTGCAGCGACTGCTTGCGCGTCACCGTGAACCCGGCGGCCTCGGCGTGCTCCTCGACCATCGGGATCGACGGCAGCCGGCCGCCGGGGAAGATCTCGGTGAGGATGAACTTGATGAACCGGGCCAACTCGAAGGTCAGCGGAATGCCCTGCTCCTTGGCCAGCGCGGGGTGCGGCGCGGTAATCGTGTGCAGCAGCATCACCCCGTCCGACGGCAACACCTGATACGCCTTGGCGAAGAAATCGGTGTACCGGTCATGCCCGAAATGCTCGAACGCGCCGATCGACACGATGCGGTCCACGGGCTCGTCGAACTGCTCCCAGCCCTGCAGCAGCACCCGTCGCGTCCGGGTCGTATCGAGCTGGTCGAAGGTCTCCTGCACATGGGCGGCCTGGTTCTTCGACAACGTCAGGCCCACCACGTTGACGTCGTACTTCTCGATCGCGCGTCGCATGGTGGCGCCCCAGCCACACCCGACGTCGAGCAGCGTCATCCCAGGCTGCAACCCAAGTTTGCCAAGGGAAAGATCGATCTTGGCGATCTGGGCCTCTTCGAGCGTCATATCGTCGCGCTCGAAGTACGCGCAGCTGTAAGTCTGGGTGGGGTCCTGGAAGAGCCGGAAGAAGTCGTCGGACAGGTCGTAGTGGGCCTGCACGTCCTCGAAGTGAGGCTTCAACTGTTTGGGCATGGATGATGGCCTCTCGATTGACCTGGCGGCGGGGTTTACCCCGCGGGTTCACCTTTGAAACCACGAAACTGGAGCCTGAATCGTTCAGACGCCCCCCGTTCTCCTGTATTCGTAGCTGACGGGGCAGGGGATGGGACGACTTTGGACAACCAGGTGCGCCGAAAAACGCGGGCGGGTGCGCCCCGATAGGGTATTGGCGTGACCCACTATGACGTCGTCGTACTCGGAGCTGGCCCCGGCGGATATGTCGCGGCCATCCGCGCTGCCCAACTCGGCCTGAACACCGCCATCGTCGAACCGAAGTACTGGGGTGGGGTGTGCCTCAACGTCGGGTGTATCCCGTCCAAGGCGCTGCTGCGCAACGCCGAACTGGCCCACATCTTCACCAAAGAGGCCAAGACCTTCGGCATCAGTGGTGAAGCGACCTTCGACTACGGCGCCGCCTTCGACCGCAGCCGCAAGGTGGCCGACGGCCGGGTCGCCGGTGTGCACTTCCTGATGAAGAAGAACAAGATCACCGAGATCCACGGTTACGGGAAGTTCACCGGTCCCAACGGGCTGACCGTCGACCTCAACGAGGGCGGAACCGAAGAGGTCACCTTCGACAACGCGATCATCGCCACCGGGTCGTCCACGCGTCTGGTCCCGGGCACCTCACTGAGTGAGAACGTCGTCACCTACGAGAGCCAGATCCTGTCCCGGGAGCTGCCCGGCTCGATCATCATCGCCGGCGCCGGGGCCATCGGCATGGAGTTCGCCTACGTGCTGAAGAACTACGGGGTGGACGTCACCATCGTCGAGTTCCTGCCGCGGGCGCTGCCCAACGAGGATGCCGAGGTGTCCAAGGAGATCGAGAAGCAGTACAAGAAGCTCGGCGTCAAAATCCTCACCGGGACCAAGGTCGAGTCCATCGACGATTCCGGCAGTGAGGTCACCGTCAGGGTCAGCAAGGACGGCAAGACCGAGGACCTCAAGGCCGACAAGGTGTTGCAGGCCATCGGTTTCGGGCCCAACGTCGAGGGCTACGGGCTGGAGAACACCGGTGTCGCGCTGACCGAGCGCAAGGCGATCGCCATCGACGACTACATGCGCACCAACGTGGGCCACATCTACGCCATCGGGGACGTCACCGCCAAGCTGCAGCTGGCCCACGTCGCCGAGGCGATGGGTGTGGTGGCCGCCGAGACCATCGCCGGGGCCGAGACGCTGGCACTGGGCGACTACCGGATGATGCCGCGCGCGACGTTCTGCCAGCCGCAGGTGGCCAGCTTCGGTCTGACGGAGGAGCAGGCCCGCGCCGAGGGTTACGACGTCGTCGTCGCCAAGTTCCCGTTCACCGCCAACGGCAAGGCCCACGGGCTGGCCGACCCCACCGGTTTCGTCAAGCTGGTCGCCGACAAGAAGCACCTCGAGCTGCTCGGCGGGCACCTGATCGGTCCGGACGTCTCCGAGCTGCTGCCCGAGCTGACGCTGGCGCAGAAGTGGGACCTGACCGCCAACGAGCTGGCCCGCAACGTGCACACCCATCCGACCCTGTCGGAGGCGCTGCAGGAGTGCTTCCACGGCCTGGTCGGCCACATGATCAACTTCTGATCGCCGGTGCGCGCGAGGGTTGTCGCCGCCATCGGCGGGCTGGTGATCGGCCACATCCTGTGGCTGCTAGCCATCACGCTGGCGATCAACACCAGTGACGTCAGTTTCTGGGTGTTGATCGTCTCGGCGGTGATCATCGCGCTGGCGATCGTGGTCGGGTGGCTGGGCTGGCGGTCGTATCAGCGCAAGGATCAGGTGTGGACGGCGTTCCTGTGGGCGCTGCCGATCGCCCCGGTGCTGATGACGATCGCCGTGCTCGGCGTGACGTATCTGTAGCCGTCAGTCCGGGAAGTCCAGCGGTATCCGCAAGGTCGCCATGGTGGCCGCCAGCGCGTCGTATTGCCCTGCGAGCGTGCAGAATTCGATGAGCTGGGCGCGGTTGTAGAGCTTGGCCAGCGCGGTCCAGGTCTCGCTGGACATCGACCGGGTGATGACGAACTCGTCGGTCGCGGTGATCAGTGTTCGCTGCCGCGGGGTGAGGCCCTGCGCGTCGGGACCCTCGAAGATGGCGGCCTGGGTGGCGGCGTCCAGGCCCCGGCTGCGGGCCAGTCGACGATGCTGCTGCAACTCGTATTCGCAGTCACGCAGATACCCCACCCGCAGGATCACCGTCTCGGCGTCCTGGCGGGACAGCTTGCCGGCGTAGAGCAGATATCCGGAGAACGGCAACCAGGCCAGGAACAGCAGCCGGTGCTGGCCGAGCACGTTCATCAGATGGAACTTCGGGGCCCGGATGCCGCGGGCACCCGCCTTGGCGATCGCCCAGTTGACCGGGCCCAGTTCACGGAGTCCGCCCGGCGGGATGCGTGCGGGGGTGTCAGATCCAGTCATGTCTGCTTCACCAGATAGGGAGACACCGTGCTGCGGTGCTCGTCGAGGTCGAGGGCGCGGCCGAGTGCGGGGAATGCACGCTGCGGGCAGTTGTCGCGCTCGCAGACGCGGCAGCCGGCACCGATCGGGATCGCTGCGATCTTGGAATCACCGGTCAGCGCCAACCCTTCGGAGTAGACCAGCCGGTGCGCATGGCGGAGTTCACAGCCCAGGCCGATCGCGAACGTCTTTCCAGGCTGACCATAGCGCGCGGCGCGGCGTTCGACCGTGCGCGCCACCCACATGTACTGGCGGCCGTCGGGCATCTGGGCGATCTGCACCAGGATCTTGCCGGGGTTGGCGAACGTCTCGTAGACATTCCACAGCGGGCAGGTGCCGCCCGCCGACGAGAAGTGAAAACCGGTGGCGGACTGGCGTTTCGACATGTTGCCGGCGCGGTCGACGCGCACGAACGACAGCGGCACGCCGCGCATGGAGGGCCGCTGCAGGGTGGACAGCCGGTGCGCGATGGTCTCGTAGGAGACCGAGTAGTACGCCGACAGCCGCTCGACGTCGTAGCGGAACTCTTCGGCGACGGTGTGGAACTGGGTGTAGGGCAGCACGGTGGCCGCGGCGAAGTAATTGGCCAGCCCGAGCCGCGCCAGGGTGCGGGATTCGTCGCTGGTGAACTTGCCCTCGTCGGTCAGTTTGTCGATGAGGTCGCCGAACTCCAGGTAGGCCAGCTCGGCGGCGAGCTTGAACACGTACTGGCCGCTGGCCAGATGGCTGCCGATCTCCAGCGTCCGGGTCTCGGGGTCGAAACGGTGCAGCACCCCCTCGCCCAGGGTCTGGCGTTTGACGATGTGCACGCCGTGCACCGCCGTCAGCCGGGCCGAGAGTTCGCCGGCCAGGTCGGCCCGGTTCATCCGCATCCGGATGGTCAGATCCTCGGCGGCGGTGTCGAGTTCGTGCAGGTAATTCTGCCGCTGGTAGAAGTAGTCGCGGACTTCTTCGTGCGGCATGGTGATGGTGCCGGAGCCGCTGCCGCCGGCGGCGGGGCCACCCGTGCTGAACCGGTCCTCGGTGGCGGCGGCCAGTTGCGTGGTGGCGAGCCGGTAGCGCTGGTGCAGGTTCACCATGGCGCGGGCGACCGACGGATGCGCGGCCACCAGATCGGCGATCTCGGCGGCGTCGACATCCAGGTCGAGATCGCGATCCATAGTGATCTCGCGCAGCTCGGCGACCAGGCGGGTGTCGTCCTGGGAGGCGAAAAAGGTGGCGTCCACCCCGAACACCTCGGTGATGCGCAGCAGCACGGCGACGGTCAGGGGCCGCACGTCGTGTTCGATCTGGTTGAGATAGCTGGGGGAGATCTCCAGCATCTGCGCCAGGGATGCCTGGCTGAACCCGCGTTCGCTGCGCAGCTGGCGAACCCGCGATCCGACGAACGTCTTGGCCACCCGGTCCAGGGTAATGAGCATTGCAAAGATTGGCTTTGCATTGTTCGCAAGCCAATATGGACCGCATGACCGGTTTGGCGAAGACCATGATGCCCGTGCCCGACGGCCACCCCGATGTGTTCGACACCTCGTGGTCGCTGCGGATGGCCGATGTGGACCGGGACGGCCGGCTGCGTTTCGACGGTGCCACCCGGCACATCCAGGACGTCGGCCAGGACCAGCTGCGGCAGATGGGTTATGAGGAAGTCCACCCGGCCTGGATCGTCCGCCGGACGATGATCGACCTGGTGGAACCGATCGAGTTCCCCGACATCCTGCGGCTGCGGCGGTGGTGTTCGGGCACCTCGACGCGCTGGTGCGAGATGCGGGTTCGGATCGACGGCCGCAAGGGCGGCCTCATCGAGTCCGAAGCGTTCTGGATCTGCTTCAGCCGGGAGACGCAGAGCCCGGGCCGCATCGCCGACGACTTCCTCGCCGGGCTGCGCCGCACGACGGATGTGGACCGGCTGCGGTGGAAGGCCTATCTCAAAGCCGGCGCCCGCGAAGACGCCGTCGCCGTCCGCAAGTACCCGGTGCGCGTCACCGATATCGACCTGTTCGACCACATGAACAACTCGGTCTACTGGAGCGTCGTCGAGGACTACCTCGACACCGTCCCCGAGCTTCTCAAGGCGCCGCTGCGGGTGACCATCGAGCACGACTCCGCGGTCGCCCTCGGCGACGATCTGGACATCATGGTGCACGTGTATCCGCCCGGATCGACCGACAAATTCGGTCCGGAGCTCACCGACCGCACTGTTACAACGCTCACATACGCCGTCGGTGACGAGACCAAAGCGGTCGCCAGCCTGTTCGCTCGCTGACCCCCGCCGTTTAACAGTACGGGCGTACTGACCAGCGACAATTGGCTACCGGCAAGTAAATTCTGAACCGGTACAGCAGCTTGCGTGCTTCGCAAAGTTAGCAAGTTAGCGCGCAGCGTTAGCCAAAATTGGCAACTGAAACGGGTGGACCTGCGCATATGCAGTAGGGCATCCTCGGATTAGCACACCCGCGAGGGCGCGGTGGCATTAACAACCGGCAGTGTTGAAACGGCCGCGGCGACCTCGCACCTGTTAACCCGTTAGGAGAGCCATGTCCACCGTTGGCACGCCGAAGAGCCCGGAACAGATCCAGCACGACTGGGACCACAACCCCCGCTGGAAGGGCATCACCCGTACCTACACCCCCGAGGACGTCGTCGCGCTGCAGGGCCACGTCGTCGAGGAGAACACCCTGGCCCGCCGCGGCGCCGAGGTGCTGTGGGACCAGCTGCACAACATGGACTACGTCAACGCGCTCGGCGCGCTGACCGGCAACCAGGCCGTGCAGCAGGTGCGCGCCGGCCTCAAGGCCATCTACCTGTCCGGGTGGCAGGTCGCCGGTGACGCCAACCTGTCCGGCCACACCTACCCGGACCAGAGCCTGTACCCGGCCAACTCGGTGCCGCAGGTGGTCCGCCGCATCAACAACGCGCTGCTGCGCGCCGACCAGATCGCCAAGGTCGAGGGCGACACCTCGGTGGAGAACTGGCTGGCCCCGATCGTCGCCGACGGTGAGGCCGGCTTCGGTGGCGCGCTCAACGTCTACGAACTCCAGAAGGCCATGATCGCCGCCGGTGTCGCCGGTTCGCACTGGGAGGACCAGCTGGCCTCGGAGAAGAAGTGCGGCCACCTCGGTGGCAAGGTGCTGATCCCGACCCAGCAGCACATCCGCACCCTGACCTCGGCCCGGTTGGCTGCCGACGTCGCCGACGTGCCGACCCTGGTCATCGCCCGCACCGACGCCGAGGCCGCCACCCTGATCACCTCCGACGTGGACGAGCGCGACCGCCCGTTCATCACCGGTGAGCGCACCTCCGAGGGCTTCTACCGGGTGCAGAACGGCCTGGAGCCGTGCATCGCCCGGGCCAAGGCCTACGCGCCGTACGCCGACCTGATCTGGATGGAGACCGGCACTCCGGACCTGGAGCTGGCCAAGAAGTTCGCCGAGGGCGTCAAGGCCGAGTTCCCGGACCAGATGCTGTCCTACAACTGCTCGCCGTCGTTCAACTGGAAGCAGCACCTGGACGACGACACCATCGCCAAGTTCCAGCGCGAGCTCGGCGCGATGGGCTTCAAGTTCCAGTTCATCACGCTGGCCGGCTTCCACGCCCTGAACTACTCGATGTTCGACCTGGCCCACGGCTACGCCCGCGAGCAGATGAAGGCCTACGTCGACCTGCAGGAGCGCGAGTTCGCCGCCGAGGAGCGCGGTTACACCGCTACCAAGCACCAGCGTGAGGTCGGCGCCGGCTACTTCGACCGGATCGCCACCACCGTGGACCCGAACAGCTCGACCACCGCGCTGGCCGGTTCCACCGAAGAGGGTCAGTTCCACTAAGTCAGTTCCAGCAGGCCCGTTCCGCCAGGGAACCGAACGCATGACAGCATGAGCCCCGCCCGGACTTCTGGGCGGGGCTCATCGCTGCAGACAGTGAGGGAGATTCAGTTGAGCATCGAACGAGTCGGCGTGATCGGCGCCGGGCAGATGGGCGGCGGCATCGCCGAGGTGTGCGCCAAGGCCGGTGCGCAGGTCGTGGTCTACGAACCCGCCGCCGAACTGCTGGACGCCGGCAAGGCGCGGATCACCGCGTCGCTGGATCGTGCGGCGGCCAAGGGCAAGCTCAGCCAGGACGACCGCGATGCCGCGCTGGGCCGGCTGACCTTCACGACGGCGCTGGCGGATTTCGCCGACCGGCAGCTGGTGATCGAGGCCATCGTCGAGGACGAAGCGGTCAAGACGAAGGTCTTCGCCGAACTCGACGCGATCGTCACCGACCCCGACGCCGTGCTGGCGTCGAACACCTCCAGCATTCCGATCATGAAGATCGCAGCGGCGACGAAGAACCCGCAGCGGGTGCTCGGGCTGCACTTCTTCAATCCGGTGCCGGTGCTGCCGCTGGTGGAACTCATCTCGACGCTGGTCACCTCCGGCGACGCGCTGGAGCGTGTCGAAGAATTCGCTGGCAAGATCCTGGGAAAGCAGGTCGTGCGCTGCGGCGACCGATCCGGCTTCGTGGTGAACGCACTGCTGGTGCCGTACCTGCTGGCCGCCATCCGGATGGTGGAGTCCGGCTTTGCCACCGTGGCGGACATCGACACCGCCGTCGTCGCAGGGTTGTCGCACCCCATGGGCCCGCTGCGGCTGTCGGACCTGGTCGGTCTGGACACCCTCAAGCTGATCGCCGACAAGATGTACGAAGAGTTCAAGGAACCGCTCTACGGTCCGCCGCCGCTGCTGTTGCGCATGGTGGAGGCGGGCCAATTGGGCAAGAAGTCGGGTAAGGGCTTCTACGACTACTGACCGGTCCCTAATGTTTAGCACAGCTAATATGGGGTACCATCGTCGGATGCGGCTCGAGTAGGCCTCCGGGGGGTCTTCGGGCTGCGGTCGCCAAATCAACAGACGAGGTTATTTTTCGCATGTCAAACGTCGAGTCCGATCTTGCGCCGTACTACGAGGAGTCGCAGTCGATCTACGACATCTCGAACGAGTTCTATGCCCTGTTCCTCGGGCCGACCATGGGCTACACCTGTGGTTACTACGAGCGCGAGGACATGACCCTCGACGAGTCGCAGAACGCGAAGTTCGACCTGGCGCTGGGCAAGCTGGGCCTGGAGCCCGGCATGACGTTGCTGGACATCGGCTGTGGTTGGGGCGGTGCCCTGGAACGCGCCCTCATCAAGTACGACGTCAACGTCATCGGCATCACGCTGAGCAAGGCGCAGTCCGACTACGCCCGCGAGCGGCTGGCCAAGATCGACACCAAGCGCAACGTCGAGATCCGGCTGCAGGGCTGGGAAGAGTTCAACGAGCCCGTCGACCGCATCGTGTCGATCGGCGCGTTCGAGGCCTTCAAGCAGGAGCGCTACCCGGTGTTCTTCGAGCGGGCCTACAGCATCCTGCCCGACGACGGCGTCATGCTGCTGCACACCATCCTGGCGCACACCCAGCAGTTCTTCCGCGAGAACAACATCAAGATCACGCTCAGTGACCTGAAGTTCATGAAGTTCATCGGCGAGGAGATCTTCCCCGGCGGGCAGCTGCCCGCGGTCGAGGACATCGAGAAGCTGGCCGCCGACACCGGCTTCGAGCTCAAGCGCACCCACCTGCTGCAGCCGCACTACGCCCGCACGCTGGACATGTGGGCCGCCAACCTGGAGGCCAAGAAGGCCGAGGCCATCGCCCTGCAGGGGCAAGAGGTCTACGACCGGTTCATGAAGTACCTGACCGGCTGCGCCGACTTCTTCCGCCGCGGCATCACCAACATCGGCCAGTTCACCCTGGCCAAGTAGGTCTCCCGAAAAGCGCCGAGCCTACGGTTTCTGGCGAGATTCACCTCGATTCTCGCCATTTTCCGTAGGCTCGGCGCTTTTTAGTGCGTGCTGGACGCGCGCGATCACGGCGTCCGGCGCATGGCGCAGGTGCCGTGCGCTGACCCGCACGATGGTCCAGCCCCTGGCTGCCAGGAATTCCAGCCGGTCGATGTCCGCGCTGTGGTTGACCGGATCGCTCCAGTGTTGCTCCCCGTCGTATTCGACGCCCACCATCGACTTGCGCCAGCCCATGTCGATCCGGCGCACCACCCGGCCCCACTCGTCGCACACCGGTATCTGGGTGGCCGGCCGCGGTAGCCCCGCGCGCACCAGGAGCAAGCGGACGCGGGTCTCCTGCGGTGATTCCGCTCCCGGGTCCACCAGGTCGAGGACCTTGCGCAGGCGGCGGATCCGCCGGGCGCCTGGATAGCGGTCGGCGATGGCGGCCACATCCGCGACGCCGACGCCCGTGTGGTTGAGCAGCGCGTCGATGCGGATGACGCCGGTGTCCTCGGGCAGGCGTCGGCCCAGGTCGTAACAGGTGCGCGCGACCGTCGTGCACCGGATGTCGCCGATCGTGGTGAGTTCGTCGTCGGCGATCTCGCCGGAATGGACCACGATGCCCGGGGGACTGGGTGTGCGCACCCGGGCCAGTTCGGCTGGGGCGTCGGCCGGCAGCCATCTGCTGCCCAGCATCGCCGCGGCCGAGTGGCCCACCACGGTCGCGCGCCGGCCCGACCACAACCAGGCCGCGATCGCCCGCGACCGGGCGTCCAGCTCGATATCGGCTGGTGCGTAGACGTTGCGGTGCAGCTTGCGGAACCTCGTCTGCAAACCGTGCCGGGTGACCGCCCGGGCTGCCAACGCCTCCGTGCCCAGGAAGATCTGCCCCACACCGGTTTCGACGCGGGGCGGCCGCGTGCGGTTCCACCCCCGCCGGGACTACGGTTGTTGCGGCGAAAACGCCTCGAACACGTCAGAAACCGTAGGCTCGGCGCGCCCGGTCAGGCCTTCGCCAGTCGCTTCTTCTCGGCCTTGACGTCGAAGTCCGGCGGCGGCCAGGCGAGGTTGAACTCCTTGAGCGCCTCGATCAGCAGTTCCAGGATGGCCAGCCGGCTGTACCACTTGCGGTTGCACGGGATGACATGCCAGGGCGCGTAATCGGTCGACGTGCGGTCCAGCATCACCTGATAGGCCTCCTGGTACTTGGGCCACAGCAGCCGCTCATCGATATCGGCTGGGTTGTACTTCCAGTACTTGTCCGGCCGGTCCAGGCGTTCGGCCAGGCGCTTCTTCTGCTCGTCGAGTGAGACGAACATGGCCACCTTGACGATCTTGGTGCCGCCCTCGACCAGTTCCTTCTCGAACGCGTTGATCTCGTCGTAGCGCGCGCCCCACACCTCCGGCGGCACCAGATCGTGCACCCGCACGATCAGCACGTCCTCGTAGTGCGAACGGTCGAACACCCCGATGTGCCCAGCCGCGGGCAGCGCGTTGCGGATCCGCCACAGATAGTGGTGCGCCAGCTCCTCCTCGGTCGGCTTGCCGAAGCTGGCATAGTCGATGCCCTGTGGATTGCCCGCTCCCACAACGTGTTTGACGATGCCACCCTTGCCCGCGGTGTCCATCCCCTGCAACACCAGCAGCAGCGAGCGGGTGTCGCCGGCCCGGCTGTTGGCGTACAGCATCTCCTGCAGCTCGGCGAACCGGATATTGCGCTCGGCCTGCAGCACCGGCGCGTCGCGTTTGGAGCCGACGAACCCCGGGGTGGCGTCCGGGTCGATCGCCGCCACCTTGGCACCGGGCTTGAATTCCAGATGGGTGTGCGGCTCGTGGGTCCACAGGGCGGGTAGATCGGAGTCGGGAGAGGTCACGCCGCCAGTCAAGCAGCTACCGCGGCAACGATGGCGGCGGATGGGGCTGCGAGTTGAACTTTTCCAGCGAGCCGCCCACCTCGACGATGCCGCACAGCGCGCTCCAGGACAGCATCGTCAGGTAGTCGATCAGTTCGTCGGTGCTCATCCGGGGATTGGACATCCAGGAGTGGGTGGCCAGCTGCACCCCGCCGACGATGTGGAATGCCCACGGCTCCACGCCTTTGGTGTCCATGCCCACACTGCCCATCCGGCGGCGCAGCATGACCGCGAGCATCCGCGCGATGATCTGCTCGGAGTCGTTGATGGCCTTGGTCCGGCTGGCCGAGCTGTTGGACATCACGAACCGGTACGGCTCCGGCTCGGCGGCCACGGTGTCGACGTAGACCCGGATGATCTCGCGCACCAAGGCATAACCGTCCAGATTCGAGGACAGCGCCGCGGCCATGTTGGGGATCAGGGTGGTCTGGGCGAACCGCATCATCACCGCGGTGGTGAGGTCGTTCTTGTCGACGAAGTAGCGGTACAGCACGGTCTTGGACACGCCGATCTCGGCAGCGATCTCGTCCATGCTGACGTTGCTGCCGCGCTGGCGAATCGCCTCCAGAGTGCCGTCCACGAGCTCGTTTCGACGGTCCACCTTGTGTTGATGCCAGCGTCGTTTGCGGCCGTCGGTTTTTACCACCGCCGTTGCGCTCTGCTGTGCCACTGTCGGGAAAATCCGTTCACTAGGTCGTCTCGATAATACGGTGGTGAGGGCCGCCCGGTCGATCGACTGCGCCGCGCCGTCGGCCGGTAGCGGATGATGGAGGTGTGGCGCACAGACCAGCCCCCGGACCGCCGTCGCTGACCGCCGGTTTCGCTGCATCGCTCGGCGGGGCGGAATCCGAAGCCGACCGGGAACGCCGCCGCGCGCTGCGCCGGATGAAGGCCGTCGCGCTCGGTTTCCTGATCGGCGCGACGGTGATCTTCCTCGCCTGTACCTGGCTGCAATCTCGCGGCGTGACCGGCTGGGTCGGCTATGTCCGCGCCGCCGCCGAGGCCGGCATGGTCGGTGCGCTGGCCGACTGGTTCGCGGTGACGGCGCTGTTCAAGCACCCGCTGGGCATCCCCATCCCGCACACCGCGATCATCAAGCGCAAGAAGGACCAGCTCGGCGAGGGGTTGGGCACCTTCGTCCGGGAGAACTTCATGTCACCCGAGGTGGTCGCGACCAAGCTGCGCGACGCCGAGGTCGCCGGCCGGATGGGCAAGTGGTTGTGCGAGTACAGCCACGCCGAACGGGTGGCGGCCGAGGTGTCCACGGTGCTGCGGGTGCTCGTCGAGATGCTGCGTGACGAGGACGTCCAGCATGTGCTGGACCGGATGATCGTCAAGCGCATCGCCGAACCGCAGTGGGGACCGCCGGTGGGCCGCGTGCTGTCCGGCCTGCTGGCCGAGCAGCGCCAGGAGGCCCTGCTGCAGTTGCTGGCCGACCGGGCCTTCCAGTGGTCGCTGAACGCGGGTGAGGTGATCGAGCGGGTCATCGAGCGCGATTCGCCGTCGTGGTCGCCGCGCTGGGTGGACCACCTGGTGGGCGATCGCATCCACCGTGAGCTGATGGACTTCACCGACAAGGTGCGCCGCGATCCCAACCACGAGTTGCGGCGGTCGGCGACCAAGTTCCTGTTCGAGTTCGCCGACGACCTGCAGCACGACGAGGCCACCATCGCGCGTGCCGAGCGGGTCAAGGAGCAGATCATGGCCCGGGACGAGGTGACCAAGGCCGCCGAGACGGCCTGGACCGCGGCCAAGCGCATCGTGCTGGAGTCGGTCGATGATCCGTCCTCGGCCCTGCGCACCCGGATCGCCGACTCGGTGGTCCGGATCGGGGAGTCGCTGCGCGACGACGCCGCCCTGCGCGACAAGGTGGACAACTGGATCGTGCGTGCCGCGCAGCACCTGGTCGCCCAGTATGGGACCGAGATCACAGCGATCATCACCGAGACGATCGAGCGCTGGGACGCCGACGAGGCCAGCCGCCGGATCGAGCTGCACGTGGGCCGCGACCTGCAGTTCATCCGGATCAACGGCACCGTGGTGGGGTCGCTGGCCGGCCTGGTGATCTATTCGGTGGCGCAGCTGCTCTTCTGAAGCACTGCTAGCTAGTGCTTGCAATAGTTAGCACTCGGTCGTACCGTGGGTTGTAGTCAGTAGCAATCCATCGGATCGAGGCTTGTGATGTCGCAGGACGAAGACACCGCTTCGGCCAACGACAAGATCGTTGCCGTGGTGGGCAATGCCGCCTCCGACATCGGCAGCTTCATCCGTGCCCAGCGCGAGGCGGCGCAAGTTTCGGTGCGCCAACTCGCGGAGAAGGCCGGCGTCAGCAATCCCTACCTCAGCCAGATCGAGCGGGGACTGCGCAAACCGTCGGCCGACGTGCTCAACCAGATTGCCAAGGCGCTCCGGGTTTCGGCCGAGGTCCTCTATGTGCAGGCCGGGATTCTCGAACCGTCCGAGGGTAGTCAGGTCCGTGACGCGATCATCGGCGATAACGCGATCACCGAGCGGCAGAAGCAGGTGCTGCTCGACATCTACACGTCGTTCTGTCAGCAGAACGAAGCCGAAGCAGCCGCCGGATCCGGGGCTGAGGGGGAAGCGGAAGGGGTGCCGCCCACGTCTGAATCTCGAACCACCACTGAATCCGAACAATCTCCGACAACCGAACACTGACCTTTCGAAAGGAACAACCATGCCCGAGAAGACCCAGCCCACCATCGAGGACCTCAAGGCCCCGCTGCTCGCCGCCGTCGGCGCCGCCGACCTGGCCCTGGCCACCGTCAACGAGATCGTCGCCAGCCTGCGCGAGCGCGCCGAGGACGCCCGCACCGACGCCCAGGGCCGCGTCGAAGAGGGCCGCGCCCGGCTGACCAAGCTGCAGGAAGAGCTGCCCGGACAGTTCGAGGAACTGCGCGACAAGCTGACCTCCGAGGAACTGCGCAAGGCCGCCGAGAAGTACACCGAAGAGGCGACGGCGACCTACAACAAGCTGGTCGAGCGCGGCGAGGCCGCCCTGGAGCGGCTGCGCAACCAGCCCGCGCTCGAGGGTGCCGCGGCCCGCGTCGAAGGCGTCACCGACCAGGCTGTCGAGCTGACCCAGGATGCGCTGGGCACCGTCGCGTCGCAGACCCGCGCCGTCGGGGAGCGGGCCGCCAAGCTGGTCGGCGTCGAACTGCCGAAGAAGGCCGCCGCCCCCGAGAAGGCCGCTCCCGCCAAGAAGGCGCCGGCCAAGAAGGCCCCGGCCAAGAAGGCCGCTCCGGCCGCCTCCACCACCACGGCCGCCGCCAAGAAGGCCCCGGCCAAGAAGGTCACCCAGAAGTAAGTTCGACGCCAGGGACGGCACCCGCCTAGGCTGCACGTGTGATGCTTGCAGACCTGGCGGGTGCCATTCTTTTTGTGCTGGTCGGGATCGTCGTCCTGGTCGGCGTGTATTCGTTCGTCCATGCGGCGATGCAACGGCCCGACGCCTACACCGCCACCGGCAAGCTCACCAAGCCGGTGTGGCTGTTGATCCTCGGGGTCGGCGTGCTGCTGGCCCTGCTGATGCGCGACGCGTTCGGTGCGGCCATCTGCGCCTGCGCGGCGGGCGTCTATCTCGTCGACGTCCGGCCGAAGATCCTTGAGATCCAAGGCAAGTCGCGCTGACGGGCGACCTGCGATGCGCTCGCTGATCGCCGCGCTCGTGGCGGCGGCCGCTGCGCTGGGCGCGGCCCCTGTCGCCCACGCCGACGGCCATTACGTCGACCACACCCAATGGGTGAAATGGGGCGACCTGTCCAGCCTGCGGGTCTATCCCACCCCGGCCGCGCGCGCCGAGTCCGCCCGCCCCGGCACACTCGCGGAGGCCGCCGCGGCGTGGGCCGAGGTGCTGGCCGACGCGCCCGACGCCGATCTGCCGGGCATGCGCGCCCAGTTTTTGTGCCACTGGCAGTACGCCGAGATCGCCGAGCCGGGAAAGCACAGCTGGAATCTGGAGCCGTGGCGCCCGGAGGTCAGCGACGCCGCGATGTTCGCCGCCGGGTGCAACCCCGGCGGCACCGAGGAACCGTTCTAGTCCAGCCCGGCGAAGCAGGGATCGCCGCCCTGACCGCTGCGGCCCGGGGGCATCGTCGCGTTGCGGGTCAGGAACTTCGCGGTCACCCCGGTGTCGGTGACCTGCACGCTGTCGGCGTGGATGCCCAGCGGAATGTCCTTGGTGATCTGCTCGAGGAACGCGTCCAGAGCAGGCTGCACCGTCTCGCGCGGCAGCATGAAGCCCAGCCCGGACAGGCTCTGCACCTCCAGGGTCAGGTTGTTGTTCCGCACCTCGGGCTTGACGACGATGCTGCCGAGTGCGGCCTGCAGTTCGATGGTGCCGTCACTGGGATGGGTGCTGACGCTGCTGACGAAGCTGCCGACCAGGGGAATCTGGTTCTGGATGGTGTTCTTGATGCCGTCGGCGGTCCAGGTGATGTTCGCGTCCAGCGCGCCGATGGTGCCGGGCGCGTTCTGGTTTCCGGTCAGCCGGACGTCGTTGATGATGATCTGGGCCTTCATCCCGTCGGCCTCGCGGATCCTGTTGCCCGCGGTGGTCACCGTGATGTTGTTGTAGTGCTTGGCCAGATGCTGCAGCAGGAACGGGGTCTTGCCGAACGACACGTCGACGTTGTCCTGCACCACGCAGGAGGTGATCTGGGTGACGGTCTTGTCGGCGATGTGCCGGGCCACCAGCTCCGAACCCACGGCGCCGGCGACCACCAGGGCCAGCACGATGACCACCACCAGCACGATCGACAGCGGATCGCGGAACAGGCCCGCGATCTTGGCGCCGACGGACTTCGGCGGCTCGGCGCCGGGCGGGGGTGGCGGCAGCGGAGCTCCCGCGCCGGCAGGAGGCCCGGCGGGCGCTGCTTCGGTGGGTTGAGCCCAGGGATCGGTCACGCAGTCGATTGTGCCTTAGCGAACGGCGTGCGATTGCGCAGCACCGCGATCGTCTCCCTGGCGCGGGCGGCCGCGTCGAGGTCGATATCGGTCACCACCAGCTGCGGTTCGGCTCCGGCCGCCTGCACGATCTCGCCCAGCGCGGACGCCACCAGGCTGCCGCCGACCCCGGTCGGGCCGAGTGCGGCGATCTCGTCACCGGGGTAGGCCTGGTCCACCGCGGCCACCACCGCGGTGGTGTCGATGGCGCGGGCCCGGGCCAGCAGGGTCCACTGGTCCAGCTTGCCTGCGCCGGTGCCCCAGGACGCGTGCACGGTGATCAGCTGGGCGCCGCGGTCGGCCAGCTCGAGGTAGAGCTCGGGGAACCGGACGTCGTAGCAGAGCGTCAGGCCGACCTTGACGCCGTTCACGTCTATCACGACCGGCTCGCTGCCCGGTGCGACGGTCTTGGACTCGGCGAAGCCGAACGCGTCGTACAGGTGGATCTTGTCGTAATGCGCGTCGGCGCCCGGGCCGGACGCGATGAGCGTGTTGGTGACCCGCCCGTCACCCGACGGGCAGAACATCCCGGCGACGACGGTGATCCCGGTTTCCCGGGCGACGGCGCGCACCCCGTCGGCCCAGCGGCCGTCCAGCGGCTCGGCCACCGGCGCCAGCGGCACACCGAACCGGCACATGGTGGCCTCGGGGAACAACACCAGGGCCGCCCCGTCCGCGGCGGCCTCGCGGGTGTACCGCGTGACGAGCTCCAGGTTCGCGGCCGGATCGGTACCGGACCGGATCTGGGCCAGGGCAATCCGCATAGCATCCAGCCTAGTGCGGTGCGACGGCCTGCCAGGGCATCGTGAGCACCCCGTCGCGCAGCCGGCGGCGCGACGGCTGCACCGGCAGCCCCTGGGCGCGCAGCGCGTCGAGCATCGCCCGCCAGCGCACCCGCGGGCCGAACACGCCCTGCCCGGCGGCGGCCGCCCAGGCCCGGTCCGCCGCGGTCAGCAGGTCGTGGATCGGCTGGCCGGCGACGTTGTGGTGGATGAGCACCTTCGGCAGCCGCTCGGCCAGATCGGACGGGCGCTCGATCGCGAACGGATCGCAGGCCAAGGTCAGGCTGACCGGTCCGGCCGCGTCGAGCAGCACCCAGCAGCAGCGCCGGCCCAGCTCGTCGCAGGTGCCGTCGACGATCAGCCCGCCGGGCGCCAGCCGGGTGCGCAGCTGTGCCCACGCGGCGTCCACCTCGGTCACCGGGTACTGGCGCAGCACGTTGAAGGCGCGCACCAGCACCGGCCGCAGGCCGGCCAGTTCGAAACCGCCCAGCGCGAATTCGACATCGGTGTCCGCCGCGCGGGCGGTGGCCACCCGCTGCGGGTCGATCTCCAGGCCGACCACCCGGACATCGGCCCGGACCGTGCGCAGCCGGGCGGCCAGCTCCACGGTGGTGACCGGCAGCGCGCCGTAGCCGAGGTCGACGACGAGCGGCTCGGCGGCGGCCAGCAGTGCCGCGCGGACGGCGGGGGAGTGCACCAGCCAGCGGTCGCTGCGGCGCAGCCGGTTGTAGCCCGTGGTGCCACGCGTCGGCTGGCCGATGGGCTTGCTCAGCCGTGCTCCCTGATCCACTCGCTGGTGAAGACCTGCTCCAACCGCAGCATCTCGACCAAATGGCCGCCGATGAAATTCTCCAGCTTCCCGCCCACGAGCGGGATCTTGACCTCGATGGTGACGTGCACATCGCCGCGCGCGCCGTCAGTGGTGTCAAAGAGCGTCGCGGTGGCCGCCACCCTGGCCGGGGTGCCGGGCAGATCGCCCTTGATGGTCGCGGTGGCGCGTCCGGTCCCGGAGTCCGCGCCGCGCAGCGGGGTCCAGCGCTCCTCGCGGATCAGGGTCAGGTCGCCGCGGTGGAACTGTGTGACCAGCGCGGGCAGTTTGGTGGGCCGGACGGTCTGGGTGGTCACCACCTCGATACCGCCGTCGGCACCCGTCTCCAACACATCGAGGGAGATCTCGTCGCAGCCGGACTTCTCCAACCGAGCCAGCCAGTACTGCTTCTCGGAGAACGCCGCGTGCACTTCGGCGGCGGTGTATTCGTAGGTGGCTGCCAGGTCGAATGAACGTGGCATGCCGTCCACGCTACCGTTACCACCCGTGGTCAGTGAGTCTTTCGTGGGCGCGGCGGTTGCCCGCGACGTCCCGCTGGCACCGCTGACCACGCTGCGGGTGGGCCCCGTCGCCGACCGGCTGATCACCTGCGACACCACCGAGAAACTCGTCGGTGTGCTGCGCGCGCTGCCCGTCGCCGACGACGTGCTGGTGCTGGCGGGCGGCTCGAACGTGCTGCTGGCCGACGATCTGAGCGGCCTGACCGTGGTGGCGGTGGCCAACACCGAGATCACCGTCACGGGAGCGACCGTCCGCGCGGAGGCCGGGGCGCTGTGGGACGACGTGGTGGTCACCGCCCTGGCGCACGGGCTGGGCGGGCTGGAATGCCTGTCCGGCATCCCCGGCTCGGCGGGCGCGACGCCGGTGCAGAACGTGGGCGCCTACGGCGCCGAGGTGGCCGACACCCTCTCCCGGATACGACTGTTGGACCGCCGGACCGGGGAGGACCGCTGGGTGGACCCGGCCGAACTGGGCTTCGGCTACCGGCACAGCGTCCTGAAGAACTCGTCGCGGGCGGTGGTGCTGGAGGTCGAGTTCGCGCTCGATCCGGGCGGGCGCAGCGCGCCGCTGCGCTACGGCGAGCTGGCCACCGCGCTGGGCGTCGCGGCGGGGGAGCGGACCGACCCGATCCGGGTGCGGGAGGCCGTGCTGGCGCTGCGCGCCGCCAAGGGCATGGTGCTGGATGCGGGCGACCAGGACACCTGGAGCGCGGGGTCGTTCTTCACCAATCCGGTGGTGCAGCCGGCGGTCCTCGACCGCGTCCGGGCCGCTCATCCGGGCCGGGTGCCGAACTATCCGGCGCCCGACGGGGTCAAGCTGGCGGCGGGCTGGCTGGTCGAGCAGGCCGGTTTCGGCAAGGGATTCCCGGGTCCGGACGCGGCGGCGACGCTGTCCACCAAGCACGCGCTGGCGCTCACCAATCGGGGCCGGGCCACCTCGGCCGACCTCATCGCGCTGGCCAGGACGGTGCGGGACGGGGTGCGCAACCATTTCGGGATCGAGCTCACACCCGAGCCGATTCTGCTTGGGTGCCGGCTCTAGGTACCCTTGATCCACGTGAGCCCCGCAGGTGAGACGTCCCCGCTCGTGAATCGGCGGCGTGCCCTCACCGTGCTCGCAGCCGGCAGTGCCGGTCTGCTGGCCGCGTGTGCGGGCAAATCGATCAAACCCGACGCCCAGTCCGCGGCCCCGGCGCCGGCCCCGGTGATCACCTACACGCCGGTCGACAAGGCCGACGACGTGGTGCCGACCTCGCCGATCGGCGTCTCGGTCAGCGACGGCTGGTTCCAGCACATCAGCCTCACCAACGCCGCGGGCAAGGCCGTGGCCGGGGCCCTCAACCAGGACCGCACCGGCTTCACCGTCACCGAACCGCTCGGTTACGGCGTGCAGTACACCTGGGCCGGTTCGGTGGTCGGGCGCGACGGCAAGGCCGTGCCGGTCGAGGGCAGCTTCACCACGGTGAACCCGACCACCACCGTCAACGGCCAGTTCCAGTTGGCCGACGGGCAGGTGGTGGGTGTCGCGGCGCCGATCATCCTGCAGTTCGACGCGGCCATCGACGACAAGTACCGGGCCGGTATCGAGAAGGCTCTGAAGGTCACCACCACTCCGGCGGTGGAGGGCAGCTGGGCCTGGTTGCCCGACGAGGTGGGCGGGTCCCGGGTGCACTACCGCACCAGGGAGTACTACCCGGCCGGCACCAAGGTGAACGTGCGGGCCGCCCTCTACGGCGTACCGTTCGGTGAAGATGCTTACGGTGCAACCGATTCCACGCTCGACATCAGCATCGGCCGGCGCCAGGTGGTCAAGGCCGAGGCCTCCAGTCACCGCATCCAGGTGATCACCGACGAGGGCGTCATCATGGATTTCCCGTGCAGCTACGGCGAGGGCGACCTGGACCGCAACGTCACCCGCAGCGGCATCCACGTGGTCACCGAGAAGTACGAGGACTTCTACATGACCAACCCGGCCGCCGGGTACGCCAACGTGCGCGAGCGCTTCGCCGTGCGGATCTCCAACAACGGTGAGTTCATCCACTGCAACCCGAACAGCATCGGCGCGCAGGGCAACACCAACGTCACCAACGGCTGCATCAACCTGAACCTGGAGAACTCGCAGCAGTACTTCAACAGCGCGATGTACGGCGATCCGGTGGAGGTCACCGGCACCCGCATCGACCTGTCCTACGCCGACGGTGACATCTGGGACTGGGCGGTGCCCTGGGACGAGTGGAAGGCCATGTCGGCGCTGAGTTCGCAGAAGCCGCCCAAGGACATCCCGGCCTCGGCCCCGGCCACGCCGACCGACGCCCCCACCCTGTCGGGCACGCCGACGACCACCCCGTCGACCAGTCCGGCCGCTACACCCGGCGGTTGAACCGCCCGTGCGGGGCCTGATCGCGCGGCCGGATCACGATCTGGTCCAGGTTGACGTGGGCGGGGCGCGAGGCGACGAAGCCGATCACCTCGGCGACGTCCTCGGCCACCAGCGGGGTGATGCCCTCGTAGACCGCCTCGGCGCGGCCCTGGTCGCCCTTGAACCGCACCAGGGAGAATTCGGTTTCGACCGCGCCGGGCGCAATCTCGGTGAGCCGCACAGGTTTTCCGAGTAGTTCACCGCGCAGCGTGCGATGCAGGGCGCCCTGGGCGTGTTTGGCCGAGGTGTAGCCGGCGCCGCCGTCGTAGGTTTCGAACGCCGCGATCGAAGTGACGGTGACGACCAGCCCGTCGCCGGACGCGACGAGTTTGGGCAGCAGCGCCCGGGTCACCCGCAGCGTGCCCAGCACGTTGGTCTCCCACATCCACCGCCAGTCGTCCAGGTCGGCACCGGCGACCGGCTCCAGGCCCTTGGCCCCGCCGGCGTTGTTCACCAGCACCGAGACGCCGTCCAGCGTCTCGGCGAGCCGGTCGACGTCGGCGTCGGAAGTGACGTCCGCCACAATCGCCGACCCGCCGATCTCCCGGGCGAGTGCCTCGATGCGGTCGGCGCGGCGGGCCACGCAAACCACATGAAAGCCAAGGCCGGCAAGGGTTTTCGCGGTCGCCGCACCGATGCCGGAACTGGCGCCGGTGACCACGGCGACGCGAGGGGTGGCTGATGAGGAAGTCATATCCCGAACTTTAGTTGCCGTGCTAAGTTCACCGTGTGTTGCAGACCAGTCCGGTGCTCTTCGTGCGGCGTGCGTGTTGTTGTTGCGCATCCCGCCGCGCCCGACTGTTCTAGCGGACTCTTTCGTCCTCGCTGAAGTCGACGGTGTGGCAGAAGCCCCCACCATCGCCGAACTTCAGACAAGGACCCCCGCCATGCGCACCGCCACCATCACCGCTTCCACCGCTTCCTCAGCCACCGCCGCTGCCGCCGCCCCGACTGTGGCCCACGCGAAGGCCCACGCCAAGCGCGCCCTGTTGGCCCGCCACCACATCGTCGCCCCGTCGCTGAAGGTCGCCGACGTGGCCGCCGCGGCCGTGTTCGGCGCCGCCCGCCAGCGCGGACCGATCGCCCGCGACGCCATCGCCCGGGTCACCGGCCTGAGCATCGCCACGGTGAACCGGCAGGTCACCGCCCTGCTGGACGCGGGTGTGCTGCGCGAGCGGGCCGACCTCGCGGTGTCCGGCGCCATCGGCCGGCCCCGCGTCCCGGTGGAGGTCAACCACGAGCCCTTCCTCACCCTCGGCCTGCACATCGGCGCCCGCACCACCAGCATCGTGGCGACCGACCTGTTCGGCCGCACCCTCGACGTCGTCGAGACCCCCACCCCGCGCGGCACCCAGAACGCCGCGCTGGCCTCGCTGGCCGGCAGCGCGCGGCGCTACCTGAGCCGCTGGCACCGCAGGCGCCCGCTGTGGGTCGGGGTGGCCGCCGGTGGTGTGGTCGACAGCGTGTCCGGTTACCTCGACCACCCGCGGCTGGGCTGGTCGGAGGCGCCCGTCGGCCCGGTGCTGGCCGAGACGCTGGGCCTGCCGGTGTCGGTGGCCTCGCACGTCGACGCGATGGCCGGCGCCGAATTGCTGCTCGGGGTGCGCCGGCCGGGTACCCAGACCGGCACCAGCCTGTACGTCTACGCCCGGGAAACGGTCGGCTACGCGCTGTCCATCGGCGGCCGGGTGCACTCGCCCGCCAGCGGCCCCGGCACCATCGCCGCACTCCCGGTGAACTCCGAATTGCTGGGCGGCAGTGGACAATTGGAGTCCACCGTCAGCGACGAGGCGGTGCTCACCGCGGCCCGGGCCCAGCGCATCATCCCGGCCGAGGGCCCGGCGTCCACACTGACCGCGGTGCTGCGCGCCGCCCGAGCCGGCCACGACGGCGCCCGCGCCCTGCTCAACGAGCGCGCCCGGGTGCTCGGCGAGGCGGTGGCCCTGCTGCGCGACATGCTCAACCCCGACGACCTGGTGGTCGGCGGGCAGGCCTTCACCGAATACCCGGAGGGCATGGAGGTGCTGGAGCGGGCGTTCGTGGCGCGGTCGGTGCTGCCGGCCCGGGACATCCGGGTGACCGCGTTCGGCAACCGCGTCCAGGAGGCCGGCGCCGGTGTGGTGTCCCTCGGCGGGCTCTACGCCGACCCGATCGCCGCCATGCGCCGCGCTCAGCTGCGCCGCGGCGAGCTCGTGACGCCCGGGGTGTAGACATGTCGATGTGCGTCTTCCAACCGAACTGAGCGCCGTCGCCGCTCCGGTGGCCAAGCGGGTGGCGGTGCTGTCGGTGCACACGTCGCCGCTGGCCCAACCCGGCACCGGCGATGCCGGCGGGATGAACGTCTACGTGCTGCAGACCGCACTGGAACTGGCTCGGCGCGGCGTCGACGTGGAGATCTTCACCAGGGCGACGTCCTCGGCGGACGAGCCGGTGGTCCGGGTCGCCCCCGGCGTGCTGGTGCGCAACGTGGTGGCCGGCCCGTTCGAGGGGCTGGACAAGAACGACCTGCCGACGCAGCTGTGCGCGTTCACCGCCGGGGTGCTGCGCGCCGAGGCCAACCACGAACCCGGGTACTACGACATCGTGCACTCGCACTACTGGCTGTCCGGCCAGGTCGGCTGGCTGGCCCGCGACCGATGGGCGGTGCCGCTGGTGCACACCGCGCACACGCTCGCGGCGGTGAAGAACGCTTCGCTGGCCGCCGGCGACACCCCGGAGCCCGCGCTGCGCGCGATCGGTGAACAGCAGGTGGTCGACGAGGCGGACCGGCTCATCGTCAACACCGAACTCGAAGCGCAGCAACTGGTTTCGCTGCACCACGCGAGCCGCGCCCAGATCGACGTGGTGCACCCCGGGGTCGACCTGGCGGTCTTCACCCCCGGCGACAAGCGCGCCGCGCGGGCCGCGCTCGGGCTGGATCCCACCGAACCGATCGTGGCCTTCGTGGGCCGCATCCAGCCGTTGAAGGCGCCGGACGTGCTGCTGCGCGCGGTGGCCGAACTTCCCCGCGCCCGGGTCGTGGTGGCGGGCGGGCCGTCCGGGTCCGGGCTGGCCGCCCCCGACGGTCTGATCCGGCTGGCCGACCAGCTCGGGATCACCGACCGGGTCACCTTCCTGCCGCCGCAGTCGCGCGCCCAACTGGTCGACGTCTACCGCGCCGCCGACCTGGTCGCGGTGCCCAGCTACTCGGAGTCCTTCGGCCTGGTCGCGGTCGAGGCGCAGGCCTGCGGCACCCCGGTGGTGGCCGCCGCGGTGGGCGGCCTGCCGGTCGCGGTGCGCGACGGCGTGACCGGCGCCCTGGTCGACGGCCACGACCCCGAGCGGTGGGCCGCGGTCATCGGCGCGCTGCTGGCGAGCGGGCCGGAACGCCTGGGTGCCGCGGCCGTCGCGCATGCCGCCACCTTCTCCTGGGCGCACACGGTGGACGCCCTGCTGGCCGGCTACGGCCGGGCCATCGCCGACTACCGGGCGCGGCACCCACGCCGGGACGCGACGGCGCGGCGCGGCGGGCGGCGGTTCAGCATGCGACGGGGGGTGCGGTTGTGACGGTGAGCCCGGTGCAGGACCTCATCGAGGCGACGCTGCAGGAGCACGAGCTGGAGTACGCCCACCACCGGGGCGCACACGGTGGGCTGCCCGGACTGGTGGTCGCGCTGCCGGGGGAGCGGCGGCTCAAGACCAACACCATCCTGAGCATCGGTGAGCACTCGGTGCGGGTCGAGGCGTTCGTGTGCCGCAAACCGGACGAGAACTTCGAGGGCGTGTACCGGTTCCTGCTCAAGCGCAACCGCAGGCTCTACGGCGTCGCCTACACCCTGGACAACCTCGGCGACATCTACCTGGTGGGCCGGATGGCCCTGGAGACCGTCACCGCCGACGAGATCGACCGGGTGCTCGGCCAGGTGCTGGAGGCGGTCGACTCGGACTTCAACACGTTGCTGGAGTTGGGTTTTCGGTCCTCCATCGAGAAGGAGTACCAGTGGCGGGTGGCCCGCGGGGAATCGCTGAAGAACCTGCAGGCCTTCGCGCATCTGATCGACCACGACGACTCGTGACAGAATGCCCGTCATGGCGACCCTGATCCTGCTGCGCCACGGCGAGAGCCAGTGGAACGAGAAGAACCTGTTCACCGGATGGGTCGATGTCGACCTCACCGACAAGGGCCGGGCCGAGGCGGTGCGCGGCGGCACGCTGCTGCGCGAGCAGGGTGTGCTGCCCGACGTGCTGTACACGTCGCTGCTGCGCCGCGCCATCACCACCGCGCATCTGGCGCTGGACGCCGCCGACCGGCTGTGGATCCCGGTGCACCGGGACTGGCGGCTCAACGAGCGCCACTACGGCGCGCTGCAGGGCCTGGACAAGGCCGAGACGCTGGCCAAGTACGGCGAGGAGCAGTTCATGGCCTGGCGGCGCAGCTATGACACCCCGCCGCCGCCCATCGAGAAGGGCAGTGAGTTCAGCCAGGATGCCGACCCGCGGTACGCTGACATCGGCGGCGGCCCGCTGACCGAATGCCTGGCCGACGTGGTGGCCCGGTTCGTGCCGTACTTCGAGCAGGCCATCGTGCCGGACCTCAAGGCGGGCAAGACCGTGCTGATCGCCGCGCACGGCAACTCGCTGCGCGCGCTGGTCAAGTACCTGGACGGGATGTCCGACGACGAGGTCGTCGGGCTGAACATCCCCACCGGCATCCCGCTGCGCTACGACCTGGACGCCGATCTCAAGCCCACGGTGCCGGGCGGTCAGTACCTGGATCCGGAGGCGGCCGCGGCGGGCGCGGCGGCCGTGGCCGCGCAGGGCGCCAAGAAATAGCTCGGCAAATAGCGGGTTAACTCAGGTGAACGCGGGCCGAACTCCTGTGTTTGCTTGTGTGACATGTCCCGATTTGGCCGCACGCTGCTGGGATGACGTTCACCGGATGCGTACGATTTTCGCGTGAGTGTGGCATCCGTGCTGCTGCTGACGGCAGCCGTGACGCTGCTCGCGCTCGGGATCGGCGTGGCGGCGGGAGCCGTCATCTCCCGGGTCCGCCAGCAGCGCCGAGCGCGTCGTGATGCCGAAGAGGGCGGGATCACCGTCTCCCAGATGCTCAGCCACGTTGTGGGCCTCTCGCCGATGGGCATCGTCGTGGTCGACGCCTTCCGCGACGTGGTCTACATGAACGACCAGGCCGCCGAACTCGGGTTGGTGCGCGACCGCCTGCTCGACGAACGCGCCTGGCAGGCCGTGCAGCGCTGCCTGTCCAGTGGCGAGGATGTCGACATCGACCTGTCGCCGCGCAAACGCGCACCCACCGGCCGGTCCGGGTTGTCCGTGCGCGGGCACGTGCGGCTGCTCACCGAGGAGGACCGCCGGTTCGCGGTGGTGTTCGTGGGGGACCAGTCCGAGCAGGCGCGGATGGAAGCCACCCGCCGCGACTTCGTGGCCAACGTCAGCCACGAGCTGAAAACCCCCGTCGGGGCCATGGGGGTGCTGGCCGAGGCGCTGCTGGCCTCGGCCGACGACCCCGAGACGGTGCGCCGGTTCGCCGACAAGATGCTGGTGGAATCGCACCGGCTGGCCAGCATGGTGGGCGAGCTCATCGAGTTGTCCCGGCTCCAGGGCGCCGAGCCGCTGCCCGATCTCGAGGTCGTCGACGTGGACACCGTCGTCTCCGAGGCGCTGTCCCGGCACAAGGTGTCGGCCGACAACGCCGACATCTCGATCACCACCGACGCCCCGACCGGCTACCGGGTGCTTGGCGACCAGGGCCTGTTGGTGACGGCCATCGCCAACCTGGTGTCCAACGCCATCGCGTACTCCCCGAACGGGTCGAGTGTGTCGATCAGCCGGCGCAGGCGCGGCAACGACATCGAGATCGCGGTGACCGATCGCGGTATCGGCATCGCCAGGGCCGACCAGGAACGGGTCTTCGAGCGGTTCTTCCGGGTGGACAAGGCCCGGTCCCGCGCCACCGGCGGCACCGGGCTGGGCCTGGCGATCGTCAAACACGTTGCGGCCAACCACAACGGCACCATCCGGCTGTGGAGCCAGCCCGGCACCGGCTCGACGTTCACCCTGTCGATCCCGGCCTACCACGACACCGACGACTCGTACGAACGAGATGACCGAGAGGACTGACCGAACCGATGACCAGTGTTCTGATAGTTGAAGACTTCAGCCACGACGCGACGGAAGGCACGAAGAACCGATGACCAGTGTCCTGATCGTGGAAGATGAAGAGTCGCTGGCCGATCCGCTGGCCTTCCTGCTGCGCAAGGAGGGGTTCGAGGCCACCGTGGTGGGCGACGGCCCGTCCGCGCTGGCGGAATTCGAGCGGGTGGGCGCCGACATCGTCCTGCTCGACCTGATGCTTCCGGGCATGAGCGGCACCGACGTCTGCAAGCAGCTGCGGTCGCGGTCCAGCGTGCCGGTCATCATGGTGACCGCGCGGGACAGCGAGATCGACAAGGTGGTCGGCCTGGAACTGGGCGCCGACGACTACGTCACCAAGCCGTACTCGGCGCGTGAGCTCATCGCCCGCATCCGTGCGGTGCTGCGCCGCGGCGCCGACACCGACGAAACCGGTTCCGGCGACGGCATTTTGGAGGCCGGCCCGGTGCGCATGGATGTGGAGCGGCACGTCGTCAGCGTGAACGGCGAACCGATCACATTGCCGCTCAAGGAGTTCGACCTGCTGGAGTACCTGATGCGCAACAGCGGCCGGGTGCTCACCCGCGGCCAGCTGATCGACCGGGTCTGGGGTGCCGACTACGTCGGCGACACCAAGACCCTGGACGTGCACGTCAAGCGGCTGCGCAGCAAGATCGAGGCCGACCCGGCCAACCCGGTGCACCTCGTCACCGTGCGCGGCCTGGGTTACAAGCTGGAGGGTTAGCGGGCTACTCCGCGGCCCGGGTCGCCGGGTGCACGGCGATCAAGCCGAGCATGCCCCGGCGCCGGCACATGGCGGCCAGTTCGGCGTACGCCTTCTCGCCGAGCAGCTCGGTCAGCTCGGGCGCGTAGGACTCCCACACCGGCCGGGCGCCGACATGGGCGGCCGGGTCGCCGGTGCAGTACCAGTGCAGGTCCGCACCGCCCTCACCCCAACCGCGCCGGTCGTACTCGGTGATCGTGGTCTTGAGGATGTCGGTGCCGTCCGGGCGGGTCACCCACTCCTGCGTGCGCCGGATCGGCAGCTGCCAGCACACCTCCGGCTTCATGGTCAGCGGTTCCACGCCCAGCTTGAGCGCCTTGCTGTGCAGCGCACAGCCGATACCGGCGGGGAAACCCGGCCGGTTCAGGAAGATGCAGGCGCCCTTGTACTTTCGGGTTCGCAGGTTGGGCTTGCCGTCGTACTCGTCCATCTCCAGGTAGCCCTTGCGGCCCAGCCCCTTGTCGCGGAACTGCCAGTCGTCGGCGGTCAGCTGTTTCACCGCATCGTCGAGCGAGGCGCGGTCGTCGTCGTCGGACAGGAACGCGCCATGCGAGCAGCAACCGTCGTCCGGCCGGCCGGCCACCGTGCCCTGGCAGGCCGGTGTGCCGAACACACAGGTCCACCGAGACAGCAGCCAGGTCATATCCGCGGCGATGACGTGCTGCGGATTGTCGGGGTCGAAGAACTCCACCCATTCCCGGGCGAAGTCCAGTTCGACCTCGTTGCCCAACCCGCCGACGTGCGATGTGCTCACGGGAGTAAACGGTAAACCCACTAACGTGGTCCGCGTGCGATTGGGCGTGCTCGACGTAGGCAGCAATACGGTTCATCTGTTGGTGGTCGACGCGCGCCGCGGCGGCCATCCGACGCCGATGAGCTCCACCAAGGCCGCGTTGCGGCTGGCCGAGTCGATCGACTCGTCGGGCAAGCTCACCCGCAAGGGGGCCGACAAGCTGGTGGACACGGTCACCGAGTTCGCCAGCATCGCCACCAGCTCGGGCTGCGCCGAACTGATGGCCTTCGCGACCTCGGCGGTCCGCGACGCCACCAACTCCGAGGATGTGCTGGCCCGGGTGCAGACCGAGGCCGGGGTGTCGCTGCGGGTGCTCAGCGGGGTGGACGAATCCCGGCTGACGTTCCTGGCGGTGCGCCGCTGGTACGGCTGGAGCGCGGGCCGGATCATCAACATCGACATCGGCGGCGGCTCGCTGGAGCTGTCCAGCGGGGTCGACGAGGAGCCCGAGGTGGCGTTGTCGCTGCCGCTGGGGGCGGGCCGGCTGACCAGGGAGTGGCTGGCCGACGATCCGCCCGGGCGGCGCAAGGTGGCCGCGCTGCGGGACTGGCTGGCCACCGAGATGTCGGAGGCCGGGTCGACGATCCAGGCGGCGGGCAGCCCCGATCTGGCGGTCGCCACGTCCAAGACGTTCCGTTCGCTGGCCCGGCTCACCGGCGCGGCGCCCTCGGCGGCCGGGCCGCGGGTCAAGCGCACCCTGACCGCCGCGGGATTGCGGCAGCTCATAGCGTTCATCTCTAGGATGACAACGGCCGACCGAGCCGAGTTGGAGGGGGTGAGTGCCGAACGGGCGCCACAGATCGTGGCCGGAGCCCTGGTAGCTGAAGCCAGCATGCGCGCGCTCGGTATCGAGCAGGTGGAGATCTGCCCCTGGGCGTTGCGGGAAGGCCTCATCCTGCGGAAACTCGACAGTGAGGCCGACGGCACAGCCTTGGTGGAGACAGCATTGCCCAAAGGCAACAGACGATGACAGAACCGAACGACACCACCAGCACCCGCCCCATCTCGGTGGCGGAGCTGCTGGCGAAGAACGGCAGCATCGGCGCCCCGTCGCCCGGCGGGCGGCGCCGGCGCCGGCGTGGCAACGCCGATGCCGTCACCGTGGCCGAACTCACCGGCGAGATCCCGATCGTCAACTATCACACCGGCGAGCACGAGGTGATCGACGCCGAGACCACCCCCGACAACGGTCGGGTCGAGGCACCGAGCGAGGAGCCGGCGGCGCCGGCCGAAGCCGAGGTCGCCGTCGAAGCCCAGTCGGTGCTGGAACAGCCCCAGGTCACCGAGGACGAGCCGGACGCCCAGCCCGAGCCCGAGGCCCAGCCCGAGCCCGTGCCGCACTACACGCACCACGGCCTGCGCCGCTCGGCCGCGCTGCCCGCGGGCGGCGCCGAGGAGATGAGCCCGGACCCGCTGATCGACGACGACGAACTCGCCGCCGTCGATCTCACGGATGTCGATCTCACCGCCGACCCGCAGGCGGTCACCGGCGGCACGGACGCCCTGCCGTCGGCCTTCCCGTCGTACCTGTCCCGGGTGCCCGGCCCGGAGGACATCGATCTGGGCGGCCCGGACACCGCGGCCACCCTGACCGACACCGCCGTGGTCACCGACGAGCCCGGGGCGGAGCTCGCCGAGGAAGCCGAGGCGGAGCCGGCCACCAGCCGGTCGCCGTTCCTGCACGGGGTGTGGATCGTCGCGCAGAGCATCTTCGCCGTGCTGTTCGGCGCCGGCTTGTTCGTGGCCTTTGACCAGCTGTGGAAGTGGAACAACATCGTCGCCCTGGTGCTGTCGGTGCTGGTCATCCTCGGCCTGGTGGTCGGGGTGCGCGTGGTGCGCAGGACCGAGGACATCGCCAGCACCCTGATCGCGGTGGCCGTCGGGGCGCTGGTCACGCTCGGGCCGCTGGCCCTGCTGCAGTCCACCTGATTCGGTGCGTCCCGCCATCAAGGTCGGCCTGTCCACCGCCTCGGTGTACCCGCTGCGGACCGAGGCCGCCTTCGACTACGCCGCCCGCCTGGGTTACGACGGGGTCGAGCTGATGGTGTGGGCCGAACCGGTCAGCCAGGACATCGACGCCATCGAGGCCCTGTCGCAGCGCTACGGCATCCCGGTGCTGTCCGTGCACGCGCCGTGCCTGTTGATCTCGCAGCGGGTGTGGGGCGCCAACCCGATCCCCAAACTGGAGCGCAGTGTGCGCGCCGCCGAGCAGCTGGGAGCCCAGACGGTGGTGGTGCACCCGCCGTTCCGCTGGCAACGGCGATACGCCGAGGGTTTCGCCGCGCAGGTCGCCGAGCTGGAGCGCGGGAGCGACGTGCTGGTGGCGGTGGAGAACATGTTCCCGTTCCGCGCCGACCGGTTCTGGGGTACCGGGGCGCCGTCGGTCGAGCGGATGCGCAAGCGCGGCGGCCGGCCCGGCCCGGCGATCTCCGCCTTCGCGCCGTCCTACGACCCGCTCGACGGCGGCCATGCCCACTTCACGCTCGACCTGTCGCACAGCGCCACCGCGGGCACCGATGCGATCGACATGGCGCGGCGGATGGGTGCGGGGCTGGCGCATCTGCACCTGTGCGACGGCAGCGGCGCGTCGACCGACGAGCACCTGGTGCCCGGCCGCGGCACCCAGCCCGCCGCGGAGATCTGCCGGATGCTGGCCGCCTCCGATTTCACCGGTCACGTGATCCTGGAGGTCACCACCTCCCAGGCCCGCACCGCCGCCGAGCGCGAGGCCCTGCTCGTCGAATCGCTGACCTTCGCCAGGCAACACCTGCTGCGCTGAGGGCCGCCCACGGTGCCCAGGCGGTGCCGCGCGTGCAATGCTTTTCCCGTGTCAAGGATTGCAATCATCGGCGGGGGCAGCATCGGTGAAGCGCTGCTCTCGGGACTGTTACGAGCCGGCCGCCAGGTCAAGGACCTGGTCGTCGCGGAGAAGTTCGCCGAGCGCGCCCAGTACCTGTCCGACACCTACTCGGTGCTGGTCACCTCGGTCGCGGATGCGGCCGAGAACGCCACCTACGTGATCGTCGCGGTGAAGCCCGGCGACGTGGAGTCGGCGCTGGCCGAGATCGCCGAGGCCGTCGGCAAGGCCGACGACAACAGCGCCGAGCAGGTCGTGGTCAGCGTGGCGGCCGGCGTCAGCACGTCGTTCTACGAGTCCAAGCTGCCCGCAGGCGCCCCGGTGATCCGGGTGATGCCCAACGCCCCGATGGTGGTCGGCGGGGGCGTCAGCGCGCTGTCCAGAGGCCGCTTCGCCACCGAGGAGCAACTCAAGGAGGTGTCGGCCATCTTCGACACCGTGGGCGGGGTGCTCACCGTGCCGGAGGCGCAGCTCGACGCCGTGACGGCGCTGTCGGGATCCGGCCCGGCGTACTTCTTCCTGATGGTCGAGGCCATGGTCGACGCCGGGGTCGACGCGGGTTTGCCACGTGCGGTGGCCACCGATCTGGTGGCGCAGACGATGGCGGGTTCGGCCGCGATGCTGCTGGACCGCCTCGACAGCGCACCAGATGCCGCATTGGACACCACAGCGGCGCAGTTGCGAGCTATCGTGACCTCACCGGGTGGTACCACCGCCGCTGGGCTGCGTGAACTGGAACGCGGGGGCCTGCGGGCCGCGGTCGCCAACGCGGTGACAGCTGCGAAAACCCGCTCTGAGCAGCTCGGAATTACATCAGAGTAATTCAAGAATTTCGGACGGATTACCCCACACCCGTCGCAATAACCCCAATGGCCACGCTATTCTCCTCGTTGTATGCACGCGTTCGTGCCAGCGGTGGGGAAGCCGCTGGAACTGGCCGTGCCTTAAGGATTGGGTTGCGATGACGTCAATGAACGGGCCATCGGCGCGGGATTCGGCTGGCGAAGGCCAGCCCAAAGCTCAATTTCTGACCGTTGCCGAAGTGGCCAGCCTGATGCGAGTCAGCAAGATGACCGTTTACCGGCTGGTGCACAACGGTGAGCTGCCGGCGGTGCGGGTGGGCCGGTCGTTCCGCGTGCACGCGAAGGCGGTGCACGATCTGCTGGAGACGTCGTACTTCAGCGCGGGCTAGAAGCCGGTTTCCGCTGGCATCGGGTTGCCCGGTAATGTGGCCCGGTCAGTTCCTTCATTTTTGGTAGGTAGCGGAGTTCATGGGTTCAGTCATCAAGAAGCGGCGTAAGCGCATGTCGAAGAAGAAGCACCGCAAGCTGCTTCGCCGTACACGGGTCCAGCGCAGAAAACTCGGTAAGTAGTTTTTCGCGCTTCTCGGTAGGCTCGCCCGATGGATGCGCAGGGATCCGGCGACAGCGGTGACACCAGGGGCACCGGAGGCTCGGCAACGGGCCCCAAGGTCGTCCTGGTCACCGGTGCGTGCCGGTTTCTCGGCGGCTACCTGACGGCGCGCCTTGCCCAGAACCCGGCGATCGATCACGTCATCGCGGTCGACGCCATCGCACCGAGCAAGGATCTGTTGCGCCGGATGGGGCGCGCGGAGTTCGTACGCGCCGACATCCGCAACCCGTTCATCGCCAAGGTCATCCGCAACGGCAACGTCGACACCGTCGTGCATGCCGCCGCGGCGTCCTACGCGCCGCGGGCCGGTGGCCGGGCCACGCTCAAAGAGCTCAACGTCATGGGCGCGATCCAGCTGTTCGCGGCGTGCCAGAAGGCTCCGACCGTGCGACGGGTGGTGCTCAAGTCCACCTCCGAGGTCTACGGGTCCAGTGCCCGCGATCCGGTGCTGTTCACCGAGGACGAGAGTGCCCGCCGCCCACTCGGCGAGGGCTTCGCCAGGGACAGCATCGACATCGAGGGGTATGCGCGCGGCCTGGCCAGGCGCAGGCCCGATATCGCCCTGACGATCCTGCGGCTGGCCAACATGATCGGACCGGCCATGGATACCGCGCTGTCGCGGTATCTCGCGGGTCCGGTGGTGCCCTCGGTGCTCGGACACGACGCCCGGCTGCAACTGCTGCACGAGCAGGACGCGCTCGGCGCGCTGGAGCGCGCCACCATCGCCGGCCGCGCGGGCACCTTCAACATCGGCGCCTCGGGCATCATCATGATGAGTCAGGCGATCCGGCGCTCCGGCCGGGTCGCGCTGCCGGTGCCGCGGCAGGCGCTGCAACTCGTCGACTCGCTGAGGCGCGCAACAAGTTACACTGAACTCGATCGCGAGCAGTTGAACTACTTGAGCTATGGCCGGGTGATGGACACCGCGCGGATGCGAAACGACCTAGGCTACCTGCCCAAGTGGACCACTGTGGAGGCATTCGACGACTACGTGCGTGGTCGGGGTTTGACGCCGATCATCGACCCGAAATGGGTACGCTCAATGGAGAGCCGCGCCGTGTCTGTGGCGCAGCAATGGGGACGGTAGCGGCAGGTCGGGCACTCCAACGGGGCGGGGAGAAGGTGGCGACGTGGCGGGTGAATCAAAAGCCAAAGTGATTCCGCTGCACTCGAATTCGGGCCGGTCCGCGGCCGCGCAGCGCCGGGCCGCGCAGCGTGCGGACAGCGTGCGCCGACATCCGTCCCTGCTCACCGATCCGGGTACCCGCGCCTCCGCCGAGCAGATCGCCGCGGTGGTGCGCGAGATCGACCAGCACCGCGGCGCCGGCGCGGGAGATGAGCAGGACACCCCCAACGAGCTGTGCAAGGCCATCACCGCCATCGCCGATTTCGCCGTGAAGCGGATGACCGGTGACTACACGGTCGACGAGTTCGGCTTCGACCCGCACCTGACCAATGCGGTGGTAATGCCAATGCTGCGAGTGCTTTTCACGTCGTGGTTCCGGGTTGAGGTCAGCGGGATCGAAAACCTCCCGCGCGAGGGCGCCGCGCTGATCGTGGCCAACCACGCCGGTGTGCTGCCCTTCGACGGGCTGATGGCCTCGGTCGCCGTGCACGATCACCATCCGCTGCACCGGGACCTGCGGCTGCTGGCCGCCGACCTGGTGTTCGACCTCCCGGTGGTCGGTCAGGCCGCGCGCAAGGCCGGCCACACCGTCGCCTGCACCTCCGACGCGCACCGGCTGCTGGCCGCCGGTGAACTCACGGCGGTGTTCCCCGAGGGTTTCAAGGGCCTCGGCAAGCCCTTCAAGGACCGCTACAAACTGCAGCGCTTCGGTCGCGGCGGGTTCGTCTCGGCGGCGCTGCGGGCCCAGGTGCCCATCGTGCCGTGCTCCATCGTCGGCTCCGAGGAGATCTACCCCAAGATCGGCGACATCAAGTTGCTGGCCCGGCTGTTCGGGCTGCCCTACTTCCCGGTCACGCCACTGTTCCCGCTGGCCGGGCCGCTCGGTGTGGTGCCGCTGCCGTCGAAATGGCATATCCAGTTCGGTGAGCCCATCCCCACCGCGGACTACGACGAGTCGGCGGCCGAGGACCCGATGGTCACGTTCGAGCTGACCGACCACGTGCGCGAGACCATCCAGCACACCCTGTACCAGCTGCTGGCGGCCCGGCGGAACACCTTCCTGGGCTAGAACTTCTGGCTGGACGTTGTGGCTAGGACTTCTGGCTCGCGACCATCTTCGCGATCGCGGCGTCGCGGGCGGCGGCGATCTGCGCGCTGACCTCGTTGGCCTCGTCGATCTGGGCCTCACCCAACATGGTCACGATGCTGGTGGCCACCGGCGCGCCGGCATCGTCGGTCACCTCGGCGCGGACCTCGCAGATCACCGTGCCGTGGGACTCGATCACCGAATCCAGGTAGGAGTCGAACCACAGCTTGTCGCCGACCTTGATCGGCCGGTGGAAGATCAGCTTCTGGTCGCGGTGCAGCACCCGCTCCAGGTTGATCGGCACGTCGAAGTTCTCGAAGAGATCGAGTTGCACCCGGCGCCCGGCCACCGCCAGGAAGGTCAGCGATGCGACGGTCCCGTCCTGGTGCGCGGGGTGCTCGTCCTTGACGGCGCTCGCGAACTCCCGGATCTTCTCCCGGCCCACCTCGAAGTAATCGGGGTAGCGGTAGTGGGTTCCGATGATGTCGTCCGCAAGGCCCATGGCGGGAGAGCCTATCAGCGGCGACGGGACGCAACCGCGGCCAGCGCCCCGCCCACCGCACCCAGGGCCAGCGCGGATGGCACCCCGATCCGGGCCGCCTTGCGCGCGGTGCGGAAGTCGCGGATCTCCCAGCCCCGCTCCCTGGCAACGTCGCGCAGCGCGGCATCGGGGTTGATCGCCACCGCGGTGCCCACCAGCGACAGCATCGGCACGTCGTTGAAACTGTCCGAGTACGCCGTGCAGCGACGCAGGTTCAGGCCCTCCCGGATGGCCAGCGCGCGGACGGCGTGCGCCTTGCCGCTGCCGTGCAGGATGTCGCCCACCAGCCGGCCGGTGAACACCCCGTCGACCGATTCGGCGACGGTGCCCAGCGCGCCGGTCAGCCCCAGCCGCTCGGCGATGGTCGCCGCCAGCTCGTACGGGGTGGCGGTGACCAGCCACACCTGCTGGCCGGCGTCCAGGTGCATCTGGGCCAGCGCCCTGGTGCCCGGCCAGATCTTGTCGGCGATGATCTCGTCGTAGATCTGTTCGCCCAGCTCCGCCAGTTCGGCGGTGGAGCGGCCCTCGATGAAGGCCAGCGCCTTGCGCCGGCCGGCCGCGACGTCGTCGCTGTTCTCCTTGCCGGTGAACTGGAACTTGGCCTGCGCGTAGATGATTCCGAGGATGTCCCGGTAGGTGAAGTACTTGCGGGCGGCCAGCCCGCGCGCGAAATGCACCAGCGACGAGCCGTGCACCAGGGTGTTGTCGACGTCGAAGAACGCGGCCGCGGTCAGATCCGGCGGCGGCGGTGGGGGCGGCGTGGTGGCCGCTTCCGCACTGGCCTCGCCAGCGATCAGATCGCTTTCGACCCCGTCGATATCGGCGGCACCGGACTCGGACACCACACAACCCTAATACTGGACGCATGGACCATCGGGTTGTGCTGCTCACCCGCGCGGGTTGCAGCATCTGCGAGCGCGCCGCGCGGACGCTGGCGGAGTTGGCCGACGAGCTGAACTTCACCTGGGCGGCAACCGATGTCGACGTGGCCGCCGCGGCCGGAGAACCGCAGCTGCGGGCCGAGTTCGGCGACCGGGTGCCGGTGGTGCTGCTCGACGGCGTCGAGCACAGCTACTGGGAGGTCGACGAGCAGCGCCTGCGCGCCGATATCGCGGGGGCCTGAACGAGCCGGGAACCGGCCCTGAACCGGTTCAGCAAATTTGGTAGCACGGCTGGTAAACGGCTACTTTGGAGCCCGACCGGGCGAGCGAGGCGACGGCGTGAAAACCGTCCTGGGCGAGCGAAGCGACGGGGAGAAGACCAGGTGATGATGCCGTGAGCGTCCTGCTATTCGGGGTGTCGCACCGCAGTGCGCCGGTCTCCGTGCTCGAACAGCTGAGCACCGACGAGTCCGATCAGGCCAAGATCATCGACCAGGTGCTGCAGTCCTCGCTGGTCACCGAGGCCATGGTGCTGTCGACCTGCAACCGGGTCGAGGTCTACGCGGTGGTCGAGGCGTTCCACGGCGGCCTGTCGGTGATCGGCCAGGTGCTCTCCGAGCATTCCGGGATGGGCCTGCAGGACCTCACCAAGTACGCCTACGTGCGCTATGCCGAGGCCGCCGTCGAGCACCTGTTCGCCGTGACCAGCGGCCTGGACTCGCTGGTGCTCGGGGAACAGCAGGTGCTGGGCCAGGTGCGCCGGGCCTACGCCGCCGCCGAGGCCAACCACACCGTCGGCCGCACCTTGCACGAACTGTCCCAGCGCGCGCTGTCGGTCGGTAAGCGGGTGCACTCGGAAACCGGGATCGACAGCGCGGGCGCCTCGGTGGTCTCGGTGTCGCTGGACATGGCCGAGAAGCGGGTGGGCTCGCTGGCCGGCCGGACGGCCGTCGTGATCGGCGCCGGCTCGATGGGCGCCCTGGCCGCCAAGCACCTGGTGCGCGCCGGGGTGGAGCGCGTCGAGGTGGTCAACCGGTCGCTGCCCAGGGCCCGCCGGCTGGCCGCGAACATCGCCGAACTCGGGGTGCCTGCGCACGCGCATGCACTCGACGACATCTCCTCGGTGCTGGCCGACGCCGACATCGTGATGAGCAGCACGGGCGCGGTGCGCCCGGTGGTGTCGCTGGCCGATGTGCACCACGCACTGGCGCGGCGTGACAACGGGGGTGCCGGCCGACCGCTGGTGATCTGTGACCTCGGCATGCCCCGCGATGTCGACCTGGCCGTCGCCGGCCTGCCCGGCGTGCACGTCATCGACATGGACCGCATCCAGCGCGAGCCGGCGGCCAAGGGCGCCGCGTCCGACGCCGAAGCGGCCCGCGCCATCGTCGCCCACGAGGTTGCCCAGTACCTGGCCGGCCAGCGGATGGCCGAGGTCACCCCGACCGTGACGGCGCTGCGGCAGCGCGCCGCCGACGTCGTCGAGGCCGAATTGCTGCGGCTGGACAACCGGCTGCCCGGCCTGGACGCGGCGCACCGCGACGAGGTCGCGCGCACCGTCCGCCGCGTCGTCGACAAGCTGCTGCACGCCCCGACGGTGCGGGTCAAACAACTCGCCGGCGCACCCGGCGGGGACAGCTACGCAGAGGCCCTCCGCGAACTGTTCGAGCTCGACCCGCAGGCCGTCGACGCGGTGTCGGGTGGCGAATTGCCGCTGATCGCAACCGAAAACGACAAGCCCGAGTGATCCGAATCGGCACCCGTGGCAGCCTGCTGGCGACCACTCAAGCGGGCGGTGTCCGCGACGCCCTGATCGCCTCGGGGCACCCCGCAGAACTGGTCATCATCAGCACCGAGGGTGACCGCAATCAGGGACCCATCGCCGAGATCGGGGTGGGCGTGTTCACCGCGGCGCTGCGCGAAGCCGTCGACGACGGGCGGGTCGACATGGCGGTGCACTCGTACAAGGATTTGCCGACGGCCCCCGACGAGCGCTTCGTGATCGCCGCGATCCCGCGGCGCGAAGACCCGCGCGACGCTCTGGTGGCCCGCGACGGGATGGTGCTGGGGGAGTTGCCACCGGGCTCGGTCATCGGCACCTCGAGCCCGCGACGGGCCGCACAGCTTAGAGCACTGGGTCTCGGTTTGGAAATCCGCCCCCTACGAGGCAACCTAGACACCAGGTTGAACAGGGTAAGTAGCGGTGATCTCGACGGCATCGTCGTCGCCCGGGCGGGTCTCGCCCGCATCGGACGACTCGGTGATGTCTCCGAGTCCCTGGAACCGGTGCAGATGTTGCCGGCACCGGCTCAGGGCGCGCTCGCGGTGGAGTGCCGCGCACGCGACACGGACCTTGCCGCGGTGCTGGCGGAGTTGGACGACCCCGACACCCGCGCAGCGGTCACCGCCGAACGAGCCCTGCTCGCCGAACTGGAGGCGGGGTGTTCCGCGCCGGTGGGTGCGATCGCGGAAGTGGTCGAGTCCATCGACGAGGAGGGCCGGGTCTTCGAGGAGCTGTCGCTGCGCGGTTGCGTGGCGGCGCTGGACGGATCCGACGTGATCCGTGCGTCCGGTATCGGTTCGCCCGATCGGGCCCGGGAGCTGGGGCTCTCGGTGGCCGCGGAGCTGTTCGAGCTGGGTGCACGAGACGTGTTGGCAATTGAGCGGAGTGACAGATGACTGGGCACGCAGGGACCCGAGGCCGCAAGACCAAGCCGGGCCGCATCACGTTTGTGGGGTCCGGTCCAGGGGACCCCGGGCTGCTGACCAGCCGGGCGCGCGCGGTGCTGGCCAACGCCGCGCTGGTGTTCACCGATCCGGACGTGCCCGACGCGGTGCTGGCGCTGGTCGGCTCCGAGCTGCCGCCGCCGTCCGGACCGCAGCCCGAGGAGGCTACCCCGGCCGACGGTGCCGCCGACGCGGCGGCCCCGGTCATCCCGGGTGGCCCCGATGTGCGGCCGGCGCTGGGCGACGCCGCCGAGGTCGCCAAGACCCTGGCCAACGAGGCTCGGCACGGTGTCGACGTGGTCCGGCTGGTGGCCGGCGACCCGCTGTCGGTCGACTCGGTGATCACCGAGGTGAACACGCTGGCCCGCACCCACCTGAATTTCGAGATCGTGCCCGGCCTGCCGGACACCACCGCGGTGCCGACCTACGCGGGGCTGCCGCTCGGGTCGTCGCACACCGTCGCCGACGTGCGCGGTGACGTGGACTGGGCGGCGCTGGCCGCCGCGCCGGGTCCGCTGATCCTGCACGCCACGGCCTCGCACCTGCCCGACGCCGCGCGCACGCTCATCGAGTACGGGCTGGCCGACAGCACGCCTGCGGTGGTCACCTCGCACGGCACCACCTGCCAGCAGCATTCGGTCGAGACCACGCTTGCGGGCTTGGGGGACAAGACAATTCAGCAGGCCGCCGAGATCCCGGTGGGTACCCCCGGCTCGCTGGCCGGGCCGCTGGTGGTCACCATCGGCAAGACCGTCGCCAACCGCGCCAAGCTGAACTGGTGGGAGAGCCGGGCGCTGTACGGCTGGACCGTGCTGGTGCCGCGCACCAAGGACCAGGCCGGTGAGATGAGCGAGAAGCTGGTCGGCCACGGTGCGTTGCCGGTCGAGGTGCCCACCATCGCCGTCGAGCCGCCCCGCAGCCCGGCCCAGATGGAAAGGGCCGTCAAGGGTTTGGTGGACGGCCGGTTCCAGTGGGTGGTCTTCACCTCCACCAACGCCGTGCGGGCGGTGTGGGACAAGTTCAACGAGTTCGGTCTGGACGCGCGGGCATTCTCGGGTGTCAAGATCGCCTGCGTCGGCCAGGCCACCGCGGACCGGGTGCGCGCGTTCGGCATCAACCCCGAGCTGGTGCCCGTCGGTGAGCAGTCCTCGCTGGGCCTGCTCGACGAATTCCCGGAGTACGACGACATCTTCGACCCGGTGAACCGGGTGCTGCTGCCGCGCGCCGACATCGCCACCGAGACGCTGGCCGAGGGTCTGCGCGAGCGCGGCTGGGAGATCGAGGACGTGACCGCCTACCGGACGGTGCGTGCCGCTCCGCCGCCGGCGCACACCCGGGAGATGATCAAGACCGGCGGGTTCGACGCGGTCTGCTTCACCTCCAGCTCCACGGTGCGCAACCTGGTGGGTATCGCCGGTAAGCCGCACGCCCGGACCATCGTGGCCTGCATCGGCCCCAAGACCGCCGAGACCGCGGCGGAATTCGGCCTGCGGGTGGACGTGCAGCCCGAGACCGCGGCCGTCGGTCCGCTGGTCGAGGCGCTGGCCGAGCACGCGGCCCGGTTGCGCGCCGAGGGGGCGCTGCCGCCGCCGCGCAAGAAGAGCCGCCGGCGCTAGATGGCTTTCCCGCGCCACCGACCCCGCCGCCTGCGGTCCACCCCGGCCATGCGCCGGCTGGTGGCGCAGACGTCGTTGGAGCCACGGCATCTGGTGCTGCCGATGTTCGTCGCCGACGGCATCGACGACCCGCGTGAGATCTCCTCGATGCCCGGTGTGTACCAGCACACCCGTGACTCGCTGCGCCGCGCCGCCGCCGATGCGGTGGCCGCCGGGGTGGGTGGGTTGATGCTGTTCGGCGTGCCGCGCGACGAGGACAAGGATGCGACCGGCTCGGCCGGCGTCGACCCCGAGGGCATCCTGAACGTGGCGCTGCGTGACCTGACCGCCGACCTCGGTGATGCCACCGTGCTGATGGCCGATACCTGCCTGGACGAGTTCACCGCGCACGGGCACTGCGGCATCGTCGACGCCCGCGGCCGGGTGGACAATGACGCCACCAACGATCGCTACGTGGAACTGGCTGTGGCCCAAGCACATTCGGGCGCCCAGGTGGTGGGGCCGAGCGGCATGATGGACGGCCAGGTGGCGGCCATCCGCGACGGGCTGGATGCGGCCGGGCACACCGACGTCGCCATCATGGCCTATGCGGCGAAGTTCGCCTCCGCGTTCTACGGACCGTTCCGGGAGGCGGTGTCCTCCAGCCTGGTCGGTGACCGCCGCACCTATCAGCAGGACCCCGGCAACGCCCGCGAGGCCGTGCACGAGATCGAGCTCGACATCGACGAGGGCGCGGACATGATCATGGTCAAGCCCGCGATGAGCTATCTGGACGTGGTGCGCGCCGCCGCGGACATCTCGCCGGTGCCGGTGGCCGCGTACCAGATCTCCGGCGAGTACGCGATGATCTGCGCCGCCGCCGCCAACGGCTGGATCGACCTGCGGGCCTCGGCCCTGGAGTCGCTGATCGGGATCCGGCGCGCCGGCGCGGACATCGTGCTCACCTACTGGGCGGCCGACGTCGCCGGCTGGTTGGCGTGACCGAACCCGAACAGCCCGCCGGTCGCCCGGTCGACGTCGACACCGGATTCTGGCTCTGGATGACGGCGCTGCCGTTGATGGTGATCGGCCACGTCATCGACGCCGTGACGGCGCCGACGCCGAAATCGGTGCCGGCGGTCGCGTACGCGTTCACGGGGCTGTTCCTGGTGATCGCCGCCGCGCTGGTGGTCACCTTCGCGGTGCTGATGCGGGCCGGTTACCGGTGGGCGCGCACCCTGCTCACCGCGGGCGGCCTGACCGCCGTGGTGTATTCGCTGACCAGCCTGTTCACCGTGGAGCGCGGGCCCGTGGCCGCCCTGGCCTACGCGGCCTGCTCGATCGTCGGATCGGTGCTGATCGTGGGCGGGGTGTACTTGCTGCACCGCCGGGACAGCCACGAGTACCTCACCCGCTAGGCTGGCCCGACCATGTCCACAGCACCGCGTCCCCGGATCATCACTGTTGCGTTCTGGCTGACGATGGTGGGTGCCGTGCTGCTGCTCGCCGGCGGCCTGGTCGGGGTGAGCACCTCGCTGACCACGCCGGCGAGCGCGTTCCCGGATTCGCTGGGGGAGGGGCAGGCGCACCGCATCCTGCTGATGCACGGCGGTGTCGGCGCGGTGCTGGCCGTCGCGGGTCTGGGCCTCAGTTTCCTGGCCGGGCGCACCCGCAACGGCGACAAGCGGTTCCGTCGCGCCCTGGCCGCACTGGCCGGTGGTGTGGTGTTCGTCGTGTTCCTGCTGGCGTTGTTCGCGCCCTACAACCTCGAACTGCTCGCGCTGATCGGGGTGGTACCCGTTGCGGTCGGCGCGACGCTGTTCACCCGGCCGGCGGCTGCGGCGTGGTTCGAGGACGCCACGTGAGCGAACCCGACGAGGTGTTGTTCCACGAACCGGGCGCGAGTTGGTGGTGGCTGCTGGTCGGGCCGGCGGCGGCGGTGGCGATGGCGCTGATCCAGCTGACCGGTGGCGCCGGTGTGCAGCTGGCCGTGCCCGCGGTGTTCCTGGTGCTGGTGACCGGGTTTCTGGCGATCCAGATCAAGGCCGCACGCATTCACACCTCCGTCGAGCTGACCCCACACACGCTGCGGCAAGGCACCGAGACCATCGACATCGCCGATATCGTGCGGATCTTTCCCGAGGCCAAGGGCGCCGAGGCCGAGAAGTGGCAGTCCTATCGCGCCCTCGGGGAACTCACCGGCGTGCCCAGGGGCCGCACCGGGATCGGCCTGAAACTGACCGATGACCGATCGGGACAGGCCTGGGCACGGCGCCACCGCACGCTGCGCGCCGCGCTGGAGGGTCTGGTCGGGGAGGCCTTGCCGTGAACCGTCGCGCCGTCATCGAACTCGTCTTGGCCGCCGTCGCGGTGCTGGGCTGCGTACTGAGCTGGCAGGCGGCGAGCGAGACCGCCCAGGTGGCGCCGATCCTGAAGGGCGAGCCGGCGACCACGTCGGTGGTCTACTACCCGCCGCTGATCGTGCTGGCGCTGGTGCTCGCCACCACCGCCGGGATCCTGGTGGTGTTGGGCGTGGCCCGGTTGCGCCGTCAGAACGGCGGCTCGTCGGGATCGCACACCCGCGGCGGCGGCAGCCAATCATCCGGCAGCTCTTCGGGTTCCATCGGCTCGTTGACGTAGGTGCACCACGGGCTGGTGCTCGGGGCGTCACCCTTGAACAGTCGCTTCAGCCGGCGCATGTGGTTGCGGTCGGCGACGGTTCTCGACAAGCCCCGTCCGGAAAACCGTCGGTGACCTGAACCACACCCGATTGGAACAAAGTTCAAAATCTGTAACACTGTACCCATGACCGAACTGGCCGAGCAGCCGCAGCAGACCGACGCCCTCCCGCTGGGCCCCGACTCGCTAGTGTGGAAGTACTTCGGCGACAACCGGATGTACCTGATCGGCCCGCGGCCGGCCGTGCTGCAGAACATGCTGGCCGAACTCGGCCAGGGCGTGCTGGACCACTCGACCTTCTTCTCCGACACCGCCGAGCGGCTCAAGCGCACCATCCCGCCGATCTTCCGCACGGTGTACGGCACCGAGCAGGACAACGCGGGCACTCAGGTGCGCGACTTCCACCACCACGTCAAGGGCGACATGCCTGACGGGGGTCGCTATCACGCCCTCGATCCGGAGACCTACTTCTGGGCACACGCCACCTTCGTCGAGCAGATCTATTACTTCGCCGACACCTTCGTCAAGCGGCTCAGCCCACAGGAGAAGGAACAGATCTGGCTGGAATCCAAGACCTGGTACCGCCGCTACGGCGTCAGCGACCGGCCGATGCCGGCCACCTACGCCGAGTTCGAGCAGTACTGGGACCGGATGATGAACGAGGTGGCCGTCGCGCACAAGAGCGCCAAATACGGTGTCGGCTATGTGACCAAGGGCTTCCCGTGCCCCAAGGCCGTGCACCCGGCCGTCTGGAAGGTGGTGGCCACCGTGTTCGATCCGCTCGCCGCGTTCCTCACCACCGGCGGTCTGCCGCCGCGCGCACGTGACCTGCTCGACCTGCCATGGACCGAGCGTCAGGAGCGCAATTACCAGCGCTTCGCGGCGTTCTGGCGGTCCAAGCCGGTAAACTGGATATGGGACCGACTGCCGATGTCGGTGCGCTACAACAAGTTCGCGCAGCGGGGTTATGCCGCCCTTCGACCCCAGGCCTGATATGGCGCCCGACGCCACCCAAGCGATCCTCGACGCCGCGCTCGTCGAGTTCGAGCGGCACGGTTTCCGTCGTGTGGCCCTCGACGACGTCGCCAAGCGGGCCGGGGTCAGCCGCACCACCATCTACCGCCGGTTCGCCAACCGCGACGAACTGGTCGGCGCGGTCATCGAGCGGGAGAACGTGGCGTTGTTCGCCGATATCGCGCAGGAACTGAAAAGCGCCGGGCCGCAGGCCAATTACTACGTGGAGGCGTTCACCCTGTCGATCCTGCGGTTCCGCAGGCACCGGGTGCTCAACCAGATGATGGTCGACGAACCGGCGCTGGTGCTGGAGCTGATGCACCGGCATTACGGCGCCGCGGTCGAGCGGATGGCGGACGCGCTGCGGGTCATCTTCCCGCCCGGCTTCGCCGAACGGATCGGCGCGCCGGCCGTCAACGACTTCGCCGACACCATCCTGCGTTATGCGGCAATGGTTCTGCTGCTGCCCAGCGTGGAGCCGGTGCAGACGGCCGACGAGATCCGGGCGTTCGCCACCAAGCATTTCCTGCCCAGCCTGCCCGCGGCGGTGCGAACCGTCAGCGCGTAACACGGGCGTCATCGTCCCCACCCGGGCGCGTTACACGCGATGTCTAGCTTCGGTAGGTGCCCGGACCCCGCCTCAAACAGCGCACCGCCACCCTGGCCGGTGTCAGCTACACCTTCAACGGTCTCGTCGACGTACTGGCCAAGGCCACCCCGCTGCGCTCCGGTGACCAGCTGGCGGGCTGCGCGGCCTCCTCGGACGCCGAGCGGGCCGCCGCCCAGTGGACGCTGGCCGATATCGGCCTGGACGTGTTCCTCGAAGAACTCGTCGTGCCCTACGAGGACGACGAGGTGACCCGCCTGATCATCGACAGCCACGACCGGACGGCGTTCCAGAAGATCTCCCACCTCACCGTGGGCGGGTTGCGGGACTGGATCCTCGACGTCGCGGCCGGGCCCGACGCGGCGGCCACCCTCGCCTCGGTCGCGGCCGCCATCACGCCCGAGATGGCCGCCGCCGTCAGCAAGATCATGCGCAACCAGGACCTCATCGCCGCCGCCAGGGCCATGCCGGTGAGCGCGGCGTTCCGCACCACCGTGGGGCTACCCGGCACGCTGGCCACCCGGTTGCAACCCAACCATCCCACCGACGATCCACGCGGAATCGCCGCGGCCGTGCTGGACGGGCTGCTGATGGGCTGCGGCGACGCGGTCATCGGGATCAACCCGGCCACCGACTCGCCGGAGGCGACGGCCGACCTGCTGCTGCTCCTCGACGAGATCCGGACGCGCTACGGCATTCCGGTGCAGTCCTGTGTGCTGTCCCACGTCACCACCACCATCGACCTGATCGGGCGGGGGGTGCCGGTGGACCTGGTGTTCCAGTCGGTGGCAGGCACCGAAGGCGCCAACACCGCATTCGGTGTCGATATCGCTTTGCTGCGTGAGGGTTTGGCGGCCGGCCGGTCCCTGCACCGCGGCACCGTCGGCGACAACGTGATGTATCTGGAGACCGGGCAGGGCTCGGCACTCAGTTCCGGGGCGCACCTGGGCATGGGCGGGCTGCCGGTCGACCAGCAGACGCTCGAGGCCCGGGCCTACGCCGTCGCCCGCGACCTGGAACCGCTGCTGGTCAACACCGTGGTCGGCTTCATCGGCCCGGAATACCTGTACGACGGGAAGCAGATCATCCGGGCCGGCCTGGAAGATCACTTCTGCGGCAAGCTGCTCGGCCTGCCGATGGGGGTGGACGTCTGCTACACCAACCACGCCGAAGCCGACCAGGACGATATGGACACCCTGGTGACGCTGCTGGGCGCGGCCGGTGTCGCCTTCGTGATCGCCGTCCCGGGCGCCGACGACGTGATGCTCGGCTACCAGAGCCTGTCGTTCCACGACGCCCTGTACGCCCGGCAGGTGCTCGGCCTGCGCCCGGCTCCCGAGTTCGAGGCCTGGCTGCGCGGACTGGGCATGAGCGATGCGCACGGCCGGGTGCTGCCCGTCGACGTCGACCAGTCCCCGCTGCGCGCATTGGCGGGCGCATGACAAGCCCTGCCGCGCAACAGTTCTGGAACGAGTTGCGGCTGACCACCCAGTCCCGCATCGGGCTGGGCCGGGCCGGCAACGCGCTGCCGACCACCCGGGTGCTGGAATTCGCCGCGGCGCACGCCGCCGCTCGCGATGCGGTGCACATCCCGCTGGATGTCGAGGCCACCGTGGCCGCCGTCACCGCGGTGGGCATCGGCACGCCGGCCGTCGTCGCCAGCCAGGCCGACGGGCGCAGCGAGTACCTGCGCCGGCCGGACAAGGGCCGGCTGCCGGCCGATCTGGACGCGGTGCCGCGCGGCAATTCCGATATCGGGGTGGTGCTCGCCGACGGGTTGTCCCCGCGGGCGCTGACCGAACACGGCCCGGGCCTGCTCACCGCATTGGTCGACGTGCTCGGTGAGCGGTATTCCCTTGCGCCACCGGTGATCGCGACCCAGGCGCGGGTGGCGCTCGGGGACCACATCGGGGCGCGGATGGGGGTGCGCACCCTGCTCGTGCTCATCGGTGAGCGGCCCGGCCTGTCGGTGGCCAGCAGCCTGGGCATCTATCTCACCCATCTGCCGATGCCCGGGCGCACCGACGCCGACCGCAACTGCATCTCCAACGTGCACCCGCCGGAAGGGCTCGGTTACGCGGCCGCGGCTCGGGTGGTGGCCGGCCTGGTGGACGGGGCGCGCCGGCTGGGCCGCTCCGGCGTCGACCTGAAGGACACCTCCCGCGCCGACGAACTCGGACCGGGGCCGCGGGCGATTTCGTAGCCTGGACGGTGTGACGACACTGGACCTGATCGCGCCCGCGTTCATCGAGATGGCCCATTCGATCGTGTGGGCCTCGGTGGCCACCGTCGACGCCGACGGCCGGCCCCGCAGCCGGATCCTGCACCCGATCTGGGAGTGGGACGGCACCGACCTGTTCGGCTGGATCGCCACCGCGCCCACCCCGATCAAGAAGGCGCATCTGGCGGTGCATCCGTATGTGTCGGTGAACTATTGGTCACCGAGCCACGACACCTGCAGCGCCGAAGCCCTGGTCGAGTGGTACACCGACGACGAGACCCGCACCCAGGTCTGGGACAAGTTCGCCAAAGGCCCGGCCCCCGTCGGTTATGACCCGAGCATCATCCCGGGGTGGGACGGGCCCACCTCACCGTCCTTCGCGGCGCTGCGGCTGACGCCGTACCGGCTGCGGGTGATGCCCGGCTCGGCGATGCTGACCGGCACCGGCGGCGTGCTCACCTGGCAGCGGTAGGTGTGTGCGTCTCGTACATCCGGACGCCGACCGCCACCGCGGACAGCACGGTGACGCCCGCAGCCACCCATACCGCAGCGCGCAGGCCCCAGGCGTCGGCGGTGATGCCACCGAGGACCGCGCCGATGGCATATCCACCGTCGCGCCACAGCCGGTAGGTGCCCACCGCACGGGCGCGCCAACCGGGTGCGGCCACGTCGCCGATGGCGGCGAGCAGGGTCGGATAGACCATCGCCGTCCCGGCGCCCAGAAGCAGCCCGGCGGTCAGCCACACCGGAAAGGTCTGGCCGGTCGCGACCAGGGCCAGCGCCCCGGCCTGTGTGAGCATGCCCGCGGTGATGAGATGTTTGCGCCCCCAACGGTCCGAAAGCGCGCCGGTGACCAGTTGCCCGACGCCCCACACCCCTGGATAGACCGCGACCAGATAGCCGATCTGGGTGACGCCGATGCCGTTGCGGGCGAACAGTATCGGGAACAGTCCCCAGGACAGCCCGAAATTGAGATTGTTGACCAGGCCGGCCAGGCAGGCGGCCGACAATGCGGGCTCGGTGAAGCTGGTGCGTACGAACACCGCTCGGTTGGACACCGCAACCCGATCGGCGACCGTCGACTGGGTGAATCGTCGCGTCTCTCGCACCAACGTCACCGAAAGTGCGAGGCCGATCACCGCGTAGCAGAGGCCAAGGAGGAACGGCGCCGGCCGCAGCCCGTAGCGGGAGGCCAGGTAGCCCGCGGCGACGGCGGTGAGCGCGACCGCGCCGTACCCCGCCGCCTCGTTGAGGCCCATCGCCAAACCCCGCCGCCGCGTGCCCACCAGATCGATCTTCATGACGACCGTCGTCGACCAGGTGAGTCCCTGGTTGATGCCGAGCAGCATGTTGGCCCCGATCACCCAGGTCCATGACGGTGCCCAGATCAGCAGCACCGGAACGGGCAGCGCGACGAGCCAACCGAGGATCAGCACGGGCCTGCGGCCGAATCGGTCCGACCATGCCCCCGCGAGATAGTTGGCCGCCGCCTTGGTGATGCCGAAGGCGACCACATAGGTGAGTAGAAAGGAATAGCCGGTCAGGTGAAACTCGTCGTGTGCCAATAACGGGAGGATCGCCTGTTCCTGGCCGACCATGCCACCCACCAGCGCGTTCACCACGACGAGCAGCAGGAATTGACCGAGGTTGGCCCGAAGGCCCAGGCGGGGCGGGGCTTCGGTCATGCGCCGGTTGCCAGCCGGCCGCCCGTCGTGTCTGCCCAGTCCTGCGGACCTCCGGTGAGTACCCCGATCCCGCGGTGTCCGGCCCGCTCCAGCAGGCTGGCGGCGCCCATGGCCCGCTCGCCGTGGCCGCACATGACCACCGTGGGCTCCGCGGGAAGTCCGGTTGCGGCGGTGGCCAATTCACCCAGCTCGATATGTATCGCGCCGGGCACGTGCCCGGACAAGAACTCGGCGCGTTGCCGGACATCGAGCACCCGACGGCCCGCCATTCCGTCGCCGGACACCAGGTCGGTGCCGACGACTGCATGGCCGGCCGCCGCCCATGCCGCCATCCCGCCGGCCAGCCGGCCGGCCACGTTGTCATAACCGATTTTTGCGGCCTGCCAGGCGATTTCGGTCATGGCGGCATCGTCGTCGCCGAGCATGATCAACGGCACATCCGGTGGGGTGAGCCAGCCCAGCCAGCTGGCGAAGGCCGGCCGCAGTGGTATCGAGATCGACCCTGGTACATGGCCTGCGGCGTACGCGTCGATCCCACGGACGTCGATGACCAGGGCGCCGTCGGCCAGCAGGCGCCGCACGGTGTCGACGTCGAGCGGGGCGAGGGCGGGGTCCCGGTGCAGCACCGCGGGGCCGATGCGGTTGAGTTCGCCGAGACGGCTGAAATACGGCGGGTAGCTGCCCAAGGATCCCAGCAGAGCGGTGGCGAACGCCGCTTCGTCGGCGGCCGCGAGCAGCGGGTTGGTGTCCCGTTCCCGTCCGATGGTGCTGGTGCGGTCGGTGCCCGGTGGAGCCGAGCAGAACGATCCGGCCCCGTGTGTCGGCCATACGCACGTCGAACCGGGCAGGGCGGCAAGCCGCTGCAGCGACGCGTACTGGGCGCGGGTCAACTCGTCGGTGTGCTCGGCGCCCAGCAGATCGGTGCGGGCCGCCGACCCGACCAGCAGTGAACCGCCGGTGAAGACGCCGACCTGCCGGTCACCGTCGAGCAGCAGGAACGCGACGTGTTCGTGGGTGTGGCCCGGTGTGCACAGGGCCCGCAGCCGCAACCCGCCCAGATCCACCTCGTCACCGTCGTGCAGACCGGTATGCGCGAACTCCCGGTGCCCGGCCGCCGACGCCAGGATGCGGGTGCCCTCGGTAGCCCTGAGTTGTGTTGCCCCCGAGAGGAAATCGGCGTGCAGATGGGTGTCGGCGGCGTATGCCACGGTGAGTCGGTGCCGGGCCGCGGCCTCGTGCACCGCCCGCAGGTCACGGCTGACATCGACGGCCAGTGCCCGCCCATCGCCCAGGTCGACCAGATACGCGGTGTTGCCCAGGCCCTCGTCGAGGAGCGGGATGAGTTCGACGGTCATCTCAGGCGGCGTGGCGGCGGAGGGGCGGAGTGCTGCCGCCGGCGTGCCGATGGGGCCAGGGCACGAGCATGGCGACCCGGCGCCGGTAGCTCAGATATCGATCTCCCATGGAGGCCACCAGATCCCGCTCCTCCAATTGAACGGCGACCAGGATGTAGACCGTGGTGACAATGGCGAACAACAGATGCCCGACGGTCATCATCGGGGTCGCCCAGAACGCGATGATGAAGCCCAGCATGATCGGATGCCGCACCACTCGGTACAACAACACCGTGCGGAAACCCAGTTCCCGGTAGGGCTGTTGACGCCAGGCGAGGTAGACCTGGCGCAGTCCGAACAGGTCGAAATGACTGATCATGAAGGTGGCGGCCAACACCGTCGCCCATCCCAGCCAGAACAGCACCCACAGCGCCCAGCGGCCCGACGGCGTCTCCACGTGCCAGACCACTGCGGGCATGGTGCGCCACTGCCAGTACAGCAGGAACAGTGCCAGGCTGGACAGCAGCACGTAGGTGCTGCGTTCTGTGGCCACCGGCACCCATCTGGTCCACCGGCGTTTGAATGCCGGCCGGGCCATCACGCTGTGTTGCGCCGCGAACACCGACAACAGCACCAGATTGACGACCACCGCCTCACCGGTCGACGAGGTGATGCCGGAGTCGACGGTGTGCGGCACCACGAATCCGCCGACGAAGCCGATGGCGTACAGAAATGCGGCCAGGAACACCAGGTAACTCGCGACCCCGAATCCGAGGATCAGCAACCGCTTCATGTCGACCTCCTGTTGTACTGCGCTCCGTCCGGTTGGACGGGACGTCCGGCGAGCCGCCATTCCGGGTATCCGGCGGAAAGGCGTTGGGCGGTGAAGCCGTTCGACTGCAACAGGGCGACGGCTTCATCGGCGTAGACGCAGTACGGGCCCCGGCAGTAGGCGACGTAGTGGCGGTCGCGCGACAGTTCGGGTAACCGGTCGGACATGTCGTTCACCGGCATCGACAGCGCGCCGGCGATATGGCCGGCGGCGTATTCCTGCTCGGGTCGCACGTCCAGCACGACGACCTCGCCCTCGCGCATGCGTCGGGCCAAGTCGGCGGGTGTCACCGGTTCGAAACCATCGCGGTCACCGAAGAAGTCGCGCACCACCCGGTCCACTTCCGCCAGATGGGCTTCACCGGCCTGGCGCAGCGTCACGATCAGCGCCACCACCTCGGGTCCGGCCAATCGGTAATGCACGTACAGTCCGTCGCGCCGGGTCGAGACGAGTTGCGCCTGTCGGAGTTGCTGGAGGTGCCGGGACGCGTTGGCCATCGACTGGCCGGTCTCGTCGGCCACTGATTCGACCGTGCGTTCTCCTTGGGCGAGCAGGTCGAGAATTTCCAGCCGTTGCGGGCTGGCCAGGGCCTTGCCGATTCGGGCGAATTCGGAGAACAGCCGGTTCTTGAAGGCACGCTTCTGCTCGACGCTATTAGTCACCTATTCACGGTAATACTTGAATAACCTGGTGAACAAGGGTTTGGTTGAAAAGCGCCGGGTGGTGATTGGATTCTTTCCGACCGGGTACGAGGGAGCCGTGACTGCGATCATCGGCGATGTCCTGACCGTCCTCGATCCCCGCACGGGTGACGTGGTGAGCCGGGTTCCGGTTGCGGAGCCCTCCTCCTGCGACGGCGCGGTCCGCGCCGCCGCGCTGGCCTTCCCCGGTTGGGCCGGCACCGCCCCCGCCGAGCGGGCCGCCGCGGTGAGCGCGGCGGCCGACGACGTGGAGGCCGCGGCCGACGAGCTCGCCGACCTGGTCGAGCGCGAGACCGGGAAGCCGGGGGATGACGCGCTCGGCGGGGTGCGCGCCGGTATCGGGACGCTGCGCCAGTACGCCGAACTGGGCCCGCTGCACCGCGGCGCCGCGCTGCAGGGAAACTGGTCGGCCACCGATCTGATGATCCCGCAGCCGCGCGGAGTGGTGGCCGTCCTCACCCCGTGGAACGACCCGGTCGCGGTGGCCGCCGGACTGCTCGGTGCGGCGTTGGTGACCGGAAACACCGTGGTGCACAAGCCCAGTGAGCGCTGCCCACGCGCGGGCCGGCGGTTCGCCGAGTTGCTGGCGGCACACCTGCCCGACGGTGTGCTGCAGATCGTCGACGGGGACGGCACCGTCGGAGCCCGGTTGGCCGGCGCCCCGGCGGTCGAGGTGGTGGCCCATGTCGGGAGCAGTCACACCGGCCGCGCCATCGCCCGGGTTTGCGCCGAGCGTGGTGCCAAGGCACTGCTGGAGAACGGTGGCAACGACGCGCTCATCGTGGACGCCGGGGTGGATCCGGTGTGGGCGGCCGAGCAGGCGGCCCTCGGTGCCTTCGCCAACGCCGGACAGATCTGTGTCTCGGTGGAGCGGGTGTTCGTCGTGGAGTCGATCGCCGACGAGTTCGTCGCCGCCCTGGTCGACCAGGCCCGGCGCTGGACCGACACGATCGGTCCGCTGGTCGACGAACGGCATCGCGACCTAGTGCACGCGCACGTCACCGATGCCGCCCGGCGCGGGGCCCGCGTGCTGACCGGTGGTGAAAAGCCCAGTGGCCCAGGCACTTACTATCCGCCCACGGTGCTGGCCGATTGCGCGCCGCCGATGCTGGTGATGTGTGAGGAAACCTTCGGCCCCATCGCGCCGGTACGGGTGGTCCCGGATTTCGACACGGCGCTGACGGAGGCCGCCGACGACCGGTACGGCCTGGCCGCCACCATCCTGACCGCGGACATGGCCCACGCGCAGGAGGGCTGGCGGCGGCTGCCGGTCGGCACGGTGAAGATCAACGACGTGTTCGGGGGAGCGCCCGGCGGTGCGGCTCAGCCGCGGCGCGCCAGTGGGTCCGGATTCGGTTTCGGCCCCGAACTGCTCGACGAGATGACCACCACCAAGGTGGTGCACTGGTCGGCGATTCAACCGCGCTGACACGGGGAACACCGGTCGCATGGCTACGTATCGTGTGCTCAATCCGAAGGGTGAGGTCGTCGACACCAAGGACATCGAAAGCGCTGACGACGCGCACGCCTGGTTCGTCGACCAGAAGGCCGAACCCGAGCTGGGCTGGCGGATGGAAGTGCTGTCCGTCGACGGTGATTGGGCGTTCTTCGACAGCAGCGAAGGGGACCGGAAGTACTAGTCCGCGCGGCGCAACAGCACGGCCTGCCCGAACGGCAGCCGGGCGAACAGGAACCGCACCGGTCCGGTGACCGCTTGTGCCGCTTCGGCCTTGGAGACCACCCGCGGATCGGCATAGTCGGCCGTGCGGCCACCGCGTTTGATCTGGCCGCCGCCACTGGCGGTGATGTTCTTGAGCCAGTCGCGGTCGGGCCCGTAGGTGAGCATGATCGCCACCCCATCGTGTGTGCCGAATACCGATAGCGGTGTGCGATACGGCTTTCCCGACTTGCGGCCGACGTGGTGCAGGATGCCCATGGTCGGCAGCCAGCCCGCCCACAGCCGCTGGATCGGGTTGGTGACGTGCCGGTTGAACCGCGCCAACCATTGCGGGAGCTGCATACCGTCGATCCAACTCGCGTTCGCGGCCGATCTCAAGACCCGGTGAACCGCTCGACGAGCAGGCGCAGTCGCTCGTCGTGGTGCTCGGGGCGAAGCCGACCGGTGCGGTTGAGGGTGAGCAGTCCGTGCAGGGCGGCCCAGAACACTTCGGTGAGCGTGTCGGCGTCCGGCTCGCCGACCACCCCGGCCACGGCCCGGCGCAGTTCGGCGAAGGTGGCCGCAAGCGGGGCCGGGGTGTCGTCGGCGGCGAAGCGCAACGTGGTGGCCCGGGTGAACATGGCGTCGTAGACGGCGGGGTGCTCGCGTGCGAAGGCGAGGTAGGCCTGCGCGATCCGGGTCAGGGCGGCACCGGCGGAGTCCGCGTCGGCGCGGGTGGCCCGAAGCGCCTGGGCCAGTTCGTCGAACCCGTCGAGCGCGACCGCCTCGGCGATCTGCTCCATGCCGGCGAAGTGTTTGTACAGCACCGGCTGGCTGTATTCGATCTCGGTGGACAGCCGCCGCGTGGTGACGGCATCCCACCCTTCGGCCTCGGCCACCGTGCGCGCCGTCGCGACGATCAGCCGTCGGCGCGCCTCCCGCTCCCGCTCACGGCGGTCCTCGATCGCCATGTCGCGCACATTATCACGGCTAGAATAAATAGCGTCGCTACCGGGGCGCGGGGTTTTCGAACAGCTCCAGCACCGCCCCGATCATCGGGGCGCGGTCGGAGCGCCGGGTGTAGGCGCCCACGGTCAGCGCGGGACGGTCCTCGATCTCCAGCAGCACCGCGTCGACGAGGTCGAGGCCGGCGGTGAAGGCCCGCGGAACGACGGCGGTGCCCAAACCCTGTGCGGCGCAACGCGCCACATCGGAGATCTGACCGAGCTCGAAGATGATCTCCCGATGCAGCCCGGCGTCGCGGAACAGGGCGTCCACCATGGCGCGTAGTTGCGATCCGGCATGGAACTCGATGAACGGACCCGAGCCCGCCAGCTCGGCCAGGGTCACCGAGCCGGCCGCCGTGGTGGGCGTGGTGGCCGGTGCGATGGCCACCAGCGGTTCCGGCGGCAACAGCGGCTGAAAGTCCAGTCGCGGGTCCGGTGGTGGTGACACCGCGCCGGTCAATGCGATGTCGAGGGAGCCGTCCGACACGGCGCCGACCAGCTCACTGCTCGGGCCCGCCGTCATGGTGATGCGTACCCCCGTGTGCCGGCGACGCAGTTCGCCCAGGATGGCCGGCAGGTCCAGCACGCACGTTGCCGTCTGGGTACTGCCGACGCGCAACGTGCGCAGCGCGCCGGCCGTGTGCGCGTTCATCTGGGCACGAAGTTCGTCGGCCAGTTCCACGATGCGGCACGCGGTGGGCAGGAACAGCTGACCGGCCTCGGTCAACACCACCCGCCGGGTGGTCCGCTCGAACAGGCGGACGCCGAGTTCGCCCTCCAGCTGCGCGATCTGTGTGCTCAGCGCCGATTGCGAGAGGTGGCAGCGCCGGGCCGCCGCGGTGAAGGAGCCGGCGTCGGCCACCGCCATCGCGTAGGTGAGCTGACGCAGTTCCATTTGATGTGCAGATTAATGCTCACCGATCTATCCATCAATCAGATGCGCAATCTGTGCCAGACTCGTGCGGCCATGTCTGGACAAACCAGGAGAGTGATGGACGTGAAACGTGACACCGGACCGATCGCGGTACTCGGTGCCACCGGCGCCCAGGGCGGCGCCGTGGCCGCCGCCCTGGGCCACCGCGGCATGCCGGTGCGTGCGGTGGTGCGCAATCCGGCCGCGCAACGGGCCAGGGCATTGGCGGATGCCGGCGCCGAGGTGGTGGTCGCCGACCTCGCCGACGAGCGGGCGCTCGCGGCGGCCTTCACCGGTGCCGCCGGCGTCTTTGCGGTGACGACGCCGTTCGAGGAGGGACCCGAGGCCGAGGTCGAGCAGGGCCTGCACATCCTGGCCGCCGCCGAACGGGCCGCCGTGCCACACCTGGTGTTCTCCTCGGTGGCCAGTGCCGACCAGCGCTCCGGCGTCCCGCATTTCGACAGCAAGGCCGCCATCGAAACCGCGCTCGCCCGCTCGGCCGTGCCGCACACCATCGTGGGCCCCACCTACTTCTTCGACAATCTGCTCGGCGGCGGCGAAGCGCTCAACGCCGGCGTGCTGGAACTGGCGCTGCCGGCCGATCTGCCGCTGCAGCAGCTGGATCGCCGCGATCTCGGCGCCTTCGTCGCGCACGTCTGTTCCGAACCCGCGCGGTTCACCGGGCGTCGCATCGACCTGGCCTCCGACACCATCACGCCGCGCCAGATGGCGCGGTCGCTGCAGCGTGCGCTCGGCAGGCCGATCCGCTTGGTCAGCCCCGACCCGGCCGATATCCCGTCGGCGGACATGCGGGCCATGTACACCTTCCTCATCGAGCGTGGCTATGCGGCCGACACCGGGTGGTTGCACCGCACCTACCCGGGCATCGGCTGGCATCGCTTCGACGACTGGCTGGACGACACCCTGTCCGAGAATCGCGAGGGCTGAACACGTGCGCGCCCTCGCCATACTGGTTACCGCTCTCGTGATGGTGTGCGGTGCACCGTCAGCGGCCGCCGATGCCACCGATGCCGTTGGCCCGCAGTACGATTCCGTACACGTCTATGTCGACCCCGGACAGCTCGACGCGTTCGTGCGTAGCTGGGTCGCCACGTTCGGCGGCACCACGAGCACCGCGGTCACCACGCACGTCACCCCGGCGGCGAGTACCACCCGGTCCCAGCTCATCCTGTCGCCGGTGGGCACCCTGTCGGTGTTCGGATTCCTGACCCCGGTCCCGTACCCGTTCGGTACCGAACGCGGCGGCTGGCTGACCACCGACCTGGACGCCGCGCTGGCCCACGCGCAGGCCGCGGGTGCCACCACGCTGGTGCAGGTGTTCGACGACCCCATCGGTCGCGATGCCGTCATCCAGTTCCCCGGCGGCGTGAACACCCAGCTCTACTGGCACACCACCGCACCCGCGTATCCGCCCCTGCGGACCGTACCCGACAACCGGGTCTACCTGTCGCCGGACGCCGTCGACGCCTTCCTCCGGTCCTACCGCGAATTCACGGCTGCGACAGTCGATTCCGATCAGCTCGCCGCGGACGGCGCACTGCTGGGCAAACCGGGAACATCGTTCCGCCAGATCCACCTGTCCGGCCCGTTCGGCAACACCATGGTGTCGGTCACCGACGGGCACCTGCCGTATCCCTTCGGTCGCGAACTCGCCGGCTACGCGGTGGCCGACGTCGCCGCCACGCTGGCCAAGGCGCAATCGGCGGGCGCGCAAGTGCTCTCGCCACCGGTCGGGGACGCCGGCAGCGCGGTCCTGCAATTCCCCGGCGGCTACATCGCCGAGATCCACCGGACATGAGGAGTGCCATGGTCGCCGTCGGACTGGTCGGAGTCGGGGACATGGGAGCGCCGATGCTGGCCCGTCTGCTGGCCGCCGGTTATCGGGTGACCGCCCATGACATCGATCCGGCGCGGTCGCATTCTGCCGCCGAAGCGGGCGCACGCCTGGCCGATTCGGCAGCGGACGTGGCGGCCGTCTCCGACGTCGTCCTGAGCTTGGTCATGTCGCAGGACATCCCCGCCGCGCATTTCGGGGAACAGGGCGTCCTGGCCGGGCTGGACCCGGACACCGTGCTGGTCGTCGGTTCCACCACCACGCCGGAGATGGCCCGGCAGATCCGCGAGCAGGCGGGCGAGAACGCGCTGCTGGTCGACGCCCCGATCGTCGGGGGTGTCCGATACGCCCGCGAAGGCACGGTGACCTTCCTCGCCGGGGGCAGCACCGATGCCGTCGACCGGGCCGACCCCGTGCTGTCGACGCTCGGCACGGTCGAGCGCGTCGGGCCGTACGGGTCGGGGGTGGCCTACAAGCTGATCACCAACGCCTTCGTGATGGCCGCCGAAGTGGGATTGCGGGAGGCGCTCGACCTCACCGACATGCTCGGCGGTGACTACGCCACGGCGCTGCGCCTGTTCGGCCTCGGCCCGATGGCTGCCGTGACGGCCCGGGCGCTGGACTCGTCCAACCCCCGCCCGTTGCGCGCCTCCGCGCAGGATTTCGACACCTTGCTGTCCGTCGTGGACGACCCCGCGTCGTTGCCGATATCGGCGGCCGGCCGGGACCGGCTGTGGGCCGCGGTGGACGCTGCACCCGGGTTCGAGCCCCAGTTCGTCGACCTGACCCGCCGCACCACCGCCCGCAACCCGTACCGGGCGGACTGAGCAGCGCCGAGCCCCGTCCGGCCGCTTCCACTACACCCTGTAGTTGGGGTGCCGGGCGGAACTGGGACACTGGACACCATGACAAGCACGGCCGCCTCCGCTGCATTGTTCGCCGACGCCTGCTCCGTCATCCCCGGTGGGGTGAACTCGCCGGTCCGGGCGTTCAGCGCGGTCGGCGGCACCCCGCGGTTCATCACCAAGGCCGACGGCTACTGGCTGACCGATGCGGACGACAATCGCTACGTCGACCTGGTCTGCTCCTGGGGCCCGATGATCCTCGGCCACGCCCACCCGGCCGTGGTGGCGGCCGTGCAGCGGGTGGCGGCCGACGGGCTGTCCTTCGGCGCGCCGACCCCGGCCGAGACCGAGCTGGCCCGCGCCATCATCGACCGGGTCGCCCCGGTGCAGCGCATCCGGTTCGTCAACTCGGGCACCGAGGCCACCATGAGCGCGATCCGGCTGGCCCGTGGCTACACCGGCCGGCCCAAGATCATCAAGTTCTCCGGCTGCTATCACGGCCACAGCGACGCGCTGCTGGCCGACGCCGGCTCCGGTGTCGCGACGCTGGGGCTGCCGTCCTCGCCCGGAGTCACCGGCGCCGCCGCGGCCGACACCATCGTGCTGCCGTACAACGACGTCGCCGCCGTCGAAGAGGTGTTCGCCGCGCACGGCGAGCACATCGCCTGCGTCATCAGCGAGGCCAGCCCCGGCAACATGGGCACGGTCGCGCCGCAGCCCGGCTACAACGCCGCGCTGCGCCGCATCACCGCCGAGCACGGCGCCCTGCTGATCCTCGACGAGGTGATGACCGGGTTCCGGGTCAGCCGCGCCGGCTGGTACGGCCTGGACCCGGTGGACGCGGACCTGTTCACCTTCGGCAAGGTGATGAGCGGTGGGCTGCCCGCCGCGGCGTTCGGCGGCCGCGCCGAGGTGATGGAACGGCTGGCCCCGCTGGGGCCGGTGTACCAGGCCGGCACCCTGTCCGGGAACCCGGTGGCGATGGCCGCCGGGCTGGCCACCCTGCAGGCCGCCGACGACGCCGCGTACGCCGCCCTGGACGCCAACGCCGACCGGCTGGCCGGGCTGCTCACCGAGGCGCTCACCGAAGCCTCGGTGGCCCACCATGTTTCGCGGGCCGGCAACTTCCTGACGGTGTTCTTCGGCGACGCCGCGCCCACGAACTTCGCCACCGCCAAGGCCACCGAGACGTGGCGTTACCCGGCCTTCTTCCACGCCCTGCTGGACGCCGGTGTCTATCCGCCGTGCAGCGCGTTCGAAACCTGGTTCGTCTCGACGGCGCTCGACGACGCCGCGTTCGACAAGATCGCCGAGGCGCTGCCGCACGCCGCCCGCGCCGCCGCCGAGGCCACCCGGTGACAACCGTGCCGGTCCGGACGACGGTGCACGTCATGCGCCACGGCGAGGTGTTCAACCCGGAGAAGGTGCTCTACGGCCGGCTGCCCGGCTATCACCTCTCCGACCGCGGGCGGGCCCAGGCGCAGGCCGCGGCCGACTGGCTGGCCTCGCACGACGTCACCCACATCGTCGCCTCGCCGCTGGAGCGGGCGCAGGAGACCGCCGCGCCGATCGCGGACAGGCACGGGCTCGTCGTCGACACCGACGAGGACCTGATCGAATCGTGGAACCAGTTCGAGGGAAAACGGGTGGCCCCCGGCGACGGCGCGCTGCGCGATCCGCGCAACTGGCCGCGGCTGCGCAACCCGATGACACCGTCCTGGGGCGAACCCTACGACGAGGTCGCCACCCGCATGACGGCCGCGCTGCATCGAGCCCGGCTCAAAAGCGAAGGGCACGAGGCGGTGTGCGTCAGCCACCAGCTGCCGGTGGAAACCCTGCGCCGCGCCATGACCGGACGCCGGCTGGCGCACCTGCCGTTGCCGCACAGCCGGCTGTGCAACCTGTCCTCGATCACCTCGTTCGTGTTCGACGACGACCGCCTGGTCCGGTGGGTGTACACGGAGCCCTGGGGTCTGTAGTGCGCATCGTTGCCGCGCTGGCGTTGCTGCTGGCTGTCCTCACCGGTTGTTCGACCGGTGACGACGCCGTCGCGCAGGGCGGCACCTTCGAGTTCGTCGCCCCCGGCGGCAAGACCGACATCTTCTACGACCCACCCGAGAAGCGGGGTACCCCGGGCAAGATCAGCGGGCCCGATCTGATGGACCCCAACCGGAAGCTGTCCCTGGACGATTACGCGGGCAAGGTCGTCGTGATCAACGTGTGGGGGCAGTGGTGCGGGCCCTGCCGCTCGGAGATCCCGCAACTGGAGCAGGTGTTCGAGCAGACCCGGGCCGACGGCGTGCAGTTCCTCGGCATCGACGTGCGCGACTACAACCGGGATGCGGCAAAGGATTTCGTGGTCGACCGCAAGGTCAGCTACCCGTCGATCTATGACCCCGCGATGCGCACCATGATCGCCTTCGGCGGCAAATACCCGACCACCGTCATCCCGTCCACCGTGGTGCTGGACCGGCAGCACCGGGTGGCCGCCGTGTTCCTGCGCGAACTGCTGGCCGCCGACCTGCTGCCGGTCGTCCAGCGGCTGGCTTCGGAAAAATGACAGCGAAGTGATGGCGCAGTGAATCCCTCCGATCTGGTGGCCAACGGCCCGGTGCTGCTGGCCCTGGGCATCAGCGTGCTGGCCGGACTGGTGTCCTTCGCGTCGCCCTGCGTGGTGCCCCTGGTGCCCGGCTACCTGTCGTACCTGGCCGGCGTCGTCGGCGTCGCCGAGGCCCCGGACGCCGGGGGAGCGCGGTCGGCCCGCTGGCGGGTGGTCGGCGCGGCCGCACTGTTCGTGGCCGGATTCACCGTGGTGTTCCTGCTCGGCAGCGTCGCGGTGCTCGGGATGACCACCGCCGTCATCACCAATGAGGCAGTGCTGCAACGCATCGGCGGCGTGGTGACCATCCTGATGGGGCTGATCTTCGTCGGTTTCATCCCGCTGCTGCAGCGCGAGGCCCGGTTCGCGCCGCGCCGGCTCTCGACGCTGGGCGGGGCACCGCTGCTGGGCGCGGTGTTCGCGCTGGGCTGGACGCCATGCCTGGGGCCGACGCTGACGGCCGTGATCGCGGTGGCCTCGGCCACCGAAGGCTCGGCCGTCGCCCGCGGCATCGCGCTGGTGATCGCGTACTGCCTGGGCCTCGGCGTGCCGTTCCTGCTGCTGGCGTTCGGCTCGTCGCGGGCGGTGCGCGGGCTGGGCTGGCTGCGAGCGCACACCCGCGGCATCCAGATCTTCGGTGGGGTGCTGATGATCGCGGTGGGTATCGCCCTGGTGACCGGGCTGTGGGGGGATTTCGTGGGGTGGGTGCGCGACGCGTTCATCAGCGACGTGAGGCTGCCGATATGAACCCGCTGATGAAGGCGTGGGCGCTGATCCGCAACACCTGGCGCACGCTGACCTCGATGGGCACCGCGCTGGTGCTGCTGTTCCTGCTGGCGCTGGGCGCCATCCCCGGCGCGCTGCTGCCGCAACGCAGCCTCAACGCCGGCAAGGTCGACGAGTACCTGGCCCAGCACCCGACCATCGGGCCGTGGCTGGACAAGGTCCAGGCGTTCGACGTGTTCTCCAGCTTCTGGTTCACCTCCATCTACGTGCTGTTGTTCGTTTCGCTGGTCGGCTGCCTGACCCCGCGGCTGGCCGAACACATGCGCAGCCTGCGCGCCGTTCCGGTGGCCGCGCCGCGCAACCTGGCGCGGCTGCCCAAGCACCACGAAGCCGAGATCACCGGCGAGGCCGCCGCATTGGCCGCCACCATGACAGACCGCCTGAAAGGCTGGCGGCGCACCACCCGCACCGAGACGAACGACGATGCCGAAATCACCGAGATATCAGCGGAAAAGGGTTATCTGCGCGAGTTCGGCAACATCGTCTTCCACTTCTCGCTGCTCGGCCTGCTGGTCGCCGTCGCGGCGGGCAAGCTGTTCGGCTACGAGGGCAACGTCATCGTCATCGCCGACGGCGGGCCCGGCTTCTGTTCGGCGTCGCCGGCCGCGTTCGACTCGTTCCGGGCCGGTAACACCGTCGACGGCACCTCGCTGTACCCGATCTGCCTGAAGGTCAACGACTTCGACGCGCAGTATCTGCCCAGCGGGCAGGCCGTCAGCTTCGCCGCGAACATCGAGTACCAGGACGGCGCCGACCTCAACACCGACACCTGGCGGCCGTACCGTCTCGAGGTCAACCACCCGCTGCGGATCGGCGGGGACCGGGTGTACCTGCAGGGCCACGGCTACGCGCCGACGTTCACCGTGACCTTCCCGGACGGGCAGCAGCGCACCACCACGGTGCAGTGGCGCCCCGACGACCCGCTGACCCTGCTGTCCTCCGGCGTGATCCGGGTGGACCCGCCCGGAGGCACCTATCCCGACCCCGACGAGCGGCGCAAGCACCAGATCGCGGTGCAGGGCCTGCTCGCCCCCACCGAACAACTCGACGGCACCCTGCTGTCGTCGAGTTTCCCGGCGCTCAACGACCCCGCGGTGGCCATCGACATCTACCGCGGTGACGCCGGCCTGGACACCGGCCGCCCGCAGTCGCTGTTCACCCTTGACCCGCGGCTGATCGGGCAGGGCCGGCTGACCAAACAGGCCCGGGTCAACCTCAAGGCCGGCGAACAGACCCGCCTGAACGACGGCACCACCGTCCGGTTCGACGGTGCGGTCCCGTTCATCAACCTTCAGGTCTCGCACGACCCGGCGCAGGTGTGGGTGCTGGTGTTCGCCATGTCGATGATGGCCGGGCTGCTGGTGTCGCTGGTGGTCCGGCGGCGCCGTGTCTGGGTTCGGCTTACCCCGGGCCCGGCGGGTACCGTAAGCGTCGAGCTGGGGGGTCTGGCCCGGACCGACAATTCCGGGTGGGGTGACGAGTTCGAGCGGCTCACCGTGAAGCTGCTGGGAGAAGAGTGACGCGCGCATGAATACAACGCACATCGATATCGGGCTGTCCCGCTACTCGGACTGGGCCTACACGTCGTCGGTGGTGGTGCTCGTCGTCGCGTTGATCCTGCTGGCCGTCGAGTTGGCCTACGCGCGGGGGCGCAAGGTCGAGGCGCGCGAGCTGGTGGGTGCCGGCGGTCCGGCCGCAGTGGGTGCGGACAGCGCCACCCCCGGCGTGGTCGCCGACACCCCGTCCCGCCCCGCCGACGAGCGCATCGGCCGGGCCGGCCTGGCGCTGGTGTACGTCGGCATCGCCCTGCTGGCCGCCTGCATCGTGCTGCGCGGGCTGGCCACGGCCAGGGTGCCGTGGGGCAACATGTACGAGTTCATCAACCTGACCTGCTTCTGCGGTCTGGTCGCCGGCGCGATCGTGCTGCGCAAACCGCAGTTCCGCGCGCTGTGGGTGTTCGTCCTGGTGCCGGTGCTGATCCTGCTGACGGTCTCCGGGCGCTGGCTGTACACCAACGCCGCCCCGGTGATGCCTGCGCTGCAGTCCTACTGGTTGCCCATCCACGTCTCGGTGGTGAGCCTCGGTTCCGGGGTGTTCCTGGTCGCCGGTGTGGCCAGCATCCTGTTCCTGCTCAAGATGTCGCCGCTGGCCGATCGCGACAACGGCTTCGGCCGGATGATCCGCCGGCTGCCCGACGGGCAGACGCTGGACCGGATCGCCTACCGCACCACCATCTTCGCGTTCCCGATCTTCGGGTTCGGCGTCATCTTCGGCGCCATCTGGGCCGAGGAGGCGTGGGGCCGCTACTGGGGCTGGGACCCCAAGGAGACGGTGTCGTTCATCGCCTGGGTGGTGTACGCGGCGTATCTGCACGCGCGGTCCACGGCCGGTTGGCGGGACCGCAAGGCGGCCTGGATCAACGTCGTGGGTTTCGTGGCGATGGTGTTCAACCTGTTCTTCATCAACCTGGTCACCGTGGGCCTGCACTCGTACGCGGGGGTGGGCTGACAGTGCCGCTCGGACCGGATCAGCCCATCAATTTCCGTGGGCAACAGCGGTTTAGCGATCCGGCGCAGGAGGTGCCTCCGGAATGGACCGCGCCCACCCCGCCGCACGGCATTCCCGCCGTGGTCGTGCCGCCGCCGGCCGGCGCCCCCGCACCGGCCGACCAGACCAGCCCCTTCCCGCTGCCGGCGCCGTACCTGGACCTGTCCACGGTGGCGCTGCTCGGCCAGCCGAAGCGGGCACCGTCGCGGGGCTGGCGGCGCTGGGTGTACCTGGCCACCTTCAAGACCCTGAACCTGGGCGAGAGCCCGAAGGTCACCGACTACAACAAGCTGCTCGGCGAGGTGGGTCGGCCGCTGCGGGGCTGCTACCGGATCGCGCTGCTGTCGCTGAAGGGCGGGGTCGGCAAGACCACCATCACCGCCACCCTCGGGGCCACGTTCGCCTCCACCCGCGGTGACCGCGTCATCGCGGTGGACGCCAACCCCGACCGCGGGACCCTGAGCCAGAAGGTGCCGCTGGAAACCCCCGCCACGGTGCGGCACCTGCTGCGCGACGCGGAGGGCATCAACAGCTACAGCGACGTCCGCCGCTACACCAACCAGGGCCCGAGCCGGCTGGAGGTGCTGGCCTCGGAGAGCGACCCGGCGGTGTCGGAGGCGTTCAGCTCAGAGGACTACACCAGGACCCTGGAGGTGCTGGAGCGCTACTACAGCCTGGTGCTCACCGACTGCGGCACCGGGATGCTGCATTCGGCGATGGCGGCCGTGTTGTCGCATGCCGATGTGCTGATCGTGGTCAGTTCGGGTTCGGTGGACGGGGCGCGGTCGGCGTCGGCCACCCTGGACTGGCTCGACGCGCACGGGCATCAGGACATGGTGCGCAACGCGATTGCGGTGGTGAACGCGGTGCGTCCGCGCTCGGGCAAGGTGGACCTGCAGAAGGTGACCGACCATTTCGCGCGGCGCTGCCGGGCGGTGTTGCAGGTGCCGTTCGACCCTCATCTGGAGGAGGGCGCCGAGATCAGCCTGGAGCGGCTGAAGCCACAGACGCGTGAGGCGTTGATCAAACTGGCCGCGGTGGTCGCGGCGGGATTTCCCGGCTCGGCTTAACGCTCAACCGCGGGGGTTGTTGTCCCCGTGGCCGAGGCGGCGCAGGAAATCGGGGTCGTCGTCGGGGCCGATCACCCGGGTGCGTGGGCGTGCGGCCGATGCCCGGACCACCCGCCACACCGCGTAGGAAAGCCCAGCCACGATCAGGACCAGGAGCAAGTACTGCAACGGAAAACCTCCTTGATCCGAATATACGCGCCGTGGGTAGGCTCGGGCTCGTGTCTGATGGTCGGCCGGGAACCCGGATGTTGCGTGACGTCGGAGCCTATCTGCTGGCTCGGCTGGCGCTCGCCGCGGTGCTCACCGCGGTGATCGTCGGAGCCGGCCACCTCGTCGGGATCCGCGAGTTCCCGTTGATCGTGGCGGTGTTGTTCGCCATCGTGTTGGCGCTCCCGCTGGGTATCTGGCTGTTCGCGCCGCTGCGTCGCCGTGCCACCGCCAGCATCGCGGCGTTCGACGAACGTCGCCGCAAGGATCGGGAGTCGTTGCAGGCCCGGCTCCGTGGTGACGACGAACCGGAGCGCAGCTAACCGGCGGCCGCCCGGACGATGCCGCGCAGCCAGGCGTGCCGGTGATCGGTGTCGAAGACGCGGTTCCAGATCATCTGATACGGCAGGGTGGCCACCTCCATGGGCGCCGGTAGTGCCCGCAGGGTGTCGTCACGGTCCCAGCCCGCACGCAGCCGGGCGGGAAGCGTTGCGATCAAATCGGTTCCGGGTAGCAGCGCCAGTGCCGACGAGTGATACGGCACCGTGACGGCGGCGTCGCGCGGGCGGCCCAGCGCCGCCAGGGGGCGGTCGACGGCGGTCTGGCGGCCGTCGGCGGTGTCGATGACGATATGCGGATGGCGCAGGTAGTCGTCCAGCGTGATGCCGGCCGCACCGGCCAGCGGGTGATCATGGGCCAGCACGCAGACGAAGTCCTCGACGAAGAGCGTCTCGGCCTGTAAGTCCGGCGGCAGATCGCCGCCGTACAGTCCGATATCGACTGCGCCACTGCGGATCTGGTCGATGATCCCGTCCAGGCGCAGGTTGTGGAAGCGGACCGCGGTGGCGGGGGACTGGGTGCGCACCTGCCGGCAGATCGCGGGGCCGAAGGTCTGCACGGCGTAATCGCTGCCGGCGAGGTTGATCGGTGCGCTGGACTGGCTCGGATCGAAATCGTTGGGGGACAACAGATGCTGCAACAGGGGGACGACGGTGGTGAGCTGGTCGTAGATGTCCTGGGCGCGGGCGGTGAGCCGGAAACCGTCCGGGTCGCGCACCAGCAGCGGGTCGTCGAGCACGCGGCGCAGCCGTTGCAGCGCGCGGCTCATCGCCGGCTGGCTCAGGCCCACGCGTGCGGCGGCGCGGGAAACCTGGCGTTCCTCGAGCAGGGCGACCAGCGGTGTGAGCAGGTTCAGGTCCACCCGATCGATATGCGTGGTGAGCATATGAGACATCATAGATATGCATGTGACAGATGGTTACTGGTCAGGCACGCTCGATCACATGGACCACAACGTCGTCTTGATCACCGGAGCCTCCAGTGGTTTCGGCCAGCTCATCGCCGAAGCGCTCGCCAGGGCGGGGCACACCGTCTACGCCTCCATGCGCGACATCGCCGGCCGTAACGCGCCGCGGGCCAGGGGCTACGCCGAGCTGGCCCGCACCGAAGGCGTCGACCTGCGCACCGTCGAGATGGACGTGCAATCGCAGGAGTCCGTCGACGCCGCGGTCGCCGAGGTGCTGGCGGCCGCCGGGCGGATCGACGTCGTCGTCCACAACGCCGGACACATGGTCTACGGCCCCGCCGAGGCCTTCACGCCCGAACAGCTCGCCCAGCTGTACGACGTCAACGTGCTCGGCACCCAGCGCGTGAACCGGGCGGTGCTGCCGCATCTGCGCGGGCGGCGCCGCGGCCTGCTGGTGTGGGTGTCCAGCAGCAGTTGCGCCGGCGGCACACCGCCGTATCTCGCGCCGTACTTCGCCGCCAAGAACGCCATGGACGCGCTCGCCGTCTCCTATGCCAGGGAACTGAGCCTGTGGGGTGTCGAGACGACGATCATCGTGCCGGGCGCCTTCACCTCGGGCACCAACCATTTCGCGCACGCGGGTGCCCCAGCCGACCGGGCCGTGGCCGCCGCCTACGAGGACGGGCCCTACGCCGGTTTCGAGGCCCGGGTGCAGGAGGCGTTCAACTCCATCGTGCCGCCCGATGCCGACCCGGGGGCCGTCGCGACGGCGGTGGCCCGGGTGGTCGCCGCGCCGTTCGGCACCCGGCCGTTCCGGGTGCACATCGACCCCAGCCAGGACGGTGCCGATGTGGGCTTCGCCGTGCTGGACCGGCTGAAGGCCGAGATGCTGCACCGCGTCGGCCTGGCCGAGCTGCTCACCCCGGCGGCACCGGGGGCCGACTGATGTCACATCATCTCGATTCACCCCTGGCACGCCAGGACATCCGGCTCGACATCACCGACCTGTACGTGTTCGCCGGCCAGACCGGCACCGCCCTGGTGATCAACGTCTGCCATTCGTTCGGTGGTGAGATCCCCGTCCCCGGATTCCACCCGGAGGGCCGGTACGAGTTCAAGATCGACCTGGACGGCGATGCGGTCGAGGACCTCACCTACCGAGTGACCTTCGATACCGCCGACGGTCAAGGCCAACAACGGTTCTGGGTGCAACGGCTGTCCGGTGCGGCGGCCACCGAGCCGGCGGCGACGGGAATCGAGCTGCTGCACGGGCGCACCGGGACCACCGTCACCACGGCGGGCGGGGTGCGGGCGTGGGCCGGCCGGGCCGGCGATCCGTTCTGGATCGACGCCGACATCCTGCACGCAGTCGGGCATGCGTTGCAGGACGGCACCACCGTCGACGTCGGGCCGTGGGCGCCCGAGCGCGCCGCCAACCTGTTCGCCGGTGCGACGGTGCATTCGCTGGTGCTCGAGCTGCCCGATGCCGAGCTCACCCCGCGCCGCGCCGACAACCGGATCGGGGTGTGGGCGGTGGCCACGCTGGCCACCGACGGCGGGGGCTGGCGCTCGATCAACCGGGTCGGGCTGCCGATGATCCACCCGTTGTTCACCCAATACGACGAGCACCTCGGGGACGCGCTCAACGCGGGCGTCCCGCGTGACGACTACGCCACTCACGGTGAGTCGGCGGCCGCCCGGATCGCCGCCTGCGTCGGCGCCTACGGCACCGCGCAGGACCCCGACCGGTACGGCGAAACCGTTGCGCGGCTGATCTTCCCGAACGTGCTGCCGTACACGGTGGGCACCGCCGCGGCGTTCGGCTTCGCCGGATTCAACGGTCGCTCGCTGGTCGACAACGCCCCCGAGGTGATGTTCAGCCTCGCCTTCAACAAGCCCGTCACCATCGGTGTCGGCGCCCAGTCGGTGACGGCCACGCCATCACCGCTGTTCCCGTATGTCCCAAATGTCCCAACCCTTTCCAGGAGCCAACCATGAAGATCTCCGGCAACACCATTTTCATCCCCGGCGCCACCAGTGGTATCGGCCTGACCCTCGCACTTGCGTTGCGGGACAAGGGGAACAAGGTCATCGTCGGTGGACGTCGGCAAGAGCTGCTGGACCAGATCGTGGCCGAGCACCCCGACGTGGACGCCGTCCGGATCGACACCGCCGACCCGGACAGCATCACCGCCGTCGCCGCGCAGGTGCTGGCCGCCCATCCCGACCTGAACGTGTTGATCACCATGGCCGGGGTGATGAGCATCGAGGACTGGCACCACCCCGACACCTTCCTGGCCTCGGCCGAATCCACCATCACCACCAACGTGCTCGGCCCGATCCGGCTGATCGCCGCGTTCATCGAGCACCTGCAGCAGCAGCCGGCGGCCACGGTGATGACCGTCTCCTCGGGGCTGGGATTCACGCCGCTGCGGGTCACCCCCAGCTACAACGCCTCCAAGGCGGCCATCCACCTGCTCACCGAGACGCTGCGCCTGCAGTTCGCCGGATCGTCGGTGGAGTTCAAGGAACTCGAGCCGCCCGCGGTGCGGACCGACCTGGTGCCCGGGCAGCGCGACAGCGAATGGGCCATGCCGCTACAGGATTTCGTCGACGAGGTGGTGGACATCCTGGAAAACCAGCCCGACGCCAAGGAGATTCAGGTCGAGAACGTCAAGTTCCTGCGCTATGCGGAGGTGCGCGGGGACTACGAGCACGCCATCGCGGTGCTCAATTCGGCCGACCCGCACGCGAGCTAACCGAAGGTCAGTGCCGCCGCCACCGCGACCGACCACACCAGCATGGTCAGTCCGGTGTCGCGCAGCACCGGGATCAGTTCCCGCCCGCCGAGGCCGCGCCGCACCGGTCCGGTGGCCCGCACCGCCAGCGGTGCGGCCACCAGGCCGGCGGCGCACCACGGGGTGGCCGCCATCAGCACGAACGTCATCGCAAACGCGACGCCGACCAGCACCTGGTACAGCAGCCGGGTGCGGGCATCGCCGAGCCGCACGGCCAAAGTGATCTTGCCGGTCTCGCTGTCGGTCGGGATGTCGCGCAAGTTGTTGGCCACCAGCACCGCCGAGGACAGGGAGCCGACGGCCACCGCGGCGGCCAGCCCGACCCAGTCCACCCGCAGCGCCTGGGTGTACTGCGTGCCCAGCACCGCGACCAGCCCGAAGAAGACGAAGACGGCCACCTCGCCCAGCCCGCGATAGCCGTAGGGCGTCGACCCGCCGGTGTACAGCCAGGCACCGGCGATGCAGGCGGCACCGACGGCGATCAGCCACGGCTCGCTGACGATTGCCAGCGCCAGGCCCGCCGCCGCGCCGATGGACAGGCTGACCAACGCCGCGGTGAGCACCGCCCGCGGCGAGGCGACGCGGGAACCGACCAGTCGGAGCGGGCCGGAGCGCACGTCGTCGGTGCCGCGGATGCCGTCGGAGTAGTCGTTGGCGTAATTCACCCCGACGATCAGGGCCAGCGAGACCAGCAGCGCCAACAGCGCCTTCCACCACACCGCGCCGCCGAGTGCGGCGGCCGCCCCGGTCCCGGCCAGGACGGGGGCGACGGCGTTGGGCAGGGTGCGAGGACGTGCGCCCTCCACCCATTGCGCGAAGGTAGCCATGCGGGCCATCGTCGCATGGTGCGACGTGGGGCCTGGGTCGCACGGTCGCCTTCGCGCAATGCGTGACGAGCGGCACCTTGTCACGTGGCGCACACCACGTGACACTTGTCTCATGACCGACCGCCTGAGCAAGACCGAGATCGCCAAGGACGCCTTACAGGAGGGCGTCGAGTCGGTGGCGTCGACCGTGGGGGAAGTAGCCAGCATCATCACCACCGCGGTCAAGGACGTGGCCAACGCGATCGGTGGGCTGGCCACCGACGCCTTCGCCATCCGCGACGCCGCCAAGCAGGCCGCCGAGAAGGCCGACCTGAACGCCGAGCTGGCGGAGCCCGCCGCCGACTGACCCAGCAGAATGGGCGGATGCTCGGAGTAATCGGCGGTAGCGGCTTCTATTCGTTCTTCGGTCCCGATGCGCGCAGCATCAACCTGGACACGCCCTACGGCGCCCCGAGCGCGGCGATCACCGTCGGTTCCGTCGGCGAGCACGAGGTCGCCTTCCTGCCCAGGCACGGGGTGCGCCACGAGTTCTCGCCGCACACGGTGCCCTACCGCGCCAACATGTGGGCGATGCGGGCGCTGGGCGTGCGTCGCATCTTCGCGCCGTGCGCGGTCGGCAGCCTGAACCCGGCGCTGGGGCCCGGCGCCATGGTGGTGCCCGATCAATTGGTGGACCGCACCAGCGGGCGGGCGGACACCTATTTCGATTCCGGCGGGATCCACGTGGGGTTCGCCGATCCGTACTGCCCGGCCTTGCGGGCCGCGGCCGCCGAGCTGCCCGGCGTCGTCGACGGCGGCACCATGGTGGTGATCCAGGGGCCGCGGTTCTCCACCCGGGCCGAGAGCCGGTGGTTCGCCGATCAGGGTTTCACCCTGGTCAACATGACCGGTTACCCGGAGGCGGTGCTCGCCCGCGAACTGGAGATATGTTACGCGGCAATCGCTTTGGTGACCGATCTGGACGCCGGGGTGGAAGCGGGGGCCGGCGTGCGGGCGGTGGACGTGTTCGCCGAGTTCGAGCGCAACATGGTCGGCTTCAAGAAACTGGTGCGGGAGGCCATTGGGGGTGTGGCGGACGCATCGACCTGCACACACTGCCTGGCGCACGAGGGTGTGACGCTGCCGTTCGACCTGCCCTAGCTTCCGCCAAACTTGACAGGTGTCGATAATGAGCGGATGACACCGACGTCTCCCTCGGCGCTCTGCGCGCAATACGGCATCGACTTCCCGCTGTTCGCCTTCAGTCACTGCCGCGATGTGGTCGCCGCGGTGACCAACGCCGGCGGCTTCGGGGTGCTCGGCGGCGCCGCCTTCACCCCCGAGCAGCTGGACCGCGAGCTGACCTGGATCGACCAGCACGTGCACGGCAAGCCCTACGGCGTCGACATCATCGTGCCCGCCAAATTCGAGGGCAAGGGCGAGCGGCTCACCAAGGCCGATCTGGCTGCCCGGATCCCGCAGGACTACCGCGACTACATCGACAACCTGCTCCGCGAGCACGGCATCGAGCCCGACCCGACGCCGCGCACCGGCGCCCCCGTACTGGCCGGCGGCACCGGCTCGGACCTGCTGCAGGTGGCGCTGAGCCATCCCATCAAGCTGATGGCCAACGCGCTCGGGGTGCCGCCGGACTACATGATCGAGGCGGGCCGTGAGCACGGCATCCCGGTGGCCGCGCTGGTCGGCGCCAAGGAGCACGCCGTCAAACAGGTCGCCGCCGGGGTGGACCTGATCGTCGCGCAGGGCACCGAGGCCGGCGGCCACTGCGGTGAGGTGTCGACGCTGGTGGTGGTGCCCGAGGTGTTGGAGGCGTTGGCGGCGATCGGCAGCTCGACCCCGGTGCTGGCCGCCGGCGGCATCGTGACCGGCAGGCAGATGGCGGCGTCGGTGGCGCTCGGCGCGGCCGGGGCGTGGACCGGCTCGGTGTGGCTGACGACCGAGGAAGCCGAGACCGAGCCGCACACCGTCGCCAAGATGTTGGCCGCCGGTTCGCGTGACACCGTGCGGTCGGCGGGCCGCACCGGCAAACCGTCACGGCAGCTGGTGTCGGACTGGACCGATGCCTGGGCGCCGGCGGGTGGGCAGCAGCCGCTGCCGTTGCCGCTGCAGAACATGCTGAGCGAGCCGGTGCTGCGCCGCGTCGACGCGCTGGCCGCCCAGGGGCATGAGGGTGCCCAGGCGCTGGCCACCTACTTCGTCGGTCAGGGTGTCGGGCTGATGAACAAGGTGCGGCCGGCGCGCGACGTGGTGCTGGAGTTCATCGAGGATTACGTGGCCGCCGCCGAGCGCCTCGGCGGCTCACTGCCCGGCTGAACTGGCCAGATATGTGCCGCCTGTGTGCGAAAGCCGTTGTCTCACAGCGGGCATAAAGATTACGGCGGCATGATGTCGGTGTGACGATGCTGCTCGCCGATGCCGCCGCAGCGGACCCATACCATCACGGCCTGTCGTTGCTGCGGGGCTGGCTGCCCATCGTGATCCAGCTCGTCGCCGCGGCGATCCTGATCGCCGCCGTCGGGTGGCGTACCCGGCGCTGGCGCCTGCTGTGGTTGCCGCTGGCGTTGCTGCTCGGCGTCGCCGCCGCGGCCTGGGCCAACTGGTTCATCGACTCCCAGGGCATGGCCGACGATCCGGCCCCCGACGAACTGTGGGTGTGGATCGGGCTGAGCGGGCTGGCGATCGGCGTCGCGGTGTTCGGCTGGGCGTCGGCGCCGTGGTGGCGTCGCGGGGTCTCGGCACTCGCGGTTGCCGGTTGTCTGCTCAGTTCGGCACTGGCGGTGAACCTGTGGGTGGGTTACTTCCCGACGGTGCAGACCGCGTGGAACCAGCTGACCGCCGGGCCGCTGCCCGACGAAACGGACCTGGCGACCGTGCAGGCGCAGAAGGCCGCCCACGCCGTGCCCGCGCACGGCGCCGTCGTCCCGGTGACCATTCCGGCCGATGCCTCGGGATTCAAACACCGCACCGAACTGGTCTACCTGCCGCCGGCCTGGTTCGCCGGCGCCACCCAGCTTCCGGCGGTGATGATGATCGGCGGTGAGTTCAACACGCCGGCGGACTGGCTGCGCACCGGTGACGCCGCCGCGACCATGGACGCGTTCGCCGCGGCGCACGGCGGCAACGCCCCGGTGTTCGTCTTCGTCGACAGCGGCGGGTCGTTCAACAACGACACCGAGTGTGTCAACGGACCGCGCGGCAATGTCGCCGACCACCTGACCAAAGATGTGGTGCCGTATGTGAATTCGACATTCGGGGTGAATCCCGCAGCGGCCGGCTGGGGCATCGTCGGGTGGTCGATGGGCGGCACCTGCGCGGTCGACCTGACGGTCATGCACCCCGACCTGTTCAGCGCGTTCGTCGACATCGCCGGTGATCTGGGGCCCACCGCGGGCACCCACGAGCAGACCGTCAGCCGGTTGTTCGGGGGTAGCGAGGCCGCGTGGGCCGGGTTCGACCCGACCACCGTGATGAACGCCCATGGCAGCTACCGGGGCGTCGCCGGGTGGTTCGAGATTTCCAGCACCCCGCAGACCCCGCGCAAGGTGGACCAGGCCGCCGCCGCCGATGCGGTCGGGTTGGGCGGCCGGGATGCCGGCGGCAACCCGGGCGACCAGACGGCGGCCGCGCACTCGCTGTGCGCGCTGGGCACCGCCAAGGGGATGGACTGCGCGGTGATCGCCGCCCCGGGCAAGCATGACTGGCCGTTCGCGAAGGCCACCTTCACCGCGTCGCTGCCCTGGCTGGCCGGCCGGCTGGGCACCCCGGGGGTGCCGCGGATCGGCTTCCCGGCGGCCACGACGGCTGGACCCACCGCCGTGCCGGCGAACGTGGCGGAGCCGGCTACCGGTAAGTGATGCGCACCGAGATCGGGTCGCTCTCCATGGCCCGCATGGTCAGCGCCGTCGCCGTGCCACCGAAGGTGCGGGCCCGGCTGCGCACATCGTCTTCCGGCTCGAAGGTGGCTGTGCCCGTTCGCCATTGATCGTTCACCCGGACGCGCACCTCGGGATGGACGGCGATGTTGTGGGCCCAGCCGGCGCGTCGCCCGTGCTGGGAGATGACCCATACGCCGTTCTCGTCGGCGCGTCCGGCGAGCGGGACGCGGCGCGCCAGGCCGGTCTTGGCGCCCGTGGTCTCCAGTTCGACGATGAGGCGCGAGCGCACCCCGAGCTTGTCCAGGGTGGCCACCACGGGATTCATCACCAGCCGGCCGAGCTGGCGTTCGAACTTGAACTTACGCAATCCGTCAGACATGGTTACCGACGTTAATAGAACAATCTCTCAAAAACAAGGAACCGTCAGTCCGGCGGCTCTTCCTGAGGGGTGTCGGTGTCGACATCCGGGGTGTCCTTGCTCAGGTCGCCGTCCTCGGTGGTGGTCGGCGGGGGCTGATCGGATGGATCGTCGGCATAGATGCCGTCTCCGCGGGGCATGGTTACTCCTTCTGGTGAAGGGACGTCACGACGGTGCGCCCGTGTCGGTGCGCTCGGTCGGGGTCTCGGTGAACGTCGAGCCGGGGGCCACGGTCGACGGGGTTTCGGTCATGACCGAACTGGACGGTTTGGTCTCGACCGGGGTGCTCACCGTGGGCTTGTCCTGTCCGCCGCAACCGGCCGAGATGCCGGCGGTCAGGGCGGCGGCGCCGATGGCGATGGTGATGCTCCGGAAACTGGGCATCGGCTTCTCCTCAGGTCGGAAAGGTCCTCACGTCGGCGAGGCGCTGACGTTCGGCAGCCGCCCGGACGCCTGGAAGACGACCCGGCGGGCGATGCTGACGGCATGGTCGGCGAACCGCTCGTAGAACCGGCCGAGCAGCATGACGTTGGCCGCGGCGATCGGCCCATGCTCCCAACGGTCGTCGAGCACCATGGTGAACAGCCTGCGGTGCAGTTCGTTCATCACCTCGTCACCTTCGGTGATGCGTTGTGCGGCAACGAGATCGTTGACCAGAACCGCCGCTTGCGCGCGTTCGGCCAACAGCACGGCGTGCCGGCCCATATCGGCGAAGACCTCCAGTGCCACGGGCGGCACCGGCGTCGACTCCCGCCGCCGGGTCACCTTGGTGATATTGGCGGCCAACCCGCCCATCCGGTTGGCGTCCGCCGAGATGGGGAAGGCCGACATCACCACCCGCAGATCGTGGGCCACCGGCGCCTGCAGGGCGAGGATCGCAAAGGCCCGTTCGCTGACACAGTGGTGCAGCCGGGTCAGCCGGGCCAGTTCCACCCCCACTCGATGCGCGGCGTCGTCATCGTCGTGCACCAAGGCGGTGGTTGCGTACGCCATCACGGTGGCCGCGAGTTCGCACATCTGGCCGAGCTCGGCCGTCAGGTGATCGATCTCGGCGTGGAACTCGGTACGCATGGTGCCGGATACCCACCGGCGGGACCGGGTCAAACTCCTCACTCGATCCCATCGGTGGGCGGGGCGGTGCCGTCGTCGGTGTGGACGGCGGGCCGGCCCAGCACCACGCCCAGGGCCACCATCCCCACGCCCAGCACCAGGTGTAGCCAGTTGTCGGCGGTGTTGACCGGCACGAAATTGGCGGTGCTGGTGTGATCGATCACCAAACCGTACAGCGTCAGGACGAGGTAGATCACGCCGGCGACGATGAGGAAGAGCCGGGCGGCGGTGACGGTGCGGGATGCGAGCAGCCCGGCGACCCCGAAGGCCAGGTGCACCACGTTGTGCAGGACCGACACCGCGAACACCCCGAGCAACATGCTGCCCGAGTGATGCCCGGCCCAGGTCAACATGTCGGTGTGGGTGGTCAGCCCGGGGATGAAGCCGGCGATGCCGACAACGAGGAACAGCGCGCCGACCGCGAGGGCGGCGATGCGCACGGCCGGCGTATGGCTGCGCGTGTGCGGAGTGGAAGTGGTCATGGCCACGGGTTACCCCGGACTGTGCCGTTGAACCCGGCCTGATTGGTCGCGCGCGGCCGGGGGTACTCGCAGCCGGTAGTCATCTGCGTAAAGGAGCGAATTGATGAGTGAGTTCACCATTCCCGGCCTCTCCGACAAGGACAGCCGCGAGATCGCCGATCTGCTTCAGCGCCAGCTGAGCACCTACAACGATCTGCACCTCACCCTCAAGCACGTGCATTGGAATGTCGTGGGGCCCAACTTCATCGGCGTACACGAGATGATCGACCCGCAGGTGGAGCTGGTGCGCGGCTTCGCCGACGATGTCGCCGAGCGCATCGCCGCGCTGGGTGTCTCCCCGCAGGGCACGCCGGGGGCGATCATCAAAGACCGGGTGTGGGACGACTATTCGGTGGGCCGCGACACGGTGCAGGCGCACCTGGCCGCGCTGGATCTGGTGTACAACGGCGTCATCTCCGACACCCGCAAGGCCATCGAACGGCTCGACGACCTGGACCTGGTGTCCCAGGACCTGTTGATCGAGCACGCGGGCCAGATGGAGAAGTTCCAGTGGTTCGTCCGGGCGCATCTGGAGAGCGCGGGCGGCACGCTGGCGAACGAGGGGGAGCAGACCGAGAAAGGCGCTGCCGCGGCGGCGCGGTGATCCGGCTTGAGCCGCGGCGGCGCGGTGATCAGGTCCCGGTGCGCAGGCCCGCGGCGAAGCGGAGGTCCTCGACCAGTGAGTCGAAGGCCTCGGCACGGCTGTCGTCCGGGCCGCGCAGCACCGCCGACGGGTGGATGGTGACCACCACATCGGGTGCCGGTGCGTCGGGCAGCGACGGCATCTCCGCATCCGGAAGCGCGAGTACCTCCGCATCCGGAAGCGCGAGTACCTCGCGGCGGTGTGCGGTCAGCCGGAAGTCGTTGCCCAGCAACGACTGCGCGGCGGTGGCACCCATCAGGACCAGGGTGTCCGGAGCCACCGCCGCCAATTCGGCCAGCAGCCAGGGCCGGCAGGCCACCACCTCGGTCCGGCTCGGCTTCTGATGAATGCGGCGCTTGCCGCGTTCGGTGAACTTGAAATGCTTGACGGCGTTGGTGACGTAGACCTGCGTACGGTCTACCGACGCCGCGTCGAGCGCCTTGTCCAGCAGCCGGCCCGCCGGCCCGACGAACGGTTGGCCCGCCCGGTCCTCGCGATCGCCGGGCTGCTCGCCGACCAGCATGATGCGCGCCGACCGGGGCCCCGCGCCGAACACCGCCTGATCGGCATCGCGGTACAGGTCGCAGCCCCGGCAACCGCGGACGGCGTCCGCCAGAACGGTCAGGCTGCGGGTGGGCGGTACGAAGTCCGCGGCGCCGGGGTGGTCCATGCCGACGGGGTACCCGCGGCGGACACACCGGAATCGGCAAGACTGGTCGGATGCCCGAGCATCCCGTCCGCGCGGTCCTGCGGCTGTCTGCCCCCATCGGTTTGGCATTCGTCCCACTGGGCATGGCGCTGGGATTCCTGGTGGTGCACGCCGGGCTGGCCTGGTGGTGGGCGCCGGTCTTCGCGGCGGTGATCTATGCGGGCTCGCTGGAGTTCCTGATGGTCGGTCTGGCGGCGGCCGGCGCCCCCGTCGCCACCGTGGCGCTGACCAGCTTCGTGGTGAACTCCCGGCACGTGTTCTACGCCTTGTCGTTCCCGCTGCAGCGCGTCCGCGGTACCGCCGCGAAGCTGTACAGCACCTACGTGTTGTCCGACGAGGCGTACGCGGTGGGCGTCAGTCCGGCGGCCGCCACCTGGACCAGCCGGCAGATCCTGTTGATGCAGTGCGCTTTTCACTTCACCTGGGCCGCTTCGGCCGGGCTGGGCGGACTGCTGGGCGCCGCCCTGCCGGTGCAGCGGCTGCAGGGTCTGGACTTCGCGCTGACGGCGCTGTTCGTGGTGCTGGCCATCGACGCCTACCGGCAGCGGCCGGACCGGCTCACCGCCGCGCTCGCCGCGGTGAGCGCGGTGACGGCCTGGCTGCTGGCGCCGGGACAGCTGCTGGTGTGTGCGTTCGCGGCGTTCACCGCGGCGCTGTTGGCGCGGTTCGCCATCGACCGCCGGCGTGCCGATGGCTGACCCCGGCCACATCGCCGTGCTCGTCGCGGTGAGCGCCGCCGTGACGTGGGCGCTGCGCGCGTTGCCGTTCGCCGCACTGGCGCCCATGCGGCACAGCGCCGTCGTCAAGTATCTGAGCGTGCACATGCCGCTCGGCGTGATGGTGATGCTGGCCCTGTACACCGTGCGCGACGTGCCCGAAGCCGCTGTGCGCCAGCAGGTGTGGATGGCGGTCGCGGTGGCCGTCACCGCGGGGCTGCAGGTGTGGCGCCGGCATGCGCTGGTGTCGATCCTGGCGGGCACCGTAATTTACGTGACTTTGATGACGGCGTGGTGAGACAGTGAGCGCCGTGAATTTCTTCCCGGGAACCGAACTCGCGGCGCGGATCGAGGCGGCCGAGACGGCGCTGATCAGTGCGGGCGCCGCCGAGGTCCGCCCGCTGGCCGGGGGCGCGGCGTGCTTCGCCGGTCCGGATTCGCCGCTGACCAAGGTGGTGGGCCTCGGCTTCGGCGGGGTGCCCACCGACGCCGAGCTCGACGAGATCGAACGGGACTACGCGCGCCGCGGAGCGCCCGTTCAGGTGGAGCTGTCGAATTTGGCCGACCCGCGGATCGGTGCGCTGCTGACCGGTCGCGGTTATCGGCTGGTGTCGTTCGAGAATGTGCTCGGCACCCGGCCCGTCGCCGAGCCCGGCGTACCGGGCGTCCGGGTCGACAAGGCCCGTGCCGCCGAGCTGCAAGCCTGGATCGACGTGGTGGTCGACGGCTTCGCGCACCCGGACGCCGAAGGTGTGCCCAGCCATGAGGAGTTCCCGCGCGACGTCCTCGCCGCGGCGGTGCGGGATATGGTCGCCGCCGGTGCGGTCACCTACCTGGCGCGCTGCCAGGACACCATCGCCGGCGGGGCCAGCATGCGGCTGACCGACGGGGTCGCGCAGTTGACCGGGGCGGCCACCGCACCGGCGTTCCGCCGGCGCGGGGTGCAGAGCGCGTTGCTGTCGGCGCGGCTGTCCGACGCGCACGCCGCCGGCGCCGATATCGCCGTGGTCACCACCTCGCCCGGGTCACGGTCACAGCAGAACGTGCAGCGCAAGGGTTTTCAGCTGCTCTACACCCGGGCGATCCTGGTGCGCTAGTCAGTACAGCAGCGTGCGCAGGTGATCCTCGGCGTAGTACGCCTGCAGCTGCTCCAGGGTCAGGTCCGGCTTGAACGAGCGGGCCAGCTGCGCGGTGCTGGGCATCGCGTCCGGGTTCCAGGTTTCCGGCTTCCACGCGTCCGAGCGCAGGAACGCCTTGGCGCAGTGGAAGAACACTTCCTCGACGGTGACCTCGAGGGCCAGGATGGGACGCTTGCCCTTGACGGCCATCGCGTCGAAATAAGGTGCGTCGGACAGGATTTCGGCGCGCCCGTTGACCCGAACGGTGTCCCCACGGCCGGGGATGACGAACAGCGTGCCCACCCGCGGGTTCTGCAACACGTTGAGATAGCCGTCCACACGTTTGTTGCCGGGGCGTTCCGGGATGGCGATGGTGTGCGCGTCCAGCACGTGCACGAAACCGGCCGGGTCGCCCTTCGGGGAGACGTCCACCCGGCCCTGGGCGTCGGTGGTGGCGATGAAGCACAGCGGGGAATGCGCGATCCAGTCCCGGTGGATATCGGACAGTCGGTCGCTCACCTTGTTGGCGACGGCGGCGGTGGGTTCCCCGACGATGGTCCGGAGTTCTTCGGCGGTCGTGACTTCGGTTCGCATACGGTCCATCATCCGGTGTCACCGAACCGTCGGGAAAGCGCTTTTCGGTCTAGCTTGCCGATACCGCGCCGCGGCAGCGCGTCGACGACGTGGATCTCGCGCGGCGCGGCGGTCACTTCCAGCGTCTCCGCGATCAGGGCGCGGATCTCGGGCAGGGCCGGTGGTGCCGCACCGGGCACCGCGACGATGGCCGCGGCCACCCGCTGTCCCAGCCGCGCGTCGGGAACCCCGAACACGGCGCATTCGGCCACCGCGGGATGGCCGGCCAGGGCGTTCTCCACCAGTTGCGGCAGCACGGTGAGCCCGCCGGTGCTGATGGCGTCGTCGACGCGGCCGAGGATCGACAGCACCCCGGAACCGTCGAGCGTGCCGAGGTCGTCGGTGCGGAACCAGCCCCGTTCGGCGAACGGGTCGGGGGTCACCGGGTTGCGGTAGCCGTCGGCCACCATGGCCCCGCCGAGCACCACGCGGCCGTCGTCGATGCGCACCCGCACACCGTCGAGCGCCCGCCCGTCGTACACGCATCCGCCTGCGGTCTCACTCATCCCGTAGGTGCGCACCACCCGGATGCCGGCGGCGGCCGCCCGTTCGCCGACACCGGCCGGCATCGGGCCCCCTCCGATCAGCACGGCGTCCAGTTCGGCCAGTGCCGCCACCGCGGCCGGTTCGTCGAGCAGCTTGACCAGTTGCGTGGCCACCAGTGAGGCGTATCGGCGGCCGGATCCCAGGGCGGCGACCGCCGAGATCACGTCGGCCGCGGTGACGCTCGCCGGGATCGCCACCGGCGTCGTGCCGGCCAGCACGCTGCGGACCAGCACCTGCAACCCGGCGATGTGATGGGCGGGCAACGCCAGCAGCCAGTGGCCGGGGCCGCCGAGGCGGTCGTGGGTGGCGTGTGCGCTCGCGGTCAGCGCGGTGACCGACAGCATGGCGCCCTTGGGGGTGCCGGTGGTGCCGGATGTCGGCACCACCACCGCGATGTGGTCGCCGACGGATTCGCCCGCCCGCAGGGCACCGGTCAGCAGGTCGGCCTGGCGGGGGTCGTCGGAGGGGACCGGCAACAGCGCCGGACGCCCGTCGCCGGGCTGCCCGGTGAGCACCGCCTCGATCGTGGGCAGCGCCGACAGGGCCGCCGCGCCGGGCTCGATGGGCAGCGGGCGCAGGACGGTTATGGGGTCTCCTCGTCGTCGGCCGTGTCGGTGTCCCGCGGATCGTCGAGCGGCCAGCCCGTGGCGGCCAGCCGATTCCGCACGCGCTCCACGTCTTCTTCGCGGGGCAACTCGTCGGTGATCTGGGTGATCAGCACGCCGATGTCGATGTGGTCGAACTCGCCGCGGTCGACCAGGTCCTGAGCGACGGCCTTGACCTCGTCATTGCTGAGGCGACGAGTGAGTAGTGCCATCAGTGGCACGCGATCCGGACCTGGAACCCCTTCGGGATAGCCGGCATTCAGCCACGCCACGATCTTTGCGAGAAATGCGTTCACCGCTCGTCCTCCTCCCTCGAGTCGCATCGATGGTAGTGCCCGCGATCACGGGCCGCCGCGAACAAATCGGCGCCCATGTCCGTCCCCAGGAGAACGCACCGGGGCGCCAAGATGAACACTGGGTGAACTCCTGTCGGGCAGTTGAGAATTGCCTGGTCAGACCATATTGATAGGCGCCCTACCCGCTGGTCAAACGGGATGGCGTTACCCCAGAATTAGCGCCATGAGCGCAGAGATGATCATCCTGGTGCTGTTGATTGGAACAGCGCTGGCCTTCGACTTCACCAACGGATTTCACGACACCGGAAATGCGATGGCGACGTCGATCGCCACCGGTGCGCTGAAGCCCAAGACGGCCGTGATCCTGGCCGGTGTCCTCAACCTGGTCGGCGCTTTCCTCTCGGTCGAAGTGGCCGTCACCGTCACCACCTCGGTGCTGAAGGTGCAGGACAGCAAGACCGGACATCTGCTCTCGGGTATCGACGCGTCGATGGGCCTGACCATCATCTTCGCCGGCCTCATCGGCGGCATCCTGTGGAACCTGCTCACCTGGTTGTTCGGTATCCCGTCCAGCTCGTCGCATGCGCTCTTCGGCGGTCTGATCGGTGCCGGCCTGGCCGCGCTCGGCCTCGCGGGTGTCAACTGGCCCGGCGTGTTCCAGAAGGTGATCATCCCCGCGCTGGCCGCCCCGTTCATCGCCGGCCTGGTCGCCGCCGTCGGCACCTGGCTGGTCTACCGGATCACCCGCAACGTCATGAAGAAGCGCCGCGAAGACGGCTTCCGCTGGGGCCAGATCGCCACCGCATCGCTGGTGGCGCTGTCCCACGGCACCAACGACGCGCAGAAGACCATGGGCGTCATCGCCCTGGCGCTCATCACCACCGGCCACCTGACCGGCGATGTGAAGAAGGACGGCCTGCCGTTCTGGATCATCGCGTCCTGCGCCCTGGCCATCGGGCTGGGCACCTACATCGGTGGCTGGCGCGTCATCCGCACCCTGGGCAAGGGCCTGGTCGAGATCGAGTCGCCGCAGGGCCTGGCCGCCGAGGCCTCGTCGGCCGCCATCATCCTGAGCTCGTCGGCCGCCGGCATGGCGCTGTCCACCACGCATGTGGCCACCGGCTCGATCCTCGGTAGCGGAGTCGGCAAGCCGGGCGCCGAGGTGCGCTGGGCCGTCGCGGGCCGGATGGCCATGGCCTGGCTGATCACCCTGCCGGCCGCCGCGCTGGTGGGCGCCCTGTCCTACTGGCTGTCCTTCGGGCTCAAGTCCGCCACCGGATCGCAGCTCGTCGGTGACGGCGTCATCTTCGTCATCCTGGTGGCGCTCTCCGGCTACATGTACTGGCGCGCCCAGCAGCAGAAGGTGGACCACAACAACGTCAACGCCGACTGGGACGAGTCGACCAACTCGGTGGTGCCCGCCGAGGTCCGTGAGGCCCGCCCCGACAAAGCCGCCGTCTGATCGCGACGCGACGAGAAGGAATGTGACGCAATGACTTACGTAGAAGCAATCCTCAAGGTGCTGGTGGTGGGACTCATCCTCGGCGCCGGCCTGCCCGCCCTGTTCGCCACCGGGCTGGTGGCCTTCTCCAGCGGATCGGGCGGCACCAACAACGACGGCACCGCGCAGGCTCCCAACCCGGCGCTGCGGGCGCTCGGCCTGCTGCTGTTCGCCGTCGTCGGGGCGGTGGTGCTGATCGGCATCCTGTGGATCACCAAGGCCACCATCATCCACCACTTCGGTTTCAACCCCGTCCCGTTCATCCCGGGTAAGTGAGCCGAAGATGACCGATACCAACGCATTCGACAGCGTCCTGCACTGGTTGCGCGAGGGCTACCCGGAGGGCGTGCCGCCCAAGGACTACTTCCCGCTGCTGGCCCTGCTCAAGCGTTCGCTCACCGAGGAAGAGGTCGTCAAGGCGGCCCAGTCCATCCTGCGGTCGAGTGAGGCCGAGACGGTCACCGAGGCCGAGATCCGCGCCGCCGTCGAGGCCATCATCGAGAAGGAACCCAACCCCGAGGAGATCCACCAGGTTGCCTCGCGGCTGGCCTCGGTCGGGTGGCCGCTGGCCGCGCCCGCCAGATAAGCCCCGCTCACGACACCACCCCCGGTCCACCGGACCGGGGGTGGTTGTGTGTGCGGAGCCGTTCAGAACTGGGGGATCTCGATCTCGGAGAACAACACCCGGACACCGCCGGTGGACAGCCGGGCCATCGCGGCGAAGAACTCGCCGGCCTCGGGTGTGGTGACGGCGGCGCTGGCCGCGTCGTAGTCGGAGTAGTAGAGGTCGATCGAACGGTAGGCCGGCGTCGGGCTGCCGTCCTCCTTGGGCCACACCTTGGACGCCTCGAACCGCACATATCCCGGGATGCGCCGGGCGGCCTCCAATTGCTCGGTGGGGTAAGCACTCTCGAACGCGGCGGGGTCGGCGGGGTTGTCGTAGATGACGGTGATCTTGGTCTCGGCCACGGGGCTTCCTCTCAGTTACGGACGTCGCGGCGCAGTGGATGGGTGGGTGGCACCTCGACGAAGATCAGCAGTATGCCGTCCGGATCGGTGACGTGCATTTCGTGCAGGCCCCAGGGCTCTTCCTGCGCGGCCCTGGTGATCGTAACCCCGCGGTCGGCCAACTCTGCCTGGGCGGCATGGACATCGCGGACCTGCAGCCACAGTGCAATATCCCGTCGCTCCGCTCGCCCCGCCGCCACATCCCGTCGCTCCGCTCGCCCCACCGGCATCCCGCCGCCCGACGGCTCGCCGTGGCCGGCCAGCTCCAGCAGCGACTGGCCGGCGTAGAACACGGTGCCCGCACCGTATTCGCGGGCGATGGCCAGCCCGATCTGATCGCGGTAGAACGCCACGGATTTCGGATAGTCCACCGGCCTGATGAGCATCCGGCTGGCCAGGATTTCCATCCACCCTGTCTATCACGGTCCATCACGGATTCTCGGCGGCCAGCCGGTACCCGCGCACGGCGATCGGGCCGAACACCGCGACCAGTCCGACGACCCAGGCCACCGATTGCAGCACCGGCCACAGCACCGGTCCGCCGCCGGCCAGCCCGCGCATCGCCTCGATGGCCGGGGACATCGGCTGCGCCCGCACGATCGGCTGCACCCAGCCGGGGAACACGTCGACCGGCACCATGCCGGAGTTGAAGAACAACAGCAGGAAGCACACCGTCGACAGCCCGGTGATGATGTTCTTACCGGCCGACTGGACGGCCACCGCCACGATGACCGTCGAGAAGCCGATCACCATCAACACCGGGATGAGCACGAATCCCATTGCGCCCGGCCAGCCCTGGGTGAAGCGCAGGCCCATCGCCACCCCGACCGCGGTGAGCATCACCGCGCCCGCCAGCGCCCGGGCGCTCTCGGCGAGCAGCCGCCCGGTCAGCGCACTGGCCCGGTGCACGGGCAGCGCCCACAACCGGCTCAGCAGTCCGGCCGCCCGCTCGTCGGGGATCGCCGCCCCGGTGCCCATCGCGCCGAACAGTGCCCCGGCCACCGCACACATCGGTACCAGGCCGTACAAGCTGCTGGACCCGGTCAGGTGCCGCACCGATGCACCGACCACCAGCGAGTACACGATGAGCAGGAAGGTCGGGAAGATCAGCGACTGGATCAGCACCACCGGGGCGCGCTGCCAGCCCAGCAGCAGCCGCCGGGCGTGTAACCGGGATTGACGGATCATGTTGCTCTTCTCTGCATCCGGACGGCGATCGCGCCGAACACCACCAACAGGCCCACGCACCAGGCCGCGCTGGTGCCGACGCGAATGTGCTCACCCACGGCCAGTCCACGCAGGGTGTCGGCGATCACCGACACCGGCTGATTGCGCACGAACGGCCCCAGCCAGGACGGAAACGATTGTGCCGGTGCGATTCCGGTGGACAGCATCACCAGCAGCAGCTGGGGGACCAGCAGGGTCTGGCCGGCCGCCTCGGTGCTGGCCGCGACCGAACCCATCGCGTCGGCGCCCAGGGACAGCGCCAGCGACAACAGCAGGGCCAGCCCGACGAAGGCCAGCAGATCCGCCACCCCGCCGGAGAACCGGAACCCGAACGCGAACCCCACCGCCAGCGCCGCGGTCAGCGCCGCGGCCGCGCGCACCAGCGATGACAGCATCCGCGCGGTCACCGGCGCCAGCGCCGTGATGGGCAACGAACGCATCCGGATCCCCATACCGCTCAAGTGATCCCGGGCGGCGCGGTCGGCCGTGGTCATCGCGGTGAAGATCATGGCCTGCACCACGATGACGGGCAGGATGTACTGCGGGTAGCCCATGCCGTCGGTCTGGATGACATTGCGCAGGGTGATGTCGAAGCACACGAAGAACGCGACCGGTCCACCGATCGCGAACACCAGGTCGCCGTCGCGCAGGGTGCCCAGCACCGAACGCCGGGTCAAGGTGCCCAGTGCCGTCACGCCGGCGACCCGGTCAGTTCGAAGAACACCTCGTCCAAGGACGGCTTGCGCAGCGCGATATCGGCGACCTCGATGCCGAGCGTCTCGATGCGGCGGAACACCTCGCTCAAGGTGGCCAGCCCGTCGGGCGCCGGCAGTGCCAGCGTGCCGGTATCCGGATCGGCCGCCAGACCGGTTTTCCCATCGGGTGATGCGCCGGCGATATCGGCCAGCGCGGCCGCGATGCGCGGACCGTCGGCCGGCCGGACCGGGGTGACCTGGCACACCGTGGTGCCGACGCGGTGCTTGAGTTCGTCGGCGGTGCCCTCGGCGATGACCCGGCCGTGGTCGATGACGACGATCGAATCCGACAGGGCGTCGGCCTCTTCCAGGTACTGGGTGGTGAGCAGCACGCTGGTGCCCGCGGCGGTCAGCGAACCGACCAGATCCCACACCTCCCGCCGGCTGCGCGGATCCAGGCCGGTGGTCGGCTCGTCCAGGAACACCACCGCGGGCGCGGCGACCAGTCCGCAGGCGATGTCGGCGCGGCGGCGCATGCCGCCGGAATAGGTGCCGACGCGGCGGTCGGCGGCATCGGTGAGGCTGAACGCGGTCAGCAGCTCGTCGGCCCGGGCGCGGGCCTTGGCCCGGCTCAGCCCGTTGAGTTCGGCGAACAGGACGAGGTTCTCCCGGCCGGTGAGCATCGCGTCGAGGGCGGCGTACTGGCCCGTCAGCCCGATGTGCTTACGGACGTCGGCGGCCTGGCGCACCACGTCGAAGCCGGCGACGGTGGCCCGGCCGGAGGTGGGCCGGATCAGGGTGGAGAGCACGTTGATGGTCGTGGTCTTACCTGCCCCGTTGGGTCCCAACACGCCGAGCACCGTGCCCGCCGGCATGCTGAACGTCACGCCCTGCAGTGCCTGCTTGTCGCCGAAGCGTTTGGTGACGTCCTCGAGGTGGATCGCGTAGTCGGACACGCCGTTGAGTATGACAGGCTAACCTAAGTTCTCGATCAGTCCGGTCGCCGCCGGGAGCGGTCGCTGGCCTGTAATCCGATGGCGAACGCGGCCAGATCGCCCAGGTTCATCGGGTCGCGCCCGGTCAGTTCCTGGATGCGTCCCAGCCGGTGCCGCACGGTGTTGGTGTGCAGGAACAACTCGCGTGCGGTGTCGATGACGGACCCGTTGGTGGCCAAGAAGGTTCGCAGGGTGCGTACGTGTTGGGTGCCGCGGTCGCGGTCCATGTCGGCCAGCGGATCGATGAGCTGATGCTTGAACGGGGCCAGCCGATTCGACGGGAGGCCCTCGAGCAGGCTGCCGAAGGTGCTCAGCTGGTCGGGTCCGACGCTGCCGCCGTGCTGGCGCGCCATGTCCAGCGCGATGCGCGCCTGGGTGATGGCCGAGCCGAGTTCGACCAACGGCGATGCCGCCGAATGACCCGACGGCAGTGAGAGTTCGGCGGCCGACCGGCGGAACTCGTCGCCGCCGGGGGTCAGCACCAGGCACACGTCCGGGGCGTCGCCCACCAACGCGGTGGGAAACGTCATGGACAGCACGGCGCCCGCGCCCGCGGGCCATGCCGAACACTCCAGCTCCGGTGCGGACAGGCCGGGCCAGTCCAGCAGTTGGCCCAGCGCATCGGGCAGCAGCATGCGGCGCTCCACCAGCGACAGCAGCTGTCCGACCCGTTCCCGCGACAGCGCCGACTCGATGTCCCGATCGCCCTGGGCCGCCTGCGCGAAACGGGCGATCACCTCCAGCACGGCCGGTTCCGGCGCCCGACCGCGGCCCACCCAGGACAGGCTGCCCACGCCCTCCACGGCGAGGGCGCCCTGGGCGGCACCGTCGGCACTGTCCACCACGAAGTAACCACCGAGCACCGCCCCGGCGCGGTCCAGCAGCTGGCGTACCGTCTCGCCCCGACGCTGCGACGAAAGCAGTTCCGGCACAAGGCTGTTGGTGGCACGGGCAACCGCGATCTCGCCGCCCATCCGGAAGTCCGCGACGAACCGGCTGAGCGCCGCGAACGGCACCGCCGGTGGTGCCACCAGCAGAGCCAGCCCCTGCCGACGGCATGCCGCGATCAGTGCGTCGGGCACGTCGTCGTGCACGTCGCCGACACCGAAGCACAGGCCGGACGCGCCCGCGCCGTGCAGGGCGCCGACGAAGTCCGCGCAGTCCCGGGGTGTCTGGAGGCTGATTCCCACCGTGCAGACCAGCTCCCCGCCGCGCAGGTAGCGCGACGGGTCCCGCAGCTCGGTGGTGTGCGCCCAGCTGATGGGCCGGTCCAGGTCGCCGATGGCGTCGTCGGGGGCGCTCAGCCCGAGCACCGAACCGAGCAGATCGCGCACAGTCGGGTCCGGCATCAGCCGAGCGTAACGCCGGCGTCACACCACTGCCCGGCCGCCTTTGTGCGATCGTCCAATGCGGTGGCGTGCCGATGGTGCGTTTGCAGCATCTTCGCCGCCAACGCTGGTGCGTACCCGGGCTGGGGTTGATAGTTCGTCCAACACGTCCTGAGGAGCAGCACATGTCAGCACCCGGCTCGGCACCCGCCAACGACGGGCCGCAGGTCCTGCGGCGCGAGTTCTCCCTGTGGTCGGCCTTCGCATTCGCGTTCGCCTTCATCTCGCCGATCGTCGCCCTCTACGGCATCTTCGGCCTGGCCCTGGCCGCCGCCGGACCCAGCTTCTGGTGGGGTTTCGCACTGGTCTTCGGCGGCCAGCTGCTGGTCGCGCTGGTGTTCGCGATGCTGGTGTCACGCTGGCCGCTGGAGGGATCCATCTACCAGTGGTCGCGGCGGCTGCTCGGCACCACCTACGGCTGGCTGGCCGGTTGGGTGTACATGTGGACGCTGGTGATCGCGATGGCCACGGTCGCGCTCGGCGCGGCCGGCTTCGTGGCCAACATCGCCGGTGTGCAGGCCCCCTCGGGTGGGCTGCGGGCCGTGATCGCACTGGTGATCCTGATCGGCGGGACGGCGATCAACCTGATCGGCCGGGGCGCGCTCAAGGTGTTCATGACCGCCAGCATCGTGGCCGAGGTGATCGGCTCGATCGGGCTGGGCACCTGGCTGCTGCTGTTCCATCGGCAGAACTCGATCTCGGTGCTGTTCGACGGCGGCGGCCAGGACATCGGCACCTGGGCCTATCTGAGCGGACCGTTCCTCATCGCGGTGGCGTTCATCGGGTTCTCCTTCGTCGGCTTCGAGAGCGCGGGCGCCATCGCCGAGGAGGTGCACGAACCGCGGCGCTACCTGCCCAAGGCGGTGCTGTTCTCGCTGACGTTCATCGCGCTGGTGGTGGCCTATTCCAGCCTGGCAATCATTCTGGCCATCCCGGACCTGGATGCCGTGGTGGCCGGGTCGGTGGCCGACCCGGTGTACGAAACCCTCACCACCGCACTGGGACAGGGCATCGCCAAACCGGTCGAGGTGTTGTTCGTCATCGGGTTCATCGCCAGCTTCCTGGCGTTGCAGACCTCGGCGTCACGGGTGATCTGGGCGTACGCCCGCGACGGCGCGCTGCCCGGGGCCACCGCCCTGGCCCGGTTGCGCGGCAGTGCCCGTATCCCGGTGCTGGCCATCGGTGTGACCACCGTCGTCGGCGGCGCGCTGTTCGGTTTGAGCATCGTCGCCGGCGACATCTACGCCCTGATGGTCAACTTCACCACCGGCGGGTTCTATCTGGCATTCCTGTTCCCGCTCATCGGCTTCGTGGTGGTGCTGGCGCGCAGGCGGTGGCGCGATGGCGCGTTCTCGCTGGGCCGGGCCACCGTGCCGGTGGCCGTGCTCGCCGCGGTGTGGGCCGTGCTGCAGATGCTCAACATCTCCTGGCCGCGCCCGGTATACGACCAGCGGTACCTGGACTGGTCGGTGTGGATCGGTGTGGCGGTGGTGCTGGCCGTCGGCATCGCGATCCTGGTCGGGGTACGGGGCCGCATCGTGGGTGCCGAGGTGGTCGAGGAACTCGAGACCGCCGGTGTCTGACCGGCAGGCGTCTGAGCCACCGGTGGCGGTGGTCACCGGCGGCGCCAGCGGGATCGGCGCGGCCGTCGTCTCCGCATTGCGGGGGCGGGGCTACCGGGTCGCGGCGCTGGACTTGCAGCCCCGCGCCGATGCCGATCATGTTGTCGCGGTGGATGTTTCGGACGGTCCCGCGGTCGGCGGCGCCGTCGCCGAGATCCGCCGCACGCTCGGCCCGATCACCGCGCTGGTGACCTCGGCCGGCCATTACGAGATGGCTCCCGTCGCCGAGATCGACACCCGGGCGTGGCGGCGGATGCTGCGGGTGCATCTCGGCGGACTGTTCCACGCCACCCGGGCCTGCCTGCCCGACATGCTGGAGCGCGGATCCGGCGCGGTGGTGGCGGTATCCAGTGAACTCGCCGTCGGCGGCGGCGAACACGACGCGCACTACGCCGCGGCCAAGGGCGCGATCCTCGGCCTGGTGCGCAGCCTGGCCGCGGAGGTGGCCGACCGCGGCGTCCGGGTCAACGCCGTCGCGCCCGGACCCACCGACACCCCCTTGCTGGCGCCCGACTCGCCTTGGCGCGCATCGGAATACCTCGCGACACTGCCACTGCGCCGGCTCACCGCCCCGGCCGAGGTGGCGCGCTGCGTCGAATACCTGGTGTGCGACGCCACCTTCAGCACCGGGGATGTGGTGAACGTGAACTCGGGGGCGGTGATATGAGCGGGTTGACCGGGCGCGTCGCCCTGGTGACCGGCGCCGCGCAGGGCATGGGTGCCGCCCATGCCCGCCGGCTGGCCGCAGCCGGAGCGACGGTGGCCGTCAACGACATCCGGCCCAGCAGCGGGCTGGACGCACTGGCCGCCGAGATCGGTGGGCTGGCCGCACCGGGCGACGTCGCCGACCCCGACACCTGCGGCCAGATCGCCGATACCGTCGCCGCGGCGACCGGGCGCCTGGACATCCTGGTGGCCAACCACGCGTACATGACCATGGCCCCGCTGCTGGAGCACGACGAACGGGACTGGTGGCGCGTCGTGGACACCAACCTCGGCGGCACCTTCCACCTGGTGCAGGCCGTGCTGCCGCACATGCGACAGCTGGGGGCGGGCCGCATCGTGGTGATCAGCAGCGAATGGGGTGTCACCGGCTGGCCGCAGGCCACCGCATACGCCGCGTCGAAGTCCGGGCTGATCGCGCTGGTGAAGACGCTGGGCCGGGAACTGGCCCCGGAGCGGATCATCGTCAACGCGGTGGCCCCGGGGGTGATCGACACCCCGCAGCTGCGTGTCGACGCCGACGCGGCCGGGGTCGACCTGGCGACCGTGCAGGCGCAGTACGCGCGATCGATCCCGTTGGGCCGCATCGGCAGCGCCGCCGAGATCGCCGCTGCGGTGCAATTGTTGACCGATTTCGACATGGAAGCGGTTGTCGGACAGGTGATCTCCTGTAACGGGGGAGCCACGAGGGGCAGGGTATGACACAGCATTACGTGCGGTCGCAGAACGGGAAGGTCGGGCAGGTGGACGCGCAGGCGGTGCCGCGCTATGCGGGGCTGGCCACCTTCGCGCGGTTACCGCAACGCCACGAGGTGCCCGACCACGACATCGCCGTCGTGGGGGTGCCGTTCGACAGCGGCGTCACCTACCGTCCGGGCGCCCGGTTCGGGCCCGCCGCGATCCGGCAGGCCTCCCGGCTGCTCAAGCCCTACCACCCGGCGCTGGACATCAGCCCGTTCGCGCGGGCGCAGGTGGTCGACGCCGGCGACATCTCGGCCAACCCGTTCGACATCACCGAGGCGGTCGACCAGATCCGCGCCGGGGTCACCGACCTGCTGGCGCGTCCCGGGCAACGCGTGGTGCTGCTCGGCGGTGATCACACCATCGCGCTGCCCGCGCTGCAGGCCGTGCACGCCGTGCACGGCCCGGTGGCGCTGGTGCACTTCGATGCGCACCTGGACACCTGGGACACGTATTTCGGTGCGCCGTGCACGCACGGCACGCCGTTCCGGCGGGCCGCCGAACAGGGCCTGCTGGTCAAGGACCGCTCGGCGCACGTCGGCATCCGCGGGTCGCTGTACGACCGGGCCGACCTGCTGGACGACGAATCGCTCGGTTTCACCGTGGTGCACTGCCGCGACGTGGACCGGATCGGCATCGACGGTGTCATCGAGCGCATCCTGACCCGGGTCGGTGAGCACCCGGTCTATGTGTCGATCGATATCGACGTGCTGGACCCGGCTTTCGCGCCGGGCACCGGGACACCCGAGATCGGCGGGATGACCAGCCGCGAACTGGTCGCCGTGCTGCGGGCCATGCGGGGGCTGCAGATCGTCGCCGCCGACGTCGTCGAGGTCGCGCCCGCCTACGACAACGGCGAGGTGACCGCCGTGGCCGGCGCGAATCTGGCCTACGAGTTGGTTAGTTTGATGGCCGATGACTTCTCCTGACGTGTCCTGGGGCGAGCGAAGCGACGGGAAATTTGCCTGGCCCGCGGGCAAATTGGCGGCGGCGTCCTTCACCTTCGACGTGGACGCCGAGTCGGCGGTGTTGTGGGGCAACGACGCCGTCGCCGCGCGGATGAGCGTGATATCGCATCAGGCGTACGGGCCGCTGGTGGGGGTGCCGCGCATCCTCGATCTGCTGGAGCGCCACCAGATCCCGGCTACCTTCTTCGCGCCGGGCCACACCGCACACCGGTATCCGGAGGCGGTACGCAGCATCGTCGCCGCCGGGCACGAGATCGCCCACCACGGTTACCTGCACGAGCAGCCGACGGCGCTGACCCTGGAGGAGGAGATCGAGGCCCTGGACCGCGGGCTGGCGGCGCTGGCCGAGGTGGCCGGGGTGCGCCCGGCGGGGTACCGAGCGCCGATGTGGGATCTGTCCTGGCGCACACCGGGCCTGTTGGCCGAGCGCGGCTTCCTCTATGACTCCAGCCTGATGGACGCCGATCATCCCTACGAGCTCGCGGTGGGGGACGCCTCGCTGGTGGAGATCCCCATCCAGTGGGCGCTCGACGACTGGGAGCAGTACTGCTACCTGCCCGACATCTCGGGCAGCGGGCTGATCGAAAGCCCGCGCAAGGCAAGGGAATTGTGGCAGCTGGAGTTCGACGCGCTGCGCGACGCCGGGGCCTGCTGGGTGCTGACCAATCACCCGTTCCTGTCCGGGCGGCCGTCACGTGCGGTGGAGCTCGGTGACCTGATGCGCTACGTCGTGGAGCACACCGACGTATGGACGACCAACCTGGGCGCCATCGCCGAGCACGTCCGCTCGCTGGGGCTGACGCCGCGCAGCATCACCCGGCCGTGAACATTCCCCGGTCGCTTCGCTCCTACCCGCCGTGAAGGACCTGACTTCAGATGCCCCGTTTCATGATGGCGTCCAGCAGGCTGGGGGCCACACCGTCGAGCAGCTTGGCGGTCACGGCCATCCGGGGTGCGATGCGTACCGGGCGGGTGCGCGCGGCCGTCACCATCCAGTCGGCGGCTTCGTCGGCCGAGAGCCCCGGCATATCGACGAAGGCCTTGGTGGGCTCGATCATCGGCGTCTTCACCAGCGGATAGAACAGCGTGGTGGTGTGCACGCCCTTGGCCGACCACTCCGTCTCGGCGACCCGGCTGATCGCCGTGAGCGCGGCCTTGGACGCCTGGTACGCGCCGAAGAACGGTGACGATTCGTTCATCACGCCCCACGTCGACACGTTGATCACGTGGCCGTCGCCGCGGGCGATCATGCCCGGCACCAGCGCCCGCATCAGCCGCAGTGGCGAGTAGTAGTTCAGCGCCATGGTGCGCTCCAGGTCGTGCCAGCGGTCCAGCGATTCGATCAGCGGCCGCCGGATGGACCGGCCCGCGTTGTTGACCAGAATGTCGATCCCGCCGTGGCTTTCGAGCACCTGGGCGGCGACGGTGTCGACGGCGTCCAGGTCGGACAGGTCGGCGGCCACCGCCTCGGCGATGCCGCCGTCGGCGCGGATACCGTCGGTGAGGGCCTGCAGCAGCTCGGCGCGGCGGGCCACCACGATGACGCTGGCCCCACACGCGGCGAGTTTGCGCGCGGACGCCTCACCGATCCCGGACGACGCCCCGGTGATCAGGATGCGCTTGCCGCGCAGTTCGATCTCCGGGCCGCGATGCAGGTGTTCGGTCAGCGGCGGGCGCATGCTGGTCAGCAGCACGGCCTCGGACAGCCGGCGCAGGGGGTTCTTGGCCACCCAGCCAATCTAGAAGTAGCGCGGGAACCGGCTCCAATCCGGGTCGCGCTTTTCCAGGAAGGCGTCACGGCCCTCCACGGCCTCATCGGTCATGTACGCCAAACGCGTTGCCTCACCGGCGAACACCTGCTGGCCCACCAGGCCGTCGTCGATCAGGTTGAAACCGAACTTCAGCATCCGGATGGCCTGCGGCGACTTGCCGTTGATCTCGGCGGCCCACTGCAGCCCGGTCTTCTCCAGGTCCGCGTGGTCGACCACCTCGTTCACCGCGCCCATCTGATACATGGTCTGCGCGTCGTAGGCACGGCCCAGGAAGAAGATCTCGCGGGCGAACTTCTGGCCGGTCTGGCGCGCCAGGTAGGCGCTGCCGAACCCGCCGTCGAAGCTGCCGACATCGGCGTCGGTCTGCTTGAACCGGGCATGCTCACGGCTGGCCAGCGTCAGATCACAGGTCACGTGCAGGCTGTGCCCGCCGCCGGCCGCCCAGCCGTTGACCAGGCAGATGACCACCTTCGGCATGAACCGGATGAGCCGCTGCACCTCCAGGATGTGCAGTCGGCCGGCCCGCGCCGGGTCCACCGTCTCGGCCGTCTCGCCGGCGGCGTACTGGTATCCCGTGCGCCCCCGGATGCGCTGATCGCCGCCCGAACAGAAGGCCCAGCCACCATCCTTGGCCGACGGGCCGTTGCCGGTCAGCAGGATCACCCCGACGTCGGGGGACATCCGGGCGTGGTCGAGCACCCGGTACAACTCGTCCACGGTGTGCGGACGGAACGCGTTGCGCACCTCGGGCCGGTCGAACGCCACCCGGACCGTCGGCCGCGCGACACCGTCGACGACGTGCCGGTGGTAGGTGATGTCGGTCAATTCGAAGCCGGGCACAGGCTGCCACAGCGCGGGGTCGAACGGGTTGTCGCTCATGCTGCGACTGTATTGCGCAGCACGCTCAGGTTTGGCACAGGGTGCGCTCGGGTATCAACCTGCCGCACAGTGGCGCCGACGCGCGCCCGGTACAGGAGGGTGACGATGAAGTTCTCTGCGGGTTTGGTGACGATGGTCGCGGCGGCCGGACTGCTCGTGGGATGCTCCGCCCCTTCGATCACCGGCGGCGACACCTCGTGCAAGAGCTTCCTGGAAGCCGATGAGAAGACCCAGACCGACGCGGTCGCCAAGATGTTGAAGGACGAAAAGGGCACGGACGCAGCCCAACTGGAGATCACCGGGACCCGGCTGTCGGTCCAGACGTTCTGCCAGACGGCCGGCAAGCAGGACAGCAAGATCAAAGAGGCCCCGCACCTGTAGGGATCAGACCGGGTCGAACCGGAACACCGGGATCCGGCCGGCCAGGGCCTCGAACTCGTCGGGGTTCGGGCCGGTGACCAGTCCGGCGTTGCGGATGAAGCTCACCCCGGTGGGCACCAGCACGGGAAACTGCCGCAGGAGCGGCCGGGCCTGGTCGGCGGGCATCTCCACCATGCGCACCCTGGTCGCGGTGCGGCCCTGGTGCAGGGTGGCCTCGCCCGCGGCGCGGACATTGGCCACCCAGTCCGCGCCGGGCAGGCCGCCGACCACGTAGCGGTGCCCGTCCACGGTCATGGGAGTGACCGGGGTCGAGCGCAGCTTCCCGGATCTGCGCCCGACCACGGTGAGCACCAGCGGGCCCTTCTCGCCGCCGACGCCGAGCTTGTTCAGCCCGATCATCACCTTGTTGACGTACTTGAGCCACCAGGGCGGCCGCACCCGTTCCTGTGCCATGGCGCCAGCTTAGAGTTCGATCCCGTGCTCCCGCAGCGCCCGCACCAGCCCGTCGGGCCGCTCGACCGTGGGCAGCGGGTCGACCAGGGCGAAGGCGCAGCCGATGGCGCGGGCCCCGCCGTCGGCCTCCTCGCTGTCGCCGACCATCAACGCCTGGGCGGGGTCGACGCCCAGGCGCTGCAGCGCGATGCGGAAGATCGCGGGATCCGGTTTGATGGCGCCCACCTCGAAGCTCAGCACGTATTCGTCGGCGGCCGCACCGGCGGTGGCGAAGGCCGGCCGCAGGTCGAAGGCGATGTTGGACACCACCGCCGTCTTGATGCCGGCCGCACGCAATCCGTTCAGCGTGGCCGCGGTGTCGGGATACGGCGTCCACGACGCGGGGTCGACCAGCTTGGGGTACAGCGCCGCGGCATCCTCACCGGTGAGCCCGGATTCACGCAGTACGTGCAGGTAGGCCTCCCGGTGCAGATGCGGTTCCAGGTCCCGGCGAGACCAGTTGTGCTGCTGTTCGGGCGACATCGGCACCGCACTGCCGGTGGGGGCGGTCACCCGGCGCATCAGCTCGGCCTGCACATGGCCGTCCACGGCCTGCTCGTCCACCGTGATGCCGGCGAACCAGCTGTCGTCTTCCTCGAGTCGGAACAGGGTGCCGGAGTAGTCGAAGAGCACCGCGCGCAGATCAGTCACGGGTTCCATCTTGCTAGAACTGGTCGGGAACGCCCGGCGCCACCACCCAACCGAACGCCGTCGCCGTCCGGGCGACCGCTCCCGGGGTGAGCTCACCGACCAGGCCGGCCGAGGTCAGCGCCGCCATGCTGACCCCACCCAGGTACACGGCACCCAACTCTCGTGCGGAGATGGCGATATCCGCTGGGGCGGTGGTCCTTTCGCATTCGGCACCGTCGGGGCCGCCGCGCAGCCGGTACCGTCCGGTGTTCCACGCACAGAACTCGTCGGTGACCTCCAGCACCACGTCCAGCTCCGTCGCGTAGCGGCGCAGGACCAGGGCGGCCGGTACGTCGACCAAGCGGGTGAAAATCCCGTCGATGACCTGGCACCGCAACGCGCGCGGATCGGCGACCAGGTGTCGCAGCGGCTCGTCGACGGTGGCGCCGTCGTATTTCATGGTGCGCACCAGATCCATGTCCAGCAGGAACCGCCAGATCCGGGCGTAGGCGCGCGGGTTGGTGGCCCGGACCTCCTGGATGTGCAGCTCGGCGTCGGGGCCGGTTGCCCCCCACTGCGACTTGGGCCGGTAGACCGCGAAGGCGCTGGGTGTGCCGTCGGGCTCGTGGTGCAGGGCGAACCGGATGCGGCCGGACTCTTTGCGGCGCTCCTCGCCGTCGTGGATCCAGTGTTCCCACCAGGGGCGCGGCCGGTCCATCCGGCCGGGCAGGCCGGCGACCGCGGCGTCGTAGATGGCGGGTGCGGTGGCCAGCAGCGTCTCGGCGTCGGTCTCGGTCACCGCGCCGTCGCCGAGCTCCACCCCGGGGCGGAAGGCCAGCTCCCGCACCTGGCCGGACAGCTCGACGTTGAAGCTGGACAGGCCGTAGCCGAACCGGCCGTAGATCGATGCCTCGGAAGCGAACAGCATGGCTACCGCCTCGGTGCCCCGGGACCGGATCCGCTCCAGCTGGTGACGCATCATCGCGGTGAGCAGGCCGCGGCGCCGATGCCCGGCCGCCACCGACACCAGGGTGACGGCGGCCACCGGCACCGACGCGCCGCCGGGCAGGATGACGTTCTTGGCGAAGTCGCCGGCCGTCGCGACCCAGCGCTTACCGTCGTGAAAGCCGAAGATGCGCTCGTAATCGGTTAATTTGCGTACCGATTCGATCTCGTCCTGCTGGGGTTCCTCCAAGAACGCCGAGTACACCGCGCTCTGGAAGGTCTGGAAGTCGTCATCGTCGGTTACGGTGCGCAGGGTCAGGTCGGACACGTCCACATGCGTACCGCACGGCACCGGTGTCAGTCACGTGAATATCGGGCGGCCTTGTGCAGCAACACATCGCGCTCGCGCTCGTTGCCGGCCAGCGCCGCCGCTGTGCGAAAGGCTTCGGCGGCCTCGGCATCGCGGCCCAGCCGGGCCAGCAGTTCACCGCGCACGCTGGGCAGCAGATACGACTCGGCCAGGCCGGTGATGCCGTCGACGAGGCGCAGGCCGGCGGCGGCCCCGTCGGCCATCGCCACCGCGACCGCGCGGTTCAGCTCGACCACCGGTGACGGTGAAATCTGCAGCAGCGCATCGTAGATCGACACGATGCGGGGCCAGTCGGTGTCGGCGCCGGTCGGGGCGACGGCATGGCATTCGGCCAGCGCGGCCTGTAACCCGTACGGGCCCCAGCCGCGGCCGGCACGCGCGGTCTCGGCGCGCCGCAGTGCCTGGACGCCGCGCTGGATGCCGGCGCGGTCCCAGCGGGTGCGGTCCTGATCCTCCAGCAGGATGGCATTGCCGTCGGCATCGGTGCGGGCGGCGAACCGCGAGGACTGGAACTCCATCAACGCCAGCAGCCCGTGCACCTCTGGCTCGCCGGGCACCAGTGCCGCCAGGACGCGCGCCAGTCGCACTGCCTCGCTGCATAATTCGTCACGGATCCAGCGGCTGCCGAAGGATGCCGAATAGCCCTCGTTGTAGATCAGGTAGATGACGCCGAGCACCGCCGCCAGGCGGGACCCGAATTCGCCGCGCTCTGGCACCTCGAACGCCAGCCCGGCCAGGCTCTTCTTGGCGCGGGTGATGCGCGCTGCCACCGTCGCTTTCGGGATCAGGAAGGCCGCCGCGATCTCCTCGGTGGTCAGCCCGCCGACCACGCGCAGCGTCAGCGCGATCTGCGCTTCCCGGGACAGCACCGGGTGGGCGGCGGCGAAGATGAGCCGCAGCACGTCGTCGTCGATGCGATCGGGATCCCAGTCGTCGTCGACGTGGTCGGCCAGGTCGCGGGCCAGCACCGCGTACTTGGCGTCCAGGTTGTCCTGGCGGCGCCAATGGTCGACGGCCTTGCGTTTGGCCACCGTCGTCAGCCAGGCACCGGCGTTGCGCGGCACCCCGGTCTGGGGCCACTGGGTCAGCGCGTCGACCATCGCGTCGGCCGCCAGGTCCTCGGCCAGCCCGATGTCACCGACCCAGCGGGTCAGCGTCGCGACGACCTTGGCGGCCTCCATCCGCCAGACCGCATCGACGGTCTCGCGGATGTCGGCGGGCATACCGCCTATTCTGCCGAGGTCAGCCCACCGAACGGGCCGCGCCGGCCCAGAACTGCGCCCGCACCGCCTTCTTGTCCGGCTTGCCCAGCGCCGTCACCGGTACCGCGTCGACGACGACGACCTGCTTGGGCGCCTGCACCGAACCCTTGCGGTTCTTGACCGCGGCCTGGATCTCGGCGGTGATGGTCGCGACGGCCGCCTCCGAGCCGTCGGTACCGGGGCGCAGCACGACCACCGCCGTCACCGCCTCGCCCCATTTCTCGTCGGGGGTGCCGATCACGCACACCTGCGCGATGGCGGGGTGCTCGGCGATGACGTCTTCCACCTCGCGGGGGAACACGTTGAAACCGCCGGTGACGATCATGTCCTTGGTGCGGTCGACGATGTAGTAGAAGCCGTCCTCGTCCTCGCGGGCCAGGTCACCGGTGTGCATCCAGCCGTCCTTGAAGGTCTCCGCGGTGGCCTCGGGCAGATTCCAGTAGCCGCCGGACAGCAGCGGCCCGGACACGCAGATCTCGCCGACCTCGCCCTGGGGCACCGGCTTTCCGTCCTCGCCCAGCAGCGCCACCCTGGCGAACAGGGTGGGCCTGCCGCACGATGTCAGCCGCTTGTCGTCGTGGTCGCCCTTGGCCAGATAGGTGATCACCATCGGGGCCTCGGACTGGCCGTAGTACTGCGCGAAGATCGGGCCGAACCGGTTGATGGCCTCCTTGAGCCGCACGGGATTCATCGCCGAGGCGCCGTAGTACACGGTCTCCAGCGAGGACAGGTCCCTGGTGTGCGAATCCGGGTGATCCATCAGCGCGTAGATCATCGACGGCACCAGCATCGTGGCGGTGATCTTCTGCTCCTCGATCACCCGCAGCACCTCGGCCGGGTCGAACTTGGTCAACACCACCAGTTCGCCGCCCTTGATGATGGTCGGCACGAAGAACGCCGCGCCGGCATGCGACAGCGGGGTGCACATCAGGAACTTCGGATGCTCGGGCCACTCCCACTCGGCGAGCTGGATGGTGGTCATCGTGGTGATGGACTGCACGGTGCCGATGACGCCCTTGGGCTTGCCGGTGGTACCGCCGGTGTAGGTGAGCCCGCCGATGTGGTCCGGGGCCAGGTCGGCGGCGACCAGCGGTTGCGGCTGGTACTTGGCGGCCTCGGCGGCCAGGTCCTTCGCGACACCGTTGAGCGCCTCGGGGACGGGGCCGATGGTGAGCACCTGCGTCAGCGTGGGCACCTTCTCCAGCAGGCCCAGGGCCCGCTCCACGAAGGCGGGCGTGGGGTCGATGACCAGCGTGCTGACCTCGGCGTCGGTCAGCACGTAGGCGTGGTCGTCCAGCGAGCCTAGAGGGTGTAGTGCGGTGCGGCGGTACCCCTGCGTCTGCCCGGCACCGATGATCATCAGCACCTCGGGACGGTTGAGTGACAGCAGTCCGACCGCGGCACCGGTGCCCGCCCCCAGGGCCTCGAACGCCTGAATGTACTGGCTGATGCGTTCGGCCAGCTGACCGCCGGTCAGCGTGGTGTCGCCGAGGAACAGCACGGGCTTGTTTCTGTTGCGCTTGAGGGCGCCGACGGTGAGGTGTCCGGAATGGATCGGGTGGCGCAGCAATTCGTCACTCATACCGACACACTAGAACGTGTTCCAGAAATGAAGCCAGGGGATGCCCCGAATTCCCCGGCGGCGCGCGGCACCGCCGGGGAATTCGGGATCAGGACCTCAGCGCCCGGCGGCCGCGCGGGCGGCTGCGGCGGCCTTCTCCGCGAGGTCGGCCCGCCACTGGATCTCCTTCTGGATCCACTCGTTGTCCTGTGGGAACTCGTCGGACTCGCTGACCCGGCGCACCTCCAGCTTCACGCCAGGCCCGAGCGGGCACTTGCGCGCCCATTGCTTGGCCTCTTCCTTCGACGACACGTCCAGGATCCAGAAGCCGTTGAACAGTTCCTTGGTCTCGGCGTACGGGCCGTCGGTCACCACCGGCGGGTCGGCGTCGAAATCGACGACGAAGCCCTCCTCGGGCGGGGTCAGTCCCTCACCGGCCAGCATGACGCCGGCCTTGATCAGTTCCTCGTTGTAGCGGCCCATCGCGGCGATGATCTCGTCGAAGTCGACGTTCTCGGCGACGAACTCCTCGGCCGCCGGGGTGGACCGCATGATCAACATGTAGCGCGACATCGTGTTCTCTCCTCGGGTTCGGGGCTCTTGCCATCTTTTCGGGTGGCCCTCGCTAGTACGTCGAGCGACACCCCCGCCAAATCGACACGCACGCGGAAAAAACTTTGAACAATCGTCTCCATGCCCGCCGACCTGGTCATCAAGGGACACATCCGCACCGTCGACGACGCCCGGCCCACCGCGCGCTCGCTGGCGGTGGCCGACGGCCGAATCGTCGCCATCGGGATGGAGCCGGACGACACCGACGCCTGGGTGGGCCCCGACACCACCGTGCTCGATATCGGCGACGGGTGCGTGCTGCCCGGGTTCGTCGAGGCGCACGGCCACCCGTTGATGGAGGCCGTCGCGCTGTCGGACCGGATGGTCGACATCCGGCCGGTCACGCTGCGCTCGGCGGACGACGTCGTCGCGGCCGTCCACGCGGAGGTCGCCCGCCGCGGCGCCGACGGCGCGTACCTGAACGGCTGGGATCCGCTGCTGCAGCGCGGCCTGCCCGAGCCCACGCTGGCGTGGCTGGACGGCATCGCCGACACGCCGCTGGTGATCATCCACAACTCCGGGCACAAGGCGTTCTTCAACACCGCGGCGGCCCGCGTCGCCGGTCTGGACCGCGACACCCCCGATCCGTCGGGCGCCAGGTACGGCCGCAACGCCGACGGCGAGTTGGACGGCACGGCCGAGGAATCGGCCGCGGTGTTCCCCCTGTTGGGTGGGGCCATCAAGGTCAGCGACTACCCGGCGATGCTGATGGCCGAGTGCGCCCGGCTGAACCGGGCGGGGCTGACCACGTGCTCGGAGATGGCGTTCGACCCGATGTTCCGTCCGATGCTGGCGGCGCTGCACGACCGGTTGACGGTGCGGCTGCGCACGTATGAGATGTCGACCGCCGACCTGCACACCGACGCACAGCCCGGCGACGGCGACGACCTGGTCCGTCAGGTGGGCATCAAGATCTGGGTTGACGGTTCGCCGTGGATCGGCAATGTCGACCTGACCTTCCCGTACCTGGACACCGAGGACACCCGCATCATCGGTGTGGTCCCGGGCTCGTGTGGACACGCCAACTACACCCGCGAGCAACTCACCGAGATCGTCGGCACCTTCTATCCCAAGGGTTGGCAGATGTCCTGCCATGTGCACGGCGACCACGGGGTGGACACCATCCTGGACGTGTACGAGCAAGCGCTGCAGGCCAATCCGCGCGCCGACCATCGGCTGCGACTGGAGCACGTCGGGGCCATCACCCCGGCGCAACTACAGCGGGCGCATCAGCTGGGCGTCACCTGCAGCCTGTTCGTCGACCAGTTGCACTACTGGGGTGACGTGATCGTCGACGGCTTGTTCGGACCGGAACGCGGTGAGCGGTGGATGCCGTGCGGCTCGGCGGTGGCCACCGGCATGCGGATCTCGCTGCACAACGATCCGCCCGTCACGCCAGAGGAACCGCTGCGCAATATCGGCGTGGCCGCCACCCGCACGGCGCCCAGCGGCCGGGTGCTGGCACCCGGGGAGCGGCTGACGGTGCAGCAGGGCCTCCGAGCGCAGACCATCGACGCCGCCTATCAGCTGTTCGCCGACGACGTGATCGGTTCGCTTGAGGTGGGCAAGTACGCCGATCTCGTTGTGCTGGCCGCCGATCCGTTGCAGACCGCACCCGAGGACATCGCCGGAATCGAGGTGCGGGCGACGTTCCTGGCCGGCCGGCAGGTTTACCCGCAACCGCCCACCGGCACCGTGTGACAGAGTTGAGCCGTGAAATACGGGCAGGGCTGGGAGCCGAAGGCGGTGGACTGGTCCTCGACCCGGGGCCGCATCCTGCTCGAGGCCTCGGTGCTGTTCGCCCAGCGCGGCTACTTCGGCACGTCGACGCGGGATATCGCCGATGCCGTCGCCATTCGGCAGCCCTCGCTGTTCCATCATTTCCAGGCCAAGCACGAAATCTTCCGCGCCCTGGTCGAACTCGACCTCGGGCCGACCATCGAGCGCATGCAGCGCCGACTCGACGAGACCACGTCGTGGGCGGAGAAGCTGCACCTCGGGATCGCCTACGACGTGCTGGAAAGTCTGGCCCAGCCGTTCGATGCGCGCGGGCTGTACCACGATGCCGTGCTGGCGCTCGACGCGTTCGAAGCCGAGCGCGAGGGGATCGCGGTGTTCCACGACCAGGTCGAGCGGCTGGTCGACGGTGGCCGGGCCGCCGGCGAGTTCGTGGCCTTCGAGCCGGGTTTCGTGCTGCGCGTGATCAACGGCACGCTGTTCGAGACGCTGCGTGAGCAGGGCGGCCCGTCCGGTTCGATGCACGGTGAGCGCCCCTTGCAGGCAGCCGATTTCGTGCTGCGGGCGCTGCTGGTGGACCAGTCCCGGTTGCCCGCTGTGCGGGAGGTGACGCGCGGTCGGTTGCCCGCGCCGGCGTCCGTCGACGCCCACTGACACCCGTCTCCTTCGGTGACGACTGCGTTAACTGTGTAAAAAACTCTGCCCAACGCTTCCCTATCGACCGATAGCGGCCTATCGTTCGATAGGCACCCAGGTGTGAGCTGAGCCACGCCGGATCGGTACGACCTTTGGAGGAACGTTGAAGAAAGTTCTGCTCACAGGGCTGGCAGGGGCCGCGCTGTTGGTCACGTTGCCGGCCATGGCCGCCTGCTCGTCGTCGGACTCGTCCTCGCCACAGCCCAGCGGCCCGGCCAAGGTGGCCCCGCCGGCCATCCTGCAGGCCGGCACGCTGAAGATCTGCGCCCCGAACGACGGCACCCCGCCCAACGTCTACCACGACGAGACCGGCGCCCTGGCGGGCAGCGAAGTGGACCTGGGTAAGGCGCTCGCGGCCGAGTTGGGGCTCAAGCCGCAATTCGTCGAGTCGGCGTTCTCGGCCGTCATCCCGACCCTGCAGGCCAAGCAGTGCGACGTCATCATGGCGCAGCTCTACATCAAGCCCGAACGTGAGGCGGTGGTCGACTTCGTGCCGTATGTGTACTCCGGCACCGGAATTGCGGTGTCCAAGGACAAGCCGGCGGCGGTCACCGGGATGGACGACAGCCTGTGCGGCAAGAAGGTCATCGTGGCCGTGGCGACCACTGCCGAATCGCTGGCCACCGAGCAGTCCGAGAAGTGCACGGCCGCAGGCAAACCCGCCGTCGACATCAACCGCAACAGTCACGCCGACGTGGCGCTGCAGCAGGTGCAGAACGGGCAGGTCGACGCCTACCTCGACACCGCTGAGACGCTGGGCTACTACGCCACCAAGACCGGCGCCAAGATCCAGATGGCGGGCAAACCGTTCGGCACCATCAAGATCGGCGCGGCAACACTCAAGGGCAACAAGGAACTACACGACGCCATCGCAACGGCGCTGGCCGCTCTGGAAACGGGCGGCACCTACGACAAGATCATGACCCAGTGGGGCCAGACCGACCTGAGCATCCAGAAGTAGCCGGTGATGAATTTCGATTGGCAGTTCTTCTGGAAGGCGCTGTTCACCCCGAGCGGGCCGTTCCTGGACGGGTTGGTGCTGACCATCGTCGTGTCCGTGGTGGCGATGGTGCTGGCCACCCTGCTCGGGCTGGTCCTGGCCTTGATGCGGCGCTCGCAGTTCGCCGCGGTGCGCTGGTGTGCCGGCGTGTACATCTGGGTCATCCGCGGGACGCCGCTGCTGGTGCAGCTGGTCATCATCTACACCGGCCTGGCGGCGGTCGGGCTGTACCAATTCCACGATGTCTCGCTGGCCGGGCTGTCGGTGAAGGCCGCCGTGCAGGCCGCCATCATCGGACTGATGATCAACGAGAGCGCCTACATCGCCGAGATCGTACGGGCCGGACTGGATTCCGTGCCCAAGGGACAGTTCGAGGCGGCGGCGTCGCTGGGCATGACCCCGATGAAACTGATGCGGTGGATCATCGTGCCGCAGTCGCTGCGGGTCATGGTCCCGCCGCTGGGCAACTCGTTCAACGGCATGATGAAGACCACCTCGGTGCTGTCGGTGATCGGCGTCAGCGAGATGTTCCTGGTCACCCAGTCCATCAGCTCGGCGACGTTTCACACCTTCGAGATCTTCATCGTCGCCGCCATCTATTACCTTGCACTGACCACGATCTGGACCTTCGTCCAGGCCGCCATCGAGAACCGACTGGCCCGACAGCTGGGTATCCAGGCGCGGGTCCCGATCACCCAGCGGTTGCTGGGCGCCCGGCGGGCCACGCCGAACCCGGCCCTGCAGCCGCAGGCATGACCGTTCCGTCAGGAGAACCAGTGAACGACAACGAAAGTGCTCCGATCGTCTCGGTCCGGGACGCGCGCTGCACACTGGGCGGCCGCCGGGTGCTCGACGACGTCAACCTCGACATCGACAGGGGCCAGGTGGTGGTGCTCATCGGACCATCCGGGGCAGGAAAGACGACCCTGCTGCGATCGCTGAACCACCTCGAGGAATTGGACAGCGGCGAGATCCGCATCGCCGGGCAGTCCATCGCGCACGGTGCGGGCGGCCGCAAGATCGGCAAGACCGAGCTGGCCCGCAGGCGGCGCGAAATCGGGTTCGTCTTCCAGCATTTCAACCTGTTCCCGCACATGACGGCGCTGGAGAACGTGTGGAACGCGCCGGTCCGGGTGCTCGGCCGGCCGAAGGACAAGGCCTGTGCCGACGCGCGGGCACTGCTGCAGCGAGTCGGCCTGGGGGACAAGGCGGACTCACGCCCCAGCCAGCTCTCGGGTGGGCAGCAGCAGCGCGTGGCGATCGCCCGCGCCCTGGCCATGCGTCCCAAGGTGATGCTGTTCGACGAACCCACCAGCGCACTGGACGTCGAGATGGTGGGTGAGGTGCTCGCGGTGATGCGTGAACTCGCCCGCGACGCGATGACGATGGTGGTGGTGACCCACGAGATGCGGTTCGCGCGGGAGGTCGCCGACCGGATCATCGTCATGGACGCGGGCCGGATCATCGAGGACGCGCCACCGCAGGAGCTGTTCGCCAGCCCGAAAAGCGAACGCACCAAAGCGTTCCTGTCCACCATTCACTGACCGCCGGATACCGGCACATCCTCACGAGGGAGTTGTTCAGCAGTGCCCACGACCAACGGTGCGTCGCCGTTCACCGGCGCCGTCGCCACCCCGCACATCCTGGCGACCGAGGCGGCGACGGCCGCCTACCGCGACGGCGGCAACGCGATCGACGCCGCGATCGCCGCGGCCGCCGTGCTCACCGTCGTCTACCCGCACAATGTCGCGCTCGGCGGAGACCTGATCGCGTTGGTCCGTACCCCGGACGGGGCGGTGCGCTGCGTCAACGCCTCGGGCTGGTCCGGGACCGGTGCCGATGCCGCCCGGATGCGCGCCACCCACGACGGTGCCCTTCCGGTGCGCGGTGCCGAGCCGGTGACCGTGCCCGGGGGCGTCCGCGGCTGGGAGGCCCTGCGGGACTTCGGCGCTCGGCTGTCCTGGGATCGGCTGCTGCAGCCGGCCGAGCGCGCGGCGCAGGCCGGGGTTCCGGTGGCCGAATCACTGGACCGGCACCTGCGCGATCCCGAAAATACCGACCTGTTCGGCATGGCGGATTTCGACAAGGTGTTCCGTCCCGCGGGGCGTCCGCTGCGACGCGGGGAGCTGTTGCGGCAGCCCGCCCTGGCGGCAACCCTGCGGGCGCTGGCCGGTGCCGGGCCCGACGAGTTCTACACCGGCGGTCTGGCCGATCGCACGGTGCGGTATCTGCGCTCGCACGGCTCGGTGCTCGACGCTGCCGACTTCGCCGAATTCCGGCCGGAAATCACCGATCCCATCGCGATGGACTTCCATGGTCTGACCGTGCTGACCAGCCCGCCGAACACGCACGGGTTCGTGATGCTGCGGGCCCTGACGGCCATCCGGAATCTGGGCCTGACCGCGCCGCTCGGCGCCGATCTCGGCGTGTTGATGCGAGTGTTCCACCAGGCCAACCGATTACGGTCGACCCGGTTGGCGGATCCGCGACTCGCGCGGGTCGACGTCGCCGCGCTGGTGGACGGAGACCTCGCGGCCGGGGCGCCGCTGGGATCGGCGCTGGGGGCCGCGCGGGCGGTGCCCGGAGGTGACACCGTCGGCGTCGCCGCGGCCGACGAGGACGGCTTCGCCGTTTCCCTGATCCAGAGCGTCTACCACGCCTTCGGCTCGGGCCTGATCGATCCGCAGACCGGCATCCTGTTCCACAACCGTGGCACCAGCTTCTCCCTCGACCCGGAGTCCCCGAATGTCCTTGCGCCCAGGAAGCGCCCGCTGCACACCTTGATGCCGGTGCTGACCACCCGCGACGGTGCGGTGAGTCATGTGCTGGCGACGATGGGCGGGCAGGGCCAACCGCAGATCCTCACGCAGGTGCTGCTGCGCATGATCGCCGGGGCGAACGCCGCGGACGCGGTCGCCGCGCCCCGCGCGGTGGTCGGGCAGCAGGTGGCCGGCTGCACCGACGACACGGTCGTCGTCGAGACCGGCGTCGACCCCGCCGCGACGGCGGCGCTGGCCGCATCCGGTCTCGACGTGGTGGACGTGCCGCGGCACACCGAAGGGCTGGGGCAGGCCAACGTGGTACAGGTCGGCGAGGACGGGCGGTTGATCGCGGCGGCGGATCCCCGCGCGGACGGTTCGGGTGTCGTGGCCCAGTTCCCGCGCCATCACCGGGCGGCCGGCCCGGTGAGCTGAGCACCGAACGGGTTTGCCGGAAAACCGGCTGGTGCGGGACCCGTCGTGGCACGCTGCTGGCATGTCAGAGTTGCCCGCACCCCGGTTTCTCGATGAACGTGTCGCGCATTGGGCGGCCACCAAACCCGATGCCGAGGCGGTGACCTATCTGCAGCGAAGTTGGACCTGGTCGCAATGGGACGACCGGGTCCGGCGGCTGGCCGGAGCGCTGGCGGCGCGCGGCGTCGGGCGCGGTGACGTCGTCGCGTTCCTGGACAAGAACCACCCCGCCTGCGTGGAGGCGACCCTGGCGGCCGCGTCGCTCGGTGCGGCCAACGCCATCATCAATTTCCGGCTGGCCGCCGAGGAATTGGATTACGTGATCAACGATTCCGGCGCCACCCTGCTGTTCGTGGGTGCCGAACTGATGCCGGCCGTCGAGGGCATCCGCGACAAGCTGCCGGCCGTCACCGAGATCGTCGAGGTCAAACCCGACGGGGAGGACGGGTACGAGGCGATGCTGGCCGCGGCCACCCCGGTCGGCAGGTCACCGGAGGCCACCCCCGACGACGTGTGCATCGTGATGTACTCCTCGGGCACCACCGGCCGGCCCAAGGGGGTCGCCCTGACCCAGGCCAATGTCGTCGCCCACACCGTCAACGCCTTCGACGGCTGGACCGCCGAACCCGGTGACAAGAACCTGGTCGCCATGCCGTTGTTCCATGTGGGCGGCACGTCGTACATGCAGTACGGCCTGCAGAACGGGGTGCCCAGCTATATGACCCGCGACGTCGACGGTGCCGCGCTGGCCGGCGGCATCCTCGCCGGGGCCAACCGGACCTTCCTGGTGCCCGCCGTGCTGGCCAAGGTGCTCGACACCGGCCCGGACGCGGTGAAGTTGTTCGGGGCGCTCAAGACCTACGCCTACGGTGCGTCGCCCATGCCGTTGCCGTTGTTGCGGCGGGCGCTGCAGGCTTGGCCGGACACCGAGTTCATCCAGGTGTACGGGCTGACCGAGGTGTGCGGCGTGGTCACCCGGTTGATGCCCGACGATCACCGTAGCGGCAACGAGGAGCGTCTGGTCAGCGCGGGCACCCTGATCCCCGAGGCCGAACTGCGCGTGGTCGACCCGAACACCGGCGAGGATGTGCCTACTGGTGAACAAGGCGAATTGTGGTTCCGCACACCGCAGTTGATGAAGGGTTATCTGAACAAGCCCGAGGCCACCGCCGAGGCCATCACCCCGGACGGCTGGTTCCGCACCGGCGACATCGGCCGGGTCGACACCGACGGTTACGTCTTCGTCGAGGATCGGCTCAAGGACATGATCATCTCCGGTGGTGAGAACATCTACTCGATCGAGGTGGAACGGGTGCTCGCCGAGCACCCGGCGGTGGCCGAGGTCGCGGTGTTCGGCGTTCCCGACGAGAAGTGGGGTGTGGCCGTCAAGGCCGTCGTCGCCTTGGACAAAGAGGCCGTCGGGGAGGCCGGCGAGGTTTCGGCCGACGATCTGATCACCTGGGCGCGGGAACGCCTGGCCGCCTACAAGTGCCCGAAGACGGTGGACTTCCTCGAGGCGCTGCCGCGCAACCCGACTGGCAAGATCATGAAGAAGGACTTGCGCAAACCACACTGGGAGGGTCGCGATCGCGCCACCGTTTGACGCGCCGCTCGACGACCTGCTGGAGCGGCTGCACATCGTCGCCCTGCCGATGCGGGTGCGGTTCCGCGGGATCACCGTGCGCGAGGTGGCGCTGATCGACGGGCCCGCGGGCTGGGGTGAGTTCGGGGCGTTCCTGGAGTACGAGCCGCCCGAGGCCGCGCACTGGCTGTCGGCGGGAATCGAAGCGGCGTACGGGGATTCACCGGTGCCGCGACGGGACCGGGTGCCGATCAACGCGACCGTGCCCGCGGTGCCCGCCGCGCAGGTGCCCGAGGTGCTGGCCCGGTTCCCCGGGGCGCGGACCGCCAAGGTGAAGGTCGCCGAGCCCGGCCAGAGCCTGGCCGACGACGTCGCCCGGGTGGCGGCGGTGCGGGCCCTGGTGCCCGTCGTGCGGGTGGACGCCAACGGGGGCTGGACGCTGGAGCAGGCGGTGCGGGCGGCCGCCGCGCTCGGGCCGCTGGAGTACCTCGAACAGCCCTGTGCCACCGCAGAAGAGCTCGCGCAACTGCGCCGGCTGGTCGACGTACCGGTGGCCGCCGACGAGTCGATCCGCAAGGCCACCGATCCGTTGCGGGTGGTCAGGATGCGGGCCGCCGACATCGCGGTGGTCAAGGTCGCCCCGCTCGGTGGGGTGGGCCGGCTGCTGGACATCGCCGCGGCGGTCGGCATCCCGCTGGTGGTGTCGAGTGCCCTGGATTCCGCGGTCGGGATGTCCCGCGGTCTGCTGGCCGCGGCGTGCCTACCGGAGTTGCCGCACGCCTGCGGGCTGGGCACCGGCGGCTTGTTCGTCGAGGACGTGGCGGAGGTCGCGTTGCCCACCGACGGCTTCCTTCCGGTCGGCCCGGTCGTTCCCGACCCGGCCCGGTTGGCCGGGTTGGCGGTGCCGGCGGATCGGCGGCAGTGGTGGATCGAGCGGGTGCGGGAGTGCTACCGGCTGCTGTGATGGGCCGGGTATCGGTGCCCCAGTTCCGGGTGACACATGGTTGCCGAAAGCGATATCGCATGCGATATCGCTTTCCGGACTCGAGTGCGGCTCAGAACAGGTCGTCCAGCGACGGCGGACGGCCGCACAGCTTCTGCACCACCCACTGGTTCAGCGAGACCCGCTGCTCGGCCGCCTCCACCATCAGCTTGCCGTGCAGCACGGGCGAGGTGCGCACCACGAACCGGCCGTTGTACTTCCCGGCGTCGGGGGACCACTCGGCGCGATACGTGTAGCGCGGCATGGCCGGATCATCACCCGCGGCACCGACACCGATTGCGTACCCGACTACGCTATGCCGCGCCGGCCGGCCGGCCGACGCTGAATGTCATGACTGGAATGCAGGTCGGCCTACTCGACATCACCGTTGCCGGAAAACCGCGGGTGGACACCTTCACCCGCGCCAATTACCTGGGTGCGGTCGCGGCGCGGGCCGACTCGTTCTGGGTTCCGGACCATCTCAACGCGTTGTTCCCGCGCGCCCTGTGGAAACCCGAATACTGCGGTATGGCGCGGCTGAGCCCGTCGGTCGACGCATTCCTGGAGCCATGGACCATGCTCGGAAATCTGGCCGCGCGCAACAGGTTCCGGCTGGGACTCGGGGTGTGTGTCACCGACACCGGGCGGCGCAACCCCGCGGTGACCGCGCAGGGCGCCGTCACCATGAGCCGGCTGACCAGGGGCCGGTTCATCCTGGGTATCGGCACCGGGGAGCGGGAGGGTAACGAACCCTACGGGGTGGACTGGTCCAAACCGGTGGCGCGGTTCGAGGAGGCGCTGGCGACCATCAGGACGCTGTGGAACTCCCACGGCGAACTGGTGAACCGGGATTCCCCGTACTTCCCGCTGCGCAATGCGCTCTTCGATCTGGCGCCCTACCGAGGCACCTGGCCGCCGATCTGGATCGCCGCGCACGGCCCGCGGATGCTGCGCATCGCGGGGCGCTACGCCGACGGCTACTTCCCGGCGTTCCCGCACACGCCCGAGACCTATGCCCAGCGACTCGACGCGGTGCGGTCGTCGGCCTCCGACGCCGGACGCGACCCGGCGGCGATCACCCCCGCGCTGTGCCTCTCGGTGATCACCGGCCGCACCGACGGCGAGGTGGAGGCCGCGCTCGAAGCGGAGGTGATGCGGGCGGCCTGCCTGACCGCACCCGACGAGATGTTCGCCAAGCACGGCCTGCAGCACCCGCTGGGTGTGGGGTTCAGCGGGGCGCAGGACATACTGCCGCAGGAGTGGGACGAACAGACCGCGCTGTCCTACATCAAGGGCGTCACCCCGGAGCTGACGCGCGATCTCGGGTTGGTCGGCACTCCCGCCGAGGTGCTGGACAAGGCCGCCGCGTGGCGTGACGCCGGGGTGCGGCACATGGTGCTGATCAACGGAGCCACGCTGCAGCGCAGCGCGACGAAGGCGCTGGCGGCGACGATCCCGTTCACCAAGGTGATGCGCGGGCTCAAACGGCTCTGACCTCATGTCCTGATCTGTGGGGACCATGTCCTGGACGCCATCGCCGCCGGCGGTCACGATGGGACGGTGACCCGATCGGTGGTGATCCTCGGTTTCGGCGGGGTGCAGGGCCTCGACGTCGTCGGGCCGTTCGACGTGTTCACCGGCGCCAGCATGCAACTCGCGGCCGAGCGGCGCGCGGATGGTTATGACGTGCGGCTGATCTCGGTGGACGGGCGCCCGATCGCGACCATGACCGGGCTGGAGTTCGTCGCCGCGCCTGCGCCGGATCCCCGCGAGCCCATCGACACCGTCGTCATTCCCGGCGGCTTCGGCGTCGAGGAAGCGCGCAGCAACCCCGCCATCATCGAGTGGATCCGTACCGCGGCCGGCAGTGCCCGCCGCGTCGTCACCGTCTGCTCGGGAGCATTCCTGGCCGCCGAGGCCGGACTGCTCGACGGCTGCACGGCCACCACGCATTGGGCGTTCGCGCCGCGGCTGGCCGACGAATACCCCGATGTCACGGTCGACCCGGAGCCCATCTTCGTGCGCAGTTCCGATCAGGTGTGGACGGCCGCCGGCGTCACCGCTGGCATCGATTTGGCCCTGCACCTCGTCGAGGACGACCACGGCACCGAGACCGCCCAGACGGTCGCCCGGTGGCTGGTGCTCTACCTGCGCCGCCCCGGCGGCCAGACCCAGTTCGCGGCGCCGGTGTGGATGCCGCGGGCCAAACGTGCGCCCATCCGCCACGTGCAGGAGGCCATCGAATCCGAACCCGGCGCCGCACACAGTATTTCGTCCCTGGCACAACGGGCCGCGATGAGCCCGCGGCACTTCACCAGGTTGTTCACCGAGGAGGTCGGCGAGGCGCCCGGCGCGTATGTCGAGCGGATCCGGACCGATGCCGCCCGCCGTCAGCTGGAGGAAACCGACGACACCGTCACCGCGATCGCCGCCCGCTGCGGATTCGGCAGCGCCGAGACGCTGCGCCGCAACTTCGTTCGGCGGGTTGGTGTTTCCCCGGATCAATACCGTAAATCGTTCTCGTAGAGGAGAAGTCATGCAGATCGCCATCGTGTTGTACCCCGGATTCACCGCGCTCGATTTCATCGGCCCGTACGAGTCACTGCGCTGGCTGCCCGATGCCGAGGTGCGCTTCGTCTGGCACGAACCCGGACCCATCACCGCCGACTCCGGGGTGCTGGTGGTCGGCGCGACGCATTCCTTCGGCGAGACCCCCTCGCCCGACGTGATCCTCATCCCGGGGGGATTCAGCACCGTGGAGCAGACCCGCGATCAGGCCCTGCTGGACTGGGTGCGCCGGGCCCACCGCACCGCGACGTGGACGGCATCGGTGTGCTCCGGCTCGATCATCCTGGCCGCCGCGGGTGTGCTGGACGGCAAGCGGGCCACCTCGCACTGGGCCGCCCTGCCCGCGCTGCGCACCTTCGGTGTCGAGCCGGTCGGCGACGAGCGGATCGTGCACCAGGGCGACGTGGTGACCTGCGCCGGTGTGTCGGCGGGTATCGACCTCGGGTTGTGGCTGGCGGCCGAGATCGCGGGGGAGGACCGGGCCAAGGCCATCCAGTTGTCCATGGAGTACGACCCGCAGCCCCCGTTCGACTCCGGGCACTTCTCGAAGGCGTCCACCGCGACCAAGGCGTCGGCCACCGCCCTGATGTCGCGCGAGCTGTTGAAACCCACCGCCCTGAAGGCCACCACGTTGCTGCTGTGGGACCAGGCCATCAAGAAGGTGCGCGCCCGCAAGTAGGGTCGGCCGGGTGAACCTGGCTTACGACGACCGCGGTAGCGGTGATCCCGTCCTGTTCATCGCCGGCCGTGGCGGCGCCGGTCGCACCTGGCACCTGCATCAGGTACCCGCGTTCCGGCGCGCCGGCTACCGCGTCATCACCTTCGACAATCGCGGCATCGGTGCCACCGAGAACGCCAGCGGCTTCACCACCGAACAGGTGGTCGCCGACACCGCCAAACTGATCGACGACGTCGTCGGCGGCCCGGTGCGGGTCGTCGGGGTCTCCATGGGCTCCTTCATCGCGCAGGAACTGATGCTGGCCCGCCCGGACCTCGTCACCCAGGCTGTGGTGATGGCCACCCGCGGCAGGCACGACAAGGCCAGGGAGTTCTTCAGCACCGCCGAACGCGAACTGGCCGCGGCCGGCATCGCGCTGCCACCGGCCTACGACGCCAAGATCCGATTGCTGGAGAGCTTCTCGCCCAAGACCCTCAACGACGACCGCGCGGTGATGGACTGGGCCGAGATGTTCACCATGTGGCCCACCAAGCCCACGCCCGGGCTGCGCAGCCAGCTGGACGTCGCCCCGAAGACCAACCGGCTGCCCGCCTACCAGAGCATCACGGCACCGGTGCTGGTCATCGGGTTCACCGATGACGTCGTCATGCCGCCGCACCTGGGCCGGGAGGTGGCCGACGCGATTCCGCGCGGCCGGTACCTGGAGATCGGTGACGCCGGGCACCTCGGTTTCATCGAGCAGCCCGACACGGTCAACACCGCCATCCTGGAGTTCTTCGGGGAAGGCCGCACGGAGTTGCCCATCGAGGCCGCCCCGGTCGGCCGGGCATAGGCTGACGTGGTGAACCCCTCGACGACCCAGGCGCGCGTCGTCGTCGACGAGCTCATTCGCGGCGGCGTGCGTGACGTGGTCTTGTGCCCCGGTTCACGGAACGCGCCGCTGGCCTTCGCCCTGCACGACGCCGACCGCGCCGGGCGGATCCGGTTGCACGTCCGGATCGACGAACGCACCGCCGGATATCTGGCCATCGGCTTGGCGGTCGGCGGCGGGATGGCCCCGGTGTGCATCGCGATGACCTCCGGCACGGCGGTGGCCAACCTCGGGCCCGCGGTGGTGGAGGCCAACTACGCCCGGGTGCCGCTGATCGTGCTGAGCGCCAACCGGCCCTACGAACTGCTGGGCACCGGCGCCAACCAGACCATGGAGCAGCTCGGCTATTTCGGTAGCCAGGTGCGGGCCAACATCAGCCTGGGGCTGGCCGAGCACCGCTCCGAGACCGACCTGGCCGCCCTGAACGCCCAGTGGCGCTCGGCCACCTGCCGGGTGCTGGTCGCCGCCACCGGCGCGCGCACCGCCAACGCCGGCCCCGTGCAGTTCGACATCCCGCTGCGCGAACCGCTGGTCCCCGATGCCGACGACCACCACGACCAGACGCCGGCCGGACGGCCGGACGGCAAACCGTGGACCTACACCCCGCCGGTCAGCTTCGACCAGCCGCTGGACATCGACCTGACCCCGGACACCGTGGTGATCGCCGGGCACGGCGCCGGCGTGCATCCCAACCTGGCCGCGCTGCCCACCGTGGCCGAGCCCACGGCGCCGGCGCCGGCGAACCCGTTACATCCGCTGGCCCTGCCGCTGCTGCACCCCAAGCAGGTCATCATGTTGGGCCGGCCCACCCTGCACCGCCCGGTGTCGGCGCTGCTGGCCGATCCCGCGGTGCCGGTCTTCGCGCTGACCACCGGACCGCGCTGGCCCGACGTGTCCGGCAATTCGCAGGCCACCGGCACCCGCGCGGTCACCACCGGGGCACCCGAGGCGGGCTGGCTGCGCCGCTGCGCCGAAATCCACCGGCGCACCCTGGCCGCGGTGCACAGCCAGCTGAAACAGCACCCACTGACCACCGGCCTGCACGTCGCCGCCGCGGTGGCCGACGCCCTGGCCGACGGTGACCAGCTGGTGCTCGGCGCGTCCAACCCGGTTCGCGACATGGCGCTGGTCGGACTGGCCGCACCGGGCGTGCGGGTGCGGTCCAACCGCGGCGTCGCCGGTATCGACGGCACGGTCTCCACCGCCATCGGGGCCGCGTTGGCGCATGACCGCGGTGGCGAGCCGCCGCGCAAGACCATCGCGCTGATCGGCGATCTGACCTTCGTGCACGACAGCTCCGGGCTGCTGGTCGGGCCCACCGAGCCGCGCCCGAAGAACCTGACCATCGTGGTGTCCAACGACAACGGCGGCGGCATCTTCGAACTGCTCGAACAGGGTGATCCCCGGTTCTCCGACGTGTCCTCGCGGATCTTCGGCACCCCGCACGATGTGGACGTCGGTGCGCTGTGCCGCGCCTACCACGTCGACAGTGCCCAGATCGAGGTCGACGACCTGGCCGGCGCGCTGGCGCAACCGTACGACGGGATGCGGGTGCTGGAGGTGAAGGCCGACCGGTCGTCGCTGCGGGCGCTGCACGCGTCGATCAGGGCGGCGCTCTAGTGCCGACCTGGGCCCGACGGCTGGAAGCCTTGTGGCGCAGCATGATTCCGCACCTGCTTGGCGACGGTACCGAAACCAGGGCGCAGCGGGTGGTGCGCCGCGTCCGGGTCGGTATCGTGCTCGCGGCCGCGCTGGTGACGTTCCAGTCGGTGCTGTTGGTGATCGGCGCCTGGGTCAACGACCGGCAGATCGAACGCAATATGGGGGTGGCCGCCGCCGAGGTGCTCGACGCCGGCCCGCGCCGCTCGACCATCGAATTCGTCACCCCCGACCGCGTCACCTACCGACCCGAACTCGGGGTGCTCTACCCGTCGGAGCTGGAGAACGGCATGCGCATCTACGTCGAGTACGACAAGACCGATCCCGACCTGGTCCGGGTGCAGCACCGCAACGCCGCGCTGGCGATCGTCCCGGCCGGATCCATCGCGGTGCTGGGCTGGCTGATCGCGGGCGCCGCGCTGGTCGCGGTCGAGGTGGTGGCCCGGCGCGTCACGCCGAGTCCAACAACTTCTTGAGCCAGTCGTCGTCGAAGATGTCGACCTTGCGGTCCTTGTTGAGGTCGTAGACGGTCGGTGTCCCGGTGCCGGTGGGGTCGATCTCGTAGAGGAACTCGAAGTTCATGTCCTCCATCGCCTGTGCGTCGACCGCCGCGTCGCCGGCGGCCATCTGCTGGGCCTGCTCGTCGGGCACGCCCGCCTTACGGGCCATCGCGGCCAGTTCGTCGTCGGTGGGGCCTTTCCCGCCGGGATCCTGATTGGCCCACAGCTCCTCGACGAACCGCTGGAAGGCGACGGCCGGGGTGTGCTTGCCGGCGCCGGCCAGGAACAACGCGTTGGCGACCCGTTCGGAATGGTGATTGCCGTCCTGGTCCAGGAAGGTCATCGGCCGATAGGTGACCTGCAGCGCCCCCACGCCGATGTAGTAGCGGATGGCGTCCCCGAAGTCGTGCTGCAGGTCGGCGCAGTGGGTGCACTGCGGCTCGGTGAAGATCTCGATCCGGGCCGGCGCCTCCGGGAATCCCGCAACCACACCGAATCCGTCCTTGCTCACCTCGGTCATCGGTCGCACCGGATCGGGCCGCGCGGCGCCGCTGACCTGCCTGGCGCACCCGACCCCGGTCAGCAGCGTCAACGAAGCCAGCACCACCAACCATCGACGCACAGGGCAACCGTACCGCTGTCGCGCTGTTCGCACGCCATATGCCGGCACGCAACCGCGTGGTCAACCGCCGCTGCGACAGTGGGCTCGTGCGCGTTGCAATCGTTGCCGAATCCTTCCTCCCGAATGTCAACGGCGTCACCAACTCGGTGCTTCGGGTGATCGAGCACCTCCGCCGCACCGGTCACGAGGTCATCGTCATCGCCCCCGACACCCCCCGCGGCCAGGCGCCGGCCGACCGGGTGCACGACGGCGTCCGCATCCATCGGGTGCCGTCGATGATGTTCCCGAAGGTCACCTCGCTGCCGCTGGGCGTGCCCCGCCCGCGAATCGTCAACGTGCTGCGCGGATTCGATCCCGACGTGGTGCACCTGGCCTCGCCCGCGCTGCTGGGCTGGGGTGGGGTGCACGCCGCCCGACACCTGGGTGTGCCGACGGTGGCGGTGTTCCAGACCGATGTCGCCGGGTTCGCCCAGAGCTACGGGGTCGGCATGCTGTCCCGGGCGTCCTGGACGTGGACCCGGCGGCTGCACAGCAAGGCCGACCGTACCCTGGCGCCATCCACCGCGGCAATGGAAGACCTTGCGGCCCATCGTATTCCGCGGCTGCACAAGTGGGGCCGCGGTGTCGACATCACCGGTTTCGTGCCGTCGGCCCGCGACGAGGCGCTGCGGCGCAGGCTCTCACCCGCCGGCTTGCCGATCGTCGGGTTCGTCGGCCGGCTGGCCCCGGAGAAGCACGTGGAACGGCTGGCCGGATTGGCCGCCCGCGACGATCTGCAGGTGGTGATCGTCGGCGACGGTGTCGACCGGTCCAAGCTGGCGAACCTGATGCCCCGCGCGGTGTTCACCGGGGCGCTCTTCGGCGCCGAGCTGGCCACCGCCTACGCCAGCATGGACGTGTTCGTACACCCCGGTGAACACGAAACCTTCTGCCAGGCCGTGCAAGAGGCGATGGCCTCCGGCCTTCCGGTGATCGCGCCGAACGCCGGCGGGCCCCGCGACCTGGTCACCCCGATGCACACCGGCCTGCTGCTGGGCGTCGATGAATTCGAGACCCGGCTGCCCGGCGCCGTCGACCACCTGATAGCCGAGCGGGCCCGCTATTCGGCGGCTGCCCGGCGCAGCGTGCTCGCCCGCACCTGGCCCGCGGTCTGCGACGAACTGTTGGGCCACTACGAGGCGGTCATCGGTCTGCGCCGGCGCGCGGCCGCCTGAGTTCGACCTAGCCCTGGGCCTCGATGGCCACCGGCTGCCATTCTTCCCACGTCCTGAGCCGGCTTTCGTAGTCGGCCTTGGCCAGGGACAGCGGCAGCTCGCCGAAGAACACCCGCAGCGGCGGCTCTTCCGCGTCGACGATCTTGAGCACCGCCGCGGCCGACGCCTTCGGGTCACCGGACTTCGAGGTGCGCGTGGCGCGGGCCCGCTGGGCGGCCTCCCGCGCCTCGTCGTAATCCGGCAGCGGCGTCGCGTGTTTGGCCGACGAGCCGGCCCAGTCGGTGGAGAAGCCGCCCGGTTCGATGAGCGTCACGTGGATGCCCCACGGCGCCACCTCCTGCGCCAGCGACTGGGAGAAGCCCTCCAGCGCCCATTTGGAGGCGTGGTAGATGCCCACCAGCGGGAAGGCCGTGATGCCGCCGATCGAGGACACCTGGATGATGTGCCCGCTGCGCTGCGCCCGTAGGTAGGGCAGCGCGGCCTGGGTCACCCACAGCGCACCGAACACGTTCGTCTCGATCTGGTCGCGGGCTTCGGCCTCCGACAGCTCCTCGATGAAGCCGAACTGCCCGTACCCGGCGTTGTTGACCACCACGTCGAGCCGGCCGAACCGGTCGTGGGCCTGCCCGACCGCCGCGAAGTCGGCCGCCCGGTCGTTGACGTCCAGGCGCAGCGGCAGCAGCGCGTCACCGTATTTGTCCGCCAGGTCGTCCAGCGTGGCGGTGTCGCGGGCCGTCGCGGCCACCTTGTCACCGCGCTCCAGGGCGGCGATCGCCCATTCCCGGCCGAAGCCCCGCGACGCCCCCGTGATGAACCAGACTTTCTCCGTCATATCGTCCCTCTCTTCTTTCCTGCACCTGATCGTTTTCAAGGCCGCCACCGTCGAGGCCATTCCCGCAAGCACGAGACTCACAGGTAGTTTTGGTGCGGTGAACCGCGCGACGCTGGAGAAAGACCCACACGAGGTGGCGTCGATGTTCGACGCCGTGGCTCGCCGCTACGACCTGACCAACACGGTCATGTCGCTGGGGCAGGACCGGTTCTGGCGGCGGCAGACGCGGGCGGCGCTGGGCATCGGGCCGGGGGACACGGTGCTGGACCTGGCGGCCGGCACCGGGGTGTCGACGGTGGAGCTGGCGGCCTCGGGCGCGTGGTGCGTGGCGGCCGATTTCTCGGTCGGCATGCTGGCCGCGGGCAAGGGGCGGGCGGTGCCGAAGGTGGGTGCGGACGCCACCGCGCTGCCGTTCGCCGACGGGGTGTTCGACGCGGTGACCATCAGCTTCGGCTTGCGCAACGTCGTCGACCACGTGGCCGGCCTGCGGGAGATGGCCCGGGTGACCCGCCCCGGCGGACGGCTGGTGGTGTGCGAATTCTCCACCCCGACCAACCGGGCCTTCGCGACGGTGTACAAGGAGTACCTGATGAAGGCGCTGCCGGCGATGGCGTCTGCGGTGTCCAGCAACCCGGATGCCTATGTGTACCTGGCCGAGTCGATCCGGGCGTGGCCCGACCAGGCCGCGCTGGCCGGCCGGATCGCCGAGGCCGGCTGGGGCTCGGTGCGCTGGCGCAACCTGACCGGCGGCATCGTCGCGCTGCATGCGGCGGTGAAACCGCCCGTCGACTGAGGCGGACAGGCGTGAGTGTTCCCGTGCTGGCCGTCGCCGGCCACCTCGGCGCCGGTAAGACGACCCTGCTCAACCATCTGCTGCGCAACGGCTCCGGTGCGCGAATCGGCGCTCTGGTCAACGACTTCGGCGCCGTCAACATCGACGCGATGCTGGTCGCCGGCCAGGTGGACGCGATGGCTTCGCTGGCCAACGGCTGTATCTGCTGTGTCACCGACGACGGCGAGGTGGCCGAGATGCTCGGCAAGCTGGCGGCGGTGAAACCCCGGCTGGACCTGATCGTGGTGGAGGCCAGCGGTGTCGCCGAGCCACCCGCACTGGCCCGGACCATCATGGCGGTGGACGACAACAGGTTTCACTACGCCGGCCTGGTGCTGGTGGTCGACGCCGTCGCGCCCACCGGCTTGGAGCACGGCGCGCGCGTCGCCGACCTGATCGTGCTGAACAAGGTGTCGGTCGCCGAGGACCTCGAGGCGGTGCGCGGGACGGTGCGGGCGCTCAACCCGGTGGCGCCGGTCGTGGCCACCGATTTCGCCAAGGTCGACCCCCGGCTGTTGATCGACCCGGCACCCCGGCCGCCGCGCGCGCAGATGTCCTTCGACGAGCTGCTGCACGACGAGCATCACGACCATGACCATCCGGCCTATCAGAGCATCGAATTCCGGTGTGACACCGCGCTCAATCCGCGGTTGTTCATGAACCTGTTGCGCGACCGGCCCCAAGGGCTGTACCGCGCAAAGGGTTTCGTGGACTTCGGCCCGGCGCACCGGTACCTGCTGCAGTTGGTCGGCGGCTCGGTGCGCTTCGAGCGCACCCGCCGGGCCGGGACCGAGCTGGTGTTTATCGGCACCGAGATCGACGCCGATGCGCTGCGGTCCGCGCTGGACGAGTGCGTCCGGGTGCCCGCCGACGAGCAGGGGATCCTGGGCGTGCTCAAGTTCGTGGTGTAGGTATCCTGGCCGCTCATCGGAAAACTGAGGAGCGGTGTTGTTCAAGGTCAACGAGTATTTCGACGGTGACGTCGCATCGATCGCCTTCGCGACGGCCGACGGGCCCGCGACCGTCGGCGTGATGGCGGTCGGCGAATACGAGTTCGGCACCTCGTCGGTGGAGATCATGCATGTCGTCTCCGGCGCGTTGACCGTCAAGCTGCCCGGCCGCGACGAGTGGGAAACCTTCGCCGCCGGAACACAGTTCACCGTGCCGGCCGACAGCTCGTTCGGGGTTCGCACCGACGTGCAGACCGCCTACCTCTGCGAGTACCGCTGACCATCACGCGAGCGGCCGTGTCTGCACAGTGACACGCCGCAGAACGTGGCGTTTTGGGGCCGCTCAGCTGAACGGCTTGCGCTGATCCAGCCGGCGTGAGGCCCGGCCGGCGGTCCGCCACAACCGGGCGATCCAGTCCTCGTCCTCGTCGGTGACCAGGTTGCCCATCACCCGCACCGCGACGGTCATCAGGAAGTCCGAACGCATCGCCAGCGGGCCCGTCGCAGGCAGGAACCGCGGATAGGTCAGCAGCAGGGCCAGCCGTCGCGCCACCGAGAACCCGCGCGCGTAATGCTCGGTGAGCACGGCGGGCCACGCGGCGGACAGGTCACCGCAGTCCAGCAGTTCGGCGGCCAGCCGCCCGGTCTCCAGCCCGTAGTCGATGCCTTCCCCGTTGAGCGGGTTGACGCATGCGGCCGCGTCGCCGATCAGCATCCAATTGGGTCCGGCCACACCGGATACCGCACCGCCCATCGGCAGCAGCGCGGACAGGCCGGCGCGCGGCTCGGCGGGGAAACCCCATTCCTCCCGCCGCAATCCGGCGTAGTAGGACATCAGCCGCGGCAGCCGGACATCGGCGGGCCGCTTCGCGGTGGCCAGGGCGCCCACCCCGATGTTCACCTCGCCGTTGCCCAGCGGGAAGATCCAGCCGTAGCCGGGCAGCACATCGCCTTCGGGGGAACGCAATTCGAGGTGTGATGTGAGCCACGGTTCGTCGGCGCGCGGGCTGGAGACATAACCGCGGATGGCCACCGCGTAGACGGTGTCCTGATGCCAGCGCCGTCCCAGCACGCGGCCCAGCGTCGAGCGCGCACCGTCGGCGACGATGACGGTGCCGGCCGCGATCTCGGTGCCGTCGGCGAGCACCAGCGCGGTCACCCGCCCTCGCGAGTCACGCTGGGCGTCAACCACCTTGGTGCCCAACAGCATCTTGGCGCCCTCGTCCGCGGCGGCCATGCGGATGCGGTCGTCCAGTTCGGTGCGCGGCACCGCGCTGCTGGTGGACGGGAACGACGGTCCGGGCCAGCGGATCTCGACGTCGGCCCCGAATCCGGACATCCGCAGACCGTGGTGCCGGATCCGGCCGTCCAGCCAGCCCCCCAGCCCGAGTCGTTCCAGCTCGGCGACCGCGCGCGGCGTCAGCCCGTCGCCGCAGGCCTTGTCGCGCGGGAACTGCGCCGAGTCGATGACCAGCACGTCCCGCCCCGCGCGGGCGGCCCATGCGGCCGCCGAGGAACCGGCCGGCCCGGCCCCGACGACAACCACATCTGCTCGCCTCATAACGCCTCACAGTATGTTGGACGAATGAGGACACCGGCGAGCGTGGTGGCGGGGGTGGACTTCGGGGATCCGGAGTTTGCCGCACGGGTGCGCGAGGGGGTAGCCCGCGTCGAGGATCTGATGTCCACCGAGCTGGGCAAAGCCGATGAGCTGATGGCCGAGGCCGTCCAGCACCTGTTCCAGGCCGGCGGTAAGCGCTTCCGGCCGCTGTTCACGGTGCTCTCGGCGTCGCTGGGACCGCAGCCGGACCACCCCGATGTGGCCATCGCGGGTGCGGTGATCGAGCTGGTGCACCTGGCCACCCTGTACCACGACGACGTCATGGACGAGGCCCAGGTCCGCCGCGGCGCGGACAGCGCCAACGCCCGCTGGGGCAACAACATCGCCATCCTGGCCGGTGACTACCTGTTCGCGACGGCGTCGCGGCTGGTGTCGCGGCTGGGCCCGGACGCGGTGCGGGTGATCGCCGACACGTTCGCCCAGCTGGTCACCGGCCAGATGCGGGAGACCCGCGGCGCGGTGACGGGCGCCGACGAGGTGGAGCACTACCTGAAGGTGGTCTACGAGAAGACGGCGTGCCTGATCGCCGCGTCGGGCCGGTTCGGGGCCACCTTCTCCGGCGCCGGCGAGGAGCAGATCGAGCGGCTGGCCCGCCTCGGCGGCATCGTCGGCACGGCCTTCCAGATCTCCGACGACATCATCGACATCGACAGCGATCCCGACGAATCGGGCAAGCTGCCCGGAACCGACCTGCGGGAAGGGGTGCACACCCTGCCGGTGCTGTACGCCCTGCGGGAACCCGGCGCCGACGGCGACCGGCTGCGGGTGCTGCTGGCCGGGCCCGTCGACGACGATGCGGAGGTGGCCGAGGCGCTGGCGCTGCTGCGCCGGTCGGCGGGCATGACGCGGGCCAAGGAGGCGGTCGCCGAGTACGCCCGCCAGGCCCGTGCCGAGCTGGCCCTGTTGCCGGACGGGCCGGGGAGGGCCGCGTTGGCGACGCTGGTGGACTACACGGTCAACCGGCACGGCTGAGCGGGTGCGCAGGAACCTGCGGGGGCTGAGCGGCGTTACATGTTGCGACGACTCTCGTAGGAAGGGAAACCGATGACCTGGCATCCACATGCCAACCGGATGAAGACGTTCGCGCTGCTGGTCGGTATGTCGGCGCTGATCGTGTTCATCGGGTCGCTGTTCCGTAACCCGTCCATCCTGTGGTTGTCGGTGCTGTTCGCGGTCGGCATGAACGCCTACGTCTACTTCAACAGCGACAAGATGGCGTTGCGGGCCATGCACGCGCAGCCCGTCACCGAGATGCAGGCACCGGCGATGTACCGGATCGTGCGCGAACTGGCGACCACCGCGCGCCAGCCCATGCCCCGGCTGTACATCAGCGACACCGATGCGCCCAACGCGTTCGCCACGGGGCGCAACCCGCGCAATGCCGCGGTCTGCTGCACCACCGGAATCCTGCGCATCCTCGACGAGCGTGAACTGCGCGCCGTGCTGGGCCACGAGCTGTCGCACGTGTACAACCGCGACATCCTGATCTCCTGTGTGGCCGGCGCCCTGGCCTCGGTGATCACCGCACTGGCCAATATCGCCATGTTCGCGGGCATGTTCGGCGGGAACCGCGAGGGCGGCGCCAATCCGTTTGCCCTGCTGCTGGTCTCGCTGCTCGGCCCGATCGCCGCGACGGTGGTGAAGCTGGCGGTGTCCCGGTCGCGGGAGTACCAGGCCGACCAGTCCGGCGCCGAGCTGACCGGTGACCCGCTGGCGCTGGCCAGCGCGCTGCGCAAGATCGCCTACGGCGTGCAGGCCGCGCCGCTGCCGCCCGAGCCGCAGCTGGCCGACCAGGCGCACCTGATGATCGCCAACCCGTTCCGGGCGGGGGAGAAGATCGGCAAGCTGTTCTCCACCCACCCGCCGATCGAGGACCGGATCCGCCGCCTGGAGGGGATGGCGGGCCGCCGCCTCTGACGACAGCGAGTTCGGCGCGCTTACCCGCGCTCACCGCGTGTCAGCGCGCCGAAATCGCCGAACGAATGGTCCCGATGACACGTTCGGGGTAGGCGGTGATGTCCAGCCAGGTGAACCGCAGCACTTGCCAGCGGTTCAAGATCAAGTAGTTCTGTCGGCGCCAGTCATTCCGGAATTTCTCGGGGTCGCTGTGGAAGGCCCAGCCGTCGATCTCGATGGCCACGCCGTGGTCGGGAAACGCGATGTCGATCAGGTACGGACCTGCCGGATGATTGGTCAGCCAGCCGGTGATACAGGCCGCGCGCAGCGCCTTGACCACCAGCCGCTCGGCTTCCGACCGTGCGCCGTCTTGGGCGGCGTAGAGCATCCGTCTGGACGACGGCGAGCCATACCGGCCCTTGTTGCGCAGGTGCGCCTGCCAGAGTTCGCGCAGCTGCGAACCCCGTTGTAGGGCGGTGTCCATGACGGCGGCCCCGCCGCCGGGCCGGGCGGCCGCTTCCACGACGGTCAACGGTAACGCCGTCACACAGAGCCCGCGGCAGTACACCAGGTCGGCTGGGGCGAGATCCCGCCGACGCACCCGGCACCCGGCCCGTCGTCTGCCGTGACTATTCCTCGGCACGGTGACCTCGGTGACCTCGGGAGTGAAGCGGGTCAGGCCGTGCCACCAGGCCGCCGCGAGACCGGACGCGGCGGCATGGTTGCCGTATCCCCAGACGGCAGAACGGATTCGGGCCGCGTCAGTGAAGGGGCGGTCGTCGACGAAATAGACGCCGCGTGCACACCGCCGCCAGTGTCCGGATGCGACGAGGCGTTGGACGCTATCCGCGCTGAGTCCGCAGGCCTTGGCCTGGCCGAGGGTGATGACGCCGTCGTGTCTACGGAGCAGATCGTCGAGCACATCGGTTCTGACGCCGCGGGAGCGGCCACGGTTCCCCCGACAGCGAGTTCGGCGCGCTCACCCGCGGTCACCGCGGGTAAGCGCGCCGAAGTCACCAGGTCAGGCCGCGCCGACCAGGGTCTCGACGTAGGTGGGGGTGACCCGCAGTACGCCGGCGCTGGCAATGTCGTAGAACAACCCGATCACCTCGATGCCGGGCCGGCCGGCGACCAGAGGATGCTGCGACAGGGTCTGCACCTGCACCGCGATGTTCACCATCGACAGCTGGTCCACCCGGCCGAAGCCGGCCGCCGCCGCCGACCGGGCGACCGGATGGCCGCCGTCGCCGAACGTCTCGAGCGTCGGGTTGCCGTGCGCCAGCCAGGATTTCAGGTGTGCGTCGTCCGGTGCGCCGTGCAGCAGTGCCTTCATCGCGCCGCAGCTGGAGTGCCCGCACACCACGATCGAGGACACGCCGAGCTGGTCCACCGCGAAGGCGATGGCCGCCTCCACCGAGGCATCCTTCTGCCCGGCCGGGACGATGTTGCCGACGTTGCGGACGGTGAACAGGTCGCCGGGGCCGCTGCTGGTGATGACGTTGGGCACCACCCGGGAGTCCGCGCAGGTGAGGAACAGCGTTTCCGGCTGCTGCTCATCGGCCAGCTCCTTGAGGTGCGGGAGCAGCACCGGCGCGGTCCTGCGGTGGTAGGTGGCCAGGCCGTCCAGCACCGACGGCGCCTGCTTCTCCTGCCAGGAGCTCCACGGCACCACACCCGAGCGCTTGTCGAACGGGGTGAAGGCGCGCTCCGGCGGTCCGTCGATCGCACTGTTCATCTCGACGGCACCGACATCGTGGATGTGCACGCTGCCGCCGGTCGCCTCGTGCTGGTGACGCCACTGCTCGATGGCCTCGTGTGCGGCGTGGTCGATGAAGTCGACGGACAGCTCGACCCTGACGCTCGTACCTTCCGGGATCGAGCCCAGCACGCTGGTCAGTCGTGGCAGCGACAGGAAGGTGCACGAGCCCTCGATGTCGACGCGCCAGTGGTTCTCCGACACCTCTTCGGCGGCGATCTTGGCGCGGACCACCCGCCACACCGTCAGCGCGACGGCCAGCGCCAGCCCGATCAGCACACCCTCCAGCAGGTTCAGGAACACCACGCACAGGATGGTGACCAGATAGACCGCGAGATCGCCTGTGCGACGGGCGGTTTCGATATGTGCGAGCTTGACCAGTTGCACGCCGATGACGATGAGCAGTCCGGCCAGCGCGGCCGACGGGATCAGCTGCGCCAAGCCGGCGAACGGGATGGCGAACACCAGGATCCACACCCCGTGCAGGATGGCCGAGGCCCGAGTCTTGGCGCCGACGGCGACGTTGGTGGAACTGCGCACGATGACACCGGTGACGGGCAGGCCGCCGACGGCGCCCGAGGCGATGTTGGCCGCGCCCTGCCCGATGAGTTCACGGTCGAAGTTGGTACGCGGGCCGGTGTGCATGCGGTCCACCGACACCGCCGACAGCAGGCTCTCCACACTGGCGATCAGGGCCACCGTCAGCACGCCGGTGGCGAAGGCGCCCCAGTTGCCGTCGGGCAGGCTGGGCAGCGCCAAGGCGTCCAGCAGCGAGCCGTCCAGCTTGATCCGGGCCACGTCGAAGGGCAGCAGCACCGACAGCGCCGTCACGCCCACGATGGCGACCAGCGGGCCCGGCACCTTGCGGATACCTGCGGGCACCCAGCGCCAGCCCACCAGGATCGCGATCACCAGCGCACCGAGGAACAGTCCGGGGCCGTGCGCGGCGAAGAGCTGGCCGGGCAGTTCGGACACGTTGGCCCAGGCCGAGCTGTGCGAGCTCCCGCCGAGCAGCACGTGCACCTGCTGCAGCGCGATGGTGACACCGATACCGGCCAGCATCGCGTGCACGACGACGGGGGAAATGGCCAGCGCCGCGCGGGCGATGCGGCTCAGGCCGAACAGCACCTGCAGCACGCCGGCGCACACGGTGATGGCGCAGGTGACTTTCCAGCCGAACTCGGCCACCAGGCCGGCGACGATCACCGTGAGGCCGGCGGCGGGACCGCTCACCTGCAGGGGCGAACCGCCCAGCGCGCCGGCGACGATGCCGCCGACGGCGGCGGCGATCAGACCGGCCAACACCGGTGCACCGGAGGCGACCGCGATACCCAGGGATAGCGGCAAGGCGACCAGGAACACCACCAGTGAGGCGGGTAGGTCATACCGCAGAATTGTTTGTCGCATGTGAAAACTCCATCGCGGGAATGTGGGCACAAACGACGTCTTTGTCGCCGTTGAAACGAAATAGCTTGCCGTGCAGATCTTTACGATGAACTGCAGGCAATTGCTAAGGGCGAGAGTATTTATCGTGCTGACGGACGGTCAAGGAAGATCCGGACTTGCATATCGAACCCAAATCTTCTGCTGTGTGATGTCTTTCATTGTGCTGTGAAAGGTTTTGTACCGCAGATTGTTTCGTCGCGTGTCACTCGACCTGGGGCAAAGTGATGTGAGTCATATCGTTGTAACATCTAAGAACTCGCTATGAAGTCCGTGACAGTACCCTGCACGATCCGCAGAATGGGTGTATGGCCACGATGTCGCTACCTCCTCGTACCCACCAGCCCCGCCAGGCGATCCTGGGCCAGCTGCCCAAGATCCATCGCGCCGACGGGTCGCCCATCCGGGTGCTGCTGGTGGACGACGAGCCGGCGCTGACCAATCTGGTCAAGATGGCTCTGCACTACGAGGGCTGGGTTGTGGACGTGGCGCACAACGGCAAAGACGGGGTGGCCAAATTCGACGAGACCGAACCCGATGTGGTGGTGCTCGACATCATGCTGCCCGATATCGACGGCATGCAGATCTTGCAGCGGGTGCGGGAAGCGCAGGGTTACACCCCGACCCTGTTCCTCACCGCGAGGGATTCGGTGCTCGACCGGGTGTCCGGCCTGACCGCCGGTGCCGACGACTACATGACCAAGCCGTTCAGCCTGGAGGAGCTGGTGGCCCGGCTGCGCGGACTGCTGCGCCGGTCCAGCCACACCACCCCGCCCGCCGACGAGGTGTTGACGGTCGGCGATCTCAAGCTCGACGGTGCCAGCCGCGACGTCACCAGGGACGGCGTCCCGATCGCGCTGACCGGCACGGAGTTCGAACTGCTGCGGTACCTGATGCGCAATCCGGGCCGGGCTATCAGCCGCGCCGAGATTCTGGACCGGGTGTGGAACTACGGCTTCGGCGGCAAGTCCAGCATCGTCGATCTCTACATCTCGTATCTGCGTAAGAAGGTCGACACCGACCGTGCGCCGATGATCCACACGGTGCGCGGCGTGGGTTACATGTTGCGGCCGTCCAGCGATCCGGCGTGATCTGGTGGCCCCGGTCGCTGCGCCGGCAGTTGGTGCTCGGTGTGACGGCCATCGTCACCGTCGTGCTGCTGGCGGTCGGCGTGCTGTCGGTGTACAGCCTGCGCACCTACGTGGGGACCATGGGCGATACCGAGTTGTCGCGCTCACTGGCGGCGTTCAGTCATTCGTTCCACAAGTTCCAGCTCAAGCAGGATGACGACGGGCATGTGATCGACGGCGATGCCCTGTCGGCGTTCGTCGGGCAGGCCCCGGGCAATCTCATCGCGGTCGTGCACGACGGCGAGGTGGTGCAGTCGGCGGTGTTCTCCGACGGGGAACCGCGGCCCGCGCCGCGCGCGGTGGTGGCCGCACTGGACGACGTGGACTGGTCCCGGTCCGGGCCGCGGACGGTGAAGCTGCCCGAGCTGGGCGCCTACCGGATGGCCGCCGAGCAGTCCAGTGACGGCGACTTCCTGGTGTGCGGGGTGTCGCTGGACAGCGCCAACCAGGTGATCGCCCGCAAGACGATGACGCTGGCGGTGATCATCGTCGTCGCGCTGGTGGTGACGGCCTTGGGCACGGTCATGGTGGTCCGGTACGCCTTGCGGCCGCTGCGCCGGGTCGCGTCGACCGCGGCCAAGGTGGCCACGCTGCGGCTGGACGCCGACGATCACCGCATCACCGCACGGGTGCAGGCGCGCTACACCGATCCCGACAGCGAGGTCGGTGTGGTGGGCGAGGCGTTGAACCGGTTGCTGGCCAACGTCGACAGCGCGCTGGCCGAACTGGCTGCCTCCGACCGGCGGACTCGGCAGTTCCTGATGGACGCCAGCCACGAACTGCGGACCCCGCTGGCGGCGATCCAGGGGTACGCCGAGCTGACCCGGCAGGACAGTGCCGAGCTGCCGCCGACCACCGAGTACGCCCTGGCGCGCATCGAGGCGGAGGCCCGCCGGATGACGGGTCTGGTGGGGGATCTGCTGCTGCTGACCCGGCTCGGGGAGGGACAGGACCTGGAATCCGACGACGTCGACCTGGGTGACCTGGTGGTCGACGCCGTGAACGACATCGCGGTGTCGGCTCCGTCGCACCACTGGGTGACGCAACTGCCCGACACGCCGGTGTGGGTCCGCGGTGATCGGGCCCGGCTGCACCAGGTGCTCGGCAACCTGCTGACCAATGCGCGGATGCACACCCCGCCCGGCGTGACGGTGACGATCGGGCTGGGCACCGATGGCGACCATGCCCGGCTGACGGTCACCGACGACGGTCCCGGAATTGACACGGAATTGTTGCCGAACCTGTTCGGCAGATTTGTCCGCGCCGACAAATCCCGGTCCCGGGAGTTGGGTAGCACCGGCCTCGGGCTGGCCATCGTGGCGTCCATCGTGGAAGCTCACAAAGGTTCGGTGAGCGTCGAATCATCGTCTGAGAAAACGACTTTCACCGTCATTCTGCCGCTGGTGTCATCCCCGGTATTGGTATGAATTCGGCCTGAATTGCCATTGTTTGCATTTGATATGCATTTATAGAAATGCGTGCGATCCGGCCATAACCTGGAGTGGTATTCGAAAAATGCACCGAAAGGTTGATCACATGCTCAAATCGCTCGCGCTGCTCCCCGTGGGTCTGGCCGCCGCGGCTCTGGTGCTGGCCGCCCCGGCCGGTGCTGCCCCGGCCGGCCCGTCCACCGCGCAGGAGACCATCGACCAGTTGCAGGCCGAGGGTTACCGCGTCATCACCACCAAGGTCGGCGCCGGCTCGATCGACCAGTGCAGCGTCAGTGGCGTGCGTCCCGGCCGCGATATCACCGAGCTCAAGGCGATGCCGCGCGGCAGCGCCCAGGAAATCGTGCGGTACACCACCGTCTACGTTGATCTGGCCTGCGCGAGGTGACCGCGTTAGGGTGTGGCCATGCTGAGCAAGATGCTGACCGCGCTGGTGGGCGCCGTGAGCGCCGCAGCGGTCGGGATGCCCGGCATCTCCCTTCCGGTTGCGATGGCCGACCCCGCCCCGGCGCCCGCGCCACCACCGCCCCCGAACATCAGCGGTTACCAGTTGGCCAAGCCCTCGCAGTTCATGCTGAACGACGGCTCGATGTACGCCTTCGTCGTCCCGGGCGGGCTCACCTGCATCATGATGCGCACCACCGGTGACTACGGCTGTGGCGGGCAGACCCCCGCCCCGCCGGTCGAGGCCAACGCCGTGACGGGCGGGCAGGTCGGACCGCCCGCCTTCGCGATGACCAACGCGTCGATCTACGGATCGCTCGTCGGGAAGATCAACCCGCTGCTGCCGAACAACAAGATCAGCTACAAGAACATCACGTGCGGCACCGACGGTGTGATGACCACCTGCCAGAACTCGTTCGACCAGTCCGGCTTCGTGCTGAGCCCGTCCGGCAGCTTCATCGTCAACCAGACCAATCCGCTGGTGGATCGTCCCGAGGGTAGCGTCCGCAACCCGTTCTTCAACTGACCGCGCGCTCAAGGCTTTTCAGAAGCCTGAGCCGTGCACCTCGTGGCCGGGTTTCTCCACCATCAGCCCGCGGTAGGCGTCTTCCACCGTGGCGCCGTGGTTGATGACCCCGTCGACCTCGCGTGCAATCGGCATGGTGATCCCGTACTCCTCGGCGAACTCCATGATCACCGAGGCGGCCTTGACCCCCTCGGCCACCTGGTTCATCGCGGCGATGATCTCTTCGACGGTCTTGCCCCGGCCGAGCTGTTCGCCGACATGGCGATTGCGGCTGCGCTGCGACGTGCACGTGACGATCAGGTCGCCCATCCCGGCCAGGCCGGCGAAGGTGTCCCGATGCCCGCCCATGGCGACACCGAGTTTGGACATCTCGGCGACGGCGCGGGCCATCACCATGGCGCGGGTGTTCTCGCCGATCCCCAGCGAATAGCCCATGCCCACCGCGATCGCGTACACGTTCTTCAGCGCGCCGGCCATCTCGACGCCCACCACGTCGTCGGTGGTGTAGGTGCGAAACCGCCTGGTGCGGAACAAGTTCCCGAGGTTGGCCGCCAGATGCTGGTCCGGCATGGCCAGCACCGCGGCCGCGGCATAGCCTTCGGCGACCTCCCTGGCGATATTCGGGCCGGCCAGGATGCCGGCCGGGTGTCCGGGCAGCACCTCGTCGACGATCTGGCTCATCCGCATGTTGGTGCCCTGCTCCAGGCCCTTCACCAGCGACACCACCGGCACCCACGGCCGCAGCTCGCGAGCCAGCTCCACCAGCACGCCCCGGAAGCCGTGCGACGGCACGCCCATGACGATCACGTCGGCGCAGTTGGCCGCCTCGGAGAAGTCGGTGGTGGCCCGCAGGCCCTCGGGCAGCGCCACCTCGTCGCCGAGATACCGCGAGTTGCGGTGGTTGTCGTTGATGTCCTTGGCGGTGTCCTCCGAGCGCACCCACTGCAGGGTCGGGCCGCGCCGCGCGCAGATCGACGCGACGGTGGTGCCCCACGACCCACCACCCAGGACGACGACGTTCGGTTCGCGTTGCGCAGCTGCCATGCGGCCAGGTTAGGTCGGGCGTCCCGGGTTGGGGGCCGATTCGATTGTTGCGCGGAAACCCCCGCGGGCTGTGCGACGATCAGTTCAGTCGGTGGAGGGGTTCGGTGACTTCAGTCTCACAGGTGGCGGCGTCACAGCCGGAGACGCTGCTGACCGCCGCCGCCCGACTCGGCGCCGCGATCACCCGGCTCGACTCCGCCATCGCCGGCCAGCGGCAGGTCATCGCCGCACTGCGTGGATCGTGGACGGGTTCGGCCGCCGATGCCGCGGTCGCCCGCGCCGAGCGCCAGATCGCCGACATGGAGCAGTTGCGTGGCCGGCTGGTCGCCTGCCAGGCGGCGCTGCAGCGGGGCGGCGCCCAATTGTCTTCGGCCAGGGCGGGGTTGCTGTCCATCGTGTCCGGGTTGCGCGCGCTGGGGTGGCGGGTGGCCGACGACGGAACGTGCACGCCGCCCCCTTTCCTACCGCCGGTGTTCGCCGGCCTGGGCAGGGCGTGGACCGCGGTGGTCCAGAAGCTGCTGGATCTGTACGACGAGATCGACCGCGAGACGGCGGATGCCGTGCGGGCTGCGGCCGGCGGGATGGTCGGCCGGCAGCCACCCGAGGCGCCGGCCCCGCCGCAGATTCCCGCGGCCGGCACCAAGCCCGAGGACGTGAAGAAGTGGTGGGACGGGCTGACGGCCGAGCAGCGGCAGAAGTACCTCGCCGAGCATCCCGCCGAGCTGGGCAACCTCAACGGTATCCCGGCCGAGATCCGCGACAAGGTGAACCAGGCGGTGATGAACGACGACCTGAACCGCGTGCGAGAGGTCGCCGGCCGCAACGGGATATCCGAGGACGACGTGCTCAAGGATCCCGCCAGGTACGGGCTCACTGCCGAGGCCGCGACCCGGTTCTACAACGCCCGGCGCACCAGCGAGGGCCTGGCGCATCAGCGTGGCGCCGACCCGGAGAACCCGCGGCCGGTGTTCCTGTGGGGCTATCAGCCGCTGGCCGACAACGGGCAGGGCCGGGCCGCGATCGCGATCGGCAATCCGGACAAGGCCCGCAACACCGCGGTGATCGTGCCGGGAACCGGCAGCAGTGTGCGTGACGGCTGGCTGGCCGACGGCCATGACGATGCCATCAAGCTCTACGAGCAGTCCCGGCTCGCGGATCCGGACGATCCGACGGCCGTCATCATGTGGATGGGGTACGACGCGCCGGACGGTTTCACCGATCCGCGGGTGGCCAATCCCGATCTGGCCCGCTACGGCGGCTCGCTGTTGGCCGCGGACGTCAACGGCCTGTCCGCCACCCACGAGGGCGCCTCCCACGTGACGGTCATCGGGCATTCCTACGGTTCCACCACGGTCGCCGACGCGTTCGCCGGCAGCGGGATGCGCGCCAACGACGCCGTCCTGATCGGCTCTCCCGGAACGGATTTGGCGAAGAGTGCGGCGGACTTCCATCTCGATGGCGGCAAGGTGTACGTCGGTTCGGCGTCCACCGACCCGGTCAGCTGGATCGGCACACCGGGCGCCATCCCTGCCAACGTGCTCAATCAGCAACTCGGCTACCCAGTGGGCTTACAGGCCGGTCTGGGCACCGATCCCGCCGGCGACGAGTTCGGGTCGGTGCGGTTCCGCGCCGAGGTGGCCGGCCATGGCGGCTGGAGCGTGCACGACCACTCGCACTACTACGACATGGGAAGCGAATCGCTGCGGGCCATGACCGATATCGCGAGCGGGAACGCCGACCGGTTGGCGGGCGATGGGCTGCTGGCCGACGCGCGCCGGCAGCCGCACATCACCACCCCCAGCCACGTCGAGCTGCCGTTCGGGATCGACATCCCGTTGCCGCACCTCGATTCCGACATCCCCGGTTCGCCGGCATTCATCGACCCCGAGGCGCAGCGTGCAGGAAGTTCGGTGACCACAGAGCATGAATACAAGTAGAGCCACGGCGACCATCGCCGCCATGTTGATGTTAGGAGGATGTGGGGTGAATGCCGGGCATCCCGACCCCGAGCGGCCGGCCGACCCGCTGACCGCCGACCAGTCCACCCAACAGGTGGTCGACGTCGGCAGGCAGTTGCGCAAAGTCGCCGGGTTGCAAGGAGTCTCGGGCGGTTTCTCGTTCGAGTCGTGTAACGACCAGGGCGAGCCGCCGTACCGCGGCAAGGTGGAGATGAGCTCGGTGCTGCCGGCCGGGGTGACGCCGGACGCCTACGCGCGCCGGGTCGCTGACGCCATGGTGGCTGCCGGCTGGACCGACGGGCCGCCGCCGGGGAAGAACCCGTACGGCACCGTCATCAACAAGGACGGCGTGATGGTGGTGATGGGACGCGCCCATGTGGACGGCCGGGTCGCCTACACCATCTTCGGGGAGTGCCGCGACACCACCGATCATCGCGATGACGGGGCCACCATCGGCCGCCCGATCACTGAGGAACTTCTCAGCGACGGCTGACCCTCGATAGGGCATCGCGACCGTGCGGCGGTCGCTGTTTCGGCATGCCCGGATCGTCATCCGACCGGTGGACAAGTGATGTCGTCCGACCGGCTCACAAAAACGCTCCCGAGGCGTTAGGCTGACCCCAATTCTCTTGCATACGCAACAACACGTCTATCTCGGGGAGAAAGTAGTGAAGAGCACCCTCATCGTCGCCGGCCTGATCGGCGCCGCCTCTGCCGGCGGTTTCGCGTTCGCCGCGCCCGCCTCGGCGGCATGCGCGCCGTCGTTCACGTCGATCCCGTGCACGATCGTCACCAACGTGGCGTCCGCGCCGGTCGACGTCGCCAACGGGCTGGCCACCACCGCGCCGCAGCTGGTCGGCGTCGGCTGCCCGAAGGACGATGACGGCAACGCCACCGCGTGCGGCCTGCCCGCCGTGCCCGGCCAGCTCTTCACGGGTATCGCGACGCTGCCGGTCCAGGCGGTCGCCGGTGCCGCCCAGATCGCCACCGCGCCACAGACCATCGCGGGCAACCTGGCCGCGGCGCCGGGACAGCTTGCCGGTGGCCTGGCGGCCGCGCCGGGGCAGTTCGTCCGCGCCATCACGCACGGCGGGACCGACCCCGAGTCGTAACAGTTCTTTCGCCCCACCCGAAGAGCCCGGAGACACCCGATGTCTCCGGGCTTTTCGCTTTGTACCGCGAGTCGTCTCCCCGTCGATGTATTTGATTTCGCAAAAGGGCGCCGACGAATTTACTTGAATATGCAAAAAGGGGAGAGGGCGTCATTCCCGCAAACTTGCAGCTCCGTCAGGGTCTCAGACATAACGACATGTCAGTGCGCAGATCGGGTGATCTCGCCGGGGTGCACAGCGATCAAAACAAACTCACAGGAAAAGCCTAGAGGCGCTACGCTGTGCGTATTCGAATTGCGCATTGGCGATCCCGTCAACTTCCTCTAGGAGCAGCAGTGAAGAGCATCTTCGTCATCGCCGCATTGATCGGCGCCGCCATTCTCGGCGGATTCACCGTCGCGGCGCCCGCGCAGGCCTCGTGTGCACCGGGATTCACGTCGATCCCGTGCACCATCGTGGACAACGTTGTGCAGGCGCCGCAGCAGATCGCCGACGGCCTGGCGGTGGCGCCCGGGAACCTGGCCGGGCAGGGCTGCGCGCAGCCGAGCAAGCCCACCGGTGCTCCGCAAGACAGCACGTGCGGCCTGGTGGGTGCCCCGCAGCAGCTGCTGGCGGGAACGGGCTGCCCGCCCGCTGAAGACGGCAGCCGGGTTGAACAGTGTGGCTTGCCGGCGGTGCCCGGGCAACTCTTCACGGGGATCGCGACGCTGCCGGTTCAGGCTGCGCTCGGCGCCCAGCAGATTGCGACGGCGCCGCAGACGATCGCCGGTAGCTTGGCCAAGGCTCCCAAGCAGTTCTTCGACGCGATCACGAACGGCGGGACGGATCCCGACCCGAACGACTAGGTGCCCCAACGCAGAGCCCGGAGACGGTCACCGTCTCCGGGCTCTGTGCGTTCGGCTCAGCGGTAGTTGACGAACTGCAGGGCGACGTCCAGGTCGGCGCCCTTGAGCAGGGAGATGACCGCCTGCAGGTCGTCGCGCTTCTTGGAGCTGACGCGGATCTCGTCGCCTTGGATCTGGGCCTTGACGCCCTTGGGGCCTTCGTCGCGGATGATCTTGGTGATCTTCTTGGCCTGCTCGCTGGTGATGCCCTGCTTGAGCGTGCCCGTCACCTTGTAGGTCTTGCCCGACGGTTGCGGCTCGCCCGCCTCGAACGCCTTCATCGAGATGTCGCGGCGGACCAGCTTCTCGATGAACACGTCGATCGCGGCCTTCACCCGCTCCTCGGTGGAGCTGACGATCTCGACGGCTTCCTCGCCTTTCCACGCGATCGTGGTGTCGGTACCGCGGAAGTCGAATCGGGTCGCCAACTCCTTGGCGGCCTGGTTGAGCGCATTGTCGACCTCCTGGCGATCGAACTTGCTGACGATGTCAAAGCTGGAATCCGCCATTGGATCCTCCCTCTCCGTGTTGTCTCGGCGTGGGCCGTTTTCGTCTTCGGTACATCCTCGTTGTAGTCTTCTCCTCGCACCAAACCGGAGTCCGGTCAGTGCGACACCCGGCAGGTTGCCCGAGCGGCCAATGGGAGCGGACTGTAAATCCGTCGGCTAACGCCTACACAGGTTCGAATCCTGTACCTGCCACACCTGGTCAGGCCCCCTCTGCGGAGGGGGCCTGTCTCGTTTCTGCCCGATGTGGCCTCGACTTCGTTCGCCTGCAGGCCAATTCGTCCGCGCGCCATATGCTGCATGTCGGGCACCTGGCCACGATCCTCGCCCACGTACAGGTCGGACGGGCGCAGGTGTCCGGGTCAGCGGCGGTTGAGGTAGCGCAGGGCGGATCGAGCGGCGTTGTGACCGCACATGCCGTGCGCGCCGACCCCGGGCGGGGTGGCCGCCGAGCAGATGTACATGCCGGGGACGCCGGTGCTGTAGGGGTCGACGGCCAGTCGGGGCCGGATGAGGATCTGCCGGGGGTCGTTGCGGCCGGTGGCGATATCCCCGCCGACGTAGTTGGGGTTGTGCTCGGCCAGCGCGACCGGTCCGCGGCGGTGGATGCCGAGCACCTGGCGGCGGAAGCCGGGGGCGAAGCGTTCGATCTGATCGAGGATCGCTTCGGTGGCGTCGCCGGTGTAACCGTGGGGGACATGGGCGTAGGCCCAAATGGGGTTGACCCCCGCGGCGCTGCGGCTGGGATCGGCGAGGTACTGCTGGCAGAGCAGCACGAACGGCCTGGCGGGCATCCGTCCGGCGGCCACGTCACGTTCGGCGGCCACGATCTCGGCGGAGCTGCCCGCGAGGTGGACGGTGCCGGCACGCCGGCACGCCGGGTTGGTCCACGGGATGTCACCGTCGAGGGCGATGTCGAGTTTGAAGGCCGCCGCCCCGTGGCGGTAGCGGCGGTACGCGCGGCGGACCCGTCCGGGCAGGGCATCGGCGGCGATATCGGCCACTGCGCGCGGAGCGAGGTCGAACATGACCACGTCGGCTGTCGGAAGCTGCTTCAGCGAGGTGACGAGCACGCCGGTCGCGGTCTTGGCGCCGAGATCGGCCAGCCGTGCGGTCATCGCTGCGGCGATCGCGGCCGACCCGCCCTCGGCGACCGGCCAGCCGTATCGGTGGCCGGCGGCGGTGATCATCAAGCCCACCGACGAACTGGCCGGTCGGGTCAGGGGGTAGTAGACGTGCGCGGCGACGCCCAGGAACAGCGCGCGGGCGCGTTCGGTGCGCCAGTCTCGCGCCAAGGCCGTCGCGGGCAGCAACGCGTGCGCGCCGAACGCGGCGAGCTTGATCGGATGACGCGGCAGGTGGGCGATGGGCCGGAACACGTCGTCACGAAGGGCGTCGAAGTTGCGGCTCAGCGGACCGAAAACGCGCCGCCAGGCGCGGCCGTCGCGGGCGTCGAACCCGTCGGCGGTCTCCTCGATCGAGGTGTGCAGCGTCGCGGCGCTGCCGTCGTCGAAGGGGTGAGCCATGTCGATCTCGGGGTAGCGCCACCGCAGCCCGTAGTCGGCCAGGGGCTGGCTCTGGATGAACGGGGATGCCACCGTCATGGTGTGGATGGCCGAGCAGTCGTCGTGCCGCAGGCCGGGCAGGGTCAGTTCGCTGGTTCGGGTGCCGCCACCCAAGGTGTCGGCCGCTTCGAGCACGGTGACCTCCACGCCGCGCTCGGCCAGGGTCAGCGCGGCGGCCAGCCCATTGGGGCCCGATCCGACGACGACGGCGGTGCTCATCGAGACGTCGACGCCGACGCTGCGCTGCTGCGGCGAACCGGAAAGGTGTCACCGGCAGCGGCCCAGGGCTGGCGGGCGAGCATGTCGGCGACATCGACGTATCCGCGTTCCAGCTCACCGGTTTTGGCGTCGACGATGCGGTAGGCCTGCCAATGCCGGTGGATGGGTTGGCCTTCCAGGATGATGACGCGGACGTCGCCCTCGGCGAACCGGCATCGACGCTGCAGCGCCTCGATGAGTTGTTCGTTGTGCAGGTGCCCTTCGCCGAAGTTCCAGCCCAGGATCGGTCCGGCCATGTACTCGCCGTCGCGGATGTCGTAGCCGGTGTCGTCGCCGACGGCGCGGGGGATGAGACCGTTGAGGGCGCGGCCATGGGTGTGCATGGCCCGCCAGGCTGTCATCTTGTCGAGCATGACGTCGGCGATATCGGATCCGTAGAGCGTGGCGAGTTGGCGGTTGGCCAGGGCCGAACACTTGGTGACGTTGGCTTCGATGATGTCCTCCACCCCGTGGCGCAGACACCAGGTGCTGGTTGCCCAGTTCCCGGCGTAGTAACGCATGGCGGGCAGGAAGGACACCTTGTCCGGGAACAGGTTTCCCAGCACCGGCACCACCACCAGGGCGGCGATCAGGATGGCCAGCAGCACCGGTGAGCCGAGGTCGGTGACGCGGATGTCACCGTGGGCGCCGTAGAGGTAGAACAGCGAGACGATGAAGAACGCGTTCCACTCCAGAGGCACGCCCATGGGGATCGTCGAGGTGATGTTGATGTGGAAGATCACCATGAACCCGACGGCGGCCCAGAGCCACGGCCCGCTGGACGGGGCGAAGAACACCAGGTAGAGCGGGACCAGGAATTCGGCGGTGGTGCCGCCGACGTGCGCCAGGAGCTTGGGGAGCCACGACGGGCGCAGATCGTCGACCGGGTCCCGCCACATCAGCCGTCTGACCCGCTTGCTGCCCGCCAGCACGGGGTTGTTGCTCATCATCACCGCCACCACGTACGGGAAGTGGTGGTTCAGTTTGGAGGTGGCCGCCCCCCACCACAACGCCAGCAGGATCAGCTTGTAGGCCGCGATCTGGTCGGTGAACGGGAAGAAGAACACGATCAGCGTCAGCCCGTAGTGCTCTCCGCGCGCGGCCAGGAAGATCGTCTTGTCCCGCAAACCGAGCAGCACCAGCGCCGCGAGCGTCGGCACGATCAGCATCGGGTCCAGCAATCCGACATCACCGCCGGCGGTGACCGGTCCGCCCTTCCCCGGTGCCAGCAGCGCCCACACCCCGGAGGCGAGCACCACCACGTACAGGGCGACGTCGAAGACGGTGCGGGTGTCCCCACGGGTCAATGGCACCCTGTCCGGCCACGCCGGAAGCCGCACCGTGCCGGGACGCAGCCAGTACAGGAACCCGCCCAGTGGCGGGAGGAACCGCAGCGTCAGCGGGCCCGACCCGCAGCCCAGCCCCAGGACTTCGAAGAGCAGCGTGAAGACGACCAGCTTCTGGTAGACGATCGGCTGGGTCCACCACGTCGTGATATCGGTCAGTGCGCCCAGCCCGGGGGTGAGCGAGATGACCGCGGCCGCGCCGGCCAGGTAGGCGGCGATCTTGGCGACGTAGAGCACGTACACCCCTGACGGGGTGCCGAAGCCGTTCTCGGTCCAGTGCCGCGTCATGATCTGGATGCGTTGCTGCCGCGGCAGTGTGCGCCAGCCGGCGGGATCGATGTCCGGCGGGAGATTGGGTTTGGTGAAGCTCATGATCGGTGCTTCTTTCCGGGTTCAGACGGAGGCGGGGTTTGCGGTGAACCGCCGTCGCAGTGCGGGTTTGTCGATCTTGCCGACCGGGTTCTTCGGAATCTCGTCGACCAGAATCACTTCGGGCCGTTTGTATTTGGCGAGTGACTGGGCCAGATGGGCGGCAAGTACATCCGCGCTGAGATCCGCTTCGGAACGGCTGGTGACGAACGCGACCGGCACCTGCCCGTACACCGGATCGGGGCGCCCGACGACGGCGGCCTCCCGCACACCGGGGTGGGTGTAGAGCACCGACTCCAGTTCCTTGGGGTAGATGTTCTCGCCGCCGCGGATGATCATGTCCTTGGCGCGGTCGACGAGGGTCAGGTAACCGTCGGCGTCGAGGAACCCGATGTCGCCGGTGCGCAACCAGCCATCGACGATGGTCTCGGCGGTCTCCTGCGGGCGGTTGAGGTAGCCGCGCATCACCGTGGGGCCGGCGACGGCGACCTCGCCGGGCGTTCCCGTCGGCACCGGGCGTCCTCGGCCGTCGAGGATGGCGATCTGCTGGCCGGGCAGTGCCACCCCCACGGTGCCGGGTTTGCGAATGCCGTTGAGGGGGTTGGTCGTCGACGCACAGGTGCCCTCCGACAGGCCGTAGCCCTCGATGATGGGAACGCCGTAACGCTGCTCGAAGGCCTCGATCAACTGCGGCGGCATGGGCGCGGCGCCGCAGGCGGCGAACCGCAGGGAACTGGTGTCGGGGGCCACCTCGGCGGGCAGGGCCACCAGCATGGAGTAGATGGTGGGGACTGCGGAGAAGAACGTCGGCCGGTGGCGCGCCACGAGGTCGAAGAACCGCTGGGGGTCGAACCGGCCCGCGATGGTGGTCTGACCGCCGGCCAGCAGCGGCGCCAGCACGCTGACCACGATCCCGTTGACGTGAAACAGCGGCAGGATCAACAAGCTGTGGGTGTCGGGCCCGCTGTGCATCGCTTCGTTGATCCCTTGGGCCATCGCCATCAGGTTGGCGTGGGTCAGCTCCACGCCCTTGGGGCGGCCCGTGGTGCCGCTGGTGTAGACCAGCAGGGCCACGTCCTCGGCGCGCCGCGGGTCGTCCGGCACGACCGCCGGCGGCCCGGGCGCCGCCAGATCCGCCAGGGTCAGCACGGCGACCCGATCGTGCTGATCCGCAGCGTCGGTCACCAACACGCGAGCCGCCGAATCGGTTAGCTGAAAGGCGACCTCGGTGGGCGTGAGGGAGGGATTGACCGGCGTGACGGCCGCGCCGAGCTTCCAGGCTGCGAAGACGGTGGTGACCAGTTCGATGCGATTGGGCAGCTTTACGGCGACGACGTCACCACGCTGCACTCCGGCGCCGCTCAACCGTGCCGCGGTCACGTCGACCCGCGCCAACACATCGGCGTTGGACAGGGCACCGTTGTGCTCATCGGCCAATGCCGGACCCGTGGGGTTCGTGTTGGCGCGGACATCGAGCAGATCGGCGAAGTGCACGGAGCCCCCTCGAATAGCAGAAACATGCGATGACCTGCATTACGGTAGGTCCTGCGATGTGACGGATGCCATATGCGGATAAGCCGAAGTCGGCTGCGCTGGTTGTGCGCCGCGCACAGGGCGTGCGGAAGCCGGGTCAGGGCTCGACGGTGAGCACCGAGCGGCCCAACCATCGGCACGCCATCAAGGCGATCTGTATCTGCACCACGAAGTCCGGGTCATCGAGGGTGGCACCGCACTTGTCCAGTGCTTGCGCCACCCGGTACTGGATGGTGTTGCGGTGCAGGAAGAGGGCCTCGGCCGTGGCGGCATAGCTGCGGTTGCGGGCCAAGAACTCCCGCAGCGTATCCCGAAGCCACCCGTTGCGTTCGTCGTCGGTGGCCAATTCGCCGAGCACGGCACCGACGAACCGGCGCAGCTCCGCGGGGTGGCCGGCCATCAGCGCCACCGGAGCGACCGCGGCGTAGGGCACCACTCGCCGAGTCGGGTCGCCGGCTGCGCCGGCCTGCGCGACGACGTGAGCGCGTTCGGCCTCCTGCAACGTCCGCCTGAACCCGTCGACTCCCCACCCGGGGGTGCCGAACGCCAGACGCACCGCCATCCCGGCATCGAGCAGCGCCGCGGTCACGGCGTCACCGCAATCCACGCCGTGATCGGTGACGGGCCACCACAGGCGGGCTTCGCGCTCGTCGGTCGGCACCATCAATGCCGGACCGAGCGCCTGCAACCGGTCTCCGATGACCGCGTGCGCGTCGTCGAGCAGCGCGCCGACGTCCCTGGCGGCGACGTGATCGTCGGCCCACATCACCGCCCCCACATGCCACCGGTCGAAGCGGTAGTTCAACGCATCCTCCGCGCGCCCGATGTCGACCGGTCCGCCTTCCAGAACCTGGGTTACCCAGTGCTGCCGCAGACCGCTGCGGCTGCTGACCCACCGGTCGCGTTCCCGTTCGTAGGCCTGACCGACCTGATCGCAGATGCGATCGATCCACAGTGCCGACTGGTGCACGAATACGGCTGCGGCCGAGAGCGATTCGGCCTGCGACGGGTGGGTCGCCAGGACGGCGATGGCTTGGTCGACGAAGCGGTTGTGCCCGATGCGGTAGGCCCGGATCAATGCGGACAGCGGTACGTCGCGCTGCGCCAACGCCCGCGCATACACCAGCGCCGCACTGGGCGCTTCGACGTCCTCTTCCGCCCTGCCGTGTTCGAGGAAGTGGATCGCGGCGACCACGTTCTCGGTGATGCTCGCGGTCAGCAGGTCCACCATCCGCGCATCGTGATCGAGCGAGCGGATCTCGGCTCGGGTGACCAACACCAACGCGTCGATGAAGGCATCGCGCTGCACGCTCATCTGCTGAGCCACCCACGTCACCAAGGCATCAGGTTGCCCATCCACCATCAACACCCCCAAGGTCGCGGCCCCAGTATCGCCCTCGGCAACCCGAGTGACCACCAACTCACCCCCGCGAGTTCATGCGCTGCGCCCGACCCACCGGCGACGCGCGCCATGGCAACGTCGGCCGCCTCGGTCACCACGTTCGCGCCGTTGTGCGGGCCGCACGACGAGACCCGCCGACAATGAGCCGCGCCGCACATGGTGTGCCCGCGTCCGGCGACTTAGGCTGAGCTTTTGCTGGTGACAGGCTTCCCGCACTGCGTGACGACGAGGCAGGGCGCGCCGCACGCTACGAAGGAGACCGCATGCCGACACCTGCCCGATCGTTTCGCCGATCCGACGAGCACTTCATCTCCGGTGGCGTTCGCTGCGCGGCGTGGGTGTACCGGCCCGTCACCACCACCGCTGTGGCACCGCCCGTCATCGTGATGGCCCACGGCCTGGGAAGCGTGCGTGTGCTGCGCCTACCTGCGTATGCCGAGCGTTTCGCCGCGGCGGGCTACGTGGTCGTCGTGTTCGACTACCGATCCTTCGGGGACAGCGACGGCGATCCGCGGCGGGTCGTGGACGTTGCCGCGCAGCTCGCCGACTGGCGCGCCGCATTGGCGTGGGCGCGCACCCTCGACGACGTCGACCCGCGCCGGGTCATCGCCTGGGGCACGTCCTTCGCGGGCGGCCACGTCATCACCCTCGCCGGCACCGGCGAGGAGTTGGCCGCCATCATCGCCCAGGTGCCCCACGTCAGCGGTCCCGCGGCCGTCCGCGCCACCGGACTGCACGCGCTGCGACTCGCCCCCGCTGCCGTGGACGACACGCTGCGCGCCGCGCTGCACAGGCCACCCCGCTACGTCGACCCCGTCGGTGCCCCCGGCACTGTCGCGGTGATGGCCACCCCCGATGCCGATGCCGCGGTGGACCGGCTCTTCCAAGAGTCCGGCATTCGCCGCGGGGAGTTGCCCGAGACGATCGCCGCGCGGATCCTGGCGCGCATCGGCCTGTACTCACCCATCCGCCACGCCTCGAAAGTGACGTGCCCCGCGCTGGTGCAGGTCGCCGCCGACGACGCCATCGCCCCGGCCGGACCGGCCCGCAAGGCGGCTCACCGCATGCGCCGGGCCACCCTGCAGGACTACTCCGGCGGCCACTTCGACCCCTACGTCGACCCGCTGTTCGAATCGGTGGTCACCGCCCAGCTGGACTTCCTTGCCAGCACCGTCCCCGTCGCCGCCCCCACCACCGGCGCCTGACGGCCACTTGCCAAGCACCCCAACGTCATCGAAGTCAGCGGTCGGCATCCACGCGCCACGAGCGCAGGCGGCGCAGCAACGCGTCTTTCTTGTAATGGTGGCCGCTCATGCGGTGCAGGATGTCATCCAGTAGCGCCAGGGCGTCGTCGATGTGCGGGCCCTTGTTCAGCATCACGCATTCGGCGCGTTCACCCATGGCGGCATCACTGATCTCCGCGCGTGAGGGCAATCCGGTGGCGGCCAGCTGCTCCAGGACTTGGGTGGCCCAGATGACGGGCAGATGTGCGGCCTCACACAGCCACAGGATCTCTTCTTGCAGTTCGGCCAGGCGCTCGTAGCCCACCTCGACCGCGAGGTCGCCCCGGGCGATCATCACGCCGAGACGGGGCCGTCGCATCGCGGTGAGCAGAAGCTGCGGCAGATGTTCGAAGGCCCTGCGCGTTTCGATCTTGAGCACGATGCCGATCCGTTCACCGCCCGGGCGATCCAACAACTCGTGCAGCGTGAGCACGTCGGCGGGATCCTGCACGAACGACATCTCGACGAGATCGGCGATCTGTACGACTGTTTCGAGGTCGGCGATGTCCTTGTCGGTCAGCGCCGGCACCGGCAGGGCAGTGTCGGGGACGTTGATCCCTTTGCCGGCCCGCAGTTTCGAACCCGTCGTGGACGCGTGATCGATTCGTACCGTCAACTCGCCGGCCTGCACGTCGACGATCTGCCCGCTGATCCGGCCGTCGTCGAAGTGGATGGCCGCACCGGCGCGGGCGTTGTCGAACACTTCCGGCAAAGTGCAGCCGATCCGCGGCATGCCGACGGTGGTCACCGGTGCCGGCGAACAATCACGGGTGACCTTGAGCACGTCGCCGCGGCGCACAGTCAGGCTCTGTTCGAGCTCGGGCAGGAGACCCACCTGGACGGGGTCGTCGTCGCCGTGCACGGTCAGCTCGGTGCCGGTCAGCAGATAGGTCGTCTTGTCCGTCGTGGCGATCAGTCCGCCTTCGCGGTCGGCGTCGGCGATCAGGGTGAGACGGCGCTTCGCGCCGCGCGCGTCGTGCAGGGTGAGCACGTCGCCCGCTCTTCTGCGGCTGAGCCAGGGCGCGGGTACCGGGATGGTCGGGCCCGGCGGCGCGGCGGGACCGGCCGGTTGCGCAGCGGCCGACAGGCGCGCCCGCGCCGGGGCGAGCACACGGCCGAGGGCGTCGCGCTGCGGCCGGAGTTTCACGCAGCGCGGTCCCGGCTGAAGCGGACCGGTGCGGAGTTTGGGCCCGGCGAGATCCATCGCGATACGACAGTCCCGGTCGAGGTCGCGAGCCGCCTGCCGGACATGACGGGCCATCGCAGACCAGGCGGCGGCATCGTCGTGGGCACAGTTGATCCGCGCGATGTTCATCCCGCCCGCGATCAGCCGGCGCGTCAGGTCCGGGTCGGTGGCCGCCGATGACGGCAGCGTCACCATGATCCGGACCTCACGTCGTTGCGGGGTGGGGCCGAGCAGCTGTACCGACCGGGAGCGCAACAGTTGTCGGCCCTCACCGGCGCTGATAGCGGCGGGAGCGGGTGGTCGCCACGCCTTGCCCAGCATGGCCGCGACGGCGCATCGCACGAGCCTCAACGTGGCCTGCACGTGGGATTCGCTGCGGCCCAGGGAAGACAGACCGAATGCGGCGAGGCGCCGTTGCAGAGATCGCAGGTCGGCTTGCCGCAGCGCCCAATAGTGGACGGTATTGCGCGCGCTCGACCGATAATCCGCGCTCACCTGCGACAGCAGTGCATGCCACTGCGTCTCGGCTGAATCCAGGTGGTCGAGCAGATCGTCGAGGTGCCCGAGCAGTCGCACGAGCTCGCGATCGGTCGATACGTCGTCATGGTTGCGACGGCTGTCGTCGAACACCGCGGACATGATGGGCTCCTTGCCTGAAGTCCTGTCACCGAAGGGAATTCGTCGCGACCGACGATCCGCGACGGTGACTGCGAATCCGGTCAGCCGGCTGTCCCGGCGTGGCGCTCGCGGTGGATGCGGTCGTTGACGATGTGCTCGACGAGGATCGGTACGAACGTCTGGATCCGAGCATCGTCGAACTGCGCGGCGGCCTCCTGGCACCAGCCCAGAATCTCGGCCTCGTTGCGGCCCTCGTGCTCGGCGAGTTTCCTGGCGACCTCGGCGACCGAGCGGGCCGCTGCCGCGTCGGCTCCGCTGGCGCCCCGCCGCGGCACCGCGTCAAGGGCGAGGAAGGCGGCTTCTTGGGCGGTATCGGGTGGTATCACCCGCAGCGTCAGATGATGCCCGTCCTCGCCGATGACGATCAGGTTCTCGGGGTCGTCACCACTGAGCCCGAGGAGGTGGACGGTGCGCCCGTCGGCCGTGAGCTCGGCCGCGGCGTCGGTCCACCGGGTCCGGCCGTAGCCCACCAGCGCGACCGGGCCGAGCCGGCCCTGCACTGCGGCGAGAAGCTCGGGCAGTTCGTCGGCCAAGCGGTAGGACCGGGGCCACCAGGCACCGTCCACGTGCTCGCCGGAAGCCCGGCTGCCGGACATGCTCAGGCGGCTTTCGTGGGGCGTGTCGTAGTCGAGTTGTGCAGGTGCAGCTACGTACTGGTGTTTCGACAAAGTCTCGGCCTTTCGCTGATGAGTCGAAATGCGGGTTGTGCCATGGCTGGGAACGGCAGATCATGACCGGAATACGACTGTGGTGCAGCATGTTGAGCGCAGCACTTCCCAACACGGCGGCGGCGAGACCGGAGCGGTGTCGGGTCCACCCCGACGACTACGGGCGTGTCACCGGGGGCGTGCACGCCGCGCCATGCGCCGACTGGGCACGCCGCATGCGTTGCCACGTTCAATGAAGTGGATCCCATCAAGTGTGCTGCCGCCGGGCTCACATCGTCGGAGCCGACCATGGCCAGCAAGGCGTCCCGTCTGAGCCGGGCCACGGCCGTATCCGCAGCGTCGGTGGTGATCTTTTCGGTTATCTCGACAGTGGGAAACTCCCTGCGCACAACATCCTTGGTGCTCTGCAAGACGTGGCGGGCCGCGTCATTCTGGCTGCTGGCGGCCGCTGCCTGCATCGCGACGACTGCCGCATCGGCAATGAAGTGACCGACTGTTGTGCGTGAGCGCACCAGATGAAGACGTGTGCCGGTCCTGACGGCCACTGCCACGACGATCGCGCGCTGCGTTGTACTTCTGGCCACGCCCGCAACGCTACGAACGGAAGTGTCCGAGCGACAGGGCCGAAAGTCTCTATTGCGCACGGCTTTCAGATTCGACTGTTCGGTTCCCTGAGGTCACGATGCACAACTGCTCAAAGTGCCCGCGGTCGGACAGGTCCATCGGACCGCGGCGGAATCAGCCTGGCATGTGAAGTGGTGACCACCGCTTCCGTCACTTGTGCGGGCTTCGCGTTATCGAACCGATCCATCGATCGAGAAGGCGTCAAAAGCGGCGACTATTTGCTCTGGTGTTGCCTCTGGGTGGTCACGAGCGACGACATCGATCGCATGCCACGTTCCCGGTCCTATCTCGGACGTGCGAGGAGGCCGGCGCCCGGAGGTGACCGCCTCAGCGAGGAGTTCTCGGAAGATCGACTTCGCGGTCGACGCATGCGTGGACACATCTCCGACGATACAAAGCGTTGGTTACGCGCAAACGACGCGCGTGTTCCCATTTGTCGTTCGACGCATCTGGATGCCCGATTTCGACTCGAGGCGCTACGGAAGCAAGTCCGAAGAGACCCCGCGCAAGATCGAGGCAGCGGAGTGCGCGGTAATTTGCAGTGGCAAAAAAGAGCGGCGCTAACGAATTGATGCGCCGGACTTTCCGATAACCGAAATGCCTGAACATATTCCGCGGGCTCACGGGTGGGAATACCCTTTGTAGTTATCGACCGCGTGGTCGTCGAATCCAAGGAGGTTCGTCGTGCAAGTACAACAGCGCTTCCTTCTGGCCGGATTAGTTCCCTTGGTTTTCAATGGCATCGGCGTTTTGGCAGCACCGCCGGCTTCGGCCGACTGCACCAGTGCTGGTTACGCGACGGTTTGCGCACAGGGTGACGTTCGTGGCGGCGGACCGACTCCGCCGTCGGTGGCCTATCCCTCTTATTGTGCGGACACCTGGTATTGCGATGACGATTGGGGCATGGATGTGATCTGGGATCCAGGAATCGATATAGGTGGGCCCGGCCTACCCGGTCGTCCGGGCGGAATCGGCCCTCGACGCTGACCAAAACGGACCAGTGCTGGACACGTTCAATCGGAAAAGGAGCTCAATCATGCGCATTCGTAACCTCGTTGGTGCGACCCTGATGGCCGTGCCGATGGTCATCGGCAGTTCCGCCGTCGCCGCCGCGGATCCGCCGAACTGCACTGCAGCGGATCTGGCGGGAGTGATGTCCGGTGTATCCGCCGGAACCTCGGCTTATCTGTTCACGCATCCGGACGTAAACGCCTTCTTCACCGGTCTGAAAGGCAAGAATCGGGACGACATGCGGACCGCGATCACGGCCTACTTTGATGCAAACCCCCAAGTGAGTGACGAACTCAGGGCCATCAGGCAACCCGCGGCGGATTTCCGGGATCGCTGCAACGCCCCGGTCCCCGACACGCCGATGGGCTGACGGCTGTGCTCACCTGATCAGTTGCTCAACAAGATCGATGATTGTGCCGGTCAGTCGTTCAACGGCTCCTACGTGACCCTCATCAGGGAGGGCGGTCAGTCCGACGTGCTGTTTTCCTATGTCGTTGTCACACAATCCGTCTGACAAGAGTCGAAGCCCCAGGGCAACCACGGCAGAAACCGGTCCCGGCATCTTTACCGAATCTTGAGCCGACGCTGAGCGCGGCCATACCGGCCCAAGACAGGCTGGGGTGAGCGCGGTGACGCCCGGACCGAGCGCGCCGCGATCGACCCGAAAGGAAGCCTCGTGAAAAGAACTGTGCTGGCCGGCGCGGCCGCGGTGGCGGCGGCGGTCACGCTCGCCTCGTGTAGCAACTCCACGCCCGCGGCCGGGCCGTCACCGGCCGCGACATCCACCTCGGCCACATCCACCTCGGCGGCCCCGTCGGCCGCCGCGCACAACCACGCCGACGTGATGTTCGCGCAGATGATGATCCCGCATCACCAGCAGGCGATCGAGATGAGCGACATGATCCTGGGCAAGCAGGGCATCGACCCGAAGGTGACGGATCTGGCCACCCGGATCAAGGCGGCGCAGGGCCCCGAGATCGACCAGATGAAGGGCTGGCTGTCGCAGTGGGGCACCCCGGCCATGGCTCCCTCCTCGTCCATGCCGGGCATGGGGATGCCCGGCATGGATATGCCCGGTATGGGCATGCATGGCGAGGGCATGATGTCGGAGCAGGATATGGCTGCGCTGCAGAACGCCCAGGGCGTCGCCGCGAGCAAGCTGTTCCTGACGCAGATGATTGCGCATCACCAAGGCGCGATCACGATGGCCGAGACCGAGATCCGGACCGGTCAGTTCCCGGATGCGATCGCGTTGGCCAACAACATCAAGACCAGCCAGCAGAAGGAGATCGAGACGATGAGGTCGATCCTGGCGACGTTGTAGTGGCTAGGCGGTCGGACCGGTGATCGGCACCACCAAGGTGAACGTCGCGCCGTGTCCCGGTCCGGCGCTGGTCGCCGTGAGGTCGCCGTGGTGGGCCTCGGCAAAGGCCTTGGAGATGGCCAGCCCGATGCCCGCACCGCCGTGCTGCCGGTCCCGCGCGGCGTCGACGCGGTAGAACCGCTCGAAGATGTGCGGCAGGTGTTCGGCCGGGATGCCGTCGCCGTTGTCGGACACCGTCACCGTGAGGTTGCGCTGGTCGGCGGTGACCCGCACGTGTACCCGGCCACCGGCCGGCGTGTGCCGCAGGGCGTTGTCCAACAGATTCTGCAGCACCTGACCGATCCGCTGCGGATCCCACCGAACCTGCGGCAGTTCGGCGGGCAGCTCACTGGTCAATGCAACGGACTTGGCGGCATAGCCGCCGGCGGCCGCCGCCACCGCATCGCGCACCACCGGAGCCGCGGCGCCGAGCTGCAGGTCGAGCGACGCGCCGCCCTCCTCGGCGCGCGCCAACGCCGCGAAATCCTGGGAGAAGCGCACCAGGCGGTCCGCCTGGCCGCGCAGCATGGACATCGTCTCGGCGTCCATCACCCGCACACCGTCCTCGACGGCCTGCAGATAGACCTCCAAAACCGATACCGGCGTACGGATCTCGTGGGCCAGATCGCTGAACATCCGTTGCCGGGTGAGCTCCACGCTGCCCAGCCGCTGGGCCATCTGGTTGAAAGCGGCGGCCAGACTGTCGAAGTCGGTTCCCAGGCCGGCCGGCGCGACGCGAATATCGTAGTGGCCCGCGGCCAACGCGCTGGCGGCCGCCGACACCTCGGACACCGAACGCTGTAGCCGGCGACTGAAATAGGCGCTCACCACCAGCGCGGCCAGGGCGGCGACCGCCACCGCCACCGCGGTCGACAGTGCGGTGGCATAGCGGTAGGCCTGCTCGGCGTGGAACTGCTCGTCGGAACCGTGGCCGACACCGGCTCGGCGCAGATGCTCACGGAACAGCGGCGGACCGACCACCGCGGCGACGACCAACGTCGTCAGCCCGCCGGCCAGCAACACCAGGGCCTGCGCGCCCAGAAGCCGCGCGCCCAGACCGAATCTCGGTCGCGGCCAGCCGAAAGCGCTGCGCTGCACCGTCGTTGAGGAGGTCATGCGCCCGTACCCATGCGGTATCCGACGCCCCGCACCGTCTGCACGAAGCGGGAATTGGCCGCGTCGTCGCCGAGCTTGCGGCGCAGTTGCCCGATGTGGACATCGACGAGGTGGTCATTGCCCACCCACGAATCACCCCAGACCGTCTGCAGGATCTGTCCGCGGGAGAACACCACACCCGGTCGTGCGGACAGGGTGGCCAGAATGTCGAACTGGGTGCGGGTCAACGAGATCGACACGTCGTTCAGCGTCACCTCGCGGCGGTCGATATCGATGGACAGCGGCCCGAACACCCGCGGGGGAGCGGATTCCGGCGGCGCGGTGCGGCGCAGATCGGCCAGTGCCGACACGGTGCGGGGCCGCCGCAGCATGGCCCGGATGCGCGCCACCAACTCCCGCGGATTGAAGGGTTTGGTGACGTAGTCGTCGGCGCCGACCGAAAGACCCACGATGGTGTCCGTCTCGGAATCACGGGCGGTGAGCATGACCACGTAGGCGTCGGAGAACACCCGCAGTTGCCGGCACACCTCGACACCGTCGATACCCGGCAGGCCCAGGTCGAGCACCACCACGTCGGGATCGACTTCCCGAGCCAGCACCACCGCGTCGGACCCGGTGTGACACACCGTGACCTCAAACTGTTCGCGCTCAAGGTAACTGCCCACCACGTTGGCCAGGCCCACCTCGTCATCGACCACCAGAGCGCGAAATCCCGAACCGGGTCCGGCGGGTGCTGTCGCGTTGTCCATGCACGTATGGTGCCGCCTACCTGCGGCCGATGGGCACACCGGGCCCACTTTGACCGAATCTTCATCAAAGCAATACCGATTTCGCCGGTGAACCCGCTCATCGTGGCAGATGGTGAAGGGGGTGTCGATGAGCGGGGAAGCTGCCCTGACGCGGCGCGGGTTTCTGGCGGCCACCGCACTCGGGGGACTCGCGCTGGCCGGATGCGGTCACCGCGCCCGCACCGGCGGCGGTGCGTCAGGTCTGGCCGATGCGATCGAGGCGGCCGAAGCGGCCCGCCCGCACACGGGGCGCACGGTGGAGGTGAGGCTGACCGCCGGATCGGCGGCCTTGGACCTCGGCGGCACCCGGGCGCAGGCCTATGCCTACAACCAGATGCTGCCGGGGCCGTTGATCCGGGCCGATGTCGGCGACGAACTGGCGGTCACGCTGGTCAACGGTCTACCGCAGGCGTCGTCGGTGCATTGGCACGGATTGGCGTTGCGCAACGACATGGACGGCGCGGCACCGGCCACGCCGGATGTCGCGCCGGGGGCGGAGTTCACCTACCGCTTCACCGCACCACATCCGGGTACCTACTGGGCGCATCCGCACACCGATCTGGATGCCGACCAGGGTTTGTATCTACCGGTGATCATCGACGATCCGCGCGAACCCGGTGCCTACGACGCGGAATGGATCGTGATACTCGACGACTGGACCGCCGGAATCGGCAGCAGCCCGCGACAACTGTTCGACGGGCTGCAGGCGATGGGCATGGGCGGGCACGCGATGGGTGGCATGCCGGGCATGGGATCGGGTCCGGCGGTGCCCGGCGTCGGTGGTGTCGGCACCAGCGATCTGCTGGGGGGTGATGCGGGTGATATCAGCTACCCGACCTATGTCATCAACGGCCGGGTCCCGGCGGCGCCCGCCACGTTCGCGGCGAAACCCGGTCAGCGACTCCGGATCCGATTCATCAACGCGGGCTCCGACACCGCGTTTCGGGTGGCCCTTGCCGAGCACACGATGACCGTGACCCACACCGACGGATTCCCGGTGGTGCCGACCGACGTGGACGCCCTGCTGCTGGGCATGGGGGAACGCTACGACGTGGTGGTCACCGCGGGCGACGGTGTGTTTCCGTTGGTGGCCTCGGCGGAGGGCAAGAACGCGTACGCCCGAGCGGTGCTGTCCACGGCGGCCGGTACCGCACCCGCAGCGGATTACGTGCCTGCCGAGTTACGCGGCCGGGTCGGCACGGTGGCCACGTTCGCCGCCGCACCTGAGGCGGTGCTGTCGGCCGGACGTGCCGACGGGACGCTGACCGCTCGGCTGGCCGGCGACATGATGAGTTACGACTGGACCATCAACGGCCGCCCCTACGGACAGGCGGAGCCGCTGCGGGTTCAGCAGGGCCGCACCGTCGACCTCGTCTTCGTCAACGACACCACGATGTGGCACCCGATGCACCTGCACGGGCACACATTCGAGGTGCTGACCGCCGACGGACGGCCCGGCCCGCGTAAAGACACCCTGATCGTGTTGCCCCGGCAGAGGATCGGCGTACGGCTGGTCACCGACAATCCCGGTACCTGGATGTTGCACTGCCATAACACTTATCACCAAGCGGCCGGGATGATGACCACCCTCGATTACGTCGCCGGGTGACGGGCGCGTGCTGGTCTTCGGCTGCGACGCTCACGTCGGTCCGCCTGCGAGAGCACCCGGCACGGTAAACTCCGTTCCGACAATCGGAGGGTGTGGCCAGTGGGTGTGCGAGGTTTCGGGGATCTGGAAGCCGTCGTGATGGACAGGATCTGGAATCGCGACCCCGACACCGTCACGGTGCGTGACATCTTCGAAGAGCTCGCCGCGGAACGGCAAATCGCGTACACCACCGTGATGTCGACGATGGACAACCTGCATACCAAGGGCTGGCTGGAACGCGAACGCGACGGCCGTGCCTACCGGTACTGGGCGATCATGACGCGTGAAGAACACACCGCCCGACTGATGCGGGAGGCGCTCGACGACGGTGGCCGGTCCGAATTGGTGTTGAGTTACTTCGTCGAACAGATCGGGCCGACGGCGTCGGACAGCCTGCGCGATGCGTTACGCCGGATGAGTCGCCGAAGCAGTAGGGCCAAGAAGCGGTGACCGCGCTGGCCGGGTTGGCCGTTTACAACGGCGCGCTGCTCGTCCTGGGGCCGGCGGTGCTGACCCGGATGACGCGTAGCGGCCACGCTCCCCGCACCGCGGTGGCACTGTGGCTCACCGCGATCGTCAGCGCGGTGGGCACCACGCTGCTGATCGCGACCTTCCTCGTGGTGGACGTGATCGCCCATTGGGGGGAGCCCGGGGCGTTCGTGGCATCGTGTGTGGAACTGCTGTGCGACTTGGCTTCTGGGGCTGCCGGTCCGATACCCCAGTTCGCCGTGCTGGCCGTCGCGCTGGCCGCCGTGGCGACCACCGTCGTGCTGGGCGTGCGATTGGTCCGCACCATCACCAGGCTGCGCGACCACGCCCACGATCATGGCGAGGCGATCCGGATGGTCGGTCAACCGATGCACGGCGGCGACGTGTACGTCGTGAAGTCCGGGGAAAGGGCCGCCTATTGTGTGGCGGGTCGGCCGTCGACCATCGTCGTCACCAGTTCCGCTGTCGCCGCACTCGGTGAACGGGAACTGGGTGCGGTTCTCGCTCACGAACGTGCGCACCTGGCCGGCCACCACCAGAGCATCGTGACCGTCCTGCGTGGGCTGGCCGCCGTCGCCCCGCGGATCAGGCTGCTCACCCGCGGCGCCGGGGAGGTGGCACGGCTGCTGGAAATGTGCGCCGACGACGCTGCGGTGCGCCGCTACGGCGAACACGCGCTGTTGGACGGCCTGCTGGCGCTCGTCGGTGCCGCACCCGCGCACGCGCTCGGTGCTGCCGACGTCGCGGTGCTTCGCCGCGCACAGCGTCTGGCCGAGCCGGCGACCAAGGGGGCCCGCCTGGCGGCACAGATCATGCTGGCCGGCGTCGGCACCGCCATCGCGGTGGGTCCGCCCGCAGTGCTCGGTCTGGCCCTGTCCGGTTTCTCGCCGTGTCTGGGTTGAGCGGCTGTACCTGGCCCCGGTGGGTGACCGGGACATCAGGCTGCAGAGGCCTTTTCACGTCTCGATGACGCGCGTGACGTAGGGGGTCATTCCGCTCGTCCGAACCGGCGACACCTTCACCGGGACGCCGGTCTGCTGCGCTTCCAGCATCTGTCCGGCGCCGAGGTAGATCGCCTCGTGTTGCCCTCCGCCCGGTCCCCAGAACAGCAGGTCGCCGCGCTTGGCCTGCGACGGCGCCACTTTGCGGCCCGCGTCGTACTGATCGCCGGAGTACCGCGGCAACAGGATGCCGACGCCGGCAAAGGCGTAACGGGCCAGACCCGAGCAATCGAACCCCACCGTCCCGGCACCGGAATCGATCCCGCGGCTGGGGCCGGTCAAGCTGCCGCCGCCCCAGGAATAGGGCACCCCGATCTGCGACCCGGCGCGCCGGATGACGTACTCGACCGCCTGCCGGCCGTAGACGCGGTTGCCACGCAACGCCGGCGCCGCGTTCTCCGCCGGGCCCAAGATGCCCAGACTGCCCAGGAACTTGCGCCCGAGATCCATCGTCGTCTGCGCCGCCATGGCGCTGGCTTGTAGCGAGGCGTTGGCGATGGCCAACGGATCTCCCGGGGCCCCGGCGCTGAGCAGGCTGGGCAGGGTGGGATCCCAGGCACCGTTGGGTTGGCTGCGAGCCGGTCCGGCGGGAGCGAGGAGGACCGAAGCCAGCGCGGCACCACCCAGGGCCAACGCGCGCCGCCGACCCACACCGGACGCAGTGGCACGGCCGGTGTGCACTTGCGCAAAAGTCCTCACGTCACGATCCCCTTTTGGTGGTCGCACAGGGCCGCCACACATCGTTGCGGTGCTTGCGGACAGCGATCCCACTCCATCGCACTACGTTTCGAACAAATACGTAGTCACGCCGTACAACAAGAGCCACGCTACACCACATTGGCAACATTGGTAACATGCCCAGCAAATATCACGTGTGTAATTCGTTGTCGGAGTTCGTGACTCGACGTCGATGCACCGCGGGTGACCGTGGCGGCGATTGGCCGGCGGCCCGCAATCCCGGTGCGGATAAACCGGGCCTCTCTATGAAACAGTTCAGTATTTGCCCGTATGCGTGAATGGCATGTCGCCAGAACGCTTCTCGGTGCTGGCAAGACCTACTGTTTGTCGCAGTACTATTTATGACAGTAGAACGACGTCGGAAAGGAGGCCGGTGCACGGTACCCGAGGTCGCCGGTTGTGGTGGATCGGTGCCGCGGTCGCGTCGACCGCGGTACTCGTCGCCGTACTGGTCGGCGTGCTGACCCGCACCGCGCCGTCGGAAGCGCAGGCGGATGCCAAGGCGGCGCGGGACCGGTGCGTGAGCGATGTCCGCGCGAGGTTGCCGGCGTCGTCGAATCCGTCGATCTCGGTGGACAACGCGGTCACGGACCCGCTGGATCCCGACGTCAAGGACCTCTTCCCGCTCATGCTCGACGAGTCGCTCAAAGGTGTCGAACATTCCCGGATCACGGTATGGGCGGTGACGGGCGTGGTGCAGACCGACACCGAAATCGGCACCCCGATCCGAGGGCCCTTCGAATGCCGTGCCTACAACGTCGACGGCACCACTGTCGACACGCTCGTCCTGCTCGACCACGGGCATTGACACGATCGAACGACCACTGCGCGCCAGACTGGCCGCAACCTCGTTCAGCGGTCGAGGATCACGCGGGTACTGGCTTCCGGACTCAGGTCGATGCGGCGCAACAACTGGGCGTTGAGCGCGACCACGACCGTGGACAACGACATCAGGATGGCCCCGACCGACATGGGCAGCACGAATCCGATCGGAGCCAGGACGCCGGCGGCCAGCGGCACCGAGATCAGGTTGTAACCGGCGCCCCACCACAGGTTCTGCTTCATCTTCCGGTAGCTGGCACGGGAGAGCTCGATCACCGACAGCACCGACCGCGGGTCCGAGCTGGCCAGGATGACCCCGGCCGAGGCGATCGCGACATCCGTTCCGGCGCCGATCGCGATGCCGACGTCGGCTTGGGCCAGTGCCGGTGCGTCGTTGACGCCGTCACCCACCATGGCCACCTTCTTGCCCTCGTGCTGCAGACTGGCGACCTTCGCCGCCTTGTCTTCGGGTCGCACACCGGCGAACACCCGGTCGATCTGCAGTTCCGTTCCGACCGCGTGTGCTACCGCCTCGGCGTCCCCGGTGATCATCACGACCTCGACGCCGAGTGTGTGCAGGGCCTCGACGGTTTGGCGGGACTCGGGCCGCACCTCGTCGGCCAGGCGGAGGCCGCCGATGACACCGCCGTCGCGCACGACGTGCAGGATGATCGCTCCCTCGCCACGCCACGCCGCGGCGGCACCGACTTCGTCGGCTCCGACCTCCGCGAGCAGCCGAGGGCCGCCCACCCGCACCTCGTGGCCGTCCACGGTCGCGGTGACGCCGACCGCCGGTGAGGACGTGAAGCCGCTCGGGTGGGGCATTGTCAGGCCGCGTTCCTGCGCGGCGCGCACGATGGCGCGCGCCAGCGGGTGTTCGCTGTCCGATTCGGCGGCGGCCGCCGCCGCGAGCACCGCATCACCGTCGAGGTCGCCGACGGGCTCGACCGCCGTCACGGTGGGCTCGCCCTTGGTCAGCGTGCCGGTCTTGTCGAACAGCACGGTGTCGACCGTGCGCATGCTCTCCAGCGCCAGTCGATCCTTGATCAGCACACCGCCGCGGGCCGCCCGCTCGGTCGCGATCGAGACCACCAGCGGGATCGCCAGACCCAAGGCATGCGGGCACGCGATCACCAACACGGTGATGGCCCGCACGACCGCGGCATCGGGATGGCCACCGAGCGTCCACACCACGGCCGTGACGGCGGCTGTGGCCAGGGCGAACCAGAACAGCCAGCCCGCCGCGCGGTCGGCCAGACGCTGGGCGCGTGACGAGGAGTTCTGCGCCTCGGTCACCAGCCGCTGAATACCGGCAAGGGTGGTGTCGTCGCCGGTCGCCGTTATCCGGACCCGCAAACCGGAATCGGTCGCGACCGTTCCTGCGGTCACGTCGTCACCGGTTTCCTTGGCCACCGGCCGGGATTCCCCGGTCACCATCGACTCGTCCATGTCCGCACGGCCGTCGACGATCACGCCGTCGGCAGGCACGCTGCCGCCGGGGCGGACGATGACGAGGTCACCCACCCGCAGCTCGGAGACGGCCACGGTGACCGTGCTGTCGCCGTCGATCTTCTCGGCCTCGTCGGGCAGCAGGGCGGCCAGGGAGTCCAGCGCGGACGTCGTCTGGGCCAGCGAGCGCATTTCGATCCAATGCCCCAGCAGCATGATCGCGATGAGCAGCGCCAGTTCCCACCAGAACTCCAGTTCATGGTGCAGCAACCCGAGACTGGCTCCCCACGACGCCACGAAAGCGACCGTGATCGCCAGCCCGATGAGCAGCATCATCCCCGGTGTGCGAGAACGAATTTCGCTGATCGCTCCGGTCAGGAAGGGGCGTCCGCCGACGGCATACATGACCGTGCCCAGCACCGGGGCGACCCAGCGGGCGCCGGGGAAGTCCGGTACCTGATATCCGACGAGCATCGCGAACATCGTGGAGAAGGCCACGACGGGGATGGCGATGGCCAGGTTGACCCAGAACAGCTTTCGGAATTGCGCGACGTGATCGCCGCCGTGTCCGGCATGGCCGCCGTGGCCGGCATGAGCGCCGGATGTGGATTGCGGGTGGTGGTCGGTGTCGACGGCGTGGTGGCCATCGTGCGGATGGGCCATGATCACTCCTCCGTCGGCGTGCTCATGGCACCCGCACGGCCGAATAGCCGGCCTCGTCCACCGCCGCCAGGATCTCCGCGTCGTCGATCTCGGCGCGGGCGGACACGCTCAGCTTGCCCGTCTCGGCGCTGATCTCGACACTCTGCACGCCGGCGATCCGGCCGACCTCGGTGCGGACGGATGCTTCGCAATGACCGCATGACATTCCGGTGATGTGGTATTCGCTCGTGACCATGTGAGGCTCCTTTCTCGATACCCCTCGGGGGTACCCACGATCACCATATACCCGGGCGGGGTATCGGTAAAGGTGCCGCTGCATCCGAACGCGTCACAGTCTACGTATCTAGTACGTAGATGGGGCACCGTCCGGGCGGCGGGCGCGGTGGGCGTCGCGTGTGCGGGTTTGCCGGGCGCGGTGGACGTCCGGCCACCCGACTGGGCCCGTGGTCGTGTCGGGGGCGATCGGCCCACCGCCTGGGGTGCTGAGCATGGGGTAGCCGGTGAGGGCGGGGGCGGCATTCGGCGGATTCCAGCAGTCGTCCGGTTGCGTCACAGCGAGAATGCGAGTGGGCGACACCGGCTCGGGCCGGCAGGTGACCTGAAAGCTGGTGACAAGGACCATCTTTGGAGATCATCCGGACCGCACGGCGCGGGCCCGGGGAATCTGGGCGTGCTGCCGGGGGGAGGTCGAAATCTACTCCAGCGTTATTTGCTGAATTGCTCAGCTAAGACGGATGAGAGCGGATATTCCGGCCGTCGGCCGGGCCCACTCGATTCGCCAGAAATCGGCCCGCCGGGGTGCTGAGCAGGAATCTCTGCGGTAGGGCGGATGACCGGTGCGGGAGGCGGCCGGTGGCCGGTCCCGTGTCGCGTGGGGTTTGCATGAGCCGAACTTCCGTTGGGAGTGCGGCGAGATCCGTTGTGGCGCAAGGCATGTCCGGCGTGATGGTCGGGGCGCCGTACGGGGCCATCGGATTTGCTGCCCGGACCGCTGTTCACCGATATTAGCTGCGGGCCCAGTGGGATTGGCTGTCGCCCGCAGGGGGTTGCCCGGATTCGATGGCGGCGCCGGGTAGCGAGGTGGGTTTGCCGACGGCCTTGCGACCCTCGAATTACCGACAATTGTTGCCGCCGAACAGCTTTCGATCGCAAGCATCACTATGCGGCACCATCGCCGATGTCGTAGGGTCGCCGAAAATGGAGGACGGCGGTCCTGCCGGTCATCCGATTCCGTGAGATCCCCGCACAAGGAGGCGCCGTGACGGCACGTCACCGGGTCAGGAAGAACAACCGCGCGATCGGGATTCTGGTTGTCCCCGCGGCGGCCGCACTGCTCGTGACGGCGGCGGTCGATCAGCCGGTGGTCCAGCAGATGCCGTATGCGGTTCATCAACCGCACCGAGCGGTCTCGGCCGACGCTGTCGACCTGGCCGCACTGGCCCTGTTCGCGGTGCCGGGTGCCGGGGTCAACTTCCCGCCGGGGGCGCTGGCCGAGCAGGACGGCGGCGTCTGGCAACGCATCCAAGACGTCACCCTGCTCACCGATCGGACTCGTTATCCGGGCGACGTCACCGCGGCGTCACTGGACTCCGGTGCCAGCTGGCTCACCGAACTGCTCCTGGCTCGAGACCCTTCGACCACGGTCAGCGGGATCGACACCGGCTCATTCGGCGGGCGGGTGGCCGCCGAGGCGCTGAACCGCGTGGCGGCCACCGGTTACGACATGTCGAGCGTTTTTGCGGTGTTCTACGGTGATTCGAACACCCCGGGCACCGGACTCTTCGACCGGTACCGCTCGCAGGACTCGACATTCGGATCCGACATCCCCGGCGGTGCCGTGCCCCTGCCCGACGGAACGTACCTGCGGGTCAACCGCGAATACGATCCGATCGCGTATTTTCCGAGGTACCTGTGGAACCCGGTGAGCTGGCTGCAGATCGCGGCCGGATTCCTGTTCGAACACTCGCGGCTGGACAGCTTCGACTTCGACGATCCGCGCAACGTCACCACCGTCGAGGGCAACGTCGTCACCGTCCGGGTGAACAGCCCGGTGATGCCGCTGCTCATGCCGCTCAAACTGCTCGGCGTGCCGACCAGGATCATCCAGGCGCTGCAGGACATCATGCAGCCGATCGTCGAGAGCACCGGCATGTACGAGAGCGGAAAGGTGGGCTTCCTGCCCACCCCGCAGAAGACGATCCAGTACCTCAGCGCGATCGCCGCCGGGTTCGCGCGGGCGGGCCAGCGCCTGGCCGGGATCGATCCTCCGGACCCTGGGCCGAGCACACCGCCCTACACGACGGCGCCCACGACGACCTCGGAAATCATCGACGCCATGGAGGCCCGGGACCGGGAACTCAATGGGAGCCCGACCCCGACCGCACGGCTTGCCGCCGCGCAAACGAGCGCCCCGCAGCCCGCGGCCGGCACCGTCACCGCCGATTCCGTCACGGCGGATCAGCCGCAGCCGCCTTCGACCGACGACAAGCCGGACGACAAGCCCGTCGATCCCACGGCCACCTCGCCTGCGGCCGCGGCGTCGACGACCGCCGATACCGACACCGACACCGACACCAAGCCGCCGGTGCACCCGCGGAAGACGGCGACGGCGCGCAAACCAGCCGGCGATGCGCCCAAGGAGGTGTCCACCACCGCGCCGGTGGCGTCACCCACCGCGTCCGACACGGCAACCCCGGCGGCCGGCGACGGCGATAAGGCCGGTGCTGACACCGGCGACAGCGGCGCCGGCGATCAGTCGGCGAAATGACAACGGCCGGAAGCCATCCCGCAGGACTGGCTTCCGGCCGTCGGTTCGAAGGGGTTCAGTTGCCGGGCTGGACCTCGGCGGCGGCCTGCACCACGGTCGCGGCCGGGGCGGCGGGCACACCCAGCCGGCCGACCACGAAATCGGCTGCCTGATCGGCCATCCCGTTGAACTTGTACGAGCTGTGCGCGGAGCGGTCCAAGCCACCGGGGTAGCAGACCGGGTCGCCGGTGGCGCACAGCTGGATGGTCTTGCCGGCGTACAGATCACCGACGGTGATCGGGGGAGCGCTGCGGTCGGCCAGGCTCAGGAACCAGTTGTCCGGAGTACCGAACAGGGCCACCGCCGCGACGTGAGAGGCCACCGAGGCCGGCATCGGTCCGGACAACCCGGCGGGCAGCGCCACCCCGGCGGGCACCGTGCTGCTGGTGGTGTAGCCGGCGACGGCCGCACCCTGCGAGTAGCCGCCCAGCACGATCTTGGTCGACGGGCACTGGGCCGCGATCGTCTGGATCCGGTTGGCGGCATCGGCGACACCGTCGACCGCGCGCCCGAAGTCCAGCGATGCCGGGTAGTCCACCCCGTACACGTCGACCGTCTTCCCCGGCAGCCGGGCGTTCAGGGCGTCGACGAAGGCCTGGCCCGTGGCGCCCACGCCCGGCCCTTCGAACGTGCCACGAGCGAACACCACCTCGACGGCGGCGCAGGAGTCGTCGGCGGCGCTCGCGGTGGCGGCGGGGCCGGCGAACAGGCCCACCACGATGGCGGCCAAGGCCAGGGTGGTGAATGCCGTGGATTTCGCGATGCGGGCTGGAAGAGATGTGCTCATGAGGTGGTCCCCGTCCTTGGGTCAGCTTCGCCATCGCTTCTGCGTAGAGGTGGCAACTGCCTGCTATAAGTCGGGATCCCTGAGCTGCGATTCCGCAGTTGTCAAGTGATGTATCTCACCTGCGGAAAGTTCGGTGGGCCGGGATGGACCGCGCTCCCTGCGACGTTTGCTACGGACTCTCCAACACCGTCGTCACCGGCGCCTGTTCGGAATGTCCACTGCCGCCCGAACCACTGTGCGACGACCCGCCGGAGGGCGATTCGGCCGATGGCGCCTTGGTCACGGGCGGTGCCTCGACCACCGGCGGCTGCTCGACCGGCGCGACGGGAGTCACGGGTTGCACCGGAGTGACCGGTTGCACCGGGGTCACCGGGGTGACCGGTTCGACGGGCGACGTCGGCGGCGCGATCGTCGTGGTGGGCGGCACCGTGGTGGTGGCCGTGGTGGCCGTGGTGGTGGTCGGGGGCGCCGACGTGGTCGTCGTCGGAGTCGACGTGGTGGTGGTCGGGGTGGTCGTGGTCGGAGTGGTGGTGATGGTGACCGTCGGCGGTGTCCACGGTGTCAGCGGCGGCAACACGATGACCGGCGGAATGGGAATCGGGACCGCCGGCGCACCGGCGGGCGGGGGTGGTGCCGCCGGGGGAACCTGCACCGGGGTGGGCGCCTGCGGTGCCGGTGTCACCGCCGGCGGGCTGACGCTGCGGGAGCGCGCCGGGGCGGCGGGTGCCGCCGGTGCCGGGGTGAGCACGGCGACCGGCAACGCCACCGGATCGGGCTCGTGCGGGACGGGCGGCAGATACCGGCCGGGCACGGTGTCGGACTGCACGGGTGCAGGTTGGGCGCTGACCACCGCCGCCGGACGGATGTTCACGGCGACCGTGACGGCCAAGGTCGCGAAGCTGGCCACCAGGAACCCCACCGCGCTGCCCATCAGGATCAACCGCGGCGGCGGGGCCGGAATCGCCTCGGTGAAATCGGCGCCCGCCTCGTCTTCCTGCTCGGGCACGAACTCGGCGATGGCGGCCTCGGACATCTCGTCGTACCCGGACCACGGTTCGTCGTCGGAGGCCTGCGAATACGCCAGCTGCGGCGCCAGTTCGGTGTTCGCCGCGTTGACGGGTGCGGCCTGCGTGGCGTCCACGACCGGGGCGGCCTGCGTCGCGTCGAGCACCGGCGCGGCGGCGGTGGCGGCGACCACCGGGGCGAGCTGGGTGGCCGCGCCGGCCGGTGCGGCGCCCGAACCGTCGGCGGTGTGCGCGGCGCCGCGGGCAATCGCGTAACCGGCGTCGGCCGGTACCTGCACGGGCATCGTCGAACGGAGTTCGGCGGCAATGGAATCCAGGTCCAGGCGCTGGCCCGTCAGCATCACCCGGATCTCCGGCGGTGCCTGCTGCAGCACCGTCGCGCATGCGACGGCCGCTCCCGCGACGCCGATCGGCACCGACGCCAGGGTCGACGCCAGCGCCGGGTTGTCGCCGACGACCGTCAGCGACACCGTGTCGTCGTCGGCCAACAGCAGCGACGCGTCGACGCCCTGGCTGCGGGCCAGCGACGCGGCCGCCTCGGCCTCGGTGACCACGTCGACATTGGGCACCCCGGCGTCGACCACGGTCTGACGCAGCGTCTGCGCCTCGGCGGCGTCCGGCAGACACAGTCGCGTCGCGGCCAGCCGGTTACCCGAGGCGGCGATCTCGCGATGGGTGCCGATGATGGTCTCGGCGAGCTCGCCCAGTGCGTCATCGTCCAGATCGAATGCGTACTGATCGAGCACCTGGGTGCCGGGGGAATCGATCATCGCCAGCCGCGCCACCCGACCGGTGACCGCGACCCCGAGGACTACGTCCACGGCTTTACTCCTTGCCTCACGCGTGCTCTGCCACCCCCGACGCTTCGACCGTTCCAAGCTACCGCACAGCACGGGGTGCCGAGCAGAAGTCGATACCCTGCCCACCGCCCGCGTGGAAGGATCGGGCGGGTGAGCGATCGCACCGGTTACATTCCCCGCCGCACCAACCGGGTGCGCGACGGTGCCGCCGTCGCCCTGCTGATCCTGGCGCTGCTGCTGCCGTGGAATCTGCGGTTCGGGCTCGGCATCCCCGGCAGTGGCGGATCGTTGTTCGTCATCCTGGTCATCGCGACGGCGTTGGCCGTCGGTGCCGCCGCGGTGCCGCATGTCCGCCCGCTCACCGATATCCGGCGCGCCACCCGGGTCCGGGTGCTGTTGTGCGCCCCCTACCTGCTCGTGGTCGTGGTCTTCGTCGGCTATCACCTGGCGCAGACCGTGCAGCACGGCGGCACCGGGGCGGTGCCACCCGGCGTCGGGCCGGGCATGCTGCTCGGAGTGGCCGGGGCGCTGATGGCGGCGCAGCCGCCGATCACCTCGATCACCATCGAGGACAACGGTTTTCGGCGCTGGTATGCGATCGCGCGGGTCATCGGCTTCGTCTCGATCGGGCTGGCGACGCTGTCGGTGGCCTTCAACCTGTATTGGCGGCTGCGGTACCTGTTCGTCACCGAAGGCGCCTTCGGCGGGCATGACATCGCCGTCGTCGTCTCCACCCTGCTGTACGGCGTCGAGGCGTTGATCGCGCTGGTCATCGCCTCACGCTGGTTGACCGAGCGGACCGCGGCCGCGCGCCTGGCGACCACGGCGTTGGGCGCGGCGGGCGCGGTCGCGGCGACGCTGACGTGGATCAGCGGTATCGGTCGCGATATCGATGCGTTCCACGGCATCGCCCAGAACACCTCGACCGCGGCCATCGGCTATGAGGGTTACCTCGCCTGGGCCGCGGTGGCCGGAATCGTCGCGCCGACAACCTTGTACGCCGTCTTCCTGATCAAACCGCCGACCATCGGCGCCTACCGTGGTGCCGCACAGAAATGCCTGATGCTCATCGCGTTCTGGGCGTTCGCATCCGCCGCCCTGCGCGTGGTCGACTACCTGATCGCGCTGTCCTTGGACCTGCCCCGGGCGCTGTACGACAGCGTCGCGATGACGGCGTTCAACCTGATCACGGCGGTCATCGCACCGTGGCTGCACCGCAACGTGAGCAGTGCGGTGGTGGCCGCCGCGTTCGGTGGCGTGCTGTTCGTCTTCAGCATCGCCAATGTGGCGATCGGGGTGGCGCTGGCGCCGCGGTATGCCACGCCGGCGCCCGACGCCGTCTACGGCAACAACCTGGCCCAGCAGATCACCAGCACCTTCGACGTGACCGTCGCCGTGCTGAGCCTGATCGTGCTGGCTGTCCTGCTGTTCACCGGCCCGTTGGCGGGGCTGGTGATCCGGCGGCGTACCCGACCGGCGCCGGATCCCGTCGTCGAGCCGCAGCAGGCCACCGTGCCGAGGATCGTGCGGCGTCAGGATGACCGGACGACGGTGCTGGAAGCGCCGGCCACCACTGCGCTGGAAGCGCCGGCTACCACCGCGCTGGAGGCGCCGACCCAGGCGCTGCGCATCCAGCGCAAGCCCACCCGCGGGCAGTGAGTCAGCGCGTGCGGTTGCGCCACCAGATCGGCGTGGACAGGGCTGTGGCGAACGCGCACCACGCCGGGTAGAGCGCCAGCGGGGCCGCCTTGGTGCCGTTGACCTCGACGGCGCGCCGGGTCAGGTCGGCGCTGCTGACGGTCAGCGCGGCGGCGCCCAGGGCGGCGGCACCGAGTTTGCGCCGGCCGAAGAAGATCCACGACCAGCCGGCGTTGAGCACCAGGTTGACGACCAGGGCGACGATGTAGGACGTGCGTTTGGCCGTCTCCCCGCGCGCCTGCAGTTCGTCGAGCGTCGCCGAGGACACCAGCGCGATATCGGTGTACAGGATGGGCCAGACGATCGGGAACACTTGGCGCGGAGGCTGATACGGCGGCTTGCGCAGATTCTCGTACCACGACGACTGCGCCGGCCGGCTGGCCAGACCGCCGACCACGGCGGTGGCGGTGACGGCGGCTGCGGATGCGAGTTTGGTTGCGAGGGCCATGACGACCAACATACGGACGCCTCGTCAGATCATGTCGTTACGCGTCAGCCACCGCATCACCGGCCAGCCGACGAACACCGGCAGCCAGCACGTCAGGACGCGGTACAGCAGCACCGACGGCACCCCGATCGCGGCGGGCACCCCGAAGGCGGCCAGGCCACCGATCAGGGCGGCCTCGACGGCGCCGACACCGCCCGGGGTGGGAGCCGCCGACGCGAGTGTGCCGCCGACCATGGTGACCACCGTGACGGTGACGAACGACGTGTCACCACCGAACGCTTCGACGCTCGCCCACAGTGCCAGGGCGGCGCCGAGCGTGGTCCCGGCCGCGCCCAGCACGATGAGGCCCAGCCGCTTGGGTTCCCGGGACAGCTCGATCAGGTCGCCGGTGACCTCCTTGAGTTTCGGCCGCAGCGACGACGCCAGCCAGCGGCGCAGCTTGGGCACCGCCAGGAACATCCCGATCAGTCCGAGGGCCACACCGGCGGCCAGGTAAAGCACCGTCGCGCTCGGCACGAAGTGCGACAGGTTCGCCGACGCGCCGGCGATGGTGGTGAACAGGATCAGTAGCAACACGTGCACGATCACCTGCACGGTCTGCTGCAGCGCCACCGCCGCGGTGGCGCGCAGCGGGGTGAGCCCGGCCTTCTGCAGGAAGCGGGCCGCCAGCGCGAGGCCGCCGACACCGGCCGGGGTGGTGGTGGCCGCGAACGTGTTGGCCACCTGCATGATCGACAGGTTGCGGAAACTCACCAGCCCGTCGGCGCAGGCCCACAGCGCCGCGGCGGCTCCGACGTAGGTCAGCGCCGACACCATCAACCCGAGCATCGCCCACCACCAGTTGGCCGACCCCAGCTCGGAGAAGAAGGTCGGCACCGTGCTGATGAAGGGGTAGGCGACGTAGACCAGCGCCACCAGCAGCACCAGTTGGATCACCTGGACGCGGGTGAAGCGGGTGATGGTCTCGGGCCGGATCTGGCCGGCGCCGGTCTGCTCCTGCACCTCCTCGCGGGCCGCCTTGATCACGTCCGAGGCGTCCGGCACGTGCTCGCGGATCCGTTTGGGCACCGCCGATTTGGTGAGCCGGCGCGAGGCGGTCAGCACGGTGTCCTGCCCGAAGGCGTCGATCGCGGCCGCGACGGCGGTCGACGCGCCGTACAACGCCGTGGTGGTCACCAGCAGGTGCGCGATATCGGACTGCAGCTGCTGTTCGGTGGCGCCGTATTCGGCATAGGCGAAGCCGCCGAAGCGCACCGCGCCGTCGTCGACGGTGATCTCCTTGGCCCGCAGATCGCCGTGCGAGATGCCGTGTTCGTGCAGTGCGCGCAGGGCCGACCAGACCTCGCCGGCGGTCGCGACATCGGCGGTCAGGGCGGCGCCGCGCGCGGGTTTGCGGGCGTACAGCGTCCAGCCGCGGTCCAGTGCGGCCATCGCCACCGTGGAGGTGTTCGCCAAGCCCAGGTCGCCGATGGCGATGGCCATCAGCGCCCGGTGCTCGACGGCGCGCCGCATCGAGGTCTGCAGCGGAGCGGTCTCGTCGTCGCGCAGCCGGAACTTGATCCACAGTTGGCGCAGGGCGCCACCGCTGCGCTGATTCGGCCCGTACAGCTCGGCCACCGCGGTGGCATCGGAGCTGGTGGCCGCCAGCACCAGCGGGCCCGGGCCGGGCGGGTGGATGACGGCGAGCGTCGTCGCCACGAACCCGCGCCGGTCCAGCGCCCGGATCGCGCCGTCCAACGGCACTTCCAGGGCCGGTGTCCCGACCACCCAGACCACCAGGGCGCCGACGAACCAGCCGACCGCCAGCCCGAGCAGCGAGCGGGCCGGCACCACCGCGCTGACCACCAGGTGAATCGGCACGAACGCCAGCAGCAGCGTCCACCACCACCGCCGCAGCCGCCGTGACAGCCACGGCCCGGACACCGTGAGCACCGCCGCCAGCAGCGCGATCCAGCGCGGGTCGTCGAGGAACTGGGACAGCTGGGTGTCCAGCCGGTCGGACAGGTCGAAATGCCACTGCGGGGCGGCGATGCCGTTGCCGGAGATGGACAGGGAGAGTATGGCCAACGCTCCCGCCGCGGCGTACGCGCCCAGCAGTTTCACCTGCCGGGACAGCACCAGGCTGACCAGGATGACGAACGGCAGCGCCAGGATCGCCACGCCGTAGGCGAGGTAGACCAGGTTGGACTGGGTCGGGGTGAGCACGCCGATGATCTCCGACACCGACCGCTCCAGGGCCACCCAGTCATTGCGGGTGATCAGCGAGCTGGTGATGACGGTGGCCAGGAACAGGGCGGCCAGCACCAGCCGCAGGATGTCGTTGGTGCGCCTGGTCAACGGTTGCAGCAGGCTCCCGGTGACACTGATGTCCCGGCCGTCGACACGCACGTGGACAACGTAACCGCTCGTCACGCCGAGCATGGGTACCGGCGCAGCGTGAGATGCAGCGGATCCCGGCTGACACGTGACGACAATTTTGCCACTGTGATGTAGCTTCGATCGACACTGCGACTCAGCCAAGAACGCGACACAGGGCCGGCGCCGAGAGGGAACACGGTGGACGCGACACCTTTCGGGCACTATCAGCTTCAGGAGCTGATCGGCCGCGGCGGGATGGGCGAGGTCTACCAGGCCTACGACACCCGGACCAAACGGGTGGTCGCGCTCAAGGTGTTGCCACCCAACCTGGCGCTGGACGCCACCTTCCAGGCCCGGTTCCGGCAGGAATCGCAGGCCGCGGCGGGGGTGAACGATCCGCACGTGGTGCCGATCCACGGGTTCGGTGAGATCGACGGGCGGCTCTACCTGGACATGCGGCTGATCGAGGGACGCACCCTCGGCGCCATCCTGGCCGATGCCGACACACCGCTGGAGCCGGAGTTCGCGGTGAAGGTGGTCGAGCAGGTGGCCTCGGCGTTGGATGCCGCGCACAAACAGGACCTGATCCACCGCGACGTCAAGCCGTCCAACATCCTCATCACCAAGCAGGACTTCGCGTATCTGATCGACTTCGGTCTGGCCCGGGTGGCCGGTGAGGTCGGGATGACGACGGCGGGCAGCACGCTGGGCACGCTGGCCTATATGGCGCCCGAACGGTTCGACGGTGGCCAGGCCGACCCGCGGGCCGACATCTACGCGCTGACGTGCGTTCTCTACGAGTGCCTCACCGGGACGCGGCCGTATCCGGCCGACAGCCTGGAGCAGCAGATCGCCGGGCACATGGTCGCCCCGCCGCCGAAACCGTCGGCGGTCGATCCCCGGCTGCAGCCCTTCGACGAGGTGATCGCCAAAGGCATGGCGAAGAAGCCGGGTAAGCGCTACCAGACCGGCGCCGAGTTGGCGGCGGCTGCCCGCCGGGCGGTGCACACCCCGGTGCGGGTGACCGGTTCGGGGCGCCATTCGGTGCCGCGCGGTGGCGGCGCCGGTCGCCGGGTGCCGCAGCGCGCGTTGCTGGCTGCCGGGGTGCTGGTGTTGGTGGGCGCCAGCGCCGTGGCCGCGTGGAAATGGTGGGACCCGGGCAAGGCGGTGGTTGCCGACGGGCCGCCCGGGTCGGTCGCCGCGATCGCCGCCACCGTGCCCGCCGACATCCGCGACACCGGCAAACTGGTGATCGGCGTGAATGTCCCGTACGCGCCCAACGAGTTCAAGAACTCGGCCGGTGAGATCGTCGGCTTCGACGTCGACCTGATGAATGCGGTGGCGCGCACCCTCGGTCTGACACCCGAATACCGCGAGACCGAATTCGACCAGATCATCCCGTCGGTTCAGAGCGGCGCCTTCGACGTCGGGATGTCCTCGGTCACCGACACGCGGGAGCGCCAGAAGCTGGTCGACTTCGTGACCTATTTCGAGGCGGGCACGCTGTGGGCCCAGCGCGCCGGTGCGACGGTCCGCCCGGATTCGGCGTGCGGGTTGCGAATCGGTGTGGCGGCCAGCGTGATCCAGGAGACCGTCGAGATTCCGGCCAAGAGTGACGAATGCGTCGCGGCGGGTCTGGCGCCGATCGAGAAGGTGGTCTACAACCGGCAGGACGACGTGACGGCGGCGCTGATCGCCGGCGATATCGTTGCGATGTCCGCGGATTCGCCGGTGACGGGTTTCGCCATCAAGCTCAGTGGCGGGGCCCTGGTTCCCGCCGGTGATGTGTTCGACGCGGCGCCCTACGGCTGGCCGGTGGCCAAGGGCTCGCCCTTGGCGCAGTCGCTGCTGCAGGCGTTGGCACACCTGATTTCCACCGGCGAGTACAAGACCATCGCCACCATGTGGGGTGTGGAGAAGGGCATGGTCGCCGAACCGGTCCTGAACGGGGCTTCGCGGTAGGGGGAGCGTCAGGCCCTGAGCCGCACCATTCGGGTGGTGGAGCTCTCATCCAGTTCGACGGTGTCCGACCGTGATCGCAGAAAATCGCTGAAAGAGCGGAAACCCAAAGACTTTTCGCTGAAAGACGGATCCATCCGCTTCATCTGTGCTTTCACCGCGGAGTTGTGCAGCCAATCGACGTCGTCCCTCTCCAGGCCGATCTGCAGGGCCCGGGTGAGTAACGCGGTCGCGGCAGCTTGTGGATCCGGGGCCGCTGGTTCCTCCGGCTCGGATTTCTTGGTACGGCGGACGGAGCTCTTCGGCTCGGCGGCCGGCGTCGGCTCGAACGCCGGCACCCCGGGCAGCGCGTCGTAGACCACGAACTCGTCGCAGGCGGCGGCCAATGCGCGGCTCGAGGACCCGGCCACGCCGATGCCGACGACGTAGCGGCCCAGCCGTTTGCAGCGCTGGGCCAGCGGGATGTAATCCGAGTCGCCTGCGACGATCACCACGTGGGTCAGGTCGGGCAGCCGGAACATGTCCTCGACGGCGTCGACGGCCAGCCGGATGTCGGCACCGTTCTTGCCGTAGGCGGCCGCGGGGAACAGCTGGACCAGGTCGACCGCCCGCCCGACCAGCTGCTGGCGGTACCCGGCGTTGACGTCGGCCGACCAGTCGGCATAGGCGCGGGTGAGCACCAGGGTGCCGAACGACGAGGCGAAGTCCAGTACGGCCCCGACGTCGACGGTGGCTCGGGCCAGCGGATCCGGTTGCAGGCCTTTGGCCTTGTCGCGCTGAAATGAATTGCGCCCGTTGACCTGGTCGTATCTGGAGATGACGATGTTGTCGAAGTCGAGGTAGACCGCGACGCGGGTAGCGGTGGCGTCTGTCATGGGTCCAGTGTTGCCCATGGGCCCGTCCGCACCGGCGCCGAGCCCGGCTCGCGCCCCGGGCGGCGAATCATCGATCGCCGGCGCGACATCTTTGCCAGTTAGTCGGCCGACCGGCAAGGTTGCACTGGCCGACAGGCAAGCTAGTGTGCCCGACTGACCTGGGCAAACGCGCGTAAGCGCAGCTCCATCAAACTGTGTCCGCAAGTTGGTGTGATTCAGCACACCGAGTGCGCTACATTGTGACGACAGTCATAGAAAAGGGTGGACATGGGCGGAGTTTTGTTAGCAGGCCTGCTGGTCGTTCTCGGCCTCGGTTCGATCGCCGCTGTCGTCGCAGCCGCCGTTCTCGGCTACGGCACGCTGGCGCTGGCAATCGGCATTCTGTCCAGCGCCGCCTTCGCGGCGCGGACCGTCTGAGCAGTACCGAGACGCTACCGGCGCAGCCGTAGTCCCAGCCCCGTCGCGCGCACGGCGCGGCGGGCGATGGCCGCACGGACCTCGGCGGCCGACCCGACCACTCGCACGGTCGTCTTCGCCCGTGTCACCGCGGTGTAGAACAGCTCCCGCGTCAACAGCCTCGAGTCCTCCGACGGCAACAGCACGGTCACCTCGTCGGCCTGGCTGCCCTGGGATTTGTGGATCGTCATCGCGTGCATGGTCTCCACGTCGGTCAGCCTGCTCGTCGAGAACGACGCGTCACCGAACACCACCCGCAGACCGTCCGGTGACGCGACCGTGATCCCGGTGTCCCCGTTGTACAGCTTCAGTCCGTAGTCGTTGGCGGTCACCAACACCGGCCGGCCGGCATACCAGTTGGACCACATCGGTTCGCCGGTGGCCTCGGTGAGCCAGCGCTGCACGTGCCGGTTCCACTGCGCCACGCCGAAGGGCCCGTGCCGGTGCGCACACAGCAGCCGGTGCTCGTCCAGGGTCGATGTCGCGACGCGGTGATCGCCCAGAATCGCGGCTTCCCGGAGCCGCAGGGCGTGCGGCAACATCACCTCGCGTAGCGACTCGGCGGTCTGTGCCCAGACGATGTGTGGGCCGCCGGCGGCGAGCACGTCCAGCGCGCGGTCGGCGTCACCGTCTCGGATCGCGGCGGCCAGCGCACCGATCGACTCGCCGAATCGATGTGACGTCCGTAGTGCGGCAACGTGTTCGGAGCCCAACCCGGTGACCAGATCGGCCAGCACTGCGCCGGCCTCCACCGAGGCCAGCTGATCGGGATCACCGACCAGCAGAAGCCGGGTGTGCGGGCGGACCGCCTCCAGCAGTCGGGCCATCATGGTCAGCGACACCATCGACGCCTCGTCGACGACGATGACGTCGTGCGGCAGCCGGTTTCCGCGGTGATGACGGAACCGCGACGACGTGTCCGGCCGCGGACCGAGCAGCCGGTGCAAGGTGGTGGCCGACAGTCCGCCCAGCCGGGTGCGGTCGACCTCGTCGAGGCGGCCGACCTCGGCCCGCACGGCCTCCTGCAGCCGGGCGGCGGCCTTGCCGGTGGGGGCGGCCAGGGCGATGCGCGGTGTCGGCCGTCCGGCCAGCGCCGCCTGCTCGGCGAACAGTGCCAGCAGTCGCGCCACGGTGGTCGTCTTGCCGGTGCCGGGCCCTCCGGTCAGCACCGTGAGGCCTTGTGTCAGCGCACGATCCGCCGCCGCGCGTTGTTCGTCGAACCCGTCCGGGAACAACCTCGCCACCTCGGGCACCGGCCCGGCCGGCCGCGCGGCCAGCAAGGCCAGGGCGTCGTCGCAGACCTGCTGTTCCTCGCGCCAGTACCGGTCCAGGTAGAGCAAGTCACCGAGCAGGTGCAGCACCGGCGGGGTGCCGGTCAGCGGGCTGGCCCGCACCGCGTCCAGCCACGCGTCGGCGTCGGCACCGGCCTCGCCCGCCGCGGCCCGCAGATCCACACACACCGATCCGCCGCGCAGGGCCCGCACGGCCGACGCCACCGCCAGCCGCACGGATTCGTCGGTCTCCCCGGCCAGCGCCGTCAGCCGTTGGGCGACATGGATGTCGGCGGGCTCGAAGTCGGTGATCATGCCCCCTCCAACGATGCGGACAGCGCGGTCACCAGGGCGGCGGGGGGACGCCAGCTGAACACCCCCGCCGGGTGGCCGTCGCGCACCGGCGTTGTCGGACCGCACATTCCGCGCACGAACAGGTAGATCACCCCACCGAGATGGGTTTCGGGCCGGTAGTCGGGCAGCCGCCAGGACAGGTAACGATGCAGCACCACGCTGTACAGCAGCGCCTGCAGCGGGTAGTCCGAATGCAGCATCGCCTCGACCATGCGGTCCCTGCCGTAGTCCGCGACGGTCAGCGGCGCATCCCCGGTGCCAAGCCAGTTCGTCTTGTAATCGACCACCAGGAAGCGGCCGTCGACCCGCAGCACCACGTCGATCGAGCCGGACAGGTAGCCGCGCAGCGACTGCCTGCTCAACGCGCCGGTCGACAACCGCTCGGCATAACAGGCCAGGGGATCGTCGGCGGGCAGGTGCCGCTCGAGCAGGGCGCCGATATCGGCCAGCGTCCGGTGTTCACCGGCCAGCGGGAATTCGAAGTCCAACTCGCACAGCCGGTCCGGCAACCCGATCCGGCGCAACGTGGCGCCCGGCGCGAGCGGACCCAGTGGGGTGTCGTGCATCGGCACCAGCGCGGCGGCCACCTCGGCCGGTGCCACCGCGACCGGCCACCGCGCGGCGTGGGCGGCCACCTGGGTGTGGAGTTCGGCGACCAGGTCCGGCGCGAACGGATCCGCGGTCTCCAGCACGGCGTGCACCAATGAGCCGAAGGTGGCGCCGGTGGGCAGATCTGCCATCGGCGAGGGCACGTCGGCGCCCGACGCCGGGGCCGACAGCGCGATATCGGCGACCTCGTCGTCCAATTCCACGAGCTCGGACTCGCTCGAGACGCCCGCGGGCTCGGCCTCCTGGGCCGCGCGCAACAACCCGGAATAGGACGTGCGGCGCCAGCTGGTGTCGATCGCCCGGTCGAAGAGCCGCACCGACAGGTCGGTGGCGGGCACCGGAGCCGCCGGCGCGGTGAACGGCGCGATCACCGACTCTTCCAGGACCGGCCCGCCCGTCTCCTCCCACGCCCGCAACCTGGCCAGCGCGTCGGCGTCGGAGATCTTGCTCGGCGCGCACACCTCGGGAACTTCCGCGGTGCCCGGTGACCGGCCGCGCAGCAGGCGCGACAACCCGCCATTGGGTTCGTAGTACGACGGCGCCCACCATGCCACCACCTGTGATTGGGCCCGGGTGAGTGCCACATACGTCAACCGGCTGTCGTTGGCCGCCGCCTCGGCCTTTCCCGCCCGGATCACCGCGGGCGCGGCGCCACCCAGATAGAGGCAACGGACCGAATCCTCGTGGTAGAGAACGGGATCCGGATCGGGGGTGTACCGGTTGAAGGCGAACGGCAGATACACGATCGGGTACTGCAGGCCTTTGGACACCCACACCGTCATGATCTGAACGGCGGCGGCGTCGCTGTCCAGGCGCCGGTTGCGCTCGGTCGCCCCGGCACTGTCCGAACTCTGGCTGCGCAGCCAGTCCCGCAGTGCCGGTAGCCCGAAACCCGCACCGTGCGCGGTGTCCTGCAGCAGCTGCGTCATGTGCGACAGGTCGGTCATCAACCGCTCGCCGCCTTGGCGGGACAACACCCGGCGGCCCATCCCGGCCAGTTGCGCGGCCTCGAACACCGCGGCCACGCCACGCTCGCGGGCATGGCCCGCCCACGTCCGCAGCGTGGCCGCGATCCGATCGGTCAGTTGGTCCCCGCCCGGCGCGAGGGTTTCCGCGGTCTCGCCGAAGAACGCGGTGGCGGCGGCGGCGCGCACCAGTCCGGTGCGGTGCGGCTGGTCGAAAGCCTCGAGCAGGCACAGCCAATCGGCCGCTGCCTCCGAACCGAGCACATTGGTATCGCCGGTGTAGACGGCCGGGATGCCGGCGGCGGCCAGGGCGTCGAAACACGCCCGCGCATCGCGGTGGGTCTCGACGATCACCGCGATGTGCCGGGCTTGCACCGGATCGCCGTCGAAGGTCGCGCCACTGGTCAGCAGCGCACCGATATCGGCGGCCAGATCCTTGCCGATGTGCGCGCGTAGCCGGTCGATCGGCAGCGTGCGCGTCCCGCTGTTGCCGCGGGTGACGACGCGCAGCCGGAACGGATCGTTGTGCGGCGCGCCGGCCAACCGGTGCCCTTCGTGGTGGGCCTGCACCGGGTGCACGACGATGCCTGGTCCGCCCAATTGCGCCCCGCCGAGCACCACCTGCAGCCGCTGCACCAGTGCGGCGTCACTGCGCCAGTTGGTGCCCAGGGTCTGCTTGTCGCCCGCCGCCTGTGCCGCGCGCAGGTAGGTGTCGATATCGCCGCCGCGGAAGGCGTAGATGGCCTGCTTGGGATCGCCGATCAGCACCAACCTCGACCGCCCGGTGAAGGCCCGCTCGATCACCCGCCACTGCACCGGGTCGGTGTCCTGGAATTCGTCGACCATGACGATCGGCCAGCGCTGCGGCATCCGGACCCGGGCCGCCGATCCCGGGCTGTCCAGTGCGGTCGCCAGCCGGGTCAACAGATCGTCGTAGCCGAGAATGCCCCTGCGCCGCTTGCGGATCTCCAATTCGGCCAGCACATCTCGTGCGAACGCCAGGCACACCGCCGCGTACGAGTCCGGTTCCGGGTCGACCGGCCGCAACTCGGTGGCGGGATTGTTCGCCACCTCCCGCGCCAGTTTGAGCGCGGCGCGGTAACCCAAGACCGGGTCGTCGCGTTGCATGCCGAAATGCGCCAGGTACACATCGTCGACGATCTCGGTCACCAGCTCGTCGAGGTTCTCCACCAGTGTCACGGCGCTGTCGCTGTCACCGGCCACCCCAAGCGATTTCAGCACGACGTGACAGAACTGGTGCGTGGTGGCGATGGTCGCGGCGTCGAACCCGGCCAGCGCGTCGTGCAGGCGCAATCGCCGCTCCGGCCGGTCGGCGGCGACGAGGTGGCGCTCCAGGTCGTTGCACGCCCGCGCCGGATCGTCGATGGCGACCAGCGCGCTGACGATCTGGGCGCGCACCCGTTCGCGTAGTTCCTGGCTGGCCGATCTGCTGAAGGTGATCAGCAGCATCTCGTCGAGCGTGGCCACTCCTTCGGCGACCATCCGGGTCACCAGACCGGCGAGGGCGAACGTCTTGCCGGTTCCCGCGCTGGCCTCCAACACCGTCGTCGACAATGGCGCGGGCAGCGGGCCGAGCAAATCGAAAGTCTTCACCGCGAACCGCTTTCCGCGCGCAACAGCGGCAACCACAGGCGCTGGGCGTACTCGTCGAGTCCGCTCAGGTCGGCGAGCCGGGCGCCGCGTCCCCACACCCGTTCGACGGCCTTGTCCTCGCATTCGTTCTTCCAGCGGTAGCCGGCGGCCTGCTCGGGATCGTCGCCGGCCTCGCGGGCCATCGCCCACGCATATGACGTCTTGACCGGCAGCGGCAGTGGGGTCCGGCGGCCCTCGTCGTACAGCGCGACCAGGTCGCGTAGCACCGGCAACGGGGCGTCCGGTGCCTGCAGCATCTGCACCCGCGGTGTGGTGCCCCGCCTGGGCCGGCCGACGCAGGTGGCCGACCAGGATCGATTCGGCTCCGCCGCGGCCAAGGCGAGCAACGGAATCCAGGAGGTGAGCAGATGTTTGCCGTCCAGTTTGGAGTAGGTCACCGCCGTCAACCGGTTCCCGAACACCGGGGTCACGGTGCCGGTCAACCGCCGGCCCGGCCCCAGTTCGACATCCACGTCGAAGACCGCGGCTTCGGTGGTGCGGTGCCGAAGCGCCTCGGCGGCCAGCTCGGCCGCCTGATCCCGGATCTCGATGGCGCGCCGCCAGCCGAGCCGGCCCGGCGGTAGCGTGCCGCGTCGCCATTCGGCTTGTTGGGCGTCCTGCGGTGTCAAACCGGCCATGATGTCCGCCAACATCCGGTCGCCCACCGTCCACTCCTCGAGCGCGTCGATGGCCACCGGCATCTCGTCGGACACCCCGTCGACGTCCCACGGCAACGTGTAGTCCAGCGCGCGGAAGAAACCCTTGATCGGGTCGTTGAAGAACCGGATCAGTTCGGGCAGTTCGACATCGGCGACCGGCGGCGCGGGCAGCGGGCCGGAGACGAACACCGGCCGCGGTTCGCGATGCCCGGACATCGCCTTCGCCGCGGTCAGCGCCGTCGGGTCGAAGGTGAAGGGCCGGCCGTTCTCGTCCGGCTCGACGTTGCGGATGTCGAAGGGCTGCAACGGGTGTCGGGTCAGCACCGATACCTCGCCGGAGCAGGTGAGGTCCAAGGTGTCCAGCAGTTCGGCGACCGGCACCGCGGGCGGGCGAATCTGGCCGGTGTATTCGTTGGCGCCGGTGTAGGTGATCACCAGCGTCTCGGTGGCGGCGCCGATCGCATCCAGCAGCAGCTGCCGATCCTCCGAGCGGATGTCGCGCTCGCCGGTCATCGGGTCGCGCGCCAGGATGTCGTCGCCGTCGACCGCGCCCAACCGGGGGAACGTCCCGTCGTCGAGCCCCACCAGGCACACCACCCGGTGCGGAACCGACCGCATCGGGACCATGGTGCACACCGTCAGCGTGCCGGTGCGGAAGTTGGAGCGGGTGGGCCGTCCCGCCAACCGCCGGTCCAGCAGCGCGCGAATATCGCTGAGCCGCAACGGCGTGGCGCCATCTGCGGTGTCGAGAATGTCGGTGAACTCCTGTTGCGCTTGAGCCCGTGGCCAGTCCTCGTCGTCGCGGGCCAGCGCATCGATGCCGTCGAGCAGCGCGTGTAACCAGTCGGCCAGGGGCCGGGTGCCGCCGAGTGCGACGACGGTCCGGTGCAGTTGTTCGACGAATTCGGCGAACCGGCCGGCCAATTCGACGCGGTTGCTGCTGACGTCGTCCAGCGGCAAGGTGGTGTCCAGCCAGGTTCGTGAATCATCGGACAGCGCGACGCCCGCGAGCACCCGATCCAGTCCGAAACGCCAGGTGTTGTGCAGGAATTCGACACCGTAGGGGGCGCGGTGCTGCTGGTCGAAACCCCAGCGGATATTGGCCTCGCGGACCCATGCGGTCACCGCGTCCAGGTCGTCATCGGTGAACCCGAACCGCGCACGCACCGGTGCGGTCGCGGCCAGGTTGAGCACCTCACTGGCGGAGGCGCGCCCACCGGCGAGGCTCAGCAGTTGCGCGGCGACTGCGAGCAGCGGATTGGTCTGCACCAGCGCCCGGTCGGCCAGCCGGACCCGTAACCGGTGGGCGGGGTGGGCGCCGTGCACCACTTCGCCCAGCCCGAAACCCGCCGAGATCAGCGACGCGAAGGTCTCGATATCCGGGCACATCACCAGGATGTCGCGTGGTTCCAGGGTGGGGTCGTCGGCGAGCAGGCCCAGCAGGACCTCGCGGAGCACGTCGACCTGGCGGGCCGGGCCGTGGCAGGCGTGCACCTGCACGGACCGGTCGGTGAGCCGGAATGTCCGACCATCGGGGCGCAGCCGGTCGGCGGCGATATCGGACTGCAGCCAGCCCAGCAACGTGTCCGGATGCGTTGGGGCGGGCAGGTATTCGTCCGATGCCGGGATGGGGAGTGCACGCTGTAGCTCCCGCAGGTCCCGGCCGAGGGTGGCCAGCAGGGGATGTCCGACGCCGCGATGACTGGTGTCCTCGCGGCGGGGGATGCGGCCCTCGTGGTCGGTGAGCGAGCGCCACATGCGATCGCTGGGGTGGGGGAGCCACAGGTGCAGGTCGTGATGGGTGGACAGGGCGCCGAGCAGTTCGATCTCGGTGGCGGGCAGTCGGGTGTGCCCGAACAGCGACAGCCGTTGCGGCAGCTGATCCGATGGTCCTTCCCGTAGTCGCGCAAGGGTTTTCGTGTGCCGGACGTGTGGTGGGTCGGTGTCCATCCGGGCCAGCAGGGCCTGCCACAGCGGGGGCTGCCAGGCCAGGTCGGCATCCACGCCCGCCCAGTCGACGAGCAGTTCGGGCCGCTGGCGTGCGTAGGACGCGAACAGCCCGGCCAGCCTGCGCGCCACCGCGTAGCGGCGGCCCTGCCGCAGTTCGCGCTCCTCACCGGTCTCGAAGTGGCCGAGGTGGGCGGCCAGGGTGGCGCACCACGGCTGGTCCAGGTTCTCGTCGATGGTGGCCAGCAGTGGCCACACCAGCGCGTCGGGCGACCATGGATCGCGCTGCGAGGTGCCGACGAGCTCGCCGATCAACGAGCGAGGACTGCGGAACCGCACACCGGCGCACACACCCAGACGGTCCGACAACCGTTGGCTGAGCCAGCGTTCCACGCCCTTGGCGGGCACCAGGACCAGTTCCTGGGCGAACGGGTCGGGCAGTGGCCGGGACAGCAGCGCACCCAAGCCGTCGGCGAGCAGATCCGTGCGCTCGGCGCGGTGCAGGTGCAGGGCCATCGCGAGTCACGATAGTCACTCCCGGGCGGGGACCGGAGCACGTATCTGATTGCCCGCCTCCGAGCGACTTTTCAGCGACAGCTGCTCCCCGCGTCACCGCCTGCCCCGGCGCGCCAGACCTATGTGCTGATTGCCCGCCTCCGAGCGACTTTTCAGCGACAGGGCGAACTTGTCGGAGGCGCGTATGAACATGGCGGCATGTCCACGTATCTACGGGTCAGAGGTGTCGAGTTGCGATACGTGCTGACCTGGCTGCTCGCCCATGAGGGGCCGGCGACGGTGGCCGAGCTGATCGACCGGCTGGTGCGCTACGGGTTCGACGTCGGGGGCCGGCCGTCGAAGACGGTGTCCGACGCGCTGCGCTGGGAGATGGGCCACGGCAGGGTGTGGCCCCGGGGCCGCGGCCGCTACCGTTTCGGGGAGATGCCGAGAGCCACCGAGTACCGGATCGAGAAGCGCGTGCGCGGTCTGCTCGTCCGCGCGGACGCGCTCGCCCGTGAGGCGCCGCCCTGACGCCCGGGCTTGTCGCTGAAAAGTCGCTCGGAGGCGGGCAATCGGCACATAGGTCTGCGGGACCGCCCCGGCCGTCGGCCCGCCGCGCCCTACTTCAACGTGAGCGCGAACTCCTCGGCCAGGCCGTCGATACCGGCGCGGATGGCCTCGATGGCCGATGCGCGGGCCTTGGCCTTGCTGGCGACGTGCGCCTTGAGGTTCAGGGTCGCGGCGTACTCGGCCGCCACCGCCTGCGCCCGGCCCAACACGTCGTCGCGGTCGACGATCTCGTCGAGCCAGCCGGCCGCGATCGCGGCGTCGCCCGAGAAGGTGGCCGCCACGGATACGGCGCGGGAGAACGCGGCACGGGTCAGGCGCATCCGCATGATCTCGACGGCCGAGATCGGCAGCGTCATCCCGATCGCCACCTCGTTGGCCTGGCAGCGGGATTTCTCCGACCCCACCCGGTGGTCCCCGCTGAGCAACAGGAACGAGCCCATGGCGATGGCGGGCCCGGTGGCCGCCATCACGATCGGTGCCGGAAAGCTCAAGGCCCGCACCGACAGTTCGAATCCGGCGGTCAGCATCGCCAGTCCGGCGGCGGGGTCGCCCGAGGCGAACACGCTCAATTCGAAACCGCCGCTGAACACCCGGGAATTGCCGGCCAGCACCACGGCTTTCACGGTGCCCGCCGAGATGTCGGCCTCCGCCTGATCCAGCGCGCCGTTGACCGTCGCCAGCATGGTGGGCGACAGCGCGTTGACCTTGCCGTCGTCCAACGTGATCGTCGCGACGGATTCGTTGACCGAGTAACTCACCGGGGTCGTCATGGAGCGGATGTTACGGAGCGTGGTTGCGAATTCCGATGGCGGGGCTCGAGTGATGTCTGCCGCCGGGCCGCTTGTCATCGATCCACGGGAAGTCGAGCTCGGTGGTCTGGTCGACCTGGCGGGTCCGCCAACGGTCCTGGGTTTCGCGCACCGCGCGGTTCATCCGGTCGATCTCGGCCCGGAACACCTCGGGCCGGGTTTCCTTGGATGCGTAGTGGAAGTAGGTGAGCAGGCTGCGCAGCAGCTCCAGCTTCTGCTTCTCCCGTTTGGCCAGATCGTGGTTGAGCATCAGGTCGAGGCGTTGGGCCGGCGGCAGGCTCTCCCAGTCGAGCGCCACCGCGGACGTGTATTCCTGCGGCTTGCCCTTGTCACCCGAGGGACGGTCGCGGTAGGTCAGGGTGCCGTCGAATCGCGACCGGATCTCGCCGCCGAGTTCTGCCCGGCTGATCGCCGAATCCCAAACGGTTCGCCACTCCTGGCCGGGCGCCAGCTGTTTGAGTTCGCTGGGGAGGCGGAGTTCGCCGATCTCCGGTGGCCCGTCGTCGTAGGCGTCCTCGTAGCGACCCACGGTCAGCGGGGCGGGGAAGTCGAATTCGACATCGTGTGCCGCGGACTTGCCGAAGTTACGCACCACCAGCTCGATGACGTGCCAGTCGGTGGCGCTGGGCTCCATGTACATCACCACGTGGGGGCGCAATTCGTCACGCTTGAGCTGGCGGTTTCGTTTGATCACCCGTGCCACGAAGATGAGGGCGAGGACCGCGAGAAGGAGCCCCGTCCACGCCGCGATGGTCAACCAGGCTGCAGAGCCCAGGCCGGCCAGATCGGTCCATCGATCGCGAAACCACTCCACAGCGCCCTCATCAGTTCGTCCGATTGCGCTCTGGACAGTAGCGCTTAGCCAAGTGTCGCGTAAACAGCGACCTTCGGCATTGCTAGCTGGCGGCCGCGAGGGCCGTGGCGGCGATGGGCTGCCGGGGCCCGTCCTGGACCAATCGTTCGGTCCGGGCCAGCCACTCGGTGTCGGTCCACACCACTTCGGCGGGCAGTCGGCGCCAGTAGGCCGGGTGCGCCCGCACATGCTGTTCGACGCTGGCGTGCACGCCAGCGGCGTTCGGCACCCGCCGCAGCCCGCGGGTACGCGAATCCCGCCGCGCACCGGTCGAATGCGCGACCGGATCGGCGTCGATCCGCAGCCCGGCGCGGGTGGCGCCGTCGAGCACCCAGTCCAGCGTGAGCGCGTCGGTCAGGATCCCGCGGTGTGTGCCGCGGAACCAGACCTCTTCGACACCCTCCACTCGTTGCAGCAGGGGCCCGCCGTCGATGGCGATCGCGTGCCTGCCCTCGATCACCTGCACGGGTCCGGCGGTGCCGCGCGTTCTGGTGGTGTCCCACAAGCCGAGGAAGCGAACCGGCACCGCGATTTCCGCTTGCGCGGTCAACCCGGCAGCGACGGCCGCGATGGAGCGCCAGTCGTCTCCGCTGCGCGGCGTGCGCGGCACGGCGTAGGTGGCCAGCATGTAGTCGATCAATTCACCGTCGAGCACGCCGATCGTGCCGAGTAGCCGGCTCAAGGACTGGGCGCACGCGGCGCCGCGGCCGGCTCCGAACACGAAGATCTCGTCACCCGGTTGCCAGACCCGCACCAGATGCCGGTAGCCCTCGCTGATCGCGATCCTGGCCTCGTCGGATGCCGCCCGACGGCGACGCGGGACGTCGTGACACCAGATGGATTGGGTGTCGTCGAGCAGTGTGGGCAACGCGGTGACATGGGAGGGCGGCTCTTCGCCGAAACACAGCACGATGTTCGTCACAGCAACCCCCGACGGATCCGCCACAAGCGAAACTGACGATCATTCTGCCAACGCGGCCTGCTGGGCAACAGTCCGCAAATCCGCCGAAAACCTCCTGTTGTTCGACGAAATCCGGCTTGGCAAGGCTACCGTGCTACGGAATCAGTCGTCTGTCCGCTGTTTGGCGGACATCTACCTGCCCGGTTCGCGGCGCGGGTGTCGAGGTTGGGGCTAACTCAGCGGCAGAACGGCGCCGGCGCTGGACAGGTCGCCGTGCACCTGCAGCGACTCCGGCACGGTCCCGGGCGGCACATCGAAGGCGATGGAGACGTTCGCTGGCTCACCCGGGTACACCACCGTCGAGGTGCCACCGAGATAGAACGTGGCCTCGGTGTCGGGGGTGAAGGTCTGGCCACCGGCGGTGAGGACCTGCTGATCGGCCACGAAGGCGGCGGGCGTCTGACCGTTGTTGGTCAGTGTCAGATGCACGACGACGAATTCACCCGTGGCCGTCTTGGTCAGCTGGTCGTTGTCCGGGGCGACCACCGTCGGCCCGATGTCGATGCCGTCGCTGGTGAAGGTGACGTCACCGTCGACCGCCTCACCGGCGACCGGCGCGGCGGTCTCGGTCGGAGTTTCGGTCTCCGACGGGCTCGACGTCGACTCGGTGCTGGACGGCTCACTCGACGCGGTATCCGGCAGGCTCAGCTGGCTGGATTCGGGCTTGTGGATGACGAACGCGTACACCAGCACCGCGATCAGGGCGAGGAGTAGCACGCCCACCGCAGCGAGGTAGCCCTTGAGCAGATTGCCATTGCCGGCGGCTCGTTCGGCCGGTTCGGCCGGCGGCGGGGCGTAGGTCGGTACGCCCGGCGGGGCCGGTGGCGGGGTGTAGGTGGGAACGACGGTCGTGGCCGGTTCGGGCCGCGGCACTTCGACGGTCTCCTGCTCAATGGCAGCGGGCGGCTCGGCCGGTTCGGGTGCCGGGTCGGCGGGTGCCGGCTCGGCCGGTTCGGCCTGCGGAACCTGGACAACGGAGGTCGGCTGCTCGCTGGCGGCCTTGTCCCAGGACGGCATCTCCATATCGGTGGGCCACGGCGGCAGCTCCGACGGCCACGACGACGACGGCTCCTCGGCCGGTGGAGGCGGTTCCGGTGCCGGTGCCGGTGGCTGCTGTGCGTGCGCCTGGTGCTCGGTCCACGCCGTGCCGTCCCAATACCGTTGACCACCCGTTCCGTCGGGGTCGGGGTACCAGCCGGCCGGGGTCGGCGGTGTCGTCATCGCAGGGCTTCCTCCCCATCGCGCGCCGCAGGGGCGCTGTGACCCCGCAGAATAGCCCAGCCCGGATGACACCGCGCGGCTTTGCCCGGCCGCGTCGGCCAGGTCAGCCGCCCATCAGCAGGCGCCACTGGTCCAGGTTGCTCGCCCGGTAGACGTAGTTGGAGCGCTTGACCGCCGACAGCGGAGCGCTCGGATCACTGGAGTACCAGTGGCCGGGAAATACCGTCGGATCCCCGGACAACGCCGCGAGCGCCTGCAGGCTGCGGAACATGTCGTCGACGTCGCCGCCGGGAAAATCGGTGCGGCCGCAGCCCTCCAGGAACAGCGTGTCACCGGCGACCAGCCGCCCGTCGAGCAGGAAGCACTGGCTGCCCGGAGTGTGACCGGGGGTGTGCAGCAATTCGATCTCGATATCGCCGACGGCCACCTTGTCCCCGTGTCGGTGTCCGGTCAGTTCGCTCGGCGCGATACCCGTGACCCGCGAAACCCATTCGCTCTCATGGGCATTGACGTGCACCGGCACGCTGACCCGCTCCAGCAGTTCGGCCAGCCCCTTCAACTCGAAGCCCATCATCGACCCGCCGACGTGATCGGGATGGTGATGCGACACCAGCACGCCGGACAGGCGCATCCCGTCGGCCTCGAGTGCGTCCACCAGATCACCGGCCGCGTACGCCGGATCCACCACCACCGCGTCACCCGTCTCGCGGTCACCGATCAGGTAGGCGAAGTTGCGCATCTGCTCGGCGATCATGTCGCCCGCGGCGAAATCGCGGCCGGACAGCAACTGGCGGAAGTACAGGCGGTCTTCAGGCATGGGCACAGCGTAGGGCGCCGCCCCCGGGCGGAGATATCCGCAGGTCTAAAAACCGCATGTCATGAGGTGTTTGACCGCACACCGAAAAATGTCGCATCCCAAATGCCGAATTACTACCGTCTGTCGTATGCAGCTCACCCGGTTCACCGATCTCGGCTTGCGGACCATGATGCTGCTGGCCGCCGCCGACAGCGACGGCCGGCGCATCACCACCCGCACCATCGCCGCGGGCGCCGACGCCTCGGAGAACCACATCGCCAAGGCCGTCGCCCGGCTGGCCGAACTCGGCATGGTCAACGCCCGGCGCGGCCGTGTCGGCGGACTCGAACTGACCGACGCCGGCCGGCACGCCGCGCTGGGCCGGTTGGTGCGCCAGCTGGAGGGCGACGCCGAAGTCATCGACTGCACCGGCGGTGCCCAGCCCTGCCCGCTGATCCCGGCCTGCCGGCTGCGCCGGGTGCTCGCCGAGGCCAAAGAGGCCTTCTACCGCCAGCTCGACGGCTACACCATCGACGACCTGTCGGGCAGCGCCCTGCTTCCCGTCATCGCTTTACCCCTGGAAAGGAAACCCCGATGACCACCACCACCGAAACCCAAGAACTGGTCCCGGCCCACGCCGAGATCGTCACCGCGACGCTGCCGCTGATCGGCGCGCACATCGACGCCATCACGCAGGCCTTCTATCGCCGGTTGTTCGACAACCATCCCGAACTGCTGCGCAACCTGTTCAACCGCGGCAACCAGGCCCAGGGCGCACAACAACGGGCGCTGGCGGCCTCCATCGCGACGTTCGCCACGCATCTGGTCGACCCGAACCTGCCGCACCCCGCGGAGCTGCTGTCCCGGATCGGACACAAGCACGCCTCGCTGGGCATCGTCGCCGAGCAGTACCCGGTGGTCCACGACAACCTGTTCGCCGCGATCGTCGAGGTGCTGGGTGCCGACACCGTCACCGCCGAGGTGGCGCAGGCGTGGGACCGGGTCTTCTGGATCATGGCCGACACCCTGATCGAGCTGGAACGCTCGCTGTATGCCCAGGCCGGGGTGCGTGACGGTGACGTCTACCGGCGAGCCGAGGTGCTGTCGCGGGTCGACGACCCGTCCGGCGTGGTCCAGGTGACGGTGCGACCGGTCGGCGGTGAGGTGCTGTCCTTCACGGCGGGCCAGTACGTGTCGGTCGGGGTGACGCTGCCCGACGGCGCTCGCCAGCTGCGCCAGTACAGCCTGATCAACACCGGTGGCAGCGGTGACCTGACCTTCGCGGTGAAACCGGCGGGCGAGGTGTCGACGTGGATCCGGGACAACCTGCGCGTCGGCGATCTGCTCGACGTGACGGTGCCGTTCGGTGACCTGCCGGCCCCTGCGCCCGGGCTGCCGCTGGTGCTGATCTCGGCCGGTATCGGCATCACCCCGATGATCGGCATCCTCGAAGCCCTGGACCCGGCCACCCGCGTCGTCGTGCTGCACGCCGACCGCAGCGCCCAGACCCATCCGCTGCGGGAACGCCAGCGTGACCTGGTGGCCGCGCTGCCCGACGCGACGCTGGAGCTCTGGTACGAGGACGGCGCGCCGGGCGCCCATCAGGGCTTCCTGTCCCTCGACGGCGTCGAGTTGCCGGACGGGGCCGAGGTGTACCTGTGCGGGGCCGACGGTTTCGTGCGGGCGGTGCGGGATCAGCTGAGCGCCCGCGGCATCACCAAAGTGCACTGCGAGCTGTTCAGCCCCAACGACTGGCTGCTCTGACGGCGTCGGCCACCGAGACTGAAGCCACGGACGAAAACCCGGCGTGCGGCGTCCCTGGCTTCAGTCTCGGCGGGTCTGGCCGGGCGGAACCGGGTCGCAAGGGGTCTTCACGGGCCGGCGGAAGCCGATTACGCTGCCGTTTTGGCGACTGAATCGGCGAGAATGTACCCTCTTTAAGGCCCACGGGCCGCAAGCAGTGCACGCCCCCTTAGCTCAGTCGGCAGAGCGTTTCCATGGTAAGGAAAAGGTCAACGGTTCGATTCCGTTAGGGGGCTCGGTGGACGCCAGGCGGATCGCCGCCTTCGTCTAATCGGGGCGGTGTAGCTCAGCTGGTTAGAGCGCACGACTCATAATCGTGAGGTCGGGAGATCGAGCCTCCCCACCGCTACAGGCAACAACGAGAGGCAACTGACGTGGCGTCGAGTACCGACGTACGGCCGAAGATCACTTTGGCCTGCGAGGTGTGCAAGCACCGCAACTACATCACCAAGAAGAACCGGCGCAACGACCCGGACCGGCTGGAGATCAAGAAGTTCTGCCCGAACTGCGGTCACCACCAGCCGCACAAAGAGTCCCGCTGATCCTTCGCCGTGGCTCTGTCATCGAATATCGTCGGGATGCATTATCGCTATCCCGATGCGTATGAGGTGGGACGCGAGAAGGTGCGCGAGTACGCCCTGGCGGTCAAGAACGACGCGGCGTACTTCCAGGATGAAGCTGTCGCCGCCGAGCTGGGTCACCAGACCCTGCCGGCGCCGCTGACCTTCATCAGCATTTTCGGCTACACGGCGCAGTACGCGTTTTTCCGGCACGCCAACATCGGGATCCACGACGCGCAGATCGTCCAGGTGGACCAGGCCTTCACCTTCGTCCGGCCCATCCGCGCGGGTGACAGGCTGTACTGCGACGTCTACGTGGATTCGGTGCGGCAGGCACACGGCACCGACATCATCGTCACCAAGAACATCGTCACCAACGACAAGGGTGAGGTTGTGCAGGAGGCCTATACGACCCTGGCGGGCCGTGCGGGCGACGGGGAAGAGGGTTTTTCTGATGGCTCTGCGTGAGTTCAGTTCGGTCAGCGTCGGCGACACCCTGCCGGAGAAGGTCATCCCGCTGACCCGGCAGGACCTGGTCAACTACGCCGGCGTCTCCGGGGACCTCAACCCCATCCACTGGGACGACGACATCGCCAAGCAGGTCGGCCTGGACACCGCCATCGCGCACGGCATGCTGACCATGGGCCTCGGCGGCGGCTACGTCACCGACTGGGTGGGCGACCCGGCGGCCGTCACCGAATACAACGTCCGCTTCACCGCGGTGGTGCCCGTGCCGAACGACGGCGTCGGAGCGGAGATCGTCTTCAACGGCCGGGTGAAGTCGGTGGAGCCGGAGAACAAGTCGGTCACCATCGCGCTGTCGGCCACCACCGGCGGCAAGAAGATCTTCGGCCGGGCCATCGCCGTGGCGAAGTTGGCCTGACCCATGGCATTGCGCCCCGATCTGCTCGGGATGGTCTACAAGTACCCCGAGGTCTTCGTCGTCGGCCGTGAACAGGTCAAGCTGTTCGCCAAGTCGGTCAAATCCGAGCATCCCGCCTCGCTGTACGAGGATGCCGCCGCCGAACTCGGCCACGACACCTTGGTTGCCGGGCCGACCTTCGTGTCGATCCTGGCGAATCTGGTGCAGCAGGATTTCTTCCGCAATATCGACGTCGGCATGGAGACCATGCAGATCATCCAGGTGGATCAGCGGTTCGTGTACCACCGGCCGATCAAGGTGGGCGATCGTCTGCACGCGGAACTGGAGATCATGTCGGTCGACGAGCGCTTCGGCGCCGATATCGTCGTCACCCGCAACATCCTTCGGGACGACGATGCCGACGACGCCTTCGTGGTGATGGAGGCGTTCACCACGCTGATGGGTCACGAGGGTGACAACTCGGTGTCGGTGCAGTACGACCGGGAATCCGGACAGGTGCGGCGTACGGCGGTCGCCCGGGATTAGTAACTAACACTTGGGCCGATGTACACTCGGTCCTCGGGGTTTTCCCACATCAGCGCGCTGTCCGTCGGTTCGGAAATCGGCCGGTCGGGGAGCGCGCGAATTGTGTGAGGGCCGCAACGAAGGGGCGTAGCTCAACTGGCAGAGCAGCGGTCTCCAAAACCGCAGGTTGCAGGTTCAAGTCCTGTCGCCCCTGCTCAACTGAATACTCGACGAGTGTGGACACTGGAAGGTGACCACCCGAACCAGATGAAAGGCATGCGGTGAGCGACGAGCGCGACAGTGCCGGCTCCGAGGGCACCGAGGATGCGGGCATCGAGGACGCGGCCGGTCAGACGGCCGTCGTGACCCGTCCGCTGCGCCCGACCGGAAAACGGTCCCGGCGTCCCGCGGCGGCCCCGGTGGAGGACGCGGAGCCGTCCGATGCCGACGACACCGAAGCCTCTGACGACGACGAGCCTGCCGCCAAAGGCGGTAAGCCCGCGAAGGCCGGCAAGACCGCCAAGGTCAAGAAGAGCGACACCAAGCGGGTGAACCCGTTCGCCTTCGTGTGGAACTACCTCAAGCAGGTCGTCGCGGAGCTGCGCAAGGTCATCTGGCCGAACCGCAAGCAGATGGTCAGCTACACCACGGTGGTCCTGGTGTTCCTGGCGTTCATGGTCGCGCTGATCGGTGGGGTCGACCTCGGGCTGGCCAAGCTCGTGTCGATCGTGTTCGGCTGACCGGAAGAATTGAGAGAGGACTGACAACCGTGACTAGCTTCGACGGCGACGAACAGCTCGACGCCGAGACGCCTTCGGGTGATGCCGTCGACGTGCTCGACGAGACCCTGGAGGCAGGCGAGGCGGAAGCCACCGACGCTTCAGAGGCTCCCGAGGCCGCTGATGCCGACGAGCCCTCGGAAGAGGCCGCCGAGGCCCCCGAAGCCCCCGAGGAAGACGTCGATCCGGCGACCGCGCTCAAGAAGGAGCTGCGTCTCAAGCCCGGTGATTGGTATGTCATCCACAGCTACGCCGGCTACGAGAACAAGGTGAAGGCCAACCTCGAGACCCGCGTGCAGAACCTGGACGTCGGCGACTACATCTTCCAGGTCGAGGTGCCCACCGAAGAGGTCACCGAGATCAAGAACGGCCAGCGCAAGCAGGTCAACCGCAAGGTGCTGCCCGGTTACATCCTGGTGCGCATGGACCTCAACGACGAGTCGTGGGGCGCCGTGCGCAACACCCCCGGCGTGACCGGTTTCGTCGGCGCCACCTCGCGCCCGTCGCCGCTGAGCCTGGACGACGTGGTCAAGTTCCTGCTGCCCCAGGGCGCGGCGAAGAAGGCCGCAGGCAAGGCCGCATCCACGGCCGCCGCGGCGGCGTCGTCCGAGGCGACCCTGGAGCGCCCCGAGATCCTGGTCGATTTCGAGGTCGGCGAGTCGGTCACCGTCATGGACGGGCCGTTCGCCACGCTGCCCGCCTCGATCAGCGAGGTCAACGCCGAGCAGCAGAAGCTCAAGGTGCTGGTGTCCATCTTCGGTCGCGAGACGCCTGTGGAACTGACCTTCAACCAGGTCGCCAAGATCTAAAGCTTCGAAGAAGAAAAGAAAAGGAACGAACAACAATGGCCCCGAAGAAAAAGGTCGCCGGGCTCATCAAGCTCCAGATCCAGGCCGGGCAGGCCAACCCCGCCCCGCCGGTCGGTCCCGCGCTTGGTCAGCACGGCGTCAACATCATGGAGTTCTGCAAGGCGTACAACGCCGCGACCGAGTCGCAGCGCGGCAACGTCATCCCCGTGGAGATCACCGTCTACGAGGACCGCAGCTTCACCTTCGCCCTGAAGACCCCGCCCGCCGCCAAGCTGCTGCTCAAGGCCGCCGGTGTGCAGAAGGGTTCCGGCGAGCCGCACAAGACCAAGGTCGCCAAGGTGAGCTGGGATCAGGTGCGGGAGATCGCCGAGACCAAGAAGGAAGATCTCAACGCCAACGACATCGACGCCGCGGCGAAGATCATCGCAGGCACCGCCCGCTCCATGGGTATCACGGTCGAATAGACCAGAAACGCGTGGGAGAGCCCGCTTCGGCTCGCAACCACAACTCTGAACAGGAGACACAATGAGCAAGAACAGCAAGGCATATCGCGAAGCCGCCGAGAAGGTGGATCGCACCAACCTCTACACCCCGCTGCAGGCCGCCCGGCTGGCCAAGGAGACCTCGTCGAAGAAGCAGGACGCGACTGTCGAGGTGGCCATCCGCCTGGGCGTCGATCCCCGCAAGGCCGACCAGATGGTCCGCGGCACCGTGAACCTGCCGCACGGCACCGGTAAGACGGCCCGTGTCGCGGTGTTCGCCGTGGGTGAGAAGGCCGAGCAGGCGCTGGCCGCCGGCGCGGACGTGGTTGGCAGCGACGATCTGATCGAGAAGATCCAGGGTGGTTTCCTGGATTTCGACGCCGCGATCGCCACGCCCGACCAGATGGCCAAGGTTGGCCGCATCGCCCGCGTGCTGGGCCCGCGCGGTCTGATGCCCAACCCCAAGACCGGCACCGTGACCGCTGACGTCGCCAAGGCCGTGGCCGACATCAAGGGCGGCAAGATCAACTTCCGCGTCGACAAGCAGGCCAACCTGCACTTCGTGATCGGCAAGGCGTCGTTCGACGAGGCCAAGCTGGCCGAGAACTACGGCGCCGCCCTCGACGAGGTGCTGCGTGCCAAGCCGTCGTCCTCGAAGGGCCGGTACCTGAAGAAGGTCACCGTGTCGACGACGACCGGCCCGGGCATCCCGGTGGACCCGACGGTCACCCGGAATTTCACGGAGGAATAGAAAGTCGGTCCGAGTGGCCAGTCGTTGTGCGGGTTGATCGAAATCCCGTGCAGTGACTGGCCATTCGGCATTTTCAGGCTCGCCCCAGCACCACCGTGGCCACCAGCGCCCGGTGATCCGACCCCGGCACTCGCACCGCGCGGATACCGGTGACGGTGGCGTCCCGGGTCAGCACATGGTCCACCGCGACGACCCGCGGGACCGGCAGGTCATCGGGGTGGGTGCGCAGGAACCCGGCGCCGGCCTGGCCGGCGCCGTCGGCGTAACCATCACGCAGCAGGGCGCGGAAGACGCGCACATCGGCCGTGGCGTTGAGGTCACACCCCACCACCACCGGACCCTCGGTGCTCACGCGCTTCAGTGCGGGTCCCAGCCGCGCGATATCGGCGCGCCAACTCCCGAACGCCGACCGCGGCGGAGACAGGTGGGTGCAGACCACCGTCGCCGGGGTCGACAGACCGGGCACGCGGATGCGCGCGGTGATGAACCCGCGCTGGAAACGCTCGTCGCTGCCGGTGCCAAGCACCGGATGGCGGCTCCACAGTCCGACGCCGGACGCGCGCTCGCCCGGTCGCAGCATGGCGAACGGGAAGGCCGCCGCGAGCCGAGCCGACAGCGCGTCGGCCAACTCCGGGGTGAGTTCCTGCACGGCCAGCACGTCCGCGTGCCGCTGGGCCAGCTCGGCGACCGCCACCGGATCCGCTTGGCCGTAGCGCAGATTCGCGGTGACGAAGCGCAGGACCGGGCCTGACGGCGCTCGCCGGCGGACGAAGGACGGCAGTTGGGTCGCCAGCGCCGCGGCGGTCACCACCGCTGCGCCGGTGGCGGGCGCACCGCGCCCGGATGCCGCGAAGGCGACGGCCGCCACCGGGGCGCCCAGCATGAGATACGGCGACAGCGCGGCCGTCAGCAGCACGGTGCGATTGACGGCGGGCAGGAAGCGGGCCGCCAGGGCGGCGGTGGCGATCACGAGCAGCGCCACCCCGAGTGCCCCCATCAGCCCCCGCATTCGGCGAGCCGCCGGCGCAGGAACTCCCGTGCCGGTTCGGAAGCGTTGCGGTCCAGGGCGATTCGATACCAGTGCGCCGCCTCGGGCAGCCGCCCAGCACGGCGCAGCAGGTCGGCCCGGATCGAGGCGACCACGCTGGAGCGGGTCAGTCGGGGATCGTCGGCGACCTCGTCGAGCGCGGCCAGGCCGGTATCGAAGCCGGAGCGGAAACCCAGCGCCAGCGCCCGGTTGGCCCGGGCCATCGGGGAATCGGTGATCGCGATGAGCCGATCGTAAGCCGCGCAGATCACCGCCCAGTCGGTCGACTCCCAATCCGGCGCCGTGGCATGCGCGGCCGCGATCACCGCCTGCGGCAGATACGGTCCCGCGGCGCCGGCGGCCAGCCGCAGCCGGTCCAGCCCGCGCGCGATCCGGCCCCGATCCCAGCGGGTGCGGTCCTGCTCCTCAAGGGGCGTGAGCACACCGTCGGCGTCCACCCGGGTGCTGCGCCGCGAATCGTGCAGCAAGGTCAGCGCGGCCAGGGCGTGCGTTTCGCGGACCCCCGGCATCAGCGCGCACAGCTCACCGGCCAGCCGCACCCCCTCGTCGCAGAGGTCGTCGCGGATGGCCGACGGCCCGCCCGTCGACCAGTACCCCTCGGTGAACACCGAGTACACACAGGCCAGCACGTGCGGGGTGCGCTCGCCGAGCAGTTCGGCCGGCGGCACCCGCAGCGGGATGTTGGCGTGCCGGATCTTGGCCTTGGCGCGGGTGATCCGCTGCCCGACGGCCGCCTCGGACTGCATCAGCGCCCGCGCGATCTCGGGCACCGTCAACCCCGAGATCAACCGCAGGGTGAGGGCCAGCTGCGAGGGCCCGTCGAGGGCGGGGTGCGCGCAGGTGAACATCATCCGCAGCTCGTCATCGCGCACCGGGTGCACGGGCCGGTCGTCGGCCGGAATCGGCATCGCCGCGAGTTCCTTTCCGGGGCGCGATGTTTCGCGTCGCAACCGATCCAGCGCCCGATTGCGCGCGACGGCGATCAGCCAGCCGCCGGGGTTGGCCGGCGGGTGGTCGCCCCAGCTGCGCAGTGCCTCGGTGAAGGCCTCCTGGACGGCGTCCTCGGCGATGCCGAGATCGCCGCACCAGCGGGCGAGCGCGGCCACCGCAGGCCCCCATTCACGACGGAAGACGCCGTCCAGGATGGTCATTCGGTACGGGGCGTTACAGACCGGCGATCCCGGCCAGCTGCCGCACCAGCACCGAACCGGCGGGGATCATCGAGGCGACCTTGACCGCCTCGTCCTGATCGGCGGCCCGGATCAAATAGAAGCCGTTGGCCACCTCGGCACCCTCGGCATACGGGCCGTCGGTCAGCAGCACCTGCCCGTCGCGCACCCGCACCGTCGTCGCCGTGGCGGGCGGATGCAGCGGCGCGCCGCCCAGCACGTGGTCACCGATCGACGTGCGGGCTTCCTGATGCAGGGCCACCCTGGCCTCGAACTCGGGGGAGCCGGGGATGTTGACGTCTTCCGGTGCCTCCAGCAGCAGGCCGAGCCACGCCGCCCCGACGGGCTCGGTGGGGGCGCCCCAGTGCACCATCGGCCACACCTCGACGGCGCCGTACTGCGCGGCCGGGATGTCGCGGGCCAGGGCCAGCGCGTCGTCGAGGTTGTCGGCCTCCAGCACGTAGTAGCCGCCGGCCACCTCAGCGCCTTCGGCGAACGGACCGTCGGTCACCACCGGATTGCCCGGCCAGCCGGTGATCAGCTTGCCGTCCTTGGCGGCGCAGAGCGCGTCCCCGGCGCGGATCGCCGACCCGGCCTTGGCGTGGAACGCCTGATAGGCGGCCATCTCGGCGGCGCCTTCGGCGGGGGTCAGTGCGCGCTCCGGGCCCAACAGCAGTGCGAAGTAGTACATGACGCCTCTTTCGGTAGGGGCGGGACCTGGTATCCCACTCTCTACCTGTCCGACGAACGGCGCCCGCCCAATCCGACAGATGGGCCGAAAATCAGCTCGCGAAGTTCGACTTCAACTCGCCGACGATGTCATCCCACAGGGCTTCGGGCAGGTCGTGGGCCATTCCGTCGAACAGCACCAGCCGGGCACCGGGGATGGCCCTGGCGATCGCCCGGCCTCCGGACGGGCGCATCAGCTTGTCAGCCTTGCCGTGGATCACCACCGTCGGCGCGGTGATCTGCCGGTTGTAACGCCGCAGGCTGCCACTGCCCATGATGGCCGCGAATTGTCTGCCCACCCCGGCCGGGTAGTACGAGCGCTCGTAGCTCTCGATGGCGTCGGCGCGGGCCCGCTCCGGTGGCGTGGGGAACCCCGGGCTGCCGATGATGCTCAGCACCCGCACCGAGTTCTCGACGATGGCCTCCCGGGTGGCCTCCTTGGGTTTCTGCAGGATGGCCAGCAGTTGTTTGGGCCCGGGCGGGGGCAGCAGCGCCTGGTTGTTGCTGGAGAAGATGACGCCCAGGCTGCGGGTGCGGTGCGCGTGCCGGGCGGCGAAAACCTGGGCGATCATGCCGCCCATCGACGCGCCGACGATGTGCGCCCGGTCGATGCTCAGGTGATCCAGCAGCGCGGCCGCGTCATCGGCCATGTCCTCCAGGGTGTAACCGGCCGGGCTGCGCAACCCGAGGAAGGACCGGGCCATCCGGGTCGGCAGCGGCGCGCCGCTGCGGGCGTGGGGCAGCTTGGTGGACAGCCCGATATCGCGGTTGTCGAAGCGGATGACACGCAAACCCTGGTCGACCAGTTTCTCGACGAAACCCTTGCGCCACAACAACAGTTGCGCGCCCAGCCCCATGACCAGCAGGACGGCCGGGTCGTCGGGATTGCCGAAATCCTCGTAGACGATCTCGATGTCACCGTGCTTGGCGGTGCCGGTACGGACGGTCATGCGTTGCCCTCTTCTTCGGCTTGTTTGTGCTCCCGGCTGATCTCCACCATGAAATTGGCGAAGTACCCGGTGAACTGCGGGTCACTCATCATCTGCCATCTCGGTGCCAGCAGTTTCATGTAGCGCTCCACGTAGAGGAACTGCTTGCCGATCAGCACCAGCTCGCGCGGCAGCTTCACGTCGTAGGCGTCGGCCAGCGTCGAGAGCTGCCTGCCGATCTCGGCATAACTCATCTCGCCGAGCGAGGACATGGTCAGCGGCGTGGCGAAACGCTCCAGATCCTTGGCCGCCTGGGCCTCCGGCTTGACGGTGCCGACCGCGCCCATCAACACCACGATCTTGCCCGCGGCCGCATGGTCCTTCTTCACCAGCAGCGCATAGACCAGCTCGCGCAGCAGCCACCGGGTGCGCGGGTCGATGCGGCCCATGATCCCGAAGTCGAAGAAGACGATCTTGCCGTCGTCGTCGACGTAGAGGTTGCCGGCATGCAGGTCACCGTGGAACAGGCCGTGCCGCAGGCCGCCCTCGAACACGCTGAACAGCAGGGCCTTCACCAGCGCCTCACCGTCGAACCCCTTCTTGCGGATGGCGGCGACGTCGTCGATGCGGGTGCCCTGGATGCGCTCCATGGTGAGCACGCGCTCGCTGGTCAGATCCCAGTACACCTGCGCCACCCGGATGTTCTCGCCCAGCGGGGAGGCGTGCATGTGCGCCACCCAGGCGTCCATGGATTGCGCTTCCAGGCGGAAGTCCAGTTCCTCGGCCAGATTGTCGGAGAAGTCGGCGACCACGTCCTGGGCCGACAGTCGCCGGCCCAGCTTGGCCAGCTCGACGATCTGCGCCCCGCGTTTGAGGATCTGCAGGTCGGCGGCCACCCGGCGGCGGATGCCGGGCCGCTGGATCTTGACCACCACCTCTTCGCCGGTGTGCAAGGTGGCGTAGTGCACCTGGGCGATGGACGCCGACGCGAACGGGGTCTCGTCGAAGGATTTGAACAGGTTCTGCGGTTCGTCGCCGAGTTCCTCCTTGAAGAGCTTGTGCACGGCGTCGGGGTCGGCGGGCGGCACCCGGTCGAGCAGTCCGCGGAATTCCCGCGACAGCGGCTCGCCGAAGGCGCCCGGGCTGGAGGCGATGATCTGGCCGAACTTGACGTAGGTGGGGCCGAGGTCGGCGAAGGCTTGGGGCACCTGCTTGATGATCTTCTGCTGCAGGCTGCCTTTGCCCAGGATGTTGCCGACGACGCGGGCGCCGGCCCGGGTGACCTGCCAGCCGGTAGCGCCGATCCGGGCGGCTTCGACGGGCAGCGGCACCCGATCGAGCCTGGCGACCTCGCGGTGCTTGGCTTTCGATGGCTGAGTGCTCATGTGTGCAGTGTCTCAAAACCGCCGGTAGCACCAAAACCTGCGGGGTGTCCGGCGGCTACCGGCGCAGTTCGATGAGCTTGCGGTCGCGCCACCGCACCCGCTGGTCCCAGTCCCGCAGATCGAGCAGGGCGCGCCGCTGCGCGGTGACCTCGGCGACCAGTTCGGGGGTCCACGGATCGTGTTGGCCCCGCTCGGCGCCCATCCGTTCGTACGCCGGGCCCATCTTGGCGGCATGCGAGGCGATACCGCCGCGGGTGTTCAGGTCGGCGGTTTCGAACGGCCCCATGAAGCTCCACCGCAGCCCGAGCCCGCTGCGGACCACCTCGTCGATATCGTCGACCGTCGCGACGCCGTCGCGGACCAGGCAGTAGGCCTCGCGCAGCAGCGCACCCTGCAGCCGGTTGAACACGAACCCCTCGACCTCCCTGCGCACCAGCACCGGACGCAGGCCCGCCGACCGGTACACCGCGACGGTGTCGGCCACGATCGCGTCCGCGGTCGCCGGCGAGGGCACCACCTCGACCACCGGCAGCAGGTACGGCGGGTTGCCGGGGTGGCCGACGAGGACGCGCGCCGCGATCTGCGGCGCCAGCCCCTCGGCCAGGGTGCTCGCCACGATCGCCGAACTCGAGCTGACCAGCGGGACATCCGCATCGGTGAGGGCGGCGGCCCGTTGCAGCAGCGTCCGCTTGAGGTCGGCGCGCTCGGGCGCGCACTCCTGGACGAAGCCGGCACCGGCCAGGGCGGCCGGCAGATCCGTGGTGAAGGTGACGCGATCGGTGTCGGTGCCGAGCTGCTCGAGCCGCAGTGCCAGGTCTTCGGCGGCCCTGGGCAGCGCCTCCTCGACCGGGTCGTAGACGGTGACGTCGAAGCCGTTGGTGGCGAACAGGATCGCGAAGGCAACACCGATCGAGCCGGCGCCCAGGATCGTCACCGGCGGCTGACTCACAGCCGCCACCAGCCGCGATCCCCGTCGTAGCCGCGCCGCAGGATCGCCAGCACCGCGTCGACGGTCAGCTCGCGCGGATTGTTGGCCGTCAGGCGGGTGGCCAGCATGGCCTGCTCGGCGACATGGTGGAAATCGCCGGGCGCCAGGCCCAAGGTGCGCAGATCCAGCGGGGCCCCGAGGGTCGCCAGGATGGCTTCGATCCGTTCGATCGCCGACTGCGCCTGCCGCTCTTCGGGATCCGACTCCACCGCCGCGCCGAGGATGCGGCCGATCTCGGCGAACTCCGGAATCCGGGCCGGCAGGTTGTAGCGCATCACGTACGGCAGCAGTGCGCTGATGCCGAAACCGTGCGGGGTGTGGGTGAGCGCCCCGATCGGGGACTGGATGGCGTGCGCCCCCGCGGTGCCCGCGGTGTTGATGGCCATGCCCGCGCAGTAGGCGCCGAACAGGGTGTCGGAGCGGGCCGACAGGTCGGTCGGGTCGGCGGCCACCGCGGGCAGCGACCGGTTCAGCAGGGCCAGCCCGGTCCGCGCGTAGACGTCGGCCAGCACGTTCTTGCCGGCGTACAACGTGGTCGAGAGTTGGTCGGCGTCGGGGTTCTTCGCACGCCCGGTGAACGACTCGATGAGATGGGACAGCGCGTCGGCACCCGACGCGGCGGTCAGCCCGGGCGGGCAGCTCAGCGTCAGTTCGGGGTCGATGATCGCGGCGTGGGCTTCCAGGTAGGGGCTGGCAACCCCGACCTTCATGCCCTGGTCCTCGTCGAAAACGACGGAGATGCAGGTGACTTCGGCCCCGGTGCCGCCGGTGGTGGGCACGGTGACCACCGGGATGCCCGGGCCCGGCACCAGGAACTGGCCGTAATAGTCGCGTACGTCGCCGCCGTGGGTGAGTACCACCGAGGCCACCTTCGCCAGGTCCATGCACGATCCACCGCCGATACCGACGATCGCGGCCACCTCGCACGCGCCGAACCGCTCGGCGATGTCCACCACGTTGCGCCGGGGCAGGTCGGGTTCGGTCCCGTCGTAGACGAGGGCCGAAACACCCTGCTGGGTGAGGTCTTCGGTGATCCGGCCGAACTCTGCGCTGGCGGCCATCCGCGTGTCGGTGACGATCAGGACGCGGTCCCCGAGAGCGCCGAGGACACGCGGCAGCTGGCGGCGCTGCCCGGCGCCGAACAACACCATCGCCGGCTGCCGCAACAGGCCGATCCCGATCTCGTTGACGGTGCGGACGGGCGGGGTGAGGGTGTTCGTCATGACAGGCCTTCCTCCTCGTCGACCGTGAGGGCCAGATACTTCGGTTCGAGGTAGTCGTAGATGGCGTCATGGCCGCCTTCGCGGCCCAGTCCGGACGCCTTGGTACCGCCGAATGCGGCGGCCGGGTCGGCCATGATGCCGCGGTTGATTCCGACCATGCCGAAGTCGAGGCGTTCGGCGACGGCGACGGCCCGGGACAGATCCTTGGTGAACACGTAGGCGGCCAACCCGTAGCGGGTGTCGTTGGCGAACCCCACGGCCTCGGCGGTCGAGGCGACCTCGTAGATGGTCGCCACCGGGGCGAACAGTTCGCGGCTGCACAGCTGCTCCGGGCGGCCGGGCACCCGGAACACGGTGGGGGAGAAGAAGTATCCGGCGCCGGGCAGTGCGCTACCCCCGGTCAGCAGCTCGGCGCCGGCGGCGTGCAGCACGTCGACCAGCTCGAGCACCGAATCCCGTTGCCGCGCCGAGATGATGGGCCCGACGTCGACGCCCGGGTCGAAGCCGTTGCCGACGGTCAACAGTTCGGTCAGTTCGACGAACCGGGTGGTGAACGCCTCTGCGACGGCGCTGTGCACGATGATCCGGTTGGCCGCCACACACGCCTGGCCGGCATTGCGGAACTTGCACACGACCGCCTGCTGGGCGGCCAGCTCGACGTCGGCGTCGTCGAGCACCACGAACGGCCCGTCACCACCGAGTTCCATGGACGCGTTGATGATCCCCGGCGCGGCCTGGGCCAGCAGCGTGGCGCCGACGCCGGTGGATCCGGTGAAGCTGACCTTGCGCAGCCGCTCGTCGGCCATCAACGCCGCCGATACCCCCGCCGAGTCGGTGGTGTGCACCAGGTTGACCACCCCGTCCGGGAAGCCCGCTTCGCGCAGCGTCTCCACGAACAGCGCACAGGTCAGCGGAGTTTCCTTGGCGCTCTTGACGATCACCGGGCAGCCGGCGGCCAGCGCGGCCCCGGCCTTGCGCGCGATCATCAGCATCGGGAAGTTCCACGGCGTGATCAGCAGCGCCGGGCCGACCGGTTGATGGGTGGTGATCACCCGGTACCCGCCGTGCGACGACGGTGCATAGGTGCCGTGCAGGTGGGCGATCTGCTCGGTGTACCAGAGGAAGAACTCGGCGCTCAAGGCGAACTCGGCGCGCGACTCGGTCAACGGTTTACCGCTCTCGGCGGTCATCACCTCGGCGAACGCATCGGCCCGCTCCGTCAGCAGCCGGTGCGCGCGTGCGAACAGGTCGGCACGGTCCCGCGGGGTGACGTGCTGCCAGCGGGACCGGGCGGCGTGCGCGGCGTCCAGGGCCGCGAGCGCATCGGCCGGGGTGCCGTCGGCGACCTCGGCGATGGTGGTCCCGGTGGCCGGATCCAGCACCGCGAAGGTCTTCTCGGCCGGGCGCCACCCGCCGTCGATGAACGCTCCGGTGGGCACACGTCGGCCGTGCACGGTGGATTCGGCGGGGCCGGCAAGGGTGGTGGTCATGGAAGGCACGCTAGGTCCGGGATCCGACCTCGGATCCGAGTGCGTCTTTTTGAGACAGTGCCCCGTTGCGACGCCCGCGGTGGCGCACCATCGCTGCGGTAGGGTGTGATCCAGATCGCTTCCGGGAGTCGATCCCGGCGGCGAATGCAAGGAGTGGACGTGTCGGAGCGACTCGGCGAACCGCGGTTCGAGGAGATCCGCGCGCAGTTCCTGTCCTCCGCCGATCAGGCGGTGCCCGCCGAGGTGTTGGCCTCCTGGCTGCGGTCCACCGACGCTCTGGGCGCGCCGGGCAACGTCCGCGACGTCCCGCGGGTGGACGAAGACCTGCTGGACAACCATCTGCTGGAGATGTTCCAGGCGCCGATGGCGCGCGCCGCCGAGGATCTGGCCGGTTCGGGCATGGGCCTGCTGCTCGCCGACGCCCAGGGCCGGATCGTGCAGCGCTGGTCGCAGGACTCGGTGGCGATGAACCAGCTGGACCGGCTCGGCACGGTGCGCGGTGCCGTGCTGGCCGAGGACGTGGTCGGCACCAACGGCGTGGGCACCGCACTGGCCGCCGGCAAGAGTGTGCTCATCCAGGGCGCCGAACACTTCGCCGACGTCTACCAGAACGCGCTGTGCACGGGGGCGCCGGTGTGGCATCCGATCACCGGCAAGCTGCTGGCCGCGGTCACCATGTCCACCCGGATCGACGAACGCAGCGGCCTGCTGCTGCCGTTGACCAATTCGCTTGCCGCCCAACTCCAGCAGCACGTCCTCGACGTCGCGCAGCCCGGTGCCAGGGCCATGCTGGCGGCGTTCCTGGACGCCTCGAAACGGCACGACGGCCCCGTGGTGGCGTTCGGTCCGGACGGGCTGACGATGCGTAGCAGACGCGCCGGCGAACTGACCCAGTCCGATGTCGATCTGATCGGCCATTTGTGCGCGGGACTGCGGCACGACACCAGGATGACCGCCGAACTGTCGGTCGGCAGCACGGCCGTCGACGTCCGGGTGCTCGACGGTGCGGCCGGCATGGTCGCCGCGCTACGGCCGGCGCCACGCACGTCGGTGGGCCATCCCGGCCCGGCCGCCGACGCCCTGGTCGGGCAGACGAAATCCTGGCTGCATGCCGCACACCAGGTCAGCAGGCATATCGCCGCGGGTGCCCCGCTGCTCATCGCCGGTGAGTCGGGCACCGGGAAAACCTCACTGGCACTTGGCCGTCCGCACCGTCTGGGCGCCGTCGCCGGCGATGTCGCGGTGGTGCACACCGCGCAACGGCAGATCATCGGCGAGCAGGCCTGGCTGCAGGAGCTCGCCGGCCTGCTGGCCACCGCACCGCGCATCATCATCCGCGCCGTCGAGCACCTCGACGCGCGGGCCCTCGATGCGCTCCGCGCCCTGATCGACGACAGCGCCGCGTCGGTGCTGCTGACCGCCACCGCCGACAGTCAGGCCGCCGCCGAGGCGCGCGCCGGCCGGCTCGGCGTGGCGATGGTGTGGGTCCCGCCGCTGCGCGAGCGCACCGCCGATCTGGGGGCGCTGTGGAATGCGTTCGTCGCGCAACGCTCACCGGGCTTGCGGCTGGCCCTGTCCGAGGACGCCCGCCGCGCGCTGGAGGCCGCCGGGTGGCCGGGCAACCTCGTCGAGCTGCGCACCGTGGTCGCCCAGCTGGTGTCCGACGGTGTGCGGGGCGTGGTGCGGCTGGACCGGCTGCCCGATGCCCTGCGCGCCCGCCGCTCGTGGTCGATGATCGAACGCACCGAGATGGAGACCATCCGGCGCGCATTACAGGAGGCCGGCGGCAACCGCTCGAAAGCGGCTGAGCTGTTGGGTGTTTCCCGCGCGACCATCCACCGCAAGCTCAAGACCTATCACCTGGACGGTTAGCCGTCACTGGGCCAGGTAACCCCCGTCGATCACCAGTTCCGACCCGGTGACGAAGCTGGCCTCATCCGAGGCCAGGAAGACCACACCGTTGGCGATCTCCTCGGGCCGGCCGGCGCGGCCCATCGGGGTCTGGGCGACCACGAAGTCGTTGATCTCGGCCTCCTGGGCGTCGGTCAGCGGGGTCTTGACGAAGCCGGGGTGCACCGAATTCACCCGGACGTTGTCCTTGGCATAACTGATCGCCGCGCTCTTGGACATGTTGCGCACCGCGCCTTTCGTGGCGTGGTAGGCGTGCGCCCCGGCGACGGCGGCGTTTCCCCAGATCGAGGACACGTTGATGACCGAACCGCCGCCCTGGTCGATCATGTGCGGGATGACCGCGCGCATGCCCAACCAGGTGCCGGTCTGATTGGTGGCGATCACCCGTTCCCACTCGGCGACGGTGAGCTCGTGCAGTGACTGGTAGGCGATGATGCCGGCGTTGTTGGCCAACACGTCGATACGCCCGAACCGGTCCACCACATCGGCGATCACCGTCGCCCAGTCGTCCTCGCGGGCGACGTCGAGCTGGCGGTAGTGGATGCCCGGCGAGCGCGGGCCGAAGGATTCGTCGGTCTTGGCGCGGCCGGTGGCCACGGTGACGGCGCCCTCCCTGGCGAACGCCTCGGCGATGGCATGGCCGATACCCCGGCAGGAGCCGGTGACCAGGGCGACCTTGTCGTTGAGACGGTTCATGGGGTTCTCCTGTCGATCGGGATGCGCCCAGCCAACCGCCGGCCGGCCGGGAAACGCGTGCGCTGCGTCACGGTGAGACAGCGGTGTGTCAATCTGCGACACCTGCCCGAGCGGCGCCGGCGTGCTCACACACTGACCCAGTGCGGCGGATCACGGCCGCGGTCAACCGAATTGAGGAGGATCCATGACTACGCCGCAACCGACGGATCCGCTGGGCGCCGTCTACGCCGAGTGGACCGAGGAGTTCGCCGCGCACCCCGATATGTCGCTGCGCCTCATGCGGTGGGTCTTCGAGGACTGGCAGCGGGTGACCACCGAACCCGAGGACGTCACCTACAAGTCGACCGAATTAGGGGGTGTCCCCGGCATTCTGGTGCGCCCGCTGACCGCCGATCCGGCCCAGGTGATGGTGTTCCTGCACGGTGGTGGCTTCGCGCTGGGCTCCTCGGCCAGCCATCGCAAGCTGGCCGGGCACATCGCGGCGGCGTGCGGGGCCACCGGTTTCGTCGCGGACTTCCGCCGCGCGCCGGAGCACCCGTACCCAGCGCAACTCGACGACACCACCGCGGTGTTCGACGCGCTGGTGGAGTCCGGGATCGACCCGGCCGATATCGCCTTCGTCGGCGACAGCGCCGGTGCGAACATCGCGATCGCCACGGTGCTGCGGCAGCGCACGCGCGGCGCGGGGACACCGGGTGTGGTGCTGACCATCTCGCCGTGGCTGGACATGGAGAACGGCGGCGAGACCATCGCCACCAACGACGACACCGACTTCCTGATCACCCGGGAAGGGTTGCAGGGCAATATCGATCGCTACCTGTCCGGGGGTGCCAGTGCCCGTGACCCGCTGGTGAACCCGCTCTACGCCGAGTTCGCCGGCTTCCCGCCGCTCTACATCACCGCCGCCGACGTGGAGTCGCTGTACGCCGACGCCGCCCGCCTGCACGCCCTGGCCGCCGGTGCCGTCGTCGACGTCACCTTCGACGTGGCGCCCGGCCAGCAGCACGTCTTCCCCCTGCAGGCCGGGCAGCTGCCCGCCGCCGACCAGGCCATCGCCACCATGGCGGCCTGGTACCGCGGCCGGCGCAGCGCCGGTGCTCACCGTCGTTTCGCCGCACCGGCGTCCGCCTGACCTCGAAAGGACCACCCCATGAACACCTTCGACGCCATCGTCATCGGGGCCGGTTTCTCCGGCCTGGCCATCCTGGCTCACCTCCGTGAAATCGGCTTGGACACTGTCGTTCTCGACGCCCAGGACGGCGTCGGCGGCACCTGGCTGGCCAATCGCTACCCGGGTGTGCGCACCGACAGCGAATACAGCTACTACTCGTTCTCCTTCTCCAAGGAGGTGCGCGACGAGTGGACCTGGACGCAGCGCTATCCGGCGGGAGACGAGGTGCTGGCCTACCTCAACTTCGTCGCCGACCGCCTCGACCTGCGCCGCGATATCCGGCTGGGCACCCGGGTGACCTCCGCCCGCTACGACGAGGCGGCCAACACCTGGACGGTGCAGATCGAGGGCGGGCAACCGCTGGTGGCCAAATACCTCATCAGCGGGATGGGTGTGCTGTCCCAGGCGATCTACCCCGACATCCCAGGCATCGACAGCTTCGCCGGCCAGAAGTACCACACCGCGCACTGGCCGCGCGACGGCGTCGACCTGGCCGGCAAGCGTGTCGGGCTGATCGGTCTTGGCGCGTCCGGGATCCAGATCGTGCCCGAGATCGCACCGCAGGTCGGCGAATTCGTGGTTTTCCAGCGCACCCCGAATTTCGTCGTCGAGACCACCAACGATCCGGTCACGCCCGAGCAGATGCAGTGGTTGCGCGACAACTACGACGACATCTACGCCAAGGCCGCGGCCCATCCGTTCGGGGTGGCGATGGAACCGGCCCGCTACAGCGCGTTGGAGGTGTCCGCCGAACAACGGCGCAGCATCTTCGAGAGCAAGTGGAACGAGGGCGGCTTCCACTTCGCCAACGAGTGCTTCAACGACCTGGCCACCAATCACGAGGCCAGCGAGCTGGCCTCGGAGTTCATCCGGTCCAAGATCCGCGAGATCGTCACAGACCCGGTGACCGCGGAGCTGCTGTGCCCGAAAACCTACTCCTTCAACGGGAAACGCGTCCCGACGGGGCACGGCTACTACGACGCCTTCAACCTCGACCACGTGCGGTTGGTCGATACCGCATCCACCCCGATCACCGAGATCACCCCGGCCGGGGTGCGCGTCGGTGACACCGAGTACCCGCTGGACGTGCTGATCTTCGCGACCGGCTTCGACGCGATGACGGGCACCCTGACCAACATCGACATCATCGGCCGGGAGGGAATCACGTTGCGGGAGCGCTGGGCCCGCGACGGTCTGCGATCGAATCTGGGTATCGGTGTGCACGGCTTCCCGAACTTCTTCATGTCGCTCGGGCCGCAGACGCCGTATTCGAACCTGGTGGTGCCGATCCAGCTGGGGGCGCAGTGGCTGCAGCGCGCGCTGCGCTGGGCGCGGGACAACGACGTCGCGGCGTTCGAGGCCACCCCGGAGTCCGAACAGTGGTGGGCCGAGGAGACCGAACGCACCGGCCGGGCCACGGTGATGTACACCGAGGGCAAGAAGGCCAAGGCGTGGTTCCTGGGCGAGAACGTGCCCGGTAAGCGGGAGGAGTTCCAGGTCTACATGGGTGGCGGTCAGGTGTACCAGCACCATTGCCGCGCGCTGGAGGAGTCGGGCTACGCGTCGCTGCGGCCCGACCGGGTGCCGGCCCCGCTGTAGGCCGGTGACGCCGAGGGGTTGCCCGCCGGGCGCGGCGGGCAACCCCTCGGTCACGCGGCTACACCGCGGCCGGGCGCCAGCGCTTGAGCCAGTCGGTCTCCGGCCACTCCTCGGCGGCGGCGAGCAACTCGTACATGGTGGCCCCGTCCACGCTCTCGCGGATGATGTCGGCATGCCCGGCGTGCCGGGACAGCTCCTCGACCAGGTGCAGCAGCACCCACCGCACCGACCAGTGGTCGATGTCCTGCGGGAACCACGGCACGTCATGGGGCACCGGCACCGGCGTGTCCAGGTCGGCCTCGGTGAACACCCGCAAGGTCTCGGCGTTCTGCGCCGCCAGGTCCGCGAGCAGCCCGGCCAGCGTCTCGTCCTCGCGCATCACGTACTGGTCCTCGTATTCGGCCATCAGTTCCGCCATCGGCCGGGCATCCGGCGGGGGGCTGGCCGGCGCGTGCTCGGCGCGTTCGGTCCATCCCTTCTGGCAGAAGGTGACGTGCTTGATCAGCCCGCCGATGGACAGCGCGCTGACCGTCGGCGTGGCGCGCGCCTGCTCGTCGGTGAGGCCGTGGGACACGCCGAGGAAGGCGTTCTGCTGGAAGGCCAGGAAGTTGATCAGGGTCTGGCGCTCGCCGGCGGCGGGATCGGGCATTCCGGGCATGTCTAGCTCTCCTTCGTGTTGGTGTGGATGTAAAGATCACGGATACAAGCGATTTCGGCTCCGTGGTGGATCATCTCGCGGTTGATGTGCAGGACCAGGGTGGCCATCGAGTGGTCGGCGTACGGGCCCTCGGCAGGTCCGCACGGTTGGGCCAGATCGGCCGCGGTGAGCGCGCGCACCCCCGCGATCCAGCGCGCATACGCGTCGTCGAGCTGGTCCAGCGCGCCGGCCGCCGAGGTGGCATAGGGCCACGACTCGTAGTCCGCGGGCGGCCCGCCGAAATGGGAGTGATTGCGCATGGCCAGCACCCCGACGATGACGTGCGCGAGTCGCCACGCGATGGTGGTGAACGGTTCGGGTTGCGGCGGCGGATACGCGAAATCGACGACCGTCCCGGTTGCCCGGGGGTGCACCGTCCAGCAGCCCCGGACCGGCTCCCAGAAGTACTCGTCGTCGGTCAGGCCGTCCAGGCGTGGGCGCAGCTGATGCGTCCAGTGGAAATCCAGCTGGTCGGCCAGCAGTTCGGTGTCCATGCGAATACCTTGACAGCCTTATAGGACAGTTTCGGTCCTATGAATGAATCAGAATGGTGACATGAGTACCGCGAGGGTCCTGCAGCTGTTGGGCCTGCTGCAAGCACGCCGGGTGTGGACCTCCGACGAACTGGCCGAACGGCTCGAGGTCACCGCCCGCAGCGTGCGCCGCGATATCGAGCGGTTGCGTGACCTCGGCTACCCGGTGCACGCCAGCAAGGGGCGCGGCGGCGGCTATCAACTGGGCGCCGGCGCCGCCCTGCCGCCGCTGCTGCTCGACCCGGACGAGGCCGTCGCGATGGCCGTCTGCCTGCGCCTGGCGGCCGGCGGCAGCGTCGCCGGTGTCGGGGAGTCGGCCCTGCGCGCGCTGTCCAAACTCGACCAGGTGATGCCCTCCCGGCTGCGGTCGCAGGTCGCGGCCGTGCACGACAGCACCGTCACGCTCACCTCGGCCACCGAGGACGCGGTCGACCCGGACGTCCTGATGACCCTGGCCCGCGCGAGTCGCGACCACGAACACGTCAGCTGCGGCTATGTCGACATCCGCGGCAACGCCACCCAGCGCCGCCTGGAGCCCTACCAGCTGGTGACCACCGGCCGGCGCTGGTACCTGCTGGGCTATGACCGGGACCGGGCGGACTGGCGCAGCCTGCGGCTGGACCGGATGTCCGACGTGCGCGCGCTGGGCAGTACCTTCGTGCCGCGCGAGGCGCCCGATGCCGCCGACTACGTGCGCCGCGCGATCAGCTCGTCGCCGTACCGGTACGTCGCGCGGGTGCGCTACCACGCCGCCCAGGACGTTGTCGCCCAGACCTTTTCGGCCACCTCGGTGCAGATCGAGCCCGACGGCCCGGACGCCTGCATCGTGACCACCGGTGCCGACGATCCGGAGCGGATGGCGCTGTACCTGGCCATGCCGGGATGTGAATTCGAGGTACTCGATCCGCCCGAGGTGATCCGCGCCGTGGGCGCCGCCGCCGAACGCCTCCGCAGGGCCGCCGCCCGAACGTAAGGTTCGGATCATGCGCCGCGGACATGAGGAGCACTGCAGCCCGGTCGCGGCCGAGTCCACCGAACTGTTCGTCGGGCCTGCCGACGCGCCGCTGCAGGTCGTGCGTGTCACCTGTCGGGGCGGCGCCGGTTCGGTGATCCGCATCGAGGGCGACGGACTGCGCGGCGAGGGGCCGGCCGCCGACGGCACCTGCGAGATCCCGGTGCACGTGGCCGATTCGGTGCCGGGGCAGCGCCGGCAGGCCCGCGCCGCCGGCCTGCCGTTCACCTTCGTCGTCGCCGAGCCCGGCTGGACCATGCACATGATCAGCCATTTCCACTACGACCCGGTCTGGTGGAACACCCAGGCGGCCTACACCAGCCTGTGGACCGAGGATCCGCCGGGTGCGTGCCGGCAGACCAACGGTTTCGCGTTGGTGACCGCACACCTGGAGATGGCCCGGCGGAATCCCGAGTACAAGTTCGTGCTCGCCGAGGTCGACTATCTCAAGCCGTTCTGGGACACCCATCCCGAGGAACGCGCCGACCTGCGCCGCCTCATCGCCGAAGGCCGGATCGAGATCATGGGCGGCACCTACAACGAACCCAACACCAATCTCACCAGCCCGGAAACCGCGATCCGGAACTTCGTCGCGGGCATGGGGTTTCAGCGCGACGTCCTCGGTGCCGATCCCGCGACCGCCTGGCAGCTGGACGTGTTCGGTCACGATCCGCAGTTTCCGGGGATGGCCGCCGAGGCGGGGCTGACGTCGAGTTCGTGGGCCCGCGGGCCGCACCACCAGTGGGGGCCGATGGCCGAGCACGGTGACCCGGAACGCATGCAGTTCGCCAGCGAATTCGAGTGGACGGCGCCGTCCGGCCGGGGGCTGCTCACCCACTACATGCCCGCGCACTATGCCGCGGGGTGGTGGATGGACTCGGCGGCCACCCTCGCCGAGGCGCAGCGGCAGACCTTCGAGTTGTTCACCCGGTTGAAGGCGGTGGCGTTGACCCGCAACGTGCTGCTGCCCGTCGGCACCGATTACACGCCGCCGAACAAGTGGGTCACCGAGATCCACCGCGACTGGAACGCCCGCTACACCTGGCCGCGGTTCGTGTGCGCGCTGCCCAAGGAGTTCTTCGCCGCGGTGCGCGCCGAGCTCGAACATGCCTCCCAACGTGCCCAGGTGCAGACCCGGGACATGAACCCGATCTACACCGGCAAGGACGTCTCCTACATCGACACCAAGCAGGCCAACCGGGCCGCCGAGAACGCGGTGCTGGAGGCCGAGCGGTTCGCGGTGTTCGCCGGATTGCTCTGCGGGGCCAGCTATCCGCAGGCGGCGTTGGAGAAGGCGTGGGTGCAACTGGCCTACGGGGCGCACCACGACGCGATCACCGGCTCGGAATCCGACCAGGTGTATCTGGATCTGCTCACCGGCTGGCGCGACGCCTGGGAGTTGGGCCGCGCCGCCCGCGACAACGCGCTGGCCCTGCTCAGCACCGCGGTGGGGGCACCGATGGTGGTGTGGAATCCGCTGGCGCACCACCGATCCGATGTGGTGACCGCCCACCTCGAGCAACCGTTTCGCGGCGTGGTGCGCGACCAGCAGGGCGAGGTGGTGCCGTCGGTGGCCGACGGGCACACCGTGAGCTGGTTGGCCGCCGACGTCGGATCCCTCGGCTGGTGTTCCTACCGGCTGGACGACGAGACCTCGGGATCGGCCTGGGAACCGTTGGGCGGCAACCAGATCGGCAACGAACACTACCGGGTCCGGGTCGACCCGCAGCGGGGCGGCGCCGTGTGTTCGGTGCTCGCCGCCGGCCGTGAGCTGATCGCGGCCGGCCGGGTGGGCAACGAACTGGCCGTCTATGACGAGTACTCGGCGCATCCCACGGCCGGGGAAGGGCCTTGGCATCTGTTGCCGAAGGGCCCGGTGGTCTGCTCGTCGGCCCATCCCGCGGACGTGCAGGCCTGCCGAAGCCGGCTCGGCGAGCGGTTGACCGTTCGCGGCCGCATCGGTGACCTGTTGCGCTACACCCAGACCATCACGCTGTGGCGCGGTATCTCCCGCATCGAATGCCGTACCGAGATACACGAATTCACCGGCGCCGACCGGCTGCTGCGGTTGCGCTGGCCCTGCCCGGTGCCCGGGGCCATGCCGGTCAGCGAGGTCGGTGACGCGGTGATCGGGCGCGGCTTCGGCCTGCTGCATCGGCACGGTGAACGGCACGCGGTGGATGCCGCGCAGCACCCGTCCACCCTGGACAACCCCGCCTACGGCTGGTTCGGGCTGTCCTCGATGCTGCGGGTGCGCGTCGGGGCGGGGGTCCGGGCGGTGTCGGTGGCCGAAGTCGTCACGCCGGACGACCAATTCGACACCCGAGACCTGATGGTCGCCCTGGTGCGCGCCGGGGTCACGGCCACCTGCAGCGCGGCAGGCCGGCCACGCTACGGGGACCTGTCGGTGGACTCCAACCTGCCCGACGCCCGGATCGCCGTCGGCGGCCCGGACGAGAACACCTTCACCGCGGCGGTGCTGGCCACCGCGCCCGAGCACCGCCGGGAACTGGAGCGGCAACTGGCGGCCACCGGCACCGCCCGGGTCTGGGTGCCCGCGACGTCCGAACTCGCCCAGGTGTGGGTGCCCGGCGCCGACCTGCGCGGGGTTCGCAGCCTGCCGGTGCTGATCGTCGCCGGCGGACTCGACGCGCTGGTCGCCGATCTCGCCGACGCGGAGGTCTCGGTGCCCCAGGACGCCCCGGCCGGGCTGACACCGTTCGAATCGGTGACGGTGGCCTTGGCCAATCGCGGGGTGCCGGGATTCGCCGTCGATCCCGACGGCACCCTGCACACCTCGCTGATGCGGTCGTGCACCGGCTGGCCGTCGGGCACGTGGATCGACCCACCCCGGCGCACCGCCCCGGACGGGTCCAACTTCCAACTCCAGCACTGGTCGCACACCTTCGACTACGCCGTCATCGCCGGCGAGGGGGACTGGCGCGACGCCGATATCCCGCAGCGCAGCGCCGAGTTCTCGCATCCGCTCATCGCCGTCGCCAACCGGCGCGCCGGCGCCGACGGCCTACCCGCACACGGTGCGCTCCTCGATGTCGATTCGTCCGGCGGCCGGGTCACCCTCGGCGCGCTCAAAGCCGCGGGCAATCCGTTCGCACGCGGATCCGCCGAGCCGGTGGACCCCGCTTCGATCACCCTGCGGTTGGTCGAAACACACGGTCGCAGAGCAGAATTCGTGGTACGGTCCGGCATCTGCAGCGTCTCGCCGCTGACCGCCGCGGACCTGCTGGAACGTCCGGCCGGTGCGACGACGACGGCGCTGCACGGTTATCAGATCGCCACTCTGCGCGGCCGGCTCGACGGAATCCGGATCGCCAACGCCGACCATCAGCAGCTGGCCCCGGACGCCGAGGACGCGCAGCCGCTCTATGCCCGGTACTGGCTGCACAACCGGGGCCCGGCACCCCTGGGTGGCCTGCCGGTGGTGGCGCACCTGCATCCCAGCCACGTGACGGCGACGGATCCGGTTGTGCGGCTTCGGCTCACGGCGGCCAGCGATTGCACCGACACCGCCCTGCACGGCCGGGTCCGGCTGGTGCTCCCGCCGGGCTGGACGGCCGAGCCGGGTCAGTTGTCCTTCGTGCTGCCGCCGGGGGAGCACCTGGACACCGAGGTCGCGGTGACCCGGCCGCCGGACTGTCTGCCCGGGGTGTACCCGATCCGTGCCGAACTGGCCGCCGCCGGTCGCGGGCTGCCCGCGGCATGGCATCAGGTGGTCGAGGACGTGTGCCTGGTGTCGGTCGGTGCGCCGGCCGATGCCGAGGTGCTGCGGTTGCTCGCCGGGCCGGAAGACGTGCGGGTGCGGGCCGGGGAGCGGGCCCGGTTGTCGGTCACGGTCGGCACCGACGCGCATGCCGACCTGGCCGTCGAAGCGCACCTGATCAGTCCGTGGGGCACCTGGGAGTGGCTGGGGCCGGCGGTTACCGGTGCCGAAGTGCCGGCGCGGGCAACGCTGCGGCTGGATTTCGACGTGACGCCGCCGCCCTGGGTGCAGCCGGGCCGGTGGTGGGCGCTGATCCGGCTGGCCTGCGCGGGCCGGCTGGTGTATTCACCGGCGGTCGCGGTGGAGGTGCTGCCGTGACGACGGTGGCCTGGGTGGCCGGCTACCCGATTGCCGAAACCGAGGTCGACGAACGCGAAAAGCGCCTGCGGGCAGGGCAGTTCGGCTCCGCCCTGCCCCGCCAGGGGACCAGCGAGGGCAGGCAACTGCGGCGCTGGCTGACCCAGTTACTGGTCGCCGAGCGGGTGGTGGCGGCCCAGCCCGGCGGTGCCGATCCGCCCGCCTTGCACGAGGTGTTGCCCGACGCCGCCGCCCGGCTGGAGATCGGCAGCATCGCCGCGGCGGTCCTGGAGGGCCCGCATGCCCGCGCGGTGTTCGCCCGCGTCACCGCCGCCGTCGATGTCACCGACGCGGACGTGGCGGCCTATCACGCCCGCAATCCGGGGCGGTTCGGTCCGCGCCGGGCAGCCATCCCGCTGGCCCGGGCGCGGCCGGCGGTCACCGACCATCTGCGCGGCGCCGCGCGGCGCGCCACCTTCCGGCGCTGGCTGGACGGGCAGGTCGCCGACCTGGTGCGGCTGGCACCCGGATACGAGCACCCCGGCGATCCCCGCCAGCCGGACAACACCCACCGGCACTGACCCCCCGGCACTGACAGATAGGGGCATCCGATGACTCTCACCCTGGCCGTCGACGTCGGCGGCACCAAGATCGCCGTCGGCCTCGTCGACGGCGACGGCATCCTGACCCACCGCGACCAGCGGCCCACCCCGGCCGGCGACGCCGACACGGTGTGGGCCACCGCGGCAGACCTGATCCGGCAGGCGCTAGGCCGGGCCGGTGACACCGTGACGGCCACCGGCATCAGCTCGGCCGGACCCGTCGACCTGGCCGAAGGCACCGTCAGTCCGATCAATATCGCTGCCTGGCAAGGGTTTCCGATCGTCGAGCGGACCCGGCGGCTCACCGGCGGTCCGGTGCGGCTCGGTGGTGACGGGCTGTGCATGGCGCTCGGTGAGCAGTGGCGCGGGGCCGGGGCGGGCGCGGCCTTCCTGCTGGGCATGGTGGTCTCGACCGGTATCGGCGGGGGACTGGTGCTCGACGGTGCGCCGTATGACGGACGCACCGGCAACGCCGGCCATGTCGGTCACGTCGTCGTCGAGGCCGACGGGGTGCCGTGCACCTGCGGTGGCCGGGGTTGCGTCGAGACCGTCGCCGCCGGCCCGCATCTGGTGCGCTGGGCCCGCGCCAACGGCTGGGCGGGTCCGCCCGGTGCCGACGCCAGACAACTGGCCGAGGCCGCGGCCTCCGGTGACCCGGTCGCCATCGAGGCGTACCGCCGCGGTGCGGCGGGTGTGGCGATGATGATCGCCGGGGTGGCGGCGACCTGCGACCTGGACCGCGTCGTGATCGGTGGCGGGGTGGCCAAGTCGGGCGCGCTGCTGTTCGATCCGTTGCGCGCGGCGTTGCGCACCTATGCCGGCCTGTCGTTCATCCGGGACCTGCAGGTGGTGCCCGCCGCCCTCGGTGGCGACGCGGGGCTGGTGGGGGCGGCCGCGCTGTCCCGGGCCTGACGCCGTTTTGGCCGATCACGGGGGCATCGGCTACTCTTGTGCGGTTCCACCGAAGACCGTCGGTCACCGATGAGCGCTTGCGAGAAGAGCAAGTAGCTCGGCAATCGGTTGAAGGTCCGGGTTATCCCGGCGGCCCACGCAGGAGGACGAGGTAACAGTATTTTTCTGCGCGCCCCGACCTGTCCTGCGTCGGGGCGTTCGTGATTTCCGGCCTTCGTGATCACCGGTTGGTGGACATCCCAACCATCACGAGGAGGCAAGCATGGCCAAAGCTGACAAGGCCACCGCGGTCGCCGACATCGCCGAGAAGTTCAAGGAGGCGACGGCCACCGTCGTCACCGAGTACCGCGGCCTGACGGTGTCCAACCTTGCCGAGCTGCGCAGGTCGCTGGGCGCCGGCGCGTCGTACACCGTCGCCAAGAACACCTTGGTGAAGCGTGCGGCGTCGGAGGCCGGCATCGAGGGTCTCGACGATCTGTTCGCCGGCCCGACCGCCATCGCGTTCATCAACGGCGAGCCCGTCGACGCCGCGAAGGCGATCAAGAAGTTCGCCAAGGACAACAAGGCGCTCGTCATCAAGGGCGGCTACATGGACGGCAAGGCGCTGTCCGTGTCCGAGGTCGAGCGGATCGCCGACCTGGAGTCGCGCGAGGTGCTGCTGTCGCGCGTCGCCGGCGCCCTCAAGGCGAAGCAGTCCCAGGCCGCGGCGCTGTTCGTGGCGCCCGCGTCCCAGGTCGCCCGCCTGGCCGCAGCTCTGCAAGAGAAGAAGGCCGGCTCGGAAAACACCGACGCCGCCTGAGACCAACCACCAACAAGAGATAGATAAGGAATCACCATGGCAAAGCTGTCCACCGAAGAACTGATCGACGCCTTCAAGGAACTGACCCTGCTCGAGCTCTCTGAGTTCGTGAAGGTGTTCGAGGAGACCTTCGACGTCACCGCCGCCGCCCCGGTCGCCGTTGCGGCTGCCCCCGCCGCCGGTGGCGCTGCCGCCGAGGCCGCCGAGGAGCAGTCCGAGTTCGACGTCATCCTCGAGGGTGCCGGCGACAAGAAGATCGGCGTCATCAAGGTCGTCCGCGAGATCGTTTCCGGCCTGGGCCTGAAGGAAGCCAAGGACCTGGTCGACGGCGCTCCCAAGCCGCTGCTGGAGAAGGTCACCAAGGAGGCCGCCGACGACGCCAAGGCCAAGCTCGAGGCCGCCGGCGCGACGGTCACCGTCAAGTAGTTTCGGTTCGTCGAGGGGCCGGGTCGGAAACGACCCGGCCCTTTGTCGTTGGTGAACGCCGTCGTCGGCGGTGACTTCCGTGTTGCTGAAATCCCACGTGCGCTACAGTGACTCAAGCCACAGGCGGGGGTAGGCAGGTGGCGCGGTGAGCCGTAAGCGGAAGGAAATCGTATGGGCGTCCAAATCGACGTGACCGGGCTGAGCAAATCGTTCGGGTCGTCGAAGATCTGGGAAGACGTCACGATGTCGATTCCCGCCGGCGAGGTCAGTGTGTTGCTGGGCCCGTCCGGTACCGGTAAGTCGGTGTTCCTGAAGTCGCTGATCGGTCTGCTGCGCCCGGAGAAGGGTTCGATCGTCATCGACGGGACCAACATCTTGGAGTGCTCGGCCAAGGAGCTCTACGAGATTCGCACCCTGTTCGGTGTGCTGTTCCAGGACGGTGCGCTGTTCGGGTCGATGAACATCTATGACAACACCGCGTTCCCGCTGCGCGAGCACACCAAGAAGTCCGAGTCCGAGATCCGCAAGATCGTGATGGAGAAGCTCGAACTGGTGGGTATGCCCAACGACGGGCACAAGTTCCCCGGTGAGATCTCCGGTGGTATGCGCAAGCGTGCCGGCCTGGCCCGGGCGCTGGTGCTGGACCCGCAGATCATCCTGTGCGACGAGCCGGACTCGGGTCTGGACCCGGTGCGTACGGCGTACCTGAGCCAGCTGCTCATCGACATCAACGCCCAGATCGACGCGACCGTGCTGATCGTGACGCACAACATCAACATCGCCCGTACGGTGCCGGACAACATCGGCATGCTGTTCCGCAAGCACCTGGTGATGTTCGGGCCGCGTGAGGTGTTGTTGACCTCGGAGGAGCCGGTGGTCAAGCAGTTCCTCAACGGTCGGCGTATCGGTCCGATCGGCATGTCGGAGGAGAAGGACGAGGCCACCGCGGCGGCCGAGCAGGCGATGCTGGAGGCCGGTCAGCACGACGGTGGTGTGGAGGAGATCGAGGGTGTGCCGCCGCAGCTGACCGCGACCCCGGGGATGCCCGAGCGCCAGGGTGTGGCCCGCCGGCAGGCCCGGGTGCGCGAGATCCTGCACACCCTGCCCCAAGCCGCTCAGGCCGCGATCCTCGACGACCTGGAGGGCACGCACAAGTACAAGGTGCACGAGTTCGCCGAGGAGCACACCCACCACGGCGCGCCGGCGGCCGCCGCGAACGAGGACTTCCCGACGGCCTCCATCCCGCGGGCCACCGAGCAGTAAGCCCCGCGATCCCGGTTTCCCGGCGGCGCGCCCAAGATGTGATCTTCATCACGGCTGTCTTGGGCGCGCTCGTGTCGGTGGGGACCACTACTATCCAAAAGTGCACAGCAAACCGCGTGTGAAGTCTTGACGGAAGCGCCTAAACGGGCCAGTCTGTTGGGCAGCATGTGTACACGGATTGCGGACGCCAGCCAGCGCCCCACCGATATCACACGCGGTGGTTGAGGAATGCCGTACTGGCGCGAACGACGTCCATGCGCTATCGTTGGACGTTGCGCTGGCTGCATCCTGCCCACCCCTCATTTGCACCTGACATCGTGTACCTAGCCTGAGCCCTGCTCAGTGATCTGGTCGCGTGCCGTGCGTCCGAGGTTCGGACTGTGAGAACGCCAGCCGAACCGACGCAGATATCGCGGCACTTCGGAACGGCACCGTCCGCTCCCGGAAACGTCGCATGAGGTGCTGGAAGGGTGCATCTTGGCAGTCTCTCGCCAGAGCAAGTCCGCTATTTCTAACTCCGTACCGGGAGCGCCTAACCGAATTTCATTCGCGAAGCTCCGGGAACCACTTGAGGTCCCGGGGCTGCTTGACGTTCAGATCGATTCTTTCGAGTGGTTGGTCGGCTCCGAGCAGTGGCGTGCCAAGGCCGTCGAGCGTGGTGACGTCAACCCGGTGGGTGGCCTCGAAGAGGTCCTCGCCGAGCTGTCCCCGATCGAGGACTTCTCCGGCTCGATGTCGCTGAGCTTCTCCGATCCGCGCTTCGACGAGGTGAAGGCACCCGTCGACGAGTGCAAAGACAAGGACATGACGTACGCGGCCCCGCTGTTCGTCACGGCCGAGTTCATCAACAACAACACCGGCGAGATCAAGAGCCAGACGGTCTTCATGGGTGACTTCCCGATGATGACCGACAAGGGCACCTTCATCATCAACGGCACCGAGCGCGTCGTGGTCAGCCAGCTGGTCCGCTCGCCCGGCGTGTACTTCGACCAGACCATCGACAAGGCCACCGAGAAGGACCTGCACAGCGTCAAGGTCATCCCGGGCCGCGGCGCCTGGCTGGAGTTCGACGTCGACAAGCGCGACACCGTCGGTGTCCGCATCGACCGCAAGCGTCGGCAGCCGGTCACCGTGCTGCTCAAGGCGCTCGGCTGGACCAACGAGCAGATCGTGGAGCGCTTCGGCTTCTCCGAGATCATGATGGGCACGCTGGAGAAGGACAACACCGCCGGCACCGACGAGGCGCTGCTGGACATCTACCGCAAGCTGCGCCCGGGCGAGCCGCCGACCAAGGAGTCCGCGCAGACCCTGCTGGAGAACCTGTTCTTCAAGGAGAAGCGCTACGACCTGGCCCGCGTCGGCCGGTACAAGGTGAACAAGAAGCTGGGCCTGAACGCCGGACAGCCGATCACCAACTCGACGCTGACCCCCGAGGACATCGCGGCCACCATCGAGTACCTGGTGCGCCTGCACGAGGGCCAGACCACGATGACCGCGCCCGACGGCGTCGAGGTCCCCGTCGAGGTCGACGACATCGACCACTTCGGTAACCGTCGTCTGCGCACTGTCGGCGAGCTGATCCAGAACCAGATCCGGGTCGGCCTGTCCCGCATGGAGCGTGTCGTGCGTGAGCGCATGACCACGCAGGACGTCGAGGCGATCACGCCGCAGACCCTGATCAATATCCGCCCCGTCGTGGCGGCGATCAAGGAGTTCTTCGGGACGTCGCAGCTGTCGCAGTTCATGGACCAGAACAACCCGCTGTCGGGCCTGACCCACAAGCGCCGCCTGTCGGCGCTGGGCCCCGGCGGTCTGTCCCGTGAGCGCGCCGGCCTCGAGGTCCGGGACGTGCACTCGTCGCACTACGGCCGCATGTGCCCGATCGAGACCCCGGAAGGCCCGAACATCGGCCTGATCGGTTCGCTGTCGGTGTACGCGCGGGTGAACCCGTTCGGTTTCATCGAGACCCCGTACCGCAAGGTGGTCGACGGTGTCATCACCGACCAGATCGACTACCTGACGGCCGACGAGGAGGACCGCCACGTCGTGGCGCAGGCCAACTCGCCGATCGACGACAACGGCCGGTTCACCGAGGACAAGATCCTCGTCCGTCGTAAGGGTGGCGAGGTCGAGTTCGTCTCCGCTACCGAGGTGGACTACATGGACGTCTCGCCGCGCCAGATGGTGTCGGTCGCGACGGCGATGATCCCGTTCCTCGAGCACGACGACGCCAACCGCGCCCTGATGGGTGCCAACATGCAGCGCCAAGCCGTTCCGCTGGTGCGCAGCGAGGCCCCGCTGGTCGGTACCGGTATGGAGCTGCGCGCCGCGATCGACGCCGGCGATGTCGTGGTTGCCGAGAAGGCCGGCGTGGTGGAAGAGGTCTCGGCCGACTACATCACCGTGATGGCCGACGACGGCACCCGCCGCAGCTACGTGTTGCGCAAGTTCAACCGCTCCAACCACGGCACGTGCGCCAACCAGCGCCCGATCGTGGATCACGGGCAGCGGGTGGAGGTCGGCCAGGTGCTCGCCGACGGCCCCTGCACCGAGAACGGTGAGATGGCCCTGGGCAAGAACCTGCTCGTGGCGATCATGCCGTGGGAGGGCCACAACTACGAGGACGCGATCATCCTCTCCAACCGCCTGGTGGAAGAGGACGTGCTCACCTCGATTCACATCGAAGAGCACGAGATCGACGCGCGCGACACCAAGCTGGGCGCCGAGGAGATCACCCGGGACATCCCGAACGTCTCCGACGAGGTGCTGGCCGATCTCGACGAGCGCGGCATCATCCGCATCGGTGCCGAGGTCCGCGACGGCGACATCCTGGTCGGCAAGGTCACCCCGAAGGGTGAGACCGAGCTGACCCCGGAGGAGCGCCTGCTGCGTGCCATCTTCGGCGAGAAGGCCCGCGAGGTCCGCGACACCTCGCTGAAGGTGCCGCACGGTGAGTCCGGCAAGGTCATCGGCATCCGGGTGTTCTCCCGCGAGGACGACGACGAGCTGCCCGCCGGCGTCAACGAGCTGGTCCGCGTCTACGTGGCCCAGAAGCGCAAGATCTCCGACGGCGACAAGCTCGCCGGACGCCACGGCAACAAGGGCGTCATCGGCAAGATCCTGCCCGTCGAGGACATGCCGTTCCTGCCGGACGGCACCCCGGTGGACATCATCCTGAACACCCACGGTGTGCCGCGTCGTATGAACATCGGCCAGATCCTGGAAACCCACCTCGGGTGGGTGGCCAAGGCCGGCTGGAACATCGAAGGGTCGCCCGAGTGGGCCGGCAACCTCCCCGAGGAGCTGCTGTCCGCGCCGGCCGACAGCATCGTGTCCACCCCGGTGTTCGACGGTGCCCGCGAGGCGGAGCTGCAGGGCCTGCTCGGCTCGACGCTGCCGAACCGCGACGGTGAGGTCATGGTCGACGCCGACGGCAAGGCGCGGCTGTTCGACGGACGCAGTGGCGAACCGTTCCCGTACCCGGTGACGGTCGGCTACATGTACATCCTCAAGCTGCACCACCTGGTGGACGACAAGATCCACGCGCGCTCCACCGGCCCGTACTCGATGATCACCCAGCAGCCGCTCGGTGGTAAGGCGCAGTTCGGTGGCCAGCGCTTCGGTGAGATGGAGTGCTGGGCCATGCAGGCCTACGGTGCGGCGTACACGCTGCAGGAGCTGCTCACCATCAAGTCCGACGACACGGTGGGCCGCGTGAAGGTGTACGAGGCGATCGTCAAGGGCGAGAACATCCCCGAACCCGGTATCCCGGAGTCGTTCAAGGTGCTTCTCAAGGAGCTGCAGTCGCTCTGCCTGAACGTCGAGGTGCTGTCTTCGGACGGCGCGGCAATCGAGATGCGGGACGGCGATGACGAGGATCTGGAGCGTGCTGCTGCCAACCTCGGAATCAACCTGTCGCGCAACGAATCTGCCTCTGTCGAAGACTTGGCCTAATTGTGGCGGAGCCACGGGCGCTAAATGGTCTATCTATCCCGCAAGGGGAAAGGGAGTTTGCGTGCTAGACGTCAACTTCTTCGATGAACTCCGCATCGGTCTGGCGACCGCGGACGACATCCGCAACTGGTCCTACGGCGAGGTCAAGAAGCCGGAGACCATCAACTACCGCACCTTGAAGCCGGAAAAGGACGGCCTGTTCTGCGAGAAGATCTTCGGACCGACTCGCGACTGGGAGTGCTACTGCGGCAAGTACAAGCGCGTCCGCTTCAAGGGCATCATCTGTGAGCGCTGCGGCGTCGAGGTGACCCGCGCCAAGGTGCGCCGTGAGCGGATGGGCCACATCGAGCTGGCCGCGCCCGTCACGCACATCTGGTACTTCAAGGGTGTGCCGAGCCGGCTGGGCTACCTGCTGGATCTCGCCCCGAAGGATCTCGAGAAGATCATCTACTTCGCGGCCTACGTCATCACCGACGTCGACAACGAGATGCGGCACAACGAGCTGTCCACGCTCGAGGCCGAGATGGTCGTCGAGAAGAAGGCCGTCGAGGACCAGCGCGACGCCGACCTGGAGGCCCGGGCCCAGAAGCTCGAAGCCGACCTGGCCGAACTCGAGGCCGAGGGTGCCAAGTCCGACGTGCGCCGCAAGGTGCGCGACGGCGGCGAGCGCGAGATGCGTCAGCTGCGTGACCGGGCCCAGCGCGAGCTGGACCGGCTCGACGAGATCTGGACCACCTTCACCAAGCTGGCTCCCAAGCAGCTGATCGTCGACGAGGTGCTCTACCGCGAGCTGCAGGACCGCTACGGCGAGTACTTCACCGGTGCCATGGGTGCGGAGTCGATCAAGAAGCTGATCGAGAACTTCGACATCGACGCCGAGGCCGAGTCGCTGCGCGAGACCATCAAGAACGGCAAGGGCCAGAAGAAGCTGCGCGCCCTCAAGCGCCTGAAGGTCGTCGCCGCGTTCCAGCAGTCCGGCAACTCGCCCATGGGCATGGTGCTCGACGCCGTTCCGGTGATCCCGCCGGAGCTGCGCCCGATGGTTCAGCTCGACGGTGGCCGGTTCGCCACCTCCGACCTGAACGACCTGTACCGCCGCGTGATCAACCGCAACAACCGGCTCAAGCGACTGATCGACCTCGGTGCCCCCGAGATCATCGTCAACAACGAGAAGCGCATGCTTCAGGAGTCGGTGGACGCGCTGTTCGACAACGGCCGCCGCGGCCGTCCGGTCACCGGACCGGGCAACCGTCCGCTCAAGTCGCTGTCCGATCTGCTCAAGGGCAAGCAGGGCCGGTTCCGGCAGAACCTGCTCGGTAAGCGCGTCGACTACTCGGGCCGTTCGGTCATCGTGGTCGGCCCGCAGCTGAAGCTGCACCAGTGCGGTCTGCCCAAGCTGATGGCGCTGGAACTGTTCAAGCCGTTCGTGATGAAGCGTCTGGTCGACCTGAACCACGCGCAGAACATCAAGAGCGCCAAGCGGATGGTCGAGCGGCAGCGTCCCCAGGTGTGGGATGTCCTCGAAGAGGTCATCGCCGAGCACCCGGTGCTGCTCAACCGTGCACCCACCCTGCACCGCCTCGGTATCCAGGCCTTCGAGCCGCAGCTGGTGGAAGGCAAGGCCATCCAGCTGCACCCGCTGGTCTGTGAGGCGTTCAACGCCGACTTCGACGGTGACCAGATGGCAGTCCACCTGCCGCTGAGCGCCGAGGCGCAGGCCGAGGCCCGCATCCTGATGCTGTCCTCGAACAACATCCTGTCGCCGGCGTCGGGCCGCCCGCTGGCCATGCCGCGTCTGGACATGGTGACCGGGCTGTTCTTCCTGACCACCGAGGTCGAGGGGGACACCGGCGAGTACACGCCGGCCGCCAAGGATCAGCCGGAGACCGGGGTGTACAGCAGCCCGGCCGAGGCCATCATGGCGCTGGACCGTGGCGCGCTGAGCGTGCGGGCCAAGATCAAGGTGCGGCTGACGCAGCAGCGTCCGCCCGCCGCGCTGGAGGCCGAGCTGTTCCCGGAGGGGTGGAAGCCGGGCGACGCCTGGACCGCCGAGACCACGCTGGGTCGGGTGCTGTTCAACGAGCTGCTGCCGAAGGGCTACCCCTTCGTCAACGCGCAGATGTTCAAGAAGGCGCAGGCCTCGATCATCAACGATCTGGCCGAGCGGTACCCGATGATCGTCGTCGCGCAGACGGTGGACAAGCTCAAGGACGCCGGCTTCTACTGGGCCACCCGCTCGGGTGTCACGGTCTCGATGGCCGACGTGCTCGTGCCGCCGCAGAAGCAGGAGATCCTGGAGCGCTACGAGGCCGAGGCCGACTCGATCGAGAAGCAGTACCAGCGCGGCAAGCTCAACCACGACGAGCGCAACGGCGAACTGGTCAAGATCTGGCAGCAGGCCACCGAAGAGGTCGGTAAGGCTCTCGAGTCGTACTACCCCGAGGACAACCCGATCATCACGATCGTGAAGTCCGGCGCCACGGGCAACCTGACCCAGACCCGCACGCTCGCGGGCATGAAGGGTCTGGTCACCAACCCGAAGGGTGAGTACATCCCGCGTCCGATCAAGTCCTCGTTCCGCGAGGGCCTGACCGTGCTGGAGTACTTCATCAACACCCACGGTGCCCGTAAGGGTCTGGCCGACACCGCGCTGCGTACCGCCGACTCGGGTTACCTGACCCGTCGTCTGGTGGACGTGTCGCAGGACGTCATCGTGCGTGAGACCGACTGTGAGACCGAGCGCGGTATCAACGTCACCCTCGCCGAGAAGCAGGAAGACGGCAGCCTGGTCCGCGATCAGCACATCGAGACCTCGGCGTACGCCCGCACGCTGGCCACCGATGCGGTGGACGCGGACGGCAACGTCGTCGTCGCCCGCGGTCACGACCTGGGCGACCCGGCCATCGACGCGCTGCTGGCGGCCGGCATCACCGAGGTGAAGGTCCGCTCCGTGCTGACCTGCACCACCGGCACCGGTGTCTGCGCCATGTGCTACGGCCGCTCGATGGCCACCGGCAAGCTCGTCGACATCGGCGAGGCCGTCGGTATCGTCGCCGCGCAGTCCATCGGTGAGCCCGGTACGCAGCTGACCATGCGTACCTTCCACCAGGGTGGTGTCACCGGTGGCGCCGACATCGTCGGTGGTCTGCCCCGTGTGCAGGAACTGTTCGAGGCCCGCGTGCCGCGCAACAAGGCGCCCATCGCGGATGTCGCCGGACGTGTCCGTCTCGAAGAGACCGACAAGTTCTACAAGATCACCATCGTTCCCGACGACGGCAGCGAAGAGGTTGTCTACGACAAGCTCACCCGCCGCCAGCGGCTGAAGGTGTTCAAGCACGAGGACGGCTCCGAGCGTCTGCTCTCCGACGGTGACCACGTCACCGTGGGCCAGCAGCTGATGGAGGGTGCTGCCGATCCGCACGAGGTGCTGCGTGTGCAGGGCCCGCGCGAGGTGCAGATCCACCTGGTCAAGGAGGTCCAGGAGGTCTACCGGGCCCAGGGTGTGTCGATCCACGACAAGCACATCGAGGTCATCGTCCGGCAGATGCTGCGTCGCGTCACGATCATCGACTCGGGTGCCACGGAGTTCCTGCCCGGCTCGCTCACCGAGCGCGCCGAGTTCGAGACCGAGAACCGTCGCGTCGTGGCCGAGGGCGGCGAGCCCGCGGCCGGACGTCCGGTGCTGATGGGTATCACCAAGGCATCGCTGGCCACCGATTCGTGGCTGTCGGCGGCGTCGTTCCAGGAGACCACCCGCGTGCTGACCGATGCGGCGATCAACTGCCGCAGCGACAAGCTGCAGGGTCTGAAGGAGAACGTGATCATCGGTAAGTTGATCCCGGCCGGTACGGGCATCGCCCGCTACCGCGACATCCAGGTTCAGCCGACCGAAGAGGCCCGCGCTGCGGCGTACACGATCCCGTCCTACGAGGATCAGTACTACAGCCCGGACTTCGGCCAGAGCACCGGCGCTGCCGTGCCGCTGGACGATTACGGATACTCGGACTACCGGTAACCGCGTAAGAAAGAGGGCCCCCGAGACTCAGTCTCGGGGGCCCTCTTCGCGCCGACACTACGGTTTCTGCGGTGAATCGCGCTATTTCGCGCGATGAACCGTAGTCCCGGCGCGGAGGTGCTGCACTCGTGGGCCACCTAGACTGGTCGACGTGCTCATCGGTTCGCATGTCGACAACGCAGATCCCCTGGCCGCCGCGACCGCCGACGGCGCCGACGTGGTGCAGTTCTTCCTCGGCAACCCGCAGAGCTGGAAGAAACCCGCTCCGCGTGACGACGCCGAGATTCTGCGGGCCTCGACCGTGCCGCTCTATGTGCACGCGCCATACCTGATCAACGTCGCCTCGGCCAACAACAAGGTGCGCATCCCGTCGCGCAAGATCCTGCAGGACACCTGCGACGCCGCCGCGGCCATCGGCGCCACCGCCGTGATCGTGCACGGCGGGCACGCCGACGACAAGGATCTGGACGCCGGCTTCGAGCGCTGGGTCAAGGCGCTCGACGCACTGAACACCGAGGTCCCGGTGTACCTGGAGAACACCGCCGGCGGTGACCACGCGATGGCCCGCCACTTCGACACCATCGCCCGGTTGTGGGACCACATCGGAGACAAGGGAATCGGCTTCTGCCTGGACACCTGCCATGCGTGGGCGGCGGGGGAGGCGCTGGTCGACGCGGTGGAGCGGATCCGGTCCATCACCGGCCGCATCGACCTGGTGCACTGCAACGATTCCCGCGACGCCGCCGGCTCGGGTGCCGACCGGCACGCCAACTTCGGCCTGGGCCAGATCGACCCGCAACTGCTGGCCGCGGTGGTCAAGGCCGCCGACGCCCCGGTGATCTGCGAGACCTCCGAAGAGGGCCGCAAGGACGATATCGCCTTCCTGCGCGAGAACGTCTAACCGGCGAGGTAGACCTTCCGCAGCGTCTCGGTGACCGTCCACACCGTCTCGGTGCCGGCGGCCAGGCGCACCACGTCGCCCGGGCCGAGCGTCAACGGTGCTGTGCCGTCGGCGAATTCGACGGTCGCCGCACCGGAGAGCACGACGAACACCTCGTCGGCCTCGACATCGGGCATCACCCCGGGCGTCATCTCCCAGACGCCGATCTCCAGTCCGCCGAATTCGGTCAGCGTGTGCACCCCGGTGCGCGCGGAGCTGTCAGGGACCGGCTCCAGGGTGAGTTCCAGGTCGGCGGCGCGGATGGCGGAATTCGGCTTCACCGGACACATATTACAGATCTTGTGCGACTGTCGAAAAAGTGTAACAGTGGGACCATGCGAGATACCCATGTCGTGACCAATCAGGTCCCGCCGCTGGAGAACTACAACGCCGCCACCTTCCCCGCGCTCGCCGAGGCGCTCATCCGCGAGGGCGGCGAATGGGGCATCGACGAGGTGCACGAGGTCGGTGCGCTCGGCGGCAGCCGGCAGGCCCAGCGCTGGGGCGACCTGGCCGACCGCAACGTGCCGATCCTGCACACCCACGACCGGTACGGCCACCGCATCGACGAGGTCGAATACGACCCGGCCTACCACGAGCTGATGAACGCGGCGATCACCCACGGCCTGCACGCCGCGCCATGGGCCGACGACCGGCCCGGCGCGCACGTGGTCCGAGCGGCCAAGATGTCGGCCTGGACCCCCGAGCCCGGGCACGTCTGCCCGATCTCGATGACCTACGCCGTCGTGCCCGCGCTGCGCTTCAACCCCGAACTCGCGGCGATCTACGAGCCGCTGCTCACCAGCCGCGTCTACGACCCCGAACTCAAGGTGCCGGCCACCAAGGCCGGGATCACGGCCGGCATGTCGATGACCGAGAAGCAGGGCGGCTCCGACGTGCGCGCCGGCACCACCCAAGCCACCCCGAACGGCGACGGCAGCTACACCCTGGTCGGGCACAAGTGGTTCACCTCGGCGCCGATGGGGGACATCTTCCTGGTGCTGGCCCAGGCGGGCGGCAGGGGCGAGCGCAGCGACGGGGGGAACGGAGGCCTGAGCTGCTTCTTCCTGCCCCGCGTGCTGCCCGACGGCACCCGCAACCGCATGTTCATCCAGCGGCTCAAGGACAAGCTCGGCAACCACGCCAACGCCTCCAGCGAGATCGAGTACGACGGTGCCACCGCCTGGCTGGTGGGCGAGGAGGGCCGCGGGGTCAAGACCATCATCGAGATGGTCAACCTGACCCGGCTGGACTGCACACTGGGCAGCGCCACCAGCATGCGCACCGGGCTGACCCGCGCCGTGCATCACGCCCAGCACCGAAAGGCGTTCGGCGCCTACCTGATCGACCAACCGCTGATGCGCAACGTGCTGGCCGACCTGGCGGTCGAGGCCGAGGCGGCGACCATGCTGGCGATGCGGATGGCCGGGGCCACCGACAAGGCCGTGCACGGTGACGAACGCGAATCCCTGCTGCGCCGTATCGGTTTGGCCGCGGGCAAGTACTGGGTGTGCAAACGCGCGACGCCGCACGCGGCCGAGGCCATGGAGTGCTTCGGCGGCAACGGCTACGCCGAGGAGTCCGGCATGCCGCGGCTGTACCGGGAAGCACCCCTGATGGGCATCTGGGAGGGCTCGGGCAACGTCAGTGCACTGGACACGTTGCGCGCCATGGCAACCCGGCCGGAGTGTGTGGAGGTGCTGTTCGACGAACTGGCCCAGGCGTCCGAGCCCCGCCTGGACGCCCACGTCGCCGCCCTCAAGGCGCAGCTGAGCGACTTCGACAACATCGAATACCGGGCCCGCAAGATCGCCGAGGACATCAGCCTGGCGCTGCAGGGTGCGCTGCTGGTCCGCCACGGTCACCCGGCCGTCGCCGAGGCGTTCCTGGCCACCCGGCTGGACCGGCAGTGGGGCGGGGCGTACGGCACGCTGCCCGCCGGGTTGGACCTGGCCCCGATCCTCGAGCGCGCCCTGGTCAAGGGATGAGCGATCCGAAGACGGCGCCCTTGAAAACGGCGCCCTTGAAAACCATGACCTACGAGGTCACCGACCGGGTCGCGCGGATCACCTTCAACCGGCCGGAGAAGGGCAATTCGATCGTCGCCGACACCCCGCTGGAACTCGCGGCGTGTGTCGAGCGGGCCGACCTGGATCCGGCCGTGCACGTGATCCTGGTATCCGGGCGGGGTGAGGGGTTCTGCGCCGGATTCGACCTGTCCGCCTACGCCGACGGCACCTCGTCGGCCGGCGGTGACGGCCGGTACGAGGGCACGGTGCTGGACGGCCGGACCCAGGCCGTCAACCACCTGCCGGACCGGCCCTGGGATCCGATGATCGACTATCAGATGATGAGCCGCTTCGTCCGCGGCTTCGCCAGCCTGATGCGCGCGGACAAGCCGACGGTGGTCAAGATCCACGGCTACTGTGTCGCCGGCGGTACCGATATCGCGCTGCACGCCGACCAGGTGATCGCCGCGGCCGACGCCAAGATCGGCTACCCGCCGATGCGGGTGTGGGGGGTGCCCGCGGCCGGTCTGTGGGCGCACCGGCTCGGGGACCAACGCGCGAAAAGGCTGCTGTTCACCGGCGATTGCATCACCGGGGCGCAGGCCGCCGAATGGGGCCTGGCCGTGGAGGCGCCCGCGCCGGAAGACCTGGACGAGCGGACCGAACGCCTCGTCGAACGCATCGCCGCGATGCCGGTGAACCAACTCATCATGGCCAAGCTGGCCTGCAACACCGCACTGCTGCAGCAGGGCGTGGCGACCAGCCAGATGGTCAGCACGGTGTTCGACGGTATCGCCAGGCACACCCCCGAGGGCCACGCCTTCGTCGCCGACGCGACCGCCCACGGCTTCCGCGAGGCGGTGCGTCACCGCGACGAACCGCTGGGGGACTACGGTCGCCGCACCTCCGGGGTGTGAGATGCTGCGCCTGACGGCCAGGTCCGTGGTGCTCAGCGTGCTGCTCGGCGCGCACCCGGCGTGGGCGACGACGGCCGAATTGATCCGGCTGACATCGGATTTCGACATCAAGGAGGCCACGCTGCGGGTGGCGCTGACCCGGATGGTCGGCGCCGGGGATCTGGTCCGCTCCGACGACGGATACCGGCTGTCGGAACGCCTGCTGGCCAGGCAGCGCCGGCAGGACGACGCCATCGCGCCTCAGCTGCGGACCTGGAACGGGGACTGGCTCACGTGCGTGATCACCGCCGTCGGTGCCGATGCGCGCAGCCGCGCCGAACTGCGAAACACCTTGGCGCACAGCCGGTTCGGCGAGCTCCGCGAAGGGTTGTGGCTACGGCCCGACAACCTGACCCAGCCGGTGCCCGCCGGCGACCGGGTACGGGTGCTGCGCTCCCGCGACGACGACGCGGCCGGGCTCGCGGCCCTGCTGTGGGATCTGCCGGTGTGGGCACGGACCGGTCGGGCACTGCTGGACGACATGGCGGCCGCCCGCGATGTACCCGGCCGATTCGTGACGGCGGCGGGCATCGTCCGGCACCTGGTAACCGACCCGGTGCTGCCCGCGGAATTGCTGCCCGCCGACTGGCCGGGTGACGCACTGCGCGGTGCCTACCAGGAATTCGCTGCCGAGTTGGCGGCGCTACGCGACAAGGTGGAGGCGACATGACAGGTTCGGCGGGCAGGAGCGAAGCGACCGGGGGAGGGGTCCGCACCGAACGCAACGGACCGGTGACCACGGTGATCATCGACCGGCCGCAGGCCCGTAACGCCGTCGACGGCCCGACCGCGGCGCAGCTGTACGCGGCGTTCGACGAATTCGACAAGGACGACTCGGCGGCCGTCGCCGTGCTCTGGGGCGACAACGGAACCTTCTGTGCCGGAGCCGATCTCAAGGCCTTCGGCACTCCGGAGATGAATCAGACCCACCGCACCGGCCCGGGCCCGATGGGTCCCACGCGGATGGTGCTGTCCAAACCGGTGATCGCCGCCGTCGCCGGTTACGCGGTGGCCGGTGGGCTGGAACTGGCGCTGTGGGCCGACCTGCGGATCGCCGAGCAGGACGCGGTGTTCGGGGTGTTCTGCCGGCGCTGGGGTGTCCCGCTGATCGACGGCGGTACCGTGCGCCTACCCCGGCTGATCGGGCAGAGCCGGGCCATGGATCTGATCCTCACCGGGCGGGCGGTCGACGCCACCGAGGCGCTGGCGATCGGGCTGGCCAACCGGGTGGTCCCCACGGGTGACGCGCGCCGGGCCGCCGAGGAACTGGCCGCCGAACTGGCCGCGTCACCGCAGCTGTGCCTGCGTGCCGACCGCCTCTCCGCCCTGCATCAATGGGGTGAATCCGAGCAGGCGGCAATGGATTTCGAATTCGGTAGCCTCCAGCAGGTGGCCGCCGAATCGCTGGCAGGCGCCAAGCGGTTCGCCGACGGGGCCGGTCGGCACGGCGCCCGGGCCGATTAACCCTTGCTGATCTTGTTACCCGACCCCAGATCCTCGACCTTGGGGCTGCCGTCTGTGTAGACGACGGTATTGTTCAGCCCGACCACGCTGATCTCCTTGTCCACATGCTCGAAGGTCAGCTTGTTGTCCGCCCCGCCGATGTTCACGCTGGAGCAGGTCCCCTTCACGGTCAGCGTGTTGTTGGAACCGCCGATATTGAGCGATTTACCTTGAGCGCAGTCGATTTCGGCCGACGTGCCGAACGACCCGTAGTTGATGGTGTTGCCGATCTCCACCTGCGCGCCCGACGTGCCGGCGGTCGCGGTCGGCGCGGGGCCCTCGGAGTTGTCCGCGCCGCAGCCGGCCAGGCCCAGCGTCAGAAGCGCCGCGGCGGCCGAACCGACGATGTGTACGGATCGCATGTTTCCCTCGATTCTGGTCCCGACCCAGCTGACGACACATCCAGCCTAGGTGACCGGCACGTTGATGATGGGCCGTCGCTCGCCCGCGCCGGGGCCGTCGAAATGCCACCACTCACCGGCGTACGGGGCGAATCCGCCCGCCGTCATCGCCGCCCGCAGCACCGCCCGGTTGCGTTGCGCGGCCGCGCTGACCCCGTCGGTGGCGTAGGCGTTGGCCACCGGGGTGAAATCGTCGAAACCCGTGCCCATATCGGTCAATCCGGTGCGGCCGGCCGTCGTCACATCCACCGAGCGGCCCGATTCGTGGCTCTTCGAGTACGGGCCCGGCTTGGCCACCCAGGCCGGGTTGGACACCACGTCGAACATCCGCACCTGAACGTCATGCGGCCGGTAGCAGTCCCAGAACACCAGCACCAGCCCGTCGGCGCGCAGCCGCGCGGCGGCCGTCGCCAGACCGTCGGCCAGCGATTCGTGCACCAGGCACCGCGCACCGGCCGGATACAGCGGCTCGCCGACGAAATTGTCCGCGGTGGCGTAACGCAGGTCGACGACGGCGTCCGGCACGATCGTGCGCACGTCGACGAAGCCGACCGCCCGGGCCGCGTCCGATACCGGCGGCACGGGGACGTCGGGAACCCCTGGGACTCCTGGAACGCTGGTGGACACCGGTTTCACCGCCACCGGGGCCGGCGCGCACGCGGCCGCACAGCACACCAGGAGCAGACCGAGCAGCCGTCGCACAAGGTCAGGCGCGGTTGATGCGGTTGGTCATCCCGAGCTCACGGCCGCGGTCGATCACCGCCGGGTCTCCGGAGTGATAGATCACCGTCTGGTCATAGCCGTAGACGGTGATGTCGTTGACGACGTTGTCGGCGATCACGATGTTCGACGATCCCTGCAGCGCCACGCCCCAGCAGCTGCCCTTGGCGTTGATGGTGTTCCCGGTGCCGGTGACGAACAGCGTCGCGTTGTTGCAGTCCAGCGTCTGCACCACACCCTGGCCGGTGATGTGGGTGTCGCCGTTCTTGGCGCCCGCGGGTGCCGCCGACGCCATGGCCGCCGGAACCACCAGAGCACATGCCACCGCGGACCGCAGGATCGTCTGCACAGACACCTTCGCCACCTCCCTTGCCTGAGAAGAGTACGTTGCCGGGACCACGGTAGAACGTGTTATCACCGGTTACCGGATCGGCCCGATGGGGTCGCCGCGGGCGTGGTCCCTCGGTAGCGTGTGCTCGATGCGTCGGCGTGGCACTGCAGCGGTGGTGGGCGTGATCGTCGCGGCCCTGACGCCGGGATGCAGCCAGACCGTCGGTGGCACTGCGCGGTTGGCCACGCCGGGCGGGCCGGCCGACGACCGCAGCTACGGGTACGCGGACAACCGCTGCGGCCTGTTGCAGGACAGCACGGTGTCCCAGACCCTCGGTGCCGACAAGGTCGTGCGCCCCTACAGCGGGGCGGTGTGCCAGTACGTCCTGGACCGCAAGGGCACCGTGATCGACGTGGTGTTCGCCTGGTTCGACACCGGCACCCTCGATCGGGAGCGCGCACTGGCAGCCGAGCGCGGCGCGCAGATCACCGACACCGTCATCGAACGGCACAACGGCTTCCTGGCCCGGCGCGACGGGGTGGGTGTCGCATGCGCGGCCACCGCCGCCGGCGGCGGCGGAGTGCTGAGCTGGTGGGTGCAATACCGCCACCAGTCCACCGGCGACCCGTGCCCGGACGCGGAGAAGCTGTTGTCGGCGACCCTGAAATCGGATCTCTGACATGAGGGCGGCGCTGATCGTGATGTGCGCGGCGGCCGTGCTGGCCGGCTGCGGCGCGGCGGGGGAGCCGGGCGGGCCCAACACCCCGGCGGCATCGACCGCCGAGCAGTCGGGCTTCCGCGGCACCGACTGCAACGGCATCACCGATGCGGACATCACCGCGGCGGCGGGCAGGGCGATGTTCGGTGCGGCCGTGGTCAGCGATGCCGGCTGCTTCTGGCAGGAGAACACGCTGATCGGCTCGTTCGGGGCCGGGATGGGCATCTCCACCTGGTGGTACCGGGGCAGCGACATGGACACCGAGCGGGGCTTGGAACAGCAGGCCGGACGCACCGTCGTCGAACTGGCCGTGGACGGCAACCGGGGGTTCAAGGCGTTCGACGCGAACGCCTGCAGCATCTACGTCGCCAAGGGCCGCGACGTCATCACGTGGTCCATCCAGACCATGAATCCGGCGATGCTGCCCGATCTGTGCACGATCACCGAGCAGCTTGCCCAGCTCAGCCAGGACCGCGTGAACTAGAGTCCTTCGTTGACCCGACAGCGGGTGCCCACCGGAACACGGCCGATCAAGCGAGGGATAACGCGAATATGGCAGCGCGAGTGACCAAACTCAGTCGCGATGCCATCGTGAACGCGGCACTGGTGTTCCTGGACCGCGAAGGCTGGGATGCGCTGACCATCAACGCCCTGGCCACCCAGCTGGGCACCAAGGGCCCGTCGCTGTACAACCACGTGCAGAGCCTGGACGACCTGCGCCGCACCGTCCGGATGCGGGTGATCGACGACATCATCGGCATGCTCAACGCGGTCGGTCAGGGCCGCACCCGGGACGACGCCGTCGTCACGATGGCCAGCGCCTACCGCAGTTACGCCCACCACCATCCGGGCCGGTACTCCGCGTTCACCCGGATGCCGCTGGGCGGCGACGATCCCGAATACACCGCCGCCACCAGGGCCGCCGCGGGACCCGTGCTGGAGGCGCTGGCCTCCTACGGCATCGACGGCGACAACGCGTTCTACGCCGCCCTGGAATTCTGGTCGGCGTTGCACGGGTTCGTGCTGTTGGAGATGACCGGGGTGATGGACGACGTCGACACCGACGCGGTGTTCACCGATATGGTGCTGAGGCTGGCGGCGGGTATGCAGAAGCGCTGACGTGCCGTTGCAGTCCCGGTCTGACCTGCGATAAGGCCGTTACGCACGGGTTTGGTTGCGCGCGGGCACCCCTGGTATTGTGGATCCCCGTGCCTGGTCGACAGGGCCGCATGCTGCCGGAAAACGGTCGGTATGCCTGTGCGCCGGGCGGATTCGTATGTCTGCAGGCATCGGAATGCTATCGATCGGATGGGTTTCTGGTGCGTGCGACACGCCCGATCGCGGGGTAAGCGGTAGGGCGGAAAGAGCAGTACAGAGACTTACGCACCATCGAGAACAGCAGCAACGAAGCAACACAGAAAGCCGGTACATGCCAACCATCAACCAGCTGGTCCGCAAGGGTCGCCGCGACAAGGTCGCCAAGGTGAAGACCGCGGCGCTCAAGGGCAGCCCGCAGCGCCGTGGCGTGTGCACCCGCGTGTACACCACCACCCCGAAGAAGCCGAACTCGGCGCTTCGTAAGGTCGCGCGTGTTCGCCTGACCAGCGCGGTCGAGGTCACCGCGTACATCCCGGGTGAGGGTCACAACCTGCAGGAGCACTCGATGGTGCTGGTGCGTGGTGGTCGTGTGAAGGACCTCCCCGGTGTGCGCTACAAGATCATCCGCGGCTCGCTGGACACCCAGGGTGTCAAGAACCGCAAGCAGGCACGTAGCCGTTACGGCGCGAAGAAGGAGAAGAGCTGATGCCGCGCAAGGGTCCCGCGCCGAAGCGCCCGTTGGTCAACGATCCGGTCTACGGGTCGCAGCTGGTCACCCAGCTGGTCAACAAAGTCCTGCTGGACGGGAAGAAATCGCTGGCCGAGCGCATTGTTTATGGTGCGCTGGAGCAGGCCCGGGAGAAGACCGGCACGGATCCGGTGGTCACCCTCAAGCGCGCCATGGACAACGTGAAGCCGTCGCTTGAGGTGCGCAGCCGCCGCGTCGGTGGTGCCACCTACCAGGTGCCGGTCGAGGTGCGGGCCGAGCGCTCGACCACGCTGGCCCTGCGCTGGCTGGTCAGCTTCTCCAAGGCTCGCCGTGAGAAGACCATGATCGAGCGCCTCGCCAACGAGATCCTCGACGCCAGCAATGGCCTGGGTGCCGCCGTCAAGCGGCGCGAGGACACCCACAAGATGGCCGAAGCGAACCGGGCCTTCGCGCACTACCGCTGGTGATCGTCTGCGCCGGCTCGGCGCAGAGCCGGCGGGCACACCAATAGCAACCAAGCAAGCGAAAGAGTGGGAATCTAGCCGTGGCACAGGACGTGCTCACCGACCTCACGAAGGTCCGCAATATCGGCATCATGGCGCACATCGACGCCGGCAAGACGACGACGACCGAGCGCATTCTCTTCTACACCGGTATCTCGTACAAGATCGGTGAGGTGCACGACGGTGCCGCCACGATGGACTGGATGGAGCAGGAGCAGGAGCGGGGTATCACCATCACCTCGGCTGCCACCACCTGCTTCTGGAACGACAACCAGATCAACATCATCGACACCCCCGGCCACGTCGACTTCACCGTCGAGGTGGAGCGCTCGCTGCGCGTGCTCGACGGTGCCGTCGCCGTCTTCGACGGCAAGGAAGGCGTCGAGCCGCAGTCCGAGCAGGTGTGGCGGCAGGCCGACAAGTACGACGTCCCGCGCATCTGCTTCGTCAACAAGATGGACAAGCTGGGCGCCGACTTCTACTTCTCGGTGCAGACCATGAAGGACCGCCTCGGCGCCAACGTGATCCCGATCCAGCTGCCGATCGGCGCCGAGAACGACTTCGAGGGCGTCGTCGACCTGGTCGAGATGAAGGCCAAGGTGTGGCGCGGCGAGACCAAGCTCGGTGAGAAGTACGACGTTGTCGAGATCCCGGCCGACCTTCAGGAGAAGGCCGAGGAGTACCGCACCGCGATGATCGAGGCGGTCGCCGAGACCGACGAGGCGCTGCTGGAGAAGTACCTGGGCGGCGAGGAGCTCACCGTCGAGGAGATCAAGGGTGGTCTGCGCAAGCTGACCATCAGCAGCGAGGCCTACCCGGTGCTGTGCGGTTCGGCGTTCAAGAACAAGGGCGTGCAGCCCATGCTCGACGCCGTCATCGACTACCTGCCCAACCCGCTGGACGTGCCGGCCGCCGAGGGACACGTCCCCGGCAAGGAAGACGAGATCATCTCTCGTAAGCCGTCGGCCGACGAGCCGTTCTCGGGCCTGGCGTTCAAGGTCGCCACGCACCCGTTCTTCGGCAAGCTGACCTACGTGCGGGTGTACTCGGGCAAGGTCGACTCCGGCGCTCAGGTCATCAACTCGACCAAGGGCAAGAAGGAGCGCCTGGGCAAGCTGTTCCAGATGCACTCCAACAAGGAGAACCCGGTCGAATCGGCGTCCGCCGGCCACATCTACGCGGTGATCGGCCTCAAGGACACCACCACCGGTGACACCCTGAGCGATCCGAACAACCAGATCGTGCTGGAGTCGATGACCTTCCCGGATCCGGTCATCGAGGTCGCCATCGAGCCCAAGACCAAGAGTGACCAGGAGAAGCTGGGCACCGCGATCCAGAAGCTCGCCGAAGAGGACCCGACCTTCAAGGTGCACCTGGACCAGGAGACCGGCCAGACCGTCATCGGCGGTATGGGCGAGCTGCACCTGGACATCCTGGTCGACCGCATGAAGCGCGAGTTCAAGGTCGAGGCCAACGTCGGCAAGCCGCAGGTGGCCTACAAGGAGACCATCCGCCGCGCCGTGCAGAACGTCGAATACACCCACAAGAAGCAGACGGGTGGTTCGGGCCAGTTCGCGAAGGTCATCATCAACCTCGAGCCTTTCGAGGGCGAGGACGGCGCGACCTACGAGTTCGAGAACAAGGTCACCGGTGGCCGTATCCCGCGTGAGTACATCCCGTCGGTGGACGCCGGTGCGCAGGATGCCATGCAGTACGGCGTGCTGGCCGGTTACCCGCTGGTGAACGTCAAGGTGACGCTGCTCGACGGCGCCTACCACGACGTCGACTCGTCGGAAATGGCCTTCAAGGTGGCAGGTTCGCAGGCGCTGAAGAAGGCGGCCCAGTCCGCCCAGCCGGTGATCCTCGAACCCATCATGGCCGTCGAGGTCACCACGCCCGAGGACTACATGGGCGACGTGATCGGCGACTTGAACTCCCGCCGTGGTCAGATCCAGGCCATGGAGGAGCGCAGCGGTGCGCGTGTCGTCAAGGCGCAGGTGCCGCTGTCGGAGATGTTCGGCTACGTCGGCGACCTCCGGTCGAAGACCCAGGGCCGGGCCAACTACTCCATGGTGTTCGACTCGTACGCCGAGGTTCCGGCGAACGTGTCGAAGGAGATCATCGCGAAGGCGACTGGTCAGTAGACCGGCTGTCTTGGCAGACAACGCAATACCCATCAACACTGCTTAGTACAAGCACCAACAAGTCCAGGAGGACACCACAGTGGCGAAGGCGAAGTTCGAGCGGACGAAGCCGCACGTCAACATCGGGACCATCGGTCACGTTGACCACGGCAAGACCACGCTGACTGCAGCAATCACCAAGGTTCTGCACGACAAGTACCCCGATTTGAACGAGTCGCGCGCATTCGACCAGATCGACAATGCGCCCGAGGAGCGTCAGCGCGGTATCACCATCAACATCTCGCATGTTGAGTACCAGACCGACAAGCGCCACTACGCCCACGTGGACGCCCCCGGTCACGCCGACTACATCAAGAACATGATCACCGGTGCGGCCCAGATGGACGGCGCCATCCTCGTGGTGGCCGCCACCGACGGCCCGATGCCGCAGACCCGCGAGCACGTGCTGCTGGCCCGCCAGGTCGGTGTGCCCTACATCCTGGTCGCCCTGAACAAGTCCGACATGGTCGACGACGAGGAACTCCTCGAGCTCGTCGAGATGGAGGTCCGGGAGCTGCTGTCGGCTCAGGACTTCGACGAGGACGCCCCCGTCGTCCGCGTCTCGGCGCTGAAGGCGCTCGAGGGTGACCCGACCTGGGTCAAGTCCGTCGAGGACCTGATGGACGCCGTCGACGAGTCGATCCCGGACCCGGTCCGCGAGACCGACAAGCCGTTCCTGATGCCCGTCGAGGACGTCTTCACCATCACCGGTCGTGGCACCGTGGTGACCGGTCGCGTCGAGCGTGGCGTGATCAACGTCAACGAAGAGGTCGAGATCGTCGGCATCCGTCCCGGCACCACCAAGACCACGGTCACCGGTGTCGAGATGTTCCGCAAGCTGCTCGACCAGGGCCAGGCCGGTGACAACGTCGGTCTGCTGGTTCGTGGCGTGAAGCGCGAGGACGTCGAGCGCGGCCAGGTCATCGTGAAGCCGGGCACCACCACCCCGCACACCGAGTTCGAGGGCAGCGTCTACATCCTGTCCAAGGACGAGGGTGGCCGCCACACGCCGTTCTTCAACAACTACCGTCCGCAGTTCTACTTCCGTACCACGGACGTGACCGGCGTGGTGACCCTGCCCGAGGGCACCGAGATGGTGATGCCCGGTGACAACACCGACATCTCCGTCAAGCTGATCCAGCCCGTCGCCATGGACGAGGGCCTGCGGTTCGCCATCCGCGAGGGTGGCCGTACCGTCGGCGCCGGCCGGGTTACCAAGATCATCAAGTAGGCACCGCCTACGTGATCATCAAGTGATCTAGCTCTGCTGCGAAAGCGGCGCTCACCTTCGGGTGGGCGCCGCTTTTCGTTTCCCCCGTGCCGCCCAAACGCACGTTTGGGCGGATTTGTGCGAGTGGAATCGGGCCGAACGTCGATCTCGGCGCGGGGCCTCAGAGGTCGTCGATGCTGAGGATGCCGTCCTGGACGGCCCTGGCGATCAATGCGGCCTTGGTCGGCGCCGGCCGGCCGACGGCCGCGTACTTGGCCCGGGCCCGCTGCAGGTGGGTGCGGACCGTCGACGGTTCGATGAACAGGCGCTTGGCGACGAATTCCTTGTTCTCGGTCTGGAACCAGGCGATCAGTACCTCGCGTTCCCGGGTGCTCAGCCCCGGGCGTCCGACCGTCCGGTCGTTGAACAGGGCCTTCGCCATGCGCGGACCGACATAGGGGGTGTTCGAGTGGGCGGCGTAGATCGCGTCGAACAGGTGCTGCTTGTCTTCACCCTTGGCCAGGAAGGTCATGGCGCCGGCGTCCAGACTGCTCAGGATCACCTCGTCGGTGGACATGTGCGAGTAGACGATGACACGGTGCCCCGCCGCGCAGACCTCCCGGAGGCTTTCGAATTCCGGCCGGTACCGCTCGTACTGCAGGTCGAAGAGCACGACCTCGATGGTGCCGTCGGCCTGCGGGTGTTCGGCGAGAAACGACGAGGGGTCGGGGTAGTCGGCGACGAGCTCGATCGGTGGATCGGTATCGGCAAACCATGCTTTGACGCCGGCGTGAATTACGTCATGGTCATCGATCAGTGCCACCGGGATGGCCACCCCGGAATCGCAGACCCCACCCTCTTCGGCTCTATTCATGCAATTCACCTGAGATAGATGACACCACCGATTCGGCACCCCCGCAATTCATCGGATCAGGACTCTACTCGCCGGCAATGCCCGGATGGCCCGAATTAGCAACCCTGGCTAACCATATTGACGTATGGGTCGATAATAGCCCGGTTCAGGCGATGCTGTGCTCGGGGGCCTCGGCGACCTCCGGTGAGCCCGGCAGGTGGTGGTGCACACTGATCCACACCGTGTCGCCGATGGCCGTGACCTCGACGCGCGGATCGGTGTGCTGCGGATGTGCCGAGGCGCCGGCGGCGGTGTCGCAGATGATGCTGGCAATCAGCTCACCGCCTGCCACCGTCAGACCGATCCTGGCGCGTTCCCTGGCCTGGGCAAGCGCGTTGCGCAGCGGCGCCAGGATCTGGTGCCGAGTGTCCTCGTCGAGTTGCGGGAGGTTGTTGTCGGCGTTCATCGTGACGATCACCCCGCGCCGGTCGGCCGCGTCGACGGCGCTGCGCAACTCCGCGACGAGCGGATGGCTGAAGGTGCGCGACTGAAAGATGTAGAGCCGCAACCGGCGCGATTCCAGCCGGGCCCGCTGCCTGGTCTCGGCGTCGACGGCGCCGGTGCTCAAGGTCTGCAGCAACGGGAACACACCGCGGATGAGTTTCGACGTCCGGCGGACATAGTCGTCATGCAGAGCCTCGGCGATGCGGTGCCGGTCGGCCATGGCCCAGCGCTGGCGGAGCTCCTCGGCCGCCGCGACGGTCGCGTTGCGCAGCAGTTCCGGGAAGGCCAGCGCGAACATCTGCACCAGGGCGATGCCGGCGGTGTAGAGGGCCAGGTTGAACGCCATCTCGATGCCGGGCTGCCGCACGAAGGTGAGGATCGCGGTGCCCAGCCAGAAGGCGACCATCGTCGCGGCGGCATACCGGATCCGCCAGCGCAGCAGGAAGGGCAGCACGCACAGTCCGGAGGCGATCAGTGGCCACTGGGCGGGCGTGCCGAGTAACTCGGCGGGCAGTGACAGCGACTGGACCACGATGACCGCGGCCATCACGGTCAGGGCGGGGAAGCTGAGGTTGGGGCCGCGGTCGAGCACCCTTGGCACACCGGCGATGACGACGAGGGCGGCGATCCCGCCGAGCACGAACTGGATCAGCGGCCGCTCGGTGTGGGCGGCGGCGTACGGCACCGCGACCAGCAATTGGACCAGCGCGAAAACCGCGATGCCGAGCCCGAACTGGATGAGCACCCGCTCGGTGAGTTGGTCGATGTCGTCGAGGGTCGCGGTGGTGGTCGCGGAGCACGGAGCCTGGTCCCACGTCAGCGTCACCCTGGTCCCGGTGCCCGGCAACGAGGTGATCGTCGCGCTGCCGTCGATGCGGCGCATCCTGGCGACGATCGATTCGGCGACGCCATGGCCGAGGGTGGTGGCATCCGGGTCGAAGCCGACGCCGTCGTCGACGACGGTGATCATGCCGGGCGCGACGTCGATCTCGATGCGCGACGCGTGGGCGTGCCGTTCGGCGTTGTTGAGCGCTTCGCGGACCGCGGCGAGCACCGTGCGGGCCGTGCGCCCACTGAGGACGAGGCCGGGCCGGCCGGACAACTCGATCTGCGCCGGAAGGTGCGCGACCTCGTGCCGTATCGCCGCGACGATATCGGTGTCGGGCATGGGCTCGGCCCGCGCGGGACCGCCGGTGAGCAGTTCCAGATCCCGGCGGGCTTGGGCGGCAATACGATCCGGTGAGATGTCGGCGCCCTCGCCGACGAGGTAGAGGGTCGACGCGGCGGTGTCGTGCACCAGCGCCAGGTGTTCGAGTTCGTGGTCGCGCACGGCGGCGGCGATCGCGTCCCGCAGTGCCGCGTCGTGGTTTTCGGCGCGGGCCTGGTCCACCTGTCTGGCGATGGCCAGCCCGGTGGCCAGCAGCGCCGCCACGATGGTCCATTCGATGCCGAGCATGTAGAACAGCATCGGAACCTGCGCGGCGCCGTGCCATCCGACCAGCTGAGCGCATCCGAAGGCATACGCGACGGCGATCAGCGCCGATGCCACGAAGCTGATCCGCGGGGGCTGCGCCATGGTGAAGGCGATGACCGCCGCACCGGCGATCACCTGGGGCACCGAGTTGATGTACAGACTCTCGGGCCGTGGGTCGCACCACGGAATCGCCGCCGCGACGATCAGCACGTAGCAGAAGTCGGCCAGCTGGAACGGCAGTGCGCGCGATCGCGTGCACAGACGGAAGGCAGCCCAACCGCCCACCAGTCCGAGCAGGGTTGCCCCGTGCGCACATTCGGGGGTGCCGGGAAGCAGGAGTGCGCTGGAGACGGCCACCAGGGTGACGGTGTTGAGCAGGATGATGGCAAGGTCCTGGCCGCGCTGGATCACCTGCCGCTCAGACACGTGGACATTCCGGATGTCCGGTCCCCGCTCAAGCACATGCAATTCTAGGCACGAAGCGGACGGCGGGGTCCGTCAAGTGGCGGACATCGTCCGTATTGTTTGCCGACGCAAATACATCCGCTGGTGGGAAGTGCCCAAATGATTTCGGCACGCCGCCAAAATGCGCTGGTTGGCGTTAATCTGACCCCGTCCATTTCGAACGGAGCGTGGCACATGGTGTGGCGATACGTGAAAGCGCAGCTGATGGTGCTGCTGTGCGGTGGCCTGGTCGGGCCGATCTTCCTGGTGGTGTATTTCGCCACCGGTCAGAGCTATTTGCTGAAATGGATGTTCTGGGCCGGCTTACTGGTGACCGCGGCCGATGTGCTGATCGCCTTGGCGCTGGCGAACTTTGGAGCCAGATCCGCCGCCCGCACCCAGGCTCTGGAGGCCACCGGTGTGCTCGCGCTGGCGCAGATCACGGGAATGTCGGAAACCGGCACCCGGATCAACGACCAACCGTTGGTGAAACTCAATCTGCACATCTCCGGGCCCGGCATCGCGCCGTTCACCGCCGAGGACCGCGTCATCGCCAGCGTCACCCGGTTGGGCACCCTCACCTCACGCAAGGTCGTGGTGCTGGTGGACCCGGCGACCAATCAGTTCCAGATCGATTGGGAACGAAGCGCCTTGGTCAATGGCCAGGTGCCGGCGACCTTCACCATCGAGGAAGACCACCGCACCTACGATCTGTCCGGACAAGTCGGCCCGCTGATGGAGATCCTGCAGATTCTCAAGGCCAACAACATCGGCATGAACAGCATGATCGACCTGCGCAGCAACCCGTCCGCCCGGGCCCAGGTGCAAGCGGTGGTACGCCGCGCCGGCGCGCAGCAGCAGGCCGCCCCACCGCCTGCCGCGCCCATGGCGCCGCCGGTTGCCCCGGCGCCGGCCGCCTACGTCCCGCCGGCGCCCCCCGCCCCGTCGGCGGCTCAGCGGCTGCAGGAACTGGAGACTCTGCGCGCCACCGGGGCGATTTCGGAGGACGAATACGCCGGCAAGCGCCAGCAGATCATCGCGGAGCTGTAGCGCCCTGACGTATGCGTAGATAACGCTTCCCTCGAGCACCGCGACTGCTAGATTCCGCTTCAGGCTCTGAGGGGGAACGATGAGCGCCCAAGACCGCGCCGTTGCCGACAAGGTCAGTCTGCCGACCCTGACCGCGATGGTCATCGGCTCGATGATCGGTTCCGGGGTATTCCTGCTGCCGCGCCGGTTCGGCGTCGAGACCGGGGTGCTCGGGGCGCTGATCGCCTGGGGCATCGCGGGCGCCGGAATGTTGATGCTGGCGTTCGTCTTCCAACGGTTGGCCACCCGCAAACCCGAGCTGGACGCCGGCATCTACGCCTACGCCAAGGCGGGATTCGGCGACTACGTCGGTTTCAACTCGGCCTTCGGCTTCTGGGCGTCGGCCTGCGCGGGCAACACCTCGTACTGGGTGCTCATCATGACCACCATCGGCGCGTTGTTCCCCGCACTGGGATCCGGCGACACCGTGCTGGCCGTCGTGCTCTCCTCGCTCGGGGTGTGGCTGTTCTGCTTCCTCATCCTGCGCGGGGTGAAGGAGGCCGCGGTCATCAACCGGATCGCGACCGTCGCCAAGGTCGTCCCGATCCTCACGTTCATCGTCATCGCGCTGATCGCCTTCGATGCCGACGTGTTCACCGGCAACTTCTGGGGCGGCGACGGCCACTACTCGCTGGCCTCGCTCTTCGACCAGGCCAAGGGCACGATGCTGATCACCGTATTCGTCTTCCTCGGCATCGAAGGGGCCAGCGTCTATTCGCGGTTCGCCCGCAAACGCGCCGACGTCGGCCGCGCCACCGTCATCGGATTCCTCTCCGTGCTCAGCGTTTTCATGCTCGTCACCCTGGTGTCCTACGGTGTGCTGAGTCAGCCGGACCTGGCCGCGGTGAATCAGCCGTCGATGGCGTCCGTACTGGAATCCATCGTCGGACCGTGGGGTGCGGTCTTCATCAAGGCGGGCGTCATCCTCTCGGTGCTCGGCGCGTATCTGGCCTGGACGCTGATGGCCGCCGAAATCCTCTACATCCCGGCCAAGGCCGCCGACATGCCGAAGTTCTTGGCCCGCACCAATTCCAAGGGCGCACCCATCAGCGCCCTGGTGATGGCGGCCGGTCTGGTGCAACTGCTGCTCATCCTGCTGCTGTTCACCTCCGAGGCGCTGGACTTCATGCTCGATCTCACCGCGGCGCTGTCCCTGATCCCGTACCTGCTGGCCGCCGCCTACGCGCTGAAGCTGACGATCACCCGTGAAACCTACGGCGACCGAAGGTCATTGGTCCCCGACATGATCGTGGCCGCGCTGGCCACCACCTACACCCTGTTCCTGGTGTATGCCGCCGGGTGGGATCACCTGATGCTGTCCTGCCTTCTCTACGCGCCGGCCGCCCTGCTGTATGTGAAGGCGCGCCGGGAGCGTTCGCTGCCGGTGTTCCGTCCTGCCGAGGTGGGCCTGCTGGTGGTCATCGTGGCCGGGGCGGTCGCCGGGGTTTACGGGCTCGTCTCCGGGTCCATCCAGATCTGAAAGGACCAGTCATGACGCGACCTTCCGAGCCGCCTTCGGCCGCTTACGGGGTGCACTCCGAGGTGGGCACCCTGCGCAAGGTGCTGGTGTGCTCGCCGGGCCTGGCGCATGAGCGCCTGACCCCGACCAACTGCGACGACCTGCTCTTCGACGATGTGCTGTGGGTGCAGAACGCCCGCCGCGACCATTTCGACTTCATGGACAAGATGCGCGACCGCGGCGTGGAAGTCGTTGAGCTGCACAACCTGCTGACCGAAACCATGGAGATCGACGAGGCCAGGACCTGGCTGCTGGACCGCAAGATCGTCGCCAACGAGGTCGGGCTGGGCCTGGTGGACGACACCAGGGACTTCCTGGATTCGCTGCAACCGCGCCGGTTGTCGGAGCTGCTCATCGGTGGCATGTCCATCCGCGATCTGCCGGCCGAGGTGCGGACCGGATACCGCACGTTGGCCAGGGAGGACAGTGGTGTCACCGAATACCTGATGCCGCCGCTGCCCAACACCCTCTACACCCGCGACACCACCTGCTGGATCTACGGCGGACTGACGCTCAACCCGTTGTTCTGGCCGGCGCGGCACGACGAGACGCTGCTGATGAAGGCCATCTATCGGTTCCACCCCGACTATGTCGGTTCGACGGTGTGGTGGGGAGATCCCGAGAAGAGCTGGGGGCTGGCCACTCTCGAAGGGGGTGACGTGCTCATCCCCGGTAACGGCGTCGTGCTGATCGGGATGAGCGAGCGCTCGTCTCGGCAGGCCATCACCCAGGTGGCCGCGGCGTTGTTCGCCGCCGGCGCGGCCGAGAAGGTGATCGTCGCCGGCATGCCCAAGCTTCGCTCGGCCATGCACCTGGACACCGTCTTCACCTTCGCCGACCGTGACGTCGTCACGGTCTATCCCGGCATCGTCGACGGCATCGCCCCGTTCACGCTGTTACCGGCCGACCGCCCGGGCGTCGGTGTGGAGGTGATCGAGGAGACCAAACCGTTCATCGAAGTGGTCGCCGCGGCGCTGGGGCTCGCCGAGCTGCGGGTGGTGGAGACCGGTGGTACCCGGTACGACTCGGAGCGACAACAGTGGGACAGCGGTAACAACCTGGTCGCCGTCGAGCCCGGCGTCGTCTTCGCGTACGACCGCAACACCCACACCAACGCGTTGCTGCGCAAGGCCGGGGTCGAGGTGATCACGATCGTCGGCGCCGAGCTGGGACGGGGCCGCGGTGGTGGTCATTGCATGACATGCCCGATCATCCGCGACCCGATCGATTACTAGAACACGTTTCAGTCTGGCTGCTAGCCTGGGCCCGGGTTGACGAAAGGACCGGCAATGGCAGCGGCGAACGGATCGCTCGAAGGACGTGTGGCGTTCGTGACGGGGGCGGCGCGCGGACAGGGCCGGGCCCATGCGATCCGGTTGGCGCGGGAAGGCGCCGACATCATCGCCGCCGATATCTGCGCGCCGGTATCGGACACCATCACCTATCCGGCGGCCAGCCCCGAGGATCTCGCCGAGACGGTGCGCGGTGTCGAAGCGGCCGGGCGCAAGGTGCTGGCCCGCGCCGTCGACGTGCGCGACCTGGCCGCCCAGCAGGAGTTGGTGGCCGACGGCGTGGAACAGTTCGGCCGGCTCGACGTCGTGGTCGCCAACGCGGGCGTGTTGAGCTGGGGCCGGGTGTGGGAACTCACGCCGGAGCAGTGGGACACCGTGGTCGACGTGAACCTCAACGGCACCTGGCGCACCATCAAGGCGGCGGTGCCGGCCATGATCGAAGCCGGCAACGGCGGCTCCATCATCATCGTCAGCTCCTCGGCCGGCCTCAAGGCCACGCCGGGCAACTCGCACTACGCGGCGTCCAAGCACGGGTTGGTCGCGCTCACCAACTCGCTGGCGCTTGAGGTGGGCGAGTTCGGCATTCGGGTCAACTCCATCCACCCGTACTCGATCGACACCCCCATGATCGAGCCCGAGGCCATGGCCGCGATCTTCGCGAAGTTCCCGAGCTTCCTGCACAGCTTCGCCCCGATGCCCTACCACAAGGTGACCGACGGCAAGAACGAGGGACTCGCCGCGTTCATGGAGCCGGAGGAGGTCGCCAACGTGGTGGCCTGGCTGGCCGGTGACGGTTCGGCGACGCTGTCGGGCAGCCAGATCGCCGTCGACCGGGGTGTGCTGAAGTACTAGCGGGTCACCGTCCGGCCAGGACCGCCGCGAATTGTGCCACCGCCCACTCGATTTCCTCGGCGGTGATGACCAGGGGCGGGGCGAACCGCAGTGTGTGGCCGTGGGTGTCCTTGACCAGCACCCCACGCTCGGCCAGCCGCACACTGATCTGCTTGCCGGTGCCCAGTCGCGGATCGATGTCCACGCCGGCCCACAATCCCTTGCCGCGCACCGCCAGTACCCCCGCGCCGCACAACTCCGCCAGCCGGGTGTGCAGCAGTGCGCCCAATTCCGCTGAGCGCGCCTGATATTCGCCCCGTTCGAGCATCGCGACCACCGTCGAGCCGACGGCCGCGGCCAGCGGGTTGCCGCCGAAGGTCGAGCCGTGCTCGCCGGGATGCAACACACCCAGGATCTCCTCGTCGGCCACCACCGCCGACACCGGCACCACGCCGCCGCCCAGCGCCTTGCCCAGCAGATACATGTCGGGCACCACGTCCCAGTGGTCGCAGGCGAAGGTGCGCCCGGTCCGGGCCAGCCCGGACTGGATCTCGTCCGCGATCATCAGCACGTTGCGTTCGGTGCACAGGGCCCGCACCCCGGGCAGGAAATCGTCGGGCGGCACGATGATCCCGGCCTCGCCCTGGATGGGCTCGAGCAGCACGGCGACGGTGTTCTCGTCGATCGCGGCGGCCACCGCGCCGGCGTCGCCGAACGGCACCGACCGGAAGCCGGGGGTGAACGGGCCGAACCCGCTGCGGGCGGTGTCATCGTCGGAGAAGCTGACGATGGTGGTGGTGCGGCCGTGGAAGTTGTTCTGCGCCACCACGATATTGGCCCGACCGGCCGGCACGCCCTTGGCGTCGGTGCCCCACTTGCGGGCCACCTTGATACCGCTTTCCACCGCCTCGGCGCCGGTGTTCATCGGCAGCACCATCTCCTTGCCGCACATCCGGGCCAGTGCCGCGCAGAACGGGCCCAGCCGGTCGGAATGGAACGCCCGGCTGACCAGGGTGACCGTGTCCAGCTGGGCGTGTGCGACGGCGGTGATCTCCGGGTTGCGGTGGCCGAAGTTGACCGCGGAATACGCGGCCAGGCAGTCCAGATAGCGCCGGCCCGCCACGTCGGTGATCCACACACCGTCGGCCGATGCCGCCACCACCGGCAGCGGGGCGTAGTTGCGCGCGACATGGCGCTCGTCGATCGTCATGTGCTCCAGCACCGTCATGAGAACACCTCCAGTGTGCAGCATTTGACGGACCCGCCGCCCTTGAGCAGTTCGGACAGGTCCACCCCGATCGGTTCGAAACCGGCGGCCGACAACTGGTCGGCGAAGCCGGTGGCCGCGGCCGGGTGCACCACGTGGCGCCCGTCGGAAACGGCGTTGAGGCCCAACACGTAGGCGTCGGAGCTGCCGACCAGGATGGCGTCCGGGAAGAGTCGCTCCAGCGTGGCGCGGGCGGCGTCGCTGAACGCCGGCGGATAGTAGGCGATGAGGTCGTCGGTGAGTGCGGTCAGCGCGGTGTCGAGGTGGTAGAAGCGCGGATCGACCAGTTCCAGGCCGACCACCGGCATCCCGGTGATCGTCGCGATCTCGTCGTGCGCCCGCACGTCGGTGCGAAATCCGTAACCGGCCAGGATCTTCGAGCCGATGACCAGCAGATCGCCCTGGCCCTCGTTGACGTGCCGGGTCTGGACCGGGCGGTGCCCCTGGTCGGCCATCCAGGCGGCGTAGGCCGCGGCCTCACCGGCTCGCTGCGGGTAGGCGAACCGGGCGACGATGGCCTGGCCGCCGACGATCAGCCCGCCGTTGGCCGCGTAGACCATATCGGGCAGACCCTGCTGCGGGTCGACCAGATCGACGGTGTGGCCCAGGTCGAGGTAGACACGGCGCAGGTTTTCCCACTGCTCGACGGCCCGTGCGGCGTCCACCGCCGTCGAGGTGTCCATCCACGGATTGATGGCGTACTCGACGGCGAAATGCGTTGGTGCCGTCATGGCGTAGTGGCGGGTGCGGGCGGAGCGGGTCGGGGGCAGGACGGAGTGGCTGGCGACCTCGGAAATCGTCATGGATCAACGGTATGCGGAGGGTATTGTGCAATCAATCGCTATCCGTTGCGTGATAAACGGTGATCTATTGTTACGAATGGCCGAAATCGGCAATCTGTTGCGTGAGGAGCGGTATGGACCGTCTGGACGAGACCGATGAGCGGATCCTGGCCGAGCTGACCGACAATGCCCGCGCCACCTTCGCCGAGATCGGGGAGCGGGTCAATCTGTCGGCGCCGGCGGTGAAGCGGCGGGTGGACCGGCTGCTCGACCACGGGGTGATCCGCGGGTTCACCACCGTCGTCGACCGCAACGCGCTGGGCTGGGGCACCGAGGCCTATGTGCAGGTTTACTGCCACGGCACCATCGCGCCCGCCGAGCTGCGCCGGGCCTGGATCGACATCCCCGAGGTGGTCAGCGCGGCGACGGTGACGGGCACCTCGGACGCCATCCTGCACGTGCTGGCGCGCGATATGCGGCACCTGGAGGAGGCCCTGGAACGCATCAGGGCCAGTGCGGACATCGAACGCAGCGAGAGCATCGTGGTGCTGTCCAACATCATCGAACGTGCCCGGTCCTGAGCAGTACCGATGGGGTAGGCAGGCCGGGGGAGCCTGTCATCGTGTATGAAGACCCACGTGACAAATAATGGTGGAATCGTCATTGTCGGTGGTGGACTGGCCGCGGCCCGCACCGCCGAGCAATTGCGGCGCGCCGAATACAGCGGACCGATCACCATCGTCAGCGACGAGACGCACCTGCCGTACGACCGGCCGCCGCTGTCAAAGGAGGTGCTGCGCAATCCCGAGCACGACGTCGTGCTCAAGCCGCAGGAGTTCTACGACGAGAACGACATCACCCTGCGGCTGGGCTCGGCGGCGACGTCGGTCGACACCACCGCACAGACGGTGACGCTGGCCGACGGCTTGGTGATCGGCTACGACGAGCTGGTGATCGCCACAGGTCTTGTGCCCAAACGGATTCCGTCATTTCCCGACCTGGAGGGCATCAGGGTTCTGCGCTCCATCGACGAGAGCGCGGCGCTGCGTGCCCACGCGGCCACGGCACGGCGGGCGGTGATCGTCGGCGCCGGGTTCATCGGCTGCGAGGTGGCCGCCAGCCTGCATCAGCTCGGGGTGGACGTGGTGATCGTCGAGCCGCAGCCCACCCCACTGGCATCGGTGCTCGGTGAGCAGATCGGCGCGCTGGTGACCCGGCTGCACGAGGCCGAGGGCGTCCGGGTGCGCTGCGGTGTCGGGGTGGCGTCGGTGGTCGGCACCGACACGGTGGAGAAGGTGGTGCTGTCCGACGGCACCGAGCTCGACGCCGACCTGGTGGTCGTCGGCATCGGGTCGCATCCGGTCACCGGGTGGCTGGACGGTAGCGGTATCGAGGTCGACAACGGCGTGGTGTGCGACGGCTCCGGCCGGGCCAGCGCCCCGCACGTGTGGGCCATCGGTGATGTGGCGTCCTGGCGCACCGAAGTGGGACACCAAGTGCGCGTTGAACATTGGAGCAACGTCGCCGAGCAGGCCCGCGCCCTGGTGCCTGCGCTGCTCGGCCAGGAGGCCGCTTCCACGCTGACCACGGTGCCGTACTTCTGGAGCGACCAGTACGACGTGAAGATCCAGTGTCTCGGTGAACCGGCCGCCGGTGACACCGTGCACATCGTGGAGGACGACGGCCGCAAGTTCCTGGCCTACTACGAGCGTGACGGGGTGCTGACCGCGGTGGTCGGCGGCGGGATGCCCGGCAAGGTGATGAAGGCGCGCGGCAAGATCGCCGCCGCGGCGCCGATCACCGACGTTCTCCCGTGATTTGTGGAGCCGCACCCGTAACCATTACGGGTGCGGCTCCACAAATCGCTGTCAGTGCTCGCCGAGGTAGAACCGCGCGCCCTGGTCGTCGGTGCACAGCGCCGACTTCCCGTAGGCCTGTACCGACGGTTCCTGGATGACGGTGCCGCCGGCTTCGCGCACCCGTGTCACGGCCGCATCGATATCGGCGACGGTCCACATCGGCACGGTCCGCGCGACCCGCGCCCCGCCGGCGGCGCCGGCCATCGGATGGGTGTGCAGCACCCCCCACCCGTCCTCGACCCGGCCCGGTTCGAATGCCCAGTTCAGGACCCGGCCGTAGAACGCCTTGAACACAGCCGAATCCGGCACCTCGTAGGTGAGGTAGGACAGTTCGCCCGGTCCGGTGCCGTTGAGCGCGGGCCGCGGAGTGCCTGCGGTGTCGCGGTACACCGCGAACGGGGTGCCCGCCGGGTCGGTGGCGTCGAGCACCGTGCCGAACTCGCGGTCCTGCGGCTGCCCGACCGTGCCGCCGGCGGCCAGGATCGACTGCCTTGCCGCGTCCAGATCGTCGACGGCGTAGCAGCAGAACAGCGTGCTGGGGCCCGGTGTTTCGTGGATGCCCATCGACAAGCCGGTGCCGGCGACGTGGTGGCCTTCGTAGCTCCAGCCCAGCACGTGGGCGTAGAACGCGGCGGCGCGGGCGGCGTCCGGGGTGTTCACCGAGACGTAGCCGACGTCGCCGTGCCGGATGGTCACCGCGGCGCCGGTGCGCGGGCCGGCCAGCATCCAGCGATGCCCGAACGGGTCGACGATCGCGGCGTTACGCGAGCCGTGCTCCTCGTACGGTTCGCGCTGCACCCGTGCGCCCCGGGCGCGGGCCCGCCCCAGCGTGGCGTCGGTGTCGGCCACCTGCAGCAGCAGGCTCACCGAAACCGACTGTGCCGCAGGGGCTCGCAGACCCAGATCGGGATACTCGTCGGCCAGGTAGACCGTCGCGCCGGCCACCGACAGCTCGGCATGCCCGATCCGGCCGTCGGCCATGACCACCGGTGCGCCCACCAGCTCGGCGCCCAGTGCCCCGGCATACCAGTCCAGCGCCGCCCGGGCGTCGGTGACCGCGAGGTAGGGGATCACCAAGCCGGTGCCGGGTGGGGAGGGCTCGGCCAGTTCGGCAAGCAGGGAATCGGTTCCGCTCATCTCAACTCCTTCGGCGCCCGGGGGTAGGGACAGGGCGGCAACCAGGCGGGCGCGCAGCCGGGCCGCGAAGGCGGGGTCGGGTGTGACGGGCAGGTCGTCGCCGTGGAGCGCGGTCAGCGGATCGCGGCTGTTGTTCATGGCGTGCCTCCCTCCGGGTAGTTCGATCTGAAGGCGCGGCGGGCCCGCACCAGCAGGGCTTCGGTGGCGTGCACGGTGCGCCCGATCAGTTCGGCGCACTCGGGTACGGATCGGTCGTCCAGGTAGCGCAGTGCCAGCACGGTGCGGTGCTGCTCGGGCAGCCGGGCCAGAACGGCCTCGGCGACGATGCGGTCCAGCTCGGCGTCCCAGTCGTCCACCGGGTCAACCGGTTCTGGCACGTCACCGACGGGGACGGCGAAGCGGCGCCGATAATGGTCGGCCAGTTTGTGCCGGGCCACCCCGATCAGCCACGGCACGCTCACCGGCGGCGGTGCCGGTTTTCGGGCGGCATCCATCGCCGCCAGGAACGTCTCCGAGGTCAGATCCTCGGCGGTGCCGCGGTCACCGCAACGCCGGACGAAGTACCCGTATACGACGGGCAGTGCCTCGTCGTACAGCGTCAACAACGCCCGGGCGGCGTCAGTTTGGGCGCTCACACCCTCATCGTCGTCGCGGCGGCCCGAACTCCGACGGGGTTGGCCGAACTTTTTTCGATCAGCCCCGCGGGTCGAGCGTGCGCAGGCCGTGGCCCACCACGTCGAACGCGTCGCCCAGCGCGTCGGCCAGCGACACCGATTCGTCGGCCAGCCACTGTTCGTAGGCCGTCAGCGCCACCCCCAGTGCCGTCCAGGCCACCGTCTGCGGTACCAGGTCGGCCGGCTTGCGGCCCAGCCGGCGTGCCACGAACGCCGCGATCACCTCGCGCCACCCGGCGTACATCGTCATCGAATACGCCTGCAGCGCATCGGTCTCCAGGATGACACGCATGCGCTGCCGATGCTGTGGCATCTCTTCGGCGCCGAAGTCGTTGAAGGTCAACAGCGCCGAGCGCAGTGCGGCGTCCAGCGGCACCTCCTCGGGCACGGCGTTGAGCACGTCGCGCAGGTCCTGCAGGTGCGCGTCGAAGTCCGCCCAGGGAATGGCGTTCTTGGAGGAGAAGTAGCGGAACAGGGTGCGCCGCGAGATGCCGGCGGCGGCGGCGACGTCGTCGACGCTGACGTCGTCGAAACCGCGGGTCGCGAACAGTTCCAGGGCCACACCGCTGATGTGGCCCTGGGTGGTGGAAGGGCGGCGTCCCACGCTCATCGATCAGACCCTTCCATTTCGGCACTCGATGCCATATTGTGTGCGGCGTGGGTCACAGTCGTGGGACCCCGCGATCACTCTCACGGTAACGAAAGGGGCAGTCCATGGAACCCAATCAGCACGTTGCGTCCGACACCGATCTGGTCACCGAGTCTCTCGTCGAAGAGGTCTCGATCGACGGGATGTGCGGGGTCTACTGACCATGTCGGCACCGACAGCCCCGGTGGCCGCCTTCGATCCCGGGCGGCCCTGGGCCCTGCACCACCAGGTGGCGGTGCGGCCAGAACCGTTCGGGGCGTTGCTGTATCACTTCGGCACCCGGAAGCTGTCGTTCCTGAAGAACCGGACCATCGTCGAGGTGGTCAGCTCGCTGGCTGACCACCCCGACGTACGGTCCGCCTGCCGCGCCGCCGGAATCGACGACGCCGCCCACGGCCCCTACCTGCACGCGCTGAGCGTGCTCGCACAGTCCCACATGCTGGTCCCGAGGGAGAATCAATGACGAGTGTGGCCCCCGTGCCCCGGCTGGTCGATCAGTTCGAGCGCGGCCTGGACGCCCCGATCTGCCTGACCTGGGAGCTGACCTATGCGTGCAACCTGTCCTGCGTGCACTGCCTGTCGGCGTCCGGCAAGCGCGATCCGCGTGAGCTGAGCACACAGCAGTGCAAGGACATCATCGATGAGCTGGAACGCATGCAGGTGTTCTACGTGAACATCGGCGGCGGTGAGCCGACGGTGCGCTCGGACTTCTGGGAGCTGGTCGACTACGCCACCGAACACCATGTGGGGGTGAAGTTCTCGACCAACGGGGTGCGCATCACCCCGGAGGTGGCCGCCAAACTGGCCGCCAGTGACTACGTCGACGTGCAGATCTCGCTGGACGGCGCGACCGCCGAGATCAACGACGCGGTGCGCGGTCCCGGCTCGTTCGAGATGGCCGTGCGAGCGCTGGAGAATCTGGCCGCCGCCGGCTTCAAGGATGCCAAGATCTCCGTCGTCGTCACCCGGCACAACGTCGACCAGCTCGACGATTTCAAGGCCCTGGCCGACCGTTACGGCGCCACGCTGCGCATCACCCGGCTGCGCCCGTCCGGTCGCGGCGCCGACGTGTGGGACGAATTGCACCCCACCGCCGCGCAGCAGCGTCAGCTCTACGACTGGCTGGTCGCCAAGGGTGAACGCGTGCTCACCGGTGACTCGTTCTTCCACCTGTCCGGGCTGGGGGAGCCGGGCGCACTGGCCGGGCTGAATCTCTGCGGTGCCGGTCGGGTGGTGTGCCTGATCGATCCCGTCGGCGACGTCTATGCCTGCCCGTTCGCCATCCACGAGAAGTTCTTGGCCGGAAATGTGCTCACCAGCAACGGTTTTGCCGACGTCTGGCAGAACTCCGAGCTGTTCCGCGAACTGCGCGAGCCGCAGTCCGCCGGTGCCTGCACCGGGTGCGGGCATTACGACGCCTGCCGCGGCGGCTGCATGGCCGCCAAGTTCTTCACCGGGCTGCCGATGGACGGCCCGGACCCCGAATGCGTGCAGGGTTACGGGGAACCGGCGCTGGCGCGCGAGCGGGACAAGCCCAAGCCCAGCGTCGACCACTCGCGCAGCGGCGGACGCACGCCCCGGGGCCCCATCCCGCTGAAACTGCTCACCGCGCCTCCGAAGTCCGATGTCGGCGCCGGCGCGCCTCGCACGTCCCATGTCGGCGCCGGCGCGCCTCCGAAGAAGTTCTGCAACGAAAGTCCGATCTGATCATGGCCCGCGATACCTGGTTCGAAACCGTCGCCATCGCCCAGCAGCGCGCGAAGAAGCGGCTGCCCCGCTCCGCCTACTCCTCGCTGATCTCGGCCAGCGAGAAGGGTGTTTCGGTCTCCGACAACGTCGAGGCCTTCGCCGAACTCGGCTTCGCTCCGCACGTGATCGGCGCCACCGAGAAGCGCGACATGGCGACAACCGTGTTGGGGCAAGACATCTCATTGCCGGTCATCATCTCGCCGACGGGTGTGCAGGCCGTGCACCCCGACGGTGAGGTGGCGGTCGCGCGGGCGGCGGCCGCGCGTGGCACGGCGATGGGGTTGTCCTCGTTCGCCAGCAAGCCCATCGAGGAAGTCACCGCGGTCAACGACAAGATCTTCTTCCAGATCTATTGGCTGGGCAGCCGCGAGGAGATCGCCGAGCGGGTTCAGCGCGCCAAGGACGCCGGGGCGGTCGGTCTGATCGCCACCACCGACTGGAGCTTCAGCCACGGACGGGATTGGGGCAGCCCCAAGATCCCGGAGCGGATGGATCTCAAGACGATGATCAAGATGTCACCGGAGGTGCTCTCCAAGCCTCGGTGGCTGTGGAGCTTCGGCAAGCACCTGCGTCCGCCTGACCTGCGCGTTCCCAACCAGGGCCGGCGCGGCGAGCCGGGCCCGACCTTCTTCGAGGCCTACGGCCAGTGGATGGGCACCCCGCCGCCCACCTGGGAGGACATCGCCTGGCTGCGTGAGCAGTGGCCCGATGCCCCGTTCCTGCTCAAGGGGATGGTGCGCGTCGACGACGCCAAACGTGCTGTCGACGCCGGGGTTTCGGCCATCACGGTGTCCAACCACGGGGGCAACAATCTGGACGGCACGCCGGCGGCGATCCGTTGCCTGCCTGCGATCGCCGACGCCGTCGGCGATCAGATCGAGGTGCTGCTCGACGGTGGTATCCGGCGCGGCAGCGACGTGGTCAAGGCGGTGGCGCTCGGAGCCAGGGCGGTCATGATCGGCCGGGCGTATCTGTGGGGTCTGGCCGCCGAGGGGCAAACGGGGGTGGAGAACGTTCTCGACATCCTGCACGGCGGGATCGACTCCGCACTGCGCGGGCTCGGCAAGGCTTCCATCCACGATCTGTCAGCCGAGGACATTTTGGTCCCGGAGGGCTTCACCCGCGCGCTCGGGGTTCCTGCCGGCTGATACGGACGTGGCTGACGTGGCGGACGTGACCCGGCGTCGGTCGGCCGTGGCCCGGTATGGAAATCAATTGCTGCGCATGCGCCAACAATCGGCGCACACCAGGTGAATTCGGCCTACCATCGTCCGGTGGCCTTCCCCACCGACCTCGGCACTGTGACGTCGAATCGGTTGCGTGGTTCATCGCCCGCCGGGCCACCGGCGCTGATGGTCCCGCTGGGTTCCACCGAACAGCACGGACCCCATCTGCCGCTGGACACCGACACTCGGATCGCCGTGGCGGTCGCCCGCGCGGCGGCCGGCCGGATCGGGCCGCAGTGGTTGCTGGCCCCGTCGCTGAGCTACGGCGCCAGCGGTGAGCACGAGGGATTCCCGGGGACGGTGTCGATCGGCACCGAGGCGCTGCGGCTGGTGCTCACCGAGTTCGGCCGGTCGGCGTGCGGATGGGCATCCCGGGTGGTGTTCGTCAACGGGCACGGTGGCAACGTCGAGGCGCTGACCGGCGCCGTGCCGCTGCTGCGGTCGGAAGGGCGCGACGTCGCCTGGACGTCGTGTACGGTGCGGGGCGCCGATGCTCATGCTGGACATACCGAAACATCTGTATTGCTACATATTTCACCAGAGAACGTGCGGATCGAGGAACGCGTGCCGGGTAACAGAGCACCGTTGTCGGAGTTGATGCCGGCGATGCGCCGCGGCGGGGTGGCCGCGGTCAGTGAGATCGGGGTCCTGGGGGATCCGACGACGGCCACCGAACGGGACGGCGCGGCGCTGTTCACCGCCATGGTCGACGGATGTGTGCACCGGGTGTCGGCCTGGTCCCCGGACGCGCACGGGATGCTCAGGTGACCGGCCCACGGCTGCCCGACGGATTCGCCGTCCAGGTCGATCGCCGGGTGAAGGTGCTGGGCCAGGGCGCCGCGCTGCTGGGTGGCTCCCCGACCAGGCTGCTGCGGCTGGCGCCCGCGGCGCAGACCATGCTCGACGGCGGCCGCCTCGAGGTGCACGACGCGCTGTCGGCGCAGCTGGCGCGCACCCTGCTGGATGCCACCGTTGCGCATCCGCGTCCGGCCAGCGGGCCGTCGCACCGCGATGTCACAGTGGTTGTGCCAGTGCGGGACAACACCCTTGGTCTGTGCCGGCTGGTGCGCTCACTGCGCGGGATGCGCGTCATCGTGGTCGACGATGGCTCGGCCGTGCCCGTGCGGGAATCCGATTTCGAGGGTATGTACTGCGACGTGTTGGTGCTGCGGCATGAGCGCAGCCGCGGGCCGGCCGCCGCGCGCAACACCGGGCTGGCGGCGTGCACCACCGACTTCGTGGCGTTCCTGGACTCCGACGTGGTGCCCCGGCGCGGGTGGCTGGAATCGCTGCTGGGCCACTTCTGCGACCCGGCGGTGGCCCTCGTCGCGCCGCGCATCGTGAGCCTGCACGAGCCGGACAATCTGGTGGCCCGGTACGAGTCGGTGCGGTCCTCGCTGGACCTGGGCATGCGTGAGGCACCGGTGGTGCCCTACGGGCCGGTGTCCTATGTGCCCAGCGCCGCCATCATCTGCCGGCGCAGCCTGCTGCTCGAGGTGGGTGGCTTCGACGAGACGCTGCGCTCCGGGGAGGACGTGGACCTGTGCTGGCGGTTCGTCGAGGCCGGGCACCGGCTGCGCTACGAGCCCATCGCCCTGGTGGGCCATGATCACCGCACCCAATTGCGGGAGTGGTTCGGGCGCAAGGCCTTCTACGGCCAGTCCGCCGCCCCGCTGTCGGTCCGCCACCCCGGCAAGACGGCGCCGATGGTGGTGCACCGGTGGATGCTGCTGGTCTGGATCCTGCTGGCCTCCGGGTCCACGATGGGTTACTTCGCGGCCGCCGTCATCACCGTGCTGTTCGGTCGCCGCGTCGCGACGGCACTGGGCGCGGTGGAGACCGAGCCCAAAGAGGTCGCCGTGATGGCCGCGCGCGGGCTGTGGGGCTCGGCGCTGCAGACCGCCTCCGCGATCTGCCGGCACTACTGGCCGGTGACGCTCGTGGCGGCCGTCTTCTTCCGGCGGTGCCGGCAGGTGGTGCTGGTCGCCGCGATCGTCGACGGGCTGGCCGACTGGGCCACCCGCAACCACAACGCCGAACAGGATGCGCAGCGCGTCGGCGTGCTGAGCTACCTGCTGCTCAAGCGCCTCGACGACATCGCCTACGGGCTCGGGCTATGGACCGGGGTGGTGCGCGAACGCCACGTCGGCGCGCTCAAACCGCAGCTCCGGTCGTGACACCCGCAGTTGACTGACGTCCTGATCGTCGGCGCCGGCAGCGCCGGTTCGATTCTGGCCGAACGTCTTTCAGCCGATGATCGCTGCCAGGTCACGGTGCTGGAGGCCGGTCCCGGCGCCGACGATCCCGCGGTGTCGGCGCACCTGCACGACGCCGGCCGGCTTCCCATCGGCCCCGGCAGCCCCGTCGTGCGGCGCTACACCACCACGCTGACCGACCGCCCGAACCGGTCCGCCGACGTGCTGCGCGGTGCCGTGGTGGGCGGCTCCGGCGCCGTCAACGGCGGCTACTTCTGCCGGGGCCGCCCCGCCGATTTCGACGGCTGGGGCCTGCCGGGCTGGCGCTGGGACGACGTGCTGCCACACTTCCGGGCGATCGAGACCGACCTCGATCACGACGGTCCGCTGCACGGGACCCGCGGGCCGATCCGGGTCCGCCGGACGGCGCACTTCAGCCCGGGTACGTCGGCGTTCGTCGAGCGGGTGCTCGGCATGGGCTATCCGTGGATCGACGATCTCAACGGTGCGCCTGGCCCGGACGGGGTGGGGGCGGTTCCGCTCAACATCGATCACGGCATCCGGATCGGGCCCGGGGCGGCGTTCCTGGAACCGGCCTTGGGGCGGCCCAATCTCGTTGTGCGGACCGATGTTCCGGTGCTACGAGTGCTGATCGACGGCACCAGGGCCGTCGGTGTCGAAGTGCTCGGCCCGGCGGGTGCGCGCACTCTCACCGCGGATCGAATCGTGTTGTGCGCCGGGGCGATCGGCTCCGCCCAGCTGTTGCTGGTATCGGGGGTCGGGCCGGCCCCGATGCTGGAGTACGCCGGTATCGACGTGCACGCCGACCTCCCGGTCGGGGCGGCCTTCTGTGATCACCCGGAGTGGGTGCTCCCGGTGGACTGGCCGGCCACCGCCGGCCGGCCACCGGTGGAGGCCGCGCTGTCCGTCGACGATGTCGAAATACGGCTTTACACCTCCGGTTTCAGCGAGATGGCGGGAGCCGGCCGGGCGGACGACCCGCATATCGGCATCGCCTTGATGCGGCCGCGCTCCCGCGGCCGGCTGACGGTGCGCTCGCCGGATATCACCGATGCCCCGGTCCTCGAACATCGTTACGACCGCGAGGACGCCGACGTTGCGGCCCTGCACGCGGGTGCCGAGCTCGCCACTGCGCTATCCGGAATGACCGGGCGTCACCCACATTGGTCCACCACGCAGCATCTCAGTGGCACCGCGCCGATGGGACCGGTGCTCGACGAGCGCTGCCGGGTGCACGGCGTGCAGGGACTGTGGGTGGTGGACGGCTCCATCATGCCGAGCCTGCCCAGCCGTGGCCCGCACGCCACCATCGCGATGATCGGACACCGGGCGGCCGAGTTCATCTCCTGAACAGCAACCGGCCGTCACGGCCCGGCGCGCACATTGCGACGAGCACGGCGACGACGGCTGTCACGACGGCCAGGACCGTCAACGAACTTTGCATCGCATAGAGGAACGACATCTTCGCGGCATACGCCAGGTTGCCGCCGGCCGGCCCCAATCGTGTTGCGACGGTGAGTGCTTCGCCGAGGGATCCGGCTGCCGCGGTGCGCACCGGTTCGGGGTAGCGGTCCAGCGCGGGCGCGATCTCGGCGGTGTAGCGGCCGGCCAGCATCGAGCCGGCCAGGGCAATGCCCAGCGCCGCCCCCATCTCCCGAGTGGTGTCGTTGACCGCCGAGGCCACCCCCTGTTTGTCGTCGGGGGCCGAGGTCATGATCGCCGATGTCGTCGGCGCGGTGAACAATCCGACACCGGCACTGATGACCATCAGCGGCCAGGCGAGCTCCGGATAGGAGGCGTCGATGCCCAGCCCGCGCATGCACAGCAGTCCGATCGCCATCAGCATCAGCCCGGTGAAGACCACGAAGCGCAGACCGACCCGCGGGACGTACCAGGCCGACAGCGGGGACAGGATCAGCACCGGCACCGCCAAGGGGGACAGGGCGAGCGCCGTGCCCAGCGGCGAATAGCCGAGCACCAGCTGGACGAACTGCATCTGCAGGAAGAAGAATCCGAACATCGTCATGAACAGCGCCGTGATAGCCGCTGCGCCGGTGGCGAATTCGGGTACCAGGAACAGGCGCACATCCAACAGCGGTGCCCGCCTGCGCAACTCGACGATCCCGAAGACCGACATCAATGCCACGCCCGCGCCGATACCGCCCAGCACGACGGGGTGCCCCCAGCCGCGCGCCGGGGCCTCCATGATGCCGAACACCAGCACCGCCACGGCGGCGCCGATCAGCACCGCGCCGGCGATGTCCAGCGGGGCGGCGTCCGGATCCCTGGACTCCGTGATGGTGAGCGTTAGGGCAAAGGTCAGCGCCGCGCCGGCGGCGAACGCCCAGAACACCGCGTGCCAGGACCAGATCTGCAGCAGCAGGCCGGAACCCAGCATGCCGACGATGGCGCCGCACCCGGCGACGCCGGCCCAGATGGCGATCGCCTTGGTGCGCTGCTCTTTCGGGTAAGCCGTGGTGAGCAGGGACAGGGTGGCGGGCATGATGAACGCGGCACCGGCGCCGGCCACCCCGCGGGCCGCGATCACCAGGGCGGGGTCGGGGGTGAGCGCCGGGACCACCGAGACCGCCGCGAACACGGCCAGTCCGGCCAGCAGTGCACTGCGCCGGCCGAATCGATCGCCGATCGCACCGGCGGGTAGCAGCAGGCAGGCCAACGTCAGGGTGTAGCTGTCCACGATCCAGGTCAGTTGGGTCTGGCTGGCCGACATCGCGACGGCAATGTCGCCGAGCATGGTGTTGAGCGCCACCATCGACGAGATGACCAGCAGCACGCCCAGGCAGGCGATGCACAGCGTCCAGGCCCGGGCACGCGCCGAGAGGACCGGTTGCACGGGGGTGTCGACCACACTCGACTCCTCCCCGGATGCGACCATAATGAGACCAATGGTCTTGCTGCGAGACTAACAGTCTCGTTTCTCTGCCGGGAGGTGTTTCAGCATGGCGGCCGAATCGGATCCCCGGCCGGCCCGGTCCCGGGCGCGGTTGCTCGACGCCGCGACGGCCCTGCTGCGATCGGGTGGCCCGAGCGCGGTGACCGTCGACGCCGTCCTGCGCGGCGCCAACGTCGCCAGGGCCACGCTGTACCGGCACTTCCCCAGCGGAAACGACTTGCTGGCGGCGGCATTTCACGCGTTGATCCCGCCCGCACCGGAACCACCGGCCGACGGGCCGTTGCGGGACCGGTTGACGGCCCTGGTGCAGGCGCAGGCCACGCTGATCGCGGAGGCACCCGTCACGGTGGCCGCCATGTCCTGGCTGGCGCTGGGTGGCGATATGACCACGCTGCCCTGGCTGGGCACCGCGGGGCACTCGAGCAGCCCCGAGGTGCAGACGCTGCGCCAGCGGGTCGCCGAACAGTACGCCGCCCCATTGGAAGCCGTGCTGAGCAGTCCCGACGCGGTGGCGGTGCTCGGTGACGTGGACCGCACCAGGGCCGCGGCGCTACTGCTCGGCCCCGTCGTGCTCGGCAAGCTGAGCACGCTGCCCGATTTCGACTACGCGGAGATCGCGCGGGCGGCGGTCGACGGTTTCCTGGCCACCCACACGATCAGCGCAGCGCGTACCGGATCGGCAGGTGCTTGAGGCCCCCGACGAACACGGTGCGGGAAAGCTCGGGGGTTCCGGCCAATTCGATGGAGTCCAGGCGGGGAATGAGCTCACCGAACAGGCTGGTCATCTCCATCCGGGCCAGCGCGGCGCCCAGACAGAAATGCACGCCGTAACCGAAGGCCAGATGCTTGTTGGGGTCCCGGCCGACGTCGAACCGGAACGGATCGGTGAACACGTCCTCGTCGCGGTTGCCCGACACATAGGCCAGGTAGACCGATTCCCCCTTGGCGATCGGGACGCCGCGCACCGCGGTGTCGGCGGTGGCGGTGCGCATGAACTCCTTGACCGGTGTGGTCCAGCGGATCATCTCCTCGACCGCGGTGCCCAGCAGATCCGGTTGCGCGCGCAGCCGGTCCAACTCGCCGGGATTCTCGATGAGGGCGTGCAGGCCGCCGGAGATGGCGTCCTTGGTGGTGTCATGCCCGGCGCTGGCCACGATCACGTAGTAGGAGGCGGTATCGACGTCGGAGAGCGGCCGGCCGTCGATGGTGCCGTTGGCGATCGCCGATGCCAGGTCCTCGGTCGGCTGGGCCCGGCGCGACGCGGTCAGCGCGGAGAAGTAGGCGAAGAAGTCCAGCAGCACCTCCAGGCCGTCCTCCAGGGACTTGCCGCGCTGGTACTCCTCGTCGTCGCCGCCGAACATCTCCTGGGTGAGCATGTGCATCCGGCCGAAATCGGATTCGGGCAGGCCCAGCAGCGACATGATCACGTACAGCGGGAAATTCACCGCGATCTCGGTGACGAAATCGCATTCGGGGCCGATCTCGCGCATCCGGTCCACATAGCGCTTGGCCAGTTCGTCGACGCGCACCTTGAGATCGCGCATGGCCTTGGGCCGAAACCAGTCGGCCCCGATGGCACGCACCTTGCGGTGGTGCGGATCGTCCATGTGGATCAGCGTGCGCAGCCCCATGCCGGCCTCCAACTGCGCCTTGGCCATGTCGTCGGCGTCGGCGGTGGCCAGCAGCGGGCGCGGCTCGCTGATGAACAGGTCGTTGTCGCGTTCGATGGCCATGATGTCGGCGTGTTTGGTGATCGCCCAGAACGGGCGGTACGGCCGGGCATCGACCCAGGAAACCGGCTGCTCGGCGCGCAGCCTGCGCAGGGCGGCATGCAGCCGCGGTTCGTCGGCGTAGGCACCGGGATCGGCCAGCACGCGGTTGTCCGGGCTGACCGGTCGATCGGTGGTCGGGGTGCTCATCGGCGGCTCCTTGCGGTCGACTTGACGGGTGTCAGGTTTCCGGTTCGCTCCCAGTGTCGACGATGCGCGCCGTCGCGCGGGCGGCTTTGCGCCGATCGGCTGCCGTAGGCTCGCAGATCATGCTGTCCGGTCCGGTCCGGCGCCGTTGGTCAGGCCCCGTCGCTCGCTTGTCGGCCGTCCTCGCCGTCGCTGTGGTGCTGCTGGGCGGCTGTGCGCGCGGCGCCGGCCAGGTCGCCGACACCAGCCGGGTGCCCACCCCGGATCCGCGCCTGGATCACGGCGTCGTGCACCTCGCCGACGGGCAACTGCAGGGCGCGGTTGCCGCGGGTTACGTTCTGTTCCAAGGGATTCCGTATGCCGCTCCACCGGTGGGGGAGCTGCGCTGGCAGCCGCCGGCGCCGGTCCGCCCGTGGGCCGGGGTCCGCGACGCCACGCTGCCGCAGCCCCGGTGCGTGCAGGACACCTCGCGCGACCCCGGCTGGGGCCGTAAGACCGCCGAGGACTGCCTGACGCTGAACGTGTGGGTGCCCTCGGGCGCGGTGGGGCTACCGGTGATGTTCTGGATCCACGGCGGCGCCTTCCTCAACGGCAGCGGTGACCTGTACGGCTCGCGCTGGCTGGCCACCACGGGCCGGGTCGTCGTGGTCACCGTCAACTACCGGCTCGGTGCGCCCGGGTTCCTGGCCCACCCCGGCGTGGGGGACGGCAACTACGGCCTGGCCGACCAGCAGGCCGCGCTGCGGTGGGTGCACGACAACATCGGCGCGTTCGGCGGCGACCCGGCCAAGGTCACCATCGCCGGCGAATCGGCCGGCGCGATGTCGGTGTGTGACCACCTGGTCGCGCCGGGGTCGGCCGGATTGTTCCGGGCCGCGATCATCCAGAGCGGGCCGTGCCAAGCCCAGGCCGACCTGGCCACCGCGCGCCGGGAGAGCCTGCGCTACGCCGCGCGGGTGGGCTGCGCCGACCCGGCCGACGCCGCGCGCTGCCTGCGCGCGCTGCCGGCGGCCAAGCTGGACCAGCCGCCGTGGTTCTACCGGATCGGCAATGACTGGCTGACCGGACCGACGACGGGAACGGCGGTGCTGCCGGGCGATCCGGTCGCGCTGATCCGGGACGGCAAGGCCGCCAGGGTGCCGGTGCTGATCGGCACCAATCACGACGAGTTCACGCTGTTCGTCGCGTTGCAATATCTGCGCACCCGGCACGTGTCGACGCCCGCCGACTACCCGGGGCTGCTCGCCGACACCTTCGGCGCTGACGGGCCCGCCGTCGGCGCGCGCTATCCGCTGGCCCGGTTCGGCGGCAGCGCGTCGCTGGCGTACGCCGCCGCGGTCACCGACGGCGTGTTCTCCTGCGTCGCGCACCGGATGGCCACCGACCTGGCAAGGGCGGCGCCGGTCTTCGGGTACGAGTTCGACGACCCCGCTCCACCCACGCCAGATCCGTTGCGGCAGTTGCCTTTCCCGGTGCGGGCCAGTCACTCCTTGGAACTGCGCTACCTGTTCGAGATCGGCGGCGCCCCGCCGCTGGATGCGGCACAGCAGCGGCTGTCCGACCAGATGCTGTCGTACTGGACGGAGTTCATCACCACCGGTGTCCCGGCCGCGCCCGGCGGGCCGGTCTGGCCGCAGGTCGACGATGGATCCGACCCGTGGTTGCAACTGCGGCCCGACGGCAGCCGGGTGGTCACCGACTTCGCCGCTGCGCATCAGTGCGCGTTCTGGGCCGGGCTGAAAGGCTGACGACATGAACGACTTCGCGCAGGCCTGGGTGGATGCCTGGAACCGCCACGATGTCGAGGCGGTGCTCGCGCATTTCCACGACGACGTGGTGTTCACCTCGCCGGTGGCCGAGCGGGTGGTGCCCGACAGTGGGGGCGTGGTGCGCGGCAAGGCCGCCCTGCGCGACTATTGGACCCGTGCGCTGGCGCAGTTGCCGGACCTGCGTTTCGAGATCGTCGCCGTGTATCGCGGCGTCTCCAGCATCGTCATCAACTACCGCAACCACCGCGGCGGGCTGGTCAACGAGGTGCTGATCTTCGACGGCGACCTGGTGCGCGAGGGGCACGGCACCTACCTGGACTGACCGTCCTGCGGCGTCACCCAGGTGGTGATCTCCGCGCGCACCACCTCGGTGCCCTCGCGATCGGTGATGCGTACGGGCACCACGATCTCGGTGCCCTCGGTGATCGCGGCGAAATCCGGCACGTCGAAGTGGGCGACCGCGCGCAGTGAGGTCGTCGCCTTGGCCAGGTACTGGACGGTCATCGCCTTGGGGATCCAGCGGTGGGTGGTGGGCACGGTGGCCTCCATGGCCATGCCCATGGCCACTTCGGCCGCGTTGCACGACGCGATCGCGTGCACGGTGTGCAGGTGGTTGTACACGAAGAACCACTTGGGAACGGCCACCTCGGCGCGGCCCGGTTCCATCCGGAGCACATGCGGCAGCACCGACGCGAAATACGGCACCCGCAGCATCGCCGCGGCCGAGAAGATCCGGGTGCCCCCGGGTCGTCCGGACAGCTGTTGCCAGGCGCGATAGGTGGGGCTGAAAGCCGGCATGGCACCACCTTACTGTGCAGTAAGATAGGGATATGGCCCGAGGCTGAGGCCAGGGACGATTTTCGGTTCACGAGGGGTCCTGGCTTCAGCCTCGCCGGCAGCGGCGATCGCGGCAGCGCCCGGTCGGGCCGGGATTTGGAGGACGCCCCGATCTGGGGCATACTGTTCGGGTTGCCTTGAGCCGGGTTCTGCCCGCCAGGGCATCCGACCCGCGCTCGTATGGGCGCACCCGGTCCCCACCTCGATCGTGACCTCATTTCAGGCGCGGGCGAGTGTGCGCGAGGGCGACACACCCGAGCGCGGGGGTCGGTGAACCAGAGACAGGTAAACAGCGGCGGCATAGCCAGCGTCACGCACACGTGCGTGGCGCACGAACACAGAGGTTTTTTCGCGCCCAGGCGCGAAAAGCCCGTAGTAGTGAGGTAGGAGAAGCGTGGCGGGACAGAAGATCCGCATCAGGCTCAAGGCCTACGACCATGAGGCGATTGACGCCTCGGCGCGCAAGATCGTCGAGACGGTCACCCGTACGGGCGCCAGCGTGGTCGGCCCGGTGCCGCTGCCGACCGAGAAGAACGTGTATTGCGTCATCCGGTCCCCCCATAAGTACAAGGACTCGCGGGAGCATTTCGAGATGCGCACCCACAAGCGCCTTATCGACATCCTCGACCCGACGCCGAAGACCGTCGACGCCTTGATGCGCATCGACCTGCCGGCCAGCGTCGACGTGAACATCCAATAGGCATCCCAGTAGGAGAATCCAGAGAAATGGCTAGAAAAGGCATTCTGGGCACCAAGCTGGGCATGACGCAGGTGTTCGACGAGAACAACAAAGTCGTCCCGGTGACGGTCGTCAAGGCCGGCCCCAACGTGGTGACCCGTATCCGCACCACCGAGCGCGACGGTTACAGCGCCGTGCAGCTCGCCTACGGCGAGATCAGCCCGCGCAAGGTCAACAAGCCGGTCACCGGTCAGTTCGCCGCCGCGGGCGTCAACCCGCGCCGGCACCTGGCCGAGTTGCGGCTCGATGACGAGGCTGCTGCCGCCGAGTACGAGGTCGGCCAGGAGCTGACCGCCGAGATCTTCGCCGACGGCGCGTACGTCGACGTGACCGGCACCAGCAAGGGCAAGGGCTTCGCCGGCACCATGAAGCGCCACGGCTTCGCCGGCCAGGGCGCCGCGCACGGTGCCCAGGCCGTGCACCGCCGTCCCGGTTCGATCGGTGGCTGCGCCACCCCGGGCCGCGTCTTCAAGGGCACCCGGATGTCGGGCCGGATGGGTAACGACCGCGTGACCACCCAGAACCTGAAGGTGCACAAGGTCGACGCCGAGAACGGCGTGCTGTTGATCAAGGGTGCCGTCCCCGGACGCACCGGTGGACTGGTCGTGGTCCGCACCGCGATCAAACGAGGTGAGAAGTAATGACTTCTTTGAAGATTGACGTCCATACCCCGGACGGCAAGAAGGACGGCTCCGTCGAGTTGCCCGCCGCGCTGTTCGACGTGGAGGCCAACATCGCGCTGCTGCACCAGGTGGTCAACGCCCAGCTGGCGGCCGCCCGTCAGGGCACGCACTCGGCCAAGACCCGCGGTGAGGTGTCCGGTGGTGGCAAGAAGCCGTACCGCCAGAAGGGCACCGGCCGCGCCCGTCAGGGCTCGACCCGCGCACCGCAGTTCACCGGTGGTGGCGCCGTGCACGCGCCCAAGCCGCGTGACTACAGCCAGCGCACGCCCAAGAAGATGATCGCCGCCGCCCTCCGCGGGGCGCTCTCGGACCGGGCCCGCAACGACCGGATCCACGCCGTCACCGAACTGGTGGCCGGCCAGACGCCGTCGACCAAGAGCGCCAAGGGTTTCCTCGGCTCGCTCACCGATCGCAAGCGTGTCCTGGTGGTCATCGGCCGTGCCGACGAGGTCGGCGCCAAGAGCGTGCGCAACCTTCCCGGTGTGCACGTGCTCTCGCCGGACCAGCTCAACACGTACGACGTGCTTCGTGCCGACGACGTCGTGTTCTCGGTGGAGGCGCTGAACGCCTACATCGCCGCGCACACCAAGGACGCGAAGGACCAGAAAGAGGAGGTGTCGGCCTGATGGCAACCGTGACTGACCCCCGCGACATCATCCTGGCCCCGGTCATCTCGGAGAAGTCCTACGGACTGATCGAGGACAACGTGTACACGTTCGTGGTGCACCCGGATTCGAACAAGACGCAGATCAAGATCGCCATCGAGAAGATCTTCTCCGTCAAGGTCGATTCGGTGAACACCGCCAACCGGCAGGGCAAGCGCAAGCGCACCCGCACCGGCTACGGCCAGCGCAAGAGCACCAAGCGCGCGATCGTGACCCTGGCGCCGGGCAGCAAGCCGATCGACCTGTTCGGAGCCCCGGCGTAGTCCGGGAGAGAGATTTTAAAGACATGGGAATTCGCAAGTACAAGCCGACGACCCCGGGTCGTCGCGGTTCGAGCGTCTCCGACTTCGCCGAGATCACTCGTTCCACTCCGGAGAAGTCGCTCATCCGTCCGCTGCACGGGACCGGTGGACGTAACGCCCACGGCCGCATCACCACGCGGCACAAGGGCGGCGGCCACAAGCGCGCCTACCGCGTCATCGACTTCCGTCGCAACGACAAGGACGGCGTCAACGCCAAGGTCGCGCACATCGAGTACGACCCCAACCGCACCGCGAACATCGCGCTGCTGCACTTCCTGGACGGCGAGAAGCGCTACATCATCGCGCCGCAGGGGTTGAAGCAGGGCGACGTCATCGAGTCGGGCCCCAACGCCGACATCAAGCCGGGTAACAACCTGCCGCTGCGCAACATCCCGGCCGGTACCGTCATCCACGCCGTGGAGCTGCGGCCCGGCGGCGGCGCCAAGCTGGCCCGCTCGGCCGGTGTCAGCATCCAGCTGCTCGGTAAGGAAGGCACCTACGCCTCGCTGCGTATGCCGTCCGGTGAGATCCGTCGCGTCGACGTGCGCTGCCGCGCCACCGTCGGCGAGGTGGGCAACGCCGAGCAGGCGAACATCAACTGGGGCAAGGCCGGCCGGATGCGGTGGAAGGGCAAGCGCCCGACCGTCCGTGGTGTCGTGATGAACCCGGTCGACCACCCGCACGGTGGTGGTGAGGGTAAGACCTCCGGTGGTCGTCACCCGGTGAGCCCGTGGGGCAAGCCCGAGGGCCGCACTCGCAAGCCGAACAAGGCCAGCGACAAGCTCATCGTCCGTCGCCGGCGCACCGGCAAGAAGCGCTAGGAGTAAATAGCGATGCCACGCAGCCTGAAGAAGGGCCCGTTCGTCGACGACCATCTGCTCAAGAAGGTCGACGTCCAGAACGAGAAGAACACCAAGCAGGTCATCAAGACCTGGTCGCGCCGGTCCACCATCATCCCGGACTTCATCGGCCACACCTTCGCCGTCCACGACGGCCGCAAGCACGTGCCGGTGTTCGTCACCGAGGCGATGGTCGGGCACAAGCTCGGCGAATTTGCCCCGACCCGCACGTTCAAGGGTCACATCAAGGACGACCGGAAAGCGAAGCGGCGGTAGGCCATGACTACGACGACTGAATACCCGTCCGCGAAAGCGGTGGCGCGTTTCGTGCCGTTCTCGCCGACCAAGGCGCGCCGGGTCATCGACCTGGTCCGCGGCAAGTCCGTGGCCGAGGCGCTCGACATCCTGCGCTGGGCTCCCCAGGACGCCAGCGTGACCGTCGCCAAGGTGATCGCCAGTGCGGCCGCCAACGCGCAGAACAACGACGGCCTGGACCCGGCGACCCTGGTGGTCGCCACCATCCACGCCGACGGTGGCCCGACCGCCAAGCGCATCCGTCCGCGCGCCCAGGGGCGTGCCTTCCGGATCCGCAAGCGCACCAGCCACATCACCGTGATCGTCGAAAGCAGGCCGAGCCGTTCCAAGCAAGGCGCCTCGAACTCGACCGCGCGTACCCGTCGCGCGCAGGGCAGCAAGGCTGCTGCTGCGAAGGCCACCGATTCGAAGGAGGGCTCGGAGTAGTGGGCCAGAAGATCAATCCCCACGGCTTCCGCCTCGGCATCACCACCGAGTGGAAGTCCCGCTGGTACGCCGACAAGCAGTACGCGGATTACGTGAAGGAAGACGTCGCGATCCGCCGCCTGCTGGCCACCGGCCTGGAGCGCGCCGGCATCGCCGACGTGGAGATCGAGCGCACCCGTGACCGGGTTCGCGTGGACATCCACACCGCGCGTCCGGGCATCGTGATCGGCCGCCGCGGCACCGAGGCCGACCGCATCCGCGCCGACCTGGAGAAGCTGACCGGCAAGCAGGTCCAGCTGAACATCCTCGAGGTGAAGAACCCCGAGAGCCAGGCGCAGCTGGTGGCCCAGGGCGTCGCCGAGCAGCTGAGCAACCGCGTGGCCTTCCGCCGGGCGATGCGCAAGGCGATCCAGTCGGCCATGCGTCAGCCCAACGTCAAGGGCATCCGGGTGCAGTGCTCCGGCCGCCTCGGCGGTGCGGAGATGAGCCGCTCGGAGTTCTACCGCGAAGGTCGCGTCCCGCTGCACACGCTGCGCGCGGACATCGACTACGGCCTCTACGAGGCGAAGACCACCTTCGGCCGGATCGGCGTGAAGGTGTGGATCTACAAGGGCGACATCGTCGGTGGCAAGCGTGAGCTGACCGCCGTCGCGCCGGCCGCCGACCGCCCGCGCCGGGATCGTCCGTCGGGCACCCGCCCGCGCCGCAGCGGTGCGTCGGGTACCACGGCGACCAGCACCGACGCCGGCCGCGCCGCCAACGAGGGTGCAGCGGAAGCCCCCGAGGCAACCGCTGAGAGCACGGAGAACTAATCATGTTGATTCCCCGCAAGGTCAAGCACCGCAAGCAGCACCACCCGGAGCAGCGTGGCATTGCCAGCGGCGGCACCTCGGTCAGCTTCGGTGACTACGGCATCCAGGCACTGGAGCACGCCTACATCACCAACCGGCAGATCGAGTCGGCTCGTATCGCCATCAACCGCCACATCAAGCGTGGTGGCAAGGTCTGGATCAACATCTTCCCGGACCGCCCACTGACCAAGAAGCCCGCCGAAACCCGCATGGGTTCGGGTAAGGGTTCGCCGGAATGGTGGGTCGCCAACGTGAAGCCCGGACGCGTGCTGTTCGAGCTGAGCTACCCGGACGAGAAGATCGCCAGGGACGCGCTGACCCGCGCCATCCACAAGCTGCCGATCAAGGCACGCATCGTGACACGAGAGGAGCAGTTCTGATGGCAGTTGGAGTTTCGCCGGGCGAACTGCGTGAGCTGACCGACGAGGAGCTCGTCACTCGTCTGCGCGAGTCGAAGGAAGAGCTGTTCAACCTGCGCTTCCAGATGGCGACCGGGCAGCTGGCCAACAACCGGCGGCTGCGTGTTGTCCGCCAGGAGATCGCACGGGTCTACACCGTGCTGCGTGAACGTGAACTGGGTCTGGCCGCCGGACCCGTCGGTGAGGATTCGTAAAAATGGCAGACGCAACCAAGAAAGAGGCCGGCGCCAAGCACACGCCGGCCACCGAGAAGCCGCGCGGCCGTCGTAAGACCGCCATCGGCTACGTGGTCAGCGACAAGATGGAAAAGACCATCGTGGTCGAGCTGGAGTCCCGCAAGAGCCACGCGCTCTACGGCAAGATCATCCGGACCACCAGCAAGGTCAAGGCGCACGACGAGAACGGTGTTGCCGGTGTCGGCGACCGCGTCTCGCTGATGGAGACCCGGCCGCTGTCGGCCACCAAGCGGTGGCGGCTGGTCGAGGTGCTCGAGCGCGCCAAGTAATCGCGCTGCGCCAGCAGGCATGGATGTCCCCCGGAACCCGAGCGGTTCTGGGGGACATTTGCATTCGGCGGACGACGAGCTGGTCGCGGTGTACGACGCCGCCGGCACCGTGCTCGGCCAGGCCCCGCGAGCACGGGTGTACGCCGAGGGCCTCTGGCATGCCAGCGCCGGCGTGCTGGTCCGGTCGCTCGACGGGCGCCGGCTGTACGTGCACCGGCGGACCGACACCAAGGCCGTGTTCGCCGGGATGCACGACTGCCTGGCCGGGGGAGTCGTGGGGCCGGGTGAGCGACCGCGGCAGGCCGCCGCCCGCGAGCTCGGCGAGGAACTCGGCATCACCGGAGTGCCGCTGACCGAACTGGCGGCCTGCTCCTGGGACGGACAATGGGCAGGCAGACCGATGCGGTGTCACCTGTTCGCCTACCAGGTGCGCTATGACGGGCCCATTCGCCATCAACCCGAGGAGATCGCCGAGGGCTGGTGGTGGACCGATGCGCAGCTGCGTGCCCGGTTGGCCGACCCGGATTGGCCCTTCGTGCCCGATACCCGGAACCTGTTGCCGCAGTTGTTGATCGGTTGAGTTGAACGTTGCTGCGTCCGCGTGACGATGCCAATGGCGGGTCGGCCATGATCGTGTCGATGTGGAAACACGTTGTGGTGAGCCGTATTCCGGCTTCGCGCCGACGTCTCGTGGGCGTGGGTGCGGCCACTCCGATATTCGCCGATCGGTGACCGGTGGCGGATTTGCGGGATGCTCGCCGCCCGGCGGCCGGTGCGAATTCGACGACTTGCCGGTCAAACATCGCCGCACCGCATATCGTCTTGTCCGATGGTGCGGCGAATGTGCGTGATCCTCGGAATGCTGGCCGTTGTCGCGGCCACGCTGATGATGCCTGCTCCTGCGGTCGTTCGAGCCCTTCCGGACCAGCCCTGGCTGGCGGATTCGCCGACACTGGCGCTCACCGACCTGGGCCTGGACCCAGATCTGTTGTTCTACGGGCAGATCGGCACCTCCACCCTGACCATCCCGGTGCCCGCCGGCATGACACCCACGTCGCTCAACATCACCGCCGAACTGCCGGTGTATGTCCGCAGCGCCGACGTCACCGTCAGCCAGGACAACCGGGTGCTGGCCCGGGTGGAGGTGCCCGCGCAGCGCGGGCCGGTCGTCATACCGCTGGGCGGTGTGCAGGTGGTCGACAATGCGATCACCTTGCTGCTGCGCAGCTATCTGCTACCACTCGACGGATACTGCCTCGATCCGACGAATCCGTTGCGGCTCACCGACGTCACCGTGTCCTACGCCGGCGTGGAACGGCCGCCGGCGGTGGTCGCCGACTTCTTGCCTCCGGTATTGCGTAAGCTGGTCATCTACATCGGTGCGCAACCCTCGCATACCGAGGCCGATGCCGCCGTCCAACTCGCCACCGCGATCGTCGCTCGGTACGGCAAGCAGTACCCGGCCGTCGAGGTGGCGCCGCTGCCCGCGGCGGCCGGGCAAACGCCCGGCACGGGTGGTGCGCTGGAGCGGCACATCGTCGTCTCCGAGGGCCCCGACGCGGGTGTGTCACTCTATGGATCGGGTGGCCTGCCCGCCCTGCTCATCACCGGACCCGCCGCCGATCTGATCAACCAGGTTCGGCTCATCGACAGCGGGCTGGCCCGATACGCACTCACCTCCAAAGCCGTGGTGGGACCGATCAGCTCGACCCCGCAGCTGCCCGGCAACCAGACCACCATCCGTAAACTCGGCCAGCCCGGCGTCAACGCGGTGGCGTTGAATCCGCAAGTCGGTATCGCGCTGGACCAGACGCGGTTGGGCCGCTCGGCGCACAACATCCGGGTGCATCTGCAGGGCTCGTACACGCCGTTGCCCGACAGCATCGGCGGGCAGGTCGTCGCGGCCATCGCCGGCGAGACGATCGCTCGGTGGCCGGCCGATGCCAGCGGTGTGATCGACCGTTGGGTGGACGTCCCCGACCGGCTGGTGCAGCGCTACACCACGCTGAACGTGCAGGTGAACATCTCCGGCAACACCGGGCGATGCGGAGAGTTCCAGCCCGTCACGCTGACCATCGACGGTGAGAGCGCCGTCCTGAGCGAGCCCGCGAAACCGCCTGTGCCGCCGGGCTTTCAGTCGATGCCGCAGGCGCTGATGCCCAAGGTTGCGATCGGTGTCAACGACGATGTCTTCGCCGACACCGTGCGAGCGGTGCAGATCATGACCGGATTGCAGCGACTGAGCAGCCTGCCGATCGACACCTCGGTCGTCCCGTTGGACAAGGCCATCGCCTCGCCCAACCCCGCCGTGCTCATCTCCCCGGACCGGTGGGATCATCCCGAGATCCCGTTGCCGGTGACGGCGCCGGACGCGGTGCCGATGACGCTGGGCGCCTTCGACGACGATGGCAAGGCCACCACGCTGACGTTGGAGCCCGGCTTGAAGTTCGCGTCGCTGCAGACGGCGTTCGTCGGAGGACGATCGGTGCTGGTGGCCACGTCCAACGGGGCATCGGGGCAGCTCGACGAACTGCTGCGTTGGCTGGACTCCGACGAGCGCCGCTGGTCGATCATCGACGGCGTGGCCGTGGTCTCGGTGGCCGACCGAGCGCCGATCACCGTGACCGCGCCGGACGTCACGGCGCACGCGGAGCAGCCCACCGCGCCGTCCTCGGTCACGAAGTGGTGGTGGTTCGGCGGCGTGCTGTTGGCGGCGGTCGCGGCGTTGACGTTCTGGGTGCGGATCCGGGAACGGCGCCGCGGCAAGGACGGCTGAGATGACGGCCGCCGGCGGGACGCCCGTACGGCAGCGGTGGTCGTTGCGCAACCGGTCGGTGGAGAACCTGCACCCGGTGACGCGGATGTTCTGGCGGTGGGGATTCATCGCGATCCTCACCGTGGTTGCCTTCCACCGCTCCCTGGCGAGCGCCTGGGCGACCACCGTGGGCGGCGGTTTCGGGGGCTATGTGTGGTTGGTTCCCATCGCGGCGCTCCTGGCCGCCATCGGGATCGCGCGGCGCAACCGGACCGAACTGCCCATCCACGACCGGCAGACCGACATCATCGTCGCGACAATGGGTTTGGTGATGGCGCTGCTCGTGCACGGGGTGCTTCTGCAGCGCTACAGCCTGTACTTCCACCTGCTGCGACTGGACCTGGTCGCGATGTGGCTGTTCATCGTCAGCGCCAGTGTCGCGATGTTCGGATTGCGCCCGGTGATTCGGTTCGGCTGGGCCTGGCTGGTCCTGTTCATGGTGTTCCCGCTGCCGTACTACGTGACAGTGATCCTGTTGGGCGGCAACCGGTTGGCCGCCGGTGTGGGCACCATGGTGATCGCCGCGGCCGCCACGGCCACCGCGGTCGGGCGCAAGGTCAGTCGCGGGATGGTGGGATCCAACCTGGCCTGGCTGGTCGGCCTGGTGATGCTCGGCTTCATGGCGGTGTTCATGCCGAACGCTCATCTGATCACCTACCAGTATGTGCCCGCCTTGACGTCGATATGCCTGGTTGCCTCCTTGATGTTCCTGGCGGATCGGTGGGGCCTGCCGAAACGCGTGTTGGACCGTAAGCTGGAACCGCTTGCCGCGCGCCAGATCTGGTCGGCGGTCCCACTGGTGCTGGTGATCGCGGCACTGCTGTCGGTGGTGCGGCTACCCGAGGTCGGGCTGGCCCCGGCCGTGCGGGTGGAGGCGATGGATTTCGGGGCTCCGCTGAAGGCTCCGCCCGGCTGGCGGATCCTGGAGACCCAGCGGTACGACTGGGTGACCCGGTTCTACGGGCGCGGAGCGGTGCTCGTCCGCCAGAAGATGGTCGCCGAGACCGGGAATCCGGTCTACGACAAGTTCTCCCGGCCGCGGACGATCATGGTGGACAGTGTCACCACGCTCCGGCCGTTCTCACTGAACGTCTATCCGTCCCGGATGCTCTACCGGATCAACGGCATCCGACTGAGCGGGGTGCGCCCGGCCGACCTCGGTTACGGCGTGCCTGCCGACCTGTTCTCGGTGATCGACGACAGGCTACTGGTCACCTGGGACGGCCTGCAGTGGACGTGGACCAACGGCGAGGTCGGGCGGCGGATACTGGCGATCGCCGTCGACAATCACGAGGACTGGGCGCCGTTTCCGCAACCCACCGGTGGCGTGGCCCCGACGCTGAACTCGTTGTTCACCGTGCTGTTCCGCGGAAACTCGGCCGCCGCCAACGAGGATCCGGATATCAAGGACGACGACCTGCTCACCGAATTCGGGCATGCCTTGGTGCGGGCGCAGATGGAGCCGCTGGGGGTGGCACCGTGACGGTCGAACTGCCGTTGCCGACCGATGCCGGGCTGACCGACGAACAGCGCGCATACGCCCTCGACCGCGCGATCAACGCGTTGCGGGACGACCATCCGATGCAGTCGGCGTCCCGGGCGGTCTGGGGCTGGCAGAAACCCACCCTGCTCACCCTGCTGGGTATCACCCTGACCTTCGCCGTGCTGTTCCCGATGCAGACCGCGGTCACCCTGATCGGGCTGTGCACGCTCGGGTACGTGCTGACGATGACGGACCGGGTGCTGATCTTCCGCGAAGGCCTGGCCTCGCGGCCGATCACCATCTCCGATGAGCAGGCGCGTGCCACACCGGATGCGGATCTGCCCAGGTACACCATCCTCGTACCGGCCTACAACGAACCCGAGGTGGTCGGCGACCTGATCGGGGCGATGGCCGCACTGGAGTACCCGCACGACAAGCTGCAGGTGTTGCTGCTGCTGGAGGCCGACGATGACGTCACCATCGCGGCCGCGCGGGCCTGTGGTGAATCGGAGATCATCAGTATCGTCCTGGTTCCGCCGGCCGAGCCACGGACCAAGCCCAAGGCCTGCAACTACGGCCTGCACTTCGCCACCGGCCAGATCGTCACCATCTATGACGCCGAGGATCTGCCCGAGCCGCTGCAGCTGCGCCGTGTGACCGCCGCCTTCGCTGCCCTGCCGGACGACATCGCTTGTGTGCAAGCGAAATTGGAGTATCACAACGGGCATCAGAACATCCTCACCGGTTGGTTCACCGCCGAGTACGGGTTGTGGTTCGGCTACCTGCTGCCCGGGATGATGCGCAGCACGTCCCCGATTCCGCTGGGCGGCACCTCGAACCATCTGCGCCGCGACATCCTGGACCAGATCGGCGCCTGGGACCCGTTCAACGTCACCGAGGACGCCGACCTCGGGCTGCGCATCGACGCGTCGGGGTATCACACCGCCGTGATCGACTCGGCCACCCAGGAAGAGGCCAACTCGGATCCGATCAACTGGATCAGGCAGCGATCGCGTTGGTACAAGGGCTATCTGCAGACGTGGCTGGTGCACATCCGGCAACCGCTGCGGCTGTACCGGATCCTCGGGCCGCGCAGCTTTCTGCGGTTCAATCTGGTGCTGGCGGGCACACCCGTCATCGCGGTGCTCAACCTGGTGTTCTGGCTCATCACCGTGCTGTGGTTCCTGGGCCAACCGGAGGTGGTCGGGGCCGTGTTCCCGCCGCTGGTGTACTTCCCAGCGCTGATCGCGCTGGTGCTGGGGAACGCGGCGACCATCTACATGAACCTCGTCGCGCTGCGCGAAGACGACCGGTCCGACCTGCTGGTCGCCGCGGTCACGGTCCCGGCGTTCTGGCTGATGATGAGCATCGCCGCCGCCAAGGGCGTCTATCAGATCATCCGCAACCCGTCGTACTGGGAGAAGACGTTCCACGGTCTCGCGGCGAAACCGGACGCCGACGCGGACCCGGTCACGTGAGCCGGCGGCGGTTGTCGGATCGCCAGTGCAAGTGGTTGGCCTACCTGGCGGCGCTGGCGGCGTACCTGGCGGTCGGTTACTGGCTGCAGGTGCGTCACGGGTTCATCCTGGGCGACGCGCTGTCCCGGGTACAGGCGTCGGAAAGTGTGCTCTACAGCCGGGATCCGCATCTGGCGGCCATCGGGTTCATCTTCACCCCACTCACCGCGATGGTGGAGATCCCCGCCATGCTGATGGCGCCGCTGTGGCCGGACCTGACCGCGCGGGCCTACGCCGGAAGCATCATGTCGGCGGTCTTCATGGCGGGCGCGGTGGTGCAGATCTTCTCGACCGGCAGCGACCGCGGGCTGCCGCGCGGCTACGTCGTGACCATCGCGGCGCTGTTCGCGCTGAACCCGATGATCGTCTTCTACGGATCCAACGGGATGAGTGAAGCGCCGTTCATCTTCTTCCTGACGTGGGCCGTCCGCCGCCTCATCCTCTGGATGACCGACGACGACGTGCACCATCTGATCGCGGCGGGCGGTATCGCCATGGGACTGGCGTACCTCACGCGGTACGACGCGGTGGGCACCGTCGCCGCGGCCGGTGTGGTGGTCGGCGTGACGACCTTTCTGCGGGCCCGGCGCCCACCCCGCGTCCGGCGCGCCCTACTGGACCTGATGCTGGTCAGCCTCCCCGGCTTCGTCGCCTTCGTCGGCTGGGCGGTCACCAGCTGGCTCATCACCGGGGACGCATTCGCGCAATTCACGTCCCAGTACGGGAATGCCGCCATCCTCAAGCAGTCCGGCGGCGCCGCAGCCACCAGCTTCACCGGCGGCGTCGCCTTCGCGGCGGGGTGTATCACGCTGCTGGCGCCCACCCTGTTACCGATCGCCGCCTGGGCCGGCCTGTCCCGGCGGCGCGGCGCGCACACGGGCGTGCTCGCGGTGCCCGTGCTGATGTACGGAGCGGTGCTGGCCTTTCAGACCTACACCTTCGCCACCGGCGCCACCTTTCCGTTCCTGCGCTTCTACATCGTCGCGATCCCGTTCGTCGCGACGCTGGCGATGCTGGCGGTTCCCGACGGCAAGCTGGTCGAACCCACGCGACGCGGCAAGAACTCGCCGCCGGTCGTGGTGCACCCCAAGCCCGGGCGCCGATTCGGATACGTCGCCGTCGCGGCCCTGGCCGCCGTCGCGGTGCCGGTGGCCGGGTGGGGGATGATGTCGCCGCACTACGCGCCGCAGGAGTATGCGCTGGGCACGGTGTTGCGTCCCGAACCGGATTCGGTGAGCCCGCAGAAGGCGGTCGAGCGACGCATCGTGGCCACCTTCTCCACGGAGCGCGAGATCGCACGCTATCTCGACGATCTCGCACTCCCGGACAGCTCGGTGATCACGGACACGGTGTACGGCTTCGCGGTGGTCGTGGCGTCGCAGCACCCGCGGATGTTCGTGGTGCCGTCGGATCCCGACTTCGTCCGGCTGCTCAACGACCCGTCGGCACACGGCATCAAATACCTGTTGGCGGTTCCGCCGACCGGACGCGGGGTGGCCGATGCGCTCAACCAGCGCTACCCGACGCTGTACGCGACGGGCTCGGATGTGGCGACGTTGGAATTGGAGATTCCCAACGACGGCGACAGTCAACCGGATTGGCGGTTGTACCGGGTCAAGGAACCGGCCAACCCGATGGCCTGACGAATCCGGGTTGGCGCCGGCGTCAATTTTCTCAGGCGTGTCCTACCCGGCGGGTGTAGTCTCCGGGCGACCGTCGAGTGCACGGCGGGTCCGACGATCGCAATGGGGTTGCCATGGCATCTGAGTTCAACGGCAAGATCGCAGTGGATATCCGGGATTCCGAGCCCGATTGGGCGCCCTATGCCGCGCCCACTGCCCCGCCCGGTGCCCCCAACATCCTGTACCTGGTGTGGGACGACACCGGCATCGCGACATGGGACTGCTTCGGGGGGTTGGTGCAGATGCCGGCGATGCGCCGGATCGCCGAAAAGGGCGTGCGGCTGTCCCAGTTCCACACCACGGCGTTGTGCTCGCCCACCCGGGCGTCGTTGCTCACCGGCCGCAACCCCACGACCGTCGGGATGGCCACCATCGAGGAGTTCACCGACGGCTTCCCCAATTGCAACGGCCGTATCCCGGCGGACACCGCGCTGTTGTCCGAGGTGCTGGCCGAACGCGGCTACAACACCTATGCGATCGGCAAATGGCACCTGACCCCGTTGGAGGAGTCCAACCTGGCCGCCACCAAACGGCATTGGCCGCTGGGTCGCGGGTTCGAGCGCTTCTACGGGTTCATGGGCGGCGAGACCGACCAGTGGTATCCCGATCTGGTCTACGACAACCACCCGGTGGCCCCGCCGGCGACGCCCGAAGAGGGCTATCACCTGTCGAAAGACTTGGCCGACAAGACAATCGAGTTCATCCGCGATTCCAAGGTGATCGCCCCGGACAAGCCGTGGTTCTCCTATCTGTGCCCGGGCGCCGGCCATGCCCCGCACCACGTGTTCGCCGAGTGGGCGGACCGCTATGCCGGCACGTTCGACATGGGCTACGAGCGCTACCGCGAACTGGTCCTGGAGAACCAGAAGAAGCTCGGCATCGTGCCGCCCGACACCGAGCTCTCACCCGTCAACCCGTATCTGGATGTGACCGGGCCGGGCGGCGAACCCTGGCCGCTGCAGGACACCGTGCGGCCCTGGGACACGCTCGACGACGAGGAGAAGCGGCTGTTCGCCCGGATGGCCGAGGTGTTCGCCGGGTTCCTGTCCTACACCGATGCCCAGATCGGGCGGATCCTGGACTATCTCGAGGAATCCGACCAGTTGGACAACACCATCATCGTGGTGATCTCCGACAACGGTGCCAGCGGTGAGGGCGGGCCCAACGGTTCGGTCAACGAGAACAAGTTCTTCAACGGCTATATCGACACCGTCGCAGAGAGCATGCGCTTCTACGACCAGCTGGGCGGTCCGGATACCTACAACCACTATCCGATCGGCTGGGCGATGGCCTTCAACACGCCCTACAAGCTGTTCAAGCGGTACGCCTCCCACGAAGGCGGTATCGCAGACACCGCAATCATCGGCTGGCCCAACGGAATCGACGCCCACGGCGAGGTCAGGGACCACTACGTCAACGTCTGCGATATCACCCCAACCGTGTACGACCTGCTCGGTATCGCCCCGCCGGCCGAGGTGGGCGGCATCCCCCAGAAACCGCTCGACGGGGTGAGTTTCAAAGCGGCCCTTGTCGATCCCGGCGCCGACACGGGTAAGCGCACGCAGTTCTACACCATGCTGGGCACCCGCGGTATCTGGCACGACGGCTGGTTCGCCAATACCGTGCACGCCGCCTCACCGGCCGGGTGGAGTCACTTCGACGCCGACCGGTGGGAACTGTTCCACATCGAGGCCGACCGCAGCCAATGCCGTGACCTGGCCGCGCAGCACCCGGACAAACTGGAGGAGCTCAAGGCGCTGTGGTTCGCCGAGGCCGCCAAATACAACGGGCTGCCGCTGGGCGATCTGAACATCTTCGAGACGCTCGGCCGGTGGCGGCCCTACCTGGCGGTCGACCGGACCAATTTCACCTACTACCCGGACACCGCGGAGGTCGGCACCGGGGCCGCCGCGGAACTGCGCGGTCAATCGTTCTCGGTGCTCGCCGAGGTCACCGTCGACACCCCCGACGCCGAGGGCGTGCTGTTCAAACACGGTGCCGGACACGGCGGGCATGTGTTGTTCATCCAGGACGGCAGGCTGCAGTACGTGTACAACTTCATGGGCGAGGACGAACAGCGGGTGTCGGCCGAGGTGCCGGTGCCGCTGGGGGCCCACGTCTTCGGGGTGCGCTATGACCGCACCGGGACCGTCGAGGGCAGCCACACTCCGGTCGGGGACATCACCCTGCACGTGGACGACACCGTGGTGGCCACCGGCACCGGTGTCCGCACCCACCCGGGCAGTTTCGGTCTGTCCGGCAGTGGGATCGCGGTCGGGCGCAACAGCGGCCAGACGGTGTGCGGTGCGTACCGGGCGCCTTTCGCGTTCACCGGTGGGACAATCGCCAAGGTGGTGGTCGACATCTCCGGTGCGCCGTACCGTGATGTGGAAAGGGAGTTGGCCCAGGCATTCGCGAAGGACTGATGACACGTTTTGACACGTTGGCGCGCGCCGCGGTGGTCGCCGGGGCGGCCGCGGTCCTCGTCGTCGCCGCCGGATGTGTCCGCACCAGCACCGGAGCTCCGGTCGCTGCCGAGGGCGCACCGGCGGTCGCGGGCCGGCCCGGCACGTCCACGTCCGGTGACCCGGACTCGTCCACCTATGGCGTGGTGCCCACCAGCCGGGCCCAGCTGCCCGCGCAGGCGGTGACGTGTGAACCGGAACGCAAACCGCAGATCGGCTTCGTGGCGAAGGTGGCCGACGTGGCGGCGCCGGTGGTCACCGTGCCGGTGCCGGACGGCTGGTCGATGCAGGGCGGCAGCGGCGATATCGCGGGCTACCTCACCGGCCCGGAGGGGATGAACGCCACGATCACCATCGCGGCCACCTCGCTGGAGCCGGCGAAGGCGTTCGACGAGTATGCCGACCACATGATGGGCGAGGCGGCGGTCAGCTCGATCAGCGTGCTGCCCGCCGAGCTGTGCGAATACAGCGGGCAGAAGCTGCTCGGTGCGTGGTCGGACACCCCGCAGAACGCAACCGAATTCGTCGACCGGGTGGTGCACGTCTGGACCAATGCGGGCAACTACCTGGTGTCGGTGCACACCACCGCGCCCACCGGGACACCGGGATTCGACGGCGCCGCCGAACTGCTCGCCGGGGACTTCCAGATCCGCATCCCATGACCGTGACCGATCTCGTCGAGCTGCCGGGTGGGACCTTCCGGATGGGCTGTTCCGATTTCTATCCGGAGGAGGCGCCGGTGCGGACGGCCGAGGTGGCCCCGTTCGCGATCGAGCGGCACCCGGTGACGACCGCCCAGTTCGCCGCGTTCGTCGAGGCCACCGGTTACCGGACGGTGGCCGAACGGCCGATGGACCCGGCGCGCTACCCCGGTGTGCCCGCCGCCGACCTGGCGCCCGGCGCCATGGTGTTCCGGCAGACGCCCGGTCCGGTCGATCTGCGCAACTGGCGGCAGTGGTGGGACTGGGCGCCCGGCGCCAGCTGGCGGCATCCGTTCGGTCCCGAGCGTGGGGAGGGCGCCCCCGACCACCCCGTCGTCCAGGTGGCCTACGCCGACGCGCTGGCCTACGCCGTGTGGGCGGCCCGGCGCCTGCCCACCGAGGCGGAATGGGAGTACGCGGCCCGGGCCGGGGCCGAATCCACCTACGCGTGGGGCGAGGACGTCAAACCCGGTGGCACGCTGATGGCCAACACCTGGCAGGGCGCCTTCCCGTACCGCAACGACGGGGCCGCGGGCTGGGTGGGGACATCGCCGGTGGGCACCTTCCCCCCCAACGGATTCGGCCTGGTGGACATGATCGGCAACGTGTGGGAGTGGACGGCCACGGAGTTCACCGGCCGGCTGGCCAACCCGTGTTGCCTGCCGGACGACGATCCCGGGGTCAGCCAGGCGCTCAAGGGTGGATCGCACCTGTGCGCACCGGAGTACTGCCACCGGTACCGGCCGGCCGCCCGCTCGCCGCAGTCACGGGACACCGCAACGACCCACATCGGGTTCCGCTGCGCGGTGTGACCGCGTGCCGCGGCGCTCTCAGAACACGAGGATGGCGAACACCGTGGACAGCACCAGCCCGGTCACCACCGGCACGAAGCACTTGCGGGCCAGGGTGAGCACGGGGACGCGGGCGAATCCGGCGACCGCGACCAGCGACGACCACGCCACCAGCGTGCCGCCGCCGGACCAGATATTGCCCATCTGACCGATCGCGGCCAGCGTCGCCGGGTCCATTCCGGCGGCGGTGCCGAGCGCCGCCGACAACGAGCCGGTGAGGGGCAGGCCGCTGAACCCGGAGCCCTCCAGACCTGCGATCAGGCCTACCACCAGCACGGTGAACGCGACGACAAAGGGGTTGGGCGCGACATGGGCCAGTGCGGCGTTGATCAGATCGAACAACAGCGCGGGCCCTTTGGCACCCTCGGGCATGCCGAGGATGCGGGCGGAGAAGTCACCGTTGCCGATGAAGAAGAACCCGGCGATGGGCAACACCACGCCCATGGCCTTGAACGCGAACACCAGGCCGTCCACGATATGTGTCGACGAGCTCTCCAGGAACGTGCGCTTGTCGTTGGTCAGGCAGGCGGCGAACAGCAGTATCGCCGCGATGCCACCGACGATGCCCGCGGCATCACCGCCCTTCAACGGGGGAACCACGGTGGTGAACTTGCCCAGCAGCAGGTACACGATGAACGTCAGGTAGGCCAGCGGCACCGTCATCGCGAACACCTTGGCGGCCAACGACTTCGGTGGGGTGGCCGGCTCGGCGGCGGTCTGGTCCAGCACCGCCGTCGCGACCGGTGCGGCCGCCGAAACGGTGCCGCCGGCCGGGGTAGCGCCGCGCAGGTCGACGGCCGGGGCGGCGCCGGATCCGCCGGGGCCGGCCTGGTCACCGCCGCTGAGACCGAACCTGTCCGCCTTGTCCTCCCACGCCGCCAGCAGGTCCGGTGAGGGTTCCCGCCACGTCCGGCGTTGGGTGAGATACGTGATGAGCAACGCGCTGAGCCCGACGATCAGCGACAACACCATCGCCTTGTCGGCCACCCGGTCGGCGTCGACGCCCGCCGCGGTGGCAGAGATGCCCGGTGCGACCTTGATGATGAAGTCCGAGGACAGTGCCATTCCCTGACCGGCAATCGCGATCACCATGCCGACCGACAGTGGGCTCAGACCGGCCCGGATGGCCACCGGAATGAGGACCGCTCCGACCAGTGGGACGGCGGGGGTGGGCCAGAAGAACAGCGAGATCACATAGGTGACCGCGGCGAGAACGATGAAACTGCTTGTGCCGGCCCGCATCACCCGTCGGAACGGCGTCACCATCAGCCGATCGGCGCCCATCTCGCGCAGTGCGCCGAGCATCGCGGTCACGAAGGCGATGATCAAGAAGATGTTGAACAGCTCATTGGCCGCCACCAAGCTGGCATTGAAGATCGACGACAGGCCCGTCACGATGCTGCCCGAGAACACCGAGGCGGTCAGCAGCGTGGCCACGACGGATGGCACCAGGATGTTCTTGCGCAACGCCATCGTGGCGAGAATGACGACGATGCCGGCCAGGTAGATCCAGTGGGCTGCGCTGAGATGTATGTCCATCGCGGATCTTTCATTCACAACTGCTCGTGGGCTGTGCAGTCTGATGGGGGAATGCTCGACGCGTTCCCGGCGCCGGTCAACGCACAGAGTGCACACCGGTTGCCGCGTCTGCCTGTGCAACGTGTTCCGACATTGTCATCTTGATGTCGGCGTGTTGCGCCGAAGTAACGACCTGCGCCGGGGCCCGGTGTTGTTGCGGTTCGCCCGCCGGGGCGGCCGGCGGTGGCTGTGCAGCATGTCCCCGCTGCGGTGGTTTTTGTGTGCGCCCTGACCCGTACGGGCGGCACCATCGCGGCACCGTGAATGAGACAGTGGCGGAGCGGGCACCTCCGCACGAACCGACCCGCGCGACAGACCGGCGATGAAAGACCTTCCATGACCGATACCGACAGCCGGCCCGCCGGGTCCGGTGTCGACCCAGCGGGAGGTGGCACGCCGCTGGCGCTGGCGGCGCTGCTCTCCGGCACCCTCGTCGGCACCGTGAGCAACAACGTGGTCAATGTGCCGATGCCGGCCATCCTCGGCCACTTCGACGCGCCGCTGAGCAGCGGTGTCTTCGTGGTCGTGGGATTTTTGCTCACCTTCACCGCCACCATGCCGGTGGTCGGCTGGTTGGGGGATCGTTTCGGCCGCCGTCGTATCTACTGTGCCTCGATGGTCGGCACGGCGGTGTGTGCCATCGGGGCCGCGACCGCACCGTCGCTGGAACTGCTGATCCTGTGGCGCTGCGTGGGCGGTGCGGCGGCCGCCGCACTGGGCCCCGCGGTGATGGGCTTGCTGACCTGGCTGTTCACCGGGGACCGACGGGGCAGGGCGGTCGGCCTGTGGGCATCGGTGAACGGGATCGGGCAGGCCGTCGGACCGACGATGGGTGGATTCGTCGCCGACGCCTGGGGCTGGCGGTGGGTGTTCGTGCCGCTGGTACCGGTGGCACTGGCCGGCCTTGTCGGCACGCTGCGCCATATCCCGCCTTACCCCGGCACCAGGATGAACTTCGATGCCGTCGGGGCGCTGACCTTGACGGTCGGATCCGGGCTGCTGATACTTGCCGCGGCACTCGTTCCGCGGCTGGGTGTCTCGGCCCTGGTGGTTACCGCCGCCGGTGTCGCGCTGGCGGTTCTGGCGGTCTTCGTCCGGCACTCGTTGCGGACACCGGAACCGTTCGTGGACGTGCGGCTGGTGGTCGAGGCCCGCTTCGCGCGCAGCACGTTGGCCGCGTTCGCGTTCATGTTCAACCTGGGCGCCACGTTGCTCGCCGTGCCGCTGTACCTGGCCGGGGTCGGCCGGACCGGGACGTTGGCCGGCGTCGTGCTGCTGGCCATCCCGGCGTCCATGGTGATCCTAGGCCCGTTGGTGGGCCGGTTTCTGGACCGGATCGGGGCCCGGCGGGTGCTGCGGGCCGGGCTGCTGGTGCTGCTGGCCGGTCACGCCACGCTGTCCGCGGCCACCGCCGGCGGCCTCATTGAAATGCACTGGGGGATGGCTGGTTTCGTGTGCATTCTGGCCATGATCGGCGTCGGTACGGCTCTCGTGCAGACCCCGGCGGCCACCGGTGCCACCCGTTCACCGGCCGGGGCCCAGGGAACCGGGCTGGGCTTGTTCAACCTGGTGCGGTTCGGCGGTTCGGCGCTGGGCGCCGCGTGGGTCGCCATCGCCCTGGGAACTCACTCGTCGGCGGGATTTCCGTTGGCATTCGCAGTGGTCGCGGCGGTGGCGGCACTCGGGCTGGTGGGATCGTTCGTAGGACCCGACCCCGGCCGGTAGCGCCGTCAGCGGAAGCTGGCTTCCCGATCGACGGCGGCCTGCACCTCGGTGAGCAGGTCCAGCCGGATGGCCAGCCAGACGGTGAACTGGTTGTCGGGTAACCGGATGTCCAGGCCGATATCGCGCGATACCCGATCGAGTTTGGCCAGCATGGTGTTGCGGTGCACGTTGAGCGCCCGCGCGGTGGCGTTGACGTTGCCGCCGTTGGCGAGGTAGCCGGTGAGGAAGTCACGCAGGTCGGGTGTCGCGCGCAGGGGCCCGAGAATGTCGTGCACGAGGGCTCGGCTCTGCTCGGTTTCGGCGACCTCGGCCAGCACGGTGAAGCTGCGCAGATCCTGGTAGGCCACCGCACCGGTGAGGCCCAGCCGCCGTGCGATGCCGAGTGCGACGCGGGCCTCGCGATAGCTGGCGGACACCGCCTGGGCGCCCGACACCGGCCTGCTGTGACAGACGGCCACGGCCGCACCGCGGCGGTGGCCCAGTTCGTCGGCCATCGCCTCGGCGTAGCGCGTCATCTCGTGGTTCATCGCGGTGTCGGTGTCGGCGCGCAGTGACCGCACGACGACCAGGACATCACCGAGCACGGTGACATATGAGCGGACGGCGGGGTCCGGCGCCACATTGGCGGCATACCGCGCCAGCCGGACCATGCTCGCGGTGGGATTGTCCACCCCCCGTGGAACGGTGCCGGGGGCGACGAAAACACCGAACCGCGAATCGATGTCGATGTCGTGGTACTCGGCACGCGCCCGCATCTCGTGTGCGCTGGAGAAGTGACCGTGTACCAGGGCCTGGATGAAATCCCCGCGGGCCCGTTCCTCGGCCTCGTCCACGCTGTGCTGTCGCAGCATCTCCGAACCGATGATCGCGGTGGCCTGTTCGGTGACGACGAGGTGCCGCGCCAGGTCGTGTGCGCCCGGCTCGGCGTTGCGCACCAGCACCACGACCCAGCCCTCGAACTCCTTTCCGAGCCGAATCGCCGTGGAGATGGCGGTCCAGATGACGCCGTGCGGGTCGGTGACGTGCTCCACGCGGGTGTCGTGATGGGCGGACAGGCGCGCGGCGGCAGGCAGATCGACGGTCAGCTTGGGGATCAGGGCCTCGGCGAGCGCGGTGACCACATCCGCGGCCAGACCGTTGTGCCCGACGACTTTGCCGCGGGCGTCGAGCGCGATCGCGGGGTTGCGGGCCAGATTCGACACCTCGCGGATCAATATCTGCAGACCGGCGCCGCGGTGGAACAAGCTGGCCAGCGAGGCGTGCACGTGCGTTGCGTAGCGCATGACGTGCACCTCCTGGCTCAGTGCCCGTTCGGCCAGCAGCCGGTTCAGTGCGGCGAATCCGACCGGGAAGGCCATCTCGATCACCACGAGCCCGGCCGGCGGTGCCGGCGGGAAATCGGCCGGCGCCACGCCGTCGATCAACAGCGCCCGTGCACCTCTGGCGGCCAGTGCGCCGAGGGTGGCCGCCCCACCCAACAGCGACTCCGGGCGCGCGTACACCGCCACTGCATCGAGGGGATCGGGACGCGCCATGACCTCTGAAAGCGGTAACAGCCAACGTAACTCGCGACCGAGGTGATCCTCGCCTGCAATCACGCGGGCACCCGACAGGAGTGACTCGTCGAGCAACCCGGCGACGGTCATCCGGTCTGCGGAACGCTGCTCTGATCCCATGTTCAACCTGCTCGTTGCGGTGTGCACGCCGGTGGCGGCGGCTCGACACTCCACGATCACACCGGCTTCGGCTCCCACCCTATGTGCAGTTTGACCCGAATGTCGGCCAGAGTGCGGACATTGTGACCAGGGCGGGCGTCGATGCGTCCGAGTAGACATCTCATCAGGTGCACGGCTCGTGGATCAGCGCGGTCCGGCCGGCGCCGACCACATCGGCACAACCGCAAGGAGTCATGCTCGCCATGCATCAGATCTATCGGATCACTCTCGAGGACGCCCTGCCCTTACTGGCGGCCGGCCGGGCCAAGGCCGAGGAGATCGGGGTCAAGCAGACGCTCTGTATCTGTGATGACGGTGGGAATGTGATTGCACTGCACCGTCTTCCGGGGGCCCGTCTGACCGGTGTCGACATCTCCATCGCCAAGGCGTTCACCGCGGCAGGGCATGAGCGCGCCACCCATCTGTTCAACGAGGCGCCGGATGGGCCGGCGTTGCCCGGAAACGAAGCCTTCGGCATCAGTCACATGCTGCCCGGCAAGTTCGCGGTGTTCGTCGGGGGCTTCCCCCTGGTGTTCCGCGATCAAATCGTCGGTGGCGTCGGTATCAGCGGTGGCAACGGCATGCAGGACAAGGCGGTGGGGGCGGCCATCCTCGCCGAGTTCGAGGCACTGACGGCGGCGATCGGGCGGTGACCAGCTGTGCAGCATGGCCCATCGCGGTGACCATTCGGGTGATGTTGTCCCTGTCGCGGCACCGCCGGGCTGGATAACGTCGTCGGTGCGGCCGCGAATCGCGGCGCTGCTTTCATGGCGATGAACATCGTTGACGCGCAGTCACTTTGGCAAAATACACCGAACGAAAGGACCGAAGATCATGACCGAACTGTTGGACCGTACCGAGTTTCGCGCCGAGCTGGAGAACGCGATCAAGGGCCGCGAGGCCAAGAACGCGTCGTTCTCCAAGGCCTGGGCCGAGGGTCGGCTGCAGCGCCACCATTTCGCACGCTGGGCCGAGAACCACTACCACTACGTCGGTCCCTTTGCCGACTACCTGGCCAACATCTACGCCAACACCCCCGACGAGTACACCGGCGCAAAAGATTTCACCCTGCAGAACATGTACGAGGAGGAGCTGGCCGACATCCGGCACACCGATCTGCTGATCAAGTTCGGCGAGGCATGCGGCACCACCAAGGAACGGATCGAAGATCCGAACAACATGAACGCCATCACCCGTGGCCTGCAGTCATGGTGCTACGCGGTGTCGCAACGCGAGCACTTCGTCGTCGCGACCGCAGCGCTGGTGGTCGGGTTGGAATCCCAGGTGCCGAGCATCTACACCAAGCAGATCGTGCCGCTGCGTGAGGTGTACAAGTTCACCGAGGACGAGATCGAGTTCTTCGACCTGCACATCACCTCCGACGTGGTGCACGGCGAGCGCGGCTACCAGATCGTGCTGGACCACGCCGACACCCCGCGGCTGCAGCAGCGCTGCCTGCAGATGGTGCGTTGGGGCGCCGAGATGCGCTTCTCCTACACCAAGGGGCTGTACGACACCTACGTCGCTCCTGAGCTGGAGCCGGCCGGCGTCTGAGTGAATTCGGCGCGCTCGCGTCCGCCCAGCGAACGTGAGCGCGCCGAATCGCGAGAAAGGGGAGCATATGTGGATCGCGGTGGCCACCACCAAGGATCTGGAGCGGCGGCGCAAGCTCCGCGTGGAGGTCGACGGCCTCGCCATTGCGCTGTTCCAGGCCGGGGGCCGAGTCTACGCACTCGCAGATCTCTGTGTGCACCAAGATCGTTCGCTGTTCAAGGGCACCCTGTTGGACGGCAAGGTGATCTGTCCGGGACATCAGTGGCAGTTCGACCTGGAAACCGGCTATGAGGCCGATCAGGACCGCTGCCAGCCCAGTTATCCGGTGCGGGTGCAGGACGGCACCGTCTATGTCGACACGGCATCGGTCGGGCACGCACCGGTGGGCCGCGAGGAAGGCGCGAAGGCATGACATTGCAGAACATCGTCACCGTCGGTGCGGGCCAGGCCGCGGCCGTCACGGCCAGGAACCTGCGCAGGCAGGGCTACGACGGCAGGATCAGCCTCATCGGGGCTGAGCCGCACCCGCCGTATCAGCGACCACCGCTGTCGAAGGAATTCCTCACCGGCGCCGATACCGAGGATTCGCTGTGGATCCTGCCGCCGACCTGGGTTGCCGACCATGACGTCGACATCGTCACCGGGACCACGGTTGTGCGGGTGGACGCGATGTCACGCAAGGTCGAGCTGGCAGACGGCGCGACGCTGGCGGCCGACGCCGTGCTGTTGGCCACCGGGGGCGCACCGCGCACCGTGGCGGTGCCGGGGCCGCGCCCCGAGCTGGTGCACTATCTGCGCACCCTCGACGACGCCCGGCGGCTGGCGCCGGCACTGCGACCCGGAAGCCGGCTGGCCATCGTCGGTGCGGGTTTCGTCGGCCTGGAGATCGCCGCCACCGCGACGGCCGTCGGCGTCGACGTCACGGTGTTGGAGTCGGTACCTGTCCCGTTGGCCCGGGTGCTGGGTCCGGCGATGGCCGCAGCTGTCTGCCGGCTTCATCGCGAGGGTGGGGTGGACCTACGAACCGGGATGCGGATCAACGGTATTCGCACCACCAGCGGCGGGGTGGTCGTCGACGTCGAGGGGTCCGGAGCGGTCGAGGCCGATGCCGTGGTGATCGGGATCGGGATCACGCCCAACACCGCCGTCGCCGAGGCGTCCGGCTTGCACACCGACGACGGCATCGTGGTCGATGCGGCGGGCCGCACCGCCGTCGGCCATATCTTCGCCGCCGGTGACGTCGCGCGGCGGTATTCGCCCCGCGCGGGCCGCCACATTCGCCCCGAGCACTTCGACAATGCCAGCCGGCAGGCGGTGGCCGTGGCCAACACGATGCTCGGCCGCCACACCATCTCCGACGACGCCCCGTGGTTCTGGTCGGATCAGCACGGTCGGAACCTGCAATTCGTGGGGGTCGCCACCGGTGACCCCGTCATTCGGGGCGATGTGGACGCAGGGGAGTTCACCGGCTTCTATCTCGAGGGCACCACCGTCCGCGGCGCGTTCGCCATGGATCGCGGTGCGGACATCACGGCGGCCCGGGAACTGTTGGACCGCGCCATCGACGTCGATGCCCTGCTCGACGAGGACACCGATCTGTGGGATCTGGTCTATGCCGATATCGACGAAGAAGCACAGGTGACCCGATGATCGACGGCCTGAACCTGATCGGCGGCTCATGGGTGCCGGCCCGGTCCGGCGAGACCTTCGTGCGGGCCAATCCCGCCGACCCGGCCGACCTCGTCGGGAGTTTCCCCGCTTCGCGGCCCGAGGATGTCGCCGACGCAGTCGACGGATTGGAGAAGGCGGCGCCGGAGTGGGCGGCGACGGCACCCGAGCACAGGGCGGCGATCCTGGAAGCCGCTGCCGCGCAATTGGAATCGAGGCGCGCAGAGCTGATCGACGAGCTGGTCCGGGAAGAGGGCAAGACCGTCGCCGAGGCCACCACCGAGGTCAGCCGCACACCGGCCAACCTGCGGTTCTACGCCGCGGAGGCGACCCGTTGCGGCGGGGTGACACTGCCGTCGGCAGGAGACACCTTGGTGTACACGGTCCGTGAGCCGGTCGGCATCATCGCCGCGATCACGCCGTGGAACTTCCCGATGAACATCCCCTCGCGCAAACTCGGACCGGCGTTGGCGGTCGGCAACCCGGTGCTGTTCAAGCCTTCCGAGCTCACCCCGCTGATGGGACAGCGCCTCGTCGAGGCGTTGTTGGACGGCGGGTTGCCCCCGACGGCCATCGCACTGGTGCACGGTGACGGCCGGGCCGGGGCGGCGGTGGTCGCCGACGAACGCGTCGCGGCGGTCACGTTCACCGGTTCCACCGAGGTGGGCCGGGCAATCCACGGCCGGATGGGTCCGCACCGGCGCGTGCAGTTGGAGATGGGTGGCAAGAATGCGGTGTTGGTCGCCGACGACGCCGACCTCGACCGCGCGGCGGCGCTGATCGTCAAGGGCGCCTTCGGATTGTCGGGCCAGGCCTGCACCGGCACCAGCAGGGTGGTCGTCACCGACGCCGTCCACGACGCGCTGGTCGAGCGCGTGATCAAGCGCACCAAGGCATTGCGGGTCGGCGCCGGTGGGACCCCGGGAGTCGACATGGGCGCGCTGGCCAGTGCGCAACAACTGGAGAAGTTCATGCACTACGTCGCCGCCGGGGTCGGCGACGGCGCCACACTGCGGTACGGCGGTACCACGGTCGAGGTGGCCGGTCACCCGGGCGGATACTTCGTGACACCGGCGGTGTTCACCGACGCCGAACCCGGGATGCGCATCGTCACCGACGAGGTGTTCGGCCCACTGATCGCCTTCCAGCGCTCGGGTTCCCTTTCCGAGGCGATCGATCTGGTCAATGCAAGCGCATTCGGGCTGTCCGCTGCCATCGTCACCGGCGATCTGGCGACCGCCCGGTCGTTCGCCCGCCGGGTGCGTACCGGGCTGGTCAAGGTCAACCAGCCCACCACCGGCATGGCGATGAACGCCCCGTTCGGTGGTTACAAGGCATCGTCGTCGGCGACGTTCAAGGAACAGGCCGGCGCCTCGATGATGGAGTTCTACCTCGCCGAGAAGACCGTCTACGTGGACGCCTGATGTACGAGACGACTCACGAGACGACGACAGAAACACGGAGTGCAGCAATGGAATTCGTACGGGTGGCCCGGTCGGGCCAGGTTCCCGAGGGGATCGTGCGCCGGTTCTACGCCGGAGAGTACGAGTTCGCAGTGGCCCGGCTGAACGGGCGGGCGTACGCGACGTCGAACTACTGCAGCCACCTGGATTGCCTGCTGTCGTCGGGCAAGCTGCGCGACGACGGAATCGGCTGCTCCTGTCACGGAAGTGCCTTCGACCTGGAGACCGGCGAGCCCATCAGCCCGCCGGCCACCGTGCCGATCAAGACCTACCCGTGCGAGGAACGTGACGGCGAGATCTTCGTCGGCGTGGAGCCGGGAGAGTTGCCGGCCGGGCCCACCCGGCGAGCCCGCCGGGGCGCCTGATGAGCGCGGTCCACCGGCCGCCGACGCTCTCGGCGGGCGCGATGGTGAGCAGCAGCCATCCCGCCGCCAGTCTGGCCGGAGCCCGGGTGCTGGCCGACGGTGGTAATGCCATCGATGCGACGCTGGCCATGGCTGCGACGACCTGGCTGCTGCTGCCCGGGCAATGTGGTATCGGTGGCGATGCCTTCGCCGTCGTTCGGGAACCCGACGGGCGCGTCTGGACGGTCAACGGTTCCGGCTTCGGGCCGGACGGCGGCACGACGGAGTTCTATGCCGCACAAGGCTTCTCGCGCATCCCGTTGGACGGGCCGTTGGCCGTTGCGGTGCCCGGCGCGCCCGCGGCTCTGGCCGCGCTGCACCGCGGCGGGGCCAGCAGGGCACTGCAGGAGCTGTGGGAGCCGGTTGCCCGCATCGCCGAGAACGGCGTGCCCTGCTCGGCACGCACCGCAGGTGACGTCGCCACGGCCGCGGATGCGGTTGCCGCCGATCCGGGACTGTCGGCGGTCTACGCACCCCACGGCCGGCCGGTGCCCGTCGGTCGTCGAGTGGCGCAGCCCGACCTGGCCGCCTCCATTCGCGCCTTGGCACGCGATCCGGCGAGTTTCTACACCGGTGAATTCGCCCGGCGCGCGGTGCACGCGCTGCGGGACGGCGGTGCGCCCTTCAGCGGTGACGAATGGGCCGCGGGCGTCCAGGTGACGGCCGAACCGGCGGTCACGGGTCGCTACGCCGGGGCGACGCTGCACCAGACACCGCTGCCCACCCCCGGGTGGATGGTGTTGCAGCAGGCGGCTCTGTGCGATGGCGTGGTCGGCTTCTCCGGCTGGCTGGCAGCCGACGCCATCGATCGGTTGGCCAGGGCCGCCCGGCTGTCCTTCGCCGATCGTCTCGCACTGTGCGGCAGCGACAACACCGGCGCCGATCACGTCCTGGCCGCGGAGCGCCTCGACGCCCAGCGCCGCGACCTCGGCGAGCGCGCCGAGCAGCGCGGTGCGTTCACGGTGGCCGCCGGCGACACCACATCGACGGTGGCGGTGGACGCCGACGGGCGGGCGGTCAGCTTCATCCATTCCCTGGCCTTCACCTTCGGCGCCAAGTTCACCGTGCCCGGCACCGGTGTGGTGCTGAACAACCGCCTGGGTCGTGGTGCGTATCTGGAGGCCGGCCACCCGAACATGGTGAAACCGCGGCGAAAGCCCCTGCACACCCTGAATGCCTGGATCGTCACGGACGAGGCGGGCGCCCTGCGGCACGTCGGGAACACACCAGGCGGAGACGGGCAGGTGCAGTGGAACATGCAGCTGCTGTCGCATCTGCTCGACCACGGGCTGAACCCGGCCGAGGCCGTGGCGGCACCCCGATTCACGGTGTTCCCGGGTTCGGATGCCGATGTGCTGGGCGCGCCCGACGAATTGCGGGTGGAGTCCGGGGTGCCCGCCGCGGTCCGCGCCGAACTGGCGGATCTGGGACACAGGGTCGTGGTGCAGCCGGAGTGGGGTGCGGGCGGAAGCGCACAGGTGATCTCGGTCGATGACCGGGGTGTGTTGAGTGGGGCCGCCGATCCGCGTCAGGAAGGAGTGGCGATCGGTGTCGACTGAGCGGACCGCGCCGGCCCCGCAGGGTGACTATGTGGCCGCCGTCGAACACGGCGGGGTGATCTACGCGGCGGGGATGACACCACGGCGGGACGGCGTGCTCGTCACCTCCGGCACCGTCGGTGCCACGCTGTCGGCCGACGCGGCTCGCACCGCGGCCGGGCTCGCCGCGCGCAACGCCCTGGCCGCCGTCCGCTCGGTGCTACCCAGCGGTGCCGGCCTGCGTTGCCTGCGGATGACGGTGTACGTCGCATGTACGCCGGATTTCACCGCGCTGAGCGCGGTGGCCGACGGTGCTTCGGCCGTCCTGGCGGCGGAGTTGGGCCCCGGTGCCCTGCCCGCGCGCAGTGCTGTAGGGGTGTCGTCGCTGCCATCGGGCGCCCCGGTCGAGGTGGAACTCACCGCTGCGCGGTGTGACGCTCGCTGAGAATATTTCTCAGCGCGATTCCATACCTGGGTGAACCCGGCGGGCTGCGGCACCCTGACGCCATGGCAGACGAGCAGGTGAAGCCCGGTTGGCCGGCCCGGGTGGGCTCCGACTGGTGGGCAACGATTCTCGGCTTGGTGATCACCGCGCTCGCGGTGGCCGGTGCGCTGCCGAGGATCCCCTGGTGACGGGCGAGCGAAGCGACGGGGGTAACTCGACGGGCGAGCGAAGCGACGGGGGTAACTCATGAGTACGGTCGCCGAACGCGACGGGCTCGACGACGCCTTCGCAGACGCCGAATTCACCAGCAAGCGCCCACTGGACTATGTGCCCGGCATCCTGCTGCTGATCGCCGTCGGGCTGGCCGGCAAGTATGCCGAGATCGGCTGGCTGGCCTTGGGTAAACGGCTGCACTGGCACGTGCCCGATATCGAATTCGTGTTGTGGGCCATCGTGATCGGCCTGATCATCGCGAATACCGTTGGGCTGCATCGGATTTTCCGTCCAGGCGTGCTCACCTACCAGTTCTGGCTGAAGGTCGGCATCGTCGCGCTCGGTTCGCGGTTCGTCCTCGGTGACGTCCTGAAACTCGGCGGTATCAGCCTGGTGCAGATCCTGGTCGACATGGCGGTTGCCGGCACCATCATCATCCTGGCCGCCCGGTGGTTCGGGTTGTCCGGCAAGCTCGGATCGCTGCTGGCGATCGGCACCTCGATCTGCGGGGTGTCGGCGATCATCGCCTCCAAGGGCGCCATCCGGGCCCGTAATTCCGATGTCAGCTATGCCATCGCGGCCATCCTGGCGCTCGGTGCGGTGGCGCTGTTCGTGTTGCCACCGCTGGGGCATGCGATCGGGCTCAGCGATCACGAATTCGGGCTGTGGGCCGGTCTTGCCGTCGACAACACCGCGGAGACCACGGCGACGGGTTACCTGTTCTCCGACGAGGCGGGCAAGATCGCCGTCCTGGTGAAATCGGTGCGCAATGCGCTCATCGGGTTCGTGGTGCTCGGCTTCGCGTTGTACTGGGCCGCCAGGGGTGAGGCCGACGAGCTGGCCCCCGGATTCGGCGCCAAGGCGGCCTTCGTGTGGGCGAAGTTCCCCAAGTTCGTGCTGGGCTTCCTGGCCGTTTCGGCGGTGGCCACCGCCGGACTGCTCAGCAAGGGGCAGCTCACCAACGTGGCCAACGTGTCGAAATGGGCCTTCCTGTTGACGTTCGCCGGGGTCGGCCTGTCCACCGACATCCGCCAGATCGCCAGGACCGGGTGGCGGCCGCTGCTGGTCGCGGTGGTCGGCCTGGTGGTGGTGGCGGTGGTGTCGCTGGGGCTGGTGCTGCTGACCTCCCGCGTTCTCGGCTGGGGAGTAGGCGGGCATTGACGACGGCCCGCCCCGAAACCGGCAGAATGGTCGCTCTCCACTCCCGGAGCGCGACCATTTCGCTGTTTTCGGCCCGAGTGCGCCGGTAAAACCGCAGCAATTTGGTGCTGCCGAGCTCGTCGCCTAGTATCTAGGGGTTGCCTGGGGCAGACCTCGGTTATCTCCGCGTGAGAAAACCCTGCGTGCCCTCGGGTGACAAAGACCGCGTACGTCCAGGTCGGTATCTGGCGTGCACACAAACCCAGGTCAGGAGATCGAGTGATTCAGCAGGAATCGCGGCTGAAGGTCGCCGACAACACGGGTGCCAAGGAGATCTTGTGCATCCGGGTTCTCGGTGGCTCGTCGCGGCGCTATGCCGGCATCGGCGACATCATCGTGGCGACCGTCAAGGACGCCATCCCGGGCGGCAACGTCAAGCGTGGTGACGTCGTCAAGGCCGTCGTGGTGCGCACCGTCAAGGAGCGCCGCCGCGCCGACGGCAGCTACATCAAGTTCGACGAGAACGCCGCCGTCATCATCAAGAACGACAACGACCCGCGCGGCACCCGCATCTTCGGGCCGGTCGGTCGTGAACTGCGCGAGAAGCGCTTCATGAAGATCGTCTCGCTGGCCCCGGAGGTTTTGTAATGAAGGTGCACAAGGGCGACACCGTGCTCGTCATCTCCGGTAAGGACAAGGGCGCCAAGGGCAAGGTCCTGGAGGCCTACCCGACCCGCGAGAAGGTTCTCGTCGAGGGCGTCAACCGGATCAAGAAGCACACCGCGCAGTCGCAGAACGAGCGGGGCGCCTCCTCGGGCGGCATCGTCACGCAGGAGGCACCGATCCACGTGTCCAACGTGATGGTCGTCGACTCCGACGGCAACCCGACCCGCATCGGCTACCGCGTCGACGAGGAGTCCGGCAAGAAGATCCGCGTCTCCAAGCGCAATGGCAAGGACATCTGACATGACCACCGTAGAAAACAAGGTCCAGCCGCGGCTGAAGCAGCGGTACCGCGAAGAGATCCGCGACGCGCTGAACAACGAGTTCAACTACGCCAACGTGATGCAGATCCCGGGCGTGGTGAAGGTCGTCGTGAACATGGGTGTCGGTGACGCCGCCCGCGACGCCAAGCTGATCAACGGTGCGGTCAACGATCTCGCCCTGATCACCGGCCAGAAGCCCGAGATCCGCAAGGCCCGCAAGTCGATCGCGCAGTTCAAGCTGCGTGAGGGCATGCCCATCGGCGCCCGGGTGACGCTGCGCGGCGACCGGATGTGGGAGTTCCTCGACCGCCTGGTGTCGATCGCGCTGCCGCGTATCCGCGACTTCCGCGGCCTGAGCCCCAAGCAGTTCGACGGCAACGGCAACTACACCTTCGGTCTCAACGAGCAGTCGATGTTCCACGAGATCGATGTGGACTCGATCGACCGCCCGCGGGGCATGGACATCACCGTCGTCACCTCGGCGACGACCGACGATGAAGGACGAGTGCTGCTGCGGGCTCTCGGCTTTCCGTTCAAGGAGAACTGAGCATGGCCAAGAAAGCTCTGATCAACAAGTCTCAGAAGAAGCCGAAGTTCGCGGTGCGCGGTTACACCCGTTGCAACAAGTGCGGCCGGCCGCACGCGGTCTTCCGCAAGTTCGGCCTGTGCCGAATCTGCTTGCGCGAGATGGCGCATGCCGGCGAACTGCCCGGCGTGCAGAAGTCCAGCTGGTAACCAGCATTCATTACTGATTAACACGGTAGGCCCGGACTGGGAACCGCCGCGAGGAAGGTGAACCGGCTGTCATGACGATGACCGATCCCATCGCAGACTTCTTGACACGTCTGCGTAACGCCAATTCGGCGTATCACGACGAGGTGACGCTGCCTCACTCGAAGATCAAGGCGAACATCGCCGAGATTCTCAAGGAGCAGGGCTACATCTCTGATTACCGCACCGAGGACGCCCGCGTCGGCAAGTCCCTGGTGGTGCAGCTCAAGTACGGCCCCAGCCGTGAGCGCAGCATCGCCGGCCTGCGCCGGGTGAGCAAGCCCGGCCTGCGGGTCTACGCAAAATCCACCAATCTGCCCCGGGTGCTCGGCGGCCTCGGCGTGGCGATCATCTCCACGTCCTCTGGCCTGCTCACCGACCGCCAGGCAGCTCGACAGGGCGTGGGCGGCGAAGTCCTCGCTTTCGTCTGGTAGGGGGAAACACAACATGTCGCGTATTGGAAAGCAGCCGGTCCCGGTTCCCGCCGGGGTCGATGTGACCATCGAAGGCCAGAAGGTGTCGGTCAAGGGGCCCAAGGGCGCCCTGGCTCTGGACATCGCCGAGCCCATCGAGGTGAGCCGCAACGACGAGGGCGCCATCGTGGTGACTCGCCCCAACGACGAGCGCCGCAACCGCTCGCTGCACGGGCTGTCGCGCACGCTGGTGGCCAACCTGGTCACCGGGGTGACCCAGGGCTACACCACCAAGATGGAGATCTTCGGCGTCGGTTACCGCGTCGCGCTCAAGGGTTCCAACCTGGAGTTCGCGCTCGGTTACAGCCACCCGGTGCTGATCGAGGCGCCGGAAGGCATCACCTTCGCGGTGGAGACGCCCACCAAGTTCTCGGTGTCCGGCATCGACAAGCAGAAGGTCGGCCAGATCTCGGCGGTCATCCGTCGCCTGCGCCGCCCCGACCCGTACAAGGGCAAGGGCGTGCGGTACGAGGGTGAGCAGATCCGCCGCAAGGTCGGAAAGACAGGTAAGTAACCCATGGCTACCACGAAGAGCGAAGCCACCACCCGGAAGCCGGTGGGGCAGAACATCTCCCAGACCCGGCGCACCGCGCGCCTGCGCCGCCACGCCCGGCTGCGCAAGAAGGTCGAAGGCACCGCCACCACGCCGCGGCTGATGGTGAACCGCTCGGCGCGGCACATCCACGTGCAGCTCATCGACGACCTGACCGGCACCACGCTGGCCGCCGCGTCGTCGATCGAAGCCGATGTGCGTGCCGTCGAAGGCGACAAGAAGGCCGTCAGCACCCGCGTCGGTCAGCTGATCGCCGAGCGCGCCAAGGCTGCGGGTATCGAGGCCGTGGTGTTCGACCGCGGTGGGTACACCTACGCCGGTCGCATCGCGGCGCTGGCCGATGCCGCGCGCGAAGGCGGGCTGAAGTTCTGATGACATTCAACGAGAGGACTGCATGATGGCCGAGCAGGCTGGCGCCGGTTCGGCGCAGGACAATCGCGGCGGCCGCGGAGATCGCGGCGGCCGGGGCCGAGACGATCGCGGCGGCCGTGGCCGCGGTGACGACCGCGGCGAGAAGAGCAACTACATCGAGCGCGTCGTCACCATCAACCGCGTCTCCAAGGTGGTCAAGGGTGGTCGGCGCTTCAGCTTCACCGCGCTGGTCATCGTCGGTGACGGCAACGGCATGGTCGGTGTCGGCTACGGCAAGGCCAAGGAAGTTCCGGCCGCCATCGCCAAGGGTGTCGAGGAAGCGCGCAAGGGCTTCTTCCGGGTGCCGCTGATCGGCAGCACCATCACCCATCCGGTGCAGGGTGAAGCCGCGGCCGGTGTCGTGATGCTGCGCCCGGCCAGCCCGGGTACCGGTGTGATCGCCGGTGGCGCCGCGCGTGCCGTGCTGGAATGTGCCGGGGTGCACGACATCCTGGCAAAGTCGCTCGGTAGCGACAACGCGATCAACGTGGTGCACGCCACCGTTGCCGCGCTGAAGCTGCTGCAGCGTCCGGAAGAGGTGGCGGCCCGTCGTGGCCTGCCCATCGAGGATGTCGCGCCGGCCGGAATGCTCAAGGCCCGTCGCGAGAGCGAAGCGCTGGCTGCTGCGGCCGCGCGTGAAGGATCGGCATAACAATGGCTGAACTGAAGATCACCCAGGTGCGGGGCACCATCGGTGCCCGCTGGAAGCAGCGCGAGAGCCTGCGCACGCTGGGTCTGCGCAAGATCCGCCAGTCGGTGGTCCGTGAGGACAACGCCCAGACTCGCGGCCTCATCAAGACCGTGCATCACCTCGTCGTGGTTGAGGAGGTCTAGGAAGATAATGAGCGTCATCAAACTGCATGACCTGAAGCCGGCACCCGGCGAGAAGACCGCCAAGACGCGCGTCGGTCGTGGTGAGGGTTCCAAGGGTAAGACCGCGGGCCGCGGCACCAAGGGCACCAAGGCCCGTAAGAACGTCCCCGCGACGTTCGAGGGTGGCCAGATGCCGATCCACATGCGGCTGCCCAAGCTGAAGGGTTTCCGTAACCGGTTCCGCACCGAGTACGCCGTCGTCAACGTCGGCGACCTCGGCAAGGCATTCCCCGAGGGCGGCACCGTCGGTATCGACGAGCTGGTGGCCAAGGGCCTGGTCCGTAAGAACGTGCTGGTGAAGGTTCTCGGCGACGGCAAGCTGTCCGCCAAGGTCGACGTCACCGCGCACAAGTTCAGCGGTAGCGCCCGCGAGGCGATCACCGCCGCCGGTGGTTCGGCGACCGAGCTGTAGAAAACGAAGTACACCGTGACGGCCCCCGCTTCGGCGGGGGCCGTTCTCGTGTCAGTCCCCGGGCCGTAATTGGCCGCGGCGCAGCAGATCGTTGACGGCGTCCTCCCAGCGGGACAGCTGCGGCGCCGAGGTGAAATGGTCGGGCAGGTGCCGGTCCAGATGCGAGCGCAGGATGATCGCGCCGAGCACCAGCAGCAGCGGATTCAGCGCCGCCCAGGTGCGATCCAGGTCCGGCCGCAGCAACCCGTGCTCGGCCCGGCGCTCCCAGCGGGTGTCGCCCATGGCGACCAGGGCGTCGAAGGTCGCGTTCCCGAACGGGGTGGCCTCGACCAGCGCCCTGGCCAGATAGTCCATCGCCGTGGTGTGCTCGGCGAGCAGCGCGGTGACCTGCTGGCCGAAGGCCTCGGTGGTGGTGGGGCCCGGCCCGGTGGCCAGGCTGGTTCGGATCACCTCGGCGACATGCCGGTCCACCGCCTCGACCAGGCCGGCCTTGGTGCCGAAATGGTGCTGAACCAGGCCGACGGACACCCCGGCCGCGCACGCGACCTCGCGTAACGAGGTGGCGCCCACGCCACGCGCGGCGAAACTGACGAGTGCCGCATCGCGGATCTTCTCGACGTTCGACGCGGCCGGATCACGCTTCTGATCCGGAGCCCGGCGGTTCACCGACCCACCGTATAGCCCGGGATGGCATGGACGCCGGTATCGTGCGACAATACGTACGTATTGGCCTGCCGGGGGACGAGGGGTCGGGCAGGCCAATACCACCCTCTCGGCGCGCGGGGTCGGGTCATCGTTCAGGACAGTCGCGGGATCACTTCGGCCGCAAGGCGTTCCATCTGTTCGCGGTCCTCGGCGACCGTCGCGCCGACCGGATTGAGCAGGACGGTCTGGGCCCCGGCCGCGATCACCTCGCTCAGGCCCCGCACCACATCGTCGACGGTGCCGGCCACCGCGACGCCTTCCAGCTCCGCCGTGCGGCCGTAGATCCGGTGCAGCCCGGCCAGTACCCGGTCCCACGCCAGCGACTTGTCGTCGTCGACGATCAGGTAGACCCGCTTGCCGATGGTGAAACGCGCCGCGTCCTTTGCCTGTTCGTCCAGTTCGCGACGCAGCGTGCGGACCGCCTGGGCGAATGCGGCGGTGGTGGACGAACCGGCGCCCAGGAACGCGTCCCCGTGCCGCACCGCCCTGGCCAGGGCGGCGGGCGCGCTGCCGCCGAACCAGATCGGCGGGTGGGGGCGCTGCACCGGCTTCGGCACGATCTGCAGGTCGTCCACGTCGCGGAAACGTCCGTGGAAGGTCAGTCGCGGCTCGTCCGACCAGGCCGCCTTCATCAATTCCAGGCCTTCGGTGAAGCTGGCGATGAACGACGAACCGTCGACGCCGAAAGCGGGGAACTGGCGGGATCCGCCCCCCGGCGCCACCCCGAGATCCAGGCGGCCGTGGCTGAGCCGGTCCACCGCGGTGACAGCCGACGCCAGTTGCAGCGGGTCGTGCAGGGAGGTCACCAGGACGGCCACCCCGAGCCGCAGCCGCGTCGTACACGCGGCGGCATAGGCGAGTAATTCCAGAGGTGCGATCAGCGGTGCCGGGCCCACCGTCTGCTCGAGGGTCCAGCCGCCGTCGAACCCGAGTTCCTCGGCACGCACCAGATAGTCCTGCACCCCGGTGGTGTCGAAAGCCTCACCCGCGAACTGTGGCAGAGAGATGGAGAACCGCACCTGCACACGGTACGGCGGATCAGGTCCCGATGGGTGCCGGGCGGTGATCGGTAGGCTCGGGTGATGTTCGGTTTTCTCCCCGATTTCCTCCCTGGTCCTGCGGACCTGCGCGCCATCGTCAGGAAGGTGGACACCGCCCGGCACAACGGGGTGCCCGACGGGTGCGTGCTCGAACTCGATCTGCAGGCCGTGCCCCCGGAGACGGTGGGGTTCGACCCGCTGGCGCTCATCTCGGCCGGCGGCAGGCCCATCACGCTGCGGCAGGCCGTGGCCGCGATCCATCGCGCCGCCAAGGACGACCGGGTGGCCGGGCTGATCGCCCGGGTCCAGATCCCGGCGGCCGCACCGGGTCCCGTGCAGGAACTGCGTGCGGCCATCGCCGAGTTCGGTGACGTGAAGCCGACGCTGGCCTGGGCCGAAACCTACCCCGGGACCATGTCCTACTACCTGGCCTCGGCGTTCCGCGAGGTGTGGATGCAGCCGTCGGGCACCGTCGGGCTGGTCGGTTTCGCCACGAATGCGATTTTCCTGCGGGATGCGCTGGACAAGGCCGGCATCGAAGCGCAGTTCGTGGCCCGCGGCGAATACAAGTCGGCGGCAAACCTTTTCACCCAGGACAGCTACACCGACGCGCATCGGGAGGCCGACAGCGCGCTGATCGAGAGCCTGCACGCCCAGGTGCGCGCGGCGGTCGCCGCCTCGCGGCACGTCGATGCGGACGCGGTCGACGCGCTGGCCGACAAGGCACCGCTGCTGCGCGACGACGCGGTCTCGGGCGGTCTGGTCGACCGCATCGGCTTCCGTGACGAGGCCTACGCCCGCATCGCCGAACTCAGCGGCGCCGCTGCGGTTGCCGACGGGCCGGACGCGCCACCGCGACTGTTCCTGTCCCGGTATGCGCGGGCCACCGCCGCCAAACCGGTGCCGAGCGTGCCGGGCCGCAAGCCCAAACCCACCATCGCGGTGGTCACCCTGCACGGGCCCATCGTGAGCGGGCGCGGGGGACCGCAGGTGCTGCCGATCGGCAATTCCAGCGCCGGCGGGGACACCATCGCGGCCGCGTTGCGCGAGGCGGTGGCCGACGACGACGTGTCGGCGATCGTGCTGCGGGTGGACAGCCCCGGCGGCTCGGTCACCGGATCGGAAACCATTTGGCGCGAAGTGGTTCGGGCCAAGGCGGCGGGTAAGCCGGTGGTGGCGTCGATGGGTGCGGTGGCCGCGTCCGGCGGCTACTACGTGTCGATGGCCGCCGACGCGATCGTCGCCAATGCGGGCACCATCACCGGATCCATCGGCGTCGTCACGGGCAAGTTGGTGGCCCGCGAGCTCAAAGACCGCCTCGGAGTGGGCACGGATTCGGTGCGTACCAATGCCAATGCCGACGCGTGGTCGGTCAACGCGCCGTTCACTGCGGAACAGCATGCGCACGTCGAAGCCGAAGCCGACCTGTTCTACACCGATTTCGTGCAGCGCGTCGCCGACGGTCGTGACCTCAGCGTCGAGGCGGTGGATGCGGTGGCCCGCGGCCGGGTGTGGACCGGTGCCGATGCCCTGGATCGCGGGTTGGTCGACGAGCTCGGCGGTCTGCGGACCGCCGTGACCCGGGCCAAGGTGCTCGCCGGGCTGGCGCCCGACGCCGCCGTGCGACTGGTCGGCTATCCGGGGTCGTCGATGCTGGATATGTTGCGGCCCAAGGCGTCCTCGCAGCCGGTGGCGGCATCGCTGCCGCAGGCGGTCGGCGCGTTGCTGGGCCGGTCGATGGTCGGCGCGCTGGAGCAGGCGCACAGTGCCGTCACCGGTGTGACCGCACTGTGGCTGGGCGACTACCGTTTCTGAGTGCCGCTGATGTAGATGATCTCGGCCATCGGGTTGCCCTCGACGTACGCGGACAGCGGCAGCCCGTAACGGGCGAAGAGATCGGCGCGGGGCGTTCCGGTCATCTCCCAGCCGCGCGATCCCAGATAGTCGACGGCGGAATGCCGTTCACCCGGGTAGACCAGTGACGGCATGTCGAGGTCCAGGCCGTGGGCGCGCAGGGCAGCGGTTTCCTCGCGGGCCCGCTCGGCGTCGAAGTCCCGCAGTCCGGGCACGAACTCGGTGGCCATCGTGCTGCCCGGGGCGCTGAGCTCGTCGATGAGGTCGAACAGCCGGTCCTGGGCGTCGGGCGGCAGGTAGATCAGCAAGCCCTCGGCCAGCCACGCCGACGGGGCGGCCGGGTCGAATCCGGCCGACCGCAACGCGGCCGGCCAGTCCTCACGCAGGTCGATGGACACGGTCCGGCGCTGCGCCGTCGGCTCGGCACCCAGACCGGCCAGCGTGCGGGTCTTGAAATCGATCACCTCCGGCTGGTCGATCTCGTAGACCACCGTCCCCGCGGGCCACGCCAGCCGGTAGGCGCGGGAGTCCAGGCCGGAGGCCAGGATGACCACCTGCCGGATACCGGTGCCGGTGGCGGCGATCAGGTAGTCGTCGAAGAACTTTGTCCGGACGGCCATCTCGTCGATATTGGCGCGGGCCCGCTGCGCCGCGTCCGGCGCGATATCGGCCAGATCGAGGTCCCCGTCGACCATCTTGGTGAAGAAGTCGATGCCGACGGCGCGCACCAGCGGCGCGGCGTACGGATCGTCGATCAACCCGTGCGGGTCGGTGCTGGCGATGGCACGGCCGGCGGCCACCAGCGTGGCGGTGGCACCCACGCTGGAGGCCACATCCCAGGAATCGTCGTCGGTGCGGGCCATGATCATCCTTCCGGTCATCGTCCCAAGGTCGCGGACAGGTAGCCCGAGTCTGCACCGAGCGCCCGCCACTCGTCATCGGGTTGCTCGAACCCGTTGGCGGAGAACGCATCCGCCGTCTTCAGTACCGTGGTCTGCCAGCCGTGCCCGCCCAGGTACGTCGCTGCGGAGGCGCGCTCTCCGTGATAGAACAGCTCCGCGAGATTGATCCCGGTACCGAACCGCTTGGACCGTTCGGCCAGTCTTTCGGCCCAGTCCTCGGGTAGCGCGGAGAGGTCCATCTCCTCGGTGGCCAGCCGGCTGCCCGGCGCCGACAACGCGGTGATGTTGTCGAACAGCCGGTCCTGCGCCTCGGGCGGCAGGTAGACCAGTAGTCCCTCGGCGATCCAGGCGGTGGGCGTGCCCGGGTCGAATCCCGCCGCGCGCAATGCGGTAGGCCAGTCGTCACGCAGGTCGATGCCGACGGCGCGGCGGTCGGCGGTGGGCTCGGCACCGAGGCCGGCCAGCGTCTGGGTCTTGAAGGCGATGACGTCGGGTTGGTCGACCTCGAACACCACGGTGCCGGCAGGCCAGCCCAGCCGATAGGCCCTGGTGTCGAGTCCGGATGCCAGGATGACAGCCTGCCGGATGCCCGCCGCGGCCGAGTCGATGAAGAAATCGTCGAAAAACCGGGTGCGCACCGCGATCTGTTCGCGCATGTGCCGGCGGTCCATGACCGGATCGTCGGTCGGGGGGAGTTCGTCGTCGATCAGCTTGACGAAGGATTCCAGCCCGACGGCGCGGACCAGTGGTTCGGCGAGCGTGTCGGTCAGCAGCGGGTCGGGTCCTTGGGAGGCGATGGCACGGCCGGCGGCCACCGCCGTTGCGGTGGCGCCGACGCTGGAGGCCAGATCCCAGGTGTCGCCGTCGGAGCGTTGAGTTGTGTTGGATGCCATGGCGAGTCCTCGGTGAGTGGTTCAGTCACGGATGGCGGTGATGGACACCGACTGGCGCAGCGGGGAGGCGAGGTCGGGGAATTCCCGCCCGTAGTCGGCGAAGAGGTCGCGGCGGCCGCGGCTGCGCACCTGCCAACCGCGGGCGGACAGATAGTCGCTGACATCGTTGCGCTCGCCCGGATAGAACAGCTGGGTGAGGTCGAGGTCGAAACCCTGTGGGCCCCAGCGGTCGAACATCTCCTTGGCCCGCTCGCCGAGCGATTGCCCGAAATCGCCGCCGTGGTGTTCGGTGGCCAGCCTGCTGCCGGTCGCCGACAGCGCGGTGATGTGGTCGAAGAGCCGGTCCTGGGCCTCGGGCGGCAGGTACATCAGCAGCCCCTCGGCACTCCATGCGGACGGGGCGCCGCTGTCGAACCCGGCCTGGCGCAACGCCGCCGGCCAGTCGTCGCGCAGATCGACAGCCACGGTTCTGCGTTCGGCGGACGGGGCGGCGCCCAGTGCCTCCATCGATTGCGTCTTGAACGCGATGACCTCGGGCTGGTCGATCTCGTAGACGACGGTGCCGGCCGGCCAGGACAGCCGGTACGGCCGGGTGTCCAGCCCGGAGGCCAGGATGACCGCCTGGCGTACCCCGTTTTCGGTGGCCTGCTCGAAGAAGTCGTCGAAGAACCGGGTGCGCACCGCCATGGTGTCGGTGATCAGCCGGATGCCGCCGGCCGCCGTGTCGTCCGGAATCTCGATATCGCCGTCGACCAATCGGGTGAAGAAATCCACGCCGACGGCGCGGACCAGGTCCGCGGCGAACGGATCGTCGATGATGGCGTCGGGTTCCGCGGTGGCCAGGGCGCGGGCGGCCGCCACCATCGTCGCGGTCGCGCCCACGCTGGAGGCCAGGTCCCAGCTGTCGGCTTCCGACCGGGCCATCACTTCGCCGCGGTGATGTAGTAGGCCTGCCCGAACTGAGCCTCCTCGTCGAGCACCGGCAGGCCGTAACGGGCCAGCAGCTCGTTGGAGGTTGCCGTCGAGGTTTCCCAGCCCAAGGTGTCCAGGTGCGTGGCCGCGTCGGTGCGGTCACCCAGGTAGACGAGTTCGCCGAAATCCAGGTCGAATCCGTGCTCGGCCCACTGGTCGGTCACCGACTTCATCCGTTCGCGGACCGCGTCGTGGTCCACGTCGGCGATGCCGGGTACCGCCTCGGCGGCGACCCGGCTGCCCGGGGCGCTGTTCTCGGTGATCAGGTCGAGCAGCCGGTCCTGGGCCTCCGACGGCAGATAGCCGAACAGGCCTTCGGCGATCCATGCGGTCGGTGCCGAGGGGTCGAATCCGGCGGCCCGCAACGCCGACACCCAGTCCTCACGCAGGTCCACTGCCACGGTGCGCCGCTCCGCGGTCGGCTCCGCGCCCAGGTCGGCCAGCGTCCGCGTCTTGAATTCGATGACGTCGGGCTGGTCGATCTCGAACACCACGGTGCCGGCCGGCCAGTCCAGCCGGTAGGCACGGGCATCCAGGCCCGCGGCCAGGATGACGGCCTGCCGAATCCCGGAAGCTGTTGCCTGCTCGAAGAATTCGTCGAAGAACCGGGTGCGCGCGGCCATGCCGTCGGCGAATCGCACGATGTTCATCTGCGGGTCGTCGCCCAGGTCCGATTCGGTGAGCTCACCGTCGACGAGCTTGGTGAAGAAGTCGACGCCGACCGCCCGCACCAGCGGTGCGGCGAACCGGTCATCGATCACCGGCTCCGGTGCCGCCGAGGCGATCGCCCGTGCGGCCGCGACCATGGTCGCGGTGGCCCCGACGCTGGACGCCAGATCCCAGGTGTCACCGTCTACGCGTGGCATCACAAGCCCCCTGTCCCACTTTAGTTAGCTGATGTAATGAACAACCTCGACTGTACGCCTCGAAACTGAATGCCCATCCAGACGACAACCCGGACAGCAACGAGGCCCCCAGCGCAACGCTGAGGGCCTCGTCGATGGCGGGCCGGTGTTATGCGGCCGAGCTGTGTTCGCCGCCCGTCGACGAGGACGAGGAGCCGGTGGAGCCGGTCGAGCTGCCGCCCTCGGGCTTGCGGTGCCGGCCGCCGGTGGAGGACGTGGTCGACGTGCCGGTCGAAGCCGACGCGGTCGAGCCGCTGCCGTCGTCCTGGCGGGCGTGCCGGCCGTAGGCCCCGTTGCCGGCGCTGTGCTTGCCGGTGGTCGAGCTCTTGGTGGTGTCGGTGGCGGCGTCACCGGTCTTGGTGTCACCGGCTTTGGTATCGCCGGCCTTGGCGTCACCGGTCTTGGTGTCACCGGCTTTGGTATCGCCGGCCTTGGCGTCACCGGTCTTGGTGTCACCGGCCTTGGTGTCGCCCGTGGAGCCGGACGTCGACCCGCCCGTCGATCCGCCGGTGGAGCCGGATTCGGTGCCCGAGGGATCGGTGGTGCCACCCGTATCCGTGCCGCCCGTGCCGCCCGGGGTGGCCCCGGTGCCCGCACCGTCGGTGCCGTCCTTGGTGCCGGTGCCGGTGCCGGTGTCGGTGCCCGTGCCGCTGGTGCCCTTCGTGTCGGTGCTCGTCCCGGTCGGACTCTTGGCGCCCTTGCCGGTCACCGCTTCGGCCGTCGCACCTGTGACGGCGGTGGTGGCCGCACCCTCGACCGCGGTGGTGGCGCCGGCCGCCAGCGTGGTCGGCTTGACGGTCGTGGCGGTGGTGGCGGTTCCGGTGACGATCCAGTGCAGGGTCTGCCCGATGGAGCCGGGCAGCCGGCCCAGTGAGGTGGAGAACGTGTTGAGGGTGTTGGTGATGTTGGTGGGGATGGCGCTCCACTGACCCTGCAGCGCCTGGTTGACGACGGTGAAGGGCAGCAGGCCGACGTTGACCAGGTTCGAGACCACCTTGAGGATCGAGGTGTAGGTCTTGGTGTCGAAGCCGGCGGGCAGCGGCGGGACGCTGCTGGAGCCGGTCCACAGGCCGATGTTCCACGCGCCCTGCAGTGCGCGGCTGAGCACATTGTCGGTGGCAGTGGCGGTCGCAGTGGGTGACGCCGTCGCAGTGGGCGACACCGTGGCGTTGGCCGCGGGCGTGGCCAGCGCGGTGCTGGCGGTCGTCGCCGTCGTGACCGGAACCGTGCCGTTGATGATCCAGTTCAGCGTCTCCTGGAAGGAGCCGGGCAGCCGGCCCAGTGAGGTGGAGAACGTGTTGAGGGTGTTGGTGATGTTGGTGGGGATGGCGCTCCACTGACCCTGCAGCGCCTGGTTGGCCACGGTGAAGGGCAGCAGGCCGACGTTGACCAGGTTCGACAGCACCTTGAGGATCGAGGTGTAGGTCTTGGTGTCGAAGCCGGCGGGCAGTGGCGGGACGCTGCTGGAGCCGGTCCACAGGCCGAAGTTCCAAACACCCTGCAGCGCACGGGACAACACGTTGTCGGTTGCGGTCGCGGTCGCGGTCGCGGTCGAGGTGGCACCGGGCGTGGCCGCCAGCGCGCTGGCGGTCGTCGCCGAGGCGGCGGGGACCGTGCCGTTGATGATCCAGTTCAGCGTCTCCTGGAACGAGGCCGGCAGCCGGCCCAGTGAGGTGGTGAACGTGTTGAGGGTGTTGGTGATGTTGGTGGGAATGGCGCTCCACTGGCCCTGCAGCACCTGGTTGGCCACGGTGAAGGGCAGCAGGCCGACGTTGACCAGGTTCGACAGCACCTTGAGGATCGAGGTGTAGGTCTTGGTGTCGAAGCCGGCGGGCAGTGGCGGGACGCTGCTGGAGCCGGTCCACAGGCCGAAGTTCCAAACACCCTGCAGCGCACGGGACAACACGTTGTCGGTCGGGGTGGCGCTCGCGGTCACGGTGGACAACGACGCCTCGTTGGCGGCGGCCAGGATCTTGGTGGCGGCAACCCGGCCCGCCTCGACCACCGCCGAGGAAACCCCGCTCGTACCGTTGGTGGCGACTTCGGCTGCGGCACTTGGCGGCAGCGCGAGGATCTCCACCTGCGGCTTCGCGGACGCACCCGCAACAGCGGTGCCGACGGCCGGCTGTCCGCCGACCCTCGCGAAGACCAGCCTCAGGTCAGAGCGCGCCGCGGCCAGACTGACGTCCGCCGTCGAGACGTGCGTCGCGGCCCCGGGGGCCGCACTGGCGGCGTGCGCCACCGGTGCGCCGGCCGCTGGTACAGAAATGCACACCGCGGTGAGTGCGGCAACGGGTAACTGCAGGACTGTTCGCACCGGAACCCCTTATTTGAGTGCTCGATTGATCGAGATGAATATACGCAAGAAGACTTGCTGCGATGGCTGACTTTAGCAAGAGTTTTCCTCATCGTCAGCGATGGGATCGATACCTCTTGAACTGGTTATTGCCATGTGAACGACGGGAATTCGCCGCCTTTGACGCAGGGTGAACAGAAGTTGTACAACTAGCCAATCGGTGATGTCTGATATTTGCTGAGAGAGGCGCGCATCGGTATTCGGGGCGCCCCGCGATGAGCCGATGATCAGCGGTTCGCGTTGATGACAGAGGCCACGCCCCGTTGTGCCGAAGCCGTTGGGGCGCGGCCTCTCCCATCGTCAACGATCAGCCCGGCGGTGCCGGTGCCGGAACAGGTGGCGCACCGTCCGGCGGCGGGTCGGGCAGGTACTGCACGAGGCCGGGCGGAATGTTGGTGCCCGGGGGCGGCGCGGTACCGGGCAGCGGCTCGCCGAGTTGCTGCTGCGGCATCTGACCGAGCAACCCACCCCGGAGCCGGCCGTCGCGGTACAGGTCGATGTACCGGCCGAACCATTCCCGCTTGCTCACATCCGCATTCTCCTGGCCCGGTTCGACGTCGAACTGCTCGCACTTGCCGGGTGCCGACGGCACCAGGCACTGCGGAAGCCCGTAGGCGTTGTTGAACACGTTCAGGTTCGGCGGGGTTCCCGGATTGGCGCCGGGAGCCGACGGGGCCGGTAGTTGACCGAGCACGGTATCCCGGTCCAGCCCGTTGACCGCGGGCGCCCCGAGCGCGCCGGTCACCGGTGCCGGCGGTAAACCGTTCTGGGCCAACACATTGAAACCTTCGGGACCCAATGGCGCACCGATCACGGGCACCGTCGGACCGGCCGGTGGCGGGGGAGCGGGATCACCCGGTGCGGGCAGCGGATCCGGAGCCGGAGGATCCGCAACGGCGGCCGCCGGGAAGGCGACCGCCGCTGCGATTCCGGCCACGCCGGCTGCCATGGCAACCGCGAATCGGTTGCGGACGTAGCGATCTGGCGTGACGACCATGGTGATGTCAGACAGACTTGGTCACGCCGTAGTAGGCCACGATGTCGTCGGTGTCCTCGGTCGAGCTGGTCAGCGTGGCGTAGGAGCGCAGGAACGACTGACCGACGCAACCGTCGACCTTGATGTGCGTGTCCTTCAAGGTGACGCGCACCGGCGCCGCCTTGTATTCCTTCTTGTCCACGGCGACGTTGGACACCGTGCCGGGCTTGGCGTGGATCTCGATGGTGCCCGAGATCGGGAACGACACACCGGTCGGGACGACACCGGTGACCAGGCCGAAGTTGACCTGCGCACCGACCTGGCCGATCAGGCGGACCTGGCCCAGCTCGATGCCGCAACCGATCTGGTAACCGGCCTCGAGCGTGCCGCCCTTGAGCGTGGTCTTGCCCTTACCGGTGACCGTGCCGGTGAACGTGCCGCCCACCAGGTATTCGCGCGACGAGACGGCGGTGGTCAGCGGCGCCACGGGCAGCTGGGTCTCATCCTTGGCCGCGACCGTCAGCACCCAGCCGTCCGGGGTGGTCACGACGCCGGGCTCGGCCGACGCGACCACACCGTTGTCCGGCGGCGGGCCGGCGTCCTCGACCGGCGGATCGGCCAGCGCGAGCGGCGCGGTCGCGAGCGGGAGCGCCATGCAAGTGGCCGCAATGGCAAAACGCTTCAACATGTTTTCTTCCGTTCCGGTTGGCAGGTGGTCAGACGGCCTTGGTGACACCGAGGTAGGTGATCACGTCATCGGTGTTGTCGGTCGAGCTCGTCAACGTGGCGTACGAGCGGATGAACGACTGACCGGCGCACTGATCGGTCTTGATGCGCACGCCGGTGATGGTGACGCGGGTCGTGGTGCCCTTGAACTTCTTCTTGTCGATGGCGACCGTGGTCACCGTGCCCGGCTTCAGGTAGATCTTGCCCTGCAGCGAAACGCCAATACCGGTGGTGGCGTTGGTGAACGGGAGGTTGATGCCCGGGCTGAGGCTGGCGCCGGGGTTGATCTCGGTCTCGTCGGAGATGATGCCGCAGCCGATCTGTTCACCGGCCTCCAGGCTGCCGCCGGTCAGCTTCGTCTTGCCGCTACCGGTGATCTTGCCGGTGAAGGTGCCGGCGACCAGGTACTCGCGCGACGAGATGGCGGTGGTGAGCGGGGCCACCGGCAGCTGGGTCTCGTTGCTTCCGGATACCTCCAGGTGCCAACCGTCGGGGGTGTTCAGCACGCCGGGGGCCCCGGACGGAACGGCGCCCTCGGGCGGCAGCGGATTGGTGGGATCCACTGGCACGATTGCGGAATCGGGGGCCGGGGGAGGCGGCACCGGGTCCGCCAGCGCGAGAGGTGCAGTCGCAACCGGCACCAGCACGCAGGCAGCCAGAGCGGCAAGTTGGTTCATCATGGTGGTGAAATCGCCCTCTCGTGGTCGAATCCAGAGTTCAACGGATGTGTAACGAATACGTCGCGACGAAGCGTCCAATGACCGGGTTTCCAGACGGTGAACGGCGGGCGAATAATCCACGCCCTGTTCCCGTCGAGTGGGCGTCTTCGAGCTGGGGTTCTTTTCGGAATCACAATCGCTCCCAATGATTCCCACAGACCGGCGCAAACGAATGGACGGTGAATGGAAACCGGTCGTTGGGTGCTCGTTCACCGTTTGGACACGTGACGAATGGACCGTGAGTCGAGTTGCCGTCTCGGCGCCGGTTCGTCAGCCGGGGCCGTGAACCGAACGTATTTGGAGGAAGAGTCGTGAAGTCATCTCGGTTGGTCGCCACGACCGGAAGGGCCGGGGTGGTGTCGATCGTCGCGTTCGGCATCGGACTGGCCGGCGCCGTCACCGCCCACGCCGACGATGTCGATTCCGATACCGCGGCCCCCGGCCCGGCGGCGCAGGTGACCCAGGTGCAGGTCGGCGCCATCACATCGGAGAACGCCGATCCCGCGGCGGTCGCGGCATGCGGGCAGTTCGCCCAGGTGCTGGACGCATCCGCCACGTACTACGGCGATTTCGCCGATTCGTTCGAGGGCTCGGACTACAACGACCCGGCGGTGGCCAGCAGCAATACCACCGGGCGGACCGCGCTGCGCGAGGCGGCCGGTATGGCCATGGACGCCGCGAACACGCCGGGGCTGCCGGGCGACATCTCCGACCCCATGCGGACCTGGTCGCTGGGGGCCACCAAGCTGCTGGTGAAGATGGGACTGCGCATTCCCGGTGACAGCCTCAACAGCACCGCCACCGAGATGAACAACCAGGCCACCAAGGTCCAGGAAGCCTGCGCCGCGGCCGGGACGCACGCCTGACCCGGTGAAGATCATCGTTGTGGGGGCGCTCGCCCTCGCCCTCGGGCTGGCCGGTTGCTCGTCGGGATCGGAGTCGGGTGCCGCCGCGGCACCCAAACCCGTGGCCGACTCGGCGCTGCCGGGGTTGCTGCTGAGCGCCAAGGACGTGGACGCGATCATGGGCACCTCGGGTATGACGCCACACAACCCGGTCGACGTGATGGGTGATCACCGGAACCTGCTGCCCAACCTCAACTGCCTGGGCGTGTGGCAGGTCAACGAGGCCCCGATCTACGACCCCAGCCACTACAAGACGCTGCGCCAGCAAATGTTGCGCACACCCAACAGCGACCAATGGGACAGTCTCGTGGTGCAGTCGGCGGTCACCTACCGCACGGCCGACGCGGCCCGGGCGTTCTTCGACGATTCGGCCGGCCGGTGGTCCAAGTGCACGAACCACACGGTCAACATCCGACTCAACGAGCAGACGCTGCCCAAGTGGGTGAGCGGCAGCCTGGACAAGTCGGACAGCGTGCTGACGATGCCGTACACCCGCACGGCAGGTGACCAGATCCGGTCCTGCCAGCGCGCGCTGGCCGTCGCCGCGAACCTGATCCTGGACATCCAGGCCTGCAAGCCGCAGCAGCCGCAGCCCATCGCGGCGGCCGCCGACATCGCCGCCGCGATCGAGGCGAAGATGCCCCGATGACACGGTGTGCGGGCGGGCGCCGTCCGTTCCACCGGGGACGGGACAGCGGCGGCCAACTGTTACTCTCGTAGACTGTTTGACGCGCGACTGTGCAGGCTGGGAGCAGCTGAACCGGGCACCGCGCACGACTTGACCAAAACGCTGGATCAACCAGCCCCATTGGCACGCCGCGACAAGTGCTCGGCTGCGCAGGAGGAAGAGTGCTTTCGGCTTTCATCTCGTCATTGCGGACGGCCGACCTCAGGCGCAAGATCCTGTTCACGCTGGCAATCGTGATCCTCTACCGGGTCGGCGCATCGATCCCGTCGCCCGGCGTCAACTACCCCAACGTGCAGAAATGCATCGAGCAGGTCAGTGGGGGCAGCTCCGCGCAGATCTACTCGCTGATCAACCTGTTCTCCGGTGGCGCGCTGCTGCAGCTGACGGTGTTCGCCGTCGGCGTGATGCCCTACATCACCGCCAGCATCATCGTGCAGCTGTTGACGGTGGTGATCCCGCGGTTCGAGCAGCTGCGCAAGGAAGGCCAGGCCGGCCAGGCCAAGATGACGCAGTACACGCGTTACCTGGCCGTCGCGCTGGCCATCCTGCAGGGCACCAGCATCGTGGCCCTAGCCGCCAACGGCGGCCTGCTGCAGGGCTGCAACCTGGACATCATCGACGACACCTCGATCTTCGGCCTGATCGTCATCGTGCTGGTGCTCACCGCAGGCGCGTCGCTGGTCATGTGGATGGGCGAGCTGGTCACCGAACGCGGCATCGGCAACGGCATGTCGCTGCTGATCTTCGCGGGCATCGCCGCTCGCATCCCGTCCGAGGGCAAGACCATCCTGGACAGCCGTGGCGGCCTGGTCTTCGCGGCCGTCTGTGTGGCCGCCCTGGCGATCATCGTCGGCGTGGTGTTCGTCGAGCAGGGCCAGCGGCGCATCCCGGTGCAGTACGCCAAGCGCATGGTCGGTCGGCGCATGTACGGCGGCACGTCGACCTACCTGCCGCTGAAGGTCAACCAGGCCGGCGTCATCCCGGTGATCTTCGCGTCGTCGCTGATCTACATCCCGCACCTGATCACCCAGCTGATCCAGAGCGGCCGGTCCGAGCCCAGTAACGGCTGGTGGGACCGGTTCGTGGCGAACTACCTGACCAACCCGGCCGATCCCGTGTACATCGCGATCTACTTCGGCCTGATCATCTTCTTCACCTACTTCTATGTCTCCATCACGTTCAACCCCGACGAGCGGGCGGACGAGATGAAGAAGTTCGGTGGCTTCATCCCGGGTATCCGGCCGGGCAAGCCGACCGCGGACTACCTGCGCTACGTGCTGAGCCGTATTACTCTTCCGGGATCGATCTACCTCGGTGTGATCGCCGTGCTGCCCAACCTGTTCCTGGAGATCGGTAACTCCGGGTCGGTACAGAACCTGCCGTTCGGCGGTACGGCCGTGCTGATCATGATCGGTGTCGGCCTCGACACGGTCAAACAGATCGAGAGCCAGCTCATGCAGCGCAACTACGAAGGGTTCCTGAAGTGAGAATCGTTTTGCTCGGCCCGCCAGGTGCCGGAAAAGGCACACAGGCAGAGAAACTGGCCGAGAAGCTCGGGATCCCGCAGATCTCCACCGGCGACCTGTTCCGGCACAACATCAGCAACGGGACGCCGCTGGGTCTGGAAGCCAAGAAGTACCTGGATGCCGGCGACCTGGTGCCCGCCACGCTGACCAACGCGCTGGTCGACGACCGCATCGACGCCGACGACGCGGCCGCCGGGTTCATCCTCGACGGCTTCCCGCGCTCGGTGGAACAGGCCGAGGCGCTCAAGGAGATGCTGGCCAAGCGCGGCCTGACGCTCGACGCGGTGGTGGAGTTCCGGGTCCCCGAGGACGAACTGGTCGAGCGCCTCAAGGGCCGCGGCCGCGCCGACGACACCGAAGAGGTCATCCGCAACCGGTTCAAGGTGTACCGCGAGGAAACCGCGCCGCTGCTGGACTACTACGCCGGTGAGCTGAAGACCGTCGACGCCGTGGGCTCCCTGGACGAGGTGTTCGCGCGGGCGCTGCACGCGCTCGGCCGCTGAAGTAGGCGACCATGATCTCGGTGCCCGGGCGGCGTAAGACCGTTGCGCAGCGCAGTGCCGGTGAGCTCGATGCCATGGCGGCCGCCGGTGCGCTCGTCGCGGCGGCGTTGCAGGCCGTCCAGCGGGCCGCGGCGCCGGGGGTGTCCACCGGCGAACTGGATCGCGTCGCCGAGGCGGTGATCCGCGATGGCGGCGGGGTGCCGTCCTTCCTCGGCTACCACGGCTATCCGGCCACCGTCTGTGCGTCCGTCAACGACCGCGTCGTGCACGGTATCCCGTCCGATGACGAGGTACTGGCCGACGGCGACCTGGTCTCGATCGACTGCGGGGCGATCCTGGACAAGTGGCATGGCGACTCGGCCGTCACCTTCGGTGTCGGCACGCTGATCGCCGCCGACGAACTGCTCTCCGAGGCCACCCGGCTGTCGATGGAGGCCGGCATCGCGGCGATGGTTCCGGGTAACCGGCTCACCGACGTGTCGCACGCCATCGAGACCGGCACCCGCGCTGCGGAGGCCCGCCACGCCCGCAAGTACGGCATCGTCGCCGGTTACGGGGGCCACGGCATCGGCCGTGAGATGCACATGGACCCGTTCCTGCCCAACGAGGGGTCACCGGGGCGGGGTCCGTACCTGGCGGTCGGCTCGGTGCTGGCCATCGAGCCGATGCTCACCCTGGGCACCACCAAGACCAAGATCCTCGACGACGAGTGGACCGTCGTCACCACCGATGGCTCCCGCGCCGCGCATTGGGAACACACCGTCGCGGTCACCGAGGACGGGCCGCGCATCCTGACCCTGTTGCAGGCTTGACGCGCCGATTCGGGCAAACGCGTACCTTTGAACCGGATCACCACCCACGTCGTGTCAGAGACGGAGGTTGGGAGTGGACGATCCGGAGGCCGCAATGATGCGGGTGCTGTATGACGAGCACGCGGGCGCATTGTGGCGGTATGCCCTGCGGTTGACGGGCGATGCCGCCCGCGCCGAGGACGTGGTGCAGGAAACGCTGCTGCGCGCCTGGCGGCATCCCGAGGTGACCGCCGATCCGGACCGCCCCGCACGTGCGTGGTTGTTCACCGTCGCGCGTAATCTCGTCATCGACGAACGGCGGAGTGCTCGGTATCGCAACGAGACCGGTACCCCCGACGTCGAACAGGCCGCCGACCGGGCCGGCCCCGACGAAGTGGATTCCGCGCTGGACCGGCTACTCATCAGCACCGCGCTGAGCGAACTCTCCGAGGATCATCGCGCGGTGGTCAAGCGCGCCTACTACCAGGGGATGACCACCGCCCAGATCGCCGCCGACCTCCAGATCGCCGAAGGCACCGTGAAGTCCCGCCTGCACTACGCGGTGCGGGCCTTACGTCTCAATCTGCAGGAGATGGGGGTGACGCGATGACCGGGTTCGACACGATCTCCGACGGAGATCGGTACGCCACCTGGGATGCCTCCTATGTGCTGGGTGCGCTCTCTCCGGCCGAGCGGCGTGAATACGAGGCGCACCTGCGTGGCTGTGCCCGGTGCAGTGCCGCGGTGGCCGAACTGACCGGTATGCCGGCCCTGCTGGCGATGGTCGACGTGGCCGATATCGAGGCGATGGATTCCGGCGAACCCGAACCGGTCCCGCGGCCGGAACTGCGCGACCAGGTGATCGACCAGGTGCGGTCGCGCCGCCGCCGGTCCCGGTGGGTGACCACGGGAGCCATCGGTCTGGCGGCCGCGCTGCTGGCGGTCGGTGCCGTGGTGGCCGTCCGTCCCGACGTGTTCGGCCTGCAGCAGGGCACCACCCAGCAGGCGGCGCCGTCGCTGGAGATGACCAAGGTCAACCAGACGCCCATCGCGGCGAGCATCACCATGTCCGGTTTCAGCTGGGGCACCCGCATCGACATGGCGTGCAGCTACGGCGACTGGGGGCAGCGCAACACCAAGCCGCAGAACCTGGGAATGGTGGTGGTCGGCAAGGACGGTAGCCGCGACCAGATCGCCACCTGGCTCGGATTGTCCGGCGCGACGGCGCTACCCAGCGGAAACACCCCGCTGCCGATAAACGAAATCGCTGCCGTGCAACTGGTTTCGGCGGACGACGGAAAGGTGTTGCTGGAAAGAAACCTGTGAATCGGCCCCGGGAGTGAACCCGATCCGGGCCGGGCCCGTGTCACCTGCAGAACGAGAAAGCGGGTGAGCAGTGTCCGAACAGGTGACCAGCACACACCGGGTCGTCGACCACATCGTCGGTCGGCTGGCGCGGCACGGGGTACGGTACATCTTCGGCGTCGACGGCGCCAATATCGAGGATCTCTACGACGCGGCCCACTTCTGTGACGACATCACCGCGGTGTTGGCCAAACACGAGTTCTCGGCCGCGACGATGGCCGACGGCTATCGCCGCGGCGGAGCCGGGCTGGGGGTGGTGGCCGCCACCTCCGGTGGCGGCTCACTGAATCTGGTTGCCGCGCTGGGAGAATCGCTGACCAGTAGGATCCCGGTGCTGGCGCTGGTCGGTCAACCGCCGACGACCATGGACGGCCGCGGGTCCTTCCAGGACACCAGCGGGCTGGGTGGCGCGCTGGACGCCCAGGCGCTGTTCTCGGCGGTGTCGGTGTACTGCCGGCGGGTGGTGGACGCCGCGACCGTCGACGAGGCGTTGACCGAGGCGCTGGCCGCCACGCGCCGCGGCCCCGCGGTGTTGTTGCTGCCAAAAGACGTGCAGCAGAGTCTCTTTGACGCTCAGGCCGGCGCCGAAGCGCCTGCTGCGCTGCCGTTGAGCGTTCCGATCGGCGATCCGGCTCCGATCGCCGCGCACCTGCGCCGGGTGCGCGGTCCCGTGACGATCATCGCCGGTGAACAGGTCGCCCGCGACGACGCCCGCGACGAACTGGAACGGCTGCGCGCGATCCTGCGGGCCCGGGTGGCCACCGTGCCCGACGCCAAGGATGTCAGCGGTGCACCCGGACTCGGTTCCTCCTCCGCGCTGGGTGTGACCGGCGTGATGGGCCATCCCGGGATGGCCGACGCGCTGGCCGACAGTGCGGTGTGTGTCGTGGTCGGCACCCGGCTGCCGGCCACCGCGCGCGCCGGGCTGGACAGCGCGCTGGCCCAGGTCCCGGTGCTGTCGCTGGGGGCCGAACCGCCGTACCCGCCCAGCCTGCACGTGCACACCGACGATCTGCGCGGATCGCTGAGCATGCTCAACGCCGCACTGTCCGGTCCGCTGGGAGTCACCGTGCCCGAACGGATCCCGCACGCCGAACTGAGTCCGCCGGCTCATCACGGTGACGGGATCCGGTACCGCGACGCGATGGCCGCGCTGGACCGGGCACTGCCCGACGGTGCCGACATCGTCGTCGATGCCGGCAACACCGGCGCTGCCGCGATCCATCATCTGCCGGTGCGGCGCGGCGGACGATTCGTGGTGGCACTCGGGATGGGCGGGATGGGCTACAGCTTCGGCGCCGGAATCGGAATGTGTTTCGGACGTCGCCGGCGCACCGTCGTCATCGCCGGTGACGGATCGTTCTTCATGCACGGCCTGGAGTTGCACACCGCCATCCAGTACCGGCTGCCGGTGACCGTGGTGTTGTTCAACAACAACGCCCACGCCATGTGCGTCACCCGCGAACAACTGTTCTACCGAGACCTGTACAGCTACAACCGCTTCGCGCCGAGCAAGCTCGGCGCCGGACTGTCCGCGATGTTCCCCGGCCTGCCCGCCGTCGACATCGCCGAGATCGAGGCACTGCCACAGGCTTTGCACACCGCCCTCGACGCCGAGGGCCCGTCGGTGGTCAGCATCGAATGCTCCGCCGACGAAATTCCGCCGTTTGCACCATTTCTGGAGAACAAGGAGAGCCCCGCCCATGTCCCTGCCCGCACTCGCTGACATCACCGAGCCCATCGAGGGGGTGGTCCGCATCGAGACCTCGCCCCGCGAACAGGCCACCCCGATCATCATGGAGATGATGCGGTCGGTGTATCCGCACGACCAGGTGTTCGGTGAATTCTGTCCCGTGAACGGTTACATCGACTGTCCGCCGGCCGAACTCTTCGACTACCTGGCCGACACCCGCAGCCTGGAGGAGTGGACGTACAGCCTGCGCGGGTTCACGCCGACCGACGAGGAGGGTCTGTGGTTGGCCTATGACCGGCTCGGTTCGGAGACCAAGATCTTCACCCGCACGGTGGCCAACCGCGACGCCATGACCGTCGACTACCACTGCGCCTGGGATCAGGGCCATCACCTGTGGATGATCTACCTGATGCGGGTCGTCGACGCGCAGGTCGTCCTCGACAAGCCGGGTTCGGTGGTGCTGTGGACCAACTGCCACCACCCGTTCTACGACAAGAACCCCTACCCGGAGACCGCGCCGCCGGAACGCCCGGTGTGGGTCGGCGATTTCTGGGACATGTTCGGTGCCGGCCACGAGCTGGAGCTGCGCAACCTGAAGGCCATCGCCGAGTACCGGCACCGCAACGGCCTGCCGATCACCCCCGACTGGATGAAGTGAGGTCCCCGTCCATGAGCGTCAGCCTGATCGATGTCTCCACCTATCTGCCCGGCGAGCCGATCGGTGCGGACTACTACGCGCAGTTCGCCGACTCCGATGACCTGCGGGACAACCTGATGTTCCGGGCACCCAAGTACCGCCATCACGTCGCACCCGACGAGACCGCCACCGACATGATCGAACGGGCCGCCGCCGGCTTGGTCGAGAGGCACGGCGCCGACGTGCTGTCCGAGGTCGACGTGCTGATCACGCACACCCAGTTGCCCGATATGCCCTTCTACGGCGGCGGCGGGGCGATCGCGCATCGCCTCGGTATGAAACCGGGTTGGGTGGTGGATCTGCACAACGGTGGCTGCGCCGCATTCGTGTTGGGACTGAAGATGGCCCGCAATCTGCTGGCCTCCGGCGAGGGACGCACCGCGTTGATCGCCGTCGCGCAGAACGCGGCGGGCCAGATCTTCGACCAGGAAACGGTGCGGCGCAAGGCCCAGGCCTCGGTCCCGGGTGACGGCGCGGCCGTCGGGTTGGTGACGTGTTCGGACACGTCACCGATCCTGGATGTGGAGTGCCGCACCTACGGTGAGTTCGCCGGGGACATGACCATCGCGGTGGATCCGCCGCGCAAGTGGTGGGCCGCCGGCCCCGGCGAGGGTTGCATCGGCTTCACCGAATCCAAGATCACCAAGGTGCTGGCCCGCGGCAACCGCCAGGTGCCCGAGGTGTCCTACGCGGTGTGCGACCGGATCGGGTTGGCACCCAGGGATATCGATCTGCTGGTCACCAACCAGCCGAACCGGGTGTTCCTGCGCAACTGGCGTGAGGCGCTGGAGCTGCCCAAGGAACGGCACGTCGACACGTTCGACGACTGCGGCAACCTGTTCGCGGCGGGGATCCCGGTCAACTTCGACCGCGCGATCACCGAAGGCCGGGTGAAGGCCGGCGACACCGTCCTGATGGCGGCCTTCGCGCATGCCGGCGACTTCGCCGGTGCGGCCGCCATCCGATGGGGCGGGCGATGAGCATCCCGGACGGGGTGCTGGCCGAGGTGTTCGACACCCTGCCCGCGGCGCAGGATCCGTTTGCCCTGTCGCTCAACGAGATCCCGTTCCCGCCGCTGCCGTCGGTGCGGTCGGCGCTGGTGGCCTCGATCGGTGCGGCCAACCGGTACCCGGAGTTCCTGCCCCAGCGGTTGCGTGCCCTGATCGCCGAGCATCTCGGCGTGGCAGAGGGGCAGGTGGTGATCGGTACCGGCGCCACCGGCGTCATCATGCAGGTGCTGCAGGCGGTCACCCGGCCCGGTGACGCGATGGTGATGGCGACGCCGACCTTCGACGGGTACCCGATCTTCGCCCAGATCGCCCGGCTGCGGTCGATCACCGTCGCACTGGACGCCTACGGTCACCACGACCTGGACGCCATGGCCGGGGCCGCCGCCGCCGGCGCCAGGGTGGTGGTGGTGTGCCGGCCGCACAACCCCACCGGCACCGTGGAATCGGCCGCGGCGTTGCGTCGTTTCCTGCATGCCGTGCCGGTCGACACCACCGTCGTGCTCGACGAGGCCTATGTCGAGTTCCTGGCCCCAGAGCACCGGTTGGACACCCGGGAGCTGGTGCTGTGCCATCCGAATTTGGTTGTGGTGCGCACGTTTTCGAAGGCATACGGGCTGGCGGGTTTGCGCATCGGCTACGGGTTCTGCGGTCCCGAACTGGCCCGCCGGCTGTGGACCATGCAACTGCCGTTCGGTGTCGGGCTCACCGGCTTGGTGGCGGTGGCGGCCTGCTACGACGCCGAAGACGAGATGCGCCACCGCATCCGGATCATCGACACCGAGCGCAGGCGGCTGCGCACCCAGTTGTCCAGGCTGGGCATCTACAGCACCGACGCGCAGGCCAACTTCGTCTACCTGCCCGCCCCCGGCGGCGACCGGGCGGTGTGGCGTCAGGTGTTCGACGGTGACGGGCCGCGGGTCCGGCACTACGGGGACGGTGGCGTCCGCATCACCATCGGTGTGCGGCAGTCCACCAGGGCCGTGTTGTCCGCCGTCGCGGGTTTCCGCGCTGGTGGCTGAGTCACCGCATGCGGTAAGAACAGGGGATGCCCTCTGCGCCGGACCACCGTGACCCGATCGCGCTGGCGCGCGCCAACTGGGAACGCGCGGGCTGGGGCGATGTGGCCGACGGCATGGTGGCGGTCACCTCGGTGATGCGGGCGCACCAGATCCTGCTGGCCCGGGTCGAGACCGCGCTGCGTCCCTATGACCTCAGTTTCTCGCGGTTCGAACTGCTGCGGCTGCTGGCGTTCAGCAGCAGCGGCGCGCTGCCGATCACCAAGGCATCGGACCGCCTGCAGGTGCACGTCACCAGCGTCACCCACGCGATCCGGCGGCTGGAGGCCGATGGCCTGGTGGAACGGCTGCCGCATCCGACCGACGGCCGCACCACGCTGGTGCGGTTGACCGACCTGGGCCGCTCCACCGTCGAGGACGCCACCGAGACGCTGAACAAGGAGGTGTTCGCCGACGTGGGTGTCTCGCCGGAGGACTCCCGCGCGCTGGCCAGCGCCATCGAGACACTGCGCAGGCACGCCGGGGACTTCTAGAGCCGATCAGCGCATCCTGTCGAGGAACGTCAGGTCGACGGAGTCGCTGCTGTCCACGTCGACGCAAGCGACGTCTGACCAGCGGACGTCTCGCGCGCTGGCGCGAGCCCAGAATTCGTCCCAGTGCTCCAGCTTCCAGGCGTCCCGGCTCAGACCTCGCCGGACAATCCGGCGGCGAATCGTGTCGGCGTCGGTCACCACCCGGATCACCAAGCGTTGTGTCGGTGGCCATTCGTGTTCCAGGCTTGCGCGGGTCAGGAAGTCGGTGTCGTCGAGGAATGCCCCGAAGGGCGCGTCCAGCACCACCGACGTGCCGGCTCTCAGGCAGTCGCCGGCCACTCGGAGCAGGGCCGCGTACTCGAGCGGCATGACGTTGTCGACGTAGAAGGGATTGTTGTCGCGATCGTGAGGGTCATGGCCGGCCAGCCGCAGGATCTCTTCGGTGAGACCGCCGACAATGGTGTCCTTGTCGAGATGGGCGGCACCGAGCCGACAGGCCACTCGCCGGCTCACGCTGCTCTTGCCTGACCCGGCCGGACCGAGCACCACTGCGACGACCGGGGTGGCAGCTGTCATCAGGCCCGGCTCCTGTCGCGGACGAACAGTCCGTAGGACACCGCTCCGACCAGGAGCAGTACGCCGCCGATCACGAAGACGTAGTGATAGTTGCCACCGGTTCTGTCCAGGATGATTCCGGTGACCACCGGCGCGCAGGCAGCGCCGAGGAATCCGCCGAAGTTCTGGATTGCGCCGAGTGACGAGACCTGATGGTCGGGCGCGATGTCGGAGGCCAGCGTCCAGATCACGCCAATCGGTACCTGGGCGAAGAAATACCCCACGCACAGCAGCAGGATGCTCAGGACGGTCGACTGCACATACGCCACGGGCAGAACGGCGGCGGCCGCGAGAACGGCGCCGACGACGATGGGCAGCTTGCGTGCTCGCAGCACCGGGAGCCCGCGGACCACGAGCGCGCGGGACGCGAAGCCGCCGGCAAGCACGCCTGCGATGCCGCACAGATAGGGGAGCGCGGCCACCCAGCCGACTTCCTTGAGGCTGAAGCCACGAGACTTCTCCAGATAGCCCGGCAGCCAGGTCAGGTACACCCACACTGTGTAGAAGATGCCGAACGCGCCGATGACCATGAACCAGGTGTTGGGCTTGCCCAGCAGGGCTGCCCAGGTCCGCATCGTCGACTCCTGCGTCTCGCCGGCGGCATCGGTCGCTTCCTGTTCCTCTGCGCTGAGCACGCTGTTCTGCTTGATCGACGCCTCCTCCTCTGGCGTGGGGTTGCGGTAGGCAAGCCACCACAGCGCGACCACGGCGACGCCGGTAACGCCCAGCACGACGAACATCCCGCGCCAGCCGAAGGCGATGATGAGGAATGTGAGCAGCGGCGGTGCGATGGCGTTGGCGATCTGTGATCCGGTGTTGACCACGGCGAGCGGGATGGACCGTTCGTCTTTGGCGTACCAGCGCTCCGCGACTTTGAGTCCCGATGTGAAGAACGGTGATTCGGCGATGCCCAACGCCACCCGTGCCGCGTACAGCGGGCCGAAACTCGAGGCCACCGCGGTCAGCATGGTGACCGCGGACCAGGCCCCGGCCGCTGCGGCGTACATCTTCTTGGGGCCGAACTTGTCGACCAGGAAGCCGGCGGGCAGGTTGGCGATCGCGTAGGGCCAGGAGAAGGCCGACAGCAGCAGGCCCATCTGAGTGTTGGACAGGCCGAGGTCACCGGCGATGGTCGTGTTGCCGACGCTCAGCGTGCTGCGGTCGAGGTAGTTCACGATCCCGCCGAGCACCAGCAGCGCGACGAACATCCAGCGGAGTCGGTTGAGGGAGGCCGCTATGGTGCGGCGGGGCGTCTGGCCGGTGTGCCGGTGAGAGGCCGTGGCTGGAGTGGTCATGCGGGCGTTCCTCGGGGTCGGTTGCTGGGTTGGGCGGGAGGGTCAGGCTCGAATGTCCGCGAGGAGGTCGAGGAATTCGGTTGCGGCCGTGCGGATTCGGTGTGCGTCCAGGTCTGGGCCACCGGCGCGGGCGATGTGGCCGGCGACGCCGACCGCTGCAGCGCCCGCAGCGAACCACTCGCCCACGTTGTCCGGGGTGACGCCGCCGGTCGGGCAGATCGGGATGTGCGGCAGGGGGGCGCGGAGGCTCGTCAGATAGGCCGGGCCGTGCAGCTCGGCGGGGAAGAGCTTCACCACATCGGCTCCGGCTCGGTGTGCCTGCACCACCTCGGTGGGAGTGAAGGCGCCACTGATGGCGGCGACATCGCGTGGCTTCGCGGTGGCGATCACGTCCGGGGCGACATGAGGAGTGACCAGGACGGTGGCCCCGGCGTCGAGGGCCTGTTCGGCGAGGTCGGCATCGAGAACCGAACCGGCGCCGACGCTGATCTCGTCGCCGTACTCCTTGCGCAAGCGGGAGATCGCCCCGAGGGCGTCGGGCACGGTCAGCGGGATCTCCAGGACCGTGAAACCGCCGGCGATTGCGGCGTGTGCAATGCGCTCGGCGCTGTCGGCCGTCCCGGTGCGAAGGATCAGGATGGCGCCCGTGCGTTCGAGCAGGGACAAGGTGCGCTGTGCTGTGATCACCGTCTCACCATACGACAAGATTTCACAGATGTGAACAGAAGAAGTGAATTTTTGTGACACTGAGTGAGATGGGTGCGTCGCGCCGCCGAGGTGTGCTCGGCACCGGCACACTCGAAGCATCCGACGAGCGTCAGGTGAGTGATGATCCCCTTCCAGCGGCACAAAGCGCTGATGGAGTTGCTGCGAGTCCACGGTGTGCTGAGCACAAAGGTGCTGACGGACGAGCTCGGTGTGTCCCACATGACGGTTCGCCGCGACATCGCCCGGCTGGAGGCGGACGGACTCGTCGAATCGGTGGCCGGCGGTGTGCGTCTCGCCGATGCCGGTGATGGTCAGACGCCGACGGGACGGCGGCAACGCGCGGAATTGCAGATCGCCGCCAAGCAAGCGATAGCGTCCGAGGCCGCCACCCGGGTCGCCGACGGCGCGACGATCTTCATCGACGCCGGCACCACATGCGAGGCGCTCGTGCCGCATCTGGTCCGCAAGAGAAACCTCACCGTGGTCACCAACGATCTGTACTCGGCGGTGGCGTTACTGGAGCACCCGCAGATCGAAGCCGTCCATCTCGGTGGCGGCATCGACCCCGAAAGCGGCTCCACCACAGGGGCTTTGGCCACCAGGATGTTCGAGGTGCTGACTTTCGACCTGTGTCTTCTCAGCACGGGTGCATGGAGCCTGGACGGAGGGCTGACTGTGCGCCGCACCAGTCAACTGGCGCTCAAACAGGCCGCCATGGCGGTGAGCCGACGCAAAATCCTGCTCGCCGACGCGTCGAAATACGGTGCGACCGCGGCGTATCGCGTCATCGGCTTGGCCGAGCTCGATGAAGTGATCACCGACGCAGGCCTCGACGCCACCAGCGCGAAGCTTCTCGGAGATGCCGATGTCGCGGTCTGTCTCGCAGGCGGGCGGTGAAGCCGGCGGCCTGGCCGGTCATACCGACGGCACCGGGATGGTCGCCGTCACGGCGGTACCGGACCCCGGCCGGGACCTGATGTTGAGCCGCCCGCCCACGATCTCGGCGCGTTCGGCCATCGACAGCAGGCCGTAGCCGCCCATCTCGTCGCTGCCCAACGGGTTCTCGAAGGTGTCGAAACCGACGCCGTCGTCCACGATCTCGAGACGCGCGGTGTCGTCCTGCACCCCGAAACTCAGCCGAGCCGTACTGGCCTGCGCGTGTTTGACGACGTTCTGCAGGCATTCCTGGGCGATCCGGTACAGCGCCACCTCGATGTGGTCGGGCAGCCGCTCGTCGGCCAGATCCAGCTCCAGGCGCAGCTGGGGGACCGAGCGCGCCAGACTGGCCAACCCGCCGGCCAACCCGAGATCGTCGAGCACCGGTGGCCGCAGCCCGCCGATCGCCGCCCGCGCCTCCTGCAGGGTCAGGTCGACCAGTTCGCGGGCCCGGCCCAATTGATCGCCCGCCCTGGACAGTTCGGCGGGACTTTCGGTCACCGTGCGGGTCGCGGCATCCAGCCAGTACGACAGGGTGATCAGCCGTTGCGAGATACCGTCGTGGATATCGCCGGCCAGCCGCCTGCGCTCGATCTCCTGGGCCTGGATCACCTGTTCGACGAAGTTCTCGTGCGCCCGTTCGCGGGCCACCAACTGCCGGTGCAACCGGGCCTGATGCATGGCGCCCGCGATCAGCCTGCCGATGACCAGGAGCAGTTCCACGTCGCGGGCACCGAACTCGCGCCGGGCCACGGTGTGCACATTGAGCACCCCGACCAATCCGCCAGGATCGGTTTCCATCGGCACCGAGACCATCGAGGTGAAATCGGAGCCACGCAGCGTCTCGAACGGCCGGTAGCGTGGATCGGCTTCCTTGTCGGCGATGATCACCACGGGCTCGCGCTGGCTGGCCACCCAGCCGGACACGCCTTCGCCCAGCGGCAGCCGGATCTTGCCGACCTCGCTGTCGAACGGCGGCGTCGCCCCGGCAAGTGTCAGGGACCGTTCGGTGTCGTCGAGCACGTGCACGAAGCACACGTCGGCGCCGGTGGCCGCGGTGATCATCCGGGCCGCCGCGGCGGCCAGTGGTTCCACGCCCGGCCCGCTGGACGCGGCCTGGATGAGTTCGCGCAGCAGGGTCAGCTCGCCATCGGCGGTCAGGACGTTGCGGTCGGCCGGCGCGGGCCGGCCGGGGGCAGCGTCGGCGTCGCTCATCGGTAGATCCCCTCGCGCAGCGCCGTGGCGACGGCGCCGGTGCGGTCGGTGACGCCGAGCTTGCGGTAGATGGAACTGAGGTGACTCTTCACCGTCTCGTCCCCGATCACCAGCTTGGTGGCGATCCCGCGGTTGGACAGCCCGTTGACCACATACGACAGGATCTCGCTCTCCCGCTGGGTGAGGCCCTGGCGGGCGCCCGGCCAGAATTCGTCGCGCTGCAGGCGCGCGGCGGTGTCCGCGGCCCGGGCGGCCATCCCGGGATCCAGCGCGGTCTGCCCCAGATGCACGAATTCCAGCTGCCGGACCAGTTCGTCGCTGCCGATGCTCTTGAGCAGGTAACCCGATGCGCCCACCCGCAGCGCCTGGAACAGGTACTGCTCGTCGTCGTACACCGACAGCATGACGACCTTGCGGTTCGGGTCACGGGCACGCAGTTGCAGGCACAGATCCAGCCCGCTGGAGCCCTGCATCCGGACGTCGCAGAGCACGATGTCGGGGTCGAGGTCGTCGACGACGGCCAGCGCACGGTCGGTGCCGACGGCTTGGCCGACCACCTGCACCCGGTCACCGAAGGCAGCGAGCATCGCCTTGAGCCCCTCGATCACCATCTCGTGGTCGTCGACCAGGACCAGGCGCAAGGGGATGCGCGATCCGCTCTCGGGCGCCGGCTGGCTTGCCATGGCGATCATTGTCCGCAAGTTGGCCTCCCAAATCCCCCCTTTGGGGGAGGCCGAGGAGGTGTGACGTGGGCCACGCTGTCAGGCATGCGGGGCGACACACCTGTGCGATGTTTCTGGTGGGATGCCGGGCGGCCCGCGGGGGCCGTCGTCGAGGAGCTGCGGGCCGTCATCTTCGACGTGGACGGCGCGCTGGGGGATATCGAGCGGGACGGCCAGCGCCGCGCGTTCAACGCGGCCTTTGCCGAGCACGGCTTCGATATCAGCTGGTCGGTGGCCGAGTACGGCAGGCTGGTCCGGATCGGCGACGAGCGCCGTCGCATCGCCTCGGCCCTGCGCCGGCGCGGGTACGGGCGGATCAGCCCGGAGATCGCGAGCTATATCCAGCACACCAAGAACGACATCTTCGTCGAGTGGGTGCTCGACGGCGACGTGACACCGCGTGCGGGGCTGGTCGATCTGGCGAACCGCCTGTATGCCGCCGGCATCTCGATCGCGGCGATCAGCGCCGGATCTCCGGTGTGGGTGGAACCCCTGGTGCGGCAGCTGATCGGGGAGGGGATCGCCGAGGTCATCGTCACCCCGGACGACCTGTCGCCGGCCCGCGAACCGGATCTGCACGGGCACGCGCTGTGGGAATTGGGCATCGGTGCGGAGTGCGCGCTGGCGGTGACCGGATCGGCGCACGGGCTGCGCGCGGCGACCGCCGCCAAGCTCGCCACCGTGGTCGTCCCGACGGCCTACACCGCCGGCCAGGACTTCACCGGCGCCGCTGCCGTCCGTGCCGATTACGCGGGGTGGACGGTCGACGGTTGTGTGCGGCAGCACCGGCACTGGTGGATGTGCCGTTAGCCTTCGCGCAGCAATTCGATGACAGCGCTGAAGTCCTTGTCGGCGTGCTCGGCGGCGAACTTGCTGTAGATCTCGGCGGCGTGCGTGCCCAGCGGCGCCGTGGCGCCGGTGGAGGCGACCGCGGCCATCGCCAATCCGAGGTCCTTGGTCATCAGGGCGGTGGCGAAGCCCGGCTTGAAGTCGTTGTTGGCCGGTGACGTCGGAACCGGTCCCGGAACGGGGCAGTTCACCTGCACGGCCCAGCAGTTGCCGGTGGCGCCGGTGATGACGTCGTAGAGCGACTGCTTGTCCAGGCCGAGTTTCTCGGCCAGTACGAATGCCTCGCCGACGGCGATCTGCTGCACCGCCAGCACCATGTTGTTGCACACCTTGGCGGCCTGCCCGGCACCGGAGTCGCCGCAGTGGATGATCTTGCCCGCCATCGGTTCCAGCACGGGGCGGCCGCGTTCCACCGCTTCGGCGGCACCGCCGACCATGAAGGCCAGCGTCCCGGCCGCCGCACCCTTGACGCCGCCGGACACCGGTGCGTCCAGCTGGGCGTAGCCGTGTTCGGCCGCGAGCTTGTTGACCTCTCGGGCGTCGTCGACGGAGATGGTCGAGCTGTCGATGAACAGCGCGCCCGCGGACGCGGCCGGCAGCACCTCGGCGTAACAGCTCTTCACCAACGCGCCGTTGGGCAGCATGGTGATCACCACGTCGGCCCCGGCCACCGCTTCGGCCCCGGACTGCAAGACGGTGACGCCGTTGGCCTTTGCCGCCTCGATGGCGGCCGGAACCGGATCGAACCCGCGGACGGTGTGCCCCGCGGCCACCAGGTTGGCGGCCATCGGGCCGCCCATATGGCCGAGTCCCAGGAAAGCGATGGTGCTCATTGGCGAATCCTCTCTAGACCTCTAAGCCGAGGCCTGTGCGGCGGCCGCGCGCCCGATGACCACGCGCATGATTTCGTTGGTTCCCTCGAGGATGCGATGCACGCGCAGATCCCGGACGATTTTCTCCAGACCGTATTCGCGCAGATACCCGTATCCGCCGTGCAGTTGCAGTGCCTGATCGGCCACGTCGAAGCAGGAATCGGTGACGTACCGTTTGGCCATGGCGCACAACGTCACCTTGTTCGGGTGGTTGTTGTCCAGTGCGATTGCGGCGCGCCACAACATGTTCCGGGATGTCTCAAGTGCGGTGGCCATATCGGCCAGCGCGAACCGGATGGTGGGTTCGTCGAGCAGGGCGGTGCCGAAGGCCTGCCGGTCGGCGAGATAGCCGACGGTCTTGTCGTGGGCGGCCTGCGCCCCGCCCAACGAGCACGCGGCGATGTTGAGCCGGCCGCCGTTGAGACCGTTCATCGCGATCCCGAAGCCGGTGCCCTCCGAGCCGCCGAGCAAGGCGTCGGCCGGAACCCGCACACCGTCGAAGATGACCTGCGCGGTGGGTTGGGCGTTCCAGCCCATCTTCGTCTCGTTGGCACCGAAGCTGAGCCCCGCGGAGCCTTTTTCGACGACGAACGCCGAGATGCCCTTGGGGCCCGGTGTGGTTTCGGGGTCCCCGGTCCTGGCCATCACCACGTACACATCCGAGGCGCCGGCACCGGAGATGAACTGCTTCACCCCGTCGAGGACGTAATCCGATCCGTCCCGGACGGCCTTGGTGCGCAAGGCCGCCGCATCCGAGCCGGCGCCCGGTTCGGTCAGGCAGTAGCTGGCGATCGAGCTCATCGACGCCAGCCGCGGCACCCAGGTCTTGCGTTGCTCGTCGGTTCCGTAGGTGTCGATCATCCACGCGCACATGTTGTGGATGGACAGGAACGCCGCGATGGTGGGATCGGCCGCGGCCAGTGCCTCGAAGATGCGCACCGCATCGAGGCGCCGCAACCCGCTGCCGCCGGCGTCCTCGTTGCAGTAGATGGCCGCCATCCCGAGTTCGGCGGCCTCGCGCAGCACATCGGTGGGAAAGTGGTGGGTTTCGTCCCACTCCAGCGCATGTGGTGCGATGCGCTTCTCGGCGAACGCGGCCGCCGTCTCGGCGATCACGCGTTCGTCGTCATCGAGGTCGTACAGGTCCACCGTCATCTTCTCCTCGCGCAAGCGCTCATCCGCGCGAGCTACTTCATCGTCGGGATGACGAACTCGGCGCCATCCTTGATCCCCGAGGGCCAGCGCTCGGTGACGGTCTTTACCTTGGTGTAGAACTGGATCGAGGCCGGACCGTGCTGGTTCAGATCGCCGAAGCCGGAGCGCTTCCAGCCGCCGAAGGTGTGGTAGGCCACCGGCACCGGGATCGGCACGTTGACTCCCACCATGCCGACCTGCACCTTGGAGACGAAGTCGCGGGCGGCATCACCGTCGCGGGTGAAGATCGCGACGCCGTTGCCGTACTCGTGCTCGGTCGGAAGACGCAGGGCCTCTTCGTAGTCGGCGGCCCGCACGATGCACAGCACCGGACCGAAGATCTCGTCGGTGTAGATGGACATGTCGGTGGTGACATGGTCGAATAGGGTGGGGCCGATGAAGTACCCCTTGGACAGATCGGCGTCACCGAAGGTGAGGTCGTCGCTGGCACGTTCGCGGCCGTCGACCACCAGCTCGGCACCGGCGTCCACGCCCTGACCGATGTAGTTGCGCACCCGCTCCAGCGCGGCCCCGGTGACCAGCGGTCCGTAATCGGCCTTGGGGTCCAGGCTGTGACCGACGCGCAGCTGGTTGATCCGCTCAACCAGGCGGGCCCGCAACCGATTCGCCGTTTCCTCACCGACGGGCACCGCGACACTGATGGCCATGCAGCGCTCGCCGGCACTGCCGTAGCCCGCACCGATGAGCGCGTCGACGGCCTGGTCCAGGTCGGCGTCGGGCATCACGATCATGTGGTTCTTGGCGCCACCGAAGCACTGGGACCGCTTGCCGTGTGCCGCAGCGCCCGAGTAGATGTACTGCGCGATATCCGAACTGCCGACGAAGCCGACCGCCTGGACGGTGGGGTGCTCCAGGATGGCGTCCACGGCCTCCTTGTCGCCGTGCACCACCTGGAAGACGCCCGGCGGCAGGCCCGCCTCGATGAACAGTTCGGCCAGCCGCACCGGAACCGACGGGTCGCGCTCGGAAGGCTTGAGCACGAAGGCATTTCCGCATGCCAGGGCGGGGCCGGCCTTCCACAGCGGGATCATGGCGGGGAAGTTGAACGGGGTGATACCGGCGACCACACCGAGCGGCTGGCGGATGGAGTACACGTCGATACCGGTGCCGGCGCCCTCGGTGAACTCGCCCTTGAGTAGGTGCGGGATGCCGACCGCGAACTCGATGACCTCGATACCGCGCTGGATGTCGCCCAATGAGTCGGCCACCGTCTTGCCGTGCTCCAGCGAGAGCAGTTCGGCCAGCTCGTTGGCGTTCTGGTTGACCAGGTCGATGAACCGCATGAAGACCCGGGCCCGGCGCTGCGGGTTGAACGCGGCCCACTCCTTCTGGGCCTCGGCGGCGCCGGCGACCGCGGCGTCGACGTCGGCGGCCGATGCGAGCAGCACCTGCGCCTGGACCTCGCCGGTGCTGGGGTTGAGCACGTCGGCGGTGCGGGTCGAGCCGGCGTCGGTGCGCCGGCCGTTGATGAAGTGCTGAATCTGTGTGGTCATGGCGTCCGTCCGAAGGGTGTGCACGAAGAATCTCGATCAGGAGATACTTGCATATCCTAGTAATGGCGGAGTGGAGTTGGCAAGGGGTGGCGCGGTGACTCACCCTTCCCGTTGTCGCCAGCGGTCGAGGATGTCGGGTATCTCGGACATGAGAAAGGCGTAGAAATCGCGCATCTGGACCAGCCGGTGGTACGCCGGGCTGCCGGCGTCAGCGGCCGCGATGCCGGTGTCGGCGGCAATCTGCATGGCCCGAATGGTCTCGTTCTGGCTGGTGAACAGGATGGCCCAGGCATCGTCACGAAGCCGGTAATGGTCGCGCCTGCTGGCCGGTGCGGGTACACGCTCGGCCAGGCCGACGGAGGTGAGCGATTTGAGTGCGGTGGAGACCGACCCGGCGCTGGCGTTCAGCAACTCTGAGAGATCCCCCATCGTGAGGCTGGGGTGCTCGGTGAACAACAGGGTGGCCAACACGCGCGCGGTCATCCGTTGCAGGCCGTGACCGGTGAGCACGAGAGCGAGCTGCTCGGCCGCGTCCTGCAGGGCTGAGGACTGGGGCATGGCGAAACCTCCTCGCGCCGATTGCTCTTCAATAATTTCGGAAATTTTAGTACAGTCGCTGACGGTGCTCCGGGAAGTCTGGTCGGAATCGATACTGGCTTGCACGGAAGGGCACTTATGCGAATTGCGACCGAGGTCATCGACGTTCGAGGGCTCACCTTCAGCTATCCCAAGGCGCACGAACCGGCCATACGCGGCATGGACTTCAGCGTCGGAAATGGGGAGATCTTCGGATTTCTCGGCCCCAGTGGAGCCGGCAAGTCGACGACCCAGAAGCTGCTCATCGGCTTGCTGCGCGGCCATGGTGGCCGGGCCACGGTGTGGGGCCGCGACCCGGTGGACTGGGGCCAGGACTACTACCAGCGAATCGGCGTCTCGTTCGAGTTGCCGAACCACTACCACAAACTCACCGGTTTGGAGAATCTCCGGTTCTTCGCCGCCCTCTACGCCAAACCGACAGCCGATCCGATGCAACTGCTCGACGCGGTGGGTCTGACCGGCGCCGCGAATGACCGAGTTGCCAAGTACTCCAAGGGAATGCAGATGCGGCTGACCTTCGCGCGCTCGTTGATCAACAACCCCGATCTGCTCTTTCTCGACGAGCCGACCTCGGGGCTGGATCCCGTCAACGCCCGCAAGGTCAAGGACATCATCCTGGATCTGAAAGCGCGTGGCCGCACGATTTTCCTGACCACCCATGACATGGCGACGGCCGACGAGCTGTGTGACCGGGTGGCCTTCGTGGTCGACGGCAGTATTGTCGCGCTCGACAGCCCGGCCGAGCTCAAGATCGCCAGGAGTCACCGACGGGTGCGCGTGCAGTACCGGGTGGCCGATCAGGAGCTGCGCGTCGCCGAGTTCGCGATGGACGGGTTGGCCGACGACCCGGAATTCCACGCGGTGCTGCGGGACCACCATGTCGAGACCATCCATAGTCGTGAGGCCAGCCTGGACGACGTGTTCGTCGAGGTCACCGGACGGGAACTGGCATGACCCGCCTGGCCGCCGCCATCAGGCTCGAGCTCACGCTCCAGATGCGGCAGAAGTTCCTGCACGCGGCCCTCTTCTCCGGACTCATCTGGCTCGCGGTGCTATTGCCGCTACCGCGTCATCTTCGTCCGATCGCCGAACCCTACGTTCTCGCCGGCGATATCGCGATCATCGGCTTCTTCTTCATCGGCGGATCGGTTTTCTTCGAGAAGCAGGAACGCACCCTGGGCGCGGTCATCTCCACCCCGCTTCGGTTCTGGGAGTATCTGACCGCCAAACTCATTGTCCTGGTATCCATCTCCCTGGTCGTTGCGATCGTGGTCCCCACCGTTGCCAGTGGATTCGTGTATGACGCACTACCGCTGGTCGTCGGGGTGCTGCTCGGCACGCTGCTGATGCTCGTGGTCGGATTCATCTCGTCGCTGCCGTTTGCATCGGTCACCGACTGGTTTCTGGCCGCCAGCATCCCGCTTGCCGTGATGCTGGTGCCCCCGGTTTTGCACTACTCCGGCGTGTGGCCCAACCCGGTCCTCTATGCGATACCCATCCAGGGTCCGATGCTTCTGCTCGGCGCGGCATTTGGGCAGACGGCCCTGACCGGCTGGCAGATCCTGTATGCGGTGCTGTATCCGATGGCGTGTCTCGCTCTGTTGTGGCGGGTGGCGCAGCTGATGTTCGGCCGGTACGTCATCGAGCAATCGGGTGTGTCGTGACCGGGCTGTGCAGTGTGAAGTCTCGACGGGCGATCGCTGCATTCGGCCGCAAGGACTTTCGCGGCACGTACCGCGATCCCTTGTTGGTGATGCTCGTCGTCGCGCCGGTGATCTGGACCAGCGGAGTGGCCGTCCTGACGCCGATGTTCACTGCCATGCTGGCGCAGCGTTACGCGTTCGACCTGGTGCCCTACTATCCGCTGATTTTGACCGCATTCCTGCTCCTGACCAGCATCATCATCGCGGGCGGCCTCGGCGCGTTCCTGGTGTTGGACGAGGTCGACGCCGGCACCATGATCGCGCTGCGGGTTACACCGGTACCGATGTCGATGTTCTTCGCCTACCGAGCGGCGACGGTCATGGTCGTGACGACCGTGTACGTGGTCGCGACCATGTCGTTGAGTGGCATCCTGAAACCGGGCCTGGTCGGCGTGCTGATCCCGATCGGCATGGTGGCCGGGCTGTCGGCCGTGGTGACGCTGTTGTTGATCGTCGCGTTGGCCGGCAACAAGATCCAGGGCATCGCCGTGCTTCGAGCGCTCGGCATGCTGATCGCCGGCTTGCCGTGTCTGCCGTGGTTCATCGACACGGCGTGGGGCCTGGTCTTCGGGGTGCTCCCGCCTTATTGGGCGGCCAAGGCTTTCTGGGTCGCCGGTGACGGCGGCATATGGTGGCCCTACCTCGTCGGAGGTGTCATCTATAACGCCGCCATCGGCTGGCCCCTCTACCGGCGATTCACCGCCAAACAGACCTGAACGGGACGTCCAGACGCCACTACCCCTTCAGGCCGAGTGGCCCGGCGAGCGCGGTGAGTGTGGGCAGCAACTTGTCCCACCCGCCGAGCACCTGGATGGTCACCTGGTCGGCACCGGCGTCGATGTGCTCGGCCAGTCGTGCGGCGATCGACTCGGCCGTCCCGTGCGCCACCACCGCGTCGATCAACTTGTCGCTGCCCGGCTTGGCGATGTCCTCCTCGGTGAAACCCAGCCTGCGCCAGTTGTTCAGGTAATTGCTCAAATTCAGGTAGAAGTCGACGGTCTCGCGGCCGATCCGGCGAGCCTCGGCGGTCGCCTCCGCCGACCCGTCGGTGAGCACCACCTTGTGTTCCGGCGCCAGGAAAACACCGTCGCCCAAGATCTTTCGCGCTTCGGCGGTGTGCTCCGGAGTGGTCAGGTACGGATGCGCACCGGCGCTGCGGTCACGGGCCAGCCGCAGCACCTTGGGACCCAGCGCGGCCACCACCCGGCGCTGCACCGGCACGTCGGCGGCGTCCAGCGCGTCGAGGTACTCGACCAGCACGTCGTAGGGCTTGCGGTATTCCTCGGTGTGTTCGGGATGCCCGATCCCGATGCCCAGCAGGAACCGCCCGGGATGGGACTTCTCCAGCCGGTGATAGGTCTCGGCGGCCTGGCTGGCCGGCGAGGTCCAGACGTTGATGATCCCGGTGGCCAGTTGCAGCGTCTCGGTGCTGTCCAGAATGGCCTCGGCGAACGGCAGATCCCCGGCGGGCGAACCGCCGATCCACACCGCGCCGTACCCCAACTGCTCGATGGCCACGGCTTGTTCGGGCGATACCTTGCCGAACGTCCACACCCCGTAGCGGCCCACGTCGATCGTCATCACAATCCCTTTCGGTTCATCGCAGGCCCAACGGCCCGGCGAGTTCGGTCAGAGCGTCCAACACCTTGTCCGGCGAGGTCAGAACCTGCACCGGGACGTGGTCGGCGCCCGCGTCGAGGTGCTCGCGCAGCCGGGCCGCGATCGCGTCGACGGTCCCGTAGGCGACCACCGCGTCCACCAGGCGGTCGCTGCCCGGCTTGGCGACGTCGGAGTCGGTGAATCCCAAGCGTTTCCAGCTGTTGAGGTAGTTGTCCAGATTCAGGTAGATCTCCAGGGCCGTACGGCCGGCGGCGCGCGCCTGCTCGGCGTCGGTGGTCAGCACCACTTTGTGTTCGGGCGCGATGAAGGCATCGGCGCCGAGGAGGTCCCTGGCCTGCTTGCTGTGTTCGGGGGTGGTGAGGTACGGGTGCGCGCCCGCGGACCGGTCGGCCGACAGCTGCAGCACCTTCGGGCCCAGCGCGGCGACCACGCGGCGGTGTTTCGGCACCCCGTGCTCGTCGAGCGTGTCCAGGTACGCGTTGAGGGCGTCGAGCGGCTTGCGGTACTCGGTGATCGCCTCAGGGTGGCCGACACCGATGCCGAGCAGGAATCGGCCGGGGTACGCCTTCTCGATGCGGTGGAACGACTCGGCGGTGGCGGCCGCGTCGGCGGTCCAGATGTTCACGATGCCGGTCGCCACCTGCAGGGTGTCGGTGGCGGCCAGGATCGGTTCGACCCAGTCCAGCTCGGCGGGCGGCGAGCCCCCGGCCCAGATGGCGCCGTAGCCCAGCGCCTCGATCTGCTGCAGCTGGGCGGCGGAGAACTGTTGCCACTGGGTGTAGCGGCCGAAGACGCCGAAGGGGCCGAGCTCGGGTTTCGATGTGTTCTGGGTCATGGATCAGATCAACCGGTCGCCGGTGCGGCGGTATTCCGATTCGATCCGCATGAGCAGAACCTATTCGCCGGGGTCGGCCTCGGCGGGACGCGGTGCGACCAACGGCAGGCAGATGATGAACCGGGTGTTGCCGGGTTCGGACACCACCCGCAGATCGCCGCCGTGCTTCTCGACGACGATGCGCCAGGCCAGGTCCAGTCCCAGGCCGGTGCCCTCGCCGAACGGCTTGGTGGTGAAGAACGGGGTGAAGATGCGACCGACGATGTCCTCGGGGATACCCGGCCCGTCGTCACCGATCTCGACGCGGATCATCTGCTCGCTCTCGCGCGCGGTGCGGATGGTCAGGGTGCCGTGCCCGTCCATCGCCTGGATCGCGTTGTCGATGATGTTGGTCCACACCTGATTGAGATCGCCTGGATAGCACTGCAATTCGGGCAGCGACTTGTCCATGTCCTTGACCAGGGTGATCGGCTTGCCCTGATGCCCGATCTTGTCGCCGAACATCATGATCGTGCTGCGCAGCAGTTCGTGGACATCGGCGCTCTGATAGGAGCCGCGGTCCATCTGCGAGTACTGCTTGGCGCCGGCCAGCAGCGCCGAGATGCGGCGGCTGGCCTCGGCGATCTCGTTCATCCGCAGCTCGGTGTCGATGGTGTACTTCAGCCAGCCGATCGCGCTCTGCAGCGAGGCCGTCGCGTCGGCGTCCTCACAGGACGCCGAGATCCGTTCCAGCCAGTCGATATCCAGGCCCGCCTCGACGAACGTCGGCGCGTAATCCCAGGCGCTGGCGATGCCCCGGTCCTCCAGCCACTCGCCGATCTGGTCCTCGCGGTCGGAGGTCTCCAGCGCCGTGAGCTCCAGCCCCTTGCTCTTGGCGACCTGCTCGGCCACCTGGTCCTGGATGGTGATGAGCACCCGGAGGGCCTCCGGCGAGAACTTGCCGTCGGCCAGCATGGCCAGCTTGTGGCGCATCTTGCCGACACCCTCGCGCAGATCGGCCACGGCGCGGGCGGTGGCCGCCGCCGGGTTGTTGAGCTGGTGGGTGAGCCCCGCGGTGATGGTGCCCAGGGCCAGCAGCTTCTCGCGCTGCCCGATGATCTGACTCTGCCGCCGGCCGCCGACCAGGTGGCCCTCCAGCAGGTGCACGGCCATCGGGAACTGCGAGCGCATGAAGGCGGCGAACGCCTCGGCGTCCAGGACGAACACCCGGGACGGCTCCACCAGCCGTACCGAGGCCTGGTAGACGTGCTCCTCGCCGGGGATGTAGGCCGACCACGCGCCGAAGTACACCCCGCGCTGTGAGGTGCGGTTGGTCTGGATGTCGACGCCGCCGGAGCGCTTGGACATGATCAGCTCGCCGTCGATCAGCACGTAGAAGCAGGTGGCCTGATCACCCTCGGTGACGATCGGCCCGGCGGGGAACGTCTCGATGGTGCCGGCCTGACACAGCGTGTCGAGTTGCTCATCGGACAGGTGCTCGAACAGGAACAGGGTCCGAAGTTCGTCGCGCACGCAGGTCTCACCCATCGTTGTCATCTACTCCCGTCAAGCCGGCCGGCCATCATGCTTCTGCCAAATAGCGGTGCACCAGCATCACCGCCATCGACCCCTCGCCGACGGCGGCCGCCACCCGCTTGGCGGATTCGGCGCGCACATCTCCTGCAACAAACACACCGGGCACACTTGTTTCCAAATGGTGCGGCGGACGTTCCAGCGTCCATCCGCACACGTCGCGCAGGTCGGGTCCGGCCAGGATGAACCCGTGGTCGTCGCGGGCCACCACACCGTCGAGCCATTCGGTGCGCGGGGTGGCGCCGATGAAACAGCACAACCGCGTCGAGCGCACGTCCTCGCGCTCGCCGGTCCGCTTGTTCTCCAGTGTCAGTCCCACCAGGTGGTCGTCCTCGGCGGTGGTGCCGACCACCTCGGTGCAGGTGCGCACGTGGATGTTGGGGGTCTGCTCGATCTGCTGGATCAGGTAGTAGGACATCGACGCCTCCAGCGACGGCCCACGCACCAGCAGGGTCACCGAGTTGGCCTCCCTGGCCATGAACATCGCCGCCTGACCGGCCGAGTTGGCGCCCCCGACGATGTAGACGTCCTCCCCGGCGCATTCCGAGGCGTCCGACACCGAGGCGCCGTAGTACACGCCCTTGCCGATGAGGTTGGAGTCGTCGGCCGCCGAACAGCCGGTGACCGACAGTTCCCGGTAGTCGACGCCGGTGGCCAGGATGACGGCGCGGGCACCGATGGTGCTGTGGTCCTCGAACGAGATGGTGCGGGCGGTGCCCACCTCGCCGGCCTGCAATTTGATCGCCTTGCGGGTGGTGATCACCTCGGCGCCGAACCGTTCGGCCTGCCGGCGGGCCGTGGTGGTGAGCTCGATGCCGGAGATCCCGTTCTCGAAGCCGAGGTAGTTCTCGATCCGTGAGCTTCTCCCGGCCTGCCCGCCGGTGGTGGCCCGCTCGATGAGCACGGTGTTGAGCCCCTCGGAGGCGCCGTACACCGCCGCCGCCAGCCCGGCGGGCCCGCCACCGATGACGGCCAGGTCGTACATCTCCAGGGATGGGTTGGTGGACAGCCCCAGCAGGTCGGCCAGCTCGGCGTCGGAGGGCTCGACCAGCGGGGTGCCCTCCTCGGTGATGACGACCGGCAGTTGCCTGCCGTCGAGTCCGGCCGCGTCGAGCAGCTGCTTGCCCTTGGGTTCCTCGGCGGTGAAGGCCTTGAACGGGTAGCCGTTGCGGGCCAGGAACTGGCGCACCTCCCAGGACCGCGGATTCCACTGATGTCCGATGACCTTGGTGTAGGGAATGGCGCGGTCTCCGACGGCGTGCCAGGCCTCCAGCAGTCCGTCGATCACCGGGTAGAGCTTCTCCTCCGGCGGGTCCCACGGTTTGAGCAGGTAGTGGTCCAGGTCGACGACGTTGATGGCGTCGATGGCCGCCGTGGTGTCGGCGTACGCGGTCAGCAGGACGCGCCGGGCCATCGGGTAGAGGTCCATCGCGGCCTCGAGGAATTCGATGCCGCTCATCTGCGGCATCCGGTAGTCGGCCACGAACACCGCCACGGTGTCACCGCGCAGCTTCAATTCGTGCAGGGTTTCCAGCGCGTCGAGGCCGGATTCGGCGCGCACGATGCGGTACCGCTCGCCGTAGTGGCGGCGCAGATCGCGGGCCACGGCACGGGACACGGCAGGGTCGTCGTCGACGGTGAGGATTACGGGTTTGCGGGGCTGGGCCGCGGGTCCAGTCATATCGGCTTCAATTATGCTCCCGCCGTCCACTGATTTGGGGGTTGACCTCCGCTCTTGGCCTCCGGCGGCGAAGGCACCCCGCCGCGGGCGGCCAAGGCACCCCGCCGCAGGCGGCGGCGGCCTGCGGCGATTTGGGTGCAAGCCTGCGCAGAGGGTATTGTGGACCAACGGTGCGGCCTCCGCGCCGACTGTTTGCGTGCCTGTCCAGGACCCTGTGTTTCGCCAGAACCAGCGTTCTACCGATCCAGCCCACGTCTTGTAGTCGGAACGATGGTGTGCACCGACTGCAGAAGCGGGCGCACGATACGAAACGAAAGCAAGGATCGCTAGACAGTATGGCCAAGAAAGACGGTGCCATCGAGGTCGAGGGTCGCGTGGTCGAACCCCTGCCCAATGCGATGTTCCGCATTGAGTTGGAGAACGGACACAAGGTCCTGGCCCACATCAGCGGCAAGATGCGGCAGCACTACATCCGCATCCTGCCCGAGGACCGCGTCGTGGTGGAGCTGTCTCCGTACGACCTGTCCCGGGGCCGCATTGTGTACCGGTACAAGTAACACGCCCCTCAACCGCAACCACCACCAGAGCGGTGACGCGCGCCTGCGCTCGTCACCGCACAACCAAGAAGGATCGCGAAGCCGTGAAGGTGAACCCGAGCGTCAAGCCGATCTGCGATAAGTGCAGGGTGATCCGCCGGCACGGGCGGGTCATGGTGATCTGCTCCGATCCGCGGCACAAGCAGCGGCAGGGCTAGCTGCTAGCCCTGTTCGAGCAGTAGCTCCACCCACACCTGAATGCAGACATCCCAGTTCCAGTGCGGGCATAGGGCCCGCATACACGTCCGGCACGGAGGCCGGACCCCATCAAGACGAGGGAACGGGCTGGGACCAGACCTCCGCATAGAAAAAGGAAACACTGCCTGATGGCACGTCTCATGGGCGTCGATCTGCCGCGCGACAAGCGCATGGAGATCGCGCTGACCTACATCTACGGCATCGGCCGTACCCGCTCCCAGGAGATCCTGGACGCCACCGGTATCGACCGGAGCCAGCGCAGCAAGGACCTCACCGACGACCAGGTGAGCACGCTGCGTGAATACATCGAAGCCAACTTGAAGGTGGAGGGTGACCTGCGCCGCGAGGTTCAGGCTGACATCCGCCGCAAGATCGAGATCGGCTGCTATCAGGGCCTGCGGCACCGCCGCGGCCTGCCGGTGCGTGGCCAGCGGACCAAGACCAATGCGCGTACCCGCAAGGGACCCAAGCGCACCATCGCCGGCAAGAAGAAGGCCAGGTAACCCGAGATGGCACAAGCCAAGAAGGGCGCTCCCAAGAAGGGTGCCGCCAAGACCCGCCGCCGGGAAAAGAAGAACATCCCGCTCGGCGCCGCGCACATCAAGAGCACGTTCAACAACACGATCGTCTCGATCACCGATCCGCAGGGCAACGTCATCGCCTGGGCGTCGTCGGGCCATGTCGGCTTCAAGGGGTCGCGTAAGTCGACGCCGTTCGCCGCGCAGCTGGCCGCCGAGAACGCCGCCCGCAAGGCGCAGGAGCACGGTGTGAAGAAGGTCGACGTGTTCGTGAAGGGCCCGGGTTCGGGCCGCGAAACCGCGATCCGTTCGCTGCAGGCCGCCGGCCTTGAGGTCGGCGCAATTTCCGACGTCACCCCGCAGCCGCACAACGGCTGCCGTCCGCCCAAGCGGCGCCGGGTCTAGGGAGGATCTGAATCATGGCTCGTTATACCGGCCCCGCCACCCGCAAGTCGCGTCGTCTCGGCGTCGACCTCGTCGGCGGCGATCAGTCGTTCGAGAAGCGCCCCTACCCGCCCGGCCAGCACGGCCGCGCGCGGATCAAGGAAAGCGAATACCGCACCCAGCTGCAGGAGAAGCAGAAGGCTCGCTTCACCTACGGCGTGATGGAGAAGCAGTTCCGCAAGTACTACGAAGAGGCCAACCGTCAGTCCGGCAAGACCGGCGAGAACCTGCTGCAGATCCTGGAAAGCCGGCTGGACAACGTCATCTACCGCGCCGGCCTGGCCCGGACCCGCCGGATGGCTCGTCAGCTGGTCAGCCATGGGCACTTCACCGTCAACGGCGTGAAGGTCAACATCCCCAGCTACCGGGTGTCGCAGTACGACATCATCGACATCCGCGACAAGTCGCTGAACACCCTGCCGTTCGAGCTGGCGCGCGCCACCGCCGGTGAGCGTCCCATCCCGGGCTGGCTGCAGGTGGTCGGCGAGCGTCAGCGCATCCTGGTGCACCAGCTGCCCGAGCGGGCGCAGATCCAGGTGCCGCTGACCGAGCAGCTCATCGTCGAGTTCTACTCGAAGTAATGAAGACGTCCGCAGGCCAACCGGTCCTGCGGATCACCCAACCGGCATCAAATAGCGGGTGCCGAGAAGGAGATAGAAAATGCTGATCTCTCAGCGACCCACCCTGTCCGAAGATGTGTTGGCCGACAACCGGTCCCGGTTCACCATCGAGCCGCTGGAGCCCGGCTTCGGTTACACCCTCGGCAACTCGCTGCGGCGCACGCTGCTGTCGTCCATCCCGGGCGCGGCGGTCACCAGCATCCGCATCGACGGGGTGCTGCACGAGTTCACCACCGTTCCGGGCGTGAAGGAAGATGTCACCGACATCATCCTGAACCTCAAGGGTCTGGTCGTGTCCTCGGAGGAGGACGAGCCGGTCACCATGTACCTGCGCAAGCAGGGCCCGGGTGCCGTCACCGCCGGTGACATCGTCCCGCCGGCCGGCGTGACGGTGCACAACCCCGACATGCACATCGCCACCCTCAACGAGAAGGGCAAGCTCGAGGTCGAGCTCGTCGTCGAGCGGGGCCGCGGTTACGTGCCGGCCGTGCAGAACAAGGCCTCCGGTGCCGAGATCGGCCGCATCCCGGTCGACTCGATCTACTCGCCGGTGCTCAAGGTGACCTACAAGGTCGAGGCCACCCGCGTCGAGCAGCGCACCGACTTCGACAAGCTCATCCTGGACGTCGAGACCAAGAACTCGATCAGCCCGCGGGACGCGCTGGCCTCGGCCGGTAAGACCCTGGTCGAGCTGTTCGGGCTGGCTCGCGAACTGAACGTCGAGGCCGAGGGCATCGAGATCGGCCCGTCGCCGGCCGAGGCGGACCACATCGCCAGCTTCGCGCTGCCGATCGACGATCTGGACCTGACCGTCCGCTCGTACAACTGCCTCAAGCGCGAGGGTGTGCACACCGTCGGCGAGCTGGTGTCGCGCACCGAGTCGGATCTGCTCGACATCCGCAACTTCGGCCAGAAGTCCATCGACGAGGTCAAGATCAAGCTGCACCAGCTGGGTCTCTCGCTCAAGGACAGCCCGGCCACCTTCGATCCGTCCGAGGTCGCCGGCTACGACGTAGCCACCGGCACCTGGACCGGTGACGCCGGCTACGACCTGGACGACAACCAGGACTTCGCCGAAACCGAACAGCTCTAAGAGCGCAGATAAAACCCCGGGTCCGCCCGGGATCCGTCCCGGTCCTACCTGATACGGGGGCCGGCCCCATTTAGGAGATAGTCGCAATGCCCAAGCCCACCAAGGGTGCTCGCCTCGGCGGGTCGTCCTCGCACCAGAAGGCCATTCTGGCCAACCTGGCGACCTCGCTCTTCGAGCACGGCCGCATCAAGACGACCGAGCCCAAGGCCCGGGCCTTGCGTCCGTACGCCGAGAAGCTGATCACCCACGCCAAGAAGGGCACGCTGCACAACCGGCGTGAGGTGCTCAAGAAGATCCGCGACAAGGATGTGGTGCACACCCTGTTCGCCGAGATCGGACCCTTCTACGCGGACCGCAACGGCGGCTACACCCGCATCATCAAGGTCGAGAACCGCAAGGGCGACAACGCCCCGATGGCGGTCATCGAGCTGGTGCGGGAGAAGACGGTGACGTCTGAGGCCGACCGGGCACGGCGCGCGGATGCGGCTCAGAAGGCGGCTGCGGCCGCCGAGGCCCCGGCCGAGGAGGCCGTGACCGAGGACGCCGTCACCGAGGAGACCACCGACACCGAGGCCGCCGAGGCCCCGGTCGACGAGGTCACCGAGGCCGAGGAAGCCAAGGGCGACAAGGCTGACTCCGAGGATGACGCCAAGTAACGACGCAACGAACGAACCCGCCATCGATTCCGATGGCGGGTTTGTTCGTTTGCGGCTCGATATCGCTTACGACGGAACCGAATTCGCCGGCTGGGCCACCCAGACCGGGCAGCGCACCGTCGCCGGCGTGCTCGAGGAGGCGCTCGGGACGGTGTTCCGCACCCCAGTGGTGCTGCGTGCCGCCGGGCGGACCGATACCGGGGTGCACGCCAGCGGTCAGGTGGCGCACGTGGACGTGCCGGCCGAGGCGCTGGGCAACGCCTATCCGCGTACCCCGCGGCCACAGGACCCCGAATTCGCCCCCTTGGTGCGCCGGTTGGGCCGATTCCTGCCCGAGGATGTCCGGGTGCTCGACATCGTGCGTGCCCCGGCCGGTTTCGACGCCCGGTTCTCCGCGCTGCGCCGGCATTACGAGTACCGGCTGTCCATCGCGGCGTTCGGCGCGACACCGCAGCAGGCCCGTTTCGTGACCCCGTGGCCGCGCCGGCTGGATGTCGCCGCCATGGCGGCGGCCTCGGCCGGTCTGGTCGGCCTGCACGATTTTGCCGCGTTCTGCCGGCATCGTGAGGGCGCCACCACCATCCGGGACCTGCAGCGCTTCGACTGGGCGGTGACCGGGGATCTGGTCACGGCGTACGTGACCGCGGATGCCTTCTGCTGGTCGATGGTGCGCTCGTTGGTGGGCGCGGTGCTCGCGGTCGGGGAGGGCCGTCGCGACGCGGCGTGGTGTGCGGGGCTGCTGGACGCCACGGCGCGCTCCAGCGCCTTCGCCGCCGCCCCGGCGCGCGGGCTGTCGCTTGTCGGGGTCGACTACCCGCCCGATGACCAGTTGGAGGCGCGCATCCTGCTCACCCGGGACCTGCGGACCAGGCCTACTTGAGCTTGCCGGCCACGAAGTCGGCCGCTTGGGTCACCATGCCGGCCTTGATATAGGCCGGCGCCAGGTGGTCGGGCCAATAGGCCTGCCAGTTCTCCATATCGGTGGGATTGCAGATCGGGTCGTCGCCGTGGCACAACTCGATGGTGCGGCTCTGGAAGGCGGGGTTGAACTGGGTGATCGGCGCGACCCACTGAATACCGTTGCCGAACAAGGCGATTGCGGCGATATGCGAGTCGGCCGCCGCCGGTAGCGGCATCTTGAAGCCCAGCACCGGGAACGGCACCGCCAGCACCACATCCGTGGCGGCCGCACCCAGCGAGTAGCCGCCGAGCACCAGTCGGGTGTTGGGGCAGTTGGCCATGGTGGCCTGGATGCGCCGGCTCATATCGTTGGCGCCGAGGTCGATCTGGGTGTCTGCCGGGTAGTTCACCGAGTACAGGGTGATGTTCTTCTTGGTCTTCTGGCGCAGCGCCGCGACCAGCGCATTGCCGATCTGCCCGGCTCCCGGTGGCTCCATCCGGCCGCGGGCGAAGATCAGTTCGGCGTCGGGGCAGGCCGCCGCCGATGCGGACGGGAGGATGCCCACAGGTGCCGCCGCGCTCAGGACACCGCCGACCACGGCCAGCAATGCGGCATACCAGCGAAATCGACCCCTCGACATCAAGATCACCGGTTCGATTGTAGCGGCAACAATTGACGTGGGCGTTTATCTGTTTTTTGTTGCCGAATCGTAGTGCGGTCGGGGTTACCGTACCCGGCCCGCGGCGAAGTCGGCGGCCTGGTCGACCATTCCCGAACCGATGTACGCGTCCTGCAGGTGGCTGCTCCAGTCACGTTGCAGGTCGGCGATGGTCCGCGGGAAACCGTCCCCGCAGATCGGATCGGCGGGATTGCAGGCCTCGAACGTCCTGTCCCGGTACTGCGGGGCGATGGATGAGTCACCCATCCGCCGGGTCACATTGCCCACCAGCACCACGGCGGCGATATGGGGATCCATCCCCGGCGGAAGCGGATTCTTGAAGCCGAAACCGCCGCCGGTGGCCGACAGCGCGACGGCGGCCGAGGCGGCGCCCAGCGAGTAGCCGCCCACGATCAGCCGGGTATCCGGGCAGGCGCCGGCCATGTACTGGACGTGGTTGCTGATGTCGTTGGCGCCCTGTGCGATCTGGGTGTCGGCGGGGTAGTTCACGCCGTACACGCCGATCTCCTTGTCGGGCACCCGGGCGCGCAACGCGTCGACGAACGCCTGGCCGAGGCGACCGACGCCGGGTTGCTCGTTGCGGCCGCGCGCGAAGATCACTTCGACGGGCGCACAGGGATCGGCGCTCGCAACGGGCAGCGTGGCTGACGGCCCCGTCGTCGACCATGCCGCAAGACAACCGACGGCGCTCGCCGCCACCAGAACGGAGGCGGCGAAGCGCCGTACGGATATCGATATGGTGACCACCCAGCAAATACTAGCCGTGCTGCTGGAGTGGTCGGTCCGGACCGCTCATGCGTCAGCCCGGCAGGCCCTGCTCCTCGATAGGCAGCGGAGCCGGGCCCTTGATGGCCGGCTCGGCCTTCGGGATGGCCGGCGCCTTGAGCGGCGTGCTGCTGGTCTGCGTGGTGCCGAGCTGCATGTCACCACCGTCCGCGACGGACAGCTGCGACTGCTGGAGCACGGCTCCGGTGGCCAGAGCACCGATACAGGCCAGGCCACCCACGGCGGCGGCGACCCGGACGCGGGCGCCACCCAGAGAGATCTTGTGCGCGTTCATGTTCCCAGATTCCCCATCAATCTTGTTTGCACTAGCGGTAACTCGTAACAAGATCAACGAGTGGCCTGCGCGCCGCATTCCCGTCCGCGCGAACGAAAATATGTGACTTTCCTAAAATTTCTACAGAAGTCCGGCGACGAAGCTCGCGGCTTGGTTGGTGGGGCCGCCCGTGTAGGCGCGGTGCGCTTCCACGTTGTCGCCGTCGGTGCAGATCGGGTCGCTGGGATTGCAGAGATCGATGGATTTCGGTCCCCACACCGGGCTGGAGGTGATCGGCAGACCCAGCTTGGCCGACGGGTTCCCGAACACCGCGATGGCCGCCACATGGTCGGGGGCGTTCGGCGGGAGGGGAGCGTTGAAGCCGATCGCCGGGAACGGCACGGCGCTGATGACGTCGATCACCGCGGCGCCCTGTGAGTACCCACCGAGCACCAGCCGGGTGGCGGGGCAGTTGTCCATCATCCACTGGATGTGCCCGCTGGCGTCGTTGGCACCGTTGGCGGCGGCCAGGAAGTCATAGCTGGCCGGGTAATTCACCGCATAGGCGCCCACCGAGCGTCCGCCGACCTTGCCACGCAGGGAGCTGACGAACGCATTGCCGATCCGGCCGAGGCCGGGGTCCTCGTTGGTCCCGCGGGCGAAGACCACCTCGACATCGGGGCAGCCGTCGGCGTGGGCGGTGGCCAGGCTGCCGAGCGATGCCGGACCGGCGATCACCGCGGCTGCGGTCAAAACGGCGGCGGATGCGGCCAGGACGACACGGCGAACAAGATCAAACGTCACGCCGCATTCTAACGCGAAGCCTAGCTAAACAAGTGCTGCCACGAAGCTGGCGGCCTGTGGGATGAACTCCGAGGACTCGTAGTGGGTGTGCGCGAACGGGTTCCGGCCGCGCGAGCAGATCGGGTCGCCGTCGGCGCACAGGTCGATGGCCCGGGCGCCGTACGGCGCAGGCGCGGTGTTGGCCGGGTGGCTGAACTTGGCACCCGGATTGCCGAATACCGCGACGGCTGCGACCTTTCCGGCCAGGTTGCCCGGCAGCGGCGGGGCCGAGCCGAACTCGCCGATCCGATCGCCGACGGGCGGGATCCCGATGAGCATGTCGACAATCGCGGCGCCTTGCGAGTAACCGCCGAGCACGATCTTGGTGGACGGGCACTGCGCGGCCAGGGTCGCGATACGCGCCTGCGCGTCGTAGGCGCCGTCGGCGGCGGTCAGGAAGTCGTAGGTGGCCGGGTAGTTGATCCCGTAGGTGCTCAGCGTGCGGCCGCCCAGCTGCGGGATGAGCGCGTCGGCGAGCGCCTGGCCGACGCGACCGATGCCGGGGTCCTCGCTGGTGCCGCGACCGAAGATCAGCTCGACATCCGAACAGGGCTCGGCGCTCGCCACCGGTGCTGGGCCGGCCAGGAAGGCGAAGGCGGCGACCAGGGCAGAACCGACGGCGGCCATCCGCGCCGACAACTTGGGCAACGTCACGGACAGCATCTTGACACTTGCGGGCTAGTTGCTGCCAATCGCTTGCTCGGCATGCGGCCGGCCCGGAGGAACATCGGGCCAGCCAGCTTCCAATGCGGTCTCGGCGCGGTCACCCAGTCGGGCCAGGCCCAAGCCCAGCAGGACCACCGCGCCGCCGAACGCCTGCATCGCGGTGACGGCTTCACCGAGGAACGCCCACGCGATGAGGATCGCGAACAGCACCTCGGCCAGGCCGACGAGCGATGCGAACCGGGGACGGAGCCGGGCCACGCCGAAGATACCCAGCGTGTAGGCGATGGCGGTCGGGATGAGGGCCATCGCGACGACCGGCAGGTACCACGGCAGCGTATGTCCGGCGACGACGGTGTCGTGGGTGGTGAACACCATCGGCAGCACTCCCGACGCGCCGAGGGCGGCTACCGCGACGGCTCCCACGATGAGCCCGCCGGCGGCCAGCGTGATGGGGTGCAGCCCGTCACCGTCGGCGGTGGCTTCATCGGACATCATGAAGTAGCAGGCGGCGCAGATCGCCGCGGCCAGACCCCAGGTCACCCCGACGGTGTTGATCCGGGCGCCGGCGAAGACGTCGAGCACCAGCATGATGCCGGTGATGGCCAGCGCGACGCCGGCGAGGGTGAGCCGGCCGGGCCGGCGTTTGGTGGTGGCCCACAACCAGCCCACGACCAGGACGGGTGCGGTGTACTCCAGCAGCAGGGCGACGCCGACCGACAGGTGCGCGACGGCGTTGTAGTAACACAGCTGGGCGCCGGCGATCGGGATCAGGCCGTAGGCGACGACGGTCTTGTGGTGAGCGATCGCGTCGCGGATCCAGTCCGGTTTGATGAAACTCGCAAAGACGGCCATGGCCAGCGCGCCACCGGCGAGTCTTGCGGTGACCGCGGCGGTGGGCGTCCAACCGGCCTCCATCAGGGCTTTGCCCAGCGGGCCGGACATCCCGAAGGTGAAGGCGGAGGCCACGGCGAACAGCATGCCGAGCCGGAACTGGCCGGTGTCGGCGCGCGTGTCGATCACGCTCATCGGAAACCCCCGAGCTGTCATGAGTAAAATATCGATTGGTCATGACGTTAGCGGGGACGGGAGTCAGGCGTCAAATGATTTTCACTCATGACACGGAGCTCACGCTGCGGGCCGCGTGTGTCCTGATCAACAGCAACCGCGTCGACGGTGAACAACTCGGCGACACCCGCGCGTTGGACGACTACCTCGACGGCTTCGGCTGGACCGGCCGGCGGGATCGGGACGCCGCCGAGCTGGCGTCGGTGCAACAGCTGCGTGAGCGGCTCGGCCGGATCTGGGCGTCCGCCGGCGACGAGGAACGCGTCGTGGGACAGGTCAATGCGCTGCTGGCGGACACCGATGCCGCACCCTGGCTGACCCGGCATCCGGAGATGCCGGAATGGCATCTGCACCTGGCGTCCATCCACGACCCGCTGTGGCAGCGGATGGGTGCCGAGATGGCGATGGCGCTGGCCGACCTCATCCGCGGTGGCGAACTGCGCCGGCTCAAGATCTGTGCGGCACCCGATTGTGACGCCGCATTGTTCGACCTGTCGCGCAACCGGTCCCGGATGTTCTGCGATACCGGCAACTGCGGGAACCGGCAGCACGTGGCGGCTTATCGAGAACGGCGGTCGAAGGACGGCTGATCCAGTTGATCCCGGGGAACGGCCTGAATCTGCGGCGCGGCCGAACCCTCGTGGATTGGCGCCTGCGGCTCCAGATCCGGCGGGGCCTTGATCTGGCTGCCCTGTGGGTTGGGAGGCGCCTGTGGGATCGAGTGTGGCTTCGGGATGCCGGCCGGTGGGCGGCCGGCGTCCCACCACGTGGTCGTGGCGCCGGGGCCGCCGGCATCGGGCACCGTTGCACTGCTGTACAGCGATCGCGGTGGCGATGGGGCGTAACCGGTTGTCGCCGAAGGGATTTTCGAGGTGTAGGCCGATCCGGTGCGGTGAGCCGGGGCCGATGGCTGTGGTGACGTGGGGTACGTCGGCGCGGTGATTTGCGGCCCCTCGACCGGTGGAGGCACCGTTTCCTGTGCCGCGGGTGGGGGCGCGGTCGGGGCCGGGCCGGCCTGCTCCAGGTAGTGCCGCCACGCCTGCAGGGTGGAAAGCAGTTGCTGCGTGTAATCCATCGGCGGGGCCGGCGAATACGCCGGTGGTGGCGCGAGCGCGGGCGGTGCCGGCGGCATGGGGGGAACCGGTGCCACCGTTGGTGGGGCTGGCAGGGGTGGCACGGCGGCGACGGGCCACTGGGCGGCGGGAGATACTCCGAAGCCCATCGTCGCCGAACTGGCCATCTGTTCCAGGTATTGACGCCAGGCCTGCAGGTAGGCAAGCAGATTCGCGTCGAACCGTGGTGCTGTCATGTGTCGGCCTCCGGTATCTGGAACGGCGATAGGGGACTTGTCGCGGGCGGCGGTGTGGGGGCATCGAGCGGATGCGGCAGCGACTCCGCGGCGAACCGCGAATCGAGTACCCGCAGGGGCCGGGCGTCGGCCGGCTCACGATTCTCGATATCGAAGATGTAGCAATAATCCCCGGCGGGGGTGGGCATCCGGATGGGACTCGACAAACCCTGGTCGAGAAAACCGTAAGGAAACCGCCAGTCCAAGGTGGTGTGTTCCCGGCGGTCGGCGCCATCGGATCCCACCCATACATAGTGATCCAGAATCGCGTTCACGGCATGGCGTCCCGATTCGCAGGCCGCCTCCATGGAGGTCATCCGGGTGAAAGTCTTGGTCCAGGTGCCGGCGAACACCACGGAGTTGTGGTGCACCTGGTAACCGCCGTGCCGAGCCTGCCATACGTAACGCGACCGCAGGTCGTCGCACCACCAAGCCTCCGTCGGGCGGTAGGTCCAGGAGGTACCGTGCGGATTCCACGGGTAACCGCCGGGGCGATTGGGCCAATCGCCGATGATCGGCACCAGATAGGGGGTCTCGTTGCGAACGATGAGCCCGGTATCGGGCGAGGTGATCAGTCCTCGGTCCAGGGTGTACCACGCGGGCCACGGGATGATTTCTTCCGGCGAACCGCCCGCGTCGGTGGTCAGGGCGCCCACGATCTGGCGCCAGACCTCGGCGGCAAGTTCATCGGGCGTGCAGTCGCGGGCAGGCTTACCGTGACCTCGTTCGTCCACGAGTGCCTTTGACGGCGTGTTGAAATCACCGATGTCGACCGAGAGCACCGACACATAACCGTCCCGGGCCAGACTGGGCCGCTTCTGCCACAGGCCATGCTGGTTGATCGATGACAGCGCCCACTCGGTGCCCGAGTAGTACATGTGCCCGCGGAGCAACTGGAACTCGGTGTCGAAGAAGAACTGGATCCCCGACAGCGTCTGGAAACGGTCCCACGGCAACCGGCCCATCTGATCCATCGCGTACGGGTCGCGCCGAGCGCTCGTCCGCGTGGTGCCGGGCTGTAGCGGTCCGTCGGGCGGGGGCACCGACGTGGCGAATCCGTCGAGGCCGGCGACGGTGCCCCCGGTGCCTGCCGCGCGTAGGGCCGCGGTGATCCGCTCCGCGGTCGGGGCGTCGACGGCCACCACGGTGTAATCCGGGGTGACCCGCGTGCCGTCGGCGAACGTCACCCGGACCCGCGGGCGTAGATGCGGCGGCTGGTCCGGGTCGACGACCGGTGGATCCAGGCATTCGGCGGCCGCGCGGACGAACCGCACCCCGAGCTGAACCAGGTGCCGGTACCAGTGATCGAACCAGGATTCGGTGGTCGGCCCGTTGAGCACACCGTCGGCTTTGTTGTCGCGCCGGTCCATCTGCAACTGCAACTGCAGGTACGTCGTGAGATTTGTGCGGGCGTCACCCCACCGGGAATCGAAAGCTGCCAGCACCCTGGGCATCTCGAGTAGCAGCGCATCGAATCGTGGCGTGTAGTAGAACCGGCGGGTTCCGTCGGCCTCCCGGCCGACGAAGTAGTCGTAGGCAGACATATTCTGCAATTCGGTCGCCCGGCGGACCGGGCTGGTGACCAGGTAGCGCAGTAACCGGCCGATGAAGGTCTGCACATCGGCGGCGGTGAAACCCAGACCGGTGAGTTGCCCTGCCACGCTGAGGAACTCGGCCAGGCTGCGCGGCGCCTCACGCGGAAAGACCAGCGAAGGTTTGCCGGCCACCGTCGTGCCCTGGGTGACCACGCGCCGGACGTTGTCCAGAACGGTGCGTGACGTCGGCACCCAATGCTCGGCACCGGCCGAACCGACCCGGTCATAGATCGGGATGCGGTTGAACAGGTCCCAGGTGTGCAGATAGTAGGCAGGGAAGAAACGGAACCCGTGCTCACCCGCCACCGCCAGGCCGGGTGCCGGCGGTTGGCCACGTCGGCCGGGGAAGGGGCGTAGTTCACCGTGAGATCCCTTGTGCGGTCCCACCTTCGCGAACTGTGACGCAGCCAGACCGCCCAGCTTGACCGGTGGGTGGCCGGATTGCAGGTCGGCGCGCTCATCGGCACGCGCCTCGTAGACGGTGACCGCGAAGCCTCGTTCGGCGAGCTCTTGGGCCGCGGTCAGGCCGGCGATACCCGCTCCCAATACCGCCACCGTGGGCGGCCGGCGCTGGGCCGCAGGCGGGATGATCGGCGGGTTCACGGCACGCCTGCCCGTAGGGCCGACAGCAGCGCCGGCTGGGACGGGGCCCGCACCGCCGCATGCACGTACGCCCGCATGGTGTCGTGCGCGCGCAGGACGTCCTCCAGACTGCCGCGGACCGCAACCGCGCCGCCCTCCACGGCCTCGTCGAGGGTGATCGCGGCGTCGAGGACATCGAGGATGCCCGCTCGGGTGGTGACAACCCGGGTCCCCGCGCGGTCGTCACCACCGCACACTTGCAGCCGTCGGCCGCCCCGCAGCGAGAAACGTTCGCCATCCACTGCCAGGTCGACCACCAGCGGCCCCAGGGTGCGCAACACCAGCCGATAACTGTCGGGAACCTCGTCCGCAAGATGGTCGACCGACTGCCGCAGCAAGGACGAAACGGCCTCAGCCATGGAGGAACTCGAATACACCTGTGCCGGCGAAGTCGATACCCTCACCGTTGATCGAACCGGTCATCGTGGCGGTCCCGCTGGATTCGCACAGCACCGTGGTGCCGTCCAGGGTCAGTTCACTAGGCTGTGCCAGCCGGGCATAGGACTCGGGGAAGAAGCGGGCGCACACGATGTCCCCGGAGTGCGCCGCGGTGACCTCCACGGTCGCCGGGACCCCGGGCACGTCACCGTCCAGCAGGAGCCGCATCGGCGCCGGCAGGGTGCAGTCGGGCGGGCGGGCGAGCACCCCGGAGGTCCGGACCTGGACCGACGCGTGCCGGAAGATGGCCGCCGGTTCGTCGTGATGCCAGACGTACAGCGCCTGGGACAGATACCGCAGGCGCCGTTTGTCGGTCATCCGCAGGTACACCAGTGACCACGGATCGCTGGATTCGCGTGGCAGTACGGTGCCCCACTCCCAGCCGAAGTCGTCACCCCACCAGAACCGGCCCCAGTTGTGGTCGTGGTAGGCGACATCGCCATCGAATCGGTGCTCCCGCCCACGCATCCGGATCCAGCCCGTGGCGTGCAAGCGCGGCACGAACAACCAGTTCAACCGTCCGGCCCCGACCGGCTGGTTGTTCACCACGAACGGCCGGCTCACCGACACGAAGTCCAGTTCGCCGTGAACGCCGTGTGCGGGGAGGTCCACGATCACCCGATAGCCCTCCGGCCGCACCAGCATCCGATTGCCGCCGATCGCCAGGTCCCCGAGGGTCGCGGAGATGTCGACGTCCCCTTCGTCGAATCGGGCGATCTCACCGTGCCAACGGTCCTCGTGGCCGATCACGATCATCCTGGGCACCAGCCGGAAACCGCCCTGTGCGGTGGTCTGGTTGTTCAGGCTGAAGTTGATCAACAGCCGGAAACCGTTGGCATGAACCACGAAGTGATGCCATTCCTTGAAACCATCGGGTTCGGCGGTACCCAGCATCGGTGTCCGCATGAAGTCGCTTGCCGCCAATGACGCCGTCATCGCAGCCACCGCCCGGAGTCCGGATACGCGGCGCCCTCGGATGTGGTCACCGTGCCGGCCCGCGATGCGGCCAGCTGTTCGACCCTGGCAGCCATACCGGCGACGCCGAGCAACAGGTGGACGAAGTCGTCGGCATCGCTCGCGGTGGCCCCGGTTTCGGCTGCCAGCGAGTGAACCAATCGGCCGAGTCCGGCCAAGCCCACCAGGTAGTCGATGAAGGTGCTCGCCTCGGCCAGCGCCGGTTGCGGGTCGGTGAGACTCATGCGAATCCTTCCGGCCGGAAACGGGCGAGCAGGGAGTCGTCGAGGCCGTGCCCGACGATCGCGTCGGTCAGCAACTCCGACCACGCCGGCGGAGTGGTGTCGGGATGGCTCGGGCCGTCAAGCACGTTGAGGCTCACCGTTTCCCAGATGCGCCGCAGGTTCTCGACGGCCTCGGATGCGGCCAGTGCGTCCCGCAGCCGGGCACCTTCGGGGGTGCGCGCATACCTGGCGCCTTCGGCGATCAGGATGTCGTGCACCCGTCGTGCGGCGGCTGGGTTCCCCAGCACGGCTCGGCGCGCACCCCTGAGCAGCTCGAACACCGCCCGCTCGGGTCCGCCGGAGGCTGGGTCGGGGGCGGGAAGTAATTGCGGGGCACCATGTTCGACGAGATCGAGGGTCGCCTCCCTGATCCGTTCCAACTCGGTGAGCATGCCCACCAGCACCTCGGGGGTCATCGGGTTCGCCCATGCACGTAGTCGATCAGGCTGGCCAGCATCTCCCGATGCTTGCTGGCGGGCAGCCAGTCCAGCCCGGCCAGCACCGCGGCCGCCGCCCTCGCGTGCCCGGCAGCGACATCTCGGGCGTGCGTGAGCGAGCCGACCCGCTGCATCAGCGCGAACAACCAGCGGACGTCGTCGAGCCGCTTGGGCTCCGAATGCTGTTGCCGGTGAAGGTGACCGATGATCTCAGCCCGTCCGCTGTGTGACAGCTCCCCACGCCGGGTGAGCCGCTCCAGCACGTCGGCGAGGCTGAACCCGTCGTCGATGCCGGGGCGTCGGCGGGCCAGGATCTCCACGGCACGGTCGCGTTCCTCGGCCGTCGCGTTACGCAGGGCATGCAGCAGCATCAGCGTGCGCTTGCCCTCCCACAGGTCGCCACCGATCTCTTTGCCGTAGTCCTGCGGGTCGGCGCGCAGGTTCAGCAGGTCGTCGGTGATCTGGAAGGCCGCCCCGATGTGCCGGCCCAGCGCTTCCAGCGGGGCGAGTCGCTCGGTGTCGGCGCCGGCCGCCAAGGCGCCGGCCTGCAGCGGCGTGATGAACGAGTACCAGCTGGTCTTGAGTTCGACCATGGTGAGATAGTCGGCGTCGTCGAGTTGCCATGCATTGGATTTCACCCACTCCAGCTCGAGGGCCTGGCCGTCGACGGTCTGCCTGGTCATGTGGGCCACCGCACGCAGTATGCGCAGCGCGGGACCGAGCCCGACACGCTCCACATTGTCCAGCAACGGTTGCAGGGTGAGCGAGAGCATCGCGTCACCCACGTTCACGGCGATCGGGACGCCGTGATCGATGTGCAGGGTGGGCTTCCCACGGCGCCACCACGATTCGTCCTCGATGTCGTCGTGGATGAGGAAGGCGTTGTGATAGAGCTCCAGGGTGGCGGCGGTCGGGAGCACCGCGTCGAGGTGGCCGCCCAGGCCGAGACAGATCGCGATGCTCAGGGCCGGTCGCAGGGCCTTGCCGCCGCGTAGTGGGTAGTCGAGGATCAGCTCGTGCAGGCTGCTGGTGCCGTGCCGGCCGGCACCGTAGAGCCGCTCGATCTCACCGTCGCAGGCTTCCTTGCACTGCGCGAGGTAGTGCTCCAGCGGATCGGGGGCCGCTGGGACCGAAGGCGTTTCGGGTGCGGCCGTGGTCATTACGGGCTGGAGATGACGACGAGGCCGCCGGCGTTCTTCGGACGTACGGCGTACCGGATGCGGACCAGAATGTCGATCATGTTGCTGTTTGTCGTGTCGCCGATGACCTCGAAGCTCGGCGGGATGCTGATGGCGAGGTCGACAGGTTCCTCACCGGGGGATGCGTCGGCGGCATAGCCGGGCGCGATGCGCTGTCGGCGACCGAGCACGATGGCGCGGACCGAGTTCGTGTTCGGGTTCACCGGGATGGCTCCGGCCGGGGTTGGGGCACCGAGGATGTCCACACGATGCAGGGCGTTGATGTTTCCGGCATCCAGGATGGGCTCCTTCACCGGGGCGTAACCCGATACCAGTGTGTAGAGCTCCTTGATCGTGTCGGTGTCCGCGAACAGGCTCGCCGGCGCGCGGAATCCGGCGTTCTCGACGGCGACCCGGGCGTCGATGAGGCCGTTGAGGATGTCCGGCGAGGCGGCCAAGGCCCCAAGGTCGATTACTTTCGCTGCGGCATTGCGGAGGATCGGGAACACGTACTTGTCCACTTCCGCCGCGAGCAGAACGACGGCATCGGTGACCTTGCTCAACAGCGCGTCGGGTGTCGGCGCGAGCACGTCGGCGACGGTGATCTGTACGGGCTTCGCCGCCGGTACGACCGGGACGACGGACAGCGCGGGGTCGTCGTTCACCACGGCGGTCTGGCCTGGATCTCCGGTATCCCAGTGCGGAATGGTTTGCCACGCGATGCAGGTCTGCTCGAACGTCTCCTTGATCGTGTGGTTGACGATGGCGACGCGTTCGGCAGTGAGATACATGGCGGCGACCCCCCTCGGATATGGCTCAAATGATCGCAGACCCAGGCGCTTCCCGGGCGGGAGTTGTGTCGGTCAATCGGCGTACTTTTGGTGCAACGCCACGTCTTGACCTGGCGTCAATTCCCCTCGTTGGATGGCGTCGCAGTGCGCGATGTGCAGGGTCGCCACCGCATCGTCGGGTAGCAGGTGGTGGCAGCGTTCGAAGGCGGCGCGGGCCTTGTCCACGTCACCGCCGTCGAACAGGTCGAAAGCCTCGTCGAAGGTGGGCTGGGCAGCCAGTTTGGCGGCCCGGAGGTCCTGGGGATCCTCGTCGTAGACCTCGTAGACGGTCACTGGTTGCCGGCGGTTGACCACCATCACCCGCTCCATCCGGCGTATGCAGAATTGCGTGGGATCGGAGAGTTCGGCGTAGGTGGCGTCGGAGATGAGCAGCGCAGAGTCGTAGCGCTTGGTGGTGCCCTCGATCCGGGCGGCCAGGTTGACGGCGTCGCCGACGGTGCTGAGGACCATTCGGTTGACACCGCCGACCAGGCCGAGTCCGACGACGCCCGAGTTGATTCCGATGCCCACCCGCAACTCCTCGGAGCCGTGCGCCAACCGGTCACCGTTGTGCTCCCGCAACGAGCGCAGCATGCCCAGACCGGCCCGGACCGCATCATCGGGGCTGCCCTCGAACACCGCGAGGATCTCGTCGCCGCGCATGTCCTGGATCATGCCGTTGCACGCGACGATCGGCAGTTCCACCGCGCGCAGGAACCCGGTGGCCAGTGTGTTGGCCTCCAGCACGTCCATGTCCTCGAGCAGCGTGGTGTAGCCCCTGATATCGGAGATCAGCACCGTCATGTGCCGCTCGACTCGGTATCCGCTGTGCACCCTGCGGACGTCGTCGATGTCCAGCATGCGCAACAGCTCGTTGGGCACGAACCTGGATTGGACATCCATCAGGGATTGGCGATGTTCGTCCGCGGCGCGCAGCTGGGCTTCGAGCTGAAAATTCAACAGTGGCGCTGCCGCCTGCGCGCACAGGAAGGTCATCGCCTCCTCGTGCTGGGCGCAGAAGGGTGGGCCCGGTCCGGTCCGCTCGGCGTACAGGACGCCGATGGTCTTGTCCTGCAATCTGATCGGTGCCGCCAGGATCGATGTGTCGGAGGTCAGGCACAGCGGCGCTCCGGTCTCGATGACGCGGTGCACCACCGACGTGTCGTAGGGGACCTCCGTCCAGGGATCGTCGATCGTCGTGGTGATGCCACCCTGATGGACCGCGCGCACGGTCAACTGGTCCGGCTCGCCGGTGAGGCACAGCACCCGATCGGCACCGGTCATGTCGGCGGCGGCACCGAGGGTCAGTTTGGCCAGGCTGTCCGGCGTGCGCGCGGCCGCCAAGGTGCGCACCAGGTGATGCGCCCCGACCGGGTCGATACGAGCGCCGGGTTGCACCAACTCGCGGCTGAGCAACCACGGATGGCGACGGGCGAGCCGATTGACCCGCAACGTGAACCCCAGGGCCAGCCAACGCTGATAGGCCGACCGCAGCATGTGCTCGTGCAGTCGGGCCCGGCCGGTATCGGTGTACAGCTCGGCCGCCTCCTCGTGCGCCAGCGCGCCGATCAACGGCAGCTGATGCTCGTCGGCCAACTCGATGGCGGTGTCCAGGAACCGTTCGGCGTCGCGATACCGTCCGCGCGCCCGGGCCCACGCCCCTTCGACGAGTGCACATGGTGCGGCATAATTCGCGGGTGCCTCGGCCGCCCATTTGCGGTGCAGCGCAAGAGACTCGCGCACCGCGCTTCTGGTCGCACGGTCACCCGGAGCGGAATGGATCCGGCTGAGCGCGTTGACCATGTGCACCAGCTGCTGGGTGCTGGTGCCCACCGTGCCGGCCAGGTGCCGCATCACGTCCTCGGTGACCGCGACGGCGCCGGCGTAGTCCCCGCTCCAGAAATGAAGGCCCTGTTTGACATCGGCCGCGACACTCAAGGTGACCTCGTCGCCTTCATGGCGGGCTGCCGGCACGATCACGCGTTCGTCGTAGCCGCTCTCGCCCGCGACGAGCATGGCGTCCTCGCTGCGGCCGAGCAGGTTCAGGCACAGTTGGTGTAAGGCCTGGCTGAGCGTGCTGGGCACCGGCTGCGACCGGATCTGCGGGATCAGCGATCGGGCCATGGTGTCGATCTCGGTCGTCGGAGTGCCGGCCCAGAACGATTGCGCCAGCAGCACGGTGACCAGGAATCCGGCGTACTCCTGGTCGCCCTGGTTCAGGGCCGCCGTGACGGCGTCGCGGACCTGGCCGAGACCGTCGCGCACGGGATGGCGCCAATGCCGGATGAAGTTCAGGTAGAGGAACAAGGTCTCGGGCCGCGCCTGCCGGAACTCGGCGCGCTCGGTCAGTGCCACGGCCACCTCGCCGAAGCGCTGGGCACCGGAGCGGTCACCGGTGATCGCCAGTAGCACGCCATAGCTCACCAGCACCAGCGGTGTCGACGGGGTGTGGCCGTGCGCCAGGCTGAGGGAAAGTTGTTTACGGACGATGAGCGGGAACAGATTGGGCCGCGCGATATACGACATGCTGCGCAACTCGGCGAGGATGCGTTGCACCTCGATGACGCGGCGGTCCTCACATTCCCGCAACGCCAGCAGCTGCTCGGTACTCCAGCGGCGCGTGGTGAGTTTCATCCGGCCGAGCGCGTTGAGAATGCGGGGCGTGCCGGCATCGGGGGGAAGCGGCTCACCGAGCTCGTCGAGCGCCCGCAGCCCGATCGCCAAGGCCTCTTGGATGCGGTTCTGCGCAATTCGGCCCTTCAGACGCAGATAGGCGAGGCGAGCGCGGTCGGCCGGATCCCGCAGCACCCCTTCGGCCTCGTCGAGCAGGTCGTGCAAGGTCGCCACGTCACCGACCAGCAGCGCCGCCTCGGCCGCCTCGAGCTGCAGCTGCAGGGTCAGATCGAAGTTCGTCGACCAGCGCCGCTCGCCCAGCAGGTTCAGCGCACTGCGGCAATGCTCCAGGCACAGCGGGAACGAGGCTTGAACCCTGGCCTTGCCCGCGGCACGATGCAGCACCTCCACGAAGCGCAGGCGCTCGCCGGCGTCGGTCGCCGCGCCACCTCCCAACCCGACATGGCGGGCCGCCTCGAACAGCCGGTCGTCGCCGAGCTCCAGCAGCCGCCGGCCGATCCGAAGATGGGTGCGGCGGGCGTCCTCCGGAGAGAGCCCTTCGCGGGCCGACTCCTTCACCTTGTCGTGGCTGAACCGGTAGCGCGCGTCCTGGCTGATCGCGTTGCCGATCCGCTTACCGTCCCGGTCGAGGGCTTCGATCAATCGCAGTTCGAGCGCGGTCCACAGGGTCTGTGCCACCGTGTCCGGCGGGGCGGCGGCCGCCGCCGTGGCATCCGCGAGGTCGAACTCGCTGCCGATGACGGTCAACGATCTGAGCACGTCCCGGTCGACCGGCCGGAGCTGGTCGAGGTAGCGGCCGAGGAATTCCGCGGTCGATGCCGACATCTCGATCGAGCTCAGGATACGAAGGTCCCACCGGGGCCGGCCTTCGGGACCGGCCGGAACGAGCGCGCCGACCTGCTGGGCGCGGTACAGCAACTGCCGCACCTGCAACGGATTGCCGTCGGTCCGATGATGGAACTCCCTGGCGACGTCACCCAACTCGACACTGGGCCCGCTCACGCCGGCGAGCAGCTCCTCGATATCGGGGCGAGACAGCGGGGCAAGGTTGATGCGCTTGATCGTCGAGGCCGTCAGACCGGTTTCGGTCGGATCGAATTCGCCGGCCCGGTGCGCGCCGACCACCAGCACGTTGCGCAACGACACCGTCAGCAGTTCGGACAGGAACAGCAGCGAATCGCCGTCGGCCCACTGCAGGTCGTCGATCGTCAGCACCACCGGCCGGAAGGCGGCCGTCTCGGAAAGCAGCGCGATGACGGCGCGGTGCAGCCGACGGCGCATATCGGCCGCCTGCGGTACCGGGCCCGGGGCTGCGGCATCCGTCGTGGAGATGTGACGCAGTTCGGGCACCAGGTCACCGAGCACGTCCGATAATGGCGGCGTCGCACTGATCAGCGCCGAGCGCCAGTGGTTGCGTTCGGCGGCCGGCGTGGACTCCATGGTGCGCACCAGCGCGCCGAGGGCCTCGCCGAGCGCGGTATACGGTGCGGGCGCTCCGTCACGACACCGTCCGTAGGCGAAGACGCAGTTCCGTTCGGCTACCTCGGCACCGAAAGCCTGGACCAGTGTCGATTTGCCGACTCCCGACACCCCACTGATCAGGACACACGACCCCGCGGCCCGCCCCGCCGATTCGACGGCCGCGCGCAGGTCGGTGAGCTCCTGCCGTCGATCGACGACCCGCCCGTCGAAATCGAGTACCGGGGTCGTCACTGCCGCGTCGGTCCCATCCGCGTGACGCTGCCTTCCCAAGCCGTGTGGCCGCTCCCGCCTGTGTGGCCGCGATGCGTCAGCTTAACGTTTCCCACGGTGTGAGAGTGGCTGATGAGCACGGATTCCGCGAGCCGTCGCGCACTGCCGTGTGATCCTCGCAAAGCGCCCTTATGTGCAAACGCAAGCAAATTGGTGCGTCTGGCTGCGCCGCCGCACCGTTAGGGTCGACACCGGGGGAACACATGGACCGGCGATCGTCGACCCGGCTGCTTGCCAGCGGCCACCGCTTTCTCGTGCGGCGCATGGAGTATGCGTTGATCTGTCGCGACACCCGCATGCTCGACGATCCCATCCGGTCCCAGTCGCTGGCACTGGCGGCCGGGGCGGTGCTCACCGCCATCGCACTGGGGATCTGTGTGGCACTGTCGGTGGTCACGCCGCGCGGCACCATCGGCTCCGCGCCGATCGTCATCGCCCGTGAATCCGGCGAGGTGTACGTGCGGGTGGGTGACACCCTGCATTCGGCACTCAACCTGGCCTCGGCCCGGTTGATCGCACGCACCCCCGCGGCGCCGGTTCTGGTCAGCGCCGAGAGCATCGCGGCGGCACAGCGTGGCCCGTCGATGGGAATCCCCGGGGCGCCGGCCACCTTGCCGGCCGGCGCGTCTGGGGTCGGCGCGGCGTGGACCGTGTGTGACGGTGAGGTGACCACCGTGATCGTCGGTGCCGCACTCGACGACGGACCGGCGGCACCGTTACTCGTTCGCGCGGTCGGGGAGAGCGCGGCCGCGGTCTACCTGCTGTTCGACGGCCGGCGCGCCGCGGTCGATCTGCGGGATCGTCCGGTGGTCCGCGCGCTGCGGCTGGAAGGTGTTGAACCGCTGCCGATCTCGCCGGCGCTGCTGAACCTGGTGCCCGAGGTCGACGCCCTCACCGCGCCGATGATCGACGGGGCCGGCCGGCCCGGTCCGCCGCAACTGCCGGCCAGCACGGTGGGTACGGTGCTGCAGGTGCGCCGCACCGATGCCGCCCCGGATCACTACGTGGTGTTGGCCGGCGGTGTGCAACGCATCGGGCAGGTCGCCGCGGATCTGATCCGGTTCGCGGTGCATCAGGGTAACCGCGTGCAGACCGTTCCGGCGGACCGGATCGCCGAGGTTCCGGTCGTCGAATCCCTTCCGCTCGACCATTTCCCGCGTGCCGCCGCCGTACCCGCCGGTGCCGATCTCACGGCACAGGTGTGCGTGCGTTGGGTGCCCGGCTCGGTGGGTGCCGCCCCGGAGGTCACCGTGTCGGTCCGTAGAAACCTTCCACCGCAACTTCAACCGGTCTCCTTGGCGCAAGCCGACGGCAAAGGTCCGCGGATCGATGCCGTCGTGAACACCGATGGTGCCTACGTGCGCGCGACGGGTGCCGCGGGTGCGGGCGCTGCGGCGGGTCCACTGTTTCTGGTGGACCGCGCCGGTGTCGCCTACGCCATCGACGACGAGCAGTCCGCAACGAGCCTGGGGATGCCCGAGAATGCCGGCAGCGGACCGTGGCCGGTGCTCGCATTGCTGCCCCGCGGTCCCGCACTCGGTGTCGCGCGTGCCTCAGTCCAGCGCGACGCCGTCACGGCGCCGGCGTAGCCGACCGGTCGCGATGGCCGCCACCGCGACGGCCAGGCACAAGCCCGCCCCCGCGGTCGCGATCCGGCCGGTGTCGGTCGGATCGGCCGGCACCGCCGGTGCAACCGGGACGGGGCGGGCCGGTGGTGGGGCAGTGGCACCGACCCCATCCAGCGCGTTGCGAATGTCCACGATGCCGTGACCCGTCTGCGGGTTCCAGCCGGCCGCGGCCGGCAGCGCGGTGTCCTCGATCCGTTTCATCACCTGGCGTGCCGTCAGGTGCGGTGCCACCGAACGCAGCAACGCCACGTAACCGGCGACCACCGGCGCGGCATAGCTGGTACCCGAAATGGGTTGGGCTCCTGTGTCGTCCGGAGCGCGATCGATCAGGCCCTCACCGGCCGGATCCAACGACACCACGCCTTCGGCGGGCGCGGCCACGTCCACCCACGGGCCGGCAAGGCTGTACTCGGAAGCCGTGCCGTCGGCGCGCACCGACCCGACGGTCAGCACCTGATCGTCGTACCAACACGGGCTGGCCACGACCTCCACCCGCTGCCAGTCCGGTGCCGGCCCGGTCGCGGCGACCGGGTTTTGTTTCGGACAGCTGCCGTGGCCCCCGACGTTGCCCGCGGCGGCCACCACCACCGCATTCTTGATGTCCACCGCATAGCCCAGTGCGGCGCCCAGCGCCCGGTCGTCCAGTGCATCACCGGCCGCCAGGCAGGCCACCGTGGAGATGTTGATGACGGTCGCCCCCAGATCGGCCGCCAACCGCACGGCCGCCGCCAAGGTGTCGACGTCACCCACGCCCGCACCGCCACCCGCCTCGCGAAACTTGCTGCTGGACTGCCGGATACCGATGATGGTCGCCTCGGGGGCGATCCCGCTGAACCCGGACGCGTCGTCGGGCGCCGCGCCGATCAGCCCGGCGACGATGGTGCCGTGCCCGTCACAGTCCTGCGTCCCGTCCCCGGTGGACACGAAATCACCACCGGCCACCAGATGCGGCAGCAAGCGATGCCGCGCCACCCCGGTGTCGATCACCGCGACGGTCTGCCCGGCGCCGCGGGTCACCGCCCACGCCGACCGCAGATCCGGACGATCCGGCACGCGGCCGGAGACGGTGGGGCCGGAAATGGCGCACGGCGCCGACGGTTCGGTCGGATAGGGCGGGGCGGCCGGGCCGGGGGCCGGCAGGAAACCACTGTCCACCGCCGGAGGGGTGACGGCTCGTGCCGTCGGCGCCGCAACCGCCGGGATGATGGCCAGTAGCCCGGCGACCAGCAGCCGGGTCACCACGGCAGGCTCAGCCCGCGGACCACACCGAAGACGCCCGCGCACCACGCCGCCGTCGGGATCACCGCGGCCAGCAGCGCCACTTCGACGATGTCGACGATGCGAGAGATGGACGGGCTCACCGCCTCCCGCTGTGCATACAGCACCGCGATCACCGCCGCGGCGGCGGCGCTCACCCCGCCCGCGTACCCCGGTATCCAGCGCAGCAGCAACACCGAAGTGGCGGTCGCACTGGCCAATCCACCGATGAGCAGGGCCGCCCTGCACCCGCCGTCCGCATACAACCGGCAGCGCAGCAGCACCGCACCGGTGACCACCACGGCCAGCACGGGCTGGGCCGCCCGGTCGGAGAATGCCACCACCAGCCCGACGCAGCCCACTGCCGCCGCGGCGGCAGCGCCGGCCACGATCCCGGTCAACACCCGCCGCGCCCGCCGGGCGCGCCGGTCGGTGACCCGGGTGTCGTTGCGGCCCGGCAACGCCGGGTTCAGCCCGGTCAGGACGATCACCAACCGGGCCGCGATACCGAGGGCGCCGATGGCGGCGGCGCACAGGATTGCTGCGCTGACACCGAATCCGGTGGCCCACAGCGCCGCCGGGGCGACCGCCACCGCCAGCAGTGTCGCGCAGGTCCCGACCGCGGTCAGCAGTACCGGGCCGGCGGCCGTCAGCCGGGTGAGCAGGACGGCGGACGACGCGGCGGCGGCGACCGCCAGCAGCGCCCCCGGTATGGGCGCCGCCGTCCCGACGGTCAGGTATCCGCAGGCGCCGCTGAACACCACCGCGACCACAGCGGCCGCGGTGGAGGTCGGTGCGGTGGGCGCCCGGCGCGTCACCACGGCGGCAGTCGCGGCGATGCCGGCGGCGGTCACCGACGCCACCACCGGAAGTCCGGATACCAGTACCGAACCCAGGACGGTCGCGGCGACGACCGTGGCGCACCACGCCCACGCCGCGGCCGCCCACGCCGCGGCCGCCCACGGCGCGGGTGGGGGTGCCTCGGCCGCGGCCACGGTGCCGAAATCACCGGCCGCGCGGGCGAACACCGGCACCGGTGCCGCGGTGATGGCCAGCACGTCACCATCGCGAACACCGTTCTGCCGCAGGGTCATGTCCTCGTCCAGCCGATCGCCACACGGTCGGCTCAGGTGCCAGTTGTGCCCACACCGGGAGTCCGGGCCCATCACCACTTCGACGATGTCGGGCAGCGCCGCGCCCACGGCCACGTCCGCCGAGAACACCAGATCGGTCACCGTGCCCGCGTAGGCCACCGCGACCCGGCACCACGAATCCTGCACGTCTCCGACGGTAACCGGCGCGGGCCTGCGCCCGGTGCACCAATATTCGACGGAACCGCTTGGCGCACCGATGCGTCGGACAGGGTATGGAACCTGTCGAGCCGGCCCAGCCGCCATCCGGTGTGGTGGAGTTGCGGCGGCCGCCCGACCTGCCGGCGGTCCAGCCGGTCAACCCGTTGACGCGGCTGCTGCCCGTGGTGATGCTGGTGGCGATCGGCGGGATGGCCGCCGTGTACCTGAACTCCGGCCAGGGCACCTCACGCAATCCGATGTTCCTGCTCTTTCCGGTGATGATGTTGGCCTCGGCGATGGGCACGCTGGCACACACCTTCCGCGGCCGCACCGCCGAGGTCAATGCCGCGCGGTGCGGATACCTGCGCTACCTCGACGACGTCGTCGAAGAAGCCGCGAAGACCGCACGCCGACAACGTGATTGGCTGCACTGGCGGCACCCCGACCCGGCGGCGTTGTGGACCGTGGCCGGCGGGCCGCGCATGTGGGAGCGCCGTCCCGGCGACCCGGATTTCGGGGTGATCAGGTTCGGCCTCGGGCCCGCGCCACTGGCCACACCCTTGATCGCGCCCGAGCCCGGCCCGGCCGACGACATCGACCCGGTGACCGACGGCGCGCTGCGGGACGTGCTCGAACGCTGGGCGCTGCTCGACGACGTCCCGGTCACGCTCGCGGTGGGGGAGCGCGATCGGGTGCCGACCGACTCCGACCCCGTGGTGTCCCGGAACATGGTGCGCGCCATGGTGTGTCAGCTCGCCACCCTGCACAGACCGACCGATGTCCGGATCGCTGCCGTGGTACCGCCCGGTGACACCCACTGGGACTGGCTGAAATGGCTACCGCACCATCGGGACCCGTTGGTGCTCGACGGCGCCGGGCCGCGGCGACTGACCTTCACCGACCTGGCCGCCGCGCAGGACGCCTGCGCGGCCCTGGATGCCGTGCGCGTGGTGATCGTGGTGGACGGTGTGGACGTCTCGGACACCGCGATCGCCGCCGGCGTGACGGTGTTCGACGTCGGCGCGGCGCCCGCCAGTGTCACCGCCGATTGCCGCCCGGACGAACTCGGCCCCGGGCCGGCATTGCGGTGTGCCCGGCGGATCGCCGGGCACGCACCCGACGGTGGGCCGGCCGCCCCGGCGGGCTGGCCCGAACTGATCGGCGTCGCATCGGGAGACTTCGATCCGGCGCAGCGGTGGCGGCCCCGCGCGGACGAGCATCGACTGCGGGTACCGATCGGGTTCACGACGACACCTGGCGAGCGCGGTCAACCCGTCACGCTGGACATCAAGGAGGCCGCGCACGGCGGCATGGGCCCGCACGGGCTGTGCATCGGTGCCACCGGATCGGGGAAATCGGAGTTCCTGCGCACGCTGATCCTCGGACTGATCGCCACCCATCCACCCGACGAACTCAATCTGGCGTTGATCGACTACAAGGGTGGCGCCACCTTCCTCGGCCTGGACCGGGCCGCCCACGTGGCGGCGGTCATCACCAACCTGGCCGACGAGGCGCACCTGGTGGACCGCATGCGGGACGCGCTGACCGGTGAGATGAACCGGCGGCAGGAACTGCTGCGGGCGGCAGGCAACCTGGCCGGCGTGCACGACTACCGCCGGGCGCGGGCCGCCGGCGCGGACCTGCCGGCACTGCCGGTGTTGTTCATCGTCGTCGACGAGTTCTCCGAACTCCTGAGCCAGCAACCAGATTTCGCCGACCTCTTCGTCGCCATCGGCCGGGTCGGCCGCTCGTTGGGCATGCACCTGCTGCTGGCCAGCCAGCGTTTCGACGAGGGCCGGATGCGCGGACTGGACACGCATCTGTCCTACCGGGTGTGCCTGCGGACGTTCTCGACCGGGGAATCCCGTGCCGTGCTCGGCATCCCGGACGCCTATCAGCTCCCGGCCGCGCCGGGGGCGGCGTACCTGCGCACGCCGACGGGTGAGACCGTCCGGTTCCACACCGCGTACGTCTCGGGTCCCGTCGCCGCACCGGTGCGCACACCGGCCGCGGCCGTGCGTCCGTTCACCGCGGCGCCGGTGCCAGACCGGTCGGCGAGCACTCCGGGCCGGCGGTCCACCCTGCTCGACACCGTCCTGGACCGGATGGCCGGCCACGGCGCACCGGCACACCGGGTCTGGCTTCCCCCGCTGAAGGAGTCACCGTCGCTCGGCGACCTGCTCCGCGCACACGGCGCCGGCCCGCTGCGGGTCCCCGTAGGACTGGTGGACAACCCGTTCGCGCAACGGCACGACGCCCTGCTGATCGACCTGACCGGCGCGACCGGCCACGCCGCGGTGGTCGGCGCCACCCGCTCCGGGAAGTCGACCGCGCTGTGCTCGATCGTGCTGGCACTGGCCGCCACCCACCATCCCGGGGAGGTCCAGTGCTATCTGCTCGACTTCGGCGGCGGTGGCTTGGCGTCGCTGGAGGCGTTGCCGCACACCGGCGTCTACGCCGGCCGTGCCGACACCGAACTGGCCCGGCGCGCCGTGCGGCACCTGCACGATCTGCTGCGGCGGCGAGAGGCGAATGGGCCCGACGATCAGGGCGAGGTGTTCCTGGTGGTCGACGGATGGGCGGCCATGCGCCAGGTGTGCGACGGTGGCGACGGTCTGGAGGACGCCATCACCGCCTTGGCCGCCCAGGGCCTGGCGCACGGCATCCACGTCGTCATCGCGGCGTCGCGATGGGCCGAACTGCGGCCGGCGCTCAAGGATCAGCTCGGTACCCGCATCGAACTACGGCTCGGCGAGCCCACCGAATCGGAGATGGATCGCAAACGCGCCCGGCTGCTCGCCGACCGCGGCCCCGGCGCGTGCCTCACCCGCGACGGCCTGTTCTCGTTGATCGCGCGACCCACCCTGTTCGGCCTGGACACCGGGGCGGCTGTCCAGGCGCTGCGCGTGCGGCACGGCGATGTGGCGGCGCCCCGCATCGAAGTGCTGCCTGCCAAGCTGACCTGGCCCGACGGTGCACCGCCGCCCGCCACGGCCGGCGTCGTCCCCATCGGCATCGGGGAGAGTGCAATGCACACGGTGACAATCGATTTCGCGGAACACCAGCATCTGATCGTGCTCGGTGACATCGGGTGTGGGAAGACCGCCGCGCTGCGGACACTGTGCCTGGCCTTGACCAGCTCCGGCGGTCCCGACGACGTGCAACTGCTCATCGTGGACTACCGGCGCGCCCTGCTCGGGGTGGTCCAATCCGCACATCTGGCCGGCTACGCGATCTCGGCCGACGCCGTGCAGTCGCGGCTGGAGCCGGTCCTGCAGCGGTTACGCGACCGCCGGCCCGGGATCGACGTGACACAACGACAGTTGCGGGACCGGTCCTGGTGGTCCGGCCCCGACATCTACGTCGTCGTCGACGATTACGACCTGGTTGCGGCCGCCTCAGGTAACCCGCTCGGGCCGCTGCTCGAATACCTCCCGCACGCCAGGGATCTGGGCCTGCACGTGATCGTGGCCCGCCGGTCCGGTGGGGCCGCGCGGGCACTGTTCGATCCACTGCTGGCCGCGGTGCGTGAACTCGGCGGCGCCGGCCTGATGATGAGCGCGGGACCGGAAGAGGGGGTGTTACTGGGCTCCACCCGGCCGGTTCGGCTGCCGCCCGGCCGGGCGACGCTGAGTGTCCGCGGGGCACCGGATGAACGGGTCCAGATCGCCTGGGCCGACCCACCATGACCACCACCCCAGTCGTTTTCGGTCCGGCGACCGTGCGCGGCCCCTGCCCGGTGCCGGCCGAGCCGGTGCGGGCCGCGCTGGCCGCGCTGGACGACCGGCACACCGTCGTCGACGATCGTGCGGTCGAGGTGGACGCCGTGCTGGGTGAGATCCTCGGCACCACCCTGGGTGACACCCGCCACGACATCGTTCTCATCTGCCCCGGCTGGTGGCCCGCCACCAGATTGGATCGGGTCCGCGCCGCGGCGGCCGGACTCAGCCCGGAAGTGCTTGTGCTGCAACGGCCACAGGTGTACCGGCGGGCGCACCCCGATGTCGAGGTGCTCGTCGAGATCGCCGAGGAATTCGTCGTCGCGGGCCCCTTGACCGACGGACCCCACACACCGGCGTTGGTGGTACCGCGGCAGGGCGATACGGCGGAGGCGGTGGTGTCGGGCCTCGGTGAACCGGCCTCGGTGCTCGTCGACGTGCCCACCGCGGTGACCGGTGGGCGCACCGTCGCAACCGATATCGCCGCCCGGCTGCGTCGCGGCGGCACCGACGCCACCATCACCGGCGACCACCAGCTGTCCCGGGCCGCCACCGGGTGGGCCGATACCACGGCGGCGATCAAGGCGGTCGGCGACGCACGGCGGCGCAGGCTGCCCTGGATCGTGGCCGCCGGGCTGCTGGCGGTAGCGGCGACCACGCTGGCACTGCGTGACGAATCGGACGGTGGCGCAACGGTATCGGTGGTCGAAGGCCGGGTGGCGGCCAGGGTGCCGGCCGGCTGGACCGTCGAACGGATCACCGCGGGAACGGGTTCGCGCCGGGTGCAAGCCGTCGAGCCGGGCGGCAACCGTGCCGTGCTCATCGTGCAGTCCCGGGCCGAAGCCGACCTGGCCGCGACGGCGGCGACGCTGGACACCGCGCTGCAACGGCAGGATCCCACCGTGTTCACCGCGCTGCGGACCACGGCCCAGCGTGGCGGCCGGACCGTCATCGGTTACACCGAGACCAGAGCCGGACGGGAAATCGACTGGGCCGTCTTCCTCGACGGCGCCGTGCGGATTGCCGTGGGATGTCAGAGCCCGCCGGGTCAGACCGCGCAGATCAGGGCCGCCTGCGACGAGGTGATCCGGTCCGCGCACGCGATTTCGTGACGTGGCGGGAACCGAACCGGCGTCGCCGGCGTCCAATCACAGTAACGGCACCCAACGAGAGGACGGCAGATGGCTTCGCTCAACACCGATTTCGATCTCATGCACGCGGTCGCGGGGCAGATCGACAACCGCAACGAGGACATCCGGGCGATGCTCGCAGCGTTCATCGGCCGGATGGGTTCGGTCCCGCCGTCGGTGTGGGGTGGCGCCGCGGCGCTGCGTTTCCGCGAGGTCGTCGACCGGTGGAACGCCGAAGCGCTGGCACTGCACACCGCCCTGGCCCGCATCGCCGACACCATCCGACTCAACGAACGCACCCTGCGCGAGGCCGGTGAGAGTCACTCGCAGCAGATCGGCGCCGTCATCAACCACCTGTGAGGAGCCATCATGGACAGCACGCTTTCCTACAATTTCGACGAGATCGAGTATTCGGTGCGTCAGGACATCCACACCACCTCGGCCCGGCTGAGCGCGGCGCTGGAGGATCTGCGCGCTCAGATCGCCCCGCTGCAGCAGATCTGGACCCGCCAGGCAGCCGAGGCCTACCGGGACGAACAGCTGCGCTGGGATCAGTCGGCGTCGGCACTGCAAGACATCCTGTTCCGGCTGGGCAACGCCGTGCGCGCCGGTGCGGATGAGATCGCCGCGACCGACCGGCAGGCCGCCAACGCGTGGGGGCGCTGAGGTGCAGGGCGGCGACATGACAAACGCATTCAAATGTCCTGTCCGCCATGCCACTCCCGGTGGCCGGATTCCGCGATCCTCTCGGGTTCGTGCCGGTCGGCGCGGATTGGCGCTATGGTGTGGGGTGCGGCCGAGGCAGTGAGGCGACCGGTCGTGATCGGGAGCGTGATCATTTGTGAGGACGACCAAGGGTCCGAGTGCTCGGGAGCTGCGTGCTGTGCACGAACTCTTCCTGGCCGGAGAGGTCGATGTCACTGAGCTGGAACCCACGACGGTGCGGCCCGTCGTTGCCAAGAGCTGGCAGCGCAGCCTCGCCAAGGGGGTTGACCCGGATTTCGACCGGGCCCGGCCCGCGGCGGTGGCGTCCGGCATCGCGAAGTTGCGTGATTCGCATCCGCTGGCGCCCGCGCTCCCCGTCATCCGCCGGCTCCTCGTCGACGACGCGGTGGATGCGGGTGTCGTCGTCGCGGTGACCTCGGCCGACGGCACCCTGCTGTGGGTGGAAGGCGACCCGAAAGCCCGCCGCAAAGCCGAACAGATGAACTTCGTGCCGGGTGCGGACTGGAGCGAGCGCAGTGCGGGGACCAACGCACCGGGCACGGCGCTGGCCCTGGACCGGGAACTGCAGATCCGCGGATCGGAGCATTTCTCCCGCGTCGTGCAGCCGTGGAGTTGCACCGCGACGCCGCTGCACGACCCCGACACCGGTGCGCTGCTCGGCGCCATCGACCTGACCGGCGGTCCCCAGGCGGCGTCGTCGCAGACCTTGGCGCTGGTCAGGGCGACCGCGCTGGCGGTCGAGAGCCACCTCGCGCTGCTGCGGTTGACGGGATGCGCGCCGGAACCGGCCACCCGCAAGCCGCACCTGGTGGTGCTGGGTTCCGACCGGCCGCGCTGGGTGACCACCGATGTGTACGGCCACCTGCGGGCCACCATGCTCACCGGCCGGCACGCCGACATCCTGGTACTGCTCAGCCGGCACCCCGAAGGCCTGTCCGCCGACCACCTGGCCGTCCTGCTCGACGACAAGGACCTGGACGTCGTGACGGTCCGGGCCGAGATGTCCCGGTTGCGCAAGGTCATCGGTGCCGAGTACCTGGCGTCCCGGCCGTACCGGCTGCTGGTGCCCATCACCACCGATATCGGCGAGGTGTTCGACGCGCTCGATCTCGGCGACGTCGAGGCCGCGCTGAACGCCTATCACGGCCCGTTGCTACCGCAGTCGGTGTCGCCGTCGATCGCCCGGCTACGCATGCAGGTGTCCGCGAGCATGCGGGGTGCGGTGCTGGCCGAGTGTTCGCGGGGCGACATGGCACCCCTGCGGCGTTGGCTGGAGATGCCGGAAGGGCGCGATGACCGGGAAGGCTGGGAGGCGCTGCGCAACAGCGCGTCGATCGACCCGGTCGGCCGCGCCCAGGCCGGCGGTCACCTGGCCGGACTCGATTTCGAACTGGGCTGACCGCGCCGGTTGCAACGGTGCTGCAACCCTGCTCTTCGTACATTGAGTGACGACCGACACATTTTCGTCGTCCTGATGCAGGAGAGATACCCATGACGGTGTATGCACGCCCGGGCGCTGAGGGCGCTTTGATGTCTTTCAAGTCTCGTTATGAGAATTTCATCGGGGGGCAGTGGGTGGCGCCTGTTGGGGGCCGGTATTTCGAGAATCGGACGCCGGTGACGGGGCAGGTGTTTTGTGAGATTCCGCGTTCGGATGAGGCCGATGTGGAGGCGGCGTTGGATGCTGCGCATGCGGCGGCGCCGGGGTGGGGTAAGTCCAGCCCGGCGCAGCGGGCGGTGTTGTTGAACAAGATCGCTGATCGGATCGAGGAGAATCTGGAGTCGATCGCGTTGGCGGAGTCCTGGGATAACGGGAAGCCGATCCGGGAGACGCTGAATGCCGATATTCCGTTGGCGATCGATCATTTCCGGTATTTCGCGGGGGCGATCCGCGCGCAGGAGGGCACGCTCTCGGAGATCGATGAGGACACGGTGGCGTATCACTTCCATGAGCCGTTGGGGGTGGTAGGGCAGATCATTCCGTGGAATTTCCCGATTTTGATGGCGGTGTGGAAGTTGGCGCCGGCGTTGGCGGCCGGGAATGCGGTGGTGCTCAAGCCGGCCGAGCAGACCCCGGCTTCGATTCTGTTCTTGTTCGAGTTGATCGGGGATTTGTTGCCGGCGGGGGTGGTCAACATTGTGAACGGGTTCGGGGTGGAGGCCGGTAAGCCGTTGGCGTCCTCGAACCGGATCGCCAAGATCGCGTTCACCGGGGAGACGACCACGGGCCGGTTGATCATGCAGTACGCCAGCCAGAACCTGATCCCGGTCACGTTGGAGTTGGGGGGTAAGTCGCCGAATATTTTCTTCAACGATGTGTTGGCCGAGAATGATGCGTATCAGGACAAGGCGTTGGAGGGGTTCACGATGTTCGCCCTGAATCAGGGTGAGGTGTGCACGTGCCCGTCGCGCAGTCTGATTCAGGCCGACATCTACGACGAATTCCTCGCACTCGCCGCGGTCCGGACGAAGGCGGTGCGGCAGGGGGATCCGTTGGATACCGAGACGATGATCGGGGCGCAGGCCTCCAATGATCAGTTGGAGAAGATTCTGTCCTATATCGAGATCGGTAAGAGTGAGGGTGCGCAGGTGGTGACCGGGGGTGAGCGCGCGCAGCTCGGGGGTGATCTCAATGGTGGTTATTATGTGGCGCCCACGATTTTCACCGGGAACAACAAGATGCGGATTTTCCAGGAGGAGATTTTCGGGCCGGTGGTGGCGGTGACGTCGTTCACTGATTATGAGGATGCGATCTCGTTGGCCAATGACACCCTGTACGGGTTGGGGGCCGGGGTGTGGAGCCGCAACGGTAACACCGCGTATCGGGCCGGGCGTGATATCAAGGCCGGTCGGGTGTGGACGAACTGCTATCACCAGTACCCCGCCCATGCCGCATTCGGTGGGTACAAGCAGTCCGGTATTGGTCGGGAAAACCACCATATGATGCTCGATCACTACCAGCAGACCAAGAACCTGCTGGTCAGCTACAGCGAAACCGCCGCCGGCTTCTTCTGATCCATGACACCTCGGGTCCTGATCACTCGACCGGCCGGGGAGCTGTTGGTTCACCTGCAGAAACGCCACGGCCCGTTGATGTTTCACCAGTCCGGTGCGGGCGGCGACGGTTCGTCGCCGATGTGTTACCTGGTGGGCGAGTTCCCGATCGGCGACAGCGACGTGCTGCTCGGCATGCTCGACGTGGTCTCCGAACGCCAACCGTTCGGGGTCCCGGTGTGGGTGTCCGGCCCGCAGTACCCGGTCTGGGAGCACACCCAGATGGTCATCGACGTCGTCGCGGGCCGGGGAGCCGGGTTTAGCCTCGAAGCCGGAGAAGGCGTGCGATTCTTGTCGCGGGCCCGCATCGTCAGCGGGCTGGAGAACACGACATGCGGTGCGGAAGAACCCGATCAGACTCGGGCTCAACACCTTAACGGTTAGGAGCAGCGTTGCCCGATTTCGTCGCAGCCATAGACCAGGGCACCACGAGCACCCGCGCCATGATCTTCGATCATGCCGGTGCCGAGGTGGGGCGCCATCAGCTCGAACACGAGCAGATCCTGCCCCAGGCCGGCTGGGTGGAACACAACCCGGTGGAAATCTGGGAACGCACGGCGTCGGTGCTGACCTCGGTGCTCAACAACACCAACCTGCAGCCGGACGACATTGCGGCGCTGGGCATCACCAACCAGCGCGAAACGTCGCTGGTGTGGAACAAGCACACCGGCAGGCCGTACTACAACGCCATCGTGTGGCAGGACACCCGCACCGACCGGATCGCCTCGGCGCTGGACCGCGACGGCCGCGGCGACGTCATCCGCCGCAAGGCGGGTCTACCGCCGGCCACCTACTTCTCCGGCGGCAAGATCCAGTGGATCCTGGAAAACGTCGACGGCGTGCGGGAGGCGGCCGAGAAGGGTGACGCCATCTTCGGCACCAGCGACAGCTGGGTGGTGTGGAACCTGACCGGCGGTCCTCGTGGTGGCGTCCACGTCACCGACGTCACCAACGCCAGCCGCACCATGCTGATGAACCTGGAAACCCTGGACTGGGACGACGAACTGTTGTCCTTCTTCGGCATTCCGCGGCAGATGCTGCCGCAGATCCGGCCGTCCTCGTCCCCGGAGCCGTACGGGACCACGCTGGCCACCGGACCGATGGGCGGCGAAGTGCCGGTGACCGGCATCCTCGGCGATCAACAGGCCGCGATGGTCGGCCAGGTGTGCCTGTCGGCCGGTGAAGCCAAGAACACCTACGGCACAGGCAACTTCCTGCTGCTCAACACCGGTGAGAAGATCGTGCGCTCGGACAACGGGCTGCTGACCACCGTGTGCTACCAGTTCGGGGATGCCAAACCGGTGTACGCCCTCGAAGGGTCCATCGCCGTGACGGGTTCGGCGGTGCAGTGGCTGCGCGACCAACTGGGCATCATCAGCGGTGCCGCGCAGAGCGAGGCGCTGGCCAGGCAGGTCGCCGACAACGGCGGCGTGTACTTCGTGCCGGCGTTCTCCGGACTGTTCGCGCCGTACTGGCGGTCGGACGCCCGCGGCGCCATCGTCGGGCTGTCGCGGTTCAACACCAACGCACACGTGGCGCGCGCGACGCTGGAGGCGATCTGCTACCAGAGCCGCGATGTCGTCGACGCGATGGAGGCCGACTCCGGCGTGCACCTGGAGGTGCTCAAGGTGGACGGCGGGATCACCGCCAACGAGTTGTGCATGCAGATCCAGGCCGACGTGCTGGGTGTCGACGTGGTGAAACCCGTTGTGGCCGAGACGACCGCGCTCGGTGCCGCCTATGCCGCGGGGCTGGCCGTCGGTTTCTGGAGCGATCCGTACGACCTGCGGGCCAATTGGCAGGAGGACAAACGCTGGTCGCCGTCGTGGTCGGAAGACCAGCGGGCGCAAGGCTACGCGGGCTGGCAGAAGGCTGTTTCGCGGACCCTGGACTGGGTGGACGTGTCCTGATCCGGCACCGACCCCGGCGCAGCGCGCCGGGGTCGGCCGGTTCTAGAGGGCGGCGACGCCGGCCTCGGCCACGCTGACATCCTGGTCGACACTCCCGGCGCTCACGCCGATCGCGCCGACCACCACACCGTCGACCGTCAGCGGGATGCCACCGCCGAAGATGACCAAGCCGCCACAGGTCTGTTCCAGCCCATAGAGTTCCGCGCCGGGCTGGACGATTGCGGTGAGCGCGCCGGTGGGCGCGTTCATCAGAATCGACGTGCGCGCCTTGCGGATCGAGATGTCGATGCTGGCCTTGATGGCACCATCCATCCTGACGAACGCCACCAGATGACCACCGTCGTCGACGACGGCGATGTTCATCGGCTGCCCGATCTCGCGGGCCTTCTCGATCGCGGCCTCGACCACTCGGGTGGCGTCGGGCAGGCTGATGGATGTCATGAACAGACCTTTCGAATCGGTTTTCCTGCAGGGACTTTGACGTTCGCGGGGTGCAGTGACCCACCGTCGATCATAATGGCCGGGAATACCGCGGTCAGGTGTTTGCGCCCCGGCCGGTGTCCGGCTGCCAGAACCTGACCAAAAGCTCACCCTTCGATCAGTAAGTGGGCAGTAACCCGCGGAATTCACCCTTTCCCGGCACGGCGCACAAAGACTGTGCGACAGAACCTTTGGCGGCCGAGGAAGGGTGTGTCCGTGTCGAATATCGACATCTTCGTCTGGGAGTTCCTGGGCACCGCGGTGCTGTGCCTGCTCGGGAACGGCTCGGTGGCCGCGGTGGTACTGAAGAACTCGTTCTCGCACGGCGGAGGCGGCGACTGGGTGGTCATCGTGGTCGGCTGGGGCTTCGCCGTGTTCGCCGGCGCCAGCATCGCCGGTCCGTCCGGGGCCCACATCAACCCCGCCGTCACCCTCGCGGTCGCCATGTCCGGCGGGGTGCCCTGGTCGTCGGTCCCGGTGTACTGGGCGGCGCAGCTGCTGGGCGGCTTCGTCGGCGCCTGGTTGTGCTGGGCCGCATTCAAACTGCAATTCGACAACATGGACGACAACTCCGGTACCCGCGGGATCTTCTGCACCTCGCCGGCCGTGCGGGGCATCCCGTGGAACATCGTCACCGAGGTGATCGCCACGTTTGTGCTGGTGTTCTGGATCCTGACCAACCCGCAGATCAACACGAGCCTGGGCTACGCGGCGGTGTCGTTCGTGGTCATCACCATCGGCTTCGGGCTCGGCGGCCCCACCGGCTACGCCATCAACCCGGCCCGTGACCTCGGGCCGCGGCTGGCCTACGCGCTGATGCCGATCAAGGGCAAGGCCAACGCCGGTTGGGACTACGCCTGGGTGCCGGTGGTGGCCCCGTTGATCGGTGCCGCCGTGGCTGCCGGGCTGGCCGGGCTGCTTCCCGGATAGCGCCCCCGGCGCGCCCAATTCCGACGTTCTGCACGCACTTTCGGGTGCCGACCCACCAGAACGTCGGATTTCGGGTGTACCAGGGCGGGTCAGCCGCTCAATTGCGCGGCCAGCGGACGGTCGGCACGCCCCGGCACGAAACCCGCCACCGCACCGATGACGGTGGTCGCCGGCGGCCGCACCGCCGCCGAGCGCGCGGCCGCGGCGATCGTCGCCAGATCCGCCCGGATCACCCGCTGGCCGGCCAGCGTGCCGTCGGCGATCACGGCCGCCGGGGTGCCCGCGGCCAACCCGCCGTCCAACAACGCGCGGGTGATCTCGCCGAGGTTGGCCACCGCCATCATCAGCACGATCGTGGTGTTCGCCCGCGCCAGCGCGGCATAGTCCACCGTGCAATCCGGATGCTCGGGCGGCACATGGCCGGACACCACGGTGAAGCCCTGGGTGAGGCCGCGATGGGTGACCGGGATCAACGCCGCCGCGGGCGCGGCGATTGCCGAGCTGACACCGGGAATCACCTCGACGGTGATCCCGGCCCGTGCGCATTCGTCGGCCTCCTCACCGCCGCGGCCGAACACGAACCCGTCGCCGCCCTTGAGTCGCACCACCGTGCGCCCGGCGCGGGCGTGCTCGATCAACATCGCGTTGATATCGCCCTGCTCGGTCCGGCGGCCGCCAGGAATCTTCGACACGTCGACGATCTGTGCCTGCGGCGCAAGCTCGTTGAGCACACCCACCGGCGCCAGCCGGTCGGCGACCACCACGTCGGCACGGCCGAGGGCATCCCGGCCGGCCACGGTGAGCAGCCCCGGATCACCGGGCCCACCGCCGACCACGATCACCCGTCCGGACCGTTCCCGGTCGGGACGCACCTCGGGTTCGTCGGCGACGACGCAGAACAGCCCCTGCAGGCGGGCGAGTTCGGCGATGGTGCGATCGGTCGCGGCGACACCGGTATGCGCGAACAGCAGTTCGGCCATGTCGAGATCGGTTGCCTCGAAATCGCGCTGCCGCAACGTGATCAGGCCGCGATCGGCGAGATCGGACAGGTACGCGGCGGGCCGGGCCGATATCACGGTCACCGCGGCCCCGGCCGACACCAGCGCGCCGACGACGGCCAGTGCGCGGTCGTTCGATCCGGCCACCGTCACCGCGCGTCCGCGCACCGGCAGGCGCAGCGCGATATCGCCGCCCGCGCCGTCAGCCATGGCGCCCCCGCAGCACGGTGGCCACCAGGGCGGCCCGGCTGTGCACCCCGAACTTGTCCATGATGTTGTGCAGATGGAACTTCACCGTCGCCTCCGAGATGAACAGCGTGGCGGCGATCGCCCGGTTGTCCAGACCGTTGGTGAGCAGGCCCAGCACTTCCCCCTCGCGGCGGGTGAGCAGGCGTGCGTAACCCGGTTCGGCCTGGGCCCGCAGTTCGGTGATGAGGGTGTCGGCGCTGCGCGCGTCGAGTGCGCTGCGGCCGTCGATCACCCGGTCGATGGTGTCGAGCAGATCGGCCGACGGGGACCGGCGGTCCACCACGCCGTCGACCCCGGCCCGGATCAGCGGGAGGGCGGGTTCGCGGGGGTCGTCACCGTCGATCACCGCCACCACCTTGGGTGCCGGATCGAGTTCGGTGAGCAGCGCCGGCAGCTCGCCGGCCGCTTCGGCGCCCACCACCAGCAGGTCGGGGGCCAGCGCGCGCAACCGTTCCGCTAGGCCGGGACCGTGCTCGAGGTCGGCGACCAGTGCGATGGCGTCCCCCTGCCCGGCGACGTGCATCAGGCCGTGCCTGAGCAACTCGTCGTTCATCACGAATACCGTGCGCACCGGGTCTGGCTTGGCGAAAGTAGCTGGTGCGCGGTCGATTTCGGGCGACCGATCGATACCCGCGCCGCGCCTGCCCGGCTCCGGTGGTGCGTAGCGCGTCTGTGACCAGCCCATGGTCGACCTCCGTCCTGCCGCTGAGCGGCGAATGCTAATGCCGGCAGCGTTGCACCGGGGTTGCAAAGAGACGAAGTCAGTCGGCGCCGCCCGGCTGTGACGTGACCAGCACACAGTCGCCGCACAGCCCCGACCGCGGCACCTGGTAGTACAGACAGCAGCTGCGCCGGGTGAACCGGTCGCCGGTGAAGCTGCCGCTGCCGGCCAGCGCTGCGGTGTGGAGCAGCGCCCGGACCAGGGCACGGCCCGCAACCAGCAGTTCGGGCCTGCTCATCCCGAGCACCGTCACCGCACCGTTGGCCGCCGAGGCGATATTGCCCAGGGTGACTCGGGTGGACAGCGCGAACAACCGATCCAGACGGGCGCCGAGGTCGATCAGCGCCGGCACCACGGTCGCCGCGATGGCATCCGCCGCGCCGGTGTCGGCCCAGTCCGGGCCCGTGACGGCGAACCGCGGGGTGTGGGTGAGCGACGGTTGCCAGCGCAGCGAGTGCAGGTCGAGCACGGGGACGGCCCCGAGGCACAGCGCCGCCCCGATCACCGGTGACAGCAGCCGTGCCGCCACACCCAGCTGGAACGACGACGCCGCCACCCGGACGGGGATCTGTTGCGGCGGGCAGCCGGACGCCGTCGTCATCGCCGCGTGCGTGCGCCGGACGTGATCGGTCAGCACGGTGTCGGTGAAAAGGTCTGCCAGTGAACACCATTCGGTGTCCGATACGGTTCCCTCCAGGGCGGGCAGCGTGAAGTACTCGCCGAGCCCGGCCAATCCGGCCAGCTCGGCGCCGCCCGGTGTGCCGCCGCCGCTCATGGTGGTTGCACGCTAGCGCCGCCGGCGCGGCGATGACCCGGGGATACCGCAGAACTGGCCGGACGGGGGAGTGGCAGACCTGGCCGAAAGGTGGGGCTGCCGCAACCGAAACGCGCTGACCTGCACATTTGGTGCCGCTGGTCGCTGCAACGTCGGTGCAACGTGACACGAGACACAATGGGCGGGTCGCGGCCAGTCCGTGTCACAAATTTGGATCGAGCAGTGATGGACCGAGATGACCCCTTCGAGCGGTCATCCCTCAACTGGGAGTAGTGCATGACGGAACCCACCCTGGACCCCGCGACCGACTACCCGCTCAGTGTCCACCGGCGCGATCTGCTGTTCACCCCCAACGGCAAATCCATCGAAGCCATCACGATCGACGCTGTGGTCGCCGGCGACATCGAGGCGACCGACCTGCGCATCACCCCCGACACGCTGCGCTTGCAGGCCCAGATCTCGGAGAAGGTGGGCCGGCCGCAGCTGGGGGCGAACCTGCGGCGCGCGGCCGAGATGACCGCCATCCCGGACGCCAGGGTGCTGGAGATCTACAACGCGTTGCGGCCGAACGCCTCGACCAAGGCCGAGCTCGAGGCCATCGCCGACGAACTGACCACCCGATATGACGCCGCGCACCTTGCCGCCCTGGTGCTCGAGGCGGCCGATGTCTACGAGCGCCGCGACATCCTGGCCACCAGCGAATAGGAGAACCGAATGACTGCAGTAGCTCCCCATCCGGCCGCCGTCCGGCAATCGCTGCGCACCCAGGCGCTGGAAGCGCGACCGGTCAATCTCGACGGTTTCGTCGAGGAGTGGCCCGAGGTCGGCATGGTGGCCATGGACAGCCCGTTCGATCCGGAACCCAGCGTCCGGGTGGAGAACGGCCTGATCGTCGAGATGGACGGCACCGTTCGCGCCGACTTCGACTTCATCGACCAGTTCATCGCCGACAAGGCGATCGACGTGGCCACCACCGAACAGTCCATGGCGATTCCGGCCGCCGAGATCGCCGGCATGCTCGTCGACCCGGGCGTCAGCCGGGACGAGGTCATCGCCGTCACCAAGGGCCTCACCCCCGCGAAGCTGTTGGCCGTCGCGAAGAACCTCAACATCGTCGAGATCATGATGGGCATGCAGAAGATGCGCGCCCGCCGCACCCCGGCGAACCAGGCGCACTGCACCAGCGCCCGGGACAACCCGCTGCAGGTGGCGTGTGAGGCCGCCGAGGCCACCCTGCGCGGATTCGCCGAGGTCGAAACCACTTTGGGTGTCGTCCGGTATGCGCCGCTGGTCGCCATGGCGCAGGCCATCGGGAGCCAGGCCGGTGCGGCCGGCGCCCAGACCCAGTGCGCCCTGGAAGAGGCCACCGAACTCGAACTCGGCATGCGCGGGATCACCGGGTACGCCGAGACCATTTCGGTGTACGGCACCGAACCGGTCTTCGTCGACGGCGACGACACCCCGTGGTCGAAGGCGTTCCTGGCGGCGGCCTACGCGTCCCGCGGCATCAAGATGCGCTTCACCTCCGGCACCGGATCCGAGGTGCAGATGGGCAACGCGCAAGGAAAGTCCATGCTGTACCTGGAGATCCGCTGCATCCTGGTGACCAAGGGCGCCGGGGTGCAGGGCCTGCAGAACGGCTCGATCTCCTGTATCGGCGTTCCCGGTGCGGTGCCCGGCGGTATCCGCGCGGTGGCTGCCGAGAACCTGATCGCCTCGGCGGTGGACCTGGAGTGCGCATCCGGCAACGACCAGTCGTTCTCACATTCGCCGATGCGGCGCACCGCGCGGTTGATGCCGCAGATGATGCCGGGAACCGACTTCGTGTGCTCGGGCTATTCGGCGGTGCCCAACTACGACAACATGTTCGCCGGGTCGAACGTCGACAGCGACGACTTCGACGACTTCAACACCATTCAGCGGGACCTGCAGATCGACGGCGGTCTGCGGCACGTGAAGGAGTCCGAGATCCTGGCGGCGCGCACCAAGGCGGCCAAGGCGCTGCAGGCGGTGTTCAAGTACCTCGACCTGCCGCCGATCACCGACGCCGAGATCGAGACGGCGGTGTACGCCAACGGAAGTCAGGATCTGATCCCCCGGGACGTACTGGAGGATCTCAAGGGGGCGCAGCAGGTCATGGACCGCAACATCACCGGATTGGATCTGGTGAAGGCGCTGGAGGCCACCGGCTTCTCCGATATCGCCGAGAACCTGCTGGCCAGCCTGCGCCAGCGGATCTCCGGTGACCTGTTGCAGACCTCGGCGATCCTGACCAAGGGTGCACCGCTCTCGGCGATCAACGACGCCAACGACTACGCCGGCCCCGGCACCGGCTACCGCCCGTCGGGTGAACGGTGGGAAGAGATGAAGCGGCTTCGTCACGTGACGAGCGCGTCGAACCCGGAAGAAGAGGTGCAATGACCGTGTCGGCCAACGATGTTCAACGCGAACTGACCTTCACCGAAATCGGCCGTGCCGCCCGCGGCAGCCGGCCCGACGAGGTCGTCGTCGCCATCTCACCGGGCTTCGGAGAGCTGTTCAGCAAGACCATCGTCGACATCCCGCTGTCGGAGGTGATCCGTCAGGTGCTGGCGGGTATCGAGGAGCAGGAGGTCGGCGCGCGGGTGATCCGGGTGCGCAACTCCTCCGACCTGGCGGCGATGGCGCACACCGCGGCCCGGCTGTCCGGGTCGGGCATCGGGATCGGCATCCTGTCGCGGGGCACCTCGATGATCCACCAGCGCGACCTGCCGCGGCTGTCCAGCCTGGAACTGTTCCCGCAGTGCCCGCTGCTCACCCTGGAGACCTACCGGCGCATCGGCTCCAACGCCGCGCAGTACGCCAAAGGTGAATCCCCGGAACCGGTTCCGACGCTGAATGATCAGATGGCCCGCCCGCGTTGGCAGGCCAAGGCCGCGCTGCTGCATCTGAAGGAGACCGAATTGGTGCGCAAGGACGCCAAGCCGGTCGAGGTCATGCCGGAGTTCTCCGCGGCCGCGGTGGTGTGATTCGGGTTTCGGCTTGGGAAACAGCAGCGGTCGACGCACGGTGGTCGGGGTCGACATCGGTAACTCCACCACCGAAGCCAGCCTCGCGAAGATCGACGCCGACGGCGGGGCGGTGTTCCTCGGCTCCGCCCTGACCCGCACCACCGGTATCAAGGGCACCGTCAAGAACGTCGAAGGCGTCGCCAAGGCCGTGGTGTGGTCCCTGCAGCACGCCGGGATCGGCATCGCCGAGCTGGACGTGGTGCTGCTCAACGAGGCGACCCCGGTGATCAGCGGGCTGGCCATGGAGACCATCACCGAGACCATCATCACCGAGTCGACGATGATCGGGCATGATCCGCGCACTCCGGGCGGCCGGGGGCTGGGGGTCGGCACCATCGTCGATTTCGCGGCACTGGCCGAAGCCACGCCGGGCACGCCGCTGATCGTGGTGGTGCCCGCCGATGTCGACTTCGACGTCGTCGCGGCGACCATCAACGCGGCGGCGCACCGCGGGGTGGAGGTCAGCGGGGCCATCCTGCGCAACGACGACGCCGTCCTGGTGGCCAACCGACTGGACACCAAGATCCCCATCATCGACGAGGTGTCGCTCATCGAGGCGGTGCCGCGCGGGATGACCGCCGCCGTCGAGGTGGCCGCACCGGGGCAGTCCATCCGGACCTTGTCGAACGCCTATGGGCTGGCGACGATTTTCGGGCTCGACCCCGAGCAGACCAGGGTGGTCTCACCCGTGGCGCGGGCGCTCACCGGCAACCGGTCGGCGGTGGTGGTCCGCACCCCGTCCGGCGATGTGGCCGACCGGACCATTCCGGCGGGTGCGCTCACGCTGATCGGTGCACGCAAGACCGCGACCGTCGACGTGTCCCGCGGCGCGGTCGAGGTGATGGCCGAAGTGGAACGCGTCAGCCCGCTGATGGACGTCACGGGCCAGGCCGGGACCAACTCCGGCGGCATGATCGCCAACGTCCGCCAGAGCATGGCCGACCTGTCCAACCACACGCTGGCCGACGTACACATCCAGGATCTGCTGGCCATCGACACGCTGGTGCCCAAGGAGGTGCGCGGCGGGGTGGCCGGCGAGGTCGCCCTGGAGAACGCCGTCGCGCTGGCGGCGATGGTGCGTACCAAGGAAAGTGGCATGCAGGCCGTCGCCGACGAGGTGGCCGCGCAACTTCGCGGTCTCGGCGCCGAGGCGGTCGAGGTCGTGGTGGGCGGCGTCGAAGCCGAGATGGCGGTGCTCGGCGCGTTGACCACCCCGGGCACCGACAAGCCACTGGTGGTGCTCGACCTCGGCGGCGGTTCGTCGGATGCCGCGGTGATCCAGACCGACGGGCGCACCGAGGCAACGCATCTGGCGGGTGCGGGGGACCTGGTCACCAAGCTCATCGACGCCGAGCTGGGCCTGGACAACCTGGAACTGGCCGAACAGATCAAGCGCTGCCCACTGGGCAAGGCGGAGAGTTTCTTCCACGTCCGGCTGGAGAACGGGACCGTGCAGTTCTTCGACACGCCGTTGCCCGCCACGGCGTTCGCGCGGGTCGTGACCCTCGGCGACACCGGGATGAGCCCCATCCCGACCCGGCATTCGCTGGACCGCATCCGCGGCGTGCGGCGCACCGCCAAGGAACGGGTGTTCGTGGTGAACGCGCTGCGCGCGCTGCGGGGTATCGCCCCGGGCGGTGATCTGCGCCAGATCGGTTTCGTGGTGTTGCTCGGCGGGTGCGCACTGGATTTCGAGATCCCGCAGCTGATCGCCGACGCGGTCGCTCCGTACGGAATCGTCTGCGGCACCGGCAATGTGCGCGGTACCGAGGGGCCGCGCAACGCGGTGGCGTCCGGATTGGTGGCGGCATTCGCGGCGTCCTTGGTGGCCGCCCATGCGTGAGGGTGGCCAGCCCGTTCCGCCGGCGATACTGGTGATCAGTTGCGGTGCACCGGGTCTGGAGGATCACGTGCTCGCCGGGATCGAGGAGGAGGGTGTCCCGGCGGTGCTGGCGCGGCGGTCGACCGACGAGGACGCGCACACCCTGGCTCGCTCGGCGGCGCTCGAATCGTCGCTGTCCGTCGGCGTCGGGATCGACGGGCGCGGCGCGGTGAGTGTGCAGCACGAGCAGCTGGCCGGGCCCACCGCAGGCCTGCACGCCGGCCCCGCGGTCAGCTCGGCGGCGGCGCGCACATTGGGGCACAACGCGGCTCGTATCGTCGTCGGCATCCCGCTGCGTGCGGTGGCCCCATGACCGTCACAACCCCGCGAACAGTCGAGAACAATGGAGGTGTGCCCACCATGGGCGATTACCGGGAGCTCTATCAGGCCAGCATCGCCGAGCCTGCCGCCTTCTGGGCGCAGGCCGCCGATGCGGTGACGTGGAGCCGCACACCCGAGCGCGTGCTCGACGACACCAACCCGCCGTTCTACCGCTGGTTTCCCGACGGTGAGCTGAACACCTGCGTCAACGCCCTGGACCGGCACGTGGCCGGTGGCCGCGCCGAGCAGGCGGCGCTGATCTACGACTCCCCGGTCACGGGGACGAAACGCACCTACACCTACCGCGAATTGCTCGACGAGGTGGCGCGTTTCGCGGGTGTGCTGCACGGGCTCGGCGTGCGCAAGGGCGACCGGGTGGTCATCTACATGCCGATGATCCCGGAGGCGGTCATCGCCATGCTGGCCTGCGCCCGGATCGGCGCGGTGCACTCGGTGGTGTTCGGCGGGTTCGCCGCCCACGAGCTGGCCGCGCGGATCGACGACGCCCGACCCACGGTCGTGGTCTCCGCCTCGTGCGGCATCGAACCGTCGCGCACCGTCGCGTACAAGCCGATGCTGGATGCCGCGCTGGAGGCGTCGGCGCATCCGCCCGCGCACTGCGTCATCGTGCAGCGCGATCAGGCGCCGTGCGAGCTGGTGGCCGGGCGCGACGTGGACTGGCACGAGGCGATGTTCACCGCCACGGCGCAGGACGCGGTGCCCGTCGCCGCCACCGACCCGCTGTACGTGCTCTACACCTCGGGCACCACGGGCAAACCCAAGGGTGTGGTGCGCGACAACGGCGGTCACGCGGTGGCCCTGTTGTGGAGCATGCGCCACATCTACGACGTGGCACCCGGTGAGGTGTTCTGGGCGGCCTCCGACGTCGGCTGGGTGGTCGGGCACTCCTACATCGTCTACGGGCCGCTGCTGCTGGGCGCCACCACCGTGCTCTACGAGGGCAAACCGGTCGGCACCCCGGACCCCGGCGCGTTCTGGCGGGTGATCGACGAGTACCGGGTGAAGGTGCTGTTCACCGCGCCGACGGCGATCCGCGCGATCCGCAAGGAAGACCCGGACGGCGCCTACCTGGCGCGTTACGACCTGTCCTCTTTGGCGCACCTGTTCCTGGCCGGTGAACGACTGGACCCCGACACCTATCACTGGGCGGTGCGCAAGCTCGGCATCCCGGTGGTGGACCACTGGTGGCAGACCGAGACCGGCTGGGCCATCGCCGCCAACCCCGTCGGGGTGCAGCGCCTGCCGTTCAAGGCGGGCTCACCGACGGTGCCGATGCCCGGATACGACGTGCAGATCCTGACCGCCGACGGGGTGCCGTGCGGACCGGGGGAGGAGGGCGCGGTCTGCATCCGGATGCCGTTGCCGCCCGGCACGCTGCCCACCCTGTGGGGTGACGACGCCCGCTACCAGGCCTCCTACCTGAGCGAGTACCCCGGCTACTACCTGACCGGCGACGGCGGCTACCTCGACGAGGACGGTTACCTGTTCGTCATGGGCCGCATCGACGACGTGATCAACGTGGCCGGGCACCGGTTCTCCACCGGCGCGATCGAGGCGGTGCTGGCCACGCATCCCTCGGTGGCCGAATGCGCGGTCATCGGGGTGGCCGACGAGATCAAGGGGCAGGTGCCGCGCGGATTGGTGGTGCTCAAGGCCAACGCGGCGGCGCAGGTGTCGGCCGACACCCTGGCCGGGGAGCTGATCGCCTTGGTGCGCAACGAGATCGGCGCCGTCGCCAGCTTCAAATCGGTCGACGTGGTGCCCGCGCTGCCCAAGACCCGGTCGGGCAAGATCCTGCGCAAGGCGATGCGCGGTATCGCCCACGGCAAGGACGAGCCGCTGCCCTCGACCATCGAGGACCCGGCGGTGCTGCACGCGCTGCGCCCGATCCTGGCGCCCTGAGCGCGCCCGCACTCACGGCGGGACGAGCAACTCCTGGTAGATGGTCAGGTCGGTGGCGGAGAAACAGCAGAACGTCACCGACTCGATGGTCGGCGCCTGCGGCAGCGTCACCCGGACGGTGTCGACGGCGATCCGCGCCGCCGCGTCCGCGGGGTAGCCGTAGACCCCGGTGCTGATGCACGGGAAGGCGATGGAGGTGATGCCGTGTTCGGCGCCCAGCTGCAGACAGCGGCGATACGCCGACGCCAGCAGGCCGGGTTCGCCGTGGCCGCCGCCCTGCCACACCGGGCCGACGGTGTGGATGACGAAGCGGGCCGGCAGCCGGTGGCCGCCGGTCAGCTTGGCGTCGCCGGTGGCGCAGCCGCCGAGGGTGCGGCACTCGGCGAGCAGGCCGGGGCCGGCCGCCCGGTGGATGGCGCCGTCGACGCCGCCACCACCGAGCAGGGAAGTGTTCGCGGCGTTGACGATCGCGTCGACGCGCCGGGTGGTGATGTCGGCCTGGACCGCCGTGAGTTGGACCGCCATACCTCACCGTAGCTCGGGCGTTTTGACCTGCGGTGACGGTGCCCGGTAAGCTGCTCCGTTGGTGTGCGCCGCCCCCAGGCGGGGAGGTGGTTCCCAGGTCAACGTCGGTCGCTGGGATTCCGACGGGCGCACACCGGACCGGCAAACCAACCCGAGAAGAGAAGGTAGGGACTGTGCCTACATACACGCCGAAGGCGGGTGACACCACGCGTCAGTGGTACGTCATCGACGCCCAGGACGTGGTGCTCGGCCGGCTCGCCGTGGAAGCAGCCAAGCTGCTCCGTGGCAAGCACAAGCCGACGTTCACGCCCAATGTCGACGGTGGCGACTTCGTCATCGTCATCAACGCCGAGAAGGTCGCCGTCAGCGGCGACAAGCTCAACAACAAGTTCGCCTACCGCCACTCGGGTTACCCGGGCGGTCTGCGTAAGCGCACCATCGGCGAGCTGCTGGAGAAGCACCCGACCCGCGTCGTCGAGAACGCGATCGTCGGCATGCTGCCGCACAACAAGCTGAGCCGTCAGATCCAGAAGAAGCTGAAGGTGTACGCCGGCCCGGAGCATCCGCACGCCGCGCAGCAGCCGGTTCCGTTCGAAATCAAGCAGGTGGCGCAGTGACCGAAGTGACTGGGACCGAGTCCGAAGTGACCGAAGAGGTCTTCGAAGAAACCCCCGAGACCGGTGAGACCACCGAGGTTTACGAGGAGGCGGTCGTCGAGGACGCTGCTCCGCGTGAGCCGGTCTACATCGACCGCCCGATCCAGACCGTCGGCCGCCGCAAGGAGGCCGTCGTCCGCGTTCGCCTGGTGCCCGGCACCGGCCAGTTCCACCTGGACGGCCGCACCTTGGAGAACTACTTCCCCAACAAGGTGCACCAGCAGCTGATCAAGGCTCCGCTGGTCACGGTGGACCGCGTCGACCAGTTCGACATCTACGCCCACCTCGACGGTGGCGGCCCGTCCGGCCAGGCCGGCGCGCTGCGGCTGGCCATCGCCCGGGCGCTGATCCTGGTCCAGCCCGAGGACCGTCCGGCGCTGAAGAAGGCCGGCTTCCTCACTCGGGACCCGCGTGCCATCGAGCGCAAGAAGTACGGCCTCAAGAAGGCCCGCAAGGCGCCTCAGTACAGCAAGCGCTGATCGTTTCTGCTCGTGGGCGGGCGTGTCGCAGTATGGACACGCCCGCCTTCGGCATTTCATGGAAGAGTGCAGCCGCACGCGAGGAGGACCACACGAAGATGCGCCGACTGTTCGGGACCGACGGAGTGCGCGGTGTCGCCAATCGCGAGCTGACCGCCGAGCTGGCGCTGGCGCTGGGTTCGGCGACGGCCCGGCTCGGCAACGTCGACACCGCACGCCGCCGGATCGCCGTGGTCGGCCGGGATCCGCGGGCCAGCGGCGAGATGCTCGAAGCCGCGGTCATCGCGGGCCTGACCGCCGAGGGTGTGGACGCGTTGCGGGTCGGCGTGCTGCCCACCCCCGCGGTGGCCTATCTGACCAACGCCTACGACGCCGACTTCGGGGTGATGATCTCGGCGTCGCACAACGCCATGCCGGACAACGGCATCAAGATCTTCGGCCCCGGCGGGCACAAGCTCGACGACGCCACCGAGGACCGCATCGAGGAACTGGTCAACGCCGGCCCGGGTAGCCGGCCGCTCGGGGCCGGTATCGGGCGGGTGGTGGACGCCGGTGACGCGCTCGAGCGGTACCTGCGGCACGTGCAGAAGGCGGTGAGCACCCCGCTGGACGGGCTGACCGTCGTCGTCGACTGTGCCAACGGTGCTGCGTTCCAGGCCGCGCCGCGGGCCTACCGCGCCGCGGGTGCCACCGTGATCGCGCTGCACGCCGAACCCGACGGCCTCAACATCAACGACCGCTGCGGCTCCACCCACATGGACACCCTGCGCCACGCGGTGCTCGCCCACCACGCCGATCTCGGCCTGGCGCATGACGGCGACGCCGACCGCTGCCTCGCCGTCGACGCCCGCGGCGAGATCGTCGACGGCGACGCCATCATGGTCATGCTCGCGCTGGCCATGCAGGACGCCGGCGAACTGGCGTCCAACACCCTGGTGACCACCGTGATGAGCAATCTGGGGTTGCATCTGGCCATGCGGGCGGCCGGTATCGAGGTGCGGACCACCGCGGTGGGCGACCGCTATGTCCTCGAGGAGCTGCGCAACGGCGAGTTCTCCCTGGGCGGTGAGCAGTCCGGCCACATCGTGCTGCCGGCCTTCGGCACCACCGGCGACGGGATCGTCACCGGGCTGCGGTTGATGTCGCGGATGGCCCAGACCCGGGCCACCCTGGCCGAGCTTTCCCAACCCATGCAGACGTTGCCGCAGGTGCTGATCAACGTCGCGGTGGCCGACAAGACGACGGTGGCGCAGGCGCCGTCGGTGCGGACGGCGGTGGCCGCGGCCGAGGCCGAACTCGGCGACACCGGGCGAATCCTGTTGCGCCCCTCGGGAACCGAGCAGGTGGTCCGGGTGATGGTGGAAGCCGCCGACGAGGACACCGCCCGCCAACTGGCCGTCCGGGTCGCCGAATCGGTGAGCGGCCACAAATAATCCCGCTCGTACAGGGAACCGATCCGGTGCCCGCCGCGTCCTAACCAAGCATGGGACACACGCGTATCGACACCGGCGTGGTGCTCGACGCCGCACAGCGCTACGACACCGCCGCCGAACTGCTCGACACGGCGCTGCACTCGCATCTGGCGCGGCTGAGCTTCGACGGATCCCGTGCCGGGCGGTCCTATGCCGATTCCGGCGACGCCGTCCGCCTCGCGGTCGAACGCAGCTGCGCCCGGCTGGCCGATTGGTCCCGGGCGGCGCGCGAGATCGCCGTCCTGCTGCGCACATCGGTGCGGGACTACACCGACGCCGACGGCCGCGCGGCGGGCCGGCTCGGATGACCGGGCATGACGTCGACGGCGCGCTCGCCCGGGGCGCGCCGGCCGTCGAGGTGCTCACCGACTACGTCGCGGCCTGTCGCGCGCTCGGCCATCCCGCCGCGGAGCCGGGCGCACTGCACGACGCGTACACCGCCGAGGACGGGATGGATCTGGGGGCGCTGGATGCCGACTGCGCGGCGGTCGCGGCGGCATTGGGTGCGGTGGACGAGGCGGCCCGGTTGCAGGACGCCGCGCGGGTGGCGCTGGCCGGGGCGTGGCAGGGCCCGGGTGCCGACGCGGCGGCCGCGGTCATCGGGCAGCATGCGCAGTCGTCGGCAGTGGCGGAGGCCGCGCTGCGTCGGGTCGCCGACACGCTGGGCCAATTGCGGGACACCCTATGGCAATTGGTGAGCGGCAAGGTGGCCGCCGTGCAGGACATCGAGGACCGCGCGCAGCGAGAACAGTGGTGGCCGGCGGCGCGGGCGGTGGCCACCGGCGCAGGCGCCCAGGACACCGCCAGCGAGATCGTCGACGGGAAGGTCAACCCGTTCGTGACGGTCGCGATCGGTTCGGACTGGGCCGATGTCATGCAGTCCACCCAGCGTTCGGTGCGCGACGCGTACCACGCTGCGGCCGCGGGCATCTCGGCCGACCCGCCGGGGTTCGGTGCGCCGGTCGCGGCGACGGCCCCCGCCGCGGCCTCACCCGCGTTCGCCCCTGACCCGGCTCCGGCGTCAGCTCCGACGGCGGCGCCCGCCGCCGACCCGCTGTCCGCCGCGCTGCCGGCCGGCGGTCTGGGATCGGGGCTGTCCGGTTCGGGACTGTCGTCGGCGGGAACCGGTTTGACCGGAATCGGGCAGCAGATCGCCGATCTCATCGGCGGCCTGTTGAACACCGCGTCCGACTCGTCGGCCGGTGACCCGCTGGGCCTCGACGAGCCGGACGGGGATCGAGTCGGCCCCGACGACGAAACCGACGAAACCGACGAGTCCGATGACGAGGAGGCCGACGAGCAGGCCGCAGACGATGCCGCCGCCGCCGACGGAAAGGAGCCGACCGAAGAGGAAGGGGAACCGGCCGCCGACGCGATGGACGGTACCGAACCCGGTGCCGCTCAAGTTGATCCGCCGGCTCCGACGCCGGTACCCGAACCGGTGACCGCGGCTCCGGTTCCGCTGACCGTACCGGTGCCCGAACCCGTCCCGGAGCCGCCGCGCACGCCGTGCGAGATCGCGGCCGACGAACTGCCGCAGGCCGGCGACTGAGCGGCCTGGACCGCCGGGCTAGCGGTGCTGCCCGGCGCCGCCCCGTCGGGAACGGTTGCCGCCCGACGAGCCGTGTCCGCTGCGACCGGCATTGGCGCCGGAGCGGTTCCCCCGCCGGCCGGACCGTTGCCCCGGCTGGCGGCCGGGCTGCTGCGGTGCCCGCGTCGCGGCCGGCTCCGCACCGGCCAGCACGATCGGACCGCTGAAATTCCGCTCGCCGGGGGCGATCTCCTGCAGCACCGGATGCGAGGTGCCGCTGAACTTGGTGATGGTCGGCTTGATGCCCGCCTTGCGGGTCAGGCCCCGCACATCGGACACCTGGTCGTCGAGCATCAGCGTCACGACGGTGCCGTCGTTGCCGGCGCGGGCGGTGCGGCCCGACCGGTGCAGGTAGGCCTTGTGCTCCACCGGCGGGTCGGCGTGCACCACCAGGCTCACATCGTCGACGTGGATACCGCGCGCGGCGATATCGGTGGCGACCAGCACGGTTGCCGAACCGTCGGAGAAGGCGGCCAGGTTGCGGGTCCTGGCGTTCTGGGACAGGTTGCCGTGCAACTCGACCGCCGGGACGCCACGCGAATTCAGCTTGCGGGCAAGGCCTTTGGCGCCGTACTTGGTGCGGGCGAACACGATGGTGCGACCGGGTGCGGCGGCCAGGTCGGTGAGCACGTCGAACCGGGCAGCGCCGTCGACATGCAGCACATGGTGCGACATCGCGGTCACCGGTGACTGCTCGGAGTCGACGCTGTGCACCACCGGGTCGTGCAGGTAGCGGTCCACCAGCACGTCGATGCCGTTGTCGAGGGTGGCCGAGAACAGCAGCCGCTGACCGTCCTTGGGGGTGCGGTCCAGCAGGCGCTTGACCGGCGGCAGGAAGCCCAGGTCGGCCATGTGGTCGGCCTCGTCGAGCACGGTGATCTGCACACCGGACAGGTCGGCGTGGCCGGACTTGACGTGGTCCTCCAGCCGGCCGGGGCAGGCGATGACGATATCGATGCCATTGCGCAGCTTGTCGATCTGCGGGTTGGCGCTGACACCGCCGAAGACGGTGGCCGACCGCAGACCGGTCGCCTGTGCCAGCGGGGCCAGCGAGGCGTCGATCTGGGTGACCAGCTCGCGGGTGGGGGCCAGGATCAGTGCGCGGAAAGTCTTGGGGCGCCGCGGTGCCGGGTTGGCGGCCAGCCGGCTCACCAGGGGCAGCAGGAACGCGTAGGTCTTACCCGAGCCGGTGCGGCCGCGGCCCAGCACGTCGCGGCCGGCCAGCGAATCCGGCAGTGTCGCAGCCTGAATCGGGAAGGGGGTGGTGATGCCGTTGGCGGCAAGGGCGTTGACGACGGCTTCGGGCAGGCCGAGCTCGGCGAACGTGGACACGGATGAACTCCAGAGGTCGTGTGTGGTCGTCCTGCCCGGCGCGGTGGTTTCCGCGGCGCTCGGTGTGACGATCGAAGGAACTCGACCTTCGCCTGCGCGCGATTCCGGCGAAGCGAAGCGGCAAAAGGCAGAACAGACGATGCCGCTGGGGAAAGCCTACCGAAGGAGACGCTGTGCGTCCCAATCGTGAGGCGTGCGTCACGTCGGCGTCAGCCGGTGGCGTGGTCCCGGTTGGCCAGGGCGATTTTGATGAACGCGTCCCGGGTGGGGTTGCTCACCGTCGCGTCCCAGATCAACGTGGCGCGGCTGGGCTCACCGTCGGCGATGGGGACCGCCCGCACGTCGGGGCGCCGGTAGTACCGGGTGGTCGAGCGCGGGAGGATCGCGAAACCCTCTTGGGCGGCAACCAGTTCCAGCTTCTCCTCGACGGTGGACACGGTCTTGGCCGCCGCGGCCCGCCGGTGTTCGGGCGTGGTGAGCGCGTACCACTCGGGTACCGTGCCGGGGTTCTGCAGCAGGCGCAGCGCGGCCAGTTCGGCCATCCGCACCGACGGCCGGTCGGCGAGCGGATTGCCGGTCGACAGCAGTGCGTCGCGGGGCTCCTCCAGCAGCGCCGCGGTGCCCAGACCGTCGCGGTCGAACGGTTCCCTGGCGTAGACGACGTCGACGTCCCCGCGGCGCACCACCTCGACCTGCTCGGCCCACCACACCTGCACCACCTCGGCGCGGTGCAGCGGATCGGCCGCCTCGAACTCGCGCACCGCCGCGGTGGCCAGCAACCCGGGCATCACCCCGACACGCACCGTGACGGGTGCCGCCGTCGCCTGGAAAAGCCTGTCCCGCAGTGCTTTCGATTCGGCGAGCAGGAAGCGGGCGTCGGTCAACAGCTGGTGGCCCGCGGCGGTCAGCTCGGTGCCGCGCGAATCCCGGGACAGCAACCGCACGCCCAGCTCGGCCTCGAGTGCACGGATCTGCCGGGAGAGCACGGGTTGGGCGATGTGCAGGCGCTTGGCGGCGCGGCCGAAGTTCAACTCCTCGGCCACTGCCACGAAGTAGCGCAGTTTGCGCAGGTCCAGATCGGCCATCGCCATACCCCAAGGGTATCGCCGGACGACGGGATAGGTCTTGGACACCGCCGGGCAGGCGGCTCACCGTAAAGACATGAGTCTGACGAACGAACGGGTCCTGATCATCGGCGGCACCTCGGGGATCGGCCTGGGTGTCGCGCACGCGGTCGCGCAACGGGGCGGTATCCCCATCGTGGCGTCGCGCCGGCAGGCCAGCGTGCAGCGCGCGCTGGCCGACCTGCCGGCCGGCGCCCGCGGGCAGGTGCTCGATGTCACCGACGGTGCCGCGCTGGCCGCGGCGGCCGAGGAGATCGGTGCGCTGGAGCACCTGGTGTACACCGCAGGCGACGCCCTGGAGTTGACGCCGCTGGCGGGAGCCACCCGCGACGTGGTCGCCGGCTTCCTCCTGACCCGGTTCATCGGCGCGCTAGACGCCGTGCGGCTGTTCGCCCCGAAGCTCAGCCCGGGTGGCTCCATCACGCTGACGAGCGGCACCGCGGCGCATACACCGAGTTTCGGCGTGCTGCCCGTCAGCCTCTGCGGCGCGATGAACGCCGCCACCACGGCGCTGGCGGTCGAACTGGCGCCCCTGCGGGTCAATGCCGTCGCACCCGGCGTGGTGCGCACCCCGCTGTGGGACACCGTGCCCGACACGGAACGGCAGGCGATGTTCGACGCCGCCGCGCAGCGGCTACCGCTCGGCCGGATCGGCGAAGTGCAGGACGCGGCACAGGCCTACGTCTATTGCATGGAACAGCGGTTCGGCACCGGTGTGGTGCTGACCGTCGACGGCGGCACGGTGCTGGTCTGAGGGCTCCGGTACATCAGCCCTTGAGCAGGGCTCCGGCCCATCAGCCCTTGAGCAGGGCTACCACCTTGTCTTCGAGGGTCGGCGGGACGGCGTCCGGGTCCGGTGCGACGGTCTTGGGCAGCGGCACCGCCGGGTCGGCGAAATCCCGGTAGGTCTTGTCGCCGGCCAGCGCGAACAGCAGATATCCGGTCAGCAGCGCCCGCACCGCCTTCTGGGTGCCCTTGTCGGCGCCGGGCAGGCCGACCACCCTGCCCAGTCGCCTGCCTTCGGCGAGCCCACCGGGTTCGGCCTTGGCGACCGTGCGGGTGGTGGCGGTGGTCCAGGCGGCGGACAGGGCGTCGGCGTTGGACCGGATGCCGGTGCCGTCCGACGGTGCCCGCAGGATCAGCCCGGGCAGCCGCAGACCGGCGGCCGGCTGTTCGGCCGGCGGGCTGGAGACCGCTGGGAACACCGCGGCCGCGGCCGCCAGTTTGTTCGGCATCCCCGCCGCGGCGAAGACCGCCGCAGAACCGCCGAAACCATGGCCGGCGGCGGCCAGCTTGCCGGGATGGACGCTGATCTTGCCGGGGCCCAGCCGCACCCCGGCGATGATGTCCAGCGTGGTGCCCAGGTCGACGGCCGCGTTGAGCACCGACGGGGCCAGTGACTTCTCGGTGTCGGGCGCGGCGGCGACGATGCCCCAGGAGGCGAGGTGCTCCAGGGTGCCCGCGTAACGGGCGGCGCCGGTCAGCCAGTCGTGCCCGAACGCGACGCCGGGCAGCCCCAGCCCGGTCTCCGGGGTGTAGACCACCCCGGGCAGGCCGGCGAAGGCCAGGTCGCCGCGGAGTACGCGATGGGGGCCGCGCCTGGTCAGCGCTGCGAACAGTTTCTTCGTGCCGGCCACGGGGATGACCCTAGCGCGCGGGACCGGCCGCGCGCCCGGGGCGGGGCCGGCGCTGCACTACCCTGGGTAACCATGTGTGGAATCGTCGGCTACGTCGGACGGCGCCCCGCCTGCGAGATCGTGGTCGACGCGCTGCGCCGGATGGAGTACCGGGGGTACGACTCCTCGGGCGTCGCCCTGCTCGACGGGGACGGTGGGCTCGTCGTCCGCCGTCGCGCCGGCCGGCTGGCCAACCTGGAAGAAGCGGTCACCGAGACGGATGCGGCGCTGCTCACCGGCACGACCGGCATGGGCCACACCCGGTGGGCCACCCACGGTCGGCCCACCGACCGCAACGCCCACCCGCACCGCGACGCCAGCGGCAAGTTCGCCGTGGTGCACAACGGGATCATCGAGAACTTCGCGGCGCTGCGCGCCGAGCTGGAGGCCGATGGCGTCGAGTTCGCCAGCGACACCGACTCCGAGGTGGCCGTGCACCTGGTCGCTCAGGCGCACCGCAGCGGTGCGACCGCCGGCGACTTCGTGGCCTCCGTGCTGGCGGTGCTGCGGCGTCTGGAGGGGCATTTCACCCTGGTGTTCGCCAGCGCCGACGATCCGGGCACCATCGTCGCCGCCCGCCGGTCCACTCCGCTGGTGGTCGGCGTCGGCGACGGCGAGATGTTCGTCGGATCCGATGTCGCCGCCTTCATCGAGCACACCCGAGACGCCGTCGAACTGGGCCAGGACCAAGCCGTCGTCATCACCGCCGACGGCTACAAGGTCACCGACTTCGCCGGTGCGGACGCCCCTGCCAGGGAGTTCCATATCGACTGGGACCTGTCCGCCGCCGAGAAGGGTGGCTACGACTACTTCATGCTCAAGGAGATCGCCGAACAGCCCGCGGCGGTGTCCGACACCCTGCTCGGCCACTTCGTCGACGGCCGCATCGTGCTCGACGAGCAGCGGCTGTCCGACCAGGAACTGCGCGACGTCGACAAGGTCTTCATCGTCGCGTGCGGCACCGCGTACCACTCCGGCCTGCTGGCCAAGTACGCCATCGAACACTGGACCCGGCTGCCGGTCGAGGTCGAACTCGCCAGCGAATTCCGGTACCGCGACCCGGTGCTGGACCGCAGCACCCTGGTGATCGCCATCTCGCAGTCCGGCGAGACCGCCGACACGCTGGAAGCCGTGCGGCACGCCAAGGAACAGAAGGCCAAGGTGCTGGCCATCTGCAACACCAACGGCAGCCAGATCCCGCGGGAAGCCGACGCGGTGCTCTACACCCGGGCCGGGCCGGAGATCGGGGTGGCCTCCACCAAGACCTTCCTGGCCCAGGTGGCGGCGAATTACCTTGTCGGACTTGCCCTTGCGCAAGCGCGGGGCACCAAGTACCCCGACGAGGTGGCCCGCGAGTACCACGATCTGGAGGCGATGGCCGACCGGGTGGCCCGGGTGCTCACCTGCATGGAGCCGGTGACCGAACTGGCGCACCGGTTCGCGCAGTCGTCCGCGGTGCTGTTCCTGGGCCGCCACGTCGGTTATCCGGTGGCGCTGGAGGGTGCGCTCAAGCTCAAGGAGCTGGCGTACATGCACGCCGAGGGGTTCGCCGCCGGTGAGCTCAAGCACGGACCGATCGCGCTGATCGAGGACGACCTGCCGGTCATCGTGGTGATGCCGTCGCCGAAGAACTCGGCCACCCTGCACGCCAAGCTGCTCAGCAATATCCGCGAGATCCAGGCGCGCGGCGCCGTCACCGTCGTCATCGCCGAAGAGGGGGACGACATGGTGGCCCCGTACGCCGATCACCTGATCGAGATCCCGGCGGTGTCGACGCTGTACCAGCCGCTGCTGTCGACGATCCCGATGCAGGTGTTCGCCGCCGGGGTGGCCCAGGCGCGTGGCTACGACGTGGACAAGCCGCGCAACCTGGCCAAGTCGGTGACCGTCGAGTAGCTGCGGGCCGGGGTGGGCGCAGTAGGACGCTGGCGCAGCGAGTCCGCCCGCGCCCACTACCTGCGGGCGTACGACGCCGCGATGGCGGCGCTGCCTCGCGCCGGTGAAACTTTCGACGTGTCAACCACGTTCGGGACCGTGCGGGCCTACCGGTTCGGTGGGCCCGGCGGGCGTCCGGTGCTGCTGCTGCCCGGCCGCAATGCGTCCACCCCCATGTGGGCGGACAATCTGCCGGGCCTGCTCGCGCGGCGGACGGTGTACTGCGTGGACCTGCTCGGTGAGCCGGGTCTGTCGGTGCAGCAGCTGCCGCTGACCGGGCCGGGGGATCAGGCGTGGTGGTTCGGTGAGCTGCTCGCCGGTCTCGGGCTGGATTCCGTGCACCTGCTGGGGGTGTCTTTCGGCGGCTGGAGTGCGGTCAATTACGCCGTGCACCAGCCGGCCCGGGTGGCCTCCCTGGCGCTGCTCGATCCGGTACTGACGTTCGCGCCCATACCGTTTCGCACCATGGCGGCCTTCGCCCCGATGGGTCTGGCCGGGACGCCGGAATGGCTGCGCCGCCGGATCCTGCGCTGGATCACCGGCGGCGCCGAGGTCGACGAGGACAACCCGGTGGCCGCGCTCATCGATGCCGGGACCGCCGATTTCGAGCTGCACCAGCCGGCGCCCACCCGGTTCAGCCGGGCTCAGTTGGCCGCGCTGGACGTGCCGGTGCTGGCGCTGATCGCCGGGCGCAGCGTCATCCACGACGCCCGCCGCGCCGCCGACACCGCACGCACGACGTTGCGGCACGGTCAGGTGGAATTGTGGGCGTCGGCATCGCACGCCATCACCGGGGAGTTCCCCGACGAGATCGCCGCGCGTGCGCACCGGTTCTGGGACGGCGTCGACGGGTGATGCGCCGCAATTGTGCGTTGTCATACCGCCGGACCGGTGAGCCGCGGACGAAACCGCACAAACGCGCCGCGGTCAGACCCGAATGACGCTGGGCCCCAACGCCTCATAGCGGTGCGCTTCGGCGGTCGCCAGTTCGGATCCGGTGACGATCGATTCGAAATCCGGCACGTCGGCGAACCGGCAGAAGCTGGTCTCGCCGAATTTCGAATGCGCGGCGACCAGGATCCGGCGGCCGGCGACGGCCACCGCGGTCTGCTTGACCGCCGCCACCGCGGGGTCCGGTGTGGTCAGGCCGTGCTCGACGGTGATCCCGTTGGTGCCCAGGTACGCCACGTCGATCACCAGGGTGCGCAGCCGCTCCACCGCCCAATGATCCACCGTGGCAAGGGTTCTCCCACGCATCCGGCCACCGAGCAGCAGCACGGTCACGGTGTCGCTGTGCGCGAGCGCCTCGGCGGCCAGCAGCGAGGACGTCACCACCGTCAGCTCCCGCCCCGAGAGCTTCTCGGCGATCAGCCGGGGCGTGAATCCCTCGTCCAGATACACCGTTTCGGCGCCGTGCAGCAGGTTGGCGGCCGCGGCGGCGATCCGGTGTTTCTGCGCCAGGTCGACCTGGCTGCGGTATTCGACGGTGGATTCGAAGGCGGCCGTCTCCAGCGGGATGGCGCCGCCGTGCACCCGTTTGAGCAGCCGGCGCCCGGCCAGGACCTTCAGATCGCGGCGGATGGTCTCGGACGCGACCGCGAGCTCCTCGGCCAGCGGCTGCACCTCGACCCGCCCCCTGGTCCTGGCGAACTCGACGATGCGGCTCTGGCGGGTCTCTGAATCCACGGCTGACATTGTGATCGGCGAACGGCAGCCTGGCCAGCACCTATGCGCCCGCGCCCAGGACCGCGCGCACCTCCTCGGCGGTGCCGGCCGCACGCAGCCGGGCCACCTGCTCCTTGTCCAGGAACACATGGGCGATCCGGGTGAGCAGAGCCATGTGGTCGTCACCCGCGCCGGCGATGCCGACCACGAACTCGGCGGGCTTGCCGTTCCAGTCGATCGGATCGGGGTAGCGGACGAACGAGATCCCGGTCTTGCGGATGGCGCCCTTGGCCTCGTTGGTCCCGTGCGGGATGGCCAGGCCGTTGCCCATGTAGGTGGACACCGACTGCTCGCGCTCGTGCATCGCATCGACGTAGGACGGGTCGACCGCGCCGGCCGCCACCAGCAGCTGCCCGGCCTCGGTGATGGCGTCGTGGGCGTTGGCCGCCGAACCGTTGAGCACGATCGACTCGGGCCCGAACACGTCGGCGCCGGTCTTGGCGGGCTCGTCGGGCTTTTCCGACGCGGCGGCGGGCGTGGTGCCCGTGCCGTTGGTCTGCTGCAGCAACTCCACGATCTCGTCGTAGCGCGGCGTGCTCATGAAATCGTCGACCGACACGTGGATGGCCGATGCGGTCCGTTGCCGGGCCCGCTCGGTGAGGTCGCGGTGGGTGACCACCAGCCCGTAGGTGTCGGTCAGGTTGGCGATCGACTGGTTGGTCACCTTGACGTCCCCGAAGCCGGCCGCCTGCACCTTCTTGCGCAGCACCGAGGCACCCATCGCCGAGGATCCCATCCCGGCGTCGCAGGCGAACACGATGCTGCTGATCCGGCCGGGGTCGGCGCCGGTCAGTGCGGCCGCCACGCTGGAGCGTTTGCCCTTGAGGGACTCCATCTCGGCGGTCGCGGCGGCCAGGTCGGGCTCGTCGGTGCTGCGGTCGGTCTTGAGCAGCAGGGCGGCCACGGCGAACGACACCCCGGTGGAGGCCAGCACGGCCAGCGTCACGCCGAGGAAGCTGCTGCCCGGCGTCTGGGCGTAGATCGCGATGATCGACCCGGGCGCGGCCGGGGCCCGCAGCCCCGAACCGAACAGCACGTTGATGAACACGCCGGTCATGCCGCCCAGGATGGTGGCCGCGATCAGCTTCGGCTTCATCAACACGTACGGGAAGTAGATCTCGTGGATGCCGCCGAAGAACTGGATGATCGCCGCGCCGGGCGCCGACGCGCGCGCCGCCCCGCGGCCGAACACCATGAAGGCCAGCAGGACCCCGAGGCCCGGGCCGGGGTTGGTCTCGAGCAGGAACAGGATCGACTTCCCGGTCTCCAACGCCTGGGTGGTGCCCAGCGGAGTCAGCACGCCGTGGTTGATGGCGTTGTTCAGGAACAGCACCTTGGCCGGCTCGATGAGCAGCGACGTCAGGGGCAACAGGTCGTTGTCGACCAGGAAGTTCACCGCGTTGCCCGCGCCCTTGGTGAACGCTTCGACGATCGGCCCGATGCCGAAGAACCCGAAGACGGCCAACAGCAGCCCCAGGATGCCGGCCGAGAAGTTGTCCACCAGCATCTCGAAGCCGGGCCGGATCTTGCCCTCCCACAACGCATCCAGCCGCTTCATGCAGTAGCCGCCGAGCGGGCCCATGATCATCGCGCCCATGAACATCGGCACGTCGGCGCCGGTGACCACGCCCATGGTGGCGATCGCGCCCACCACCGCACCGCGGTTGCCGTGCACCATCCGCCCGCCGGTGTAACCGATCAGGATCGGCAGCAGGTAGGTGATCATCGGGCCGACGATTCCGGCGCCGTCGAAGTCACCCCAGCCGCCGATCTTGGCGACCCAGCCACTGGGATCCTGCAAGTTGTGGAAGATGCCGGTGAGCCAGCCGGCCTTGATGAACAGGGCGGTGATCAAACCCCAGGCGATGAACGCGCCGATATTCGGCATGACCATGTTCGACAGTGCGGTGCCCAGTTTCTGCACCCGCACGCGTGCGCCGCCGCGTGGTGCCCCGCCGGACGGCGCTGCAGGGGTTTCGACCAGGGACATGGTGACCTCCGGATTGTCTCGGTGTCGGCCGGCGCGTGGGTGACGCCGGTCACATGCCTGCAAGTTAACCGCACAACCGGGCATGATTGCAAGCAATCAGGCGCAAATGGGCACAAAAGTGTGTGGAGTTATGACCGTTTCCGGTAGAGTCGGTTCAGCATGTAACCCCCGACACAGGAGGACCGTCATGAAAGCCCTGCGTTACTACGCGCCTGAGGACGTCCGCCTGGAGGACGTGCCGGAGCCGCAATGCGGGCCCGACGAGGTCAAGATCCGGGTGCGCAACTGCTCCACCTGCGGCACCGACGTCAAGATCCTGCACAACGGTCACCAGAACCTGACGCCGCCGCGCACCCTCGGCCATGAGGTGGCCGGTGAGATCGTCGAGGTCGGTGCCAACGTGAACGCGACCTACGGCAGCCAGTGGCAGGTCGGCGACCGGGTACAGGTCATCGCCGCCGTGCCGTGCGGTGAATGCCATGAGTGCCGCAAGGGCTGGATGGCGGTGTGCCAGAACCAGACATCGATCGGCTACCAGTACGACGGTGGGTTCGCCGAATACATGATCGTGCCGCGTCAGGTGCTCAAAGTCGATGGGCTGAACCGGATCCCGGACAACGTCGGCTACGACGAGGCCTCGGCCGCCGAGCCGTTCGCCTGCGCCATCAACGCCCAGGACCTGCTCGGCATCGAAGAGGGCGACACCGTCGTGGTGTTCGGCGCGGGGCCGATCGGCTGCATGCACATCCGCATCGCCCGCGGTGTGCACAAGTGCGGACCCGTGTACCTGGTCGACGTCAACGCCGCCCGACTGCAGATGTCTGCCGACGCGGTGTCCCCGGACGAGGTGATCAACGGTGCCGAGGTCGACGTGGTCGAGCGGGTGATGGAGCTGACCGGCGGGCGCGGCGCCGACGTCGTCATCACCGCCACCGCCGCCAACATCACCCAGGAACAGGCCATCGCGATGGCGGCCCGCAACGGCCGGATCTCGTTCTTCGGCGGCCTGCCGAAGACCAACCCGACCATCACCTGCGATTCCAACGTCGTGCACTACCGCCAGTTGCACATCCACGGCGCCAACGGATCGGCACCGATCCACAACAAGCGCGCGCTGCAGTACATCTCGACCGGCCAGGTTCCGGTCAAGGACCTCATCACCCGGCACATCCCCATCGACAACGTCCTGGATGCCTTCGACATCGTGCAGAAGGGTGAGGCCATCAAGGTGACGGTCGAGCCGAGCACGGTCGCCGTCGGCGCCGCCGGTTAGCCCCGGCTCGGGGTACCGCACCCCCGGTCGGGTGCTCTAGGTTCGTAGGCGTCCGTCGACGTCGACTCCGTGGGGGCTGCGGTTGCTGCTAGATGCCAAGTCCCGTCGTGCCGTTGGCCGTGCGTTGTCGCAGTGGTGGACCACGCCCGTCGACTACGACGGCCAGGTCGAGTACTTCGCCGAGCGGTCGCTGACCGGACTGATCCAGTTGCTGATCGGCGCCGCCGCGGCGGCGGTGGGCGGCGTGGTGGTCATGGGCCAACTGTCGGACACCGCGGCGCAGCCGCTGTACGCGCGCGTCGTCGCACTGGCCTTCGCGGCCTGCACCTTCGCCGGTGCGCTGGCCTGGTGGCTGGCGCCGTGGCCGTCACGGCGCATGTCCCGGGTCTGCATCGTCTGCTTCGACGTGGGGGTGGTGGCGGTGTCCCTGGTCAACATCCGGGCCCTGTCGGGCATCTTCGCGCTGAGCGCGCTGATTTTGGTGTCGTTCTACATCGTCTTCTTCGATGGGCCCAAAATCATTGTGCTGCACGGTCTCTGGTCTGTACTGGCCATGGTGGCGCTCGCCATCACGATCGGTGCGCAAGTGCACGGCGATCTGTTCCTGGTACTGGCCCGGGCGATTGCCGGCACCACGCTCGCCTTCGCACCCGCGGCAGCCCAGTTCGCGATCTGGGTGCTGCGCACCGATGCCAACGAGGCGACCACCGACCCGCTGACCGGGTTGCTCAACCGGCGCGGCCTGTCCATCCACGTCGACGGGCTGGTGCGCCGCGCGGTCAAGGGTGAGCGCACCGTGCTGGTGGCCGTCATCGATCTGGACCGGTTCAAAGGCGTCAACGACGCCTTCGGGCACGCGGCCGGCGACGAGGTTCTGGTCCGCACCGCCCGCCGGTTGGAATCCGTGGTCACCAGCAGCGCCCTGGTGGCCAGGGTCGGCGGTGAAGAGTTCGTCGTCGTCGACATCGTCAGGTCGGGCGATGGTGCGTCGATGGGGGAGAAACTGCGTGCGGCGCTGGCCGATCACACCGATCGCGCGGTGACCGCCAGCATCGGGGTGACCGGCATCTCGGCGGCCACCTTCGCCGGCGGCGACGACCCGGTCGGGTTGCTGGGCCACCTCATCGCTCGTGCCGACAGCGCGATGTTCGCGGCGAAACGGGACGGCGGTGACAAGTCGGTGTATGTGGCTCAAGTCTGATCAGCCGCCCACCGCCGTCATATAACCCGCCAGGGCCAGCGCGCACGCCGCCCCGCACACCACCATCGTGCCCAGCGCCCAGGGCCAACCCCGCGCCCGGCGCACCAGCGCCACGATGGTCACCGCGGTCCCGGCGACGGCGATCAGCACCGCCACGCCGAAGCCGGTCAGTGCCGCCGTCACGCCGGCGTCGATATCGCAGGTGGCCGGCGGACAGTAGTCGGTGAACGCCATCATGAACACGCCCAGCACGGCGGCCGCGCCGCCGCCGGCGTAGGTCAGTACCAGCAGGGTGATGGACACCCCCAGGTCGACTCCCGAACGCGGCGGCCGCACCGGCGGAGGTGCCGGGTTCGGCGGGTAGCCGTACGTCATGAGCGGTGACTCTAGCCCGGTGATGCGACGCGCGCGGCCGGGATTGGACCCGCACTTTCGCCGCGACGCGTAACGTGTTGGCGCGCGGTCAAATCGAGCGGACGGGAGCCGATGCGCCACTATTACACCGCAGATGCGATTCGAGCCGCCGAGGCGCCGTTGCTGGCGGCCCTGCCCGACGGTGTACTCATGCGGCGCGCCGCGCACGGACTGGCGTCGGCGATCGCGGGGGAGTTGCGCGCCCGCTCCGGTGGCGTTTTCGGCCGGCGGGTGTGCGCCGTGGTCGGTTCCGGCGACAACGGGGGTGACGCCCTGTGGGCGGCCACCTTCCTGCGCCGCCGCGGTGTCGCGGCCAGCGCGGTATTGCTCAACCCGGAGCACACCCACGCCGCGGCGCTGGCGGCGTTCCGCCGGGCCGGCGGGCGCACCGTCGACGCGATCCCGCCGGCGACGGATCTGGTGATCGACGGTGTCGTCGGCATCTCCGGTCGGGGCCCACTGCGCCCCGCCGCGGCCGAGGTATTCGGCGCCAGTGCCGCACCGGTGGTCGCCGTCGACATCCCCAGCGGTGTCGACGTACACACCGGCGCCGCCGACGGGCCACATGTCACGGCCGCGCTGACCGTGACGTTCGGCGGCTACAAACCCGTACACGCGCTCGGCGAATGCGGGCGTGTCGAACTCGTCGACATCGGGCTGGACCTGCCGCCCAGCACGGTGCGCGGACTCGAGGCCGCCGACGTCGCCGCGCGGTGGCCGGTGCCGGGGCCGCACGACGACAAGTACACCCAGGGTGTGACCGGCATCCTGGCAGGCTCGGCCACCTACCCCGGTGCGGCCATCCTGTGCACCGGTGCGGCCGTGGCCGCCACCTCGGGGATGGTGCGCTACGCCGGCAGCGCGGCCGCGAACGTGGTGACGCGCTGGCCCGAGGTGGTGGCCGCGCCCCGGGCCGAAGCCGCCGGCCGGGTGCAATCGTGGGTCGTCGGGCCGGGGCTGGGCACCGACGAATCCGCCGCCGAGGCTTTGCATTTCGCGCTGGCCACCGAATTGCCGGTGATCGTCGACGCCGACGCGCTGACTTTGCTGGCCGCCCATCCCGAGTTGGTGGAAAATCGTTCCGCGCCAACCGTTCTCACCCCGCACGCCGGGGAATACCAACGGGTGGCCGGCCACCCGGTCGGGGCGGACCGGGTCGCCGCCGCGCGTGAGCTGGCCCAGCGGCTCGGTGCCACGGTGCTGCTCAAGGGCAACGTCACGGTCATCGCCGGCCCCGGGGCGAGCGAAGCGACGGGAATTGACGCCGGGGCGAGCGAAGCGACGGGGAGTGACGGTGATGTCAGCTACCTCAACCCCGCCGGCCAATCCTGGGCCGCCACAGCGGGATCCGGCGATGTGCTGTCCGGGATCATCGGCGCGTTGCTGGCATCGGGCCTGCCGCCCACCGAGGCCGCCGCGATGGCGGCGTACGTGCATGCCCGCGCCGCCGGATTGTCCGCCGCCGACCCGGGACCGCGTGCCGTACCCACGTCGGCGGAAGGCATTCTGGCCCATCTCCGTTCATCCGTCGCGCAACTCTAGAAGGGATCCCCATGCCAGCACGGCACACGCCAGGACCGTCCATCTCACCGGCCTACACCGGTCGGTTGTCCACCGACCCGGTGCCGTCGCTGCGGCTGCCCGACGACTCGATGGAGGCCGAGGCCGCCTACCGCTTCATCCACGACGAGCTGATGCTCGACGGCAGCTCCCGGCTGAACCTGGCCACGTTCGTCACCACGTGGATGGAACCCGAGGCCGACAAACTGATGGCCGAGACGTTCGACAAGAACATGATCGACAAGGACGAATACCCGGCCACCGCCGCCATCGAGTCACGCTGTGTGGCCATGGTGGCCGACCTGTTCCACGCCGAGGACCTGCGCGACGACGATCCGGCCACCGCGGTCGGGGTGTCCACCATCGGGTCCAGCGAGGCCGTCATGCTGGCCGGGCTGGCGCTGAAATGGCGGTGGCGGGACAAGGTCGGTGAAGGGTGGAAGACCCGCACCCCCAACCTGGTGCTGGGCTCCAACGTGCAGGTGGTCTGGGAGAAGTTCTGCCGGTACTTCGACGTCGAACCGCGCTACCTGCCGATGGCGGAGGACCGCTACGTGATCACGCCCGAGCAGGTGGTCGAGGCCGTCGACGAGGACACCATCGGCGTGGTCGGCATCCTGGGCACCACCTTCACCGGCGAGTTGGAGCCGATCGCCGAGATCTGCGCGGCCCTGGACACGCTGGCCGCCGGCGGTGGGGTCGACGTACCCGTGCACGTGGACGCGGCCAGCGGCGGCTTCGTGGTGCCGTTCCTGCATCCGGACCTGCAATGGGATTTCCGGCTGCCGCGGGTGGTCTCGATCAACGTCAGCGGTCACAAATACGGGCTGACCTATCCGGGTATCGGATTCGTGGTGTGGCGCAACAAGGACCACCTGCCCGAGGACCTGGTGTTCCGGGTCAACTACCTCGGCGGCGACATGCCCACCTTCACCTTGAACTTCTCCCGGCCCGGGAACCAGGTGGTGGGCCAGTACTACAACTTCCTGCGGCTGGGCCGCGCCGGATACACCCAGGTGATGCAGTGCCTGTCGCAGACCGCGCGGTGGCTGGGCGATCAACTGCGGGCCAGCGAGCATTTCGAGGTGATCACCGACGGGTCGGCCATCCCGGTGATCAGTTTCCGGCTCAAGGGCGACCCGGGTTACACCGAGTTCGACCTCTCGCACGCGCTGCGCGCCTATGGCTGGCAGGTGCCGGCGTACACGATGCCCGAGGGCGCCGAGGACGTCACCGTGCTGCGGGTCGTGGTCCGGGAAGGCTTCTCGGCCGACCTGGCCCGCGCGCTCAAGGAGGACACCATCACCGCCCTGCGGCATCTCGACGAGCTCAAGCCCAACGGACACTTCGACGAGGTGCAGCCGTTCGCGCACTGAACTGTGACGGTGCGCCGCCGAACGTGCACATGTGATCGGCATCTCGGCCGATCTTCGCAAACCGGCTCACGTTCGCGGGCATGCGAAAATGGTGGCGATGCAGACATCCGATGTTCTCGGCGCACAGGCCCTCATCGATCTCGATGCGGTCGCCCACAACGTGGGCGTTCTGCGTGAGCACGCCGGGTCCGCCGAGGTGATGGCGGTGGTCAAGGCCGACGGGTACGGGCACGGCGCGACGCCGGTGGCCAGGGCCGCGCTGGCTGCGGGCGCCGCAGAACTCGGGGTGGCCACCGTCGACGAGGCGCTGGCCCTGCGCCACGACGGCCTCAGCGCACCGATCCTGTCCTGGCTGCACACCCCCGGCACCGACTTCGGACCGGCGGTGGCCGCCGACGTCCAGATCGCGGTGTCCTCGCTGACCCAGATCGAGGACGTGCTGGACGCGGTGCGGCGCACCGGGGTGACCGCGGTGGTGACCCTGAAGGTGGACACCGGGATGACCCGCAACGGGGTGGCCGCGGCCGACCTGCCCGCGGTGCTGACCGCGCTGGGCCGCGGCGCCGCCGATGGGGCGCTGCGCTTGCGCGGCATCATGAGCCACCTGGCCAACGGCGACGACCCGGCGCACCCGGAGGCCACCGACCGGCAGGCCGAGCGCTTCGACGCCATGCGCGCCACGGCCCGCGCGGCCGGCGTCGACTTCGAGATCGCCCACCTGTGCAGTTCGCCGGGCGCGATGACCCGCCACGACCTGGCCTACGACATGATCCGGCCCGGTATCGCGCTGTACGGGCAGAGCCCCATCCCCGAACTCGGCGATATGGGGTTGCGGCCCGCGATGACGCTCAAATGCCCTGTCGCACTGATCCGTTCCGTACCGGCCGGGGAGGGCGTGTCCTACGGACACACCTGGGTCGCGCCGCACGACACCACGCTGGCGCTGCTGCCCATCGGCTACGCCGACGGGGTGTACCGGCCGCTCAGCGGGCGGCTCGAGGTGCTGATCAACGGCCGCCGCCGGCCCAACGTGGGCCGGATCTGCATGGACCAGTTCGTCGTCGATCTCGGTCCCGGCGCACCCGACGTCAGCGTCGGTGACGAGGCGATCCTGTTCGGCCCCGGGGACGACGGGGAACCCACGGCCCAGGATTGGGCCGACCTGCTGGGCACCATCAACTACGAGGTGGTCACCAGCCCGCGGGGCCGCGTCACCCGGGTCTACAAGGGCGAAGCGGGCTGAACCCGGTGACCGACGACGACGCTCGGCCGCACCCGGACCGGGGCAAGGTGCCCTGGCTGGCCGGGCTCGCAGGACTGGCGGCGGTCGGCTCGGTGGCCGGGGTGTCGGTCGCGCGGTCGGTGGGCCGGCGGGTCGGTGATGACGACCCCTACGCGCACGAGGATTTCGAGCTGCTGCACGCCGACCGCAGCGCCGTGGTCACCACGCCCGACGGTGTGCCGCTGGCGGTGCGCGAGGTGGGCCCACCCGACGCCCGGCTGACCGTGGTGTTCGCCCACGGGTTCTGTCTGCGCATGGGCGCGTTCCACTTTCAGCGGGCGCGACTGGCACAGCAGTGGGGCGACCAGGTGCGGATGGTGTTCTACGACCAGCGCGGCCACGGGCTGTCCGGGCACGCCCCGCCGGACACCTTCACCGTGCCGCAGCTGGGGCAGGACCTGGAATCGGTGCTGGCGGTGATGGCCCCCCGCGGGCCCGTCGTGCTGGTCGGTCACTCCATGGGCGGCATGACGGTGCTCTCGCACGCCCGCCAGTTCCCGAAGCGGTACGGCAGCCGGATCGTCGGCGTGGCGTTGATAGCCTCTGCCGCCGAAGGGGTTTCGCGCTCACCGTTGGGCGAGATCCTGAAGAATCCGGCCCTGGAGGCGGCCAGGTTCGCCGTCCGGTACGCGCCCGGACTGGTCAACCGCGGGCGCGGCGCCGCGCGTTCGGTGCTGGGGCCGGTGCTGCGCGCCGCGTCGTACGGGGACGAGAAGGTCAGTCGCAGCGTCGTGGCATTCTCCGAGCGCATGATGCACGAAACCGCGATGACCACCATGGTCGGTTTCCTGCACGCGCTGGAGGTGCACGACGAGCGCGCGGCGTTGACGACGCTGGCCAAGGTCCCGACGCTGATCGCGTGCGGGGACCATGATCTGCTTACCCCGATGGAGTACTCGCAGGAGATGGCGGCGGCGCTGCCGAAATCGGAGCTGGTGATCGTCGAGGGCGCCGGTCACCTGGTGCAGCTGGAGCAGCCCGAGGTGATCGACGACGCGCTGGTCCGCCTGGTGGAACGGGCCACCCCGTCGCGGCTGGTCGCCCTGACCCGGCGGCTCAAGGAACGGGCCCGGCATGTCTGAGCGGGAGGACGGCACCGCGGTGCTGGCCACCGAAGCCGACACCATCGCGCTCGGCGTGCGGCTCGGGGCGCAGTTGCGCGCGGGTGACGTGGTGGTGCTGGCCGGGCCGCTGGGCGCCGGAAAGACCGTGCTGGCCAGGGGGATCGCCCGGGCCATGGACGTGGACGGGCCGGTCACCTCGCCCACGTATGTGCTGGCGCGGGTGCATCCGGCCCGTCGCGCCGGGGCGCCCGCGTTGATCCACGTGGACGTCTACCGGTTGCTGGATCAGACCGATGACATCCTGGGGGAGCTGGATTCACTGGACCTGGACACCGAGCTGGAGGATGCGGTGGTGGTGGTCGAATGGGGTGAAGGGCTGGCCGAGCGGCTGTCCGACAACCACCTGGACGTCCGGCTGGAACGCGATGCCGACACCGACACCCGCACTGCGACGTGGCAGTGGAGCAGGTCATGACCCTGGTCCTGGCCATCGACACCGCCACCCCCGCCGTGACGGCCGGCATCGTCCTCGTCGGTGATGAGGTCACGACGCTGGCCGAGCGGATCACCGTCGACGCCCGCGCACACGCCGAATGCCTGACTCCGAATGTGCTTGCCGCCCTTGCCGACAGCGGCAGATCGATGGCAGACCTGGAGGCCGTGGTGGTGGGGTGCGGGCCGGGCCCGTTCACCGGCCTGCGGGTGGGGATGGCGACCGCGGCGGCCTACGGTCACGCGCTGGGCATCCCGGTGTTCGGGGTGTGCAGCCTGGACGCCATCGGCCGGTCGACCAGCGGTGAGGTGCTGGTGGTCACCGACGCCCGGCGCCGCGAGGTGTACTGGGCCCGGTACCGCGACGGCGTGCGCGTGGTGGGCCCCGAGGTCCATGCCGCCGCCGACGTGCCCGCCGACGGGCTGGACGCGGTGGCCGGTTCCCCCGTGCACGCCGCCGTTTTCGGTTTACCGGTGATGGGTCCCGAGTACCCGTCGTCCGCCGAACTGGCTGCGGTGGTTACGGATTGGACCGCCGAACCCGAGCCGTTGATACCGCTGTACCTGCGCCGCCCGGACGCCAAGTCGCTGGCCGAACGGGGCTTGGCGTGACCGTGATCGACGCGCTGACCCCGCTGGATGCGGATCGCTGCGCCGAACTCGAAGCCCAACTGTTCGCCGGTGACGATCCGTGGCCGCCGTCGGCGTTCCTGCAGGCCCTGGAGGCCAAGCACAACCACTACGTGGCCGCGCGCGACGGTGACCGACTGGTGGGGTACGCCGGGATCGCCCGGCTGGGCCGGATTCCGCCGTTCGAGTACGAGGTGCACACCATCGGCGTCGACCCGGACTACCAGGGCAACGGGATCGGCAGGATGCTGCTGGCCGATCTGTTGGACTTCGCCGACCGGGGTGTGGTTTTCCTGGAAGTGCGCACCGACAACGACGCGGCGATCAACCTGTACGAGAGCGTCGGTTTCGTCACCGTGGGACTGCGCAAGCGGTACTACAAGGTCAGCGGCGCCGATGCCTACACCATGAAGCGAGATCCCAGATGATCGTCTTGGCCATCGAAAGTTCCTGTGACGAAACGGGAGTCGGTATCGCGCGGCTGGCGGACGGCACGGTCACGCTGCTGGCCGACGAGGTCGCCTCCAGCGTCGACGAGCATGCCCGCTTCGGTGGCGTGGTGCCCGAGATCGCCTCCCGCGCCCATCTGGAATCGCTCGGCCCGACCATGCGCCGGGCCCTGGACGCGGCTGGGGTGAGCCGGCCCGACGTCGTCGCCGCCACCATCGGACCCGGCCTGGCCGGCGCGCTGCTGGTCGGCGTCGCCGCCGCCAAGGCCTATGCCGCGGCCTGGGATGTGCCGTTCTACGCGGTGAACCACCTGGGCGGCCATTTGGCCGCCGACGTCTACGACCACGGCCCGCTCCCGGAATGCGTCGGGTTGCTGGTGTCCGGCGGGCACACCGAGTTGCTGCACGTACGCTCGCTGGGGGAGCCCATCGTGGAGTTGGGCAGCACCGTCGACGACGCGGCGGGGGAGGCCTACGACAAGGTGGCCCGGCTGCTGGGCCTGGGTTACCCGGGCGGACGGCCGCTGGACGAGTTGGCCCGCACCGGCGATCCGACCGCGATCGTGTTCCCGCGCGGGATGACCGGACCGCGTGATGACCCGTATGCGTTCAGTTTCTCCGGCCTGAAGACCGCGGTGGCACGTTATCTGGAACGCAATGCGGATTTCTCGGCCGCGGATGTGGCGGCGGGATTCCAGGAGTCGGTGGCCGATGTGCTGACCGCGAAGGCGGTGCGGGCCGCCACCGACCTGGGGGTGTCGACGCTGCTGATCGCCGGTGGGGTGGCCGCCAACTCACGGGTACGCGAGCTCGCCGAAGAACGCTGTGCGGCAGCCGGTTTGACACTGCGCGTGCCGCGGCCACGGCTGTGCACCGACAACGGTGCCATGATCGCGTCGTTCGCCGCGCATCTGATCGATGCCGGGGCGCCGCCGTCCTCGCTGGCCGTGGCCAGCGATCCGGGCCTGCCGGTGGTCAAGGGACAGGTGGCCTAATTCACCGACGGCGGTGGCTGCGGTTGGAACGGGTTGTACCACCACCATTGGGCGCGTTCGCCGGTCGGACCTTTGTAGGCGCCGACGGTCGGTGGCGCCGTGGTGGGAGGGTGGGCGAGTGACCCGCCGTGCAGTGGGTCGCCGTCGGCGTCGGTGACGACGAGGCGGTGCGCGGGGCCGGTGATGGTGATCTCGCCGCGGTGATGCATGCGGTGGTGGTGGGGGCAGAGCAGGACCAGGTTGTCCAGCTCGGTGGGGCCGCCGTCCTCCCAGTGCACGAGGTGATGCGCGTGCAATCCTCGACTGTTGGCGCAGCCGGGCACGACACAGTGCCGGTCACGGTGTTCCAGGGCGCGGCGGAGCCGGCGGCTGATGGTGCGGGTGGAGCGCCCGGCCCCGATCGGTCGGCCCTCACGCTCGAACCACACCTCACACGTGGCGTCACACAACAGTTCCCGGCGCTGATCGTCGGTGAGGATCGGCCCGAGATGCAGGGCGGCGGGCTGATCGACGTCGACGTGCACGATGACGGTGGTGTGTTGGCCGTGGGGGCGGGCCGCGACGTCGGTGTCCCAGCCGGCGTGCACCAGGCTCATGAACGCATCGGTCTGGGTGGGGAACGGTGTCTGGTCGCCGGGGTGGTCGGCGATCAGGGCGTCGTGGCGGGACTTCAGGGCGGCGTCGAGTGTGGCGGCTTCCAGCCGGGGCAGGGTGATGCGGTAGGTGGTGTGCTCGCCGTGCTCGGTTCTGGTGATCTGTGGTGTCGGTTCGGGCTTGCCTTTGGGCTGCGGGCGGGGCACGAAGTTGATCGCGGTGCGCAGCTGGCTGACGGTGGCCGATAAGGCCAGCTCGGCATAGTGGGCATCGGAGCCGTCGGCGGCGCGCTCGGCGATCACCCCGACCTGATCCAGCGAGAGCTTGCCTTCCCGCATGTTTTCGGCGCAGCGGGGGAAGTCGTCGAGGCGTTGTGCGACGGCGACCATGACCTCGGCGTTGCGTTCGGACATGCCCGTCTTCCACGCCACCAGTGCGTTGATGGAGCGCGCGCCGGTCATGCCGGCCAGTTCGGCACGGTCGATCTCGGCGACGATCTCGACCAACCGGCTGTCGATGGCGTTGCGCTGGCCCATCAGTTCGGCGACCTCACCGAATAGCCCCTCCAACCGCTCTTTGGGTGCCAAAGATGCTGCGGTGGTGGACATATCCCCATTGTTGCACCGGGGTCCGACAAGTACCGACCATCGCGCCGGCCCGTGGGTTAGGGTGGCCCGATGGCGGACCCGCAGGACAAAACGGCCATTGCCGAGTTGCTCTACACCTACGCCGAACTGATCGACGCGGGCGACTTCGACGGTGTCGGGAGACTGCTCGGACGCGCCTCGTTCGGCGGACCGGCCTCCGGTTCGGTATCGGGCGCCGAGAACATCGCCGGACTGTTCGCAGCGACCACCCGGCGCTACCCCGAACACGGCAACCGCCCGCGCACTCGCCATCTGGTGCTGAACCCGATCATCGATGTCGACGGTGATGCGGCGACGGCGCGGTCCACCTTCGTGGTGGTCCAGCACACCGAGACGGTGCCGCTGCAGCCGATCGTGGTGGGCCGCTACGCCGACGCCTTCGCCCGGGATGCGGGCGGGTGGTACTTCACGCAGCGACTGGTGGACGTCGAGATGGTGGGCGACGTGTCCGCCCATCTCAATGTCGACCCTGCGGTGTACGGACGGTAAATCACTGTCGCTCAGTCTGATTCGCCGTCTGCGGTGTCGGAGAATTCGGGTTGTTCGCGCAGGTGCCACCCGGCGGGCACCGTATGGGTGTCGTAGTAGTGCTGGAAGAGTTCGATGGCCTCGGTGGCGGTGAGGACTTCGGCGGGGCCGACGCGGTATTCGTGGTCGCCGTTGTGGATGGTCTCGGTTTCGGCGGTCTCCGTGGCGGCTTCGGGGTGGCCGATGGTGTAGAGGCGGTGCACGCCGGCATTGTCGCGTTGTTTGATCTCGACAGTCAGTCGGTCGGGGGCATTTCCTGTTGCCTGGATCCATTCGGTGGGGTGGATGTCGTCGTCATAGGCCGCGTCCGGGGGAGCGGGTAGATCGAGTACGAGGTGTATTTGCCGTCGCCAAGACGATTTATCCCAGCTGCCAGTTGACCCGCGATCTGCTCCGTGAAATTGCTCATCCATCCTGACGAGCGATTCGACTTCCGGATATGTGTCGGTCTTTCGAGTCTCACTCGCTCGTTCGCGGTTTCTGCTGAGCTTTCGGCGCCTTGGCGCCCTTGTCAGCGACCGGAGCCCGGCCCCGCGCCGTCGTTTCATCACCTTTCGCCGCTTGGCTTTTCAGGTGTTCTTCGACTGCGGTGTCGGAGAATTCGGGTTGTTCGCGCAGGTGCCACCCGGCGGGCACCGTATGGGTGTCGTAGTAGTGCTGGAAGAGTTCGATGGCCTCGGTGGCGGTGAGGACTTCGGCGGGGCGGACGCGGTATTCGTTGTCGCCGTTGTGGATCGTCTCGGTTTCGGCGGTCTCCGTGGCGGCTTCGGGGCGGCCGATGGTGTAGAGCCGGTGCACGCCCGCAGCATCGCGTTGTTTGATCTCGACGGTCAGCCGGTCCGGGGCGATGCCGGTGGTCTGGATCCACTCGGTGGGGTGGACGTCGTCGTCATACGCAGCGTCTGGCGGGAGCGGGTAGATCGACGTAGACGTGTACCTGCCATCGCCCAGACGCTTGATAATTGCCGCGATTTGCCCGGGGATTTCCTCGGTGAATTCACTCATCCATCCAGAACCCCGATTGGTCTTCTGAATGTGGGTGGGTCGTTCAAGTCTCATTCGCCCGGCACCGTTTCGACACGGACCCTGGTGATCTTCACGGTTTCCACTACCCCTTGCTCGTTGGTGATGGTGACGTATGCCGGATTGGTTGGGGACACCTGACTGTCGAAGGCGCGCTGCCCCGGTGAGAGCGATGCGCCACCTGACTTGACCTCGATGCCTTCGTAGGTGCCGTCGGGTAGGCGTCCCAAGCCATCGTAGAACCGACCACCACTCGCACCGCCGTTCACCGTCGCTTTGCGTTGCTCGGTGGTCACCCAGCGACCCGGATTGCGGTCCTCGTAGTTCTCGATACCCTCGGCTTCCCGTTGCCGCGCATATCCGCCCCCTTGCCGCCCGGTGATGTGCCCGTACGGGTCTCGGCCGTCGCCGCGATCGACACCCTCGCCAGGGCGCCCGATGTGAGCGTGCATCACGATCACGCCGTTCTCGGCGACATGCTGAGACAGGTCCAGCGCACCACCACCGGCGATGGTGGCGCCGCCGGCCATCAGCCCGGCGCCGGCGAGGTTGAGGGGAACACCACCGATGGCGCCCACGCCGGTGGCGTCGAGCAGCACACCGGGCACCTCGAGCCCGGCGCCCAGTCCCATCATGGCGGCGCCGCCGACCATCGCGGCCGCATCGAGCGGATTGTGCAGGGCCGCATTGCCAAAGCTCGCCGCGCCGTTCACCACATCGGCGAGCACGTTGTACGCGGCGTCGCCGAACTGTTCCAACTCCAGCTTCAGGTACTGGCCCATCGCCGAGATCACCGCCTCGGCGGCGGCGACGATGGGAGCCAGCAGTTGAGCCAGGGCCGCGACCTCGGCCTTGAAGTTGTCGATCACGACGCGGATATCGTCGGCGATCTTCTTGATCTCGTCGTTGTCGTCGCCGGTGACGATGTCCCACACTTCGCGAATGCCCGTGAGCGGATTGACGATCCGTGAGAGCAGATCGAGTATCGCGGCGTGGACGGCATCGATCTGGCCGGCGTAGTCGACCAAGTTCGACGACACGGTGACGCACTGGTTGAACAGGGTCGTCGAGTTCACGCTGGACGCGTTCACGGCTTGGCCGATCTTCGCGCCTTCCGGGATGTGCTGGCCGGCAACGACGCCGAACGCGCCGATCATCTCGGCCTCGGTGGCCAGGAATGCCGAGCCGGCAGCGGACCAGGCTTCGGCGGCGGCGCGCAGCCGGCCGGAGTCACCGTTGGGCCAGATCATGCCGAGGAACGGCTCGACCAGCGCCCAACCCAGGGGAGCGCTGTCGAAGTTACCCTGCGCCGACGGCGGCAGCGGTGCGCTGGCCGCTGGGGTCGGAGCCACCGCCGGCAGTGGCGGTCCACCGCTGCCGTGCGTGTTGGACGCGACCTCGGCGAGCGAATAGTTGACCGCGCTGGTGCGTACCGCATCACCGGTGCGCGCCATGCCGTTGGTCAGATCGATCATCGCTTCCAGCAGCGACTTGGCCGACGTGTCGTAGGCGCGGCCATGAACGATGCCGGCAGGGTCGTTCCCGCACATCCCGGCGGAGCCGGCCAGTGCGCCGCCGAGGACAGTTACTGCCTTGGCCAGGTCACCGGCCTGCGCGGTCATGGTTTGACCGGCCGCGTCCAGTGCTTTCGGGTCGACGACGATCGGCGGTGCCATCGCCGGTCACGACCACATGCTCAGATTGGCCCGGGCGGCCCCGGTGTAGTTCCGGTGCGCCTTACTGCCGGCCTCGTGCAGGTCCTTCAACGCGTCACGCATCTGCTGGGCGCCCGCGGTCCAGCGCCGGTGCGCGTCGGCCTGTGCCGATGCCGCCGTGCCCTGCCAGGTCGCGTGCAGACCCTCGACCTGCCGATCGACGTCGGCGATCATGGCCTCGATCCGCTTCTCGAAAGCGGCGATCCGATCCACGATCGCCATCAACTCGTCCGTGTTGACCCCGAACTCATCGGACATCTCACATACGGCCCGCGTCGCCGGACAAGGCTGCGGCCGCGGACTCGTCCTGTCGCCGGTAAGCGGTGGCCGCGGTGTTCAGCAGGTTGGCCATCTCGGCCAGGCCCGCGTGAACCTGCACCGCACCCTCGTGCCAGCGCCAGAACGACCGCGCGAAGGAACCGCTGGACAACCCTGTCCATCCGCTGCCCACGAACCCGGACACCTCGGCGTCCAGTGCCTGCAGTCCGCTGATCAGCTCGTCCGCGCTTGCCGAGACGGCCGCGGATACCCGTTGCACGACCTCCGGTGAAACCCCCAGTACTCCATCCCCCGTCATATTTTCACCGTAGGGTCGGTTTCCTGGGAGACCGCTGGGAGTTCGGGTTCGCAGGGCGGCGATGTCGAATCGGCTGGTGGCACCCGCGCTCGCACAATCAGAGCCCATCCTTGAGTGCTAGCACTCGCGTGTATAGAGTGCTAGGTGGCAGCGGCCAGCCCCAGCGCCGGCACCCGCGACGACGGAGCGAGGGCACGGACGTATGCCGAACACCTGGAAAACCGAGGACCCGGGAAAACCGGACTCATACCCAACAAGTGGAGGGCTCCATCGTGGCGAGCGTGAACATCAAGCCACTCGAGGACAAGATCCTCGTTCAGGCCAACGAGGCCGAGACCACGACCGCGTCCGGTCTGGTCATCCCCGACACCGCCAAGGAGAAGCCGCAGGAAGGCACCGTCGTCGCAGTTGGCCCCGGCCGCTGGGATGAGGATGGCGAGAAGCGGATCCCCCTGGACGTTGCCGAGGGCGACACCGTCATCTACAGCAAGTACGGCGGCACCGAGATCAAGTACGGCGGCGAGGAGTACCTGATCCTCTCGGCCCGCGACGTGCTGGCTGTCGTCTCCAAGTAACAAGCACTCGTGTCCCGCCCCGGAGATCCCCGTATGTGTACGGGCGATATCCGGGGCGGTATGCGTTCTTTCCCCTAAAGGACATTTATGAGCAAGCAGATCGAATTCAACGAGACTGCGCGCAGGGCCATGGAGGCCGGTGTCGACAAGCTTGCCGACGCCGTCCGGGTGACCCTGGGACCGCGCGGCCGGCACGTGGTGCTGGCCAAGGCCTTCGGTGGGCCGGTCGTGACCAACGACGGCGTCACCATCGCCCGTGAGATCGACCTCGAGGACCCGTTCGAGAACCTCGGTGCCCAGCTGGTCAAGTCGGTGGCCACCAAGACCAACGACGTCGCCGGTGACGGCACCACCACCGCCACCGTGCTGGCGCAGGCGATCGTCAAAGCCGGGCTGCGCAACGTCGCGGCCGGTGCCAACCCGATCGCGCTGGGCTCGGGCATCTCGAAGGCCGCCGATGCGGTGTCCGAGGCGCTGCTGGCCGCCGCCACCCCCGTCTCGGACAAGAAGGCCATCGTCCAGGTCGCCACCGTCTCGTCGCGTGACGAAGAGGTGGGCGAGCTGGTCGGTGAGGCCATCACCAAGGTCGGCCACGACGGTGTCGTCACCGTCGAGGAGTCCTCGACCCTGAACACCGAGCTGGAGGTGACCGAGGGCGTCGGCTTCGACAAGGGCTTCATCTCGGCCTACTTCGTCACCGACTTCGACTCGCAGGAAGCGGTGCTCGAAGACGCGCTGGTGCTGCTGCACCGCGACAAGATCAGCTCACTGCCCGACCTGCTGCCGCTGCTGGAAAAGGTGGCCCAGGCCGGCAAGCCGCTGCTGATCGTCGCCGAGGACGTCGAGGGCGAGGCGCTGTCCACCCTGGTGGTCAACTCCATCCGCAAGACGCTCAAGGCCGTCGCGGTCAAGGCGCCGTTCTTCGGGGACCGCCGCAAGGCGTTCCTCGACGACCTCGCCATCGTGACCGGCGGCCAGGTCGTCAACCCCGATGTGGGTCTGCTGCTGCGCGAAGCCGGCCTCGAGGTGCTGGGCTCGGCCCGGCGCGTGGTGGTCAACAAGGACAGCACCGTGATCGTCGACGGTGCCGGCACCAAGGCCGACATCGACGGGCGCATCGCCCAGTTGCGCAGCGAGATCGAGAACACCGATTCCGACTGGGACCGCGAGAAGCTGCAGGAACGGCTGGCCAAGCTGGCCGGCGGTGTCGCGGTGATCAAGGTCGGCGCGGCCACCGAGACCGATCTGAAGAAGCGCAAGGAAGCCGTGGAGGACGCGGTCGCGGCCGCCAAGGCGGCCGTCGAAGAGGGCATCGTCACCGGTGGCGGTGCCGCGCTGGTGCAGGCGCGCGCCGCTCTCGACGGCCTGCGGTCGTCGCTGTCCGGCGACGAGCTGATCGGCCTGGAGGCGTTCGCCAACGCGCTGTCGGCCCCGCTGTACTGGATCGCCACCAACGCCGGGCTGGACGGCTCGGTCGTGGTGAACAAGGTCGGCGAGCTGCCCAACGGCCAGGGCTTCAACGCCGCCACGCTGACCTACGGCGACCTGTTCGCCGAGGGCATCGTGGACCCGGCCAAGGTGACCCGCTCGGCGGTGCTCAACGCCGCGTCGGTCGGCCGGATGGTGCTCACCACCGAGACGGCTGTCGTCGACAAGCCGGCCGAGGAGGAAGAGCACGGCCACGGCCACCACGGTCACGCGCACTAGTTCGTAGCGTCGCGAAGCGCCCCCGGTCCGCTTGGGCCGGGGGCGTTTTCGTCAGCAGACCGACCGGCGCGCACCGACGTGCCGCATTCGGACCGCAAATCCGTACAACGGTGGGCGCTGGGCCTCTAGTGTCCGGGCATGGACCGCATCTGGCAGTGGGCGTGGGACCGGTTCGGAGCGCGACATCGCTGGGCAGGTCTGGCCGTCGTATTGCCGGCAGGACTGCCGGTCTACCTGTTCTGGTCGTTCCTCATCGTCGCTCTCGAAGGTTCCCGTCACTACGTCGAGGCAGCCGTCGTCACCCTCGTCGCCCTGCTGGCGGTCAATGTGTACGCGGCATTCGCCGACCGCAAGCGCTACCGCCCGGTCGAGCAATGGGTGGCCGGCCACGACGTCGATCGGGCCACCGCGCTCAAGGCCACATACAGCTTCTCCCGCAACGCGTTTGCCCGGGCGCTCTGGATGAACGCGGTCAGCTTCGCACTGATGTCGGTGATCGTCGGTGCGATCGCCGGAGCGGGCGGACCGCGACTCGCCCAGTACGGGCTGCTGGCCGCCGCGATCGGCACCATGACGTATCTCATCGGTCTGCACAGCATGTTGGAGGCGGCCGCTCGGCCGGCACGGCTCGCGATCGCCGGCGACACGAGCATCGGCGACTCGCTACCGCGCGCCCGCCCGACCATCGCCGCGTGGTCGAGCATGACGGTGCTGGCGACCGCGTTCGTCTTCTCCGTCGAAGGCGCGATGCTGGTGGCCGCGATCGTCGGGGCCAGCCCGCAGCCGCTGCTGTACCTCGGGGTCGGCGCTGCGATGACGGTCGGGTTCGGAATCCCGTTGGCCGTCGGTGTCGGCTTCTCACCGTCGATGCGGCCGATTCGGGATCTCGCGGAGGGCACCGAACGTGTCGCTGCCGGTGACTACAGCAGGCGCGTACCGGTGGTTCAGGACGACGATCTCGGGGTGCTGGCGGCGTCGTTCAACCGCATGCAGGCGGGTTTGGCTGAGCGGCAACGACTTCAGGCGGCCTTCGGCGCCTACGTCAACCCCGCTCTCGCCGCGCGGCTGCTCGAGCAGGGCGACGACGTGTTCACCGGCGAGCGCCGCGAGGTGACGGTGATGTTCGTGGACATCCGCGACTTCACCCCGTTCGCCGAGGCGAACACCGCCGAGGACACCGTCGCGCGGCTCAACGCCGTGTTCGAGATCGTGGTGCCGGCCGTCGTCGACGCCGGCGGTCACGTCAACAAGTTCCTCGGTGACGGCGCGATGGCCGTCTTCGGCGCTCCCAACGATCTCGCGGACCACGCTGACGCCGCAGTGAGCGCCGCCGTGCAGATTCACCGCCTCGTCGCCCAGCGATTCGGCGGTGAGCTGCGGATCGGCATCGGGATCAACACCGGTTCGGTGATCGCCGGCACCATCGGCGGCGGCCCTCATCTTGAGTTCACCCTGATCGGCGACACGACGAATGTGGCTGCCCGCGTCGAGCAACTCACCAAGACCACCGGCGACGCCATCCTGCTCACCCGCGAGACCGTCGAAGCGCTGGCCTCTCGACCGCCCGGACTCATCGACCGCGGATCGCACGCGTTGAAGGGCAAGTCGGCCCCGACCGCGGTCTTCGGTCTCGACCCGGTGCCGAGTCCTTAGCGGCTCATCTGCTCGGCCACGCCACCTACCGACGTCACAGCGTGTCCGGACACAGATTGTGTTGTGCGGCGCGCACCAGCATGCGACCGATGGTGGCGTCGGCAGGATTCACCTGTGCGATCAAATCGTCGGCCGATTGCCCCAGATGCATCCGATTGCAGGCCATATAACCCTGCGCCACCACGGCGGCGTCGGGCATTTGTTGGCCTGCGAAGAACAGACCCGGGAAGTTGTTGGCCCGGAGTTCGTTCAGGAATGACTGATCGTCCGCGTGGGCCCGCGGTGTGCCGACGAAGCCCCCGGCAAGCACTGCAGCGACCCCGATTCCCACGACGAGCTGTTTTCGCATGTTCCCCCCAAATCTCCCCGCCGCGGTGCTGCCCCCGGCACCTGGTGATGTGTGTTCAACACTAGGGGTCTGCGAGCAGTGCGCGGAGCGGAATTCCACCGGCGTGATGTGTACTGGCGACATGGATCTTGCCCCCGACGCGCAGCCGTTGGTGCTCGACGAGAACGAGCGTCAGATCACGAGCTGGAACGATCACCGCGGTCGCCTCACGTTTCGCACCCTCTTCTCGGCCGACTCAACGCCGACCGCGCGCATGGTCACCGGGGTTGCCGACATTCCCGTGGACGGATACCTGGCCCTTCATCGCCACGAGCAGGCGGAGACCTATTACGTGTTGTCGGGCGAAGGCGTCGTCACGCTCGACGGCACCGACCACCGGGTGAGCCCGGGCTGCAATGTCTTCATCCCCGGCTTCGGTGAACACGGCATCAGAAACACCGGCACCGACACGTTGCGGTTCTTCTATGTCCTGGCCGCCGACGCCTTCACCGACATCGAGTACGTCTTCTCCTGACTTGTTCCCCGAAGGCGATATCACCGGCGATATCGCCTTTTGGAAACGACTGTGCGGACTCCCTGGGCTTCAGAACGCCCGGTCGACGAAACCGTTGGTGGCGGTATCCGATCACCCGATGGTCAGCGGCGTCGTTCCCAGCGCGGCGACACCGTCACGGGCGAAGGCGCTCCACAGCGCCCGCATCCGGCGGCCCACCGTGGCGTTGATCGGGTGCGGGTCGGGGCCGAGCATCGGCGCGTCCGCCCAGGCCTCCGGTGACCCCAGCAGCAGGGGGAGTTCGATGCAATGGCAGGCGCCCAGCGGCGCCCGCGGGGGAGCCCAGTCGACACGGAAGGTCGCCGAACGTCCGCCCGCACGAGCCCAGGTGTCGGCGAATTCGATTGCGGGCCCGCCGAACAGGCGCTTGGTCAGATTGCGCCCGATCGCCGCCGCGAGCAGGGTGCCCGGCGGGCCGAGCCGTTGCAGGCGGTGGCCCCGCGGGTCCATCGCGACGAAGGGCCGCCCGTCGGCACGGGTGTAACCCACCAGGACGTCGACCCGGGACGCCGCGTCGGCGATCCGCGCCGGGATCTCCTCGGCCGACGGCAGCGGTGCCATCCCGACAAGAGGTGCGAACGGCATCAACCCCAGCCGGCCGAACCGCTGGGCGGCTCGCGCCGCGGCGATCTGCGCGTCGAGTAGCTGCGCGACGTCGGCTTCGCGTGCCGGCACCCCGCCCAGCGACGTCATCGCGGCGTCGCGCATGGCAGCCGTCAGCTCCGACCGGTCGCCCCGCAGGCCCAGCGGGGCGCTGTGCAGGATGGCCCGGGTGAACAGGCCCGCGGACTCCTCACACAACATCAACGCCATCACCGAATCGCCGCCCGCGGACTGCCCGAAGATCGTCACCCGGGCCGGATCCCCGCCGAAGGCGGCGATGTTGTCCCGCACCCAGCGCAGCGCACACAGCTGATCACGCAGGCCCATGTTCTCGGTCCGCGGATCGTGCAGGTTCAGATACCCGAAGACGCCCAGCCGGTAGGTGGCCGTGACCACCACGACCTGTCCCTCGGCGGCCAGGGCATGCGGATCGTATTTCGCCGACTCGCCGCCGCCGGACACGTAGGCCCCGCCGTGGAACCACACCATCACCGGCAGCCGGTCTGCACCGGTCGGTGCGGTGACACTGAGCACCTGGCATTGCTCACTCATCCGCAGGCCGTCGATCACCGCGCCGGTGGCGAACTCCAGCCGGGACGGCAACTGGGGGCAGGCCGGCCCGCGTACGGTCGCGTCGATCAGCCCCGCGCCGGTCGGCACCGGCTCCGGGGCGCCGAACCGTTCGGCGCTCGCGTACCGGATGCCGCGGGCCACGGTCACGTCGTCGCCCTCGGCGACCAGCACCGAGGCGCCGCCGTTGTCGATGCGTCGGGTCCGCACGCGATCACCCTACGAAAAACACCCCCGGCGTGGCGGGCCGGGGGTGTGTCTCGATGCGGCGGTCAGAAGGCCTGGTCGACGAAGCCGTTGGTGGTGTTCACCTCGTCCTGGTTGTCGACGCTGTAGTGCGGACCGGTGGGGGTGGCGGCTTCCGCCGGGCCGGCCAGGCCCAGGACGGCGGCGGTCATGCCGGTGGCGATCAGGGTGGCGAATCCGAACTTCTTCATGGTGATCATCTTCCTCTGTCGGCGTTACTCCGTTGATGGTTGAAACCTGGTGCGGTGCAATATCATTCCGGCTGGCAGGATGTTTCCCGTGGTTGGCAGGAACGGGGTCAGGGCTGCTGCCAGAACAGGAACCCGTAGGGATCCGGCTGCGAGACCGGTTCGCTGAAGTTGGCGCTGTAGTCACCGGTGCCGGCGCAGGTGGTGCCGGGGCGATCGCACACCGGCGAGGGCGCCGCGGCGGCGACGGGAGCCAGTCCGATACCCACCGCGGCGGCGGCCACGGCGATGCCAGATGCTCGAAAAACATTGACTTTCATGACGTTTCCTTCGTGGTGGTCGATGATGTGACCATCGTCGACCCGACCGGGTGCCGGGGGCATCCTGGCTGGCCGCCGTCTGCACTACCGGGTAGCAGGTATTCACAGCTTGTTGCCAGCTGCGATGCGTACCCCACCCCGGGCACGGGACGCTTGGCCCACATTGCCGCAGCGCCACCACTGAGAGGTCTCACCATGAAACTCACCACCGGATCCACGCTCGTCGCGGCCGGCCTGTCCGTCACGGCCCTACTGGGGCCGCAGGCAACCGCGGCCGCCGCACCCGCGTGCCCGGACGTGCAGGTGGTCTTCGCCCGCGGCACATTCGAGGCGCCGGGCGTCGGCGCCACCGGCCAGGCCTTCGTCGACGCGCTCACCGCCCGGTTGCCCGGCGAATCGGTGAGCCCCTACGCCGTCAACTACCCGGCATCACTGGATTTCGCCGAGGCCGCGCAGGGCGTCGCCGACGCCGCCAACACCATCGAGTCCACGGCCGCCGGCTGCCCGAATACCAAGATCGTGCTCGGCGGCTACTCCCAGGGCGCCGCGGTCGCCGCCTACACCACAGCCGACAGCGTGCCGGCCGGATTCGTGCTGCCGGCCGGCCTTTCCGGTCCCATGCCGGCGTCGGTGGCCCCGCACGTCGCCGCTGTCGTGTTGTTCGGCACTCCCTCGCCCCTGTTCCTCGGCCTGGCGGACCGCCAGGCACCGCCCATCGAGATCGGCGGTCGGTACCAGGCCAAGACGCTCGAGCTGTGCGCGCCCGGTGACCCGGTGTGCTCACCGGGCATCAGCCTGGACCGGGCCGCGCACAGCGCCTACAAGGACAACGGAATGGCGGACCAGGCAGCGGATTTCGTGGTCCGGCAGCTCGGGGCGCCGGCACCGGCTGCTCAGCAGGCCGTATGACGAAAACGGCCGCCGCAATGAGGGGGAGGGGGCATTGCGGCGGCCGTCGGTCGGTGGGTCAGCTGGTGCTCACGCCTTTCCGAGCGTCACCTGGGCGGTCTGGGACGCGCCCGAGGGATCCAGGTAGGTCAGCGCGACGCTGTCCCCGGGCGCCTTCGAACGCACCGCCGCGACCAGCGCCTCGGGTCCGTCGATGACCTGATCGTTGACCTTGGTGATCACCGCCCCGTCCGGGATGCCTGCCGCCGCGGCCGGGCCACCGTCGGCCACCCCGGCGATGGCGGCCCCGCTGGCGGCCGTCGGGTTGGCGCTGAGCTGCACGCCGAGCGAGCCGTGGCCGGCCGTGCCGGTGGACACCAATTCGTCGGCGATGCGCTTGGCCTGATCCGACGGGATGGCGAAGCCCAGCCCGATCGAACCGCTCTCGCCGCCACCGCCGCCCGGACTGCCCTGTCCGGCACCCAGCGTGGCGATCGCCGAGTTGATCCCGATCAGTTCACCTTTCATGTTCACCAGTGCGCCGCCGGAGTTGCCCGGGTTGATCGCCGCATCGGTCTGGATGGCGTCGAGCACCGAGGCCTGGCCGCCGGCGGCGTCACCGGCGGCCACCGGCCGGTTCAGCGCGCTGACGATGCCGGTGGTGACCGTGCCCTGCAGGCCCAGCGGTGACCCGATGGCCACCACCTGCTCGCCGACCTTGACGTCCTTGGACGAGCCGATGGCGATCGGGGTCAGACCGGAGACACCTTCGGCCTTCACGACCGCGAGGTCACCGGTGGGGTCGGTGCCGACCACACTGAACGGCACCGACCGGCCGTCGGAGAACGTCACGGTCCTGGTCACGCCGGCGCCGTTGCCCATCGCTGCCGGTTGGGCACCGTCGGACCCCTCCGAACCGGCCGACGCAACGTGATTGTTGGTCAGGATCAGGCCGTCGGGGCTCAGCACCACACCGGAACCCTCGGCCTCACCCTGGCCCATCTCGATCCGCAGTTTCACCACACTGGGCATCACCTTGGCCGCCACCTGCTCGACCGAACCGGTGGGCGCGTTGGCGGCCGGCTTCGACGCCGGCGCCTGGGCTCCGGCGGTCGGCGCGGCGACCGCGTGCGGGACGGTGGCGCTCTGCGGATGGGCCATCCACGCCGCGGTGGCACCGATCCCACCGCCGGCCACCGCCACGGCGAGGGCGCCGGCCGCGAGCAGCGCCACCCGCGGGCGCTTTGCGCCCGCCGGTGCCGGATTGGCATGGGGGACAGGCTGGTAGAACGGCGGCACCGGTTGCTGGGTGGCGTACCGCCAGTCCTGGACGCGCGGAATCGGCTGGGTCAGGGGAGCATTCGGGTCGTGAGGCTGAAAGGGTTGTTGCTCAGGGTTTGTCATCGTGGTGTGTGCATCACTTTCTTCGATCATCAAAGAGCACAGTTGCTTAACCACCATCTTCCGGCGGTGACTGAGACGGAACTGAGAGTTTGCCCAGGCCATTCCGAGATTTCGGACCCAGTCCGGTAACACGGGGGGCCGCGGCGTCGTCGACGTCACAGCATCGACATCACCGCGGGGCGGACTTGACCTCAAGCCTCGTTGAGGTCGGACACTGGCGGGCATGACCATCGAGGTTGCCCAGATCCGCGTCGCCCGGCCCACCGATCGGCTGGCGGAGGTGCAGCGCTTCTACGCCGAACACCTCGGTTTGCCCGTCATCTACCGGTTCGAGGACCACGACGGCTACACGGGCGTGATGCTGGGTCTACCCGGTACCGAGTATCACCTGGAATTCACCACGCATGTCGACGGAAGTCCTTGTCCGGCACCCACGCTGGACAACCTGCTGGTGCTGTACTTCCACGGCGAGGCCGCGATGTACGACGTGGTCGAGCGCCTCGCGGCCGCCGGGCATGAGCCGGTCGAACCGGAGAACCCGTATTGGACCAAGGTGGGCGCGTTGACCTTCGAGGATCCCGACCGGTGGCGCGTGGTGCTGGTGCCGCGCCGGGTGTTCTGATCGGCGCGGCAACCCGCTAGCGCAGCGCGGTGGTGATCCGGACCTCGCCGGTCAGCGTCTGATGGACCGGGCACCGCTCGGCGATGTCCATCAGCTTCTGGCGCTGATCGTCGTCGAGGTCACCGATCAGTTCCAGCTCCCGATCGATGTGGCTGATCCACCCCTTGGTGGTTTCGCATTCGGCGCAGTCCTTGGCGTGGATGCGGGAGTGCCGCAGCGTCACCCGGACTCGATCCAGCGGCCAGCCCTTCCGACCGGCGTACATCCGCACCGTCATCGAGGTGCACGACCCCAGCGCCGCGAGCAGCAGGTCGTAGGGGGTCGGACCCTCGTCGTCGCCGACCGGTTGTGGCTCGTCGGCGGTCAGCCGGTGCGACCCGGCGATGATCTCCTGGGTATAGGTCCCCGCGCCGGTCTCCGTGACGATCACGGTGCCTTCGGTCGATGGATCGGTGGGCATGGGACCTCCTGGCTACCGGGCGCGTGCGGACGGTCAAGGATTACCACCGCGCCGACGGCTGCGGGCGCAGAAAGGCCCCGCCCGGCGCGCGGGCGAGGCCTTTCGTCAGTTCGGTTTCAGGCGGTGCGGCGGATCCCGCGCTTGAGCAGCATCTCGCGCTCGGATTCGCTCAAGCCGCCCCAGATGCCGTAGGGCTCACCGACGGCGAGGGCGTGCGTACGGCATTGGGTGATCACCGGGCAGCTGCGGCACATTTCCTTGGCGCGCATCTCACGCTGCGCGCGGGCCCGGCCGCGCTCGCCGTCGGGATGGAAAAAGACCGAAGAATCGACACCTCGGCAAAGACCTTGCATTTGCCAATCCCAAATATCGGCATTTGGTCCGGGAAGTTGCTGCGGCTGTGGCATGTGGAAAACCCCTCTCTTCACACCCAATTCGCGAACGCGTACGAGCGTGATTCGCGGAACCGATCCGAGCACTTGTCGCCGATGACCACTCGTGCACACAACGTAGAAGGGCTACCGAAAAAAGGTCAATAGGCAGGTCGTGTGCGTAACCACATAGCCGCAGCGTGAGAATTTACATCACGTTCATCATTGCGACCCGCATGCAACGCGAAGAGTGCTCCAGAAACGGCGCCGGGCCGACACTCATGCGCATTTCCGCAGTTCGCCCAGTTTACTTTTATCCGGTACCGACGGTGCCGTTGATCTATCGGAAACATGGTGACCACCAAGTGTTAACCAAGGTTGCTTTCGTCACGCCGTCTCGGCGCGTGGCCGGGGCGTTGATACCGTCGCAGTCCGATGACGTCTGCGACAACGTGCCTGGCCGAGGCCGCTTTCGGCCCCCGTCCGGACCTCTGGCCCCTGCCTGCGGCGACCTCACAGCGCGAATCGTGGCTGCGCGCCGTCGCAGAGGGTGGCCAGGGGCGCTACGCCAGCGCCCTGGCCGACCTCGCCGCCGTCGCGCGGGCCCCGGAGCGCGGGCCGCTGCTGTCTTTGGCCTACAGCACCCGTGCGTCGTTCCTGCGCCAGCTCGGCGGGCACGACCTCGCCCGCGGCTGGGACGGCCGGGCCTGGGCGGCGGCCGGCCCCGACCGTGAGGCCGGCGCCGATGCGCTCGTCGGCCTGGCCGCCGATGCCCTGGGGGTGGGACGGTTCGCGCTTTCGGCGGCCTTGCTGCAACGGGCCGATCGGCTGATCGACGGCTCCGGACCGGCCCGGCTGCCCGTGCGCCTGCAGTGGGTGTCGGCCGAACTGGACATGGCCTGCGGTGCCGGCGCGGCCGCCGTCGGCCATGCCGAACGGGCGATCGAGCTGGCCGAATCGACCGCATCGGCGCGGCACGCGATCAAATCGGCCGTGGTGCTGGCCGCCGCGTTGTGCAGCGCCGGGCGCCTCCCGGACGCCCGCCGCGTCGCCGACGAGGCGTTCGGCGAGACCGAACGGCTCGGCCTGATCCCGCTGCGGTGGGCGCTGGCCTGCCTGCTCGCCGATATCGGCAGTACGGTGCATCCGCCCGCGCACGTCGCGGCCGTTCGGGACGCCGCCGCCGATACAGTGCGACGCAGAGGCGGCGTGTGGACGCGTCGCTGAAGCGGATCGGCACCGCCGGATCGTTAGTGTTTATCTGACGCACACCCTGCCTGGATGTGTCCCTTACGTAACGCTGGAGATATCGCCCACGATGACAATTTCGGGAGAACGTCTCGATGCTGTCGTCGCTGATGCGGTGGCCGGTGACCGGGACGCGCTTCGGGTGGTGCTGGAGACCATCCGCCCGATCATCGTCCGGTATTGCCGGGCGCGGATCGGGTCAGCAGAACGAAGTGGTCTATCGGCAGATGACATTGCGCAGGAGGTGTGCTTGGCCGCCATCACGGCGCTGCCGCGCTACCAGGATCAGGGACGTCCGTTCCTGGCCTTCGTGTACGGCATCGCTGCGCACAAGATCGCCGACGCCCACCGGGCGTCGGCGCGTAACCGGTCCGAACCCACCGATGTGGTGCCGGAGCGGTTCTCGGGGGAAGCCGGGCCCGAACAGCGGGCGCTGGACTCCGAGGCCTCGGCGCGGATGGACCGCCTGCTCGCCACGCTGCCCGAGAAGCAGCGCGAGATCATCATCCTGCGCGTCGTCGTCGGGATGAGTGCCGAAGAGGTGGCCGAGGCGGTGGGCAGCACGCCGGGCGCGGTCCGCGTCGCGCAGCACCGGGCGCTGGCCAAGCTGAAGTCCGAGATCACCGCGGTCGGAGGCGACTATGCCTGATTTCGGCCGCTGGACCGCCAATGGCGGCGATCCCTCGCTCAACGACATCAACCGCGCCGACAAGTTCCTCGACGCGCTGGCCGCCGAGCAGCCGGTCTACTCGACCGACCGCGCCGACGCCGAACTGGCCTTCCTGCTGGCCGGCTGGCGCGACGAGGTCCGGCAGGTACCCATCGACCATGTGGTGCCGCCGCTGGAGGCCGAGTCCGCGCTGCGCAACGCACTGGATTTCTCCTCGCGGCGACGTAACCGGCGATCGCTGGCGGTCATCGGTTCCGCCGCGGCGGCGGTGCTGTGCCTCGGCGGCTTCGCGTCGGTGGTGTACAGCGCCGATCCCGGCGACGGGCTCTACGGCCTGCACACCCTGCTGTTCGGTGACCAGAGGCAGACCCGCGATGACGCGGTGGTGCTGGCCGCGCAGACCGAGATGCAGCAGGTGCAGCAGCTCATCGACAACGGCCAGTGGGATCAGGCCCAGGAACGGTTGGCCGCGCTGTCGACCAAGGTGCAGAGCGTCGAGACCGTCGAGCGCAAATCCGAACTCATCCAGCAGTGGAATGCCTTGACCTACAAGGTCGTCGAGCAGGACCCGGCCGCCACACTGCCGCCGCCGGGGCAGCCGCTGCCGGAGTTGCCGTCCTCGCCGCTGACGCTGCTGCCGCTGCCGGTCATCGAGAGCAGCACCGACACCACCACGGTGTCGACGCCGCCCGAGGTGACCAGCGTGCCGACGACGCCCGGATCCGAGGTCACCGTCACGACCACGCCGCCGTCGGAAACATCGACATCGGCCTCGTCCTCGACATCGACCTCGCCGAGCGTCGACGCCTCCACCACGACGTCGGAGCCGGCGCCGTCGACCACCACGACCTCGGCTGTCCCGAGCACCTCGACCGCCACCAGCACGGTCACGCCGAGCGCCACGACCACCACCACGACGGTGGCACCCAGCACGACCACCACCACGACGACCGTCGCGCCGAGCACCACCGCGACCACCGCGACCACGACGACCCAGGCGACCGTGGCCCGCACGACCACCACGACGACGATCGCCCCGGCGGTGGAGGCACCGCCGTCGGCGGCACCGCCGGTGCAACAGCAGGAGCCCAGCACGCCGCCGGCCCGCAACCAGCCGCCGCAGGCGCATGCCGAGGAAACGGTGCAGGCGACCAAGGAGGCTTCGGCGCCGCAGCAACGGGCGCCCGAAGTGGTGGTCACCACGACGACGGTGCCGGGCGGGCAACCGGGCGGGCACTGATGTTGCGCGCCGCCGGGTAAATCAGGAGATCAGCGGTACCCGTCGGGTTCCGAGGTGGCCTCGTTGAGGGACGCATCGGCATAGCCGCGGCAGTAGTCCCACGTCACGTAGGCATCGGGTTCCGGGTCGTAGGCCGGCTCGTGCGGGCGCACCGTGCCGTCCACCAGCAGCTGCAGCAGGTTCGCCCGCAGCATGTCCCAGTCGTGATAGTGGTCTTGCTGGCACTCGTCGCAGCACACGACCAGCCCGCGGATTCCCTTGTGGGCGAGCAGGGCCTCGTACACGGCCAGATCGGCGAGATCGGCTTCGACGGCGCTTCGTTCCTGCGGATCGAGCGGCAGGCCGGGTTCGATCGCGTCGAGCGCGGCCGACGGATCGCACGGGTCATCGGCGAACGGGTCAGGCGGCAGCCCCGGCGGGAAGTCATCGCGCACGCATCTAGCCTACGCAGGCCCGCCACATCCGCGCCAGCCGTTCACCCTGGGCGAGACCCGGCGGGTGTAGTCACGAGCATCGAGGTCAGTGCCGATAAGATGGACCTTTAGATCCACGCCTGTTGGTTCCTGGAGGCTCCACCCATGTCGATTGCTGAAAGCAGCAGCATCCCGCTCGCCGTACCGGTTTCCACCGGCGGTGATGATCCGACGAAGATCGCGATGCTCGGGCTGACATTCGATGATGTCCTGCTGCTGCCGGCCGCCTCGGATGTGGTGCCGGCCAATGTGGACACGTCCAGTCAGCTGACCAAGCGCATCCGGTTGAAGGTCCCGCTGGTGAGTTCGGCGATGGACACCGTCACCGAATCCCGGATGGCCATCGCCATGGCCCGCGCCGGCGGCATGGGGGTGCTGCACCGCAACCTGTCGGTGGCCGAACAGGCCGGCCAGGTCGAGACGGTCAAGCGTTCCGAGGCGGGCATGGTGACCGACCCGGTGACCTGCTCGCCGGACAACACGCTGGCCGAGGTGGACGCGATGTGCGCCCGGTTCCGGATCTCCGGTCTTCCGGTGGTCGACGACAAGGGCTCCCTGGTCGGCATCATCACCAACCGGGACATGCGGTTCGAGGTCGACCTGGACAAGCCGGTCGCCGAGGTGATGACCAAGGCGCCGCTGATCACCGCCCAGGAGGGCGTCTCGGCCGAGGCCGCGCTGGGCCTGTTGCGACGCAACAAGATCGAGAAGCTGCCCATCGTCGACGGACACGGCAAGCTGACCGGCCTGATCACCGTCAAGGACTTCGTCAAGACCGAGCAGTTCCCGCTGGCCACCAAGGACAGCGACGGCCGGCTGCTGGTCGGCGCGGCCGTCGGCATCGGCGACGACGCGTGGACCCGGGCCATGACGCTGGTCGACGCGGGGGTGGACGTCCTGATCGTCGACACCGCGCACGCGCACAACCGGCTGGTGCTGGACATGGTGAGCCGGCTCAAGTCCGTCGTCGGCGAACGGGTCGACGTGGTCGGCGGCAACGTGGCCACCCGGGCCGCGGCCGCCGCCCTGGTCGAGGCCGGCGCCGACGCCGTGAAGGTCGGGGTCGGGCCGGGCTCCATCTGCACCACCCGGGTGGTCGCCGGTGTCGGGGCCCCGCAGATCACCGCGATCCTGGAAGCCGTCGCCGCCTGCTCGCCCAAGGGCGTGCCGGTGATCGCCGACGGTGGTCTGCAGTACTCCGGCGATATCGCCAAGGCGCTGGCCGCCGGCGCGTCCACCGCGATGCTGGGCTCGCTGCTGGCGGGCACCGCCGAGTCGCCCGGTGACCTGATCTTCGTCAACGGCAAGCAGTTCAAGAGCTACCGCGGCATGGGTTCGCTGGGCGCCATGCAGGGCCGCGGTACGCAGAAGAGCTTCTCCAAGGACCGCTACTTCCAGGACGACGTGCTGTCCGAGGACAAGCTGGTGCCCGAGGGCATCGAGGGCCGGGTGCCGTTCCGGGGCCCGCTGTCGACGGTCATCCACCAGCTCACCGGCGGGTTGCGCGCCGCCATGGGCTACACCGGGTCGGACACGATCGAGCACCTGCAGCAGGCGCAGTTCGTCCAGATCACCGCGGCGGGGCTCAAGGAGAGCCATCCGCACGACATCACCATGACGGTCGAAGCGCCGAACTACTACGCCCGCTAGCGGTCAGGAACTCACGAGCAAATGCGCGACATGGTTGAAATCGGCATGGGCAGAACCGCCCGCCGCACCTACGAACTCGACGACATCAACATCGTCCCGTCCCGCCGCACCCGGTCCAGCAAGGACGTGTCGACCGCCTGGCAGCTGGACGCCTACCGGTTCGAGATCCCGGTGGTGGCGCACCCGACCGACGCCCTGGTGTCGGTGGAGTTCGCCATCGAGATGGGCCGGCTCGGCGGCCTCGGCGTGCTCAACGGCGAGGGGCTGATCGGGCGGCACGCCAATGTCGAGGAGAAGATCGCCCAGGTCACTGACGTTGCTGCCACGGCATCCGACGAAACCGCCGCCATCCGATTGCTGCAGCAGCTGCACGCGGCGCCGCTGGATCCCGACCTGCTGGGTGCCGCCGTCGCGCGGATCCGCGAAGCCGGGGTGACCACCGCGGTGCGGGTCAGCCCGCAGAACGCGCAGGCGCTGACGCCGGCCCTGGTGGCCGCCGGGATCGACCTGCTGGTCATCCAGGGCACCATCATCTCCGCCGAGCGGGTCGCCCAAGATGGCGAGCCGCTGAACCTCAAGACATTCATCTCCGAACTCGACGTCCCGGTGGTCGCCGGCGGCGTGCTGGACCACCGCACCGCGCTGCATCTGATGCGCACCGGTGCCGCCGGCGTCATCGTCGGTTACGGCTCCACCCACGGCGTGACGACCAGCGACGAGGTGCTCGGCATCAGCGTGCCGATGGCCACCGCCATCGCCGACGCCGCCGCGGCCCGCCGCGAATACCTCGACGAGACCGGTGGGCGGTACGTGCACGTGCTGGCCGACGGCGATATCCACACCTCCGGCGACCTGGCCAAGGCCATCGCCTGCGGCGCCGACGCCGTGGTGCTGGGCACCCCGCTAGCCACCGCTGCCGAAGCGCTCGGCGGCGGCTGGTTCTGGCCGTCGGCGGCCGCCCACCCGTCGTTGCCGCGCGGTGCGCTGCTGCAGGTGGCGCTCGGGGAACGGCCCTCGCTCAAGCAGGTGCTCGACGGCCCGTCCGACGACCCGTTCGGTTCGCTGAATCTGGTCGGCGGGCTGGCCAGGTCGATGGCCAAGGCCGGCTATTGCGATCTCAAGGAGTTCCAGAAGGTCGGGCTGACCGTCGGAGGCTGAAGCCGACGACTTCTTTACAAGTTAGGCCTTCCTGTCTAGAAGTTACCTATCGGTAGCGTCATACTGATCACATGCAGCCTGACTATGACGTCGTGATCATCGGCTCGGGTTTCGGGGGCAGCGTCAGCGCGCTGCGGCTCACCGAGAAGGGCTACCGGGTGGGAGTCCTGGAAGCCGGCCCGCGCTACGCCGACGCGGATTTCGCCAAGACCTCCTGGGATCTGCGCCGTTTTCTGTGGGCGCCGCAGCTGGGCATGTACGGCATCCAGCGCATCCACCTGCTGCGCAACTGCATGATCCTGGCCGGTGCCGGGGTGGGCGGCGGATCGCTCAACTACGCCAACACCCTGTACGTGCCACCGGAGCCGTTCTTCGCCGACAAGCAGTGGTCGGGCATCACCGACTGGCGGTCGGAGTTGATGCCGCACTACGAGCAGGCGCAGCGGATGCTGGGCGTGGTGACCAACCCGACCTTCACCGATGCCGACCGGTTGATGAAAGAGGTTGCCGACGACATGGGGGTGGGCGACACCTTCGTCGCCACCCCGGTCGGGGTGTTCTTCGGCCCGGACGGGCAGAAGGCGCCGGGCAAGACCGTCCCGGACCCGTATTTCGGCGGTGCCGGGCCGGCCAGGACCGGCTGCATCGAATGCGGCGAATGCATGACCGGGTGCCGGCACGGCGCCAAGAACACCCTGGTGAAGAACTACCTGGGGCTGGCCGAATCGGCCGGCGCGCAGGTGCATCCGATGACGACGGTGACCAGCTTCAGCCAACGGCCCGACGGGGTGTGGGAGATCCACACCGCCCGCACCGGCAGCAAGGTGCGGCGCAAGCGCAAGACGTTCACCGCCACCCACCTGATCGTGGCGGCGGGCACCTACAACACCCAAAAGTTGCTGTTCAAGATGCGCGACACGGGCAAGCTGCCCAAGTTGTCGCAGCGCCTCGGCGTGCTGACCCGGACCAACTCCGAATCGATCGTCGGTGCGCAGACCCTCACGGTGTCCCCGGAGCGCGACCTGACGCACGGGGTGGCCATCACCTCCTCGATCCACCCGACGGCGGACACCCACGTCGAACCGGTGCGCTACGGCAAGGGCTCCAACGCGATGGGTCTGCTGCAGACCCTGATGACCGACGGCGCCGGGCCCGGCGGCACGGACGTGCCGCGGTGGCGGCAGTTCTTGAACCAGGCCGGCGAGGATCCCCGTGGCCTGATCCGGTTGCTCAACCCGCAGCGCTGGAGCGAACGCACCGTCATCGCACTGGTGATGCAGCACCTGGACAACTCCATCACCACCTTCACCAAGCGCGGACCGCTGGGCAAGCGCATCCTGTCCTCCGAGCAGGGACACGGTGAGCCCAACCCGACCTGGATCCCGGCCGGCAACGAGGTGACCCGCCGGCTCGCCGAGAAGATCGACGGCGTGGCCGGCGGCACCTGGGGCGAGCTGTTCAACATCCCGCTCACCGCGCACTTCCTCGGCGGTGCGGCCATCGGTGACAGCCCCGAGACCGGTGTCATCGACCCGTATCACCGGGTGTACAACTACCCGACGCTGTATGTCACCGACGGCGCCGCGATCTCGGCGAATCTCGGTGTGAATCCGTCGCTTTCGATCACCGCGCAGGCCGAACGGGCGGCGTCGTTGTGGCCCAACAAGGGCGAACAGGACCAACGGCCCGCCCAAGGGCTGCCCTACCAGCGGCTGTCGCCCATCCCGCCGGTGCATCCGGTGGTGCCGGCCGACGCGCCGGGTGCGTTGCGGCGTCTGCCGATCACCCCGGTCAGCTCGGCGGGCTGACCGGGGTAGCCGGCGCGGCGCTCACTCGGAGACGAGGTGGCGCCGCATCGGTTCCCGGCCGACGGGCTGCGGCGGCACCGGCAGCAGCGGCTTGCGCGGGTGGACGTCGACGGTCGTCGGTTCCTGCGTGGTGAGTTCGAGGTCGGCTCCGGCGTGCCGGATGGTCAGCCTGGCATCCGGGCCGTCGCGCAGGCCGTAGGTCACCTGGTGGTGGGTGGCGTCGACGGTCAGCCGGAAATCCTTCCAGCGCAACCGGAACCGCAGCCGGGTGATCCCGTCGGGCAGGTGCGGATCCAGCGCCAGCATGCCCTCGTCGTCGCGCAGTCCGCCGAACCCGGCGACCAGCGCCGTCCACGCGCCGGCCAGCGAGGCCATGTGCAGGCCGTCGCGGGTGTTGTGATGCAGGTCGCGCAGGTCGATCAGCGCGGCTTCGTAGGCGTAATCGTGGGCCAGCTCCAGGTGCCCCACCTCGGCGCACATGACGGCCTGGGTGCATGCCGACAACGACGAGTCCCTGGTGGTGCGGCGTTCGTAATAGTCGACATTGCGGGCCTTCTCGGTGGGGGAGAAGGCGTGGCTGTGCCAGTGCATCGCCAGCACCAGATCGGCCTGCTTGAGCACCTGGGTCGGGTAGAGCCGTACGTAGTGTTCGTGCAGCAACAGCGGGTACTGGGTGTCGGCCGTGAAGTCCCACTCCGCGAGGTTGGTGAAACCCTCGCACTGCGCGTGCACCCCGAGCTCCTTGTCGAACGGGATGTGCACCGCGGCAGCCGCATCCCGCCAGGCGGCGGTCTCCTCGGTGGTGACGCCGATGGTGTGGGCCGCCTCGGGGTGACGCAGGCAGGCGGCGGCGGCCACCCGAAGATTGTGTGCCGCCATCAGATTCGTGAACACATTGTCGGTCACCAGCGCGGTGTACTCGTCGGGGCCGGTGACCCCGTCCAGGTGCCACACCCCGTGCCGGTCGTGATGCCCCAGCGACAGCCACAGCCGCGCGGTCTCGACGAGCACCGCCAGCCCGCATTCGCGTTCCAGGCTGTCGTCGCCGGTGACCACGCGGTAGCGCTCGAACGCCATGGCGATATCCGCGTTGATGTGCCAGGCCGCCGTGCCGGCCGGCCAGTAGGCCGAGCACTCCTCGCCGCGGATGGTGCGCCACGGGAAGCTGGCGCCCGCCAGGCCCAGTTGGCGCGCCCGGTCCTTGGCCAGGTCCAGGGTGGCCGCCCGCCAGCGCAGCGCGTCGGCCGCGGCGTGCGGCTTGGTGTAGGTGAGCACCGGGAGCACGAAACCCTCGGTATCCCAGAACGCATGGCCGTCATAGCCGGTACCGGTGAGCCCCTTGCCGGGGATCGCCCTGCGTTCGGCACGCGCGCTGGCCTGCAGCACGTGGAACAACCCGAACCGCACCGCTTGCTGGCAGTCGGGGTCACCGAACACCTCGACATCGGCGCTGTCCCAGAACTCGTCGAGATACGCTCGCTGGCCGTCGAGCAGGCCCTGCCAGCCGCTGTACTTCGCGCCGGCCAGCGCCCCGGCGGCCTGGTCGCGCAGCGCCGGGCGCGAGCGCAGACTGGACCAGCCATAGGCCAGATACTTGACGATGCGCAGTTTCTGACCGGGCCGCAGACCGCAGATCACCGTCGTGCGGGCCAGATCGGGACGGGAATCGGTAGTGATCTCGACCCGGCCGGGAACCTCGACGTCGTGATCCATAGCGGCAGCCATCATCAGTCCGCTGGCCGTCGTCTGGTGCACCAGCAGGCCCCCGGTCTCGGTGTGCTCGTGATGCACCGCCTGCAGCGGGTGCTCCAGCCGGGTGGCCACTCGGGGATCGTCCGATCGTTCGGGTTGGTCCTCGTTGGCGACCAGCTCGGATTGCACTGTCAGACGGACGAATTCGTCGAGAGCCTCGACGACATACTCGATGGCGGCCACGCTGCGCTGGGTCAGTGACACCAGCCGGGTCGAGGTGACCTTGACTTGTTTGCCTGCCGGCGAACGCCATTGGGCCACCCGTGACAACGTGCCGGCCCGCAGATCGAGCACCCGTTCGTGGTCGACGAGTTCGCCGTACCGGACGTCGAAGGGTTCGTCGTCGACGAGCAAGCGCAGGATCTTGCCGTTGGTGATGTCGACGATGGTCTGGCCGGCTTCCGGGTAGCCGAATCCGCTCTCCGCGTAGGGCAGGGCCTGGGTTTCGTAGAACGAGTTGAGATACGTACCCGGCAATCCGTGCGGTTCGCCCTCGTCGAGGTTGCCGCGCAGTCCGATATGCCCGTTCGACAGCGCGAAGATCGATTCCGCCTGGGCCAGCATGTCCAGGTCCAGCCGCGTCTCGCGGATCTGCCAGGGTTCGACCGGAAATGCGTCGTGGGTGATCATCGGCCGTCCCGCAACAGGTCGGCGAGGTCAGTGACGACGATATCGGCGCCGTGCGAACGCAATTCGTCGGCTTGACCGACCCGATCCACGCCCACCACACAGCCGAACTTCCCGGCGCGGCCGGCGGCCACACCGGCCAGCGCGTCCTCGAAGACGGCGGCGGCGGCCGGCTCGGTGTCCAGCAGTTGCGCGGCCCGCAGGAACGAATCCGGCGCCGGTTTACCGGGCAGGTGCTCCTCGCGCAGCGTGACGCCGTCGACGCGCTGCTGCACATAGCGGGCCAGCCCGGTCACCTCCAGCACCTCGCGGGTGTTGGCACTGGAGGACACCACCGCCACGCCGAGTCCCGCGCCGGCGGCCTCGGCCAGGTAGCGCCGGGAGCCGTCGAACACGGTCACCCCGTCGGTGTGCAGCACCCGCTGGAACATGGCGTTCTTGCGGTTGCCCAGGCCGGCTACCGTCTCGGCCTCCGGGGGATCGTCGGGTCCGCCCTCGGGCAGGTCGATACCGCGGCTGTTCAGGAAGGCGCGGACCCCGTCCTCGCGGCGCTTGCCGTCGACATAGGTGAGGTAGTCGTGGTCGATGTCGAACGGCATGAACGGCTCACCGGTGCGGATTGCGCGGGCCCGGAGGTAGTCATCGAACATCGCCTTCCACGCCGTCTTGTGCACGCTGGCGGTGTCGGTGAGCACGCCGTCCAGGTCGAACAGGCAGGCGCGCACGCCGTCGGGCAGGCCCAGCATCGCGGCCTCGCTTTCGCATAGTGGACAGGTCTACTCCACCATGCCCGTTTCGGGCTCGTCTCATACTTGGCCAGACTGTGAGTTCAGCCGGCCCGGCGCTCCAGCACATCGCCGACGGCGCGGCTGGTCCGGCCGTACACGTCGACCGGGACATCGCCGGCCAGCGTGACCCGGTGCATCACCCGGCGCTGGTCGTCGTAGTCGTCGACGGCGCGGTGCTGCGTGGCCCGGTTGTCCCACATGGCCACGTCACCGGGCGCCCAGGTCCACCGAATGGTGTTCTCCGGCACGGTGATCCGGCGTTGCAACAGGTCCAGCAGGGCATGGGATTCGTGGCTGTCCATGCCGAGCAGGCCGCGCACGAAATCGCCGGCGAGCAGGGTGCGTTCGCCCGTCTCGGGGTGCACCCGCACCACCGGGTGCTCGGTGCGGAAATCCGGCTTGCCGAACATCTCGCGTAGCGCGCGCTGGGTGTCGGTGGCCTCGTCGGCCGGTGCGGCGGCGTAGTCGTAACGGTTGCTGTGCAGGGCCCACAGGTTCTCGGCGAGGCGCTTGAGCGGATCGGGCAGCGCGTCGTAGCCGGCCGCGGTCGAGGCCCACAGCGTCGAGCCGCCGTAACTGGGCAGGGTCACCGCCCGCAGCACCGAGATGGCCGGGTAGTCGGGCAGGAAGGTGACGTCGGTGTGCCAGCGGGTGGCCTTCGCGTACTCGGAGTCGATCGGTGCGATGACGCCGGCGCCCTTGAAGGCGTGGTGGCCGATGGGGGTTCCGAGCAGTCCGGCGAAGGCCTGCTGGCCGTCGTCGTCGAGATGGTGCTGGTCACCGAAGAACACCACCTTGTGACGCAACAGGGCGGTGCGGATGACGGTGACGGTGGCGGCGTCGAGGTCGCCACCGAGGGTGACGCCGTCGATGCGGGCGCCGATACGGCTGCCGAGCTGGGTGACGGTGATGGTCATATCGGTCCTTCGGATGGAGCGCGGAGCGGTGTAGTCGGCTGACTACACCGGCTACTGTAGTCACGTGACTACAAGCTCGCCACCGTCCGGCCGGGAGGAAGTGGTGGCGGCCGTGCTGGATGCCGCGGCGGACCTGTTCGCGCAGCGAGGACCCGCCGCCACCTCGATCCGGGACATCGCCACCGCCTCCCGGGTCAACCACGGCCTGGTCTACCGCCACTTCGGCACCAAGGAACGGCTGGTCGGCGCGGTGCTGGAACATCTGGGCGGCAATCTGATCGCGCTGACGTCGCAGGGGGCGCCGGCCGCCGATATCGAGCACGCCACCGACCGGCACATCCGCGTGCTGGCCAGGGCCCTGCTGGACGGATATCCGGTGGGCCAGCTGCAGACCAGATTCCCGAACATCGCCCTGCTGCTGGAGGCGGTGCGGCCCGGCTACGGCGACGACGACCGCGGCGCCCGGCTGGCGGTCGCCAATGCCGTTGCCCTGCAACTCGGTTGGCGCCTGTTCGAGCCGTTCCTGCGCTCGTCGACCGGACTCGACGACGTCACCGACACGCAGTTGCGCGACGTCGTCGGCGCCCAGATGGACCGGATCCTGAGCCCGGACGGAGGCCGACCCGGCGCGCGGCGGCACAACTCTTAGACTGTTCAGGTGGAAAACGCCTCGGCAGACGCTTCTCGCGCCAGCGGCTCATCGCAGTCCCGCCCCGTCCTCGTCGTCGACTTCGGCGCGCAGTACGCCCAGCTGATCGCCCGGCGCGTGCGTGAGGCGCGGGTGTTCTCCGAGGTGATCCCGCACACCGCGACGGTCGAGGAGATCAAGGCCCGCGACCCGCAGGCCATCGTGCTCTCCGGCGGACCGGCCAGTGTGTACGCCGACGGGGCGCCCAAGCTGGACCCGGCCCTGTTCGACATCGACGTGCCGGTGTTCGGCATCTGCTACGGCTTCCAGGCCATGGCCCAGGCGCTCGGCGGCACGGTGGCGCACACCGGCACCAGTGAGTACGGCCGCACCGAACTGAAAGTGTCCGGCGGACAACTCCATTCGGAACTGCCGGAGTCACAGCCGGTCTGGATGAGCCACGGTGACGCCGTCACCGCGGCGCCGGCCGGGTTCGACGTCGTGGCCACCAGTGCCGGCGCGCCCGTCGCCGCCTTCGAGGACCGGTCCCGCCGGCTGGCCGGTGTGCAATATCACCCCGAGGTGCTGCACTCGCCGCACGGCCAGCAGGTGCTGAGCCGGTTCCTGCACGACTTCGCCGGCATCGGGGCGTCGTGGACCCCGGCCAACATCGCCGACCAGCTCATCGAGGCGGTGCGCGAACAGATCGGGGACGGCCGCGCCATCTGCGGACTGTCCGGCGGGGTGGACTCGGCGGTGGCCGCGGCCCTGGTGCAGCGTGCCATCGGCGACCGGCTCACCTGTGTCTTCGTCGACCACGGCCTGTTGCGGGCGGGGGAGCGGGCGCAGGTGCAGCGCGACTTCGTCGCCGCGACGGGGGCCAAGCTGGTGACCGTCGACGTGGCCGACCGCTTCCTGGACGCGCTGACCGGCGTCACCAACCCCGAGGGCAAGCGCAAGATCATCGGCCGCGAGTTCATCCGGGCCTTCGAGGGCGCGGTGCGCGACACCCTCAGTGAATTCGATATCGACTTCCTGGTGCAGGGCACGCTGTACCCGGACGTCGTCGAGTCCGGCGGTGGCAGCGGCACCGCCAACATCAAGAGCCACCACAACGTCGGCGGCCTGCCCGAGGACCTGAAGTTCAAACTCGTCGAGCCGCTGCGGCTGCTGTTCAAGGACGAGGTTCGCGCCGTCGGCCGGGAACTGGGTCTGCCGGAGGAAATCGTTGCGCGCCAACCCTTCCCGGGCCCCGGTCTGGGTATCCGCATCGTCGGGGAGGTGACCGCGTCGCGGCTGGACACCCTGCGCCGCGCCGATGCGATCGCCCGCGAGGAGCTCACCACCGCCGGCCTGGACCACCAGATCTGGCAGTGCCCGGTGGTGCTGCTCGCCGATGTCCGCTCGGTCGGCGTGCAGGGCGACGGCCGCACCTACGGCCATCCCATCGTGCTGCGCCCGGTCTCCAGCGAGGACGCCATGACCGCGGACTGGACCCGGGTGCCCTACGACGTGCTGGAGCGGATCTCGACCCGCATCACCAACGAGGTGCCCGAGGTGAACCGGGTGGTGCTCGACATCACCAGCAAGCCGCCGGGCACCATCGAATGGGAGTGACCGCAGGCGAATTCAGCGCGGCGGGTCGCCCCGCCAGCTGAAGCTGTTGACGTACTTGCCCATGTCCAGGGCGATCTCCAGGCCGACCGCCGACGGTTTACCCGAGCCGAAGTCCGGGCCGAACGCGTGGTACGGCCCGACCGCGCCGGCCACCAGGGCGACGCCGTTCTTGACCGCCGCGATCACCACCACCCGCATCCTGGTGTAGCTGCTCATGGCGCCCTGCGGCCAGCAGTCGGCGACCAGGCCGTAGCCGGGCTGGTAACCGACCATCGCATTGGGGATCTCGTAGGCGATCTTGGTGTCGGGGAAGGTCTTCTTCACCAACGCGTTGGCGATGTCGCGGGGCGACCGGCCGTCGGCCGGCTCGCTGAACAACCGCAGCGTGCCGCCGTCGCTCGCCTCGAAGACCGCCGTCACGCTGTTGTCGGTGGTGCTCACCTTGTAGGCAGAATCGGGGGACGGATAGGAGACCGAGAAGGAGCCGTCGGCCGCGATGAAGCGTGGGTTGACGTTGACCGGCTGCCCCATCGGCGGCCGGCCGCAGTCCGGCGGGCAGACGTAACGTGCCGACGGTTTCTCCAGCAGGCCGGACAGGCCGACCAGACCGCCGGCCACCACCAGGATCGAGATGCTCAGCACGAGGGCCAGCCAACGGAAGGACGTCTTGCGGGGCGGCGGCGCGGTGAAGGTCCCGGCGTGCAACGAATAGCCCGGTGCCAGACCGACGATGATCGGGCCCGCCGTCTGCTCCTCGGCGAGCCGGATCGGACGTTCCACCCGTCGCGAGTTGCGGGACTTGCGTGACGACGCGTGCATCGCGGCGCCGCAGTTCGCGCAGAACGGGGCGTCGGGCACGACGTGGTTGCACTCGGTGCACAGCAGGGGTTCGTCGGCGTGCATGTCGTCCTGGGCCTCGTGCAACAGCGCCAGGTGCAGGCCGATGCGCAGGGCCAGCAGCGCGAGCATGGAGAGCGTCAGGTGGACGGCCAGTTGCAGCCACTGCGGGACGCGGGCGACGTCGACCAGCCCCAGCGCGGCGTAGACCGCGACGACGACCACCGCGATCGAGACCAGGGTGAGGCGCACGAACCCGCGGTTGTTGCCGGCCTTGGACGGCGGCCGGGTGAACCACAGTGCGGCGCCGATCAATCCGCCGACGGCGGCCGCGGTGAGCGGGACGGCGATCCCGCGGATACCCGCCTCCACCAGCAGGCCGTCCAGCGGCCGGGCGCGGGCCACCATGCCGGTGGTGAACTGCGGAGCCAGCCGGGTCAGGGTGGCCGCGCCGGTGAAGGTCAGTGCCCCCAGCGCGCCGATGGCGTAGCCGTCCAGGGCTTCTCGCACGCCGGGGCGGGTCAGCCGGACCACGACGGCGGGGATCAGCATGATGATCATCGCGCCGACCGGGATGCCGATACCGTCGCGCACGATCCGGGAACCGGCGATGCCGGCGCCCAGCGGCACACCGTAGGCGCGGGCCACCGCGGCGCCGGTCAGCAATACCCACACCACACCGAGGCCGATGCCGAGTGCCGCGGTGAGAGCCAGGGTGCGGCGCGGAATGTCTTCGGCCAGATCGGATTCCCGCAGATACATCAGGAACAACAGCGGCAGGCCCAGGGAGGCCACGGTGATGAGCGCGGCGGGCAGCCGGAACACCGTCGCCACCGTCAGGGCCACCACCAGCAGGGCCAGGCCCAGCAGGAATGCCTTGCGGGACCGCGGGGACAGGTGCGGGAACAGGGAACTGGTGACCGACGGTGTCAGCAGATGCTGGCCGGGGGCGGCGCTGAACGTCCTGGCCCGCAGCCAGTGCGGGCCGTCGCCGGCCTGGTGCTCGGCGAGCGGCACGCCGCACAGCCCGCAGTACTTGCCTGCGGGGACGTCGACCCGGCAGACCGGACATTCGACCATGCCCGGTGCGGGGGAGGAGGTTCCGGTGTCGTCGGTGGTGGTCATCAGGCCTGGATTCGTTGTGCGATGAGCAGATTGCGGGCGAGGTTGTCGATGTCGGGGGTGCCCAATCCGGTCACCAGGTCATAACCCGGACCCGCCAGGTCGACGGCGTTGGCGCCCAGGGTGATGTCCCGGAACGCCGGGCGCGGTGCGCCGGAGGCGATGCGGTACAGCAACGGGTTGATCTCACCGATCAGGGTGCCGCCGTTGGCGAGCAGGTACTGGTCCATGACCGCGGTCAGCCCGGCCCAGATCGGCGCGGACTGTGATGTGCCGCCGCCGATCACCACGTCACCGTTGAGCACGATCTTCACCCCGGTGAACGGGTCGGCCACCGCCGAGATGTCCGGGGTCATCCGCTTGCCGGTCCGGCGTTCCGGTGCCACCTGCGCGGCCGCGGCCTGCTGCCAGGGCGGCAGGTCGAACAGGGCGGACAGCCCGCCGCCGGTGCCCTGGGACAGCGGCACGTCGAACCAGGTCTGTTCGGCCAGCCAGGTGCCGCGGTCGTCGGTGGACAGCGTGGTGCCGCCGACACTGGTCATCTCGGGGATCGACGACACCGAATCCAGCCCGATGTCGTCGGGTCCGGGCACCGAGTCCCAGTCGGTGCCGCCCTTGCATTCCAGGCCGGCCAGGTCACCGCTGGCGTTGTAGGCCGTGGTGCCGTGCGACTGGGCGGCCCGCAGCGCCGAGCGCACCGGGGCCAGATCGGCCGCGGTGAGCAGCTTGTCGCAGCCCCAGCCGATCGACAGGCTCCAGACGGCGCCGGGGTAGGCGCGGTCGGTGTCCTCGAACAGCTTGCCGATCTTCTGGTAGGCACCGTCGCCCTGCACGGTCGGCCGGGCATTGACCACGACCTTGCGGGCATCGGGCGCAACGGCATGCGCCACCTGCAGATCCATCGTCGTCTCGCCGTGCGCCACCGGGAGTGGGTCGCCGAGGGTCTCCGGGGTGAACTGGGGCAGGCCGAACATGGCGGAGAACGTGTCCAGATCCTTCTGGTCGTAACCGCTGAACGCGAAGATGACGATCGTGGTGCCCTTGCCGGTGAAGCCGTCGGCGGCGAGCTTGTCGGCGTTGTAGGTGGTCAGCAGGGCGTCGGGGGACAGGCCGCGGTCGGGGACGTCCAGCGCGATATCGGGCCGGGACACGTGGTGCGGGGTGTATCCCAGGATCCGCCCGAGTTCGGTGACCTCGCCGCGCAGCGCCTCGGGTACCTGGGGCTGCTGGGGCGAAGCGTAGAACTGCTGGCCCTGCTTGCCCCGGTAGTCGTGCACGGTGACGTCGAAGGCGCGCGCGATGGCGTCCGGATTGCCCTCGACGATGGCCCAGTCGTCACTGGGGCGCCATGAGACCGTGAGTCCCCGGTCATGCGTCCAGTCGATGAGATCGTCGGGACGCTGGTGACCGGCGAGCGCGGCCGTCAGCTGGATCTGCTGCGGCCGGGCCGGACCGAGGTCGGTGGAGGCAGCCAACAGCGACGCGTAGGGACCTTGGATGAGGTTGGTCCCCAAGAGATGTCGGCTGATCGGCAGATCAGAGGCAAAGACCAGCACACCGGCCAGCAGGAGCGCCGGAAGCCAGTGGGCGATGCCCGTGTGGTGTCGGTTCACGTTCCGAGGTGCCGGGTCCGCACGTCGGCAGACCCGGCTCACTCGTACCGGCGTGTCAGTTGTCCCCGGGGATCGCCGTCGGCGCCGGCGGGGCCTTCACCGTGGGGGTGAACTTGTTACCACCGGAGGGGCTGATCGACTTCTCGGTGGGCTCGACCGACGGGGCCGTGGTGGTGGTCGTCGTCGTGGTGGTCGACGTCTCGGGAGACTTCTTCTCCTCGGTGCCGCAGGCGGCGGTGAAGCCGATCATCGCGAGGATGGCAGCGCCCCCGATGGCCGCCGAGACACGGCGGGTCAGACGTGAATTCATGATGCGGTCCTTACCTCTCCCCCGAGTGGTGTATGAGCCGGCCTTCGGGGAATCGTTGTCGATTCCGCACGGTTCGCAGTCATCCTACCTGGTGATTCGCTGTGCTCCCGTACATCAGTCCCATTCCGAAGCGGGTTCTGGTGCCCAGACTTTAGCGCAGCGCCCAGCGCGCCGCACAGGCATTTCACAGGGGCTCGCGTTGCTGGTCGGAGGGGCTGCGTCGCCGTTTGGGCAGGCCGTCGGGCTGCGCTTGACGGTGATTCGACAGAAGTGTTTACTCGAGCAATCGAACACGCGTTCGAATGCAGCTGAAACCGATGGTGCGGGAGGTGCTGTTGTGACAGTGGCTTCCGGCCTGGATGTGCATCGCATAAATCGCGATGACCAGGTCGAACACCTGAGAAGAAGAATAGCCGAAGTCTCGGCGAGGGTGGGCTCCCGAAGTCGGGGCGGGGTGCGCGCAGACACCGCGGAACCCGAGTCGGAAAGTTTGCTGAAACTACCCGAAACCCTTGCCGGGAGGCTCCCGGTGGCGTTGCCGCGCGGGACCGTGGCCGTGCTCACCGGGGCTCGGTCGCTCCCGTTGAGCATGGTGGCCGCGGTGACGGCGGCCGGCGGGCATGCCGCGATCGTCGGGCAGCCCCGGGCCTGCCTGCTGGCCGCGGCCGAGATGGGAGCGGACCTGAGCCGGATCGCGGTGATCCCGGACCCCGGTGCCGATCCGGTCGAGGTGGCCGCGGTCCTGCTGGACGGTCTGGATCTGGTGGTTCTCGACCTGGCCGGCCGGGTGGTTCCGGGCGCCCGGGCCCGTGCGGTGACGGCGCGGGCCCGGCAGAAGGGGTGCACGCTGTTGGTCACCGGCGGGGACTGGCCTGGGGCGCAGGCCCGGCTGGATGCCACCGTCAGTGGATATGAGGTGATCGGCGCGGGTGCTGCCGGACCGGTGCCCGGGTGTGGGCGGCTCGGCCGGGTGCGGCTGGTGACCCGCAGTCGCGGCCGGATCCCCGGTCTGGCGCGCGCCGTGGGTGGCTAGCGTGTCCCGGGTTCTCGCGCTCTGGTGCATGGATTGGCCCGCGGTGGCCGCGGCCTCGGCCGCCGGTCTGGCGGCCACCGATCCGGTCGCGGTGACGTTGGCCAACCGGGTCATCGCGTGTTCGGCATCGGCGCGGGCCGTCGGGGTACGGCGCGGTCTGCGCCGGCGCGAGGCCCAGGCCCGGTGCCCGCAGTTGCACGTCAGTACCGCCGACCCGGCACGCGACGCCCGGCATTTCGAGGGGGTGACGGCGGCGGTCGACGAGGTGGTGCCCCGCGCGGAGGTGCTGCGGCCCGGCCTGCTGGTCATGCCGGTGCGGGGAGCGGCCCGCTATTTCGGATCCGAGCATGCCGCGGCGGAACGGTTGGTCGACGCGGTCGCCGCGGCCGGGGCCGAATGCCAGACCGGGATCGCCGACCGATTGGCCACGGCGGTGTTCGCGGCGCGGGCCGGCCGGATCGTCGAACCGGGAGAGGATGCCCGATTCCTGGCCGATCTGTCCATCCGGGAATTGGCCACCGAACCGAGCCTGGCGTCACCCGGCCGGGACGAGCTCGCGGACCTGTTGTGGCGCATGGGGATCCGGAGCATCGGTCAGTTCGCCGAACTGTCCCGCACCGATGTGGCGTCCCGGTTCGGCGCGGATGCGATCGCCGCGCACCGATTCGCCTGCGGTGAGCCGTCCCGCGGGCCGTCGGGGCGCGAACCGGAACGTGACCTCGATGCCGTGATGCACTGTGATCCGCCGATCGACCGGGTGGACGCGGCGGCTTTCGCCGGCCGGTCGCTGGCCGGTGAGCTGCACCGCAGCCTGGAGTCGGCCGGTGTGGGTTGCACCCGGCTGGCCATTCAAGCGGTCACCGCCAACGGTGAGGAGCTGCAACGGGTTTGGCGGTGCGCCGAACCGCTGACCGAGGATGCCACCGCCGATCGGGTGCGCTGGCAGCTCGACGGCTGGCTCACTCGCCGTGGTCTCGGCCACGCTGGTCCAACGGCTCCCATCACCATGCTGCGGCTGCATCCGGTCGAGGTGGTGTCGGCGGGTGCACTGCAGTTGCCGCTGTGGGGATCCTCGGGTGACGACGACCGCCTGCGGGCCCGGCGCGCGCTGGTGCGGGTGCAGGGCCTGCTGGGGCCGGAAGCGGTGCAGGTGCCGGTGCTCAGCGGTGGGCGCGGGCCGGCCGAGCGCATCACGTTCACGGCGCTGGGTGACGAACCGGTGCCCGCGGCCGACCCGGACCAGCCGTGGCCGGGACAATTGCCCGAGCCCGCGCCTGCGGTCCTGCTCGACGATCCGGTGGAACTTCTTGACGCCGAGGGTAATCCGGTACGGGTGACGGCTCGCGGACTGTTCTCCACCGACCCGGCCCAGCTGAGATCACCGGAACATTCCGCGGCGTTGCAGTGGTGGGCCGGGCCGTGGCCGGTCGACGAACGGTGGTGGGATCCGGGATCGGCGCGGGCCGGCCGCACCGCGCGGGCGCAGGTGCTGCTCGGCGGCCGAGCCGACCCGGGGCCGGCCATGCTGCTGTGTTACCGGCAGCGCCGCTGGTATGTGGAGGGGATCTACGAATAGTGCTGCCGCGCAGCGGCTTCAGGCGAGTCGCTGCGCAAACGGGCCCACCCGCGCGATGAACCGGTCGAAGAAGGCGGCCGGATCGACCTCCACCCCGACGTGCGCATTGAGGTCGCGCCCCCACCGGCCGTTCCAGTCGGCCACCGTCATGGCACGGGTCAGGGTGCCGGTCAGCTCGACGTCGACGGTGGCCTGCCGGCAGCGCACCAGGTCCGGGTCCAGGGCCACTGCCGCGGCCAGCGGGTCGTGCAGATGCGCGAGATAACCCTCGCCCTGGTCGAAATGGAACTCGAAGTAGAACCGCATCGCGTCCTCGAGCACCCGGATCAACGGATTCGCCGCCGTGGACCGGGTACCGCGATCGTCGAGCACGCTCATCTGCGCCGACGGCGCCCCCGCCGCGGCCGCGAGCCGGGCCAGGATGGACGGTGTCATCACCGCGTTCTCGGTCAGGTTGAGGCCCAGGATGATCGGCAGGTGGGTCGGTTTGTGCAGACCCCACGCCGCACCCCAGACCGCGAACACCTCGGCCGCCGCCTCCGGATCGACACTGATGTTCCACTCCGCGACGGCCGTGGTGTTGCCGCGATAGTCGAACGCCCCGCCCATGATCACCAGCCGGCGCAACAGCCGCGGCAACGCCGGTTCCTTGCGCAGCGCCAGCGCCAGATTGGTCAGTGGTCCGGTGACCAACCCGATCAGCTCACCGGGATACGCATGGGCGGCGCCCACCCAGGCTTCGGCGGCGTCGTAGGGCGCCGGCGCCTGATCGCCGGCCGGTAACCGGGCATAGCCCAAACCCTCTGGGCCATGGGTGTCCTCGGCCGTGCGCAACGGGATGCTCAGGGGGTTCTCGGCACCCTTGGACACCTCGACACCGGTGATGCCGCACAACGTCAGCAGGCCCAGATTGTTGACGCACACCCGATCCACCGGCACATTGCCCGCCGTCGACGCGATGCCCACCACCTCGGCGTCGGCACTGGCGAACAGGTACGCCAGGGCCATCGCATCATCGACACCGGTGTCCACGTCGGCGAACACCGGCTGCCTCGTTGTGCCCGTCACGTCGCCCACCCTAGGACCCGGCCGTTACCAGTGCACCCCCGGTATCAGCCGGACGGCCCGCTTGACCGGCCGCGGCACCCGCGCGGTGCGGGTGGCGCGGACGGCACGCTTGGGATGACGCGTCGCTTGCGGCGCTGCGTCGACGCGCGGTGCCATGGGTTCGGCCGGCGCCTCGCCTCTGGCGGCCGCGGAGTCGGGATAACCGAGATAGATCTGATGCAGCACCCGCCGGGACAGCCGCGGCGTGAAGTAGGTCCCGAGATCGGCCAGCGTGCCGACCGGGGTGTCGATCCGGGCCGGCTTCTCGATCAGGCCGCGCACCACCATGGCGGCGGCATGCTCGGCGGTAATCGGCGGCATCGGGTTCAGCCGCTTGGACGGCGCGATCATCGGTGTGCTCACCAGCGGCATGTGGATGTTGGTGAAGGTGATGTGATCCGAGAGCGTCTCGGTGCCGACCACCTCGGCGAAGGCGTCCAAGGCGGCCTTGCTCGGCAGGTAGGCGCTGTACTTCGGGCTGTTGGCCTGTACACCCGCGCTCGACACGTTGACCACATGCCCGAAACGCCTTTCCCGCCAATGCGGTAGCAGCGCCAGCACCATGCGGACCGCACCGAAGTAGTTGACGGCCATCACCCGCTCGTAATCGTGCAGACGGTCCGTGGAGGCCGCCACCGACCGGCGGATGGACCGGCCGGCGTTGTTCACCAAATAGTCCACGTGCCCGAACCGGCCGAGGATGTCCTTGACGGTGTGCTCCACCGACGCCGAATCGGTGACGTCACAGGTGAAGGCGTGGGCCTGGCCGCCGGCAGCGCGGATCTCGTCGATCAGCTCGTCGAGCGCATCGGCGTTGCGCGCCAGGGCGAAAACCGTCGCCCCGCGTTGCGCGACGGCGATCGCGGAAGCCCGGCCGATACCACTGGAGGCCCCGGTGATGATGACGTGCCGCCCGACCAGCGGCCCGTCCGGGTCGTCCCGGCGGGCCCGGTCCGGGTCCAGGTGTTGCGCCCAGTAACGCCACAGCTTCGGTGCGTACGACGCGAACTCGGGCACCTCGATTCCGGTGCCGCGCAGCGCTTCTGCCGTGCGCTCGGCGGTGAAGGTGGGGGCCAGGTCTACGACGTCGAGGATCTCGGCCGGGATCCCGAGCTGGACGGCCGCCATGTTGCGCAGGATCTTGGCCCGGCCGGTCGCTTTGAGCACCGGCGTCACCGTCGCGGTGGGCAGTGCACCGCGCAGCGGCGGCAGACCCGCCTCCCTCGCCACCCCGCGGTAGATGCCGCGCAGGCCGATGGGTTTGGGTGCGGTCAGGTGGAACGTCTGGCCGTCGCGGTCGGGGCTGTGCATCAGGTGGACGACGGCCTCGACGACGAAGTCCACCGGCACGATGTTGGTGCGACCGGTGTCCGGCAGCAGCATCGGGGTGAAACTGGGCAGCGCTGCCAACTTCGCGAGCAGTCCGAAGAAGTAGTACGGACCGTCGACCTTGTCCATCTCACCGGTCCGGGAGTCGCCGACGACCACCGCGGGCCGATAGACCCGGTAGCGCACCCCGCCGGCCCGGACCAGTTGTTCGGCCTCGAACTTGGTCTGGTGATACGGCGTCGGCAGGTCCTGGGCGACGTCGAAATCGTCCTCGGTGTAGACGCCCGGATAGCTGCCGGCGACCGCGATCGAGGACACGTGTTCCAAGGTGGCGTCCAAGCGCCGGGTCAGCTCGATGACGGCGGCGGTGCCCTCCACATTGGCGGCCCGCTGCTGCGCGGCGGGCGCGGTGATGTCATAGATCGCCGCGCAGTGCACCACGTGGTCGACGGTCCCCAGTTCGGCGAGCGCGTCGTCGGCGAGCCCCAAGCCGGGCGCGGCCAGGTCTCCCACCAGTGGTTTGACCCGCGGACCCCAGGACTGGGCGAGTTGCTCGAAGCGGCCGAGCGACCCCCGCCGCACCAGCACCCAGACCTGCGCCGCGTCGTCGCGCTGCAGCAGTCGGGACACGATACGGCGGCCGATAAACCCGGTACCGCCGGTAACGACATAATTCATGCGGTCATGGTCGTCCTCGAGGCGCCGCGCGTCAACCGTGGGTTCTCGGGACCCGTGTCATCGCCTCGCGATGAACGGCGCATCGATGTCATGGATGCGCCTGCGTCAACGGAACAAACCCGGGCGTCGACGCCGGCGACGGCGTCAGTGATCGGGGCCGACGACTGTGGCGCCGTTGGCCAACTGATGCACGAACCGCGGGCAATACGACTGCGCGGCAAGGACCGTGATGACGACTCCGGTCTGTTGGTCGATGCCTGAGTTGGCGGCGGCCAGGTGCCGGCTGATGTCGCTGGGCTCCATCCCGCCGGCCAGGGCGTCGCAGACATGATGCGCGACCGCGGTCGCCGACTGCGAATTTCCGAAGCCGATGCCCTGCTGGGCGAGAGCGGCGAGGAACTGATCGTCTGCCGGCGCCGCAGTGGCCGCTCCTGCCGCGAGGACTGCGGCCACGCCGAGCGTCCCTGCGGTGAGGGCAGCGCGAGCGGCGGTCTTGCTGATTCGCGTGGTGGTCATCTGCGGTGAGCTCTTTTCCGTGAGTGGGGATCGGGAATGCGCTCAGCATTCGGGGCCGTGCTTGGCGAATTCTCAACGGATCCTCGGCATCGACCCCCGGTGGCGGTGTCCAAGGATCCGCCAAGGCGATCACCGCAATCTGGGCGCCGACATGTTCGACCAACGAGGGACAACCATGGACGTTTCGGTTCCGGAGCCGACGGTGGACGGCGCAGATCGCCGCGATGGCGGCAAGCTGATGAGGAGCGTCATGGCAACGCTTGTGGTGTTCGCGGCCGGCCTCACCGGATGCGGTCACGCCTCCGCCCCCGCAGCGGAGCCACCGCCGGCGGCGCCCATCCAGTCGGTGCTGCCCTTCACCGGTCTGAACGGACCCTACGACGTCGCCGTCGACGCCGCGGGCAACGTGTTCGTCACCGATATCGAAGAGGGCAGAAACGGATCCAATCGGGTGATCGAGTTGCCCGCCGGCTCCGACACCCAACGGGTGCTGCCGTTCACCCGCGCCACCGTGATGACTGATGCCGGCGGGCAGGTGTGGGTCATCGACGGCGGACACCGTGACAGCCGTCTGGTGAAACTCGCGCACGACGGTGAGCAGCAGACCGTGCTGCCGGTGCCCGAGCTGGGTCGCGCTTACCGCGGTGTGATTCAGGCCGTGGACGGCGCAGGCACGCTTTACGGCCTCATCGGCGGGGGACAGGACTCAGGCGGCGGATGCTGTCTGCCCGTTCAGGTGGCCGAGCAAGCGCCGGGATCACGCAGCCCCGAGGCCTTGCCGTTTCAGCACATGAACATCGTCGCGGGGATGACCGTCGACGGCGCGGGCAACCTGTACGTCGGAGACGGCAATGGCAAGCGCGTCCTGAGATTGGCGCCGGGGGCCGGCAGTCCGACGGAGCTGTCCTTCCACGCGCTGCACAGCCTGATCAACATCGCTGTCGACGCGAAGGGCGCGGTGTATGTGGTTGACGGACAACAGAATCAAATCCTGAAACTCAATCCCGGATCGGGCACGCCCACGGTGTTGCCGTTCACCGGGCTCAACCGCCCCGTCGGCGTGGCCGTGGACGCAACGGGCGCGGTGTACGTCGCCGACGACGGTAACCGCCGCATCGTCAAACTCCAGGGCCTCCGATGACCAAACGAAAACTGTTGACCGTGCTCATCTGTGCCGCCGGCGTCACCGGGTTCACTGCGTGTCATTCACCGACGGCTCCGGCAACCGCGGCACCGACACGGCAGCCGTGTGACCTGCTGACCCCGGCCATTGCCGAGAAATACGTGGGTGCAGACGCCCGACGTCAGCTCGCCTACGACGCCCGCCCGCCGGTGCCCGTCGCCGACAACGCGTGCTACTACACGGGCGCGACCCGAGAGATCGAAGTGGTGATCTACCCGCGACCGACCGACCCCACCGCCCCCGTCAACCATTTCAACGTGATCAACCCCGACAACCGCGTCGAGGCCCTCGCCTTCGAGGCCTATTGGTTCGGGCCGGCCGAGAGCATCGTGGCGGTAAAAGACGGACTGCTGATCGCGGTGAAGGTGGCCGGCATCAAGGGCGGCTGGACCGATCAGGACCGCGCGGACGACATCGACCTGGCCAATCTGGTCTTCCCGCGCGTCGGCTGACGCTCGTGCAGGTCCGTCACCGACGGTCTACCGAGCTGGGCAGCCGGGCTTGCCGGCGTGAGTGTTCCCCCGCGCCGACCACATCAACTAGCGTCTCGACCGGAGGTCGTCACACCAGCAAGGGAGCCCCGTATGCCGATCGATCCGGGCGCCGTCGGCGCCAAGACCGAACCCCAGGACTTCACCTGGACCGACCGCGAGACGCTGCTGTACGCGCTCGGCGTGGGTGCCGGCGTCGACGATCTGGCGTTCACCACCGAGAACAGCCACGACATCGACCAGCAGGTGCTGCCCACGTTCGCCGTGATCGCCTGCTCGCCGTTCGCGGCCGCCCTGCTGATCGGCACCTTCAACTTCGGCATGCTGTTGCACGGCTCGCAGGAGATCCGGTTGCACCAGCCGCTGGCACCGGCCGGCCGGTTGCGGGTGCACTCCGAGGTCGCCGACATCCAGGACAAGGGTGAAGGCAAGAACGCCGTGGTGATGCTCAAGGGCTACGGCGCCGACCCGGACAGCGGCGCGGTCGTGGTGGAAACACTGACCACCGTGGTGATCCGCGGCGAGGGCGGCTTCGGTGGGCAGCCCGGCCAGCGCCCACCCGCCCCCGAGTTTCCCGACCGCGCCCCCGACGCCACGGTGGCGCTGCCGACCCGCGAGGACCAAGCGCTGCTGTACCGGCTGTCCGGCGATCGCAACCCGTTGCACAGCGACCCGTGGTTCGCGCAGACGCTGGCCGGGTTCCCCAAGCCGATCCTGCACGGGTTGTGCTCCTATGGGGTCGCGGGCCGCGCGCTGGTGGCCGAACTCGGCGGCGGTGACGCGACCAAGGTTCATGCCGTCGCCGCGCGGTTCAGCTCCCCGGTGTTTCCCGGCGAGACGTTGACGACCGCCATCTGGCGTACCGGTCAGGGGCGCGCGGTGTTTCGCACCGAGGCGGCCGCACCGGACGGTTCGGGCGCACGGGTGGTCCTCGACGACGGGGCCGCGGAATTCTCCGCCTGAACCGGAGAAATCGTGAAGCGCCGGTGTCCGTCCCGCCGCATTGACAAGATGGCGCAATGAGACTCGTTGTCGGATATCTGGCCACTCCCGGTGGAGCGGATGCTCTGGCGCTCGGCGTCCGGCTGGCCAGGACACTGGGCGCCGAGATCGAACTGTGCATCGTGCTGCCGCCGGATCGTCCGTTGCCCACCCTGGTGAACACCGGTGGTTACCAACAGATGCTGGCCGGCCAGGCCAGGGAATGGCTGGACGACGCCCGGGCCACCGTGCCGGCCGGCGTGGTGGTCACCCCGCACGTGAGTTTCAGCGATTCGTTCGCCGGCGGGCTGATCGGTGCGGCGGTCCGGCTGGATGCGGCGGGCATCGTGGTGGGCGGCGCCGGCGGCGGGTTGGCCGGCAGTTTCTCCCTGGGCTCGGTGGTCAACGAGTTGCTGCATTCGGCACCGGTTCCTGTGGCCGTGGCGCCCAGGGGGATTCGGCTCTCCGAGGTGGACCGGGTGCGGGAGGTGACCTGTGCGATAGGGGAGCGCACCGGGGCCGACCTGTTGCTGGAAACCGCGGTGGCGGCCAGCCGGGCCGCGGGCACCCCGCTGCGGTTGGTGTCGCTGGTGGCGCTGGACCCGGTGTTCGGTGTGCTGCGCAGCGATCCGGACGCCGTGCGCGAACATGCGCTCACCCATGCCCGGCGGATGCTGGAGGCGGCGAAAGAGTCGTTGCCGCAGGGCTTCCCGGTGACGGCGGCGGTGACCGACGGCGCGACGGTAGAGGACGCGGTGAACAAGCTGGCATGGCGTGACGGTGACCTCATCATGGTCGGGTCCAGCCGGCTGGCCGCCCCGCGCAGGTTGTTCCTCGGATCGACGGCGGCCAAGATCCTGCGCGTCGTCGAGGTGCCGATCGTCGTCGTCCCGCGAAGCCAGGATCGCGAGGAGAAGCCGCGGTGACCGATCCCGGACCGGGTTCAGTGCAGCGGATCGCCGTCGACGATATCGGTGATGGTGACGTCGATCGATGCCGTCGCTGGCCGCCCGGTGTCGTCGAGGATGTCCAGCACGCGGTGGACGGTGTCGACGACGGCTCGGCGGACATCGTCGCCGAGGTCGGGTAGCCGGGTCCCGTAGCTGCCGGTGATATCGATGTCGACGGCTCGCAGAAGCGCACCCTCCACGGTGAAGGCGATCCGGGTGGGCTGGCAGACGAACCTGCGTCGAAGTTCGTGAGCCAGCAGGCCGCGCAGTGCGCCATCGCTGATGTAGAGCAGACCGCGGGCGGCGTCACCGGATGCGCGGATGGGCCATCCGGTGCGCGCCGCGGCATGCACGGCCGCGCGGACTTGTGCGCTGATCGCCTCCCACCCGGGTTCGGGTGCGGTGCGCAGATACGAGGCCGCGCGCTGCAAGAGCGAATCTGACTGCATCACTGCCACCTCGTCAACAGCACCCGTAATGTCTTGGTGGCGCGTAGATGATGTCCCCGCGCCGCATCGGGGCTCAGCGAGAGCACCTCACCGATCTCCGGGAACGTCAGTAGTTCGATTTCCCGCATCATCCACACGGCGCGCTGACGGATCGGTAACTCGGCGAGCGCGGACTCCAGGGCCGCGAGGAACTCCGTATTCGAGGCTGCGGTGAAGGGGTCGGCCGCCGTGTCCGAACTCGCCAATGGTTCGAGCACCCAATCCTCGACCGGCCTGGCATGTTTGAGTCGATGCGTGTCCGCGATTTTGCGATAGCAGATGGCGAATAGCCAGGTCCGCAGGGTGGAGGTGCGGCGGAAGCCACCGATCTGGCGCCACGCCGCGACGAAGGTGTCCTGGACGACGTCGGCGATATCGGCTTCGGACGCCAGCAGCCGTCGCGAGTACCGGTACAAGATGGGCCCATAGCGGTTGACGATGGCGTCGAATGCCTCTCGATCACCGATCATGGCCGCAGTGCAGAGGGTGTCGTCGTCAGCATCGCGTAAGTCGGTGCCCGTCAGGGACATCACCCTCCTCCGCTTTGATCAGCGCGGCTTTCGTGGCCGGTGTACCGGCCACCGGGTTCGGGGCTGTAATTGATCGTCGTATCAGTGAGTTCGCTTATGGCGCAGCAGTATCCGCTGCCGCCAACCGATGGTGGTGTTGCCGATCGCCCTGGTGAAGCCCGAATCGTCGGGCAGCAGCACCGTGACGTCGCTGGGGCCGGAGACGGGGTACTCCCCAGGGGGATCGGTGAAGCGCACGACCTCGACCTTGTCGGTGACGAAGATGCGGACGTGGATGCGACCGGGCCGGCCGAACAGCAGCTTGCGGTCCGGATCACGCGCGTCCCCGATGGCGATGACACCGCTGGCGACGGTCAGGTACCCGTCGAATACGAGGTCGCCGGCACCGCTCGCGCGGGATCCGGCCAGCACCTGCACGCGGACTCGGCGGCCGACGGTGTCGCATTCGTGCGCACCCATGGTGTGCACCCACAGCGCATGCACCGGTGTCCCGGGTGTGAGCGCGCCATCCTGGCGGACATAGGCCGCGGGCGTCCCGTTACAGCCGACATCTTCGATGGTGACGATGCATCCGTCAGGGGTGATGGCGGTGTCGCACAGCAGCTGGTTACCGACGATCCTCACGAGATTTCCCGTCGCTGTGCCCGCTCCGGGCGGCAAATCTCGATATAGCCGTTCAATGTGCATGATGATCGGCGAGAACGGGGCAGGGGATCGGCCGAGGCCCGTACGCGGGGGTGGGGTTCGTGACTCATCGGACGCTCAATTCTCCTGCTCGGGGTACTGCTGTGGCGTGCCACCGCGTGATGTCCGGTCGACGCGGCCGAGATGGCTAATTACGTGACTGATGTGTCATACTAATAATATGTCGCACGTGCGGCAAACTTTCATCGGTAATCCGTGGTCAGGGGAAGTGTTGAGGCAGCGGTCGAGCGGGGTGAAGCGATGATCGACATGAGGGCGCGGGGGAAGCTGCGCGATGACGGGCGGGGGGTGGCCGCGGACAGCTTCGCGGCCCGGCTGAACAGGCTGTTCGACACGATCTACCCGCCCGGTCGCGGCCCGTATGCCAGCAGCGAGTTGGTGCGCGCCGTCGAATGCCGCGGCATGGAGTTGTCGGCGCCGTATCTCTCCCAGTTGCGCTCGGGGCGGCGGGAGAACCCGTCCCGGGAGACGATGGAGCTGATCGCCGAATTCTTCGGTATCCGAAGCGATTACTTCACCGGGCGGGACGAGGCTTACCGCCGGCGACTCGAAGAAGAGCTGGATTGGATCGAGCTGTCCCGCAACCCCGATGTTCGCCGGCTGACATCCGCGTTGATCGAGCTGCCTCCCGGTCGGCGGGAACAGCTGCTGGCCGGCCTCTGATCGTCCGGGTGGGATATGCCTCGCGCTCGAAACATCGTCGGAATGGGCACCATTCGGGCCGAAATGCGGCACCCGGACGCTCCGGGCCTGCGGTTGGCTGAGGGCACGACCGTGAACGCCACGAGGAGACCCGATGCTGATGCGCGCCGCCCGGATGTACGGATACCACGAGCCGTTGCGGATCGAAGAGATCCCCGTGCCCGACATCGGCGCAACCGATGTCCTGGTGAAGGTCGCGGCCACGGGTATGTGCCGCAGCGACTGTCAGCTCATCGAAGGTTATTTCACGCAGGGCGCTCCGCTGGCCGCCCCGATCACGCCGGGCCATGAGGTCGCCGGCCGGATCGCGGCGATAGGGGGCGAAGTCCCGGGCACCGCCGGACTGTCGGAGGGCGATCTCGTGGTGGTGAACCCGAACTGGGGCGACGGGACCTGCCGGCAATGTCGGGAGGGCAACGAGCAGATCTGCGGAAACGGCCAGATGGCCGGGTTCGGCCCGCCGGGCGGATTCGCCGAGTACATGCCCGTCCCGTATCGGCACGTCATCAAGGTGCCCGACACGCTGGACCCGCGGCCCGAGACGCTGGCACCCCTGACCGACGCGGGGCTCACGCCGTACCGCGGCATGAAGAAGTTGCGCGCCGCGGGCAAGCTCGGCGCCGGCCGCACGGTGGTGGTGAACGGCATCGGCGGCCTGGGCAGTTACGGGGTGCAGTACGCCCGGTTGCTCGGCGGCGGTGCCACCGTGGTGGCTTTTGCGAGAAGCGCCGAAAAGCTGGCTCTGGCAACGGAGAACGGCGCGCATCACGCCGTCAACACCCGAGGCAAGACGGCCGAGCAGGTCGGCGACGAGCTGGAACAACTGACCGGTCGGCGGGAAGCCGACGCGGTACTCGACTGCGCCGCCGCCGAAGAATCGCTGGCACTGGGCGCCCAGATCCTGGCCAGGGAGGGCGCCCTGACGTCCGTCGGCCTGATGGGGCAGAAGGTGGTGCTGCCACTGCTGCCGTTCACCAACGGCGAGAAATCGTACTTCGGCTCGTTCTGGGGCAACTACGACGATCTGTCCGAGGTGCTGGCCCTGGCGGCCGCGGGCCTGATCAAACACACCGTCACCCCGGTCACCCTCGACGACGTGAACGACAATCTGGCGGCGCTGGCACGCGGCGACATCGTGGGTCGTGCCGTGATCGTCTTCGACTAGCGTTCGAACGCGTGTTCGATTAGCCTGAACGGGGTGGGCTGGCATAACGGACCGCCGACCTGGTCGGAGATGGAGCGGGTACTGACCGGCCGGGACCGCCGTATCGAGCCGCCGCCCGCGGACGGCGGGGACAGTCCGGCCTGGTCGCGCAAGCGTGCCCCGTACCGGCCTGCGGGCATCGAACGCAACGGTTCCCGCGTCCCGTACGCCGAGTTGCACGCGCACTCCGCGTACAGCTTCCTCGACGGGGCCAGCACGCCGGAGGAACTCGTCGAGGAGGCGGCCCGGCTGGATCTGCGCGCCATCGCGCTGACCGACCACGACGGGCTCTACGGCGTGGTGCGGTTCGCCGAGGCGGCCCGCGAACTGGACGTGGCCACCGTGTTCGGGGCCGAACTGTCGCTGGGTAACGTGCCCCGCACCGAGGACCCCGACCCGCCCGGCCCGCATCTGCTGGTATTGGCCCGGGGCACCGAGGGTTACCGGCGGCTGTCCCGGACGCTGGCCGCGGCGCATCTGGCCGGCGGGGAGAAGGGCAAACCGCGCTACGACTTCGACGCGCTCACCGAGGCCGCGGGCGGCCATTGGCACATCCTCACCGGGTGTCGCAAAGGCCATGTCCGCCAAGCGCTCTCGGAAGGTGGTCCGGATGCCGCGGCCCGGGCGCTGGCCGATCTGGTGGACCGGTTCGGCAGCGACCGGGTCAGCATCGAACTGACCCAGCACGGCCAACCGTGCGATCACGAACGCAATGCCGCACTGGCCGAGCTGGCACCCCGGTTCGGGGTGGGCGTGGTGGCCACCACCGGCGCGCATTTCGCCGAACCGTCCCGGGGCCGGCTGGCCATGGCGATGGCGGCCATCCGGGCCCGCAACTCGCTGGATACCGCGGAAGGCTGGCTGGCCCCGCTGGGTGGCGCACATCTGCGTTCGGGGGAGGAGATGGCCAGGCTGTTCGGCGACGACGCCGTCACCGCCGCAGCCGATCTCGGCGAGCAGTGCGCCTTCGGGTTGAGTCTCATCGCGCCCCAGTTGCCGCCCTTCGACGTCCCGCCCGGGCACACCGAGAACAGTTGGCTGCGCCACCTCGTCGAGGCCGGCGCCGCCGAACGGTACGGGCCACCGGCACACGCCCCCAAGGCATACGCGCAGATCGAACACGAGCTGCGGATCATCGAGCAGCTGAACTTCCCGGGCTACTTCCTGGTGGTGCACGACATCACCCGGTTCTGCCGGGAGAACAACATCCTGTGTCAGGGCCGGGGGTCGGCGGCCAACTCGGCGGTCTGTTACGCGCTCAAGGTCACCAACGTCGACCCGGTCCGCAACGAGTTGTTGTTCGAACGGTTCCTGTCCCCGGTGCGCGACGGCCCACCCGATATCGACATCGACATCGAATCGGACCTGCGCGAGAAGGCCATCCAGTATGTCTACGACCGCTACGGGCGGGACTATGCCGCCCAGGTCGCCAACGTCATCACCTACCGCGGCCGCAGCGCGGTCCGGGACATGGCGCGTGCGCTGGGCTTCTCGCAGGGCCAGCAGGACGCATGGAGCAAGCAGATCAGCCGGTGGAACGGATTGGCCGATTCGCCCGACGTGGAGGACATCCCCGAGCAGGTGGTCGACCTGGCCACCCAGATCACCAACCTGCCCCGGCACATGGGCATCCATTCCGGCGGCATGGTGATCTGCGACCGGCCGATCGCCGACGTCTGCCCGGTGGAATGGGCCAGGATGGAGAACCGCAGTGTGCTGCAGTGGGATAAAGATGACTGCGCGGCAATAGGTCTGGTGAAGTTCGACATGCTGGGTCTCGGCATGCTCTCGGCGCTGCACTATGCCATCGACCTGCTGGCCGAACACAAGGGCATCGCCGTCGACCTGGCGCAACTGGACCTGTCCGAGCCCGCGGTGTACGAGATGTTGCAGCGCGCCGATTCGGTCGGGGTGTTCCAGGTGGAGTCCCGCGCCCAGATGGCCACCCTGCCGCGGCTGAAACCGCGTGAGTTCTACGACCTGGTGGTCGAGGTGGCGCTGATCCGTCCGGGCCCCATCCAGGGCGGGTCGGTGCATCCCTACATCCGGCGCCGCAACGGCCAGGAGGAGGTCACCTATGACCACCCGTCGATGGAACCGGCGCTGCGCAAGACGCTGGGGGTGCCGCTGTTCCAGGAGCAGTTGATGCAGCTGGCGGTCGACTGTGCCGGCTTCAGCGCCGCCGAGGCCGACCAATTGCGCCGCGCCATGGGGTCCAAACGGTCCACCGAGCGGATGCGGTTGCTGCGCAACCGGTTCTACGACGGCATGCGCGAAAAGCACGGTATCACCGGTGCGATCGCCGACCGCATCTACGACAAGATGGAGGCCTTCGCGAATTTCGGTTTCCCGGAGAGTCATTCGCTGAGTTTCGCCTCGCTGGTGTTCTACTCGTCCTGGTTCAAACTGCACCATCCCGCGGTGTTCTGCGCGGCGCTGCTGCGCGCCCAGCCGATGGGCTTCTATTCGCCGCAATCACTGGTCGCCGACGCCCGCAGGCACGGGGTGCAGGTGCACGGGCCCGATATCAACGCCAGCCTGGTACACGCCACCTGTGCGAACCGGGGGCTGGATGTGCGGCTGGGGCTCGGTGCGGTCCGGCACATCGGTGACACGCTGGCCCAGCGGATCGTCGACGAACGGACGGCGCACGGGCCGTTTGCCTCCCTGCTGGACCTGACCGCGCGGGTGCAGCTGTCGGTGCCGCAGACCGAGGCGCTGGCGACGGCCGGTGCGCTGGGCTGTTTCGGGATCACCCGCCGCGAAGCGCTGTGGGCGGCGGGTGCGGCCGCGACCCAGCGGCCGGACCGGCTCCCCGGGGTGGGGGCCTCCTCGCATGTGCCGGCGCTGCCCGGGATGACCGAACTCGAGCTCACCGCGGCCGATGTGTGGGCCACCGGGGTTTCGCCGGAGCGCTATCCCACCGAGTTCCTGCGGGAGAATTTCGACGAGCTGGGGGTGATTCCCGCGGGCCGGCTGCTCGAGGTGCCCGACGGGAGCCGAATCCTGGTGGCGGGGGCGGTGACTCATCGGCAGCGTCCGGCGACGGCGCAGGGCGTGACGTTCATGAACCTGGAGGACGAAACCGGCATGGTCAATGTGCTGTGCTCACCGGGGGTGTGGTCACGGCACCGCAAGCTCGCGCAGACGGCCTCGGCGTTGGTGGTGCGCGGCATCGTGCAGAACGCCAGTGGGGCGGTCACGGTGGTGGCCGACCGGATGGCCCCGGTGCAATTGCGGGTGGCGTCGCGGTCCCGCGATTTCCGGTGAGCGTTGACTCGTCCTACAGGGCGTTGATTACTCGCACTTCTGCGCCATGGTCGCCGAGTCAACGGCTGTCCCTTCCCCCGATCGGGGGACAGGCGGTTCATCCCCGTCATCCACCGGTCACCGGACAGACCCCGCGGGTGAATCCGGGCATTCTTTTCTCAACGGCGAAACAAGCCGACAACAGAAACCGAAAGCCCACTCACACAAAGGATTACAGAAATGATCGCGATCTTCCGCACCCTGGCCCTGCCCGTCGTCGCCGCCGGCGTCATCGGCGCCGGAGCGCTCGGCCTGGCCGGCACCGCCAGCGCAGCCACCCAGGTGGCCCCCGGCGACCATGGCAGCCACTCCTTCAGCCCCGAGGTCAAGGCCCACCCGGCTCCGACCATGGCGCCCGGCTGGCACGCCCACCACGGGCCGGCCCGGGTCGCGATCCTGCAGAACCGCTGATCCACCCACGGCGAGCCCCACCCGCGAGCGGGTGGGGCTCGGCGCGTATCAGGCCTCGGTCGGGGTGGTCCACACCTTGTCGATGGAGATCTTGATGCGGGTGCTGTAGCCGGCCATCGCCTCGGTGAGCCCGAACTGAGCGGCGGCCTTCTCGTACTTGGCCCAGTACGGTGCGTCCTCGCGACCGTCCACGCCCTCGGCATCGATGCGGGCGGTGCCGCCGATCGCGATGATGCCACTGCCGTTGCCGTCGGAGTCCAGGTTCAGGCTCACCTGCGGATGGTTGCGGATATGGCGCACCTTGGCCGTCGACGGGGTGGTGTAGACGACGATGTCGGTGCCGTCGAAGTAGAACCACACCAGTTTGGGTACGGGTTGCCCGGATTTGGCGACGGTGGTCAGCCAGCCGTAGTCGTCGGAGGTGAGGCGGTCGGTGACATCCTGCGTCAGGTTCGTGGTCATGGCCGAAAATGTAGTCTCGCGATATGACACTGAACCTGTCCGCGGATGAAGTTCTGACCACCACCCGCTCGGTGCGCAAGCGGCTCGATTTCGACAAACCCGTGTCGCGTGAGGTGCTGCTGGAATGTCTCGATCTGGCATTGCAAGCGCCGACAGGTTCAAATTCGCAAGGTTGGCAATGGGTTTTCGTGGAGGACCCGGCCAAGAAGAAGGCCATCGCCGATATCTACCGCACCAATGCCACCCCGTACCTGGCGTCGGCGAAGGATTCCTTCGGTGATGTCCGCGACGAGCAGATCGACGCCGTGCGGTCGTCGGCGAGCTATCTCAACGACAACATGGAGAAGGCGCCGGTGCTGCTGATCCCGGTGCTGGAAGGTCGCCCCGACGGCGCGCCGGCCGGGGTGAGCGCATCCTTCTGGGGCTCCTTGCTGCCCGCGGTGTGGAGCTTCATGCTGGCGCTGCGGTCCCGTGGGCTGGGCTCGGCCTGGACCACCCTGCATCTGCTCGGCGACGGCGAGAAGCAGGCCGCCGAGATCCTGGGCATCCCGTTCGACAAGTATTCCCAGGCCGGCCTGTTCCCGATCGCCTACACCAAGGGCACCGATTTCAAGAAGGCCAAGCGGCTGCCCGCCGAGCAGTTCGCGCACTGGGACACCTGGTGACCGTCAGCCCAAGGCGGCCACGATGCGATCGGTGAGGCTTTCGCAGTAATCGTCGTCGACGGGTAGCTGCATCACGGCCAGCCGCCAGTACAGCGGCCCGGCCAACAGGTCCAACGCCATGTCGGGATCGGTGCCGGGCGGCAGCTGCCCGCGTTCGATGGCCCGGGTGAACAGTTCGGCGGCCTTGACGCGGCGTGGTTCGCGGACGTGCTCGGCCAGCACCGCCGCCAGTTCGGGATTGCGGATGGCCTCGGCCAGCAGGTCCGGCCCGATGCGGCGGACCATCGGATGCGACAGGGTGTCGCGCGCGGTGCGCAGGTACTGCAGCACGTCCCCGCGCAGGGTGCCGGTGTCGGGTACGTCGATGGCGGCGACGGCCGTCTTCGGAACGAGTGCCATCGTCATGTCCAGTTTGGACCGCCAGCGCCGGTACACCGCCGCCTTGCCGACGCCGGCGCGTTTGGCCACCGCGTCGATGGACAGCCTGCCGTAGCCGGTCTCGGCGAGTTCGGCGAAGTAGGCCTCCTCGATCGCGGTGGTCACCTCGTCCTGGAGCACCGGCCCACCCGAGGTGCGGCGGCGTGGGGGAGTGGTCACGAACACACCGTAACTCAAACGGAACGGTTGCGTTCCGTCAACGTCGGTGCGATTATCGAGACGTAACTGTTCCGTTTCGTTTAGGAGGCGTGATGAAATTCCTGTTCGACGACGAGTCGTTCTCGTTCGAAACCCTGCGTGCCGCCGGTTTCGCCAACTACGGCGGCGCCGACCTCGGCGAAATCCTGGTCACGGCCCGAGCCATCCCCGAAGGCGACGAGGTGGCCTGGCACCGCGCGTGGAAGGCCACCGCCCGACGCGTCGAGGCCCTGGGGCGGGAGTCGCTCGGCAACGGCCATGTGGTCAGTGCGCGGGAGGCCCTGCTGCGGGCCTCGAACTATTACCGGACCGCCGAGTTCTACCGCCGGGAAGACCCGGTGCACGATCCCGAGGTGGCCGAGCTGTCGCGGGCCGCGCAAGACAGCTTCCTGGCCGCGATCGACCTGTTCGACTTCACCTTCGAGCGGGTCAGCATCCCGTACCTGGACACCGCGCTGCCCGGTTACCTCTATCTGGTCGACGGTTCGGGGCAACCGCGGCCGACCGTCATCTACAACAGCGGCTACGACTCGACGTTGGAGGAGTCCTACTTCGCGATCGCCGCCGCGGCCCTGGCCCGCGGCTACAACGTGCTGGCCTTCGACGGTCCCGGTCAGGGCGGCGCGATCCGCGAACAGCGCCTGGTGTTCCGGCACGACTGGGAGGCCGTCATCACGCCGGTCGTCGATTTCGCGCTCACCCGTCCCGAGATCGCCGCCGACCGGATCGCGTTGTCCGGCTACAGCCTGGGCGGCTATCTGGTGGCCCGCGCGGCGGCCTTCGAGAACCGGCTCGCGGCGGTGATCCTGGACGACGGCGTCTTCGATTTCGGCTCTGCCGTGGCGCGGTTGCTGCCGCCCTTCCTCGGCCGGTGGATCGCCGACGGCAACACCGGGGCCGCCGATCAGGTGCTCACCCTGCTGATGGCGGCCAACACCCAACTCCGGTGGGCGCTGCACAACGGCGTGTGGGTGATGGGTGTCGACAGCCCGGCCGAGCTACCGGCGGTGTTCGCCCGCTACACGCTGGCGGGCATCGCCGACCGGATCACCGCGCCGACCCTCGTGCTCGACGCCGAGAACGATCAGTTCTTCAAGGGCGAACCGCAACGCGTCGCCGACGCCTTGGTGAACGCCAAGGCCACCCTGGTCACCCTGCGTGAATCGGAAGGCGCGGGCGAACACTGCCACATGGGTGCCATGGGCCGGGCTCATCAGGTCATCTTCGATTGGCTCGATGGTGTTCTGTGACAACCGAACCGAGTCACACCGCGCCGGCGAACCCGTGCTGGCGCCACGCCTCGTAGGCCGCCACCGCCGCGGCGTTGGACAGATTCAACGAGCGCCGGCCGGCCAGCATCGGGATGCGCACCCGGCCGGTGATGTGCCGGTCGCCCAGCGTCTCGGCGTCCAGGCCGGTCGGCTCGGGACCGAACATCAACACATCGCCGGGCTGATACGTCACCTCGGCGAACGACCGGTCGGCGTGCGCGGTGAACGCGTACACCGCCGCCGGCAGCAGCGCCGCCCACGCCGAAGCCAGATCGGCGTGCACCGTCACCGACGCCAGGTCGTGGTAGTCCAGCCCGGCCCGGCGCAACTTGGGCTCGGACAGATCGAATCCCAGCGGCTCGACCAGGTGCAGTTCGCACCCCGTCGCCGCCACCATCCGGATGGCGTTGCCGGTGTTGGGTGCGATCCGGGGCGAGAAGAACAGCACGCGAAACATCCGACGATGATGTCATCCGCCCCAGCACACGGCGGGGCAACATCTCGGTCACGAACTGTGCGCGTTACCTCCTGAACTGTGGAAAGCGCTGCATGCGGCTGTCATACTCGACAAATCGCGACAGGCGTGCCACGCCGGCCCCCGTGTGGGCAAACGCAGCAGGAAACCGATGAGCAACGAATTCGCGCACGCCACAACGCAAGACGCCGCCGATGCGGTCAAGCGGCCGTCGCGCTGGGCGCTGAGCAACTGGCCCGTCGGATGGAAAGTGCTTGCCATCGCCCTGGTTCCGCTCGTGCTCGCCGGCGTGCTCGGCGGGCTGCGGATCTCCTCCGGGCTGCACGCTGCGGCCGATCTACGCCGCGCTGCCGACCGTGCCGACCTGGTCCCGGCCATCGTCGACTACATGGCCGCGCTGGACACCGCGCTGCTGGCCACCTCCACCGACACCGATGTCCAGCCCGCCCTCAGCGCCTTCGACACCAGCCGGAAGACCCTGGCCGACAAGCTGGCCGGCACCGACGCGGTGCCCGACGTCGACAAGGGCGTCACCACGATCCTGCAGGGCGGCCGGCAGCTGCTCGACGGTGTCACCTCGAACGCCATCGGCCTGCGGGACCGGATCACCACCTACGCGCCGATCCTGCTGACCGCCGAGGACGCGATCAACGGTTCGGTGCGGGTGGAGGACGAGCGGATCCGCGCGCAGACCGTGGGCCTGTCCCGCGCCGTCGGCGCGCGCGGCCAGATGACGATGCAGCAGCTGCTGGTCAACCGCGGTGCCGACCTGCCCGAACCGGAACTGCGCACCTCGATGATCACCCTGGCCGGTACCGAACCCTCGACGCTGTTCGGGATGAGCCAGGCGCTCGGGGTCGGCTCGGCCGACGCGCAGAAGCTGCAGGAGCAGATGGTCCGCCGGATGGGCATGATGTCCGATCCGGCCGTACCGCTGCCCAACAATCCGGACCTGGCCCAGTCCATCCAGGCCACCAACGAGATCGCCGGCACGATCATCGCCGACACCTCCGCGTCGATCACCGCGGCGGTGCACGGTCAAGCCGATCACCAGCGCAGCACCGCGATCCGGGACGCGATCCTGGTCGTGGGCGCCATCCTGGTCGCCCTGATGGCGGTGGCCCTGGTTGCCCGGTCCCTGGTCCGGCCCTTGCGGCGGCTGCGCGACGGCGCGCTCAAGGTCGCCCATCAGGACCTGGCCCGCGAACTGGAGCAGGTCCGTGCCGGCGGCGACCCGGGCCCGATCCGCCCGCTGCCGGTGCCCACCACCGAGGAGGTCGGCCAGGTCGCGCACGCCGTCGACGAGCTGCACGAGCAGGCGGTCCTGTTGGCCGCCGAGCAGGCCCGGCTGCAGCTGCAGGTCACCGACATGTTCGAGACGCTGTCCCGGCGCAGCCGGTCCCTGGTGGACCAGCAGCTGGTCCTCATCGACCAGCTCGAACGCGACGAGGCCGACCCGAAACGGCTGCAGAGCCTGTTCCAACTGGACCACCTGGCCGCCCGGATGCGCCGCAACGGGGCGAACCTGCTGGTGCTGTCGGGCACCCGGTTGTCCCGCGAACAGTCCGGACCGGTCGCGCTGGCGGCCGTCGTCAACGCCGCCGCCTCCGAGGTCGAGGACTACACCCGGGTGGCCACCGCGGCGCTGCCCGACACGGACATCGACGGCGCCGTCGCCGCCGACCTGGTGCACGTGCTGGCCGAACTGCTGGACAACGCGCTGCGCTACTCGCCGCCCGCCACCCATGTGCGGGTGTCGGCGGTGCACACCGGGGACGGTGCGCTGGTCATCGAGGTCGGGGACGAGGGTCTGGGCATGACCGAGGCCGACCTGCGGGTGGCCAACACCCGGCTGCAGTCCGGTGGTGAGGTCAACCCGTACACCGCGCGGCACATGGGTCTGTTCGTGATCGGCCGGCTGGCCGACACCCACGGTCTGGTGGTGCGGCTGCGCAGCACCGTGGCCGGTGACCCGTCGTCGGGGATCACCGCAGGCATCTACGTCCCCCAGAACCTGCTGGCCGGGGACGGCGGCAACGCCCCCTTCACCGATTTCGTCCCGGCGCCACCGACGTCCGTCACGCCCCCGGTCGTCGAGCGCCCGGTCGAACCCGTGGCGAACCCGACGCGACCCGTGCAGTCGACGATGGAGTCCGATTCGCTTCTGCCGCAACGCAATCCGGGGGCGAGTGGGATCGCGGGCGGCCCGGTGGTCGAGCCGGCCGAGAGGGCGCCAGAGAAGCACACAGACACCTCGGCCTTCTTCGCGGCCCGTGCGCAGGTGCGCGACGAACCGCCGCCGCGTAGCGAACCCGTGACCGGGTCGGACGACGCGATCTACCAGAAGATGCTCTCGGAATGGCTCGTCGACCCGACCGATCTGGGCTCCAGCACCGACCTGGACTGGAAGTCGGTCTGGGACAACGGCTGGTCGGCGGCCGCCGCGGCCGAGGACGCCCCGGTGGCCGAACACACTCCCGAGGGGCTGCCGGTCCGCCAGCCGGGCGCCCGGCTGGTGCCGGGAGCCGGCGGCGACCCACTAGCATCTGAACCCGCCGGCGACGACTTCGACACCGGTCCGCTGCCGGATCCGGCCGCGGTCCGGGCGAGCATCAGCAGCCACTTCGGGGGTGTGCACGCGGGCCGCACGCACGCGAGCGAGACCGGAGGATTCGAATGAGCACCACCCGCGAGTCGCTGGACTGGCTGGTGTCCCGGTTCGCCCGCGAGGTCGCCGGGGTGTCGCACGCCGTCCTGGTCTCCGCCGACGGCCTGCTGATGGCCGCCAGCGAGCACATGCCCATCGAACGGGCCGACCAGTTGGCGGCGGTCGCCTCCGGGCTGGCCAGCCTGTCGACCGGGGCCGCGCAGCTGTTCGAGGGCGGCCACGTCATGCAATCGGTGGTCGAGATGGAGAACGGCTACCTACTGCTGATGCGGGTGGGCGACGGCTCCAATCTCGCCACCCTGGCCACCCGGTCCTGCGATATCGGCCAGATCGGCTACGAGATGGCGATCCTGGTGGAGAGGGTCGGCACCGTCGTCCAGTCGGCCCGGCGAGCGCGCCAGCACTTGTGAGGCGCCCATGGCCACAGGGGACGGCTGGGAACGCGACGACGCCGGTGAACCGAGTCTGGTACGGCCGTACACGCTGACCGCCGGGCGGACCGAACCCGCCGTCGCGCTGCCGTGGGAGGCGCCGATCCGGACACGCGATTTCGCCCCCGCACCACGCTGGCCGGCGAACGACGTCCGGGCGCGGATACTGGAACTCGGCAGGGATGGTCCGTCGGTCGCGGAGATCGCGGCTCGTCTATCGTTGCCGCTCGGCGTGGCGCGGGTGCTGATCGGGGATCTGGTCACCGAGGGGTACCTCACGGTGCACCAGACACTCGGTGACGCCGCCACGACCGATGAACGACGCGAACTGATCGGAAGGACGTTGCGTGGCCTACGGGCTCTCTAGTCACCGAACGAGCTCCACCAAGATCGTCATCTCCGGTGGTTTCGGTGCGGGCAAGACCACCTTCGTCGGCGCGGTGTCGGAGATCATGCCGCTGCGCACCGAGGCCCTGGTGACCACCGCGTCGGCCGGCGTCGACGGGCTGGAGGCCACACCCGACAAGAGCACCACGACGGTGGCCATGGACTTCGGCCGGATCACCCTGGCCGAGGATCTGGTGCTGTACCTGTTCGGCACGCCCGGACAGCGCCGGTTCTGGTTCATGTGGGACGACCTGGTGCGCGGGGCGATCGGCGCGGTGATCCTGGTCGACGTGCGCAGGCTGCAGGACAGCTTCGCCGCGGTCGACTTCTTCGAGGCGCGCAAGCTGCCGTTCATCATCGCCGTCAACGAATTCGACGGTGCCACGCGGTATCCGGCCGCGGCGATCCGGCAGGCGCTGGCGCTGCCCGACGGGATCCCGATCGTCTCGGTCGACGCCAGGGACCGCAACTCGGCGCGCGACGCCCTGATCGCCGTCACCGAATACGCGCTGGCCGCGCTGCCGTCGTGACCGAGCCGGTCTGGGTGGATCGCGAGTTCACCGGTCACGATTTCCGCGGCGAGGACCTGAGCCGGGTCCGCACCGAGCGCGCGGTGTTCGACGAATGCGATTTCAGCGGCGTGGACCTCACCGAATCCGTGCACGCCGGCTCGGCGTTCCGTAACTGCAACTTCCGCCGGGCCACGCTGTGGCACAGCACCTTCACCAATTGCAGCCTGCTGGGCTCGGTGTTCACCGAGGCCAGGCTGCGGCCGGTGGTGATGACGGAGGTGGACCTGACGCTGGCCGTCCTGGGTGGTTGCGATCTGCGCGGCATCGACCTGTCCGGGTCCCGGCTGCGGGAGGCCGGCCTCGTCGGGACCGATCTACGTAAGGCGGTGCTGCGCCAGGCCGACCTGTCCGGGGTGCGGGCGCAGGACGCGAAATTCGAGCAGGCCGACCTGCGCGGCGCGCGGGTCGACCCGACGTTCTGGACGACGGCGAAGGTGCGTGGCGCCCGGATCGACATCCCGCAGGGCCTGGCCTACGCCGCCGCCCACGGCCTCGACATCCACGGCGAATGAGGGATTTGTGGAGCCGCACCCGTAATGATTCCGGCTGCGGCTCCACAAATCGCTAACCGGCCTTGAGCCGGATCTTCCAGCGCACGAAGCCGACGTAGAACACCGACAACGCCACCAGCATGCCCATGTCGAACAGCCATGTCCCGGTGGTGTGCTTCCAGTGCGAGTCGTCCGGTGACAGGGGCGCCGGTACCAGTCCGGTCAGGTCGATGGTCGACGCGGTGGCGGCGAATCCCCAGCGGGCCGGGGTGATCCAGGACATCTGGTCCAGCACGATGCGCCCGGTCACCGGGATCATGCCGCCGGAGAACACCAGCTGCGACATGATCGCGATGACCAGCAGCGGCATGATCTGCTCGTTGGACTTGGCCAGCGCCGAGAGTGCCAGGCCGACCATCGCCGCGCAGATCGTGGTCGCGGCCACGTCGACGTAGAGCTCCAGGCTGCGCGGCAGCAGCACGCCGGTGGCGACCGCCCCTTCGTGCCAGCCCTTGCCGAGGATGGCGATGGTGACCGCGATGGCCGACTGCACCAACGCGAAGATGGTGAAGATGAACACCTTCGCCAACAGATAGGCCGACGTCGACAACCCGACGGCCTGCTCACGCAGGAAGATGGCGCGTTCACCGATCAGGGCGCGGATGGTCAGCGCGGTGCCCATGAAGATGGCGCCGACGTTGAGCAGCACCAGGATCTGGCCCGGCTCGTTGGGTGCCTCGCCGCCCTTGATCGCCGGCACCGGCAGGCCGAAGCCGACGTCGCCGGGCACCGTCAGTGCCAGCGTGCCCATGATGAACGGCAGCAGCGCCAGGAAGATGAAGTAGCCGCGGTCGGAGATGGTCAGCCGGAACTGCCGGCGCGCGATCGTCGAGAACTGGCGCACCAGACTGGTTTTCGCGGGCTTGCCCAGATCGCCGGGCTTCTCCGACGGCGGCGCCGGGGGAGTCGGGGCGCTGCGCTCCAGGTAGCGGCGGTGTGCCGCGGCCGGGTCACCGGCCACGCTGCTGAAGATGTCGGCCCAGTTGGTGGTGCCCAGCTGCGGACCGATCTGACTCGGCGGCCCGGCGAACGCGGTCTTGCCGCCGGGCGCCAGCAGCAGCACCTGGTCGCAGACGTCCAGGTAGGTCAGCGAGTGCGTCACCACCAGCACGACGCGGCCGGCGTCGGCCAGCTGGCGCAGCATCGTCATCACCTGGCGGTCCAGCGCCGGGTCCAGACCCGAGGTCGGTTCGTCGAGGATGAGCAGCGACGGACCGGTCAGCAGTTCCAGTGCCACCGAGGCGCGTTTGCGCTGACCCCCGGACAGCTTGTCGACCCGGGTCTCCAGGTGCTTGGTCATCTCGAGCTCTTCGAGCACCTGCATGACGACCTGCTCGCGGTCGTCCTTGGTGGTGTCCGGCGGCAGCCGCAGCTCGGCGGCGTACATCAGCGCCTGCTTGACGGTCAGCTGCCCGTGCACCACGTCGTCCTGGGGGACCATGCCGATCCGGGAACGCAGCGAGGCGTACTCGGCGTGGATGTCGTGGCCCTCGAAGGTGATCGTGCCGCTGGTCGGGTGGGTGTACCCGGCGACCTGCTTGGCGAAGGTGGACTTGCCGGCACCGGACGGCCCGATCACCGCGGTGAGGGTGCCGGGCCGGGCGTCCAGCGAGATGTTGTCCAGCAGGGTCTTGTTGCCCTCGATGGTCCACGTCAGCCCGCGGACCTCCAGGCCACCGGTGCGGGTGTCGGCCTCGGTCTCGGTGCGCCGGGCCAGGGTGCCGCCGGCGAAGACCAGGTCGACGTTACCGATGGTGACGACGTCGCCGTCGCGCAGCGTCGCCTCGTCGACGCGCTGACCATTGACGAAGGTGCCGTTGATGCTGCGGTTGTCGCGGATCTCGGTGGCGCCGCCGACCGGCACCAAGGTGGCGTGGTGCCGCGAGGCCAGCACATCGGGAATGACGATGTCGTTGTCGGTGGCGCGACCGATCTTGATCCCGCCCGCCGGCACCTCGGGGGCGCGACCCGGCCGCAGGATCTTGAGCATCGTCGTGCCGATGTTGCCGTCGCTGGTCCGCGGAACCGCGGTGGGACCGAAGGTGGTCGGCGGCGCGGCGGGCGCCGGCGGCTGGTAGGTCGGGTACGGCGCGCTCTGCTGAACGCCGGAGGGGTACTGCGGCATCGGTGCGCTCGGCTGCGGGGCCGACGGATAGTGCGGGCCGGTCGGATAGCTGGGTTGCGGTCCCGACGGGTACTGCGGGTGCGGCCGCGACACCGGCGGCGCTCCCGCGGTCGGCCACGGACTGGACGACGGAGGTTGGGTCGGCCATGCCGTGCTCTGCCGCTGCGTGACCGGCATCGAGGTGGTCTGCGGTGGGGTGCCTGCCGAACCCTGGTGGCGGCCCACCTCGAAGGTGAGCTGCGGGCCGTCCGGGTTGCCGATGTTGATCCGCTGCCCGTCGGCGATGTCCACCGTGGGCACCCGCTGACCGTTGACGTACATCCCGTTGAGCGAGCCGTTGTCGATGGCGATCCATCGACCCTGGTCGAAGCGCAGCACCAGGTGCGCGCGGGAGATCAACGGGTGGGCGATCCGGACGTCGGCGCGCAGATCGCGACCGACGACGACATCGTTGCCAGCGGAGAAGGTCCGTGCGGACCCGTCGTAGCGAACGGACAGGGCGGGCGCTGCGGGTCGGCTCATCGCTCCCAACTCTATCGGTAGCGGGGGGCACGCACGGGTCGGTACACCATTGCGTTACCCGCCGAGTGTGGGCCGCAGGCCCGGTTCACGCGCGAAACGGGTACAGGGGCCCCACAGTGGTCGGAGGTCAGTGCACCAGCGCGTCCGGGGCGCCGGTGAGCACGCAGTGCGTGTGGGTGTAGATCGTCGGCATGCACAGGTTGCAGTGCGTGCACCCCGACCGGGTGTCGCGATCGGCCTTGATCCGGTTGACCAGGCCGGGCTCGGCCAGCAGGGCGCGGCCCATCGCAACGAAGTCGAAGCCCTCGGCCATCGCCAGGTCCATGGTCTCGCGGTTGGTGATGCCGCCGAGCAGGATCAGCGGCATCGTCAGCTCGGCGCGGAACAGCCGGGCCTCGCGCAGCAGGTACGCCTCCCGGTACGGGTACTGCCGCAGGAAGTTCTTGCCCGTCATCCGCACACCCCAGCGGATGGGCGGTTTGAACGCGCCGGCGAACTCCTTGATCGGTGCGTCGCCGCGGAACAGGTACATCGGGTTCACCAGGGAGCTGCCCGCGGTCAGCTCGATGGCGTCCAGGCCACCGTCTTCTTCGAGCCATTTCGCGGTCTGCAGGGCTTCGGAGTTGCTGATCCCGCCGCGCACCCCGTCGCTCATGTTCAGCTTCGCGGTGACGGCGATCTGCTTGGCGCCGTGCTTGTCGACGGCATCGCGGACCGCACGCACCACCCCGCGCGCCACCTTGGCCCGGTTCTCCAGCGAACCCCCGAACTCGTCGGAGCGGCGGTTGAGCAGCGGGGACAGGAACGCACTGGCCAGATAGTTGTGGCCCAGGTGCACCTCGACGGCGTCGAAGCCGGCGTCGATGGCCAGGCGCGCGGCATCGGCGTGCGCGGCCAGCACGTCACGGATGTCGTCCTTCGTCGCCTTCTTGGCGAAGCGCATCGACAGCGGGTTGAAGAACCGGCCGGGTGCCAGGGCCTGCGCCTTGTTGGTCCGGGCGTTGGCCACCGGCCCCGCATGGCCGATCTGCGCGCTGATCGCCGCGCCCTCGGCGTGGATGGCGTCGGTGAGCCGGCGCAGTCCGGGCACCGCCTCGGGGCGCATCCACAGCTGCCAGCCGTCGGTGCGCCCACCGGGGGACACCGCGCAGTAGGCGACCGTGGTCATCCCGACGCCGCCGGCCGCGGGCAGCCGGTGATAGGTGATCAGGTCGTCGGTGACCAGCGCATTCGGTGTGGACGCCTCGAAGGTGGCGGCCTTGATGATGCGGTTGCGCAGGGTCACCGGACCGAGCTTGGCGGCGCCGAACACGTCGGTGGACACATTCTGCGAACTGTTCATAGTCGGAGCCTGCCACGGCTCCTGACACAATGGCACCCGTGGGTGCGATTACGTTGGACGGCAAGGCCACGCGCGACGAGATTTTCGTCGATCTCAAGCAGCGCGTCGCGAAACTGACCGAGGCGGGCCGGACGCCCGGGCTCGGCACGATCCTGGTCGGCGACGATCCGGGTTCGCAGGCCTATGTGCGCGGCAAGCACGCCGACTGCGCCAAGGTCGGCATCAACTCGATCCGCCGGGACCTGCCCGCCGACATCAGTCAGGCCACCCTCGACGAGACCATCGACGAGCTCAACGCCAACCCCGAGTGCACCGGCTACATCGTCCAGCTCCCGCTGCCCAAGCACCTGGACGAGAACGCCGCGCTGGAGCGCGTCGACCCGGACAAGGATGCCGACGGCCTGCACCCGACCAACCTGGGCCGGCTGGTGCTCGGCAAAGAGGCGCCGTTGCCGTGCACCCCGCGCGGCATCGTGCACCTGCTGCGCCGCTTCGACGTGCCGATCGCCGGCGCGCACGTGGTGGTGATCGGCCGCGGGGTGACGGTGGGCCGCCCGCTCGGCCTGTTGCTGACCCGCCGGTCGGAGAACGCGACGGTGACGTTGTGCCACACCGGGACTCGTGATCTGCCGGAGCTGACCCGGCAGGCCGACATCATCGTCGCCGCCGTCGGTGTGCCCTACATGGTCACCGCGGACATGGTGAAACCCGGTGCCGCGGTGGTCGATGTCGGGGTGAGCCGGGTGGAGGGCAAGCTGACCGGCGATGTCGCCCCGGACGTGTGGGACGTGGCGGGTCACGTGTCGCCCAACCCGGGCGGGGTCGGTCCGCTCACCCGGGCGTTCCTGCTGACCAATGTGGTCGAGCGCGCCGAAATGGGCCTGAGTCAAACGCCATGACACCCAAGGAGTTCGCCCGCAAGGTGTTCGGTGGTCAGTGGCCCATCCTGACCGTCGGGGCGATCTTCGTGCTGGCGTTCGTGTTGGTGGTGGCCGGGTATTGGCGCCGCGGAGCGCTGGTCATCGCGATCGGTGTCGGGGTGGCCGCCGCGCTGCGGCTGGCGCTGACCGACGACCGCGCCGGCCTGTTGGTGGTGCGGTCCAAGGTGATCGACGTCGCCACCACCGCCACGGTCAGCGCGATCGTGCTTTACATCGCCTGGACCATCGACCCGCTGGGCACCAGCTAGCAGGTCAGTGCTGGTTCAGCGCTGGTTCAGTGCTCGCCCGCGTCGACGACGTGTACCTGCACCCCGGCCGCGGTGATACGCGCCAGTTGATCGGGGTCGGCGGTGGAGTCGGTCACCAGATGATGAATCTGGCTCAGCGGCACCATCTTTGCCAAGGTGACCTTGCCGATCTTGGAGCCGTCGACGGCGACCACCACGCGTTGGGCGTTGGCGGCCATCGCAATTGCGGTCCGGGCCTCGGCCTCGTCGAAGGTGGTGGCGCCCACCTCGGCCGACATGCCATCCGCGCCGAGAACCGCGGTGCCGACCGTGATCACCTGAAAGGCGTGCTCGGACATCGGGCCAACGGCCTCAAGCGAATTGCCGCGCACCACGCCGCCGGTCATGATCACCTTCATGTGCGCGTCGACGGCGCATTCGCCGGCGATGGTCAACGAGTTCGTGACGATGGTGATCTGGGGCCGGCCCCGTAACGCCTGGGCCACCTCGCCGGTCGTGATGCCCCCGGTGAGGGCGACCGCCTGCTGACCGGCGGGCACCAGCGCGGCGGCGTGCCGGGCGATCCGCCGTTTGATGGCGACCATCCGGTGATCGCGCAGTCGCACCGGGATCTCGGTGCTGCCCGGGTCGAGCGCCCGCGCGCCTCCGTGGGTGCGCACCAGCAGCCCCTGGTCCTCGAGCTCGGACAGGTCGCGGCGCAGCGTCGCCGCCGAGACGCGCAATTCGGCGCACAGCACGTGCGAGGCGACCTCGCCGCGATCGTGCAACAGCGCCAGCACGGTGCGCATCCGGTCGGTCCGCTTCAGCGACATCGGTGGGGACTCCTGGTTCGATGCGATCAGTTTTGTTGATCGTTTTGTGGATTCGTATTGCGCGTGTTGAGCGAGCTTCTCATGATCGACGGATGTTCGACACGACTTCTCCCCGCTCGAGGATGACCCGGTGACCCTGGCCTCCACCGCGGCGCTCGTCGCCGCCGCCGGCAACAGGCAGGCGGCGGTCTTCGCGTTCAACGTCATCACCATCGAGCACGCCGAGGGCATCGCCGAGGGCGCCGAGCGGACCGGTGTGGCGGTGCTGCTCCAGGTCAGCGAGAACACCGTCGGATTCCACGGCGGCCGGATCGCACCGCTGGTGTCGGCCTGCGCCCGGGTCGCGGAAGCCTCCGCCGTGCCGATCGCGGTGCACCTGGACCACTTTCAGGATCCCGGCCTGCTCGGCGAGGCCATCGACACCGCCACGACGCTCGGCGTCAGCTCGATCATGATCGATGCCGCCCACCTGCCGTACCGCGACAACGTCGAACGCACCAGGTCGTTCGCCGACGCCGCGCGCCGGGCCGGACTGTGGGTGGAAGCCGAACTCGGCGAGATCGGCGGCAAGGGGCAGGCCGGCAAGGGTCAGGCCGGCAAGAGTCAGGCCATGGTCAGCGCGCACACCGCGGGCGTGCGTACCGACCCGGCCGAAGCACTGGCCTTCGCCGAGCAGACCGGCGTCGACGGCCTCGCGGTGGCCGTGGGCAACACCCACGCGATGACCACCCGGGACGCCCACCTCGATATCGACCTCATCCGGCGGCTGGCCGCCCGCGTGCCGATTCCCCTTGTGCTGCATGGATCTTCGGGCGTGTCCGACGATCAGCTGCGCGCCGCCGTCGCGGCCGGGATGCGCAAGATCAACGTCGGCACCGCACTCAACGTCGGCTACACCGCCGCGCTGCGCCAAGCGCTGTCCGCCGACACCACCGGCACCGACCCGCGCCGCTACCTGAGCGCCGGACGGCAGGCCGTCGCCGACACCGTGGCCGCGCTGTGTGCCGACGCGGCACCGCAGCCCGTCGGGGTCGGGGAGCGTGATGCGCGATGAGCGGGGGCACAGCGGCATCGCTCGGCACGGTGACCGGGGACATCAGCGACACCGCGCACTGGCTCACCGAGACGATCCGGGCACACAAGGCCGGCGCGCCGGTCGGCGCCTACTCGGTGTGCTCGGCACACCCGACGGTGGTGGCCGCCGCCATCGCGCAGGCCGCGGCCGACGGCAGTTATGTGCTCATCGAGGCGACGTCGAATCAGGTCGACCAGTTCGGCGGCTACACCGGACTGCGCCCCGCCGAGTTCCGGGACCTCGTCCACACCATCGCGGACCGGCAGGGTTTCGCACGGGATCGGGTGGTCCTCGGCGGTGATCACCTCGGACCCAACCGGTGGCAGCGTGAAACCGCCGGTGCCGCAATGGCCAACGCCGAAGTTCTGGTGGCCTCCTACGTCGCGGCGGGCTACCGCAAGATCCACCTGGACTGCAGCATGTCCTGTGCCGACGACCCCGCCGTGCTCTCCGATGACGTGGTGGCCGGACGCACCGCGCGGCTGCTGCGGGTGGCCGAGGACACCGTGCGCGATCTGGGGGCCGACGCGCCGGTGTACGTCATCGGCACCGAGGTGCCGGTGCCCGGCGGCGCCCACGAAACCCTGGACCACCTCACCCCGACGCCGGCCGACCGGGCCCGGCGCACCATCGCGGCGCACCGCGCCGCCTTCGCCGCGGCGGACCTGGCCGACGTCTGGCCCCGCATCATCGCCCTCGTGGTGCAGCCCGGGGTGGAATTCGACCATCTCAACGTCATCGACTACCGGCGGGACGCGACCGCGGCGCTGCGTCATGTCCTCGACACCGAGGACCATCTGGTGTTCGAGGCGCATTCCACCGACTACCAGCGACCCGCCCAACTGCGCGAACTGGTCGAAGATCACTGGGCCATCCTCAAAGTCGGGCCCGCGCTGACCTTCGCCATGCGTGAGGCGCTGTTCGCGCTCAGCCTGATCGAAGCCGAACTCGTTGCGCCGCAAGACCGATCCGGTCTGGTCGACGTCGTCGAGCGCCGGATGCTGGCCGAACCGGGCTACTGGCAGAGCTACTACGAGGGTGACCCGGTGGCCCAGCGCACCGCGCGCCGGTACAGCTACAGCGACCGGTTGCGCTACTACTGGGCCGATGACGACGTCGAGACGGCCCGGCGCACGCTGCTGGCCAACCTCGACCGCACCGGCATCCCGCTGCCGCTGGTCAGCCAGTTCCTGCCGGCCCAATACGAGCGGATCCGTTCCGGTGGCCTCACACCCGACGCCGAAGCACTCGTGATCGACCGGATACGGGATGCGTTACGGCCCTATGCCGCCGCATGCCGTGCCGCCCAAGACCATTCCCGCATCCTGACCCCCGGAGGTGCCGATGACTAGCGCCCAGACCCAACCCACCGCCATCCCCGCACAGGAGGACGGCGGCGCCACCATCGTGGAGATCGGTCAGCAGCCAGACGCGTGGCGGGAGGTCGCCGGTACCGCCGCCGACGACGTCGCCACGTTCGTGCGCGGGATCGTCGAGCGCCCGGACGTGCGGATCGTGTTGACCGGTGCCGGAAGCTCGGCGTTCATCGGTGACATCGCGGCCCCGGCGCTGCGCCGGCACCTGCACCGCCGGGTCGAGGCCATCGCCACCACCGATATCGTCGCCGCACCCCTGGATCACCTCGAGCCGGACACCCCGACGCTGATGGTGTCGTTCGGCCGGTCCGGCAACAGCCCGGAGAGCCTGGCCACCACCGCTCTCGCCGACGACCTGGTCGCCGACGTCTGGCATCTGATCTACACGTGCGACCCGTCGGGTGCGTTGGCCCGCGCTCATCGCGGACGGCCGAACACGCGGACCGTTCTCATGCCGGAACGCACCAACGACACCGGGTTCGCGATGACCTCCAGCCTGACCTCGATGCTGCTGTCCTGCCTGCTCGATCTGGGACCGGCCCGGCGCGCCGAGGTCGAATCACTGGCGCGGGCAGCCGAATACGTCGCCGGCCGGCAAGCGGAGATCCGCAGCCTGGCCCAGGCGAAGAAGCAGCGCTTCGTCTACCTGGGCAGCGGGCCGCTGGCCGGGCTTGCCCGGGAGTCGGCGCTCAAGCTGCTCGAACTCACCGCGGGTGAGGTCACCACGTACTTCGACTCCCCGTTGGGTTTCCGGCACGGGCCCAAGTCGGTGCTCGACGGTGACACCGTGGTGCTGGTGTACGTGTCCACCGATCCCTACACGCGCCGGTACGACTTCGACATCATCGCCGAGCTGCGCGCCCAACTCGGCCGCGACGCCGTGACGGTGATCAGCGCCGCACCCATCCCGCCGGAACTCGGCACGGCGGTCGTGCTGCCCGGGCTGGACGGCCTCGACGATTCGCACGTTGCCGTGCCGTATCTGGTGTTCGCGCAATACCTGGCGCTGTTCACCGCTCTGGAACACGGCAAGACACCGGACAATCCGTTCCCCTCCGGTGAGGTCAGCCGGGTGGTCAAGGGCGTCACGATCCATCCCTGGGCCCGGTGACCGGCGATGGCGTGTTTTCTCGGGGTTGACGGTGGCGGTTCCAAGACCGCGTTCGCGCTCATCGACGGAACCGGCGTGGTTCTCGCCAGGGCCACCGCACCGACGTCCTACTACTTCAACAGTTCCTCGGCCGACGCGGGCTTCCGGGCCGTCGAAGATGTGCTGACGCAAGGCGTCACCGACGTGTGCCGGCAGGCCGGGGTGGACGCCGCCGACATCGACGCCGCCTTTTTCGGTATCCCGGGTTACGGTGAGGCCAGCGCCGACATCGCGCGGCTCGATGCGCTCCCGGCCCGCGTGCTGGGGCATGACCGCTACCGGTGTGACAACGACATGGTCTGCGGCTGGGCCGGCTCACTGGCCTGCCAGGACGGCATCAACGTCATCAGCGGTACGGGCTCGATGACCTATGGCGAGCGCCGCGGGGTCGGCCACCGCGTCGGCGGCTGGGGTGAGCTGTTCGGCGACGAGGGCTCGGCGTATTGGGTTGCCATCCAAGGGCTCAACGCGTTCAGCAGGATGAGTGACGGCCGGCTCGCACCCGGACCGCTGCATGGGCTGCTGCGCGAACGGCTGGCCCTGGGTGCCGATCTGGACGCCGTCAGCCTGGTGATCGACCAATGGTCGGGCAACCGCGGTTCGATCGCGGCACTGGCCACCACGGTGTGCGCCGCGGCCCGCGCCGGCGATGCCACGGCGGCACGCATCCTGTCCGCCGCGGTCACCGAGCTGGTCGCCCTCGTCGACACGACCCGCACCCGGATCGGATTCGCCGACGGTGAGACGGTGCCGGTGTCCTACTCCGGCGGCATGTTCTCCGACCCGGATTTTCTCGCGATGTTCGTCACCGCGCTGCGCGACCGGCCGGTGGCCTATGACCTGCGGCGCCCGCTGCTGGACCCCGCGGTGGGCGCCGCGCTCTACGCGGCCAGATCCAGCGGGCACGCGGTGAGTCCGCACCTGGTCGGCCAACTCCGCACGGCCACAGCATGATCGAAGAAGGAAGACAGATGACCGAGGTATCGTCCGGGCGGCGCGGCTGGATCGGCTACGCCACCCTCCTGGTGCTCTTCTGGGGCGTGTGGGGCGCGTTCTCCGCGCTGCCGGCCACCCGGTACGGCTATCCCGACGAGATGATCTACTGCATCTGGGCGTTGACCATGATCATCCCCGCCGTGTTCGCGCTGCGGGGCGCCCGCTTCGACCGCAGCCCGCGCGCCGCGGTCTACGGATTGCTCATCGGCTTGACGGGAGCCGGTGGGCAGCTGCTGCTGTTCCAGGCGCTCACCATGGGCCCGGCCTACCTGATCTTCCCGATCGTGTCGATCTCACCCGCGGTGACGGTGCTGATGGCGATGGTGCTGCTGCGCGAACGGATCACCGCGCTCGCGGCGGTCGGCCTGGTCGCCGCGCTGGTCGCCATCGTGCTGTTCAGCATCACCAGCGCCGAGCCGACCGGCTCGTCGGGTCCCTGGCTGGTGCTGGCCATCCTGATCTGCGTGGCCTGGGGCGTGCAGGCCTACTTCATGCGCAAGGCCGCGACGATCGGCGTGAACGACGCCACCACCTTCGGCTGGATGGCGATCAGCGCGATCGCCCTGATCCCGGTGGCGGTGCTCTCCATGGGCGGCATCCCGACCGGATTTCCTTGGCAGGCACCGGCATTGACGGCGATAACCCAGCTGCTCAACGCGGTCGGAGCGCTGTTCCTGGTGATGGCGCTGAGCCGGGGCAAGGCCACCATCGTCGCGCCCACCACCAACGCGCTGGCGCCCGCCCTGACCATCGTGGTGTCACTGGCCGCCTATCACACCCTGCCCACCCCGTACGGGGCGGCCGGCATCGTGCTTGCCCTCCTGGGTTCCACGCTGATGGTCTACAGCGACGAGAAGCGCGGTGACCCGTCCAGCGTGACACCCGCGACCGCGGACCTGAGGAGCCGGACGTGAAACCCACCATCGTCATCATCGGAGCGGGCAGCGTCGAGTTCACCCGCGAGCTGCTCGGGGACATCCTGTCCTTCCCGGAGCTGCAAACCGTGCGGATCGTGTTGCACGACATCGACGCCGAACGACTGGAGACCGCGGAGGCGATCGCGCGGGCGACCGCGGACGCGGCCGGCGCCACCCCCGACGTGGTGGCCACCGTCGACCGGCGCCGTGCCCTCGACGGCGCCGATTACGTCATCAACGTCATCCAGGTGGGCATGCACCAGGCCACCGTGCGTGATTTCGAGATCCCGGCACGGTACGGGGTCAACCAGACCATCGGCGACACCATCGGCATCGGCGGCATCTTCCGCGGCCTGCGGACCTTCCCGGTACTGGCGGCCATCGCCAGGGACATGGAGCAGGTATGCCCGGACGCCTGGCTGCTCAACTACACCAACCCGATGGCCATGAATGTCACCTACCTGCACCACATCGCGCCGAGGTTGAAGGTGCTCGGGCTGTGTCACTCGGTGTACTGGACGATGGTCGGCCTGTGCGAGCTGATCGATGTGCCCTATGACCAGGTGTCGTACTGGTCGGCCGGCGTCAACCACCAGGCCTGGGTGCTGCGCTGGGAGCGCGACGGCCAGAATCTGTATCCCCAGTTGGATCAGCGCATCGCCGCCGACCCGGAACTGCAGCGCCGCGTGCGGGTGGACATGTACCGGCGACTGGGCTATTACCCGACCGAGACGAGTGAGCACTCCAGTGAGTACGTCCCGTGGTACGTCCGGCACCCGGCCGAGGTCGATCGGCTCCGCATCAACATCGGTCAGTACGTGTCCATCAGTGCGGCCAATCTCGCCGAATACCAACGCGTGCGTGCGGAATTGGCCGAGAGCCGGCCGCTGCCCATCGACACCGGGTCCACCGAGTACGCACCCCAGGTGATCCACTCGCTGGAAACCGGTCACACCCGGGTCATCTCGGCCAACGTCGTGAACCAGGGACTCATCACCAACCTGCCGGACGGCGTGGCCGTCGAGGTCCCCACCACGCTCGACGCGTTGGGTGCCCATCCGATGCGGGTCGGCGACCTGCCGCCGCAATGCGCCGCGCTGAACCGGAACTTCCTCGGACCCGTCGATCTGGCGGTCCGCGCCGCCGTCGACGGTGATCCACGCCTGGTGCGGGCGGCCGCGATGGTCGACCCGAACACCGCGGCGACGCTGACCGTCGACCAGATCGGGGAACTGTGCAACGAGCTGACGGCCGCCCATGCGGCCTTGCTGCCCGAGCCGCTGCGGTCGCCGGTATGGCCATGAGAGCGGATGCCCACCCAGCAGATCCACCCACTCGTCCAGATGTCGCCAACAAAGGAGTGTCCACCGTGATCCGACACCGGCTGTGCATCGCAATGGTTGTCGTCCTCAGCTGTCTGCTGGCCGCGTGCGGGGGTGGGAGTTCGTCGTCGTCCGGCCCGATCGAGATCGCGGTGTGGCACGGTTATCAGGACACCGAAGGCGAGGTCTTCAAGAGCCTGATCGACCGGTACAACAAGGAGCATCCCGAGGTGAAGGTCAGTGAGCTGTACTCCAGCAACGACCTGGTGTTGCAGAAGGTGCTCACCGCGGTGCGGGGTGGCAGTGCCCCCGACGTGGCCTACATGTTCGGCTCGTGGTCGCCCAACATCGCCAAGATCCCGCAGGTCGTCGACATGTCCTCGGTGGTGTCACAGCCGGAGTGGAACTGGCAGGACTTCTATCCGGCCGAACGCGAGGCGGCGACCGTGGGCGACAAGATCGTCGGTGTCCCCGCGCTGGTGGACAATCTCGCGATCGTCTACAACAAGAAGCTCTTCGCCGACGCCGGCGTCGCACCCCCGAGCCCGACCTGGACCTGGGACGATTTCCGTTCGGCCGCAGCCAAACTGACCGACCCCGCCAAGGGCCAGTACGGCTGGCTCATCCCCGCCGACGGCAGCGAGGACACCGTCTGGCACTACGTCCCGATGCTGTGGGAAGCCGGTGGCGACATTCTGTCCGCCGACCGTCAACACGCCGCGTTCAATTCCGAATCCGGTTCGCGCGCACTGACGGTGCTGCAGCAGATGGCGGTCACCGACAAGTCGCTCTACCTCGACACCACCAACGAGAACGGCCCTAAACTGATGAACAGCGGAAAGGTCGCGATGCTCGTCACCGGTCCGTGGGACCTGAGTCAGCTCTCCGATATCGAGTACGGCGTGCAGGTGATGCCCACCTTCGCCGGCTCGGCCGGTGCGCACCAGACCATCTCCGGCCCGGACAACTGGGTGGTGTTCGACAACGGCGACCGGCGCAAGCAGGCGGCGACCGACTTCGTCCGATGGTTGACCGCCCCCGAGCAGGTCAAGACGTTCTCGTTGGGCACCGGTGACCTGCCCACCCGGCAGTCCGTCGGCCAGGACCCGGCGTTCCGTCAGCAACTCAACGAAAAGCTCGACGGCAGTGCCACCTTCGTGGAGAACCTGGCCAACGTGCGCAAGGTCAGGCCGGCGGTGGAGCAGTATCCGGCGATCTCCGAGGCGCTGGGGCAGGCCATCGTGTCGGTCATGCTCGGCAAGGAGCAATCCGCGGCCGCCCTGGACGCCGCGGCCCAAGCCGCCGACGCGGCCCTGGCCGGGAAGTAGCGGCTGCGGTGATGGCCCTGCTCCGGCTGCGGCACTCGGACAGCGTGGCGGGCTGGACGCTGGTCAGCCCGGCGGCGGCACTCATCGGCGTCTTCGGTCTGCTGCCCGTGTTGATGTCGTTGGTGCTGTCGTTTCAGCACTCGGATCTGCTCACGCCGGAGACGCCGTGGGTCGGGCTGGACAACTATCGCAAGCTGGCGCAGGACCCGGTATTCGTCGAGGCGATCAAGCACACCATCGTCTACACCACGCTGTTCGTGCCCGGCACGATGCTGGTCGGGTTGCTGGTCGCGGCGGCACTCAACCGCCCGTTGCGGTTCATGGCGGTGTACCGCACGGCCGCCTACATCACGATGGCGGTCTCGACCATCTCGCAGGGCATCATCTTCCTGTGGCTCACCGACCGGGACTACGGCCTGGTGAACGCGGCGCTGAACGCCGTCGGCGCCCCGTCCCAGCCGTTCCTGGCCTCCCCGTCGCAGGCGATGTACGTGATCGTGGCGATGACGATCTGGGGCTGGACCGGATTCTCGGTCATCGTGTACCTGGCTGCGCTGCAAGGAGTTCCGGCCGAACTGCACGAGGCGGCCGCGATCGACGGAGCGAGTGCCTTCACCCGGTTCCGCACCATCACGGTGCCGTTGCTCGGCCCGGCGAACCTGTTCCTCGTCGTCTGGCTGACCATCAACGCGCTGCAGTTGTTCGACGAGGTCTACGCCACCACGCGGGGCGGGCCGCTGCGGGCGACCACCGTCATCGTGTACTACCTGTGGGACCGCGCCTTCGTGCAGTTCGACGCCGGCTACGCCGCGGCGATGGCCTACGCGCTGTTCGTGGTCATCCTGGTGATCACCGCGATCCAATTCCGGCTCGCGCGTATGCACGTGTACGCCTCATGACCGCCGTCCAGTCCCGCCCCGCGGCCGCACCGGCGCGGCAACCGGATCCGGCGCCGCCGCGCCGGCGGTGGCGGTGGCGGCTGCCGTTCAGCCCGTGGCACCTGGTGCTCATTCCGCTGACCTTCCTGCTGCTGGTTCCGCTGCTGTGGATGCTCGTCACGTCGCTGGAGACCGAGGGGGAGGCCAACCGCTTCCCGCCGGTGCTGGTGCCCGAGCGGCCACGCTTCGAGAATTACGCCGAGGCCTGGTCCGCCGCGCCGTTCGGCCACTTCTTCGCCAACAGCGTCATGGTCACCGCGGTGGTGCTGGTCAGCAACCTCGTCGTCTGCAGCCTGGCCGGGTACGCCTTCGCCCGGATCCGATTCCTGGGCCGGGGTGCCCTTTTCGTGACGCTGATGGCCACGCTCATGGTGCCGTTCCAGGTCACCATGATCCCCGTCTTCCTCATCGTCAAATGGTTCGGCGACAACGTGTGGGCCGGCCTGGGCATCGATCACATCGGGGCGTTGATGCTGCCCAATCTGGCCACCGCCTTCGGGATCTTCTTCCTGCGCCAGTTCTTCCAGACGGTGCCGGTGGAGCTCGAGGAGGCGGCGCGGGTGGACGGGACGTCGCGTCTGGGGGTGCTGTTCAAGATCGTCCTCCCGCTGTCGTTACCGGCACTGTCGACCCTGGCGGCGCTGACGGTGCTCACCTCCTGGAACGACTTCCTGTGGCCGTTGATCGTGATCACTTCCCAGGATCAGATGACGATCCCGTTGGGGCTCAGCTACTTCCAGGGGGCGCATCGGGTGAAGTGGCCGTTGCTGATGGCGGCCAACGTGATGAGCCTGTTGCCGATGCTGCTGGTCTTCGTCGGTGCGCAACGGTATTTCGTGCAATCGGTGGCCAGCACCGGACTGAAGGGATGAGCGGTGGCAGAAGTAGAGTTCCGTGACGTCAGCCGCCGATTCCCCGGCGGTGTACACGCCCTCAAAGGGCTGAATCTCACGGTGGCCGACGGGGAGTTCCTGATCCTGGTCGGACCGTCGGGTTGCGGTAAGAGCACCGCGCTGCGCATGTTGGCCGGACTCGACAAACCCACCTCAGGGGAGATCCGGATCGGAGGCACCGTCGTCAACGACCTCACTCCCGGCCAGCGGGACATTGCGATGGTGTTCCAGAACTACGCGCTCTACCCGCACATGTCGGTGTACCGCAACCTGGCGTACGGTCTGCGGCAGCGTCGCACGCCGCGCGCCGAAATCGACCGCAGGGTGCGGGAAACGGCCGAGCTGCTGCAGATCACCGCGCTGCTGGACCGCAAGCCGGGGCAGTTGTCGGGCGGTCAGCGGCAGCGGGTGGCGATGGGCCGGGCGCTGGTGCGCGAACCGCAGGCGTTCCTGCTCGACGAGCCGCTGTCGAATCTGGATGCCAAGCTGCGCAACCAGGTTCGCGGTGACCTCAAGCGGTTGCACCGAGAGGTTCCGGTGACCTCCATCTACGTCACCCACGACCAGGTGGAGGCGATGACGCTGGGGGACCGGCTGTGCGTGATGTCCGAGGGCGAGGTGCAGCAGATCGGCACCACCGACGATATCTACAACCGGCCGGCCAACACGTTCGTCGCGGCGTTCATGGGCAGCCCGCCGATGAACCTGATGCCGGGGGTGATCCGGTCCGGCCTGCTGCACATCGGTGGTGCCGAGGTGACGCCGGCGGCATCGGAGGACGGCCCGGTCACCGTCGGCGTGCGGCCCGAGCATCTGCAGCTGCACCGCCAGCGCGCGCCCGGCATGATGGCGGCGCGCGTCGACTTCGTCGAGCCCCTGGGCAGTCACGTACTGGTGACCGCCGTCGTCGGCACCGGTGACGAACAGACCCGGGTGATCGCGCAGGCCCCGGCCGATACCGTGCTGGCACCGGGCACCGACATCGGTTTCGTGCTGCCGCCGGAGCGGACGTACTTCTTCGATGCGCAGACCGGCGTCGCCCGACGGGACCGGGAACGCGTCGCGCTGTAGCCCTTCCGGGAAATCTTGCCCGGCGGGCAAAAATATGTACGCTGGGTGGCATGGCAGCCGGACTGCGTGAACGCAAAAAGCTCGATACCCGCCGCGCTCTCAGCGACGCCGCGCTGGAACTGACCTTCAGGCACGGCCTGGAGAACGTCACCCGGGAGGACATCGCCCGGCTTGCCGGGGTGTCGCTGCGCACCTTCAACAACTACTTCACCGGTAAGTACGAGGCGCTCGCCTACCGGCAGACCGAGCGGTTACGCCGCAGCATCACCGAACTACGCGCGCGTCCGGCCACCGAACCCCTGTGGACGGCAATCACCGAATCCGTGCTACTCCCGCTGGAGCAGGATTTCGCCGACGCCGGGCCTGAATCCGGTGTGCCCACCCGCGAGGAACTCCTCGAGGTCCGAAAACTGTTGATGAGCCCAGAGGTTCGTGGGGCCGTGGGCAAGGCGTTGCTCGAGGAGTGGATCGCGGTGATCGCCGAACGCACCGGCACCGACCCGCATACCGACATGTACCCGCGGCTGGTCGCCGGTGTGGTGCACGCCGTCGGCGACGCGGCCGCCGACGCCTACGCGAAGGCAGACCCACCGGTCGCCTTTCCGCAGCTACTGCGGCAGGGATTCGCGGCCGTCGCCGCCGGTCTGGCCGACCCGGAGAGCAGTCGTGGCTGAGCCGGTGGTGATTGCCGGCGCAGGCCCGAACGGCCTGATGCTGGCCTGCGAACTGGCGCTGGCGGGTGTGCGGGCGGTGGTGCTGGACCAGCTCCCCGGGCCCAGCTCCGAGCCGAAGGCCAACGGGCTTGTCGGCCAGGTCATCCGCCAACTCGACATGCGCGGCCTCTATCACACGTTCGGTGGCGAGGGCGGCCCCCCGAAGCCTTCCGCGGGTTGGATGTTCGCCGGAATGGCGCTGAGCTTCCTTGGGCTGCAGGACAACCCGATGTACGCCTTGCTGGTGCCGCAACCACGGCTGGTGCGCCTGCTGGAACGGCGGGCCCACGAGCTCGGGGTGGACATCCGGTGGGGCCATGCACTCACCGATTTCCGACACACCGACGACGAGGTCACCGTGACCGTGCGCGCGCACGGCCGTTCTTACGAACTGACCGCCCGATACCTGGTCGGCGCCGACGGTGGCCGCAGTACGGTGCGCAAGAACCTCGGCGTCGGCTTCACCGGCCACACCTCCGACATCGTCAGCAGGATCGCCCACGTGCACCTGCCCGAGCACCTGCTGGTGCCTGGTCGCGGCTATGAAGTGCCGGGTTTCGGGCTGCTGCCGTTCGGCTACAGCAGGTTCGAGCGCGGCTCGATCGTCGTGTTCCCGCTGGAACCCCACCGTCCCATGGTGGGCACCGTCGAATACGGCTGGACCGTCGGCAGCTCGGCAAGCCCCATCTCACTGGATGAGCTCCGGGACAGCCTGCGGCGCATCCTCGGTGTCGACGTTCCGCTGGAAGCGCCGAGGAAGCCCGGGGAGCATGCCCTGCGCCGGCTCGACGGCATCAACACCCGCCAGGCCGAGCGCTACCGGGTGGGCCGGGTGCTGTTGCTCGGCGACGCGGCGCACGTGCATTCGCCGATGGGTGGTCCCGGCTTGAACCTCGGTATGCAGGACGCCGTCAACCTGGGGTGGAAACTGGCCGCGGCGGTCAACGGCTGGGCGGGTGACGCCCTGCTGGACAGCTACCACAGCGAGCGGTATCCGGTGGGGGAGCGAGTGATGATGCACTCGATGGCGCAGCTGGCACTCGCCGCGCCTGGACCTGAAGTCGCCGCGCTGCGAACACTTTTCGCCGAGCTGGTCGGCAAGCCCGCGGTGGCTGCCCACCTCGCCGGGCTGCTGGCCGGCTCCGACGTCCGATATGACGTCGGTGACGACCATCCGCTGGCCGGCCGGATGGTGCCCGACGTGACCCTCGACGATGGCCGGCGGGTCGCCGACCTGCTGCACGAGGCGCGGCCGGTGCTGCTCGACCTGTCCGGTGGCGTACTCGACGTGACGGGGTTGCCGGACCGCGTCAACGTGGTGACCGGTGCATGCGCAGCAGCGCCCGCGGCGCTCCTGCTGCGGCCCGACGCTTACGTCGCTTGGGCAGCCGACACTGTCGACGCGGCAGCGGCCGGCGCTCTGGCGGCGGCGACGGCCCGCTGGTGCGGTCAGCCCAGCGTCGCGCGGATACCCACCGTCACATAGGGCAGTGCCAGCCCGGTCGTATTCGCCAGCGCCGGATGGGTTCTCAACAACTCGCGGACCTCGTCGAGCGTGCGGGTGCGGACCTCGGCCGGTGAGGTGATGCAGTAGCTGCGCGAGGCCACCAGGTCGACCAGTGCCTGCGGGGTCAGGTAACTCGTCCATTCGAAGTGCGCCCGCTCGACCGCGGCGAACGGTTCGGGCAGGGTCACCTTCTGCTCGAGGGCGTGATCCTCGTGGCCGATGATCCGGCCCAGGTCTTTCACCCAGCCCATCCGTTCGTCGCGGGTGTTCCACACCAGCCCGAGCCGGCCGCCGGGGCGCAGCACCCTGGCGATCTCGGCCACCGCGCGGTCGGCGTCGAACCAGTGCCAGGCCTGGGCCACCAACACCGAATCCACGCTGTCGTCGGGCAGCGGGATCTCCTCGGCCGTCCCCAGCAGGGCCGGGATGTCGGGCAGCGAGGTGGAGAGGACTTCCAGCATCTCGGGGATCGGGTCGACGGCGATCACGTCGAGTCCGCGTTCGGCCAGCCGGATGGTCAGCTTGCCGGTACCGGCACCCAGGTCGAGCACGGTGTGCGCGCCCGGCGGGAGCAGCCAGTCGATCGCCTCCGGCGGGTAGGACGGCCGGCCGCGCTCGTAGGCGGCGGCCTCCTCCCCGAAGGACAGCGACCGGGGCCGGGTCGACTCGCTCACTGCGATGCGAGCTTCAGCGTCTGCCGGATCAGGGCACCCACCGAGTCGGTCTCGACCAGGAAGCCGTCGTGGCCGTAGATCGAATCGACGACGTTGAGCCCCGCGCACCCGGGGAGCAGGTCGGCCAATTCCTGTTGCAGGCGAATGGGATACAGCCGATCGGAGGTGATGCCCCCGACGATCACCGGCACCTGGCAGGACTCCAGCGCCGCGGCCACCCCGCCCCGGCCGCGGCCGACGTCGTGGCTGGACAGCGCGTCCGTCAGCGCCACATAGGTGCCCGCGTCGAACCGGGACACCAGCTTCGCGCCCTGATACTCCAGATAGCTCTCGATGGCGAAGCGGGCGTCATCATCACCCTGGACATCGTTGCCGAACCGCGAATCCAATTCGGCCTCACCGCGATACGTCAGGTGCGCGAACCGCCGCGCGATCTCCATCCCGGCGCTGGGCAGGCGCCCAGTGCCGTGGTAGTCACCGCCCTGCCAGTTCGGGTCGGCCTTGATGGCGGCCACCTGACTGCTCTGCGTACCGATCTGGTCGGCGGTCGCGCGCGCGCCGACGGCCAGGACCAGTGCCGTGCGCACGGTGTCCGGGTGCCCGATGATCCACTCCAGGGCCCGGGCCCCGCCCATGGAACCGCCGATCACCGCCGCCACCCGGGTGATGCCCAGCGCGGCCAGCGTCGCCAGGTCGGCGTTCACCTGGTCGCGGATCGTGATGGTCGGGAACCGGGAACCCCACGGACGGCCGTCCCTGGCCAGCGAGCTGGGACCGGTGGAGCCGCGGCAGCCACCCAGCACGTTGGTCGAGATGGCGCACCAGCGGTCGGTGTCGATCGGGGCGCCCGGCCCGGCCACACCGTCCCACCAGCCGGGGGTGGGATGGCCGGGGCCGGCCGGACCGGTCACGTGTGAATCACCGGTCAGGGCGTGCAGCACCATCACGACGTTGTCGCGCTCGGGGGACAGCTCACCCCAGCGCTGCACGGCGATGGTGACGTCGTCGAGCACCGCGCCGCTCTCCAGCGGCAGCGAGCCGATGTCGACGAGGGCGGTTTCGCCTTCGGCCGGCAGGGACACGGCGGGGCGGGTATCTGACACGGTCACACTGCCGCCGCCGTGTCGGACAACACCTGCCGGGCCGCCGCGAAGCCCTGTTCCAGATCGGCCAGGATGTCGTCGATGCCCTCGATGCCGACGGCCAACCGCACCAGGCCCGGCGTGACACCGGTGGTCAGCTGCTCCTGCGGGGTCAGCTGCTGGTGGGTGGTGGACGCGGGATGGATGACCAGCGAGCGCACATCACCGATGTTGGCGACGTGGCTGTGCAGGGTCAACGCGTCGACGAACGCCTTTCCGGCCGCGATACCGCCGGCCAGTTCGAAGGCCAGCACCGCGCCGGTGCCCTTCGGGGCGATCCGGCGGCCCACCTCGTACCACGGCGAGGTGGGCAGACCCGCGTAGTTCACCGAGAGGACGTCGGGATGCCCGGCCAGGTACTCGGCCACTCGCTGCGCATTGGACACGTGACGTTCAACACGCAGGCTCAGCGTTTCCAATCCCTGCGCGATGAGAAAGGCGTTGAACGGCGACAGCGCGCTGCCCAGGTCGCGCAGCAACTGCACGCGTGCCTTGAGCGCGTACGCGGGTGCGCCCAGGTCGGCGAACACCACACCGTGATAGCTGGGGTCCGGCTCGGTGAAGCCGGGGAACCGCCCGTTCGTCCAGTCGAAGGTGCCGCCGTCGACGATCACGCCGGCGATCGCCGACCCGTGGCCGCCCAGGTACTTGGTGGCCGAGTGCACGACGATGTCGGCACCGTGCGCGATCGGCTGGATCAGGTACGGGGTCGCGATGGTGTTGTCGACGATCAGCGGCACGCCGTTGTCGTGCGCCACCCCGGCCACCGCGGGAATGTCGAGCACGTCGATCTGAGGGTTGGAGATGGTCTCGGCGAAGAAGGCCTTGGTGTTGGGCCGCACGGCCGCGCGCCAGGACTCCGGGTCGTCGGGGTTGTCGACGAAGCTGACCTCGATGCCGAGCTTGGGCAGCGAGTAGTGGAACAGGTTGTAGGTGCCGCCGTAGAGCCGCGGGCTGGACACGATGTGATCGCCGGCCGAGGCCAGGTTCAGGATGGCGAACGTCTCGGCCGCCTGCCCGGAGGACAGGAACAGCGCGGCCACACCGCCTTCCAGCGCGGCGACCCGCTGCTCGATGACGTCGGTGGTGGGGTTGCCGATGCGGGTGTAGATGTTGCCCGGCTCGGCGAGCCCGAACAGCGCGGCGGCGTGGTCGGTGCTGTCGAACGTGTACGACGTGGTCTGGTAGATCGGCAGGGCCCGCGCGTTCGTGGCGGCGTCGGGGGTCTGGCCGGCGTGCACCTGCTTGGTCTCGAAGGACCAGCTTGCGAGCTTTTCTTCTGGCGTGCTCATGGGAAACGAACCTCCATCTGTGTCTGGGGGTCCGTCCGTCAGTACGGACCCGCGCTTGCCGGTAGCCGCTTTCGGCTACACAACCTGGTCCTCACCCGGAGCACCCCACCGCGGTTGGAGGGTTGCCGGCCAGCAAGCCGGGGCTTGGTGCTGGCACTCATGACCGATGCAAAGCCTAGCTCACCGCCTCGACCGAAGGCCACTGGGTTCACCGGGATGTCGGCCGCCGCGGGACGAAAGCTACTGGTCAGTAGTCAAGGTTGGCCCGTCACGCGGTACGCGGCCCTTGTAGTGTTGCGCTCGAGCGCTGCCGGAACCCGGACAGCCTCAGCAGACAGTGACACGCCAAGGGAAAAGGCACCCACCACCAATGGGCACGTCGCTTTTGGGCCCGTGTCGCACGCCGCATATCTGACACCGACAGTGAGGCCGTAAGAACAACCATGAGCGCCCAGCAGCCGACCATCATCTACACGCTGACCGACGAAGCCCCGCTGCTTGCCACCTACGCCTTCCTCCCGGTGATCCGAACTTTCGCCGGCGCCGCCGGTATCGACGTGCAGACCAGTGATATCTCCGTGGCCGCGCGCATCCTGGCCGAGTTCGGCGACTACCTGACCGATGAGCAGAAGGTCCCCGACAACCTGGCCGCGCTTGGCGAGCTGACCCAGGACCCCAGCGCCAACATCATCAAGCTGCCCAACATCAGCGCCTCGGTGCCCCAGCTGCTGGCCGCCATCAAGGAGCTCAAGGGCAAGGGCTACAACCTGCCCGAATACCCCGGCGATCCGAAGACCGACGAAGAAAAAGAGATCAAGGCCCGCTACGGCAAGATCCTGGGCAGCGCCGTGAACCCGGTGCTGCGGGAGGGTAACTCCGATCGCCGTGCCCCGAAGGCCGTCAAGGAGTACGCCCGCAAGCATCCGCACAGCATGGGCGAGTGGTCGCAGGCCTCCCGGACGCATGTCGCGACCATGAAGACCGGCGACTTCTACCACGGCGAGAAGTCGATGACGCTGGACAGGGACCGCAACGTCCGCATGGAGCTCAAGACCGCGGGTGGTCAGACCATCGTGCTCAAGCCCGAGGTCAAGCTCGACAACGGTGACGTGATCGACAGCATGTACATGAGCAAGAAGGCGCTGATCGACTTCTACGAAGAGCAGATCGAAGACGCTTACAAGACGGGCGTGATGTTCTCGCTGCACGTCAAGGCGACCATGATGAAGGTCAGCCACCCGATCGTGTTCGGTCACGCGGTGAAGGTCTTCTACAAGGACGCGTTCGCCAAGCACGGCAAGCTGTTCGACGAGCTCGGCGTCAACGTCAACAACGGCCTGTCCGACCTCTACGACAAGATCGAGTCCCTGCCCGCCTCGCAGCGCGAGGAGATCATCGAGGACCTGCACCGATGCCACGAGCACCGGCCCGAACTGGCGATGGTGGACTCGGCCAAGGGCATTTCCAACTTCCACTCCCCGTCCGACGTCATCGTGGATGCGTCGATGCCGGCGATGATCCGCCTCGGCGGCAAGATGTACGGCGCCGACGGCCGCACCAAGGACACCAAGGCGGTGAACCCGGAGTCGACCTTCTCCCGCATGTACCAGGAGATGATCAACTTCTGTAAGACGAACGGTCAGTTCGATCCGACCACCATGGGCACCGTTCCCAACGTCGGGCTGATGGCGCAGAAGGCCGAGGAGTACGGCAGCCACGACAAGACCTTCGAGATCCCGGAGGACGGCGTCGCCGACATCGTGGACAACGACACCGGTGAGGTGCTGCTGAGCCAGAACGTCGAAGCCGGCGACATCTGGCGCATGCCCATCGTCAAGGACGCCCCGATCCGGGACTGGGTCAAGCTGGCCGTCAACCGGGCCCGGCTGTCCGGGATGACGACGGTGTTCTGGCTCGACGACGAGCGCCCGCACGAGAACGAGCTGCGCAAGAAGGTGAAGGCCTACCTCAAGGAGGAGGACACCGAGGGTCTGGACATCACGATCCTGCCGCAGGTGTGGGCCATGAGGTACACGCTGGAGCGGGTCATCCGGGGCAAGGACACCATCGCGGCGACCGGCAACATCCTGCGCGACTACCTCACCGACCTGTTCCCGATCCTGGAGTTGGGTACCAGCGCGAAGATGCTCTCGATCGTGCCGTTGATGGCCGGCGGCGGGCTGTACGAGACCGGTGCCGGCGGTTCGGCGCCCAAGCACGTCAGCCAACTGGTCGAGGAGAACCACCTGCGCTGGGACTCGCTCGGCGAGTTCCTGGCCATCGGTGCCAGCCTCGAGGACCTGGGCAACAAGACGGACAACGCGAAGGCCAAGGTGCTGGCCGACACACTGGACGCCGCTGTCGGAAAGTTGTTGGACGAGAACAAGTCTCCGTCGCGTAAGGCCGGTGAACTGGACAACCGGGGTAGCCAGTTCTACCTGTCCCTGTACTGGGCGCAGGCACTGGCCGAGCAGACCGAGGACCAGGAGCTGGCCGAGCATTTCGCGCCGCTGGCCAAGACGCTGGCCGACAGCGAGGCCGCGATCGTCGACGAGCTCAACGCGGTGCAGGGTGGGCATGCCGACATCGGCGGCTACTACTACCCGGATCCGGAGAAGACGGCGGCGGTGATGCGTCCGAGCAAGACGTTTAACGCCGCGCTGGAGGCCGCCAACAGCTGAGCGGCGCCGACACTACGGTTTGTGGCGCGATTTCCGTGAATTCGCGCGATGAACCGTAGTTTCGGCGTCACCCGGCCGGCGGTGCCGCGCGCCGGGGTTCGGTGTGGGCGTCGACGAACTCGGTGATCAGCTGGGTGACCCGGCCGGGCGCCTCGAGCATGGGGACGTGCCCCAAGCCGGGCAGCCGGGTGACCCGGGTGTCGGGTGGCAGGTGGTCGACGAAGTAGCGAGTGCCGCGCGGGGTGGGGAATACCCGGTCCTTCTCGCACAGCACCAGGTGGGTGGGCACGCCGACGTCGGCGAGTTCCAGCAGACCGGGCAGCCGCAGCGTTTTGACCAGCAACTGCAGGTAGGCGGTGCAGTGGGTGGCGTCCTGCACCAGCAGGTCCAGGTCGGTGCGGCTGGGACCGTCGGCGGGTCCGCTGACGGGAAGCGTGGCGATGCGGGTGCCGAACGGCACGTCCAGGATCCGCGGGCCGATCAGCCGGGCGGCGAGCAACGCCGGGCCGCCGAGCACGAACTTGAGCACGGTCTCGTACTTGGTGAGCGAATGCCGACCCCAGCCGCCCGCGGGGGCGATACCGGTCAGGGTGCGTGCCCGGCCCCGACGTTCCAGTTCGAAGGCCACCCAGCCGCCCAGTGAGTTCCCGACGATATGGGCTGTGTCCCAGCCGATTTCGTCCATCCGGCGCTCGACATCGTCGACCAGGGTGGCGGTGTCGAGCAGCCAGCCCGGCGCACGCGGTCCGCCGTGGTGGCCGATCATGGTCGGGGCCAGCACCTCGAACCGGCCGGTCTCGGCCAGTTGGGGTGCCACCGTCCGCCAGACGTTCTGCGAGCACAGGAACGGATGCAACAGCAGGATCGGTTCACCCGACCCGAGGTGGAACGGCGCGCGTTCGGTCATACGGCCCGACACTAAAACGGTACCGCCGGTACCGCAAGATCCGGCGGGCTGCTTGTCGGTGGGCTGCACTAGGGTGCTGGCGTGATCGTCACCACCGTCAACGTCAACGGCATCCGCGCCGCGGTCAAGCAGCGTTCCAGCGAGAACCTGGGGTTGCTGCCCTGGCTGAAGGAGTCCCGCGCCGACATCGTTTGCCTGCAGGAGACCCGGGCCGATGACGAGCAGCTGCGCGACGCCCTGGCCCCCGCCTTGGCCGACGATTGGCACCTGGCGTCGGCGGAACCACATGTCAAGGGCCGCAACGGCGTTGCCGTGCTCTCGCGCACCCCGTTCAGCGCGGTGCGGATCCTGGAGTCCGAGGAGTTCGCCACCCACGGCCGCTATATCGAGGTCGAGACCGGCGGCGCCACCGTCGCCAGTGTCTACCTGCCCACCGGTGAGGCCGAGACGGAACGGCAGCTGGAGAAGGAACGGTTCATGGCCGCCATCGAGGCCAGGATGGCCCAGCTACTGGCCGGCAACCGGGACACCGTGCTGTGCGGTGACTGGAACATCGCGCACACCGAGAACGACATCAAGGCCTGGAAGAACAACGTCAAGAAGGCCGGGTTCCTGCCCAGTGAACGGCAGTGGCTGACCGATCTGATGGCCACCGGCTGGGTGGATGTGGTGCGCCGGCTGCACCCCGACGTCGCCGGCCCGTACAGCTGGTGGTCCTGGCGCGGCAAGGCCTTCGACAACGACGCCGGCTGGCGCATCGACTATCACCTGGCCAACGCGGGCCTGGCCGAGCGCGCGGTGTCGGCCCGGGTGGAGCGGGCCGAGCTCTACGCGTTGCGCTGGTCCGATCACGCCCCGGTGACCGTCGAATTCTCCTAGCAGACCCGTTCAGCATCCCTGCCGGTTGGGAACCGGGGCCGGGTCCTCGGTCAGCGCGGCGCGGACCGCCTCGAACACCCGCGGATCCCAGGTGAGCGCGGTGTCCCAGGGCAAACCGGCGGCGTCGGAGACGTAGATGCTGTGCGTGTCATCGAATACCGCGCAGCGGCGGCGGGGCAGGATGCGTTCGTCGACGTCGGTGGCGAGCGCGCTGCGCCGACTGACCAACCCGTCGTTCGGCCATACCGTCGGGTTCGCCGATCCCGGTACGTCGAACCGGTCGCCCGCGATGAGGGTCACCGGGACGGTGTCGAGCACGCCCGCCTGGAATTCGTTCCAGCCGCCGGGGCCCATCAGGTAACCCTGGTTGACTTCGCGACCCGATCCGCTCATCAACCGGGTCACCTCGTCACCGAAGGCGCGCATGTTCTGCTCACAGAACGTGTCGCCGAGGCAGTCCGACAGCGGGGTGATGCCGTTGGCATAGTCGGACAGGAAGGAACCCTGCCATGGGGTGCCGAGTGTCGTCAGCGAACGGATCCGGATCGGCGAGTGCAGGGTTTGCAACACACGGATCGCCGCGCGGGAGTACAACCCGCCCATCGAGTGCCCGATGATGTCGACGGTGCCGACCGCTCGAGTGTCGTGCAGGTATGTCAGGAAGCGGGCAAGGTGCTCGCCGGCGAGGTCGATCGAGGCGGTGGAGTCGACGGTCATGTTGTCGGGCAACGTCGTTGGGCAGTCGCCGAAGGCGCCGAAGCCGCCCTGGTCGACGACGACGCCGCGCCCCGCCATCGCGGGCGAGGTGTACACGACATGGCCCGCGTCCAACAACATCTGCCGCAGCGCCGTGTCGGTGTTGCCTGCGGCCAGGCCGGATCGGCATGCGCTTGCGGGCTCGGTGAACGGCGTGACCGCGGCCCCGCCGGAAACGATGACCACCACCCGTTCCGGCTGCGGCGCGGCCGCCGCTGGAACGGGCGCGAGCAGGCTCAGCACCAGAAAGACGCAGTACATCAGGCTGATTCGCACGGCTGGGATGGTATCCCGGGTATCGGATTACTGCGCCCTATCGAGAAAGGGCGATGGTGCGCAAGGGAATTCAGTGTGTCGCGGGTGGACGTGATGGCTGCCAATGCGGGTCCCGGCCCAGATGGGCGACGATTCGGTCGAGAACGTCGGCGGCCGGGCCCTGGTGGGCCGGCCCGAACGGCGCGTCGGGGATGCTGCGGTAGTCGCCGTCGGGCACCATCAGCGCCAGTGGCAGGGCCGCCTCGAGCACGTCGGTGGGCAGGTGGTAATCCTGGCCGAGAGTGGCTGCCACATCCCACCCGTGCACGACGTAGTCGATGAGGTGGAAGCCGATCGCGACGGCCCCGGGAAACACCGCTCCCGGCCCGAATTCCGGTAGCGCGAACGGTATTTGCGCCGCTTCGGGAGCGGCGAACGCCTCCAGTACGTCATGGGCGGCCGCGGCGTAGGTGTCGCCGGGTGCGCGGGTCAGCGCGTCGCGAACCGCGGTGGCGTCCCAGACCCCCGCGTCGGCGCCGTTGCCGCGGGCCGCCGCCGCGAAACCGCGATGCTGCACGGTCATGTGGGCGAGTAGATCGGTCAGGTCCCAACCGGCGCACGGGGTGGGCCGGCGCAGGTCCTCGGCGCTGACCGCCGCGACGACGGGGACGGTGGCCAGGACGGCGGTGCGATGGGCGGGGCGAAGATCATCAATAGTATGCATCCGCATACGATATGCGTCTGCATACGGTATGGCAATGCCTACCATGTTCGGATGGCTGCCCGGCGCCCCGACCTCGCGGCGATGCTGGCCCCGCTGCTGCGCGACACCGTCGCCGCCGAGGAACCCGTGCTGCGCAAGCACGGCCTGACCATGTGGGGCTATGTCGTGCTGACCGCGCTGGACGGCGCACCGATGCGCACCCAGGCCGCGCTGGCCGAGGCGATCGGCGCGGACAAGTCACGGATCATCCCCACCCTCGATCAGCTCCAGCGGGCCGGGTACATCGAGCGCCACCCCGACCCCGACGACCGCCGGGTTCGGCTGCTGGCCATCACCGCCGACGGCAGGCGGGTCAAGGACGCCGTCCAGGCCGAGATCCAGCGGGGGGAGGAGCGGTGGCTCGGCGAACTGGACCCGGCCGACCGGCGCACCTTCCTGCGGGTGCTGCGTCAGCTGACCCGCGGGGAATTCGGATGACGTCAGTGCGAAAATCGAGGGATCATGAGCACTCCAGCCAAGCCCGTCGTGTTCTCCGGCGCGCAGCCCACTTCCGACTCCCTGCACCTCGGTAACGCGCTCGGGGCGGTCAACCAGTGGGTGAGCCTGCAGCACGACTACGACGCCTACTTCTGCGTCGTCGACCTGCACGCCATCACCGTCGCGCAGGAACCCGAGGTGCTGCGCAAGCGCACGCTGGTCACCGCGGCTCAGTACCTGGCGCTCGGGGTGGATCCCGTCAAGGCCACGGTGTTCGTGCAGAGCCAGGTGCCCGCGCACGCGGAGCTGGCCTGGGTGCTGGGCTGCTTCACCGGGTTCGGTCAGGCCTCGCGGATGACGCAGTTCAAGGACAAGTCGCAGAAACAGGGCACCGACGCGACCACCGTGGGGCTGTTCACCTACCCGGTGCTGATGGCCGCCGACATCCTGCTGTACGACACCGGCCTGGTGCCCGTCGGCGAAGACCAGCGCCAGCATCTCGAACTCGCCCGTGACCTGGCCGAGCGCATCAACGCGCGCTTCCCCGGCACCTTCGTCGTGCCCGAGGCGATGATCCCCAAGGCCACCGCCAAGATCTACGACCTGCAGGACCCGACGGCCAAGATGAGCAAGTCGGCGGCCACCGACAAGGGCTTGATCAGCCTGCTCGACGATCCGAAGAAGACGGCCAAGAAGATCCGCTCGGCGGTCACCGACAACGACGCCGAGGTCCGGTTCGATCCGGAGAACAAGCCCGGCGTGTCGAATCTGTTGACCATCCAGTCGGCGGTCACCGGCACCGATATCGACAAGCTGGTCGAGGGCTACGCCGGCCGCGGCTACGGCGACCTGAAGACCGAGACCGCGGAAGCCGTGGTCGAATTCGTCACCCCGATCAAGAACCGCGTCGACGAACTGCTGGCCGATCCGGCCGAGCTCACGGCGGTGTTGGCGAAGGGGGCCGAGCGGGCCGGGGACGTGGCTACAAAGACGCTGCAGCGGGTATATGACAGGGTGGGATTCCTGCCGCCGACGCGCTGACACCCGGGAGAGACCGCATGGCCGAGCCGGACGACAAACCGGGTGTGCTGGATCGACTGCGCAGCCGCTACCCCTGGTTCGACCGGGTGATGCGGGCGCAGGAACGCTACAACGACTGCAAGGGCGACTTCTACGCCGCGGGCATCACCTACTTCACGGTGTTCGCGTTGTTCCCCTTGCTGATGGTCGGTTTCGCCGCCGGCGGCTTCATCCTGGCCAGCCGGCCGGATCTGATGGATCAGATCGAGCAGCGGATCCGGCAGACCGTGTCGGGGGACTTCGGCAGCCAGTTGGTGCAACTGATGGATTCGGCCATCGCCTCGCGCGGCACCGTCGGCGTCATCGGGCTGGCCACCGCGGCATGGGCGGGCCTGGGCTGGATGTCCAACCTGCGCGAGGCGCTCAGCCAGATGTGGGAACAGCGCGGCGAGAAAGACGGCTTCCTGCGCACCAAGCTGTCCGACCTGATCGCCCTGCTGTCGGTGTTCGTGGCCATGGTGCTCACCATCGGCCTGACCGCGCTGGCCAACAAATCGGTGATGACCCGGGTGCTGGATTGGCTGGGCCTGCACGACATCACGACGCTCGGAGGGCTGCTCGGCGTCGTGTCGTGGTTGATGTCGGCGCTGGTGTCGTGGCTGCTGTTCACCTGGATGATCGCCCGCTTGCCCCGTGAGCCGGTTGCGTTCGGCAGTTCGGTGCAGGGCGGGCTGCTGGCCGCGGTCGGCTTCGAGATCTTCAAACTGGTTGCCTCGCTGTACTTGTCCTCGGTACTGCACGGCCCGGCCGGCGCCACCTTCGGCCCGGTGCTCGGTCTGATGGTGTTCGCCTATGTCACCGCCCGGCTGGTGCTGTTCGCGACGGCGTGGGCGGCCACCTCGAAGGAGAGCATGCTGTTGGTTTCCGTGGAACCGCCGGGGCCGGTGGCCATCACGCCCCGAGTCCAGGTGCGCGAGGGCATCGGCGTCCCTGGCGCGGTGGCCGCGTTCGCGGCGGGAGCGCTTGGCGCGCTGGGTCTCTCACGGCTACGCCGACGCTAGTGGCCCACCGCTGTCAGCCCGGCGATGCAGGGTGCCGGCGCCTCGGCATCGAGGTGCCGATCGTGAACGCGCCGATGGGCGGGGTGGCGGGCGGCCGGCTGGCCGCCGCGGTGTCGCGGGCCGGCGGGTTGGGGATGATCGGCATGGGCAGTGCGGCGACACCGGATGTGCTGCGCCGCGAGCTGGCCGAGCTGGAGCGCTGTGGTGGCTCGGCGCGCCCGTTCGGGGTCGGGCTGGTGCATTGGGTGATGACCGATCGGCCCGAACTGTTCGAGATCGCGCTGGCCGCCCGGCCGGCCCTGCTGTCGGTGAGTTTCGGCGCGGACTGGTCCTGGGTGGCCGATGCCCACGCCGCCGGCGTCCGGGTGTGCACGCAGGTGGCGCGCCCGGCGGACGCGCGGCGCGCGGCGGCTGCCGGGGTGGACGTGCTGGTGGCCCGCGGCGCCGAGGGGGGCGGGCACGGCGAACCGGTGATGGCGACGCTGCCGCTGCTCGCCGAAGTCCTTGAGGCGGTCGACGTTCCGGTGCTCGCGGCGGGTGGGATCAGCTCGGCCCGGGCGGTCACCGCGGTACTGGCCGCCGGCGCGGTCGCCGCCTGGGTGGGCACCGCGTTCACGGTGAGCCACGAGGCGCTGACGCCGGCGGCGGCCCGCGCGGAGTTGCTGGCCGGCACCGAGACCGAACTCACCCGCGAATTCGACATCGCCGCCGGATACCGATGGCCCGCGACGATGCCCGAGCGGGTGCTGCGCGGCTCGGCGGTCAATGCGGGTCAGGGCGTGGCCGAGGTGCGCGAGGAGCTGTCCGCGGCCGAGGTGCTGGCCCGGTTGGTTCAGGCCTGAGGCCGGCGGTTCATCGACCGGGCGGCCATGATCAGTGCGAACACGATGATCGCGCCGACCACGCCCACGCCCACCCGCACCGGCACCGCGTCGGCGGGCGGCAGCGCGGTGGCCGCGACCGCGGTGGGATCCGGCGTGTCCGGCTTCTGCTTGGGCAGCAGCGACGGGTCGGGCTCGATCAGCTTGCCCACCTTGGTGCCCGGCGCGGTGGCGAAGCCGTAGTCGAGCAGGTGGGCGGCCTGCTCCCACGGCGCGATGGGCTCGCGGGTGCCGCGCAGCAGCACCGCCACCAGGCGCCGACCGTCGCGTTCGGCGGCGCCGACGAAGGTCTGGCCGGCGTCGTCGGTGTACCCGGTCTTGCCGCCCAACGCGCCCGGATAGTTGTAGAGCAGCTTGACGTCGTTCTCCAGGTCGTAGCCGGGATGGTCGTTGTCCTCACCGGGCCGGGCCGGATATCCGGGGAACGGGTACTTCTCGGTCCCGACGATGCGGGTGAAGGTGTCGTTGCCGAACGCGTACCGGTAGAACAGCGCGATGTCGTAGGCCGAGGTGCTCATGCCGGGGCCGTCCAGACCCGACGGTGTCGCCGCGCGGGTGTCGCGGCCGCCGAGTTTGTTGGCCAGCGCGTTGATCTTCTGCAGCGCGGTGTCCATGCCGCCGACCTGCACGGCCAGGGCATGCGCCGCATCGTTGCCGGAATGCATCAGCAGGCCGTGCAGCAGATCGTTGACGGTGTAGCGACCGCCCTGGTCGACGCCGACCCGGGTGCCCTCCGCGGCCGCATCGTCGGACGTGCCGATCACCTGCCGGTTCAGCGGGAGTTCGTTGATCGCCTGCATGGCGATCAGCACCTTGATGACGCTGGCCGGGCGGTGCCTGCCGTGCGGGTCCTTGGCGGCGATGACGTCACCGCTGTCCAGATCGGCCACCACCCAGGCCTCGGCGGAGACGTCGTTGGGCAGCGGCGGGGTGCCCGGTGCCGTCACCACGCCACAGTTGCCCATGGCGTCGCCGCCCAGCGGCGTGGCCGGCACCGGCAGCGGCGCCGGCGGATCACCGGCCTTGGGCACCTCGGAGGAGTCCACCGCGGGCGGGGTGGTCACCCGGAAGGGACACGGATCCGGTGGGCCCGGTTCGGCGTGCGCCAAGGCCGGTCCCGCGGCCAGGAAAAGCGCCGCGGCCAGGGCCGTAGCGCGGCGGAGCGGGGTTTTCGTGGTCGCCATCGTGTCAGCAGATTAGGTGACGACGATGCCGATCGGCGGGAGCCGCGCTGTGACAGGTGGGGTTTGTGTTACGAAGGTGACCATTCCGGCAGTGCGCAATGCGCCAGCGCGTCCGAGCCGATGGTGCTCAACCACAGCCGGCCGTCCCGCTCCACCACCCCGGTCACCTGACCGAAGCGCGGGTCTTTACCGCGGATGCCCCCGACCGCCCGCCCGGAGTCCGGGTCGAACGCCACGGCCCACACCTCCGAGGGCATGTCGGGTTGCAGGGCGGCGGGGAGTTTCCACACCAACTTGCGCAGCGCGGGCGAACGCGGGGCCAGCCAGTCGGCCGGTTTGTTGACCGGGCACACGAACGCGACCCAGATCCGGCCGTCACCGCCGGTGGAGATGTTGTCCGGCATGCCGGGCAGATGCCGCGCCAGCGGGGTGACGGTGCCGGCCTGCGGGCCGGTCAGCCAGTACTTGGACAGCCGCCGGCCCTGGGTCTCGGCGAACACCAGCGCCGACCCGTCGTCGGTCACGGTCAGCCCGTTGGCGAAGTACAGCCCGCTGACCAATGTCTCGACGCCGCCGTCGGCGTTCAGCCGGTACAAGCCGCCGGTGCCGCGCGCCTCGAAGATGGCCGCCTTGAACCACTCGTAGTGGAAGTCGCTGGTCGACTCGGTGAAATAGATTGTGCCGTCCGCTGTTTCGGTGACATTGGAACAGAACCGCAGGGGGCGCCCGCGCGGCGCGCAGCCTTGCGAGCCGACGCCGTCGACGGGGACGGTCCGGGTCAGCGTGGTCAACTCGCCGCTGCCCGGGTCCAGGGCCAGCAGGCCGCGATAACTGTCGCAGATCAGCACCCGGCCGTCGCGGGCCACGTGCAACCCGAGCGGGCGCCCACCGGTGTCGGCGACCACGGTCGACTCGCCGTCGGGGGTCAGGCGCACGATCCGGCCGTCCACCAAGCCGGTCCACAACGAGCCTCCGGCATCGGTGACCACGTCCTCGGGTCCATGGCCCGGCATCGGCACCAGGGTCAGTTCGGGGAGCGTGAACTCGGGCAGCGGCTGCACCGGTGGCGGCTGCCAGCGGACGGGGTTGATGGCGGGTTTGGCGCGCGCGGCAGACACGCACCCGACGGTAGCCCGCAGACGACGACGGCCGGGCGGTTTCCCGCCCGGCCGTCGCGTGCATCCGTGATCTAGAGGCGGCGTCCGGCCTCGCTGAGCACCCCGTGCAGGATGTCGTAGATCGCGTCGAACTCCTTCTGCCCGCTGATCAGCGGGGGAGCCAGCTGCACCACTGGGTCGCCACGGTCGTCGGCGCGGCAGTACAGACCGGCCTCCCACAGGGCGGGGGTGAGGAACCCGCGCAGCAGCCGCTCGGACTCCTCGTCGTTGAAGGTCTCCTTGGTGGTCTTGTCCTTGACCAGTTCGATGCCGTAGAAGAAGCCCTCGCCGCGGACGTCACCGACGATCGGCAGGTCGTACAGCTTCTCCAGGGTGGCCTTGAACACCGGTGCCTGCTCCTTGACGTGGGCGTTGATGCCCTCGCGCTCGAAGATGTCCAAGTTGGCCAGCGCGACCGCCGACGACACCGGGTGCCCGCCGAAGGTGTAGCCGTGCCCGAACACCGTCTTGCCGTCGTTGAACGGCTCGAACAGCCGGTCGCTGGCGATCATCGCGCCGATCGGGGAGTAGCCCGAGGTCAAACCCTTTGCGCTGGTGATGATGTCGGGAACGTAACCGAAATCGTCGCAGGCGAACATGGACCCGATGCGGCCGTAGGCGCAGATCACCTCGTCGGACACCAGCAGCACGTCGTACTCGTCGCAGATCTCGCGGACCCGCTCGAAGTATCCCGGCGGCGGCGGGAAGCAACCACCGGCGTTCTGCACCGGCTCCAGGAACACCGCGGCGACCGTGTCCGGTCCCTCGAACTCGATGGCCTCGGCGATGCGGTCGGCGCAGTACTGCCCGAAAGCCTTCTCGTCGTGCGCGTAGGCCTCCGGCGCCCGGTAGAAGTTGGTGTTCGGTGCCCGGAACCCACCCGGGGTGAGCGGCTCGAACGGCGCCTTGAAGGCCGGGATGCCGGTGATGGCCAGCGCGCCCTGCGGGGTGCCGTGGTAGGCGATCGAACGCGAAACCACCTTGTGCTTACCGGGTTTCCCGGTCAGCTTGAAGTACTGCTTGGCCAGTTTCCAGGCGCTCTCCACCGCTTCGCCGCCACCGGTGGTGAAGAAGACGCGGTTCAGGTCGCCCGGTGCGTAGTTGGCGATCCGCTCGGCCAGCTCGACGGCCGTCGGCGTGGCGTAGGACCACAGCGGGAAGAAGGCCAGCTGCTCGGCCTGGCGGGCTGCCGCGGCGGCCAGCTCCTCGCGGCCGTGCCCGACCTGCACCACGAACAGGCCCGAGAGCCCGTCGATATAGCTGCGGCCCTGGTCGTCGAAGATGGTGACACCCTCACCACGGGTGATGATCGGCGGGTTGATATCGGCACCGTGCCGGGCGAAGTGGCCCCACAGGTGGCGTTTGGCCTTGGCGGCCAGATCTGTCGAAATGGATTGTGCTACATCAGTAGTTGTCATCGCGTGCCCCAATTGTATTGCTGTTTGACAAGTTTGAGATAGACGAGAGTCTCGGTTGATATCACCCCTGGTACGGCACGGATCTTGGTGTTGAGCAGGTCGAGTAGGTCGTCGTCGTCCTCGCAGACGACTTCCGCGATGGCGTCGAAGGTGCCCGCGGTGAGCACGACGTAGTCCACCGATTCGATGGCGGCGATCTTGTCGGCGACCTTGGTGGTGTCGCCGGTGCAGCGGATGCCGATCATGGCTTGGCGCGCGAAGCCCAGCTGCATCGGGTCGGTGACCGCGACGATCTGCATGACGCCCGCGTCGACCATGCGCTGGACGCGTTGGCGCACCGCGGCTTCGGACAGGCCGACGGCCTTGCCGATCCCGGCGTAGGACCGCCTGCCGTCCTGCTGCAGCTTCTCGATGATCGACTTGGACAACTCGTCGAGCTGAAAGGCCGCCCCGGGACGGGACTGATTGATTCGCAGGGAGACGGCGGATGCGCCGGGCTGTGAATCTGGGTTCGACATGCTGACGATTGTGCACGGAATCCGTAGTTTGGGGCAACCATTTCCATTAAATCGCGCGTTTTCGATGTCTCAGACCGGTGGAATGCGCAGCGGTCCTCGGGTAGCGTGTGACCTCGTGACCACCACCCAAACCCCTGTTGTCGCTGGTAGCTGGATCAACGGCGCGGCGGTGCAGACGGGCGGGCAGCCCTTCACGGTGATCAGCCCGGCCACCGGCGAGGTGGTGGCGAGCTACGCGCTGGCCACCCCCGCCGACGTGGATGCCGCCGTCGCCGCCGCCCGCGCCGCCCAGCCCGGCTGGGCCAAGGCCGCGCCGGTGGAGCGGGCCGGTGTGCTGGCCAAGCTCGCCGAACTGATGGAGGCCAACGCGGCCACCTTCATCGCCGAGGAGGTGGCCCAGTGCGGTAAGCCGGTGCGGCTGGCCACCGAGTTCGATGTCCCGGGCAGCATCGACAACGTGGCCTTCTTCGCCGGTGCGGCACGGCATTTGGAGGGCAAGGCGACCGCCGAGTATTCGGCCGACCACACCTCCGGTATCCGGCGTGAGGCCGTCGGCGTGGTGGCCACCATCACGCCGTGGAACTACCCGCTGCAGATGGCGGTGTGGAAGGTCATCCCCGCGCTGGCCGCCGGCTGCGCCGTCGTCATCAAACCCGCCGAGATCACCCCGCTGACCACGCTCACGCTGGCGCGGATCGCCGCCGAGGCGGGGCTGCCGGCCGGCGTGCTCAACGTGGTCACCGGGTCCGGGGCCGATGTCGGCACCGCGCTGGCCGGGCACCGCGACGTCGACGTCGTGACCTTCACCGGGTCGACGGCGGTGGGCCGCAAGGTGATGGCGGCCGCGGCCGTGCACGGCCACCGCACCCAACTGGAACTCGGTGGCAAGGCGCCGTTCGTGGTGTTCGACGACGCGGACCTGGACGCGGCCATCCAGGGCGCGGTCGCCGGCGCGCTGATCAATTCCGGTCAGGACTGCACGGCGGCCACCCGCGCGATCGTGGCCCGCGACCTCTACGACGACTTCGTCGCCGGGGTGGGCGAGGTGATGAGCAAGATCGTGGTCGGCGACCCGCACGATCCCGACACCGATCTGGGCCCGCTGATCACCACCGCGCACCGCGACAAGGTGGCCGGCATGGTCTCCCGCGCCCCCGCCCAGGGCGGGCGCATCGTCACCGGCGGAGTCATCCCGGATCTGCCGGGGTCGTTCTACCGGCCGACGCTGATCGCCGATGTCGCAGAGGATTCCGAGATCTACCGCGACGAGGTGTTCGGCCCGGTGCTGGTGGTGCGCGCCTTCACCGACGACGACGACGCGCTACGGCAGGCCAACGACACCGACTACGGGTTGGCCGCGTCGGCCTGGACCCGCGACGTCTACCGCGCGCAGCGCGCGTCCCGCGAGATCAACGCCGGCTGTGTGTGGATCAACGACCACATCCCGATCATCTCGGAGATGCCGCACGGTGGTGTCGGGGCGTCCGGGTTCGGCAAGGACATGAGCGACTACTCGTTCGAGGAATACCTGACGATCAAGCACGTGATGAGCGATATCACCGGGGTGGCCGACAAGCCCTGGCACCGGACGATTTTCACGAAGCGCTGAGCGCCGGCGCGGCGGTGACCGTGATCGCGATGGCCGCCACCCTGGTGTGGTTGCCGGTGTAGTCGAAGATCGTGGTGCCCTGGTGGTAGTGGTTGCCGCTGTCGGTGGCGCCGATGTACACCGTGTCCGTGCCGCTGTACCCGGGAGTGGCCAGATAGGTGAACGTCCCGTCGAGGTTCTTGGTGAACGCCGCGCCGGTGATGGTGCTGGTGGAGATCGGATCCCCGTCGTAGTCGCTGACGTCGACGGCGAGATCCACGGCGACGTACCCGTCGTCGGTCCAGCGGGTGCCCAGGACCCGGACCGCGTCGATATCCGGCGCGATGTTGTCGAAGATCGCCTCCAGCTTGCGGTAACCGTTCCAGATCGCTTGTAACACCGGGTTGTTGGTGTGCCCCGGCTCGGGGTTGAACCCGAACGCCCCCAGCGCGTTGAGCACGAACGTGCGCAGCGGGGACGACGGCCGGCTCGGCGCCGGGTTGACCGCGGTGATGGTCGCGGTCACCGACGGCAGGTCGATCGCCGATGCCGTCAGCGAGGCGGGGGCCTGCCCACCGGTGTCGACGACGACCGGCTCACCGGAGATACCCGGTGTCGTGGCGGTGGGCAGGTGGGTGTGCACCGCCGCGGTGACGGCCGAGCCGTTGTCGCCCGTCCGGTCGAAGAGCGACTCGATGCGCCGGTATCCGGCCCACATCGCTTCCAGGAGCGGGTTGTTGGTGTGACCGGGCACCGGATTGGGGCTGAACCCGAACACCCCGAGCACACCGAGGACCAGCGCTCGGATGCCAGGAGCCGGCGCGCTCTGCGCGGGCGCCACCGCGGCGGGGACGACCGTTGCCGCGCTCGCCACGCTGACCTGACCCGCCGTGTTGCCCGGCGCCGCGACCGGCCGGTCGGGCGGGGTGTCGGATGTCGGCGGCTCTTTCACCGGCTCTTTCACCGCCGCCGGCGCCGGTGCGTCGCGCACCGCGGCGGTCTTGGCGGTGCTCAGCCGGGCGGTGGCGCGCCTGCTGTCGCGGCGGGTGTGGCGCACGGTGCGATGGTCGGCCGGGTCCTCGGACTCCGTGCCGCTCTTGGGTTCTGCGTCGGCGATCGGGCTCTGTGGCGTGGCGGTGCCGGTCGGCCCGGCCGCTCCGGTGCCCGTCGTGGTGGCGCCGGTGGTCGCGCCGGTGGTCGCGCCCGAGGTTCCGGACGGCGTCGAATCCGTCCCGCCACCGGGGTCACCGGCGGACGACGAGCCGCCGGTTGTGCCGTCGTCGGCCCAGGCGACGTGCGGAACGGTGAGCGCGCTGCCGATACCCACGGCCACGGCCAGCGCCCCCACGCGACCCATGTGTTTCGAATAGTCCACCAGCCATGACGATTTCGTCGGTTGGGACATGCGCCACCTGTTCAGTCGCTACGAACGGACCGGGATTCGGCATGACGATAACGTCAATAATCGTCCGCTGTCTGTCCGTCGAAGGTGTGACGCGGCGTGTGGACAGATCGGTCAGGTCTTGCTGAACTCCTCGCCCGTCTCGGGGTTGATGGCCCGCTCGCCGGGCGGCAGATTCGACAGGTCGGGCGCGATCAGGGTGGGCATGTCGCCGGAGTCCGGCAGGCCGAACCGGGCTTCCACCGCGGCCTGGTCGCCGACGGTCTCCAGCACCAGGTCGTGGCTGCGGCGGGGCAGGGTGATGCCCTTGAAGAAGCCGGGCGCCATGACGCGCCAGACCAGCATCAGCACCAGCCCCAGCACCAGCGCACCGATGCCGACCACGGCCACGGCGCCGAACCCGAAGATGGTCACGTTGTTGCCGTCGTCGTCGGTCAGCCAGTCCGGCTTGGCGTACTGGATCAGGCCGTAGACGAACACCACCAGCAGGATGGTGCCGCCGAGCAGCGGGACGACACCGCGCATCATCAGGTCACGGACGTTGCGGGTCAACGTCTTGCGGTAGAACCAGACACAGGCGAAGCCGGTCAGGCCGTAGTAGAACGCGATCATCAGGCCCACCGAACCGATGAGCGCCGTCAGCAGGTTGGTGCTGATCACCGTGAACAGCACGTAGAACACGGCGCTGACGATGCCCATCGCGATCGTCGACGTGGTGGGCGTCAGGTAGGTGCGGTGGATCTTCGCGAACGAACCCGGCAGCGCCTTGTACACGCCCATCGACAGGGTGGTGCGGGCGGTGGGCAGGATGGTGGTCTGGGTGGACGCCGATGCCGAGGTCAGGATCGACGCCGAGAGCAGCAGCATGCCGATGTGGCCGAGGACGCTGTCCCCGAACAGATCCGGGCCGATCGCGGCGAACACGTCGGCGGAGTTCTCCGGGTTGCCCAGGCCGATGCCGTCCGTGCCGACCCCGGCGAAGGCCACCGCCGCCACGCTCACCAGGGCGTAGGTGGCCAGCAGCAGGAAGGTGGAGATGACGGCGGCCCGGCCCGGGGTGCGGCCTGGGTCGTCGGATTCCTCGTTGCACGCCACCGCGGTGTCCCAGCCCCAGTAGATGAAGATGGTGGTCAGCACCGCGGGGGCGATGACGGTGCCGAAATCCAGCCCGCCGGGCCAGAACCAGGACAGCGACGGGATCAGCGAGTAATCCTCGGCGTTGTGGGTGTACACCTTGACCAGGGCCACCACCGAGAGCGCGATCAGCACCACCACCTCGATGCCCAGCAGGGCGTACTGCAGCCGGGCCGACACCTCGATGCCGCGGTAACAGATGTAGGTCATCACCGCGATCCAGATGACGCCCGCGACCGTCGACCACAACGTGCTGCCGGCCAGCGTGGCGGCCGACTCCCAGCCGAGGTCACCGGCGAAGGTGAACGAGTACGCGCCGGCGATCTGGGCCAGGTTGGCCATTACGATGACGTCGGCGGCGATGATGCCCCAACCGCCCAGCCACCCGACCACCGGCCCGAATGCCCGCGAGGCCCAGGTGAAGGTGGTGCCGCAGTCCGGTTCGGCCTTGTTCAGTTCCTGGTAGGCCACCGCGATGAGGTACATCGGGATGAACGAGATCAGCACGATGGCTGGGGCTTTCACACCGGACAGCAGCGCACCGCCGCTGGCGATGATGAGGCCGAGGGTGGCCGCCAGGCTGTAGGCCGGGGCGGTCGAGGCCATCCCGACGACGATGCTGGACAGCAGGCCGAGGGCGCCACCCTTGAGGCCCTTGCTCTCGACGGCGGCGCCGCCCGGTTCCAGGGTGAGTTCGCCCTTGCTCATCGCTTCTCCCTGCTGATTGCCTACGAAATTCAAACGTAGAATACGGTTTCAGTCGTTTGGATGCTTGTCAACAACGAAATTAGTTTTCCCAGGTGCCGGCGGTGCCCGGTCCGGGACTAGTGTTGTCCGGGTGACCACCGCGGCGCGCACCGACGAATTCGAGGCGCTGCGTCCGCACCTGCTGGCCGTCGCCTACCGGCTCACCGGCACCTATGCGGACGCCGAGGACATCGTCCAGGACTCCTGGCTGCGCTGGCACCGGGCGGGCACCGAGATCGCCGATCTGCGGGCGTGGCTGACCACCGTGGTGAGCCGGCTCGCCCTGGACCGGCTGCGCTCGGCCGCGCACCGGCGGGAGGCCTACGTCGGTGAATGGTTGCCCGAACCGGTGGTGACCGGTTTCGGGGCCGGTGCCGACGATCCCGCCGACCCGCTCGCCGCCGTGGTGGCCGCCGACGACGCGCGGTTCGCGGCGATGGTCGTGCTGGAGCGGTTGACCCCCGATCAGCGGGTCGCGTTCGTCTTGCACGACGGCTTCGCCGTGCCGTTCGACGAGATCGCCGGCATCCTGGGCATCAGCACCGCCGGTGCCAGGCAGCTGGCGTCCCGGGCGCGCCGTGCCGCCGCCTCGGCGCCGCCGCCGGACCCGGCGCACCCCGAGATCGTCGGCAAGCTGATGGCCGCCATGGCCGACGGCGACATGGCCGCCGTCGTCGCGCTGCTGCACCCGGAGGTCACCTTCACCGGTGACGCCAACCGGCGCGCCCCCACCGCCGCCCGGGTCATCGTCGGCCCCGACAAGGTGGCACGCTTCCTCTTCGGTCTGGCCAAACGCTATGGGCCGAACTGGCTTTCGGCCACCCAGCTGGCCCTGGTCAACGGTGAGGTGGGCAGCTACACACCCGGCCTGGCTGCGACCGACGGGTACCCCGAGCTGGCGCCCCGGGTCACGGTGATGACCGTGCGCGACGGATTGGTCTGTGCGGTATGGGATATCGCCAATCCGGACAAGTTCACCGCGTCGCCGCTGCGGGCCGGCGTCACTCGGTCGGCGTCTGGGAGTTGAGCCATGGCACCCGGCAGGCGTCGCCGGAGCCGAAACCCTGCTCGGTGATGCCGAGAGCCGAGTACATCCGTGCCCGCATGTTCTCCACCCCGATCTGGTAGGTCAGCTCGATCACGCCGGCATCGCCGAAGCGTGCCCGCAGATCGGCCACCTGCTCGTCGGTGACGGTGTGCGGGTCGGTGGTCATGGCGTCGGCATAGGCGATGGCGGCGCGTTCGTCGTCGTCGAACGCCGGCGACGTGGCGTAGTCGTCGATGGCGGTGAGCCGGTCCACGTCCAGGTTCTCCAGCCGCATCAGCATGGAGCCGAAGTCCACACACCACGAGCAGCCGACGGTCCGCGCGGTCCAGAACACCGCGAGTTCGCGGACACTGGCGGGCAGTGTCGTGGACCCGCGCTGCAGCAGCGTTTCGTGCACGGCATTGGCGACCAGCAGGCGCGGGTGATGGGCGGCGACCGTGAACGGTTCGGGCACCTCGCCGAACCGCCGCTTGGCGTAGCGGTACATCATCCGGGTCAGCGGGCCGGCCTTCTTCGGGGGCAGTGGGGCAATTCTCGTCGTCATATCTGTCAGACGACGCAGCCCGCCTCGATGTGACAGGCGGGTGTGCCAGGCCCTACCCGCGCGCGGGTGATCCGGTCGGGATCGGCGGGGCGATCGACCAGATCACCTCGCTCTCGCCGGGATCGGCGTTCTCCCAGGCGTGCGGCGACCGGGCCGAGAAGGTGTAGCAGTCGCCGGCGGCGAGCACCAGGTCCTGGCCGTCGACCGCCAGCCGGAGCCGGCCGCGGACCACGACGGCGACGATGGTCTCGGACTCCAGGGTGTAGGCGCCGCCGGAGCCGCCGCCCGGTTGCAGCACGGTCCGCATCACCTGGACGTGCCGCTCGGTGGCCGGGGTCAGCAGGTACTCGCGGATGCCACTGCCGCCCATCTCCAGCGGCGCGCCGTGACCGCTGCGCACCATGGCCGAATCGGGGAAGTCGAACAGGGCACCCACCGAGACCCCGAGGATGTCGCAGATCCGCAGCAGATTCGGCACGGACACCGCCGTCTGGCCGCGTTCGACCAGGCTCAGGAACCCCTTGGTCAGGTCGGCTCGGGAGGCGACCGCATCCAGCGTCAGGCCGCGCTCCTGCCGTACCGCCCGCAGCTTCGGCCCGAGCCGGGTCATCTTCGAGTCGACGTCGGAGGTGCGCGCCGCGCCCGCGGTGTGGCTTCGTGGCATGGGGCCCTCCCGGCGGCCGCCGGACCCGAGAGCGACGGCCGTCTCAATTGCGGCGGTGGTGTGACAAGCCTTGCAGCCGGAAGTTTAGCGGGATATAACTTCGACCAGAGTTTTGTGCCATTAAACAGGTGAGGGCGGGCGATGAGTCAGACCGGCGATCGAGACGCGGGCACCGTGCGCGCATCGGTGTTCACCGAACCGGGCACCCCGGTGCGCACCGTCGAGGTGCAACTGGCCCCGCCCGGACCCGGCGAGGTGGAGGTGGCCATCGCCGGTGCCGGCGTGTGCCATTCCGACCTGCACGTCGTCAAAGGGGAGTGGGACGTGCCCGCCCCGGTTGTGTTGGGCCACGAGGGATCCGGGGTGGTGACCGCGCTCGGTGCGGGCGTGACGGGCCTGGAGGTCGGCGACCATGTGGTGCTGTCCTGGGTGCCGGGTTGCGGCGGCTGCCGGCAGTGCGAACTCGGCCGGCCCTGGCAGTGCGAGGTGGCCGCGAACGTCGTCGCCGCCGGCGGCGTGTTGTTCGACGGCACCAGCCGCTGGAGCCGCGACGGCGCCCCGCTGCACCACTACCTCGGCGTGTCGTCGTTCGCCGAGCGGGTGGTGGTCCCGGCCTCCGGGGCGGTGCGGATCCGCCGGGACGCGCCGCTGGACGTGGTCGCCCTGGTCGGCTGTGCGGTGGCCACCGGGGTCGGCGCGGTGCGCAACACCGCCGGCGTCGAGGAAGGTGCCACGGTGGCCGTCATCGGCTGCGGCGGCGTCGGGCTGTCCTGTATCCAGGGCGCGCGGCTGGCCAAGGCCGGGCGCATCGTCGCCGTCGACATCGACGCGGCCAAGCTGGAACACGCCCGCCGGCTGGGCGCCACCGACACCGTCGACTCGTCGGCCACCGACGCCGTCGAGGCGCTGAAAGCCCTTGTGCCCGAAGGCCTCGACTACATCTTCGACGCCATCGGCAAGATCGTCACCACCGAACAGGCCATCGCCGCGCTCGGCCTCGGCGGTGCCGCCGTCATCGTCGGCCTGCCGCCGACCGGGTCCACGGCCCGGTTCGACCCGTTGGTGCTCGCCGAGGCCAACCAGCGCATCCTCGGGTCCAACTACGGCTCGGTCGACCCGCAGCGCGACATCCCGGCCCTGGTCGACCTGTACATGGACGGTGAACTCGACCTCGATTCGCTGGTGTCCGGCCGCCGCCCGCTGGAGGCGGCGCAGGACGCGCTGGACGATCTGGCCGCCGGCGGCGCGCTGCGCACCCTGCTGGTGCCCTCGCTGGTGGCCCCGCAATGACCCAACCGCTGTCCACCGCGTCGCCGAAATTCCGCGATCCGGTGGCGGCGGAGCGCGCGGGCACGTATGCAGAAGACATCTCATCCGACGAACAGAACCAGGAGTGATTTTTCATGGCGCAGTACGCAGTGGTCGATCCCGCATCCGGTGAGGTGCTCCGTGAGTACCCCACGGCGACCGACGCTCAGATCGAGCAGGCGCTGTCCGCGGCGGCCGGCGCCTACCGGGACTGGTCCAAGAACTCCACGCTGGAAGACCGCGTCGCGCTGATCCGCAAGGTGGCCGCGCTGCACAACGAGCGCCGCGACGAACTCGCCGCCATCATCGTGCGCGAGATGGGCAAACCCCTGGACCAGGCCACCGGCGAGGTCGAATTCAGTGCCGCCATCTACGAGTTCTACGCCGACAACGCCGCCAAGTTCCTGGCCGACGAACCGATCGAGCTGCTCGACGGCGAGGGCTCGGCGCTGATCCGGCGCGGCCCGGTGGGTGTGCTGCTGGGCATCATGCCGTGGAACTACCCGTACTACCAGGTGGCGCGGTTCGCCGGCCCCAACCTGACACTCGGCAACACCATCGTGCTCAAGCACGCCCCGCAGTGCCCGGAGTCGGCGGCGGCCATCCAGCAGATCTTCGACGACGCCGGCTACCCCGAGGGCGCCTACGTCAACATCTACGCGACCAACGAGCAGGTCGCCACCATCATCGCCGACCCACGCGTCCAAGGGGTTTCGCTCACCGGTTCGGAGCGCGCCGGGGCGGCGGTCGCCGAGATCGCCGGCCGCAACCTGAAGAAGGTGGTGCTCGAGCTCGGCGGGTCCGATCCCTTCATCGTGCTGTCCTCCGACGATATGGACGCCACCGTCGAGGCGGCGGTGGCGGGCCGGTTCGAGAACACCGGGCAGGCCTGTAACGCGGCCAAGCGGTTCATCGTCGCCGAGCAGGTGTACGACGAGTTCCTGGACAAGTTCACCGCCAAGGTGCTGGAGCAGCGCGACGGGCTGGCCCCGCTGTCGTCGGAGGCCGCCGCGCAGCGGCTCGCCGAGCAGGTCGACCGCGCGGTGGCCGGCGGGGCACGGTTGACCACCGAGGGGGAGCGCAAGGGCGCGCACTTCCCGCCCGGCGTGTTGACCGATGTGCCAACGGATTTCCGCGAGGAGCTGTTCGGGCCGGTCGCCATCGTCTACAAGGCCGCCTCCGAGGACGAGGCCGTGGAGCTGGCCAACGACACCCCGTTCGGGCTGGGCTCCTACGTGTTCACCACCGACGACGAGCAGGCGGCCAGGGTGGCCGACAAGATCGACGCCGGCATGGTGTTCGTCAACGTCGTCGGCGCCGACGGTGTCGAGCTGCCCTTCGGCGGGGTCAAGCGATCCGGCTTCGGGCGCGAACTCGGCCGCTACGGCATCGACGAATTCGTCAACAAGAAGCTGATCCGCAAGGGCTAGTCCCCGAACCGAACGTGAGCTTGGGTGCGAGGTCCGGACCGGATCTCGCACCCAAGCTCACATTGGGCTGCAGAGAAAAAGAAACTACCGCGCGAACATCAAGGCGCGCTTCACCTCTTGGATCGCCTGGGTCACCTGGATGCCACGCGGGCAGGCGTCGGTGCAGTTGAAGGTGGTGCGGCAGCGCCACACCCCGTCGACGTCGTTGAGGATGTCCAGGCGCTCGGCGGCACCCTCGTCCCGGCTGTCGAAGATGAACCGGTGCGCGTTGACGATCGCGGCCGGGCCGAAGTAGCTGCCCTCGTTCCAGAACACCGGGCAGCTGGTGGTGCAGCACGCGCACAGGATGCACTTGGTGGTGTCGTCGTAGCGGGCGCGGTCGGTCTGGCTCTGGATCCGTTCCCGGGTGGGCGGGTTGCCGCTGGTGATCAGGAACGGCTTGACGGCCCGGAACGCGTCGAAGAACGGCTCCATGTCGACGACGAGGTCCTTCTCCACCGGCAGACCGCGGATCGGCTCGATGGTGATGGTCAGCTGCTTGCCCGGCTTCTTGGGCAGCAGGTCACGCATCAGCACCTTGCACGCCAGCCGGTTCACACCGTTGATCCGCATGGCGTCCGAACCGCACACGCCGTGCGCGCAGGACCGGCGGAAGGTCAGCGTCCCGTCCAGGTACCACTTGACGTAGTGCAGCAGGTTGAGCAGCCGGTCCGACGGCAGGCAGGGCACGCGGAAGCTCTGGAAACCGGCGGCGTCCGGGTTCTCCGGGTTGAACCGGGCGATCTTCAGCGTCACCATCACCGCGCCCTCGGGCACGGGCGGCAGCTCGGGGCCGCCGGCTTGCGGCTTGTCGATTACGGGTGCACTCATGATCAGTACTTCCGTTCCATCGGCTCGTACCGGGTCTGGACCACGGGCTTGTAGTCCAGCCGGATATCGGACAGCAGCTCGGTGCCCTCTTTGTAGGCCATGGTGTGCCGCATGTAGTTGGTGTCGTCGCGGTTCGGGTAGTCCTCGCGCGCGTGGCCGCCGCGGGATTCCTTGCGGTTGAGCGCGCCGACCACGGTGACCTCGGCCAGCTCCAGCAGGAAGCCCAGCTCGATGGCCTCCAGCAAATCGCTGTTGTAGCGCTTGCCCTTGTCCTGCACCGTGATTCGCGCGTAGCGCTCCTTCAGGGCGTGGATGTCGGTGAGCGCCTGCTTCAGCGTCTCCTCGGTGCGGAACACCGCGGCGTTGTTGTCCATCGACTGCTGCAGCGCGGTGCGGATGTCGGCGACGCGCTCGTTGCCGTGCTCGGAGAGGATGTCGCCCACCCAGCCGACCACCATGTCGGCCGGGTTCTCCGGCAGGTCGACGTGGTTGTGGTTGTTGGCGTACTCCGCGGCGGCGATCCCGGCGCGGCGGCCGAAGACGTTGATGTCCAACAGCGAGTTGGTGCCCAGCCGGTTGGAGCCGTGCACCGACACACACGCGCATTCGCCCGCGGCGTACAGACCCGGCACGATCGTTTTGTTGTCGCGCAGCACCTGGCCGTGCACGTTGGTCGGGATACCGCCCATGACGTAATGGCAGGTCGGGTACACCGGCACCAGCTCGGTCACCGGGTCCACGCCGAGGTAGGTGCGGGCGAACTCGGTGATGTCGGGGAGCTTGGCCTCCAGCACGTCCTCGCCGAGGTGGCGCACATCGATGTAGACGTAGTCCTTGTTCGGTCCGGCGCCACGGCCCTCGAGCACCTCGAGCACCATCGACCGGGCGACGATATCGCGCGGCGCGAGGTCGACGATGGTCGGGGCGTAGCGCTCCATGAAGCGTTCGCCCTCGCCGTTGAGCAGTCGCCCGCCCTCGCCGCGCACGGCCTCCGAGATCAGGATGCCCAGGCCGGCCAGGCCTGTCGGGTGGAACTGGTGGAACTCCATGTCCTCCAAGGGAAGTCCCTTGCGGAAGATGATGCCCAGGCCGTCGCCGGTCAGCGTGTGCGCGTTGGAGGTGGTCTTGTACATCCGGCCCGAACCGCCGGTGGCGAAGACGATCGCCTTGGCGTGGAAGACGTGGATGTCGCCGGTCGCCAGCTCGTAGGCGATGACACCGGTGGCGACCGGGCCGCCGGGGGTCTCGGTGAGCGCGATGTCCAGTGCGTAGAACTCGTTGAAGAACTCGACGTCGTGCTTGACGCAGTTTTGGTAGAGCGTCTGCAGGATCATGTGCCCGGTGCGGTCGGCGGCGTAGCAGGCGCGGCGCACCGGTGCCTTGCCGTGGTCGCGGGTGTGCCCACCGAACCGGCGCTGGTCGATGCGGCCTTCGGGGGTGCGGTTGAACGGCATCCCCATCTTCTCGAGGTCATAGACGGCGTCGATGGCCTCCTTGCACATGATCTCGACGGCGTCCTGGTCGGCGAGGTAGTCCCCACCCTTGACGGTGTCGAAGGTGTGCCACTCCCAGTTGTCCTCTTCGACATTGGCCAGCGCGGCGCACATGCCGCCCTGCGCGGCGCCGGTGTGGCTGCGGGTCGGGTACAGCTTGGTCAGCACGGCGGTGCGGGCCCGGGGGCCGGCTTCCACCGCGGCGCGCATTCCGGCGCCGCCGGCACCGACGATCACGACGTCGTAGCGGTGTTCAACAATCATTTCCTACAACTCCAGCTCAAGAGATGTTCGCGTCGAACGTCAGCAGCACGTAGGTACCCAGTACCAGCGTGAACAACATCGACAGGGCCAGCAGGGTGTTCAGCCAGAACTTGGTCGAATCCTTGCGGGCGTAATCGGCGATGATGGTGCGCATCCCGTTGCCGCCGTGCAATTGGGCCAGCCACAGCAGCAGCAGATCCCAGGTCTGCCAGAACGGCGAGGCCCAGCGCTGTGCGACGTAGTTGAAGTCGATGCGGTACACGCCGTTCTGCCACATCAGCATGATGAACAGGTGGCCCAGCGCCAGGAACACCAGGACGATGCCGGAGAAGCGCATGAACAGCCAGGCGTACTTCTCGAAGTTGGGCATGCCGCCCGGCCGCCGCGGGGACCGCGGGTTGTCCAGCCCGGCGGGCCGGTCGTAGCTGCGCTGCATGACCGGGGCCGGTCCGCCGCGCTCGCTCAGGTGGTCGTAGGGATTTTCGCCACTCATAGGAAACGCTCCGCCATGTGCATGCCGAGGACACCCAGCGAGGGGATCATCACGGCCAACCAGATTCCGGCAATCACCCACAGCATCAGGCGCTGATAGCGCGGGCCGTGCTGCCAGAAGTCGATGAGGATCACGCGGATGCCGTTGAGCGCGTGGTACAGCACCGCCGCGACCAGACCGACCTCCATGAGACCGACGATCGGCGTCTTGTACGTCTCGATGACTTCGTTGTAGGCCTGCGGGCTCACCCGCACCAGCGCGGTGTCGAGCACGTGGACGAACAGGAAGAAGAAAATGGTGGCACCCGTGATGCGGTGCAGTACCCAGGACCACATGCCTGGGTCGCCGCGGTACAGGGTGCGGCGACGGCCCGGTTTTGATCGCGGTGCCGGTGTATCGGAATCCGCAGCCGTAGCTGTGCTCATAGAGTGTCCTCCAACGCCATCGGTGGACGTCCGGGGACAAGGCTGTAATTCGTCCCCAAACCTCGGGGCGACTCTAATCCCAAATGGAACCGACTTAGAACTAGCGTGGAGCCCAAAGAGGCCGTTCTACCACAAAGTTAGGGTGCCCTACATTGGTTGTAGCCTTCGGATGTCGCTCCTTCGGAATGCATTCAGATCATCCTTCGCGCAGGGTGTCATGAGCCTGGAAATCGACTGGAAGTTGTTGCGAGACAACGCAATCGAAGCGTCGCGTGGCGCCTATGCGCCGTATTCGGGTTTTCCGGTGGGAGCGGCCGCGTTGGTCGACGACGACAGAATCATCCGCGGATGCAATGTGGAAAATGTCTCATATGGCCTGGGTCTCTGTGCCGAGTGCGCTGTGGTCTGCGTCCTGTTTTCCGGCGGTGGCGGACGGCTCGTCGCGCTCAGTTGCGTGGCGGCCGACGGTGCCCCGTTGATGCCGTGCGGACGATGCCGTCAGGTGCTCTTCGAGCACGGCGGACCCGATCTGCTGATCGACCATCCCGACGGCCCGCGCCGGCTCGCCGAGCTGCTGCCCGACGCGTTCGGCCCCGACGATCTGGAGCGTTCTCGTGGGATTTGATGCGCCTCATCACGGGTCGCATCTCGATGCGCCTCATCATGGGTCGCATCTCGATGCTCAACATCATGGGTCGCATCTCGATGCTCCGTCCGTCATCCGGACCAAACGCGACGGTGGTGTGCTCTCCGACGAGGCCATCGACTGGGTGATCGACGGCTACACGCACGGCCGGGTCGCCGACGAACAGATGTCGGCCTTGCTGATGGCGATCTTCCTGCGTGGCATGACACCCGGCGAGATCACCCGCTGGACCGCGGCCATGATCGCCTCCGGTGAGCGGTTCGACTTCACCGATCTGGGCCTGCCGCTGGTGGACAAGCACTCCACCGGCGGGGTGGGCGACAAGATCACCATCCCACTGGTACCGGTGGTACTGGCTTGTGGCGCAGCGGTTCCGCAGGCTGCGGGCCGCGGCCTCGGGCACACCGGCGGCACCCTCGACAAACTGGAGGCCATCGCCGGCTTCACCCCGGAGCTGTCCAAAGAGCGCATCCGGCAACAGCTTTCCGACGTCGGAGCGGCCATCTTCGCCGCCGGCGATCTCGCCCCGGCCGACCGCTTGATCTACGCGCTGCGTGACGTCACGGCCACCACCGAGTCGCTGCCGCTGATCGCCAGTTCGGTGATGAGCAAGAAGCTGGCCGAAGGAGCGCAATCCCTGGTCCTGGACGTCAAGGCCGGCCGCGGCGCGTTCCTCAAGACCGAAGCCGAGTCCCGCGAGCTGGCGGCCACCATGGTGGCGCTGGGCAACTCCTACGGCGTCCCGACCCGGGCGCTGCTCACCGATATGAACCGCCCGCTGGGCCGCACCGTCGGCAACTCGCTGGAGGTCGCGGAGTCGCTGGAGGTGCTGGCCGGCGGCGGGCCGCCCGACGTGATCGAGCTGACCCTGGCGCTGGCGACCGCGATGCTCGATTCCGCCGGGGTCGATCGGGTGGACCCGGCCCAGACACTGCGCGACGGGACGGCGATGGACCGGTTCCGTCGGCTGATCGCCGCCCAGGGCGGTGATCTGAGCCAACCGCTGCCGCTCGGTACGCACACCGAAACCGTCACCGCGTCCCGCGGCGGCGTGATGGGGGATATCGATGCCATGGCGGTGGCGATGGCCGCGTGGCGCCTCGGGGCCGGGCGTGCCGCCCCCGGGCAGCCGGTGCAGCTCGGCGCCGGGGTCCGCATCCATCGCCGGCCCGGTGAACCCGTCGCCGCCGGCGAGACGCTGTTCACGCTCTACACCGAAACGCCCGAGCGGCTGCCCGCGGCGCTGGCCGAACTCGACGGCGGGTGGACCGTCGGTGCCACCGCGCCGGAGCTCGGCCCCGTGGTGATCGACCGTATCGGGTAGGCGAACACCTGATGTCGGCGCGGGCGATCTGCGCGCCTGTACCGCCGCGGGCGAGCAAGATGGACAGATGAGTACGCCGCTGACCCTCGACCTGATCAAACAAGCCCCCAAAGCGCTGCTGCACGACCACCTCGACGGCGGGTTACGCCCGGCCACGGTGCTCGAGCTGGCCGATCAATTCGGGTACGACGAGCTACCGGCCACCGAGGTCGACGAGCTCGCGACGTTCTTCCGCACCGCCGCGCACAGCGGGTCGCTGGTGCGTTATCTGGAACCGTTCGCGCACACCGTCGGCGTGATGCAGACCCCCGAGGCCCTGCACCGGGTGGCCTACGAGGCCGTCGAGGACCTCGCCGAGGACAACGTGGTGTACGCCGAGGTCCGGTTCGCCCCCGAACTGCACATCGATCGCGGGCTGTCGCTGGACGCCGTCGTCGACGCGGTGCTCGGCGGCTTCGCCGACGGTGAGAAGGCCGCCGCCGCGGCCGGCCGCACCATCGTGGTGCGCTGCCTGGTCACCGCCATGCGCCATGCCGCACGGTCCCGGGAGATCGCCGAGCTGGCCATCCGGTTCCGCGACCAGGGCGTCGTCGGCTTCGACATCGCCGGTGCCGAGGCCGGCTATCCGCCCAGCCGGCACCTGGACGCGTTCGAGTACATGCGAAGCAACAACGCGCGCTTCACCATTCACGCCGGTGAGGCCTTCGGCCTGCCGTCCATCCACGAGGCCATCGCATTCTGCGGTGCCGACCGGCTCGGCCACGGGGTGCGCATCGTCGACGACATCACGGTCGGCCCCGACGGGACGGTGCGGCTGGGCCGGCTCGCGGCGATCCTGCGGGACAAGCGCATTCCGCTGGAACTGTGCCCGAGCTCCAACGTGCAGACCGGCGCGGTGGCCAGCATCGCCGAGCATCCGTTCGACCTACTGGCCCGCACCCGGTTCCGGGTCACCGTCAACACCGACAACCGGCTGATGAGCGACACCACCATGAGCCAGGAGATGCTGCGGCTGGTCGAGGCGTTCGGCTACGGCTGGAGCGACCTGGAACGCTTCACCATCAACGCGATGAAGTCGTCGTTCCTGCCGTTCGACGAGCGGCTGGCTCTCATCGACGGAGTGATCAAACCGCGGTACGCGGTGCTGATCGGCTGACCGGCGGCGGCCGGTCCGCGGCCGCCGTGTGGTGCAGCAGCGCCGGGACGAAGACGTCCCACAGTGGCTCGGGCAGGTCGTGCCCGGCGCCTTCCAGAATCAGCAGCGCCGCACCGGCAATGGCGTCGCGCACGGCCAGCCCGTGGGCCGGCGGGCACACCGGGTCGTGGTCGCCGTGCACCACCAGTGTCGGTGCGGTGATGCGGGCGAAATCCCGCGTCGCCCCGGCGAAGCTCATCGCGTGGTGATTACCGAGGGTGGCCGCGATATCGCGGGTGCGGGCGACGTCCCGTTCGACCAGGGCGCGGGTGGCGGGCTCGTCGAACAACGGCGACCCGCCCGCACACGCCTTCGCCGACGCGACGACGTGGTCCACCACCGCGGCGCGATCGGTGGGGTCGGGCTCGGCGGGGAACTCCGCCGACGACGGCGGCAGCCCGTCCGCGCCGGTGGAGGTGGAGACGAACGTCAGCGACGCGACCCGGTCGGGGTGGTCCACCCCGAGGATGACCCCGATCCCGCCGGCCATCGACCGGCAGACCACGTGCGCGCGCTCGATGCCCAGGGCGTCGAGCAGACCGAGCGCGTCGGCGGCCAGGTCGGTGAACGCGTAACCCGGCCGGCCCGGCGGGTAACTGATGGACCGGCCGGTGTCCCGGTTGTCGTACCGGATCACGAACCGGCCGGCGTGTGCCAGCCGCTCGCACAACCGCGCGTCCCACCACAGCATCGAGGCGCTCGCGCCGTCGATGAGCAGGATCACCGGGTGCGCGGGGTCGCCGAAGGTCTCGATACACAGTTCGGCATCGCCGATCGGGACGAGCCGCTCGCCGTGGGACAGCCGGCCGGTCACACCGGCCCACTCAGCACGGCGCGCAACGTGTCCGCGAATTCACCTGGTGCGCCGATGAATCCACCGTGATCGCCGGGGAACACGACCGGCTCCCGGTGCAGTAGCGCGGCCAGCGCCCGGGTGGTGGGGTCGGTGAGCAGGTGACCGGACCGCGCCCCCAGCCCGACGACGATCCGAGCGGGCGCCGAGCGCAGCGCCGCGACGTCGGGCACATACCGGGTGGTGTAGCGCAGTTCGTGATCGAAGAACCGGGCGGAGTCGGCGAGCCGCTTGGCCAGTTCCTCGGGCGTCGGCTCCGGGCCGGGGGGCGGGCCGGCATGCGGGTCGTCGAGATCGAAGCCGGCGTTGGCCATGAACGCCATCCACGCCGCTCCCATACCGTCCCGATGGAAGGTCGCGATGATCTCCTCGGTGGCCGCGCGGTGCCGGTCGGCGTCGGGCAGCAGCTCCAGCAGCGGGGGCTCGTGAGCGACCAGGGTGCGCACCCGGCCGGGATGCCTGGTCACCAGCGCCAGCCCGGTCACCGCCCCGCCGCTGGACCCGAACACGTCGGCGGAGTCGGCCCCCAGCGCGTCCAGGACGGCGGCCACGTCGTCGGCGCGCAGGTCCGGTGTCGCGTCCTGGTCGGGGTCACGGATCGTGCTGTGGCCCAGGCCCCGCGGGTCGTAGGTGACGACGGTGTGGTCGGCGGCCATGGCGTGCGCCAGCGGCAGGAACTCCGCGGCGGTCATCGGTGAACCGATCACCAGCAGCAGCGGGCCGGTCCCGCGCACCTCGTAGTGTAGCCGGGCGCCGGGGACCTCGAGGGAGCGGCAGATGAGTCCGTCGGTGGTGGTCATGCCGGTATGGACCGGGCAGCACCGCGAAACTCATCAGCGATCACTCGTGGCGCAGCCGCGATTCGACGAAGCTCTCCAGCTCTTCCCACTGCTCGACGGCCTTGGCGTACGGTCCGGCCGGTTTGGCCACACTGCCCGGCTCGATCAGGTAGGCGACCAGCGCGCCGAGCGGCTGGCTGCGCTCCAGCGTCTTGGCGACGATGGTGTCCTCCGCGTAATCGCCGACATCCCTGAGGAATTCGACGGCCAGCTCCAGCTGGTCACGGTCCACCGCGTCGGGGCCGTCGGCGATGTCGTCGGCCAGCCCGGACAGCACGTAGATGTTGTCGTCGGTGACGTCGACCCGCAGCGACCCGTCGGTGGCCGCGGTCCGGATGATCTCGTAGGCGCTGTAGCCGGACAGGTCGCTCTCGTGCTCGTCGGCCAGGTAGCGGGCCAGCGCGCGTTCGGAGCCGAACACGCTGATGCGGCCGTTGCGGCCGAGGAACTTCGGGTCGTCGCCGACGTAGCAGCGCAGCGTGTACAGGGTGCCGCCGCTGGTCATGATGCGCACCGGGTCGATGCCGACCTGCGTCCAGAAGTCCTCGTCGCCGCCGAGCACCTGGCGCGCCGCCTCGGCCTCCAGCGCCTCGCTCTCCTCGTCGGTGTCCACCTCGCCCTCGATGACCACCTCGTCGTCGTCGGCGACGGCGAGGTCGTCCTCGTCGGGCTCGGGGGCCGGCTCGTCGAGCTCCTGCTGCGCCTTGGCGGATTCGGCTTCGTCGACGTCCGGGGTACTCACCAGCCCGTCGATCACGTCGATGACGGAGTCCCACGAGCGTCCGATGACGGTCTCGATCTCGGCCCAGCGCTTGCGGCCGGCGCGGCCGGCGAAGGCGTCCAGTCCGCCGCCGATGGTGCCCAGCACCGGGTTGCCGTTGAACAGCTTGGTGATGACGGGCAGGTCGCACACCGATCCGATGGCCGAGACGATCACCAGGGCCCGGCGCACCGCCTCGACGGACTCCTCGGAGGGTTTGTCCGCGACCAGGGCCGGCACCTCGACGAGGTCGTACAGGTGGGCGTCGTCGGGGTTCAGCCGGTGCGCGTTGGCCTCGGTGAGCCTCGCCCAGGCCGGGTGGTCGGTGAGGTCGTTGTCGGAATTGGTCCGCACGAACGCGGCCAGATCGGCCACCGATTCGAAGGCGAACAGGTCCTCGTCCTTGCCGAGGAAGGCCTCCCATTCGTCGCCGGCGTCGCGCCAGCGCGGTGCCCACAGGGTGTACAGGTCGCCATTGGTCAGTCCGAGCCGGACCGGCACGATGTCAGCCGCCATGGCGCACAGCGTAACGATGCAGGCTGAACGGCTCGGGGCCCCACCCGTAGTTCACGCCGTTGGGCGCCAGAAGCCCTGAAAGCCCTGCCCGGCGTTGGTGGTGCGGATGGCCGACAGCTGCACCGGATCGCCCGCCTCGATCATCGTGCCGTTGCCGACGATCATGGCGACGTGGCCGTCCCACACCGCCAGGTCGCCGGGGCGCAGCGATCCGGCGTCGACGGCGGCACCGATGTCCTGCTCCTGGGCCAGCCGCGGGATGTCCAGGCCCGCCTCGCGGTAGGCCCACTGTGTCAGCCCGCTGCAGTCCAGGCCGACGCCGGGGGTGGTGCCACCCCAGTCGTACGGCACCCCCAACTGGGTGAGTGCGTGCCGCACGGCGCTGGCCGCGACGGCATTCGGTGCGGTGGCGGTGCTGCCGTCGGGCAATCGGACGGCCACCCCGGACCCGAAGTCGGCCGGGTCGCCGACGACGGCGCCGCGCTGCCGGTCGGTCGGCGTGGCCCGTTCGAGCGCCCCGGCCAGGCCGCCGGCCAGCGCCGGTGCCAGCCCGGCCCCGGCCGGCGCGAGCGCCCCGGCTCCCGGTGCCGGCCCCGGGAAGCCGGCCGGGGCCGCGGCGGGCAGACCGGCCGGTGCGGCGGGGACCGTGGCGTGGGGCGCGGCACCGATGGTGGCGGCGTGGCCGTCCAGCTCGTCGCGCAGACCGTCGACCACATCGGTGGCTCGCCGCTGGGCCTGCCGAGCCTGCTCGGCCAGCTCCTCGGCCACGCCGGGGTCGTCCAGCTGCGGTTCCAGCTCGGCGGCGCGGGCTTCGAAGTCGGCGATGATGTCCTGCAGCCGGGCGCGGGCCCGGGCAACCGCGTCCGCGGCCGCGCCGACCCGCTCGGAGAGCAACCCGACCCGCTCGGCCAGCACGCGCACGGCTGCGGCGACCTCGTCGGTGGACCGTGCCGCCGCGGCGCCGGCGTCCCCGGACCACTCGGCGTCGTCCCAGGCGCGGGAGGTGCCGGCGGCCAGCGCGTCGAGCCGGTCCCTGGCGTCGGCGAGCAGCGCCGACGGATGCCCTCCGGCCGACCAGCCCGGCCCGACCAGTGCGGCCAGCCGGTGCAGGGGTGCGGCCAGCGTGGTGACGAGCGCGCTGGGCACGGTCAGCCGCCGAGGGCCGAGATCGCCTGTCCGACACGGTTTTCGCTGTCCCGGTAGGACGTCGCGATCCGCCCGGCGGTCTGTTCGGCGAGCCCCAGATGGGCGCCGAGTTCGGTGGCCGCGCGGGTGGTGTCGGCGATCGCCTCGCGCAGTGCGGTGAGCAGGGCGTCGGCGACCGGGCCGAACAGCGCGGGAGCCGTGTCGGCGATGGCGGGCAGTGTGGCGGCCAGCGCTTCGAGCTCGGCGGCGGTGCGGCCCAGGGCGAGGCCGCTGCGGTCGATGGCGGCGGTGTCGGCGTGCATGTGGGTTATGACGCACGCCGGCGGGCGGCGGTTCCACCCGAATCCGGCAGGTGGCCGAGTACCGCGCCGCTCGATCGGTGTCCGGCTAGTCTTTCGCCCCATGGATGTCCGGGTCGTCGATCACCCCCTTGCCGCTGCGCGGCTCACCACGCTGCGCGACGAACGCACCGACAACGCGGGGTTCCGGTCGGCCTTACGCGACCTCACCCTGATGCTGGTGTACGAGGCGACCAGGGACGCCCCCTCCGAAGAGATCCGGGTGCGCACCCCGATGGCCGAGACGGCCGGCTCCCGGTTGGCCAACCCGCCGCTGCTGGTGCCCGTGCTGCGGGCCGGCCTGGGCATGGTGGACCAGGCCCACGCCTTGATCCCGGAGGCGCAGGTGGGGTTCGTCGGCGTCGCCCGCGACGAGCGCACGCATCAGCCGACGCCCTATCTGGCGTCGCTGCCCGAGGACCTGAGCACCCGGGCGGTGTTCGTGCTGGACCCGATGCTGGCCACCGGTGGCTCCATGGCGCACACCCTGACCTTGCTGCAGCAGCGCGGCGCCACCGACATCACCGCCATCTGTGTGGTGTGTGCCCCGGAAGGGATTGCCGCCCTGGAGCGCACGGCCCCCGAGATCCGGCTGGTGACCGCCACGGTGGACGAGGGGCTGAACGAGATCGCCTATATCGTGCCGGGTCTCGGCGACGCCGGTGACCGGCAGTTCGGTCCGCGCTGACGGTTCACCAGGCCTGCGCGGCGGCCACCAGGTCGGTGCGCAGCACGGCGGCCGCGGCGCGTGCCCCGGCCAGGTCGTCGGTGGGGGGCCGCCGCACCTCGATATAGGACTTCAACTTCGGTTCGGTTCCCGACGGGCGGATCACCACCCGGATGCCGGCGCCGGTGAACACCAGCGCGTCGGTGCGATGTTGGCCGCGCCGCTGCCCGAGATCGTCGACGGTCACCGGGATACCGGCAAGCGCGGCAGGGGGATTGGCGCGCAGGGCGGCCATCGCCGCGGCCGCGTCGTCGACCCGGCGGGTCACCGCGGCCGTCTCGTGCACCCCGTGGCGACGGGCCAGGTCGTCGAGCGCGTCGAGCAGGGTGCGGCCCCGGGTGGCCAGGGTGGCCACCATGTCGCACACCAGGACCGCGGCGCTGATGCCGTCCTTGTCGCGCACCGCCTCCGGGTCGACACAGTGCCCGATCGCCTCCTCGTAGGCGTAGACCAGCGTGGCGCCGGGGGCGCTGGCCCGTGCCAGCCACTTGAAACCGGTCAGGGTTTCGGCGTGCCGGGCGCCGTGGCCTGCGGCGATCGAGGCCAGCATGCGTGAGGACACCACCGTGCTGGCCACCAGCGCGCTCGCCGGGTCGGCGAGCCCGGACAACAGGTATTCGCCCAGCAGCCAACCGGTTTCGTCACCGGTGAGCATGCGCCAGCCGTCGGGTCCCGGCACGCCGACGGCGCACCGGTCGGCGTCGGGGTCCAGCGCGATGGCGACGTCCGCACCGACCTCGGCGGCCAGTGTCAGCAGCAGGTCCGCGGCACCGGGTTCCTCCGGGTTGGGGAACGCGACGGTGGGGAAGTCCGGGTCGGGGGCGAACTGGGCTTCGACCACCCGCACATCGTCGAAGCCGGCCAATGCCAGGGCGTCCAGGGCGAATTCGCCGCCCACGCCGTGCATGGGGGTCAGCGCCACCCGGGCGGTGCCGGATCCGCGCCGCACCGTGGCCGCCCGCTCCAGGTAGGCGGTGAACACATCGGTGCCGTGCGGCTCGACGGATCCGCGGTCGATGTGCTGCGGAGCGCGGGCCATCGCGGCCTCGATCTCCCGGTCGGTCGGGGAGATGATCTGCAGCCCGCCGTCGAGATACACCTTGTAGCCGTTGTCGTTCGGGGGGTTGTGCGATGCGGTGATCTGTACGCCGGCGGCGGCGCCCAGCTGTCGCACCGCGAACGCCGTCACCGGGGTCGGCGCGGGCTGCGGCAGCAGGACGACGCGGAAGCCTTGGGCAGCAAGCACTTCGGCGGTCGCGACGGCGAATTCGTCGGAGTGGTGCCGGGCGTCACGGCCGACCACCACCGTCGACCCGCCCAAACAACGGTCGGTGAGAACCCGCGCCAACGCCCAGGTTGCCCGGGTCACCGTGCCGACGTTCATGGCATCGGCACCCTCGCGCATCGGGCCGCGCAGGCCGGCGGTGCCGAAGGTCAGGGCCGGTGCTGCCGGGCGCTCGCCAGTCATGCGCTGATTGTGCCCGCTGCCGCGGCGTCCGCGTCGGCCAGCTTGCGCAGCACCGGGGCCACCAGCATGAGCAGGTCGAATTCCAGGTCGGTCAGGGTGTCACGCATGGTGGCGTGCAGCCAGGCGTCGCGCTCGGCGCGGTCGGCCTCCAGCAGCGCCAGGCCGGCGGGGGTCAGCTCGATCAGCTGGCGGCGGCGGTCCTGCTGATCGGGCCGGCGCGCGGCGAGCCCGCGACCGACCAGGTCGTTGATGCCGTCGGTCAGCGACTGCACCCGTACATGCAGCCGGGCGCCCAACTCGGCCGGGGTGGTGGACCCGGCGCGGCTCACCTCGCCGAGCAGTTCCAGTTGGCTCAGGGTGAGGCCGTGGTCGGGGCGGTGCCGGCGCATCTGGCGGGTGACCGCCATCATCGATTCCCGCAGCTCGGTGGCGGCCGAGGTGTCATTGTGAACCATATGACAAGGATAACCTTGGTATTTGATATCCGTCACTCAGGTTGAATGTCGATAAAGACAAGTTCATACTTGATATAGATATGAAGCGGTTCGCGAAGTGGGTGTTGTTGCTGGCGGTCAGTGTGGCCGTCACGGTCCCGCTCACCCTGGCCGGTGTGCCGTCGGCCGCGCTGTTCGCCGCGCTGGTGGTCGGTATCGCGCTGGCACTGGCCGGCCTGGCGCCGGCGGGCGTGCCGCGCCGCGCCGGCGTGGCCGCCCAGGGCGTGCTCGGGGTGTACATCGGCACCATGGTGTCGCAGAACGCCGTCGGCGCCCTCGGCCCGAACTGGCTGCCGGTGCTCGGGGTCGCGGTGGGCACCCTGTTGTTGTCGGTGCTCGCCGGTGCGCTGCTCGGGCTGCACCGTGACGTCAGCCCGCTCACCGGATCGCTGGCCCTGGTGGCCGGCGGGGCGTCGGGCCTGGTGGCCATCGCGCGCGAACTCGGTGGCGACGACCGGGTGGTCTCGGTGGTGCAGTATCTGCGGGTCGCGCTGGTCACGGCGTCCATGCCGTTGGTGGTCACCCTCGTCTACCACGCCGACAAGACCCATGGCAGTGCCGGTGTCCTGCACGAAAGTGCCACGGCGCCTTGGTATCTGAGCCTCGTCATGTTGGTCGGGCTGGTGCTCGTCGGGTCCACCGCGGGCAGGTTGATCCGCTTGCCGGGCGCCGGCCTGCTCGGGCCGTTGGCGCTGACGGTGGTGCTGCAACTGACCGGCTTGTCGTTCGGGCTGAGCGTCCCCGCCGTGCTGGTTCAAGCCGGCTACCTGGTGATCGGCTGGCAGGCCGGTCTGGCCTTCACGCCGGAATCGCTGCGCGCGGTCGCCCGGATCCTGCCCACGGCGCTGGCACTGATCGTGGTGCTCGGCGTCGCCACCGCCGGTCTCGGCGTCGCGCTGGCCCACCTCGCCGGCCTCACCCCGCTGGAGGGGTACCTGGCCACCAGCCCGGGCGGGGTGTACGCAGTCCTGGCCACCGCCGTCGAGACCGGCTCCAACGTCACCTTCGTCATCGCCGCCCAAGTGGTCCGCATCCTGCTGATGCTGTTCGTCGCACCCCTGCTGGCCCGGGGGATGGCCCGGCTCGGCGGGCGGCGACGGACCGCCGAGCCCGCCGTGGTGACCGCCGGGAGCTAGCGGCGGTCCAGGCCCGACAGGCGCAGCGCCAGGGTGTGCCGCACCGGCGGCAGCGTGCCGGCCAGCCGCATGACCAGATTGCGGACCGGCCGCAGGCGCGGCGCCGCCGTCGCCAGTTCGGTCAGCCGGCCGGCCAGTGCGACGACACGTGTGGCGGTGCGGCGACGCTCCGCGGCGTAGCCGTCCAACACCTGCTCCGGTGCGCCGTCGAGCACCCGGGACAGCGACTCGCCGAGCACGACGGCGTCCTCGATCCCCAGATTCATGCCCTGCCCGCCGGCCGGGGAGTGCACGTGGGCGGCGTCGCCGGCCAGCAGCAGGCGGCGGTCGCGGAAGGTGTCGGCGATGCGGTGGTGCACCCGGAAGCGGGAGCCCCAGATCACCTCGTCGACGACGGCGGGGCGACCCAGCGGACCGCGTTCGTCGAGCAGTCGTTGCACGAACGCCGCGTCCGGGTGCTGCGGCGCCGCGCCGCGCTGTTCGTCGACCGTCGCGACGATGCGGTAGGTGCCGTCGGGGGCGAGCGGCGCGACCACGACCAGTCCGGCGGGGGAGAAGTACAGGATCACCTCGCCGTGCGGAACGCCGCCGGACAGCCGGACGTCGGCCAGCACGAACGATTCGGCGTAGGTGCTGCCGGTGAACCCGATGCCCGCCCGCTCGCGCACCGTGCTGTGCATGCCGTCGGCTCCGATGACATACCGCGCGGTCATCCGCTGTCCGTCGTCGAACGTGACCTCGACGCCGTCGGCACGCTGCGTCGTCGCGGTGACCGTTGCGGGCCGGATCACCTTGCCGCCCAGTTCTTCCAGGCGCTCCAGCAGGTATGCCTCGGTGTCGGCCTGCGAGATCATCAACGTGTACGGATACGGGGTCGCCAGCCGGTCGAACGGCACCGCGATCAACACGCGGTCGCGATCCCGGATGGTGAACGTCGGGGTGTGCACCCCGCGCCCGACCAGTCGCTCGGTGACGCCGTAGGGCTGCAGCAGTTCCAGGGTGCGCGGGTGGACCACCGCGGCCCGCGAGGTATTGGCTCCTTCGGCCTGGCGATCGACGACGGTCACGTGGTGACCGCGCTGGGTCAGCACGATCGCCGCGGTCAGGCCCACGGGCCCGGCCCCGACGACGAGGACGTCCGCGTTCTGCATGAGCACTCCTTTGTCAACACTTGTTGGCCAACGCTTGTTGACAACACGGTAGGCCGGCCCTGCGGCGATGTCAACGCTTGTTGGCCTACGCTTGTTGGCATGAGGCGACCGGCGGCCGAGACGAAGGCGTTGATCCTGGCGGCGGCCCGTGAACGGTTCGCCGCCGACGGCTACGAGAAGGCGACCATCCGGGCCATCGCCGCGGATGTGGGCATCGACCCCGCGATGGTGATGCGGTACTTCGGCACCAAGGAGGCGTTGTTCGGCGCGGCCGCCGAGTTCGACCTGGAACTGCCCGATCTCACCGCCGTGCCGGCGGACCGGCTGGGCGTCGCGCTGGCCACCCACTTCGTGGAGCGCTGGGAGCGGGACGAGGCGCTGCTCATCCTGCTGCGCGTCGGCGTCACCAACGAGACTGTGGCGCAACGCATGCGGACCATCTTTGCCGCCCAGCTGGAACCGGTGGTGCGCACCGCGGCCGGCCGGGCGTCCGATACCGCGGTGCGCGCCGGGTTGATCTCCTCGCAGGTGCTGGGCATGGCGCTGTGCCGGTATGTGCTGGCGTTCCCGCCGCTGGCAGCCATGTCACGCCAGGACGTCGTCGACTCGATCGGCCCGACGTTGCAGCGGTACCTGACGGGTTAGAGCCGCCCGATGACCGCCGCCAGCAGGGCACCCATCCGCGTCGCGGATTGACGGCCGGCCTCCAGCACCTCGGCATGCGACAGCGGCTGGCCCGTCATGCCCGCGGCCAGATTCGTCACCAGCGACACGCCCAGCACCTGCGCGCCGGCCGCCCGCGCCGCGATGGTCTCGTGCACCGTCGACATCCCCACCAGGTCCGCGCCCAGCGTGCGCAACATCCGGATCTCGGCCGGGGTCTCGTAATGCGGGCCGGGCAGTCCGGCGTAGACCCCTTCGGTCAGCGTCGGATCGATCTCCCGGGCCAGGGCGCGCAACCGCGGCGCGTACGCGTCCACCAGGTCGACGAACTGCGCCCCGACCAGCGGGGAGCGCGCGGTCAGGTTGAGGTGATCGCTGATCAATACCGGTTCGCCGACCCGGTATTCGGCGCGCAGCCCGCCCGCGGCATTGGTGAGCACCACGGTGCCCGCGCCCGCCGCGCACGCCGTGCGCACCGGATGCACCACATGGCGCAGATCGTGGCCCTCGTAGGCGTGGATGCGTCCCACCAGGACCAGCGCATGACGGGCACCGACCGGGATGGACAGCACCCGGCCGCCGTGTCCGGCCGCGGTGGGCGGGGTGAAACCGGGCAGCTCGGCCATCGGGATGGTGGCGCTCGGGGCCCCGAGCGCTTCGACGGCGGGCGCCCAGCCGGAGCCCAGCACCACGGCCACATCGTGGGCCTCGACACCGGTGCGGTCCCGGATCGCCTGCGCTGCGGTATCGGCCGTCAGCTGTGGATCAGTCACGAATGAGATACTGCCAGGATGCCCACGATCACCGCGTTGTCGAACGTCGAGGATGCCGTCAATCGGCATCGCGGGGATCTGATCGAACTGTCCCATGCGATCCACGCCGAGCCCGAGCTGGCGTTCGAGGAGCACCGCAGCTGCGCCAAGGCGCAGGCGCTGGCGGCCGAACGCGGGTTCGCGATGACCGCCGCGGCCGGCGGATTGCCGACGGCGTTCCGGGCCGAGTACGGCAGCGGCCCACTGGTGGTCGGGATCTGCGCCGAGTACGACGCGCTGCCCGGCATCGGGCATGCCTGCGGGCACAACATCATCGCCGCCTCCGCCGTGGGCACCGCGCTGGCGCTGGCCGAGGTGGCCGACGAGCTGGGGTTGACCGTCGTGCTGCTTGGCACCCCCGCCGAGGAGACCGGCGGCGGAAAAGCCTTGTTGCTCAAGGCCGGAACCTTCGACGACATCGCCGCGACGGTGATGCTGCATCCCGGCCCGGTCGATATCGCCGCGGCACGCTCGCTGGCCCTGTCCGAGGTGGCCGTCGGGTACACCGGGCGCGAGTCGCACGCCGCCGTCGCACCGCACCTGGGCATCAACGCCGCCGACGCACTGACCGTCACGCAGGTGGCCATCGGACTGCTGCGCCAGCAGCTGGCGCCCGGCCAGATGGTGCACGGCCTGGTCACCGAGGGTGGCCAAGCCAGCAACATCATTCCGGCGCACACCGAGCTGCGCTACACGATGCGCGCCACCACCATGGAGTCCCTGCACGAACTCGAGCAACGGATGGCGGGCTGTTTCACGGCCGGGGCGGTGGCCACCGGCTGCACCCACACCGTTGCCGAGACCGCCCCGAGCTACGCCGCGCTGGCGCCCGACGGGTTTCTGTCCGAGGTGTTCCGCGCCGAGATGCTGCGGTTCGGGCGGACGCCGGTGGCCAAGGAGCTGGAGACGGCTCTCCCGCTGGGCAGCACCGATATGGGCAACGTCACGCAGGTGATGCCCGGCATCCATCCGGTGGTCGGGGTGGACGCCGGGGGCGCGTCGATCCACCAGCCGGAGTTCACCACCGCCGCGGCGGGCCCGTCCGCCGACAAGGCCGTCGTCGAAGGAGCAATCATGTTGGCCCGCACGGTGGTTGCGCTGGCGCAGAACGCGGCCGAGAGCGACCGGGTGCTGGCGGCGCACGACCGGCGACGGGGAGAGCTTTCTCCGGGGCGAGCGCAGCGACGGGAGAAGAGATGAGCCTGCGCGCGCACACCGAGGCCTGGGTGGCCGCCCACCACGACGACCTGGTGGCCTGGCGCCGGCACATCCACACCCACCCCGAACTGGGCAGGCAGGAGTTCGCCACCACCGAGTTCGTCGCCAACCTGTTGGCCGATGCCGGGCTGAATCCGAAGGTGCTGCCCGGCGGCACCGGACTGACGTGTGATTTCGGTCCCGACGACGGGCCGCGGGTGGCGCTGCGGGCCGATATGGACGCCCTGCCGATGGCCGAGCGCACCGGGTTGCCGTTCGCGTCGACGGTGCCGGGGGTGGCGCACGCCTGCGGCCACGACGCACACACCGCGGTGCTGCTCGGCGCGGCGCTGGCGCTGGCGTCCGCCCCGGAATTGCCGGTCGGAGTCCGGCTGATCTTCCAGCCCGCCGAGGAATTGATGCCCGGCGGGGCGATCGACGCGGTGGCGGCCGGGGCGGTGACCGGGGTGTCGCGGATCTTCGCGCTGCACTGCGACCCGCGCCTGGAGGTCGGCAAGGTGGCCACCCGGCCCGGGCCCATCACCTCGGCGGCCGACTCCATCGAGATCACCCTGCACTCGCCGGGCGGGCACACCTCGCGGCCGCATCTGACCGGGGATCTGGTGTACGCGCTGGGCACGTTGATCACCGGGGTGCCCGGGGTGCTGTCGCGGCGCATCGATCCCCGGCTGAGCACGGTGATGGTGTGGGGCGCCGTCAACGCCGGGGTGGCGGCCAACGCGATTCCGCAGACCGGCACGTTGGCCGGCACCATCCGCACGGCCAGCAGGGAAACCTGGCTGACCCTGGAATCCCTTGTCCGGGAAACGGTTTCGTCGTTGCTGGCGCCGCTGACGGTGGAGCATGCGGTGAACTACCGCCGCGGTGTCCCGCCGGTGGTGAACGAGGAGACCTCGACCCGCATCCTCACCCACGCCATCGAGGCGCTGGGGCCCGACGCGCTGGCCGACACTCATCAGTCCGGCGGCGGTGAGGACTTCTCCTGGTACCTGGAGGAGGTGCCCGGCGCCATGGCCCGGCTCGGCGTGTGGTCCGGTCGCGGCCCCCAGCTGGATCTGCACCAGCCCACCTTCGACCTGGACGAGCGCGCCCTGGCCGTCGGCGTCCAAGTCATGTCCAACCTCGTCGAACACTCCGCTCCCTGACCTTTCTTCGGCGAGCGGCCGTGTCTGCACACCGACACGCCGCAATGGTTGGCATTTTGGGGACACTCGCCGGCCGAGTTATCCACAGATCTTCGCGCGGGGCTGTTGTGCCCGGTTGTCGTCGCCGACCATCGGTGCCATGGTCGATGAGCTCATCGAACTCTTCCGGGCTCAGGGCGGCCTCGCCACGAGTGCGCAGATCCTGACCTACATGCCACGGCGGGCGTTCGAGGCATCGGTCAACTCCGGTGCGCTGGAACGCATTTGGCAGGGCATCTACTGCCTGGGTGAACCGGACGACGCACTGCGCCTGCGCGGGCTCGACTTGCTCTGCGGCAGAAGGGTTCCGGTGTGCCTGGCCACCGCGGCGGCGGTCTACGGGTTTGACACCGAGGACCCAGCGGAGCTGCATGTGCTCAGCCCGCCGGGTACCCACCTGCGATCCGCGGACGGCTTGGTGGTGCACCGCCGCGACGATGCCCCGTTGCGCATGGTCGCCGAACGGCTGACCACGGCACCGAATTGGACGGCCGTGGAGGTCGCCCGCGCCCTGCGCCGGCCCCGTGCCCTCGCGACGCTCGACGCTGCCCTGCGCAGCGGCAGTTGCGACCGGGGCGGGTTGCGTCGGGCCGCGCGCGAACAGTGGGGTCGGCGTGGCATCGTCGCTGTTCGTGACCTCATCGAGTTCGCCGACCCGCTGTCCGAGTCCCCGATGGAGAGCGAGGCCCGGTTGGTGATGCGCGACGGTGGACTACCGGCACCAGTGCTGCAGTACGAGGTTGTCGATGGAAATCGGGAGTTGCGCCGGCTGGATTTCGCCTGGCCATTCGCGGGCGTGGCTGCTGAGTACGACGGCGAGGCGGCGCACGGCGGACCCGATGCGATGCGTCGCGACCGGCGCCGGCAGGCGGCGCTGCAGGATATCGGGTGGACCGTCATACCGATGTTGGCAGAGGATGTCCGGCGCCAACCGGCGGCGCTTGTCGCACGGATCGAACGTCAACTGCTGCGACGGGCGGCGTGAGCGTCCGCAGAATGCCAACAATCGCGGCGCGTCGGCGTGCAGACACGGCCGCTCGCCAAGGAAAGCGTTACGTGCCGGGGCCGGGGCCGACGTTGGCGGCGGGGCGGGTGCGCAGGTCGTGGACGTATTCGGGGGGCGCGCCGGCGATCTCGGCGGCGTCGGCCATCACCCCGAGATAACGCGCCGACGGCAGGCCGCCCTCCCAGGCGTCCACCACGTAGAGCCAGGCCAGCACCGGATCGGTGGTGGTGTCCGAGGACAGCCGGTCCACCCGGCAACGGATCTTCTTGTGGAAGCCGAGCTCCGAACCCTCCCACCGGTCGAGGTTCGCCTCGTCCTCCTTGGTCATGTCGTAGAGCACCACGAAGACCTTCTCGTCGGGATCCTCGACCAGGGTCGCCAGCGCGCCCTCCCAGCCGATGTCCTCGCCGCCGAAGGTCAGGCGCCACCCGTGCAGCCAGCCGGTGCCGGCCACCGGAGAATGCGGGGCGCGCTGCAGCATCTGCTCCGGATGCATGTTCGACCCGTAAGCGGCGTAGAGCGGCACGGGCCAACTTTAGGCGGTCCGGCGGGCGGGAGCGAAGCGACCCGGGGGATTGGCACGGCGGGCTGGGGGTACCTCCCGCTTGCGGGGGAGAGCGAAGCGACCCGGGGGATTGGCACATGTGGGCTCGGCCGCACTCACCCACTACGTTAATGGCGTGCCCACCCGCATCGTGATCATCGGCGGCGGACCCGCCGGCTACGAAGCAGCCCTGGTCGCCGCGTCCCGCGGCGCCGACGTCGCGCAGGTCACCGTCGTCGACAGCGACGGTATCGGCGGCGCCTGCGTGCTGTTCGACTGCGTGCCGTCCAAGACGTTCATCGCCTCGACCGGCGTACGCACCGAGTTGCGCCGCGCCAACGGCCTCGGCTTCGACATCGCCATCGAGGACGCCAAGATCTCGCTGGCCCAGATCCACAACCGGGTCAAGACCCTGGCCCGGTCGCAGTCGGCCGATATCGGTGCGACCCTGCTGAACGCCGGCGTCAACGTGGTCAAGGGCCGCGGCGAACTCGTCGACAGCGTGCCCGGCATGGCTCACCACCGCGTCAAGGTGACCACCGGGGACGGCAAGGTCGGCGTGCTCAAAGCCGATGTGGTGCTCATCGCCACCGGAGCCACCCCGCGGGTGCTGCCGGGCGCGGTCCCCGACGGCGAGCGCATCCTGAACTGGCGCCAGCTCTACGACCTGACCGAGCTGCCCGAACATCTGGTGATCGTCGGGTCGGGGGTCACCGGCGCGGAATTCTGCAGCGCGTACACCGAGCTCGGGGTAAAGGTCACCGTGGTGGCCAGCCGCGACCAGATCCTGCCGCACGAGGACTCCGACGCCGCCGCGGTGCTCGAGGAAGCGTTCTCCGAGCGCGGGGTGTCGCTGGTCAAGAACGGCCGCGCCGAGTCGGTGGTCCGCACCGACGCCGGGATCAAGGTCACCCTGGCCGACGGTCGCACCGTCGAGGGCAGCCACGCCCTGATGACCGTCGGTTCGGTGCCCAACACCGGCGGCCTCGGCCTGGAGAACGCCGGTATCGAACTCGGGCCGGGGAACTACCTCACCGTGGATCGGGTGTCGCGCACCAAGGCACCGGGCATCTACGCCGCCGGCGACTGCACCGGCCTGCTGCCGCTGGCCTCGGTGGCCGCCATGCAGGGCCGCATCGCGATGTATCACGCCCTCGGCGAGGGGGTGAACCCCATCCGGTTGCGCACCGTCGCGTCGGCCACCTTCACCCGGCCCGAGATCGCCGCCGTCGGGGTGCCGCAGACCAAGATCGACGACGGCACCGTGCCCGCGCGGACGTTGATGCTGCCGCTGACGACCAACGCCCGCGCCAAGATGTCGTTGCTGCGCCGTGGTTTCGTCAAGATCTTCTGCCGGCCGGCGACCGGCGTGGTCATCGGCGGTGTGGTGGTCGCCCCCATCGCGTCGGAGTTGATCCTGCCGATCGCGCTGGCGGTGCAGAACCGGATCTCGGTGGGCGACCTGGCCCAGACGCTGTCGGTGTACCCGTCGTTGTCCGGGTCCATCGTGGAAGCGGCGCGCCGGCTGATGGCGCACGACGATCTCGACTAGCGACCTGGACTAAAGGCGAGTTCGGCACCGCGGCACGGCGCATCGCCGGGTCCGGCAACGTAGGCTCGGAATCGTGACTGACCCGATCTCAGGCAATGGTCAAGCTCAGCTCGGGCCCGACCAGCGTGCGACGGCCTGGCAGCGGCTGGGCAGTGAACAGTTCGACGTCGTGGTCATCGGTGGCGGTGTGGTCGGCTCCGGTGCGGCACTGGACGCCGCGACGCGCGGACTGAGGGTCGCCCTGGTCGAAGCCCGCGACTTCGCCTCCGGAACCTCGAGCCGCAGTTCCAAGATGTTCCACGGTGGCCTGCGCTACCTCGAGCAGTTGGAGTTCGGCCTGGTTCGCGAGGCGCTGCACGAGCGCGAGCTGTCGCTGACGACGCTGGCCCCGCATCTGGTGAAACCGTTGCCCTTCCTGTTCCCGTTGACCAAACGGTTGTGGGAGCGGCCCTACATCGCCGCAGGCATCTTCCTCTACGACCAGCTGGGCGGCGCGAAATCCGTTCCGGCACAGAAACATCTGCTCAAGGCCGGCGCGTTGCGGCTGGCTCCCGGGCTCAAGCGCAGTTCACTCATCGGCGGTATCCGCTACTACGACACCGTGGTCGACGACGCCCGGCACACCATGACGGTGGCGCGCACGGCCGCCCATTACGGCGCGGTGGTACGGACTTCGACGCAGGTGGTGGCGCTGCTGCGGGAGGGCGACCGGGTCACCGGGGTGAAGGTGCGCGACTCCGAGAACGGCGCGGTGACCGAGGTGCGCGGGCATGTCGTGGTCAACGCCACCGGGGTGTGGACCGACGAGATCCAGGCCCTGGCCAAGGAGCGCGGCCGGTTCCGGGTGCGGGCCTCCAAGGGGGTGCACATCGTGGTGCCGCGGGACCGCATCGTCAGCGAGGTGGCGATCATCCTGCGCACCGAGAAGTCGGTGCTGTTCGTCATCCCGTGGGGCACGCACTGGATCATCGGCACCACCGACACCGACTGGAACCTGGACCTCGCGCACCCGGCCGCCACCAAGGCCGATATCGACTACATCCTGGGGCACGTCAACACGGTGCTGGCCACCCCGCTGACGCACGACGACATCGACGGCGTGTACGCCGGGTTGCGGCCGCTGCTGGCGGGCGAGAGCGAGGAGACCTCGAAACTGTCCCGCGAGCACGCGGTGGCGGTGCCCTCGCCGGGATTGGTGGCCATCGCCGGCGGCAAGTACACCACCTACCGGGTGATGGGCGCCGACGCGATCGACGCCGCAGCCGAATTCGTGCCGACCCGGGTGGCGCCGTCCATCACCGAGAAGGTGCCGCTGGTGGGGGCCGACGGCTACTTCGCGCTGGTGAATCAGACCGAACACGTCGGCAGGCACTACGGCTTGCACCCGTACCGGGTGCGGCATCTGCTGGACCGGTACGGGTCGCTGATCGGCGAGGTGCTGGCCATGGCGGACGGCAAACCCGAACTGCTGGAGCCGATCACCGCCGCCCCGGTGTACCTCAAGGTCGAGGCGGTGTACGCGGCGGCCGCGGAGGGCGCCCTGCATCTGGAGGACATCCTGGCCCGGCGCATGCGCATCTCGATCGAGTATCCGCATCGCGGGGTGGACTGTGCGGCCGAGGTCGCCGAAGTCGTTGCGCCCGTGCTGGGTTGGAGTGCCGCGGAGGTGGACCGGGAGGTGCGCACCTACCTGGCCCGGGTGGAGGCCGAGGTGCAATCCCAGACCCAGCCCGACGACACCTCCGCCGACGCGCTGCGGGCCGCCGCGCCCGAGGCCAGGGCCGAGATTCTGGAACCGGTACCGCTGAATTGAACGTGCCGGGTCGGCCGGGCTACGACGGTATCGGCCCGTCCCGACTGCGGGTGCAGGGCGGCAATCTGCACGACGAGCTCCAGCGGCGGTTCGGTGCCGGCGCCAAGGTGCTTGCCGGTGAGGTGTTCTGCGCCGACGGCACCGTCGCCGACGCGTCCACCGCGCTGCCCGCCGGTGCGCATGTCTTCCTGTATCGGGAGTTGCCCGACGAGGTGCCGGTGCCCTTCGCGATGCCCATCCTGTACCGCGACGACGACATCGTGGTGGTCGACAAGCCGCATTTCCTGGCGACCATGCCGCGCGGCGGGCACGTCGCCCAGACCGCCCTGGTGCGGTTGCGCCGCGAGTTGGGCCTGCCGGAGCTGAGCCCGGCGCACCGGCTGGACCGGCTGACGGCCGGGGTGCTGTTGTTCACGGCGCGCCGTGCGGTTCGCGGCGCGTATCAGACGATGTTCGCCGCGGGGCTGGTGCACAAGACGTATCTGGCCGGGGCGTCCGGCACGCCGACCGTCGAACTGCCCACGGTGCTGCGCAGCCGGATCGTCAAAGAGCGCAGTCGGTTACAGGCTTTCGAGGCGCCGGGGGAGCCCAACGCCGAGACCCGTGTCGAAGCCCTCGGCAACGGCCGCTACCGTCTGTCGCCGCGGACCGGCCGCACGCATCAACTGCGGGTGCATCTGGCCTCGATCGGGATCCCGATCGACAACGATCCGCTCTACCCGGATGTGATCGATATCGCACCGGGGGACTTCTCCCGGCCGTTGCAACTGCTGGCGCAGCGGCTGGCGTTCCTGGACCCGGTCAGCGGCGTGCCCCGCGAATTCGTCAGCCGCCGGACGCTTAATTAACGTAATCGATAAATCATTCGCTGCGTCGACGGGAATTGCGTGCGTGGCGACGATTCAGTTCGTCTTGCGGGTGAATTGCGCAATACCGCCGTAGTGGCGCAGCGTGTGCGTCTCGGCCAAGGGATTCCGGTCGAAGATGTACTCGACATAAAGCTTCTTGATATTGCGCGCCAGCGACGCCGGGATATTGTCGATGACCTGCGCCTCGAGCCCCTCGATATCGATCTTCAGAATGTCGATGTGCCCGTGCTTGCCGATGATTTCCTTCAGCACCGTCTGCGAATTGACGCATGTCACGGTGAGGGTGTGGTCCAGGTGTGCGTTCACCCCGCCGTACCGGCCGCTGTCCTCCCAGCCGAACTCCACCTCGCCGTCGCTCATGCCGACCGCGACCTCACGGAGTTCGTACCGCCCCTCGAAGGGGTGCAGATTGTCCTTGAGCTTGGCCACGTTGGACGGTAGCGGCTCGAAAAGGTACGCGTAGGCCGCGGGGGTGCGGGTGAGGAAGTAGGCGGCCGAGATGCCGATATTGGAGCCGAAGTCGACGATCACCTCGTCGGAGCTGTCGGCGTGGTAGTCGTCGCGGCAGAAGATCTCGTTGACCGTGAGCACGTCGTGCGCCGAATTCAGCCGCAGCGCCAGCCACGACTGCGGGGTGCGAATGCGGACGGTGTACGGATACTCGCCGGTGCCGGCGAGATAACGGGCGAACATCCGGGCCGGGTGGTCATAAAGCCGCACCATGTTGCGGGCGGCGACGTAATGTCGGCGTTGCAACAACGAGCTCGCAATTTTCCCCAACTGGCGTCCAGCAACCTGCATCTTCACCTCCGTCGTCGCGGGGGCGCGCTAATCCGCAAGGCTCGAATGATCCCCTCGTGCGCGCCTAACAATAGCTGTCGGGCTCGTCAAATACTTGCCCGGGCCGTCGTTGGTCGCGAGCGAGCGGTGTGACCGCCTCCATCGTGGCTGTCGATGTTCATTGCTGAGTATGCACGCAAGTACCCGCCTCGCGCTAAACCTAGACATTTGCCGCATCGCCGGATCCGGCTCGGTCCGGCTCCGATGACCTGGTGCGATCTGGTCTACTGACGGCCATGGATCGCGCCCGGTTCGACACGCTGTTCGACATGTCCGGACGCACCGTCGTGGTCACCGGCGGCACCCGGGGGATCGGGCTCGCGCTGGCCGAGGGTTTCGCGCTGGCCGGGGCCCGGGTGGTGGTGGCCAGCCGCAAGCCCGACGCGTGCGCGGCGGCCGCGCAGCGGCTGCGCAGCCTGGGCGCGGCCGCGATCGGGGTGCCGGCGCATCTGGGCAACGTCGACGACCTGGCGGCGCTGGTCGAGCGCACCGTCGCCGAGTTCGGCGGGATCGATGTGGTGGTCAACAACGCCGCCAATGCCCTGGCGCAGCCCATCGGGTCCATGACGGTCGAGGCGTGGGACAAGTCGTATGCGGTCAACCTGCAGGGCCCGGTGTTCCTGGTGCAACACGCGCTGCCGTACCTGAGGCAGAGCCCCGCGGCGGCGGTGCTGAACATGGTGTCGGTGGGCGCGTTCAACTTCGCGCCGTCCCTGTCCATCTACGCCTCCGGCAAGGCCGCCCTGATGTCGGTGACCCGCTCGATGGCGGCGGAGTTCGCGCCGCTGGGCATCCGCGTCAACGCGATCGCGCCCGGTCCGGTCGACACCGACATGGTGCGCAACAACCCGGCGGAGGTGATCGACGCGATGGCGACGAAGACCTTGATGCAGCGGCTGGCGTCGCCGGACGAGATGGTCGGCGCCGCATTGCTGTTGTGCTCGCGGGCCGGTAGTTACATCACCGGTCAGGTGGTGATCGTCGACGGGGGCGGCACACCCCGCTGATCCGCCGGCGTCAGTCCGCGCTGCGCCAGCCCCGCACCCCGACGGCGATCATCCGCATCTGTTTGACGGCGATGCGCTTGATCTCCTCCAGTGCGGCGGGGTCGGCGGCGTCCTCGGTGGTCTCGGCGATCGAGATCATGGCGTTGACGAACAGGTTGGCCAGGATGTTGAGATCCTCGCTGCTCCAGTTCTTCAGGCCGGGGAACCGGGCCAGGTCGATGGCGAGTTCGGAAGTGAGCAGCCGGATTTCGGTGCGAATGGCGTAGCGCAGCACGGCCACGCCGCTGGCCCGTTCGCGGGTGATGAAGCGCCAGTGCTCGCGGCGCTCGCTGATGCTCGCGATGAGGATCTCGGCGGAGGAATCGATGACGTGGTTCGGGTCGAGCTTCCCGGCCCGCGCGCCGCGCAGCATATCGCGCAGCGACCGGAACGATTCGTCGATGAGCACCAGGCCGAGCGATTCCATCGAATCGAAATGCCGGTAGAAGGCGGCCGGCACGATGCCCGCCTTGCGGGTCACCTCGCGCAGGCTCAATCCGGTGAAGCTGCCCTCCTCGAGCAGTTCCAGTGCGGCGGCGACGATCGCCCGGCGCGTGACCTCTTTGCGTTCCTCTCGGGACAGGGTGTCTCGCGACCGCGACCGACTCGAGCGCGCGGACCGCCCAGTGCGGGACTTCGGAGCCTCAGCATCCACAACCACCGAGCGTACAACCGGATACCCCTCCGATTCGGCCGGCGTTCCGATGTCAAGTGTTTGTGAATTCAGAGTACGAGTGTTCACTATGTTATGCCCATCACAACCTGCTAGTTTTGCTTGACCGTGCGCTTCTGATCGACCCACAGTGTACATATGTTCACTGAAACATTGACGCACAAGCTGCGCGACCGGGTGCTCCGGTCGCCGCTGCTGGATCTGCTCACCGGACCACACGGCGTCGACCGCTACACCGAGATCGTCGATCCGGTCTGGATCAAGGGCAGCGCCCGCGCCAAGGTGGTGGCCGTCCGCCGCCAGAGCGCCCGCAGCGTCACCCTGACGCTGGAACCCAACGCCGCCTTCACCGGTTTCCGTGCCGGCCAGCACATCAACCTGTCCGTCGAGATCGACGGCCGCCGGCGCACCCGGCCGTACTCGCCGGCCAGCGCCGAAGGCAGCCGGCTGATCGAGCTGACCGTCGGTCTGCACGACGGCGGCCTCGTCTCGACCTACCTCTACGCGAACGCCAAGCCCGGCATGACCGTGGGTCTGGACTCCGTCGGCGGCGACTTCGTCATGCCCGCCGTGCGGCCCCGGCGCATCCTGTTCGTCTCCGGCGGCAGCGGGATCACCCCGGTGATGTCGATGCAGCGGACGCTGCTCGCCGAAGGATTCACCGGGGAGATCGCGTTCGTGCACTACGCCCGGTCGGCCGCGGAGGCCTGCTACCGCGACGAACTCGACACGCTGCCCGGGGTGAAGGTGCTGCACGGCTACACCCGCGACGATCGCGGTGCCGACCTGGACGGGTACTTCGCCCCGCATCATCTGTCGGCCGCCATGGCCGACCCCGATGCCGTGTTCGTGTGCGGCCCGCCCGCGCTTGTCGACGCGGTGCAGACGCTGCGCCCGGACGCGCGGTCGGAGAGCTTCGTTCCGCCCGTCTTCGCCGCCCCGGATGCCGCCGGCGGCGGCACGGTCACCTTCACCGGCAGTGGTGTCGAGGTGGTCGACAGCGGGAAGACGCTGCTGGAACAGGCCGAGGCGGCCGGGCTGAATCCCGAGAGCGGCTGCCGGATGGGCATCTGCTTCAGCTGCACCAGAACCAAAACTCAAGGCGCGGTGCGCAATCTGCTCAACGGTGCGGTGTCCACCGACGCCTGCGAAGACATCCGGATCTGCATCACCGCACCCGTCGGTGATGTCGCGATCGACCTGTAGAGAACCTGTTGACCCCGGACCCGAAAGGCAAGTCATGACCACACTCGAATTGCCCCGTACCTCCACCACGCCGGCCCCGGCGCCCACCGCCGCGACCTCGGCGAAATACACCCTCACCCCCGAACAGTTCGAGGCGTTCGGCGCCGAACTGGACGCCATCCGCGAGCGCCAGCTCGCCGATCTCGGCGAACGCGACGCCGCCTACATCCGCACGATCATCAAATGGCAGCGCAGCCTGGAGGTCGGTGGGCGCGCCCTGCTCTTCCTGCCGCCGGCCTGGCCGATCGGAACCGTGCTGCTGGGCCTGTCGAAGATCCTGGACAACATGGAGATCGGGCACAACGTCATGCACGGCCAGTATGACTGGATGGGCGATCCGGCGTTGCGCGGCCAGAACTTCGAGTGGGACTCGGCCTGCCCGTCCAATCAGTGGCGGCACTCGCACAACTACATGCACCACACCTACACCAACATCGTCGACCTGGACCGCGACATCGGCTACGGCGTGCTGCGGATGAGCAAAGACCAGCGGTGGCATCCGTATTACCTGGGCAACCCGCTCTACGCGTTCCTGCTGATGGTGTTCTTCCAGTACGGTGTCGCGCTGCACGAGCTGGAGACCGAGCGCATCCGCGCCGGCGAGATCAAGCTGCGGGACAAGAAGGACATGCTCACCGAGATGTGGGCCAAGGTCAAGAAGCAGACCATCAAGGACTACGTCGCCTTCCCGCTGCTGGCCGGCCCGTTCGCGCCGTTTGTGTTCGCGGGCAACATGACCGCCAACCTGATGCGCAACGTGTGGTCCTACACCATCATCTTCTGCGGGCACTTCCCCGAGGGCACCCACGAGTTCACCGTGGAAGAGACCCGCGACGAGAGCCGCGGCCAGTGGTACTACCGCCAGCTGCTGGGCTCGGCGAACCTGAGTGGTGGCAAGTGGTTCCACATCTTCAGCGGCAACCTGTCGTTCCAGATCGAACACCACCTGTTCCCGGACATCCCCGCGCACCGGTACGCCGAGATCTCCGGCGAGGTCAAGGAGATCTGTGGGCGCTACGGCCTGCCGTACAACAGCGGACCGCTGCACACCCAGTTCTTCTCGGTGGTCAAGAAGATCTGCCGGCTGGCCCTGCCCTGGACGTGATTACGCAACTTGGCAATTCGGGCACCAGTAGCTGATCCGGTCGCCGCTGTCGTCCACCTCGATGGTGGTACCGCAGCGGCGACACGGTTCGCCGGCCCGGCCGTACACCCACAGCTGCCGGCCGCGTCGGGTGTCGCCGGTGGTGCAGCGGTTCCAGCGGGACCGGTTGAGCCACAACATGTCCCGGGCGCGCTGCACCAACCGCAGGGGGTCTTCGACGCTGTCCACCCGGGCGGTGGGCCTGCGGCCGAAGACGAAGCACAGCTCGTTGGCGTACACATTGCCCACCCCGGCCATCACCCGCTGGTCCAGCAGGGCCGGTGCCAGCGGCCGGCCGGGATCGGCGGCCAGGTTGGCCGCGGCCAGCCGCGGATCCCAGTCCGGGCCGAGCAGGTCCGGGCCGAGGTGGGCGACCACCTCCTGATCGTGGGCACGCTCCAGGACCGCCAGGATGCCCAGATCGATCCCGCTGGCCCGAGTGTCTGCGGTGCCGAGGATGGCGCGGATGCGGTGCGGTGCCACCCCGGCGGGGCCGATGCGCCAGCTGCCCTCCATCTTCAGGTGCGAGTGGATGCTGGCATCACCGACCCGGATGAACAGGTGCTTGCCGCGGCTGAGCACCTCGTCGACCACCCGGCCGGACAGGTCCACCGTGGCGTACCTTGGCACCCGGATATCGCAGCGCGTCAACGTCTTTCCCGCGAGTGCCTGCCTCAGCAGGGCAGCGGTGTGAAAGACGGTGTCACCTTCGGGCATACCCCCATTACACCGCAACCTCGGTGCGGGCCTTCTGATGGCGGTGTTGACGGTCCAGCACGGCGAAGTAGAACGCGTAGGCGAACGCGCAACTGGTGAACAGGCTGGAGACGAAGAACAGCCAGGGCCGCCTGATCCCGCGCCGGTATCCGTCGACGATGGTGAACAGCGGCAGCAGGATGACGTTGATGATGGTGTAGTCCTGGCTGGCCGAGCTCGCCGCGGGGTTGGTGTAGCCGAGCGCGATGAACTGTTGCCAGCTGCCCGGGCCCCAGATCGGGTTGCTCGACGGGGTGGCGTACTCGGCGACGAAGCGGGCGTTGAAGTAGTAACCCAGGACGGTGGCGGCGATGCCGACGACGTAGAACGTCGCCTCCAGCACCGATACCTGCGGCCCAACGGCCGGGCGCGCGAAGATGTCGCGGTTGGCGCTGACGATCCACGCGATGACGGCGAATCCGAGGATCAGGTGAACGGCGAGCGAGACCATGCCGTCAGTATGCCGCGCGCGGCGCCAAGTTTTGTCAAATTTGACATTGCGGGCGAGTCAGCGCAACCGCAGGCCGCGCGGCGTCCTGGCGAAACCGGCCTCGGTCAGCGCCTCCTGCGCAGCCTCGCGAGCCTCGTCGGCCGCCGGGTCGAGCACCGACACCCCGTTGATCCGCTCCACCACCAACGACGGCACGCGGTGTTCGTGCACCAGCCCGGCCAGCGCACCGGCCGCCGCCTGCTGCGCGCCCGGTTCGGCGCCGAAGTTCAGCAGCGAGCGCCCGCCGCGCTCCAGGAACCACACCAGCCGGCCGTCCACCAGCACCACCAGCGCACCGGCCTTGCGGCCCGGGCGGAAATCGCCGCACGCCGGCCACGGCAGCGCGGCGCCGTAGGGGTTGGCCGGGTCCGTCGCCGCCAGCACGACGGGGTGCCACTCGGGCCGCTCCGGGTCCACCTCGTCCAGATAACTGCGCAGCCGGTCCACGGTCGAGGCGGCGGCGAACTGCGCGCCACCCAGCGACTCGATGAAATAGCCGCGCTGGCACCGCCCCGCGTCCTCGAAGGCGGTGAGCACCTTGTACAGCATGGCGAATCCGCCGGGGAAGCCCTCGGTGGCGCCGCGGGTCAGCACGCCGTGCCGGTTGAGCAGCAACTCGGCCTGGAAGTGGCTGCGCACGGTGGAATCCAGCTCCGGTGCCGGCAGGGCCGACCAGCGGCCGGACACCTTCGGATCGGCGCGGGGCGTGGGGTGCGCGACGCGGTAGCGGCTCAGCCGGGGCGGGCTCCTGCGTTGCCGGTGCGCGGGAGCCCGCCGTGACCCGTGCAGTACCGCACGCACCGGGGCGAAGGTGTCGCCGGTGACCCAGCCGGCCCAGATCAGCTCCCACAGCGCGTCGGTGAAGGTGCCGTCCTTGCCGGGCTCGGCCAACTGCCGGAAGAAGTAGGCGCCGCCTGCCGACAGGGTGTCCAGGATGCCGCGATGCACATCGGTGAACTCGATCTCGGCCGGTGCGGCCAGCGTCAGCGGCGCCGACTCGGCGAGGTGGAATGCCACCCACCCGTCCGCGGCGCCGATCTGCCCGGCGCCGGACCAGGTGACCTCACCGGAGGCCAGCAATTCGTCGAGCATGGCGGGCTGGTAGTCGGCCACCCGCTGGGGCAGAACCAGCGATTCGACCGCCGAGGCGGGCAGCGCCACCCCGGCCAGCTGGTCGATGACCGCGGCCAGCCCGTCGACGCCGCGGTTGTGTGCGCCCCCGCGCCGATTCCCGTCGCTTCGCTCGCCCCCGACATGCTGCCAGGCGGGCAGGAAACGGCCGTAGGCCGCCGGGCTGACCGGTTCCACCGCGGCCCGCAGCGCGGCCAGCGAGCGACGCCGCAGGATCTTCAGAACCGTTGCGTCACACCACTGTTCCCGCGTAGCGGAGACCGCCGCCGACGGGGCATCGCTGAACTCGCCGCGCACCAGCTTGCCGTCGGCGGCCAACCGGCCCAGCACGTCGGCGGTGACCCGCAACCCCAGACCGAACCGGGCCGCCGCCTCGTCGGTGCTGAACGGCCCGCGGGTGCGGGCGTAGCGGCCGAGCAGCTCACCCAGCGGGTCGTCCGCGCTCTCCAGGAACGTCAACGGGATCCCGACCGGCACCGCCACCCCGACCCCGTCGCGCAACAACCCGATGTCCTCGATGGACGCCCACCAGGTCTTCCCGGCGAACGACACCGTCAGCGCCCGGCGTGCGGTGCGCAGCCCCTCCAGCCAGCCACCGATGTCGTCGGCCGCGCACCGGGCGTTGAGCTCCTCCTCGGTCAGCGGGCCGAGCAGGCGCAACAGGTCGGCGATGCCCTCGGCATCGCGGGCGTGCCGGTCGGGGTCGAGGTGCTGCAGCTGCCGGGTGGTGGCCGCGGTCACCTCGGGGTCGAGCAGGTCGCGCAGTTCCACCCGGCCCAGCAGTTCGGCCAGCAGCACGCTGTCCAGGGACAGGGCCGCGGCCCGGCGCTCGGCCAGCGGGCTGTCGCCTTCGTACATGAAGGCACCCACGTAACCGAACAGCACCGACGCGGCGAACGGTGAGGGTGTGGTGGTTTCCACGTCCACCAACCGCACCCGGCGTTGGGCGATCCGATTCATCAGATCGGTCAACGCCGGCACGTCATAGACGTCCTGCAGGCATTCCCGCACCGTCTCCAGCACGATGGGGAAGTCCGGGTACTTGCGCGCGATATCGAGCAGTTGCGCGGCGCGTTGGCGTTGATGCCACAGCGGTGAACGCTTGCCGGGATGGCGCCGCGGCAGCAGCAGCGCCCGCGCCGCGCACTCGCGGAAGCGGGACGCGAACAGCGCCGACCCGCCCACCTCGGCGGTGACGATCGGCTCGATCTCGTCGGCGTCGAACACGAAAATGTCCGGCCCCGGCGGCTTTTCGTCGGTGTCGGGCAGTCGCACGATGATGCCGTCGTCGGAGGCGGTGGGTTTCTCGTCGATCCCGTACCGCTCGTGCAGCCGGCGCGACACCGCCAGCGCCAGGGGGCCGTGTACCCGCAGCCCGTACGGGGAGTGCAGGATGATCCGCCAGTCACCCAGTTCGTCGTGGAAGCGCTCCACCACCAGGGTGGCATCGGTGGGCACCACGCCGGTGGCCTGGCGCTGCTCGTCGAGCAGCTGCCACAGGTTGTCGGTGGCGAAGTCGTCGAAACCCGTTTCCCGGCAGCGCACCTCGAAGTCGTCGCGGCCCAGGGCGGCCAGCTCGCCGGTGAACCTGCCCACCGCAGCACCCAGTTCGGCGGGGCGGCCCACGCTGTCACCGCGCCAGAACGGCAGCCGGGCGGGTTGCCCGGGCGCGGGCAGCACCATCACCCGGTCATGGGTGATCTCGGTGATCCGCCAGCTGGTCGCGCCCAGCGAGATCACATCACCGGGACGGGACTCGTAGACCATTTCCTCGTCGAGTTCGCCCACCCGAGAGGGCTTTTCGGTGGCCAGGTAAACGGTGAACATGCCGCGGTCGGGTATCGACCCACCGGAGGTGACGGCCAGTCGCTGCGCACCGGGCCGCGCGGCGAGGCTGCCGTGATCCCGGTCGTACACCAGGCGGGGGCGCAGCTCGGCGAATTCGGTGGACGGGTACTTGCCGGACAGCAGGTCCAGCGTGGCCTCGAACGCGCTGCGCGGCAGCGTCGCGAACGGCGCGCTGCGCCGGACGGTGTCGAACCAGGCGTCGGCGTCCAGCGGCTCCAGCGCGGCCGCGGCCACCGTGTGTTGGGCCAGGATGTCGAGCGGATTGGCCGGCACCGCCATGGTTTCGATCTCGCCGGCCTGCATGCGGCGCACCGTGACCGCGCAGTCGATCAGGTCGGTGCGATGGTTGGGGAACAGCACGCCCTGCGAGATCTCGCCGACCTGGTGGCCGGCCCGTCCGATGCGCTGCAGCCCGCTGGCCACCGACGGCGGCGCCGACACCTGGATCACCAGGTCGACCGCGCCCATGTCGATACCCAACTCCAGGCTGGAGGTGGCCACGACGGCCCGCAGGCGCCCGCTCTTGAGGTCGTCCTCCACCGCGGCCCGCTGTTCCTTGCTCACCGAGCCGTGGTGCGCGCGGGCGAGCAGGTTGGGCGCGCCGTGGCTCTGGCCGCTGGCCATCAGCTGGGCGGGCGCCCCACCGCCCACCCTCGGATTGTGGGCCTCGGGTAGCTCGATGCCGTTGCGCTCGGCGTGAATCTCGTTGAGCCGTGAGGTCAGTCGCTCGGCCAGCCGCCGGGAGTTGGCGAACACGATCGAGGATCGATGCGCCTCGATCAGGTCGACGATGCGTTCCTCGACATCCGGCCAGATCGAGTTGTCGGCCAGATTGGCCATATCAGGCACCGGTACCTGGACCTTGAGGTCGAAGGTCTTGTCGGCGGGCGGCGCGACGATGGTGGCCGGGGCGCACCCGGCCAAGAACCGCGCCACCTCCTCTGGTGGGCGTACCGTCGCCGAGAGTCCGATGCGCTGTGCGGGCGTGTCCAGCAGGGCGTCCAGCCGTTCCAGCGAAAGTGCCAGGTGCGCGCCGCGTTTGGTGCCGGCGACGGCGTGCACCTCGTCGACGATCACGGTGTGCACGGTGGCCAGCGTGTCGCGGGCCGACGATGTCAGCATCAAGAACAGCGACTCGGGGGTGGTGATCAGCACGTCGGGGGGTTTGGTGATCAGCGCGCGGCGCTGCTGGGGCGTGGTGTCCCCGGACCGCACGCCGACGGTGATGTCGGGGGCCGGCTGACCGAGGCGTTCGGCCACCCGCGCGATCCCGGTGAGCGGGGTGCGCAGGTTGCGCTCGACGTCGACGGCCAGCGCCTTGAGCGGTGACACGTAGAGCACCTTGGTGCCGTGACCGGGCACACCGCGGGCCAGCCCGTCGATGGCCCACAGGAACGCCGCCAGCGTCTTACCCGATCCGGTGGGCGCGATGACCAGGGTGTGCTTGCCGTCGGCGATGGCCGACCAGGCCTGCGCCTGCGCGGCGGTGGGCGCGGGGAAGGTGCCCGTGAACCACTGCCGGGTGAGCTCGCTGAACCGGCCGAGTGGATCGGGTGTGGCCATTCGTCCATAGTGCCGGGTGGGTCCGACAAGTCGGCGATTCGCATCGAATGCGCTCGTCAGCGGGCGTCGGGTGCCACGGCGACGGCCAGCGCGGCGGGGATGCCGGGCACCCGGCCGATGGCGTCGAGCAGGGCGTGCGCGCAGGTGTCGGCGACGAACTCGCCGTCCAGCGTCGGGTCGAGCACCCGCTGGCGGCAGAACTCGAAGGTGAATGCCAGCCAGCCGTACACCGTGACCCGCAGATCGCGGGCCAGTTCGGGGGTGGGCGCATCGCCGCCCGCGTCGGTGACGGCGGCGATGATGCGGTCGGCCTGACGGTCGTTGTCCAGTTCGTCGATGCCGCGCAGCACCGGGTCGGCCCGGCCCATCCCCATATAGGCCGCCCAGGCGCCGTGCGGATGCTCCTCGTCGTAACGCAGGTAGGCCAGCACCCCGGCGCGCAGCTGGTCGAACAGGCTCTGCCCGGGTTCGGGCGCCTTGTTGGTGGCCTCGAACAGGCGCTCACCTTCATTGCGGACCACCGCGGCGAAGAAGGCACGTTTGTCCGGGAAATAGTGGTACATCAGCGCGCGGGAGATCCCGGCCCGTTCGGCGATCTCGTCGATGCGGACCTCGTCGTAGGGCCGCTGCCCGAACACCTCGGCGCCGAGGGCCAGCAGCTCGGTCCGCCGGTCGTCGGGGGACAGGCGTCGCCGGGAGGCACCCATGCGGGAATCGTAATGGGCATGTGTCCAACAGTGACGCGCGCCCGCGTCACCCACCCAGCGTGCGCTGATACCGGCGCATCCCGGCGATCCAGCGCTCGTAGTCGGCGCCCTTGCCGCGGTACATGTCCAGCACCGCCGGGTGCGGCAGCACCAGGAACCGGTCGTCGCGCACCCCGGACAGCGTTGCGGCGGCCACCTGCTCGGCGGTCAGCACCTCACCTGCGGTGGTGACCGCGGCACCGGCGACCCGGGTGGCCGCATCGGCGGAGTCGGTGATGCCCTCGAGCAGCGGCGTGGCGACGCCCATCGGGCACACACAGGTGACACCGATCCCGTTGTCGCCGTAGGTGATCGCCAACCACTCGGCGAAGCCGACGGCGGCGTGTTTGGTCACGGCGTATCCGGCCGCACCGACCTGGGTGAGCAGGCCGGCGGCCGAGGCGATGCTGACGAAATGGCCGCTGCCGCGCTGCACCCACTCGGGGACGAGGGCGTCGGCGGCGCGGATGTGCGCGCGCAGGTTCACCGCCAGGATGCGGTCCCAGTCGCTTTCGCTGCCCAGGCCGGGCGCGCCGATGACACCGGCGTTGGCGACGTAGATGTCGACGGGCCCGAAGGACGCGCGCGCGGTGTCGATCAGCGTGGCGACACCCTCGACCGACGCGGCGTCGCCGCGCACGCCCACGGCCCGGTCGCCGATCCCGTCGGCGGTCGCCGCGGCGGCGTCACCGTCGAGGTCGCCGGCCACCACCGATGCCCCGGCCCCGGCGAACGCCTGGGCCAGCGCCCGCCCGATACCCGATCCCGCCCCGGTGATGACGGCCACGCTGCCCTCGATCCGCATGGGATCTGTCTACCGTACGAACGGGTGTTCAGGTGCACCCGGTTCTGAGCCGGACAGGCGTGCGGCAGCGCCCTTGCGCCCGATCCCCGATAGGCGTACGGTAGAACATACGTTCGAAACATGGTCTCCCGTGATCGCCACTCACGGGCTTTGCCGCGACTGACGGTCGCCGAGGGTACGACGGTCCTTTTCGAGGATTGTTCGAACCAATGTGCCTAGCTGATACCTGAAATGTCCCCTTGTCTATAGGTATTCGAAAGGTTCCCGGCATGGACGCTGCCGATGTCGACGCTTTTGTGGATGCGTTGATCAACGATCTCGCGATGACCCCCACCCCGGACGACGAGGCTGAGCGCACGTTGTTCCATCTATTGCACCGTCCCCGGCGGGTGGTTGATGACAAGTCACTACTGACGGTGTTGGCGGCAGCGGTCGCCGCCCGGAACCTGCTCGACCATGTCATCTCGTCCGCCACCGCAGCGGCCGAGCGGCTCCGAATCCCGGCGCGACGGCACCTGCATTCGGCGACTGATCTGCTGACCGCCCTCGGCGTGGCCCCCGCCGCGGCAGCTCGGGCGGTCCGAGTGGGGCGCGCGGCGCACACCCTGCCCGCACTCACCGCCGCCCAGCGCCTCGGCGGGATCGGTATCGAGTTCGCCGACGCCGTGGGGCGCGGGATCGTCCACATCGACAAGCGGACCCCGCTGTCGGAGGAGGATCGTGCGGGGGTTGTGCGGAAGCTGATGGTTCAGGCCACCCCCGCAGACGTGGCGAAGAAGGCCCGTGCCATCGCCATCGATCGGGCCGCGGCACTTCCCGCCGAGCAGTGCACGGTACCGGTCGCTGAGAACGCCGACCTCAACGAGATGACGTTGGCGCACAACGACGACGGCCGGTTGAGCGCCACACTCGACCTCGACATCCTCACGGGCGAGGAACTGCGCGCCGCGCTGGATCCGCTGTGCCGGCCGGTGCCGCTGCCGGACGGATCCCCGGATCCCCGCCCGGTGGATAGGCGGCGCGCCGACGCATTCGGGCAGCTGCTGCGCACCTACCTGTCGCACTCGGCGCGCCCGATGTCCGGTGGCGTACTGCCGCACGTCACCCTGATCCGTTCCGCCCCCTCGCAGCCGGCGACATCGCGGGGTGACCGGGTGGACGACCTCGGATTCGGTGGCCCGGTCAGCCCCGTGACCGCGGAGCTGATTTCCTGCGACTGCACCCGGACGTCGGTGACCGTCGACGGCGCCGGTGTGCCGCTGGACGTGGGGCGCAGTGAGCGGCTGTTCACTCCCGCGCTTCGCAAAGGGCTGGCCGTCCGCGATGGTGGTTGCGCGTTCCCCGGCTGCGGACGACCGGTGTCGTGGTGCGACGCCCACCACATCACGCCGTGGGCGCTCGGCGGGATCACCAGCCTCGACAACGGCGTGCTGTTCTGTCGTCGGCACCACACCGTGATCCACCACAGCGACTGGCAGGTGTACCTGGGCTCGGACCGTCACCCCTGGTTCATCCCACCCCGTGAAGCGGCCGGTCCCGAACCGGCGCATCTGCGCTCACACGCACGGCGGACCATGACCGACCTGCCGGCCGCCGCATAACCGTCGGACGCACCTTGACAACTCCACAGTGACCCCGCGTCGGCGGCGAGTGACGAGATGGTCGGCTAGAGAGTCTTGGCCAACCGGTCGGCGAGGATGCTCGCAAAGCGTGCCGGATCGTCGAGTGAACCACCCTCGGCGAGAAGTGCGGTGCCGTAGAGCAACTCGGCGGCATCGGTGAGCCCTTCGGCGGAATCCGCGAGCGCCTGGCGCATTCCCGTGACCAGTGGATGGTCGGGGTTGAGCTCCAGGATGCGCTTGCCGACGGGCACGTCCTGTCCCGACGCGCGGTACATGCGTGCCAACTGCGGGGTGATGCCGAAGGTGTCGGTGATCAGGCAGGCCGGCGATGATGTCAGCCGCGTCGACAGCCGCACCTCCTTGACGTGCTCGTCGAGCGTCTGTTGTAGCCACGCCAGCAGATCGGCGAAGTCCGGCCGGTCGGAGTCCGAAGCCGAGTCGTCCTTGGCGCCCAGGTCGACTTCACCCTTGGCCACCGACTGCAGCTTCTTGCCTTCGAACTCGGGGACCGTCTCGACCCACACCTCGTCGACCGGGTCGGTGAGCAACAGCACCTCGTAGCCCTTGGCCTTGAACGCCTCCAGATGCGGTGAGCGCTCCAGCAATTGGCGGGATTCACCGGTCGCGTAGAAGATCTGCTCCTGGTCTTCCTTCATCCGCCCGACGTAGCCGGCCAGGGTGGTCGGAACGTCCTCGGAGAACGTCGAGGCGAACGACGACAACGCCAGCACGGTGTCGCGGTTGTCGGCGTCGGAGAGCAGGCCCTCCTTGAAGGCGCGGCCGAACTGCGTCCAGAAGGTCGCGTAGTCGTCGGGACGGTTGATCTGCAGGTCCTTGATCGCCGCCAGCACCTTCTTGGTGAGGCTGCGCCGGATCACCTTGATCTGGCGGTCTTGCTGCAGGATCTCGCGGGACACGTTGAGCGACATGTCCTGCGCGTCCACGACACCCTTGACGAACCTCAGGTATTCGGGCATCAGTTCGTCACAGTCGCCCATGATGAACACGCGCTTGACGTAGAGCTGTACACCGGTACGCCCGTCACGGTTGAACAGATCGAACGGCGCTTGCGAGGGGATGAACAGCAGCGCCTGGTATTCGAAGGTGCCCTCGGCCTTCATCGTGATGACATCGAGCGGCTCATCCCAGGCGTGTGCGATGTGCCGGTAGAACTCCTGGTACTCCTCGTCGGAAACCTCGCTCTTGGGCCTGGCCCACAGCGCGGTGCGGGAGTTGATGGTCTCGGTCTCGACCGTGACGGTCGGTTCGGCGGCGTCCTCGGCGGCGTCCTCTGCGGCGGGGACCGTCTTCTCGACCTCCATCCGGATCGGCCAGGAGATGAAGTCGGAGTACTTCTTGACCAGCTGCCGGATCTTCCACGGTGCGGTGTAGTCGTGCAACTCGTCGTCGGCGTCCTCCGGCTTGAGATGCAAGGTCACCGACGTGCCCTGCGGGGCGTCGTCGACGGTGGCGATGGTGTAGGTGCCGTCGCCGCTGGACTCCCAACGGGTGGCGGTGGTTTCGCCGGCTTTCCTGGTCAGCAGCACCACGGAGTCGGCCACCATGAATGTCGAGTAGAACCCGATGCCGAACTGGCCGATGAGGTCGGTCGCCTCACCGGCCTGCTGGGCCTCGCTCAGCTTGCGGCGCAGCTCGCCGGTGCCGGACTTGGCCAGCGTGCCGATCAGGTCGACCACCTCGTCCCGGGACATGCCGATACCGTTGTCGCGGATGGTCAGCGTCCGGGTCGAGGCATCGGGATCGATATCGATGTGCAGATCCGACGTGTCGACGTCCAGATCCTTGTCCTGGTAGGCCGCCAGTCGCAGCTTGTCCAGCGCGTCGGAGGCGTTGGAGATCAGCTCCCGCAGGAACGAGTCCTTGTTGGAGTAGATGGAGTGCACCATCAACTGCAGCAGCTGACGTGCCTCGGCCTGGAATTCTCTGTGTTCGACCTGCTCGCTCACATCGCGGATTTTACAAACCGCAACTCAGCCGAATTGGACACCCTGAGCGAGCGGCAGCTCGGATGAGTAGTTGACGGTGTTGGTGGCCCGGCGCATATAGGCCTTCCACGAATCCGAACCCGACTCGCGGCCACCCCCGGTCTGCTTCTCGCCGCCGAACGCACCGCCGATCTCGGCGCCCGAGGTGCCGATGTTGACGTTGGCGATCCCGCAGTCCGAGCCGTCGGCCGCCATGAACCGTTCCGCCTCGCGGATGTCGGTGGTGAAGATCGCCGAAGAAAGACCTTGCGGCACGGCGTTGTTGAGTTCGATCGCCTCGTCGAGGGTGTCGTAGGTCAACACGTAGAGGATGGGGGCGAAGGTCTCGTCGTGCACCACCGCGGTCTGGGCGGGCATCCGCACCACCGCGGGCCGCACGTAGTACGAACTCTCCCCGAGATCGACGCGCTCCCCGCCGACCACCTCGCCACCGTCGGCGCGCGCCTGCTCCAGCGCACCCACCATGTCGCGGTAGGCGCGCTCGTGCACCAGCGGGCCGACCAGGGTGCCGTCGGCGGCCGGGTTGCCCACCGGCAGGCTGCGGTACGCCGCGGTGATCCGGTCGACCAACTCGTCGGCGATCGACCGGTGCGCGATGACCCGGCGCAGGGTGGTGCAGCGCTGCCCGGCGGTGCCCGCAGCGGAGAACACGATGCCGCGCAACGCCAGGTCCAGATCGGCGGACGGGGTGACGATCGCGGCGTTGTTGCCGCCGAGTTCCAGCAGCACCTTGCCGAACCGCTGTGCGACCCGGGGGCCGACCTCGCGACCCATCCGCACGGACCCGGTGGCGCTCACCAGCGCGACCCGCGGATCGTCGACCAGGAGCTCGCCGATCTCCCTGCCGCCCTGGATCAGTCGGCAGATTTGCCGCGGCGCGCCGACCTCGGCCGCGGCCCGCTCGACCAGCGCCTGACACGCCAGCGCCGTCAGCGGGGTGAGCTCGGACGGTTTCCACACCACGGTGTCGCCGCACACCAGGCCGACGGCGGTGTTCCACGCCCACACCGCCACCGGGAAGTTGAAGGCGGTGATCACGCCGACCACCCCGAGCGGATGCCAGGTCTCCATCAGCCGGTGCCCGGGACGTTCGGAGGCGATGGTCTTGCCGTACAGCTGCCGGGACAACCCGACGGCGAACTGGCAGATGTCGATCATCTCCTGCACCTCGCCGAGGGCTTCGGAGGTGATCTTGCCGGCCTCGACGGTGACCAGCGTGGCCAGATCGGCCTTGTGCTCGACGAGCAGTTCGCCGAGCCGCGCCACCACCTGGCCGCGCACCGGGGCCGGGGTGGTGCGCCAGGCGGTGAAGGCCTGCGCGGCTTCGGCGATGGCGGCTTCGGCGTCGGCGGCCGAGGTCTCGGCGACGGTGAACAACACGTCCCCGGTGATCGGGGTGCTGGCAGGCAGGCCGGCGTGTGCCTCGGTGAGGTCGGCGCCGATCGCCTGCAGTGCCAGGCGCACCCGGTCACGCAGCTCCCCGGCGGTGGGCAGGGTGGATTGCATGGTGGTCATGATGCCGCCTTCTGGTAGAGATCGTAAGGATCGTGGATGTGGTGGCCGATCGCGCCGGCCAGCCAGTCGAGGCTGTAGTGGGACGTGTCGGACGCATCGGCGACGCTGGCGTCGCGATCCAGGTTGGACCGGAAGATGCCGGCCGCCGATGCGGGGAGGAAATCTTCGTAGACAACGGGTCTGGTCGGGTCTCCGCCGACGTAGTAGGCCAGGCCGGCGGCAGCCATCTCGGCGTCGGTGCCGGGGAAGTGGTCGCTCCAGCGCGCCGGGTCGGCCATCGCGGCGTCGTAGCGCTGCCGGCCGAGCGGGGTGAGCGCCACCCCGCGGGCCTCGACCTCGCCGAAGCGGACCCGCAGCGCGCCGTCGAACTCGGCACCGTCGGCGCCGCGGAACCGGCGCGGCTCGGCCAGCGCCCGAAAAGACGTCTGCCGCAGCAACACCGCGGGACCGTCGGTGCGCGGCGGTCCCTGGATGGCGTCGATCATCGTGATCCCGCGTGCCGTCATCCGCCGGTAGAGCTCGTCGATGTCCAGCACTCGCGGTGTCAGGTGATTGATGTGGGTGGTGTCGACACCGGCGATGTCGGCGGCCACCGCCGACACCGCGCTCAACTCGTCGTACCAGGCCTTGTCGATGGGCGTCCGGGACAGTGCGAAGGCGGCGGTGGCGCGGGCCACGAAATCGTCCGCCTCGTCCGCGCGCGCCCCACCGGCGTCGGCGATGCGGCGGGCGTCGGCGATCAGCGCGGGGTCGAACAGCTGCCGCTGCGCGACGAACCGGTCCACCCTGGCCCGCAGATCGGCGTCGAAGAACCGGGCGTCCGCGGTGGCCAGCATCGAGGTGAACACCCGGAACGGGTTGAGCTCCAACTCTTGTGCCTCGATGGGCCGGAACGCGGTGGAGACCACCGGCACCGGGGAGGCGGCGTCGCGCAGATCGTAGAAGCCGACCGGGTACATCCCGAAGGCGGCGAAAAGGTCCGCGACATCGGCCATCTCGGCGGCATTGCCGACCCGGATGGCGCCGTGCCGCTCGGCGGTGACGCGCTGCAGCGAACCGAGCCGGTTGCTGCCGGCATCGCCGGCGCAGTCCCGGTTCACTTCGGTGCTGACCTGCACAAGGGTGGTGTAGGCGGGCACCTCGGTGCCGTACATGGCCGACAGTGCCGCGGCAAAAGCGGCGCGCAGCTGGGCAGGACGGATCATCGGCGTGTGCCCCTGCGATACAGTCCGGCCATGTCCGATGCCGACCATCTCGACGATATCGACCGGGCGCTGGTGCGCGAACTCCTCGTCGACGGCCGGGCCACCCTGGCGCACCTGGCGGCGACGGCGGGCTTGTCGGTGTCCGCGGTGCAGGCCCGGGTGCGACGGCTGGAATCGCGCGGTGTGGTCACCGGGTACGCGGCGCGCATCGACCCCGAAGCGGTCGGCAACATGCTGTCGGCGTTCGTCGCCATCACCCCTCTCGATCCGTCTCAACCCGATGATGCGCCCGCCCGCCTGGAGCACATACCCGAGGTGGTGTCGTGCCACTCGGTCGCGGGCGAGGAGAGCTACATCCTGCTCGTGCGGGTGGGATCGCCGCGGGGTCTGGAGGACCTGCTGCAACAGATCCGGACAGCCGCCAACGTACGCACACGCAGCACGGTCATCTTACAGACTTTTTACGAAGGCCGCGAATATTTACCGTAGATATTCCTGTTGTCGATACGTCAAACCGTAAATATTGCGTTAGTATCGCGGTCATGACTGCTGTCCTGCCCGACCGTGACGTGACCGTGCCTGCCGCCGAGGTACCCGCCGTGCTGAGTCGCAGCATCTTGGCCGACGGTTTCGACTTCGTCCTCGACACCGAGCGGTCCCGTGGTTCCTACCTGGTCGACGCCCGCAGCGGTGCGCGATACCTGGACATGTTCACGTTCTTCGCGTCGTCCGCGCTCGGCATGAACCATCCCGCGCTGACCAGCCCGGAGGCCCGCGCCGAACTGGGCACCGTCGCGGTGAACAAGCCGAGCAACTCCGACATCTACAGCGTGCCCATGGCCCGGTTCGTCGACACCTTCGCGCGGGTGCTCGGTGACCCCGCGCTGCCGCACCTGTTCTTCATCGACGGGGGAGCGCTGGCGGTGGAGAACGCGCTGAAGGTGGCGTTCGACTGGAAGAGCCGGCACAACGAGGCGCTGGGGCGAAGCGCGCCGGGCACCCGCGTGCTGCACCTGCGCGGCGCCTTCCACGGCCGCAGCGGATACACCATGTCGCTGACCAATACGGATCCCAACAAGGTGGCCCGGTTCCCGAAGTTCGACTGGCCGCGGATCGATGCACCGTATGTGCGCCCGGGCGCCGATCCGGTTGCGCTGGAAGCGGAATCGCTGCGGCAGGCGCGCGCCGCGTTCGAGCGCTACCCGCACGACATCGCCTGTTTCATCGCCGAGCCGATCCAGGGTGAGGGCGGCGACCGGCACATGCGTCCCGAGTTCTTCGCGGCGATGCGGGATCTGTGCGACGAGTTCGACGCGTTGCTGATCTTCGACGAGGTGCAGACCGGCTGCGGGATGACCGGGACCGCGTGGGCTTACCAGCAGTTGGGGGTGCGTCCCGACGTGGTGGCGTTCGGCAAGAAGACCCAGGTGTGCGGCGTGATGGCCGGCGGCCGGGTGGCCGAGGTGCCGGACAACGTGTTCGCCGTCAGCTCGCGGATCAACTCCACCTGGGGCGGCAACCTCACCGACATGGTGCGGGCCCGGCGCATCCTCGAGGTGATCGAGGCCGACGGCCTGATCGACAACGCCCGCGTGCTCGGGGAGTACCTGCTGGACCGATTGCGGGCATTGGCAACCGAATTCCCGGATGTGGTGCTCGATCCGCGGGGCCGGGGCCTGATGTGTGCGTTCAGCATGCCCACGACGGCGCTGCGTGACGACGTGGTCCGCACGCTGTGGGACCGGGGTGTCATCATGCTGCCCAGTGGGGTGGATTCGGTGCGGTTCCGGCCGGCGCTGACGGTGGCGCCGGCCGAGCTGGACGCCGCCATCGACGAGGTACGGGCCGCGGTGCGGGACGCAGTGCGCGACGTGCCGGGCGCGCTCTAGTTCGAGCGTTTACCCACGTACACCCCCTCGGGGCGGAAACGCAGCATCGATTCGTTGTACTCTTCCAGCGCGTGCGCCACCCAACCGACGATCCTGGCGATGCCGAAGACGGCTTCCGGCGCGTCGGCGGGCATCCGGAACTGGAGCGCCATCGCGGCCAGTGCCAGATCGGAGTTGACGAAATCGCTTGCCGAAGCGATGGTTTCCACGGCGGCGCGAACGCGGGTGCCGCCACCGGCGCGCGCCAGCAGGTCCAGCAGCGCCAGTGCGCGCGGATCGTGTTCGCGGTAGATGCGGTGTCCGGTACCCGGAATGCGCTCCCCGGCGCGCAGGCTCGCGGCCACCGCGGCCACCGGATCGGCGAGGGCGGCATGCAGATAACGGTAGGCGGCGGTGGCCGCACCGCCGTGCATGGGACCGTCGAGCGCGGCCAGCCCCGCGGCGACAACCGAATACACGCCCGCCCTTGCGCTGGCGGCGACCCGCGCGGCGACGGTACTGGCCGCCAGGTCGTGGTCGGCAAGCAGCACCAGGGCGGCGTTGAGCACGCCCACCCGGGCGGGGGTGGGAGACAGCGGTGAGAGTTTGGGCCACAGTCGTTTTGCGTACGACCCGGTGGTGACGTCGCCGCGCACGGTGGGCAGTGCCGACGATACGGCTTCCAGGATCTGCAGCCCTTTGGTGGCGACCACCGTTCCGGTGCGCTGATAGCGCAGCGGGTCCGACGCGCCGGCGAGGTCCACCGCGATGCGCACCACGTCCAGCAGGCCGGCGGTGTGCGGCAGGGCCGACCGCAGGTGGGTGGTCGCGGCGTCGTCCAGTGGTGAAGGTTGCGCGGGTACGTCGTGATCCCACAACAACCGCGCCACATCGAGGAAATCCCGGCTCACCAGTTCGCGGGCCGGGACGCCGCGGTAGCACAGCTCGTCGCCGGAGAGCGAGGTGAGCTGGGTGCGTATCCGCTCCACCACCCCGGCCGGTGGGCGGGCCCGCACGCCGGCACCGGCCAGCGCTTCGACCTCGTCGACGGCGAACACGCTGCCGCGCACCCCGGCGATGCGCACGCTGTGCAGGCGGCCGCGGCTGACGTAGGCATACACCGACTCGCGCTTGATCCCGAGCACCTTGGCCACCTGTGCGGTGCTCAGGTAATCGTGCCCGTCGTGGTCGATCGCGGCAGGCCAGCGCCGCGTATGTCGCCGGTGTGCTGCCATGGCGGCGTTCCTTCGTATTGATCGAGTCAACATTGACTGACGTCAACATTAACCCGAATGTGGTTGTACCGCTTGAGCAGAAGGAGGACTGCGCGATGGCCGACACCCTCATCGAGGCCGCACCCGGGCTGGCCAACATCGTGGCCGCGGACACCGCGATCGGCGACGTCCGCGGCGACGAGGGCTTCTATCACTACGGGCCGTATTCGGCCGTCGAGCTCGCCGCCACCCGCACCTTCGAGGAGGTGTGGTTCCTGTTCGTGCACGGCCGGTTGCCGTCACCCGACGAGGCGGCCGCGTTCGCCGCTCACACCGCGACGCTGCGCACCATCCCGGCCGACGTCGCCCCGATCCTGCGGATGGTCGCACTCGGCGGCGCCGCGGAACACCCGCTGGCCGCGCTGCGCACGGTGCTCTCGGCGGTGGCCACGGCACTCGATCTGCGACCGGTGTGGGACCTCGACGACGACGCCCGCCGCCGCGACGCGCTGTTGTTGGCGGCGATCACCCCGACGGTGCTGGCCGCCCTGCACCGGATCGGGCAGGGCCTGGATCCGGTGCCCCCGGACCCGACCCTGCCGGTCGCGGCACACTGGCTCTACCTGCTGACCGGGCGGCGGCCGACCGCCGAGCACGCCCGCGCCATCGAGCAGTACCTGATCGCCACCGTCGACCACGGCTTCAACGCCTCGACGTTCACCGCGCGGGTGGTGGCCTCGACCGGCGCCGATGTCGGGTCCGCGATCTGTGCCGCGTTGGGTGCTTTCTCCGGCCCGTTGCACGGCGGTGCACCGGACCGTGCGCTGGACGCCCTCGACGCGATCGGTGACCCCGCCAACGCCGCGGCCTGGACACATGCGGCCCTCGATCGCGGCGAACGCATCATGGGGTTCGGGCACGCGGTGTACCGCACCGCCGATCCGCGCGCCGAGCTGTTGAAGTCGATCGCCACCGGCCTGGGCGGTGAGCTCGCCGATCGCGCCGTGCGGGTGGAGCGCGACGTCACCGAGGTGCTCGCGCAGCGACGGCACGGCCGGGAGCTGCGGGCCAATGTGGAGTTCTATGCCGGCGTGGTGATGGAACAGTGCGGGGTGCCGCGCGCGATGTTCACCCCCACGTTCGCGGTGAGCCGGGTGGTGGGCTGGTCGGCGCACATCCTGGAACAGGCCCGGTCCCGCAAGATCATCCGGCCGCGGGCTCGCTATGTCGGGCCGGAGCCGGTGCGGTCAGCCCTGCGCGAGTAGCGCCCGGATGGTGGAGCGGAGCCTGGGCAGCTCGGCGCCGCCGACCAGGGTGCACCCGTGCAATTCGGCGAGTTTGCGTGCGGCCGGGGTGAACTCGTGGTTGGTCACCACCATGGTGCGGGTGCAGTCCTGCATGGGTGCGCCGGCCACCACCTCCTGGACGGCGCCGGTGCCCACCGGCCGGGCTTGGCGTTTGCATTGGATGGCAAGCCGATTCGGCCGGCGACCGACGATCAGGTCGACGCCCCAGTCCCCGGTCAGCGAGGTCATGATCACCGGGACGCCGCACGACCGCGCGATGCGGGCGACGTGATCCTCGAACTCGGTGCCCGACATCGCGCCGACAGTGTCCTCCCGGGGCGAGGGCGTGCGCAGCCCGGCGACGAAGTGCGGGCCGATGCGCAGGACCGCCGGTGCGGCGACCGCGCACGCCAGGGCGGTCTGCCACTGCTGCCCGTAGGCGTAGGCCGCCGAACCGGCGGCAATCCCGGTCACCAGCAGTGGTCGGATACGCACGGGCGCATATTAGGACGCGGGGCCGACATCCCCGTGCAGCGCCCGCCAGACCCGGGCCGGGGTCATCGGCAGCCGATACATCCGCGCCCCGCACGCCCGCGCGATCGCATTGGCCAGCGCCGGGGCCACCGGGTTGTACGGGGATTCGCTCATCGACTTGGCGCCCAGCGGCCCGAGCTTGTCGTAGGTGTCGGCGAAATACACCTCGGTGACGGGCAGGTCGGCAAGTTGCGGAATGTGGTAGTTGCGCAGGGTTGTGGTGGTGACCTCGCCGCGCCCGTCGACCCGGATCTCCTCGAACAGGGCGGTGCCGATGGCCTGGGCCACCCCGCCCTCCACCTGGCCGCGGCACTGCTCGGGATTCATCACCACCCCGGCGTCGGCGGCCTGCACCGATTGCAGGATGCGCACCTCACCGGTCTCGACGTTCACCGCCACCCGGAACCCGTGCACGTTGAAGGCCACCGACCGGGGCGTGCCCTCGTGGCGGCCGTGACCGGTCAGCGGACGGTGCGTGACACCGGAGTTCAGCAACTGGCGTAGTTCGCGGCAGGCGGACTGCACCGCCAGCCCGGCGACCACGGTGCCCGCCGACCCGAACGCCCCGGTGTCGTAGGCGGTGACGTCGGTGTCGGACTGGCGCAACCGCAACCGGCTCATCGGAACGCCCAGCGCCTCGGCCGCCAGCCGCAGGTGCACCGTCGAGGTGCCGTTGCCGAACTCGGTGGTGCCGACCGACAGCGTGTACATGCCGTCGGCGTCGAGTGTGACCGACGCGTCCGAATAGTGGCCGCGCGGCGGAATCGTCGCGATCATCGCCACCGCCATCCCCTCGCCGACGCGCCACTGCGATCCCTCCGGCGGTTCGGCGGCGTTGCCCCGGGTCAGCGCCGCCTGGACCAGGTCCAGACATTGATCGAGACCGTAACTGCCGAAGGTGAGGTCGTCGTCGGCCACGTGCGAATCGACGAACGCATCGCCGGGCACCACCACGTTGCGCCGGCGCAGCTCGAAGGGGTCGATGCCCAGCCGGTCCGCCAACTCGTCGAGCGCGGATTCGACGGCAAAGATCACCTGCCCCAAGCCGTAGCCCCGGAATGCGCCGGACGGAAGATTGTTGGTGTACACCGCCTGGGCGTCCACCCGTTTGTTCGGGCACCGGTAGACGGCCATCGATTCACCGCAGCCGTGGAACATCACGCCGGGGCTGTGATTGCCGTAGGCGCCGGCGTCGGCCAGCACGTCGATGGCCAACGCGGTGAGCACGCCGTCCGCGCCGGCGGCGACGGTGGCGGCCACCCGGAAGGGATGCCGGCACGGGGCGGCGACGAACTCGTCGGTGCGGCTGAACTCGTAACGCACCGGGCGGCCCAGACGCAGCACCGCCAACGCCACCAGGTCCTCGGTGAGCAGCTCCTGCTTGCCGCCGAAACCACCACCGACGCGGGCGGTGAACACCCGGACCCGGGACTGGTCCAGCCCGAAGAGGTGACACAGCTCGTCGCGGACCAGGAACGGCACCTGGGAACTGGTGCGGATCACCACACGGCCGTCCGCGTCGATCCAGCCGGTGCTGCCGTGGGTTTCCAGGTGGCTGTGCTGGACGCGCTGGGTAGACCACCGCCCGCGCACCACCGCACCGCCGGCGTCTTCGGCCGCGGCGATACCGGCGGCGATATCGCCCACGCCGCCGTGCAGTTCGGCCACGATGTTGCGTTGCGCGTCGGCGATGCGGGCCGAGGCGTCCTTGTCGCCGTGTATCGCCGGGGCACCGGGGCGGCGGGCCTGCTCCGGGTCGAACACCGCGGGCAGTTCGGCGTATTCGACGGCGATGGCCCGGCAGGCCTTCTCGGCGGCGGCCAGGCTGTCGGCGACCACGGCGGCCACCCGCTGCCCGATGAACCGGACCGTCCGGTCGAGCACGTAGGTGTCGTCGGGATCGTCGGTGCGGTCCTCGTGCCGGGCGGTGGAGAACGGCACGGCCGGGCTGTCGAGGTGGGTGAGGACCAGCCGCACCCCCGCGACCCGCTGCGCCGCCGACGTGTCGATGGACACGATGCGGGCATGGGCGACGGGACTGCGCAGCACCGCGAGGTGGAGCAGCCCGTGCGGCGCATGGTCCATGGTGTACTGCTCGGTGCCGGTCACCACCCGGCGCGCGGCGGGCGCGCCGGGGGACGCGTCGCCGGTGTTGACGGTCCCGGCCAGCGCGTCGGTGATGGCGCGGTAACCGGTGCAGCGGCACAGGTTTCCCTTGAGGTGCTCGGGCAGATTCGCGCGTTGATCGGCGGTCAGCGCCGACGCGGTGGTGACCATTCCGGCCGTGCAGAAGCCGCACTGGAAGCCCGCCGCGTCGGCGAAGGCGCGCTGCACCGGATGCAGGTCGTCGGGGGTGCCCAGCCCGGCGACCGTGGTCACCGACCGTCCGGCGGCGCGGAACGCCGGGTACACGCACGAGTGCACCGCGGCGCCGTCGACCAGCACCGAGCAGGCGCCGCAGTCACCCGCGTCGCAGCCCTTCTTGACCTCGAAGTGACCGTGCTCGCGCAGGTAGGTGCGCAGGCATTGGCCGGGCCGCGGATTGTCCTGAGCCGGTTCGCCATTGATGATCATGAAAGCTCCGCCGCCACCTGCCGGGCGAGTACCAGCGTCATCGCCCGCCGCCAGTCTGGGTCGCCGTGGGCGTCGTCGGTCCAGGCGGTGTCGGGGATCTGCGCGTGGGCGGCGGCCAACTCGTCCGGGCCGGGTACCGCGGCGAAGGTGAACGTGTAGGGCCGCACCGTCGCGGCCGTCACGGACAACGCGAACCGGCCGTCGGGGTCGAGCCGCCCGATGACCACCACCGCGGAGCGGCCCAGCGGCGAGGGGGCCAGCTTGCGAAAGGCGGTGCGGGCGCTGAGGGTGTGCGCCGGGAGGAACACCGAGCGCACGACGTCACCGGCGGCCAGCATGGTGGTCGACTCGCCGGTGACGAATCCGTCTATCGGGCAGCGGTATTCGGTGCCGTCGGGACGCCACACCGTCACCGTGCCGGCGAGTGCGGACACCATCGAGATCATCGCGCCGGCCGGGAAGGCCAGGCAGAGGTTGCCGCCGACGGTGGCGGTGTGCCAGATCTTGAACGAGGCCAGCAGGGCCGTGCAGCACTGGTGCAGCAGCGGGACGCCGAGCTCGCCGGACAACCGGGACACCTCGGCGACGGTGCAGGTGGCGGCCAGCTCGACGCCGTCGGCGGTGCGGGTGACCGACGGCCACCGCAGGCCGGCCAGGTCCACCAATCGGGTCAGCTGGGGCTGCGGTTCGGAGAACAGCCAGGTGCCGCCGGCCAGCACGGCGTCGCCGGGGCCCAGGGGCCACAGCTCGTCGCGGTGCCGCGGGGTGTCGATCACCTCGACGTCGTTGAGATCCACCTGTCGACGGTAATCAAGCCGCGCCGGAACCGCATGCCCAATGACTGCAACCTGGGGGTTGCAGTTGTCACCGCGATATGCAACTGTGGAGTTGCACATCAATCCCGCAGACACTCAGGAGACCTCATGGAAGCCCTGGCGATCACGCGCAGCATCGACATCGACGCCCCCATCGACCGGGTATGGTCGGCGATCACCCAGGCCGACCTGATCGCCCAATGGTTCGGCGACACCTGCGAATTCGACGCGGTCCCCGGCGGCACCGGCTTTTTCGGCTGGGAACAGCACGGCAAGCACCGGGTGGTGGTCGAACACATCGAAGCGCCAAGGGTTTTGGTGTATCGCTGGGCGCACGCCGCCGACGTCGAACCGGTGCCGGGCAATTCCACCGTGGTCCGGTTCGAGCTCACCGAGATCGACGGCGGCACCCGGCTGGACCTGCTGGAGACCGGTTTCGAGGAACTGCAGGATCCGCAGGCCGCACACGCCGACAACACGGGTGGCTGGACCGCCGAACTCGGCGAGCTCGTCGAATTCGTGCAGCGCCGGCCGTGACGGCGGTCCCGGGGGTGCTGGCCGTGCTGGCCGACGAAACCCGCTGGCAGATCCTCACCGAACTGGGCGCCCAGGACCTGTCGGCCAGTGCGCTGGCGGCCCGCATGCCCGTCAGCAGGCAGGCGATAGCCAAGCACCTTGCGGTGCTTGCCGACGCCGGGCTGGTGGAACCGGTGCGGGCCGGCCGCGAGATCCGCTACCGGGCACTGGGCGCCCGGCTCAGCGCGCTGGGCGCGGAGCTGGACCGCATCGGCCGGCGGTGGGACGAGCGGTTGGCGGCCATCAAGCGGATCGCCGAGGGCGCCGGCCCGGCGTAGCGTGGACGGTGCGTTTACCGGTCGGGTTCCCGGGAACCCGGCGGTGATGAGGGCAACCATGCACGACAACAGCGGTATCGGTTCGGCGGTGCGGTTCGGCCTGTTCACCGCGGTCGCCGGCGTGACCTTCCTGGTGGTGGCGGCGCTGCTGGTGAGCTCCTGCCACGGCGCGGTCGCGGACTCGGCCGCGTGCGGGCCGCCACAGCGCCTGGCGCTGGCCCTGGGCGCGCCGGTCATCCTGCTCGTCGGTGGGTTGCACGCCTTCGTGCGCACCTACCGCGCGTGGAAGCAGCGGCAGACCTGGTGGGCGTGGCAGGGGGCCGGCTGGTTCCTGATGATGCTGATGTTGCTCACCCTGACCATGGGTCTGCCTGCCATGGCCGGCCCGGTGCTCGGATGATGACCGCCGTGTCGCCACCGTGCGCGCTGGCCCTGGTGTGCAGCCTCAAGCCCAGCCCGGCGCGCTCCAGCAGTGAACTGATGGCCGACCACGTCTGCTCGGCGCTGCGCACGATGGGCGTCAACACCGAGACGCTGCGGTGTGCCGACCATGCCATCGCTCCCGGCGTGCAGGCCGATATGGGCGACGGCGACGAGTGGCCACGGATCCGGGAGAAGGTGCTGGCCGCGGACATCCTGGTGCTCTCGACGCCGGTGTGGCTGGGCCACCCGTCGAGCGTCGCCCAGCGGGTGCTGGAGCGGCTGGACGCCGACCTGTCCACCACCGACGAACTGGGCAGGCCCGTCATGGTGGACAAGGTGGCCGTCGTCGCCGTGGTCGGCAACGAGGACGGCGCGCACAAGACCGTCGCCGATCTGTTCCAGGCGCTCAACGACATCGGCTTCTCCATCCCGGCGCAGGGGTGCACCTATTGGAACGGTGAGGCGATGGGCAGCACCGACTACCAGGACCTCGACCGGGTACCGGACGCGGTGTCCTCGGCGACGGTGGCCGCGGCCCGCAATGCGGCGCACCTGGCCGAGACGCTGCGCACCGGCGGCTACCCGCGGTACGCCTGAAAGCCGATTGCCTTCCGTCGCGCACGTCGGCGATCTACCCTTGATGACAGCCTTTCCATCGGCTCGTAGCGGCCGGGAGGTGAGGGAGAAGGAGGGTTGCCATGAAGGGCCCGAAAGACCCGGTCGATCACACCCGCACGACGCGCCCACATGCCGGTGAGTCCATGAAGGACAACCTGATCATGCCGGCGCTCATCCTCATCGGAGTCGCCTTGGTGCTGTTCGTCGCGAGCCTCGCGGCGTTCGCGACAAAGCATTTCGATGTCGGCTTGACGGTGGCCACCCTGTCCGGTGCCGGGCTGCTGGTGGGTGCGCTCTGGCTGGCGCTGGAGCACGTGCGGGTACGCAGGATCGAAGATCGTTGGTACGCAGCACATCCCGAGGCGCCGCGGCAGCACCCCAACAGCTGAGCGCACCCAGCCCGGCAGCCCCCCGAAGGGGGATCTGCCGGGCTGGGTGGTTCCCCTCGAGTCGGGGGTCAGCGGTGCTGCTCGGCCCGCTGGCGCTCTTCGGCGGCCTGCGCCCCACCGCGGGCGGCGTCGGCCTCCGCTTCCTTCTTGGCGGCGTCGCGCTGCGCATCGGCCTTGTCCTGCTGCGCCTTGCCTTCGTCGGTGAGGTCCTGGCGGCCGGTCACCGTGCCGACGGCTTCCTTGATCTTGCCCTTGGCGTCCTCGACGACGCCGCTGACGGCCTCTTCGGGTCCGGTCTTCTTGTCGGTCATGATTACCTTTCCGCTACCGGAGTGGATTGGTGTCTGACGCGGCGGCACTGCCGCGCACCCTCGGTGGTTTCCCGTCCCGGCGCGGCCGCAAACACCCGGCCCGTTGCGGTATCCCGCGCTCGGGCGTGGTTTCGCCGACGACCCGATCGGGTATCCGGCTGCCACTGGATACGACCGATGGAGGCTTCCATGTTCCGGGGATTAGCCGGCACGATCGTGTTGGTCTGGCTGTTGATCGGGGTGTTGGCGGCCTGGCAACGCGACTATTTCCACACCGGCCAAACGAACTGCGCCACAGCGGGTCAGATCGCGCTCACCGTCCTGGCCGGCCCATTGAACTACGCCGGTGTCAATCCCAAGGTGGTCGACTGCCGGCTGCCCGAGCCCAGCGCCATGCCGTCCTTCGTTCCGGCCTGATCGGTGAAATGAGGTAATCATGGTGGTTCTCGGAGCGATCCTGCTGATCCTCGGACTCATCCTCAACGTCTACGTGTTGTGGGTGGTCGGGGTCATCCTGCTGGTGGTCGGCGCCGTCTTCTGGCTGCTCGGATCGGTCGGACGGCCGGTCGGCGGTCGCCGCTACTGGTACTAGCCCGCGACCGGTCATCGGCATGGACCATGGGCATCGACGTCGACCATCCCGAGCGTGACCAACAGTGGAACAACGCGGCCCGCGGGGAGACGGCAGCCCAACGGCTCGACCGGAATTGGTCCAGCCTGCTCCAGGAGCTACGGGTGGTCGAGACGGGTGTGCAACTGCTCACCGGCCTGCTGCTGACGCTGCCGTTCCAGAACCGGTTCGACCGGCTGGATGCCGGGATGCGGGTGGTCTACCTGATCACCGTCGGCTGTTCGCTGGGGGCCACCATGCTGCTGGTGGCGCCGATCGGCATGCACCGGATGATGTTCCGCCAGCATCGCCTGGACGTGATCGTCGCCGGCGCGCACCGGCTGGCCTATTACGGGCTGATCCTGCTGGCGCTGGCGTTGGCGGGCGTGTCGGTGCTCATCTTCGACGTGGTGGTCGGTTCCCGTGCCGGCATCCTGGCAGGCGGCGTGACCGCGCTGGCACTGATCGGGCTGTGGCTGGTGCTGCCGCTGGTGCTGCGCAATCGGCCACCCCCCTGACAGGTTTCGCCGCGCGTCCGCCGGGAACCCGACGGGCGCACGAGCAGACGATCTGAACAGAGGTGCATATCCGATGTCCCATCTAGAGTCCGGCCATGTCACCGGAACCAAGGACAAGAACTACGACCTGATCTGGTTCGTCGAGGCGTCGCTGAACAACGCGTTGCGGATGGCCTCCTTCATCGAGGACGCCGAGCGCGAGGGCGACACCGAGTTGGCCGAATTCTTCCGCAAGGCACACAGCGAGAGCCGCAAGGGCGGCGAGCTGGGCAAAGCGCTTCTGGCGCAGCGGCTGTCACCGACCACCGCGTGAGGTAGCCGGCACGTTTGTCGCCGGACACCGTGGGGTACCTGGGGAGCATGACCAGCTTCGGCTACACCTTGATGACCGAACAGAGCGGCCCCAAGGATTTGGTCCGCAACGCCGCGGCCGCCGAGGCGGCCGGTTTCGACTTCGAGGTCTGCAGCGACCACTTCTCGCCATGGCTGGCCGCCCAGGGCCACGCCCCGCACGCGTGGACGGTGCTGGGCGCGGTGGCCCACGTGACCGAACGGGTGGAGCTGTACTCCTATGTCACCTGTCCTACCATCCGGTACCACCCCGCCGTCGTCGCGCAACAAGCCGCGACACTGCAGATACTGGCCGACGGCCGGTTCACCCTGGGCCTTGGCACCGGCGAGAACCTGAACGAGCATGTCGTGGGGAAGGACTGGCCCACCGTCGGCCGGCGCATCGACATGCTTGCCGAGGCCATCAAGATCATCCGGGAACTGTTCAGCGGCGAGCTGGTCGACTTTCGCGGCGAGTTCTTCGAAGTCGACTCGGCCCGGCTGTGGGACATCCCGGATGTGCCGGTGGCCCTGGCGGTGTCGATGACCGGGGCGAAATCGGTCGAGAAGCTGGCCGATTTCGCCGACCATCTCGTCGACACCGCACCCGACGGCGACGTCGTCGAGACGTGGCGACGTCGCCGCCGGGCGGTCGGCCTGCCCGACGGCCGCGTGATCGGCCAACTGCCGGTGTGCTGGGATCCCGACCGGGACAAGGCAATACAGCGCGCACACGAGCAGTTCCGCTGGTTCGGCGGTGGCTGGTCGGTGAACGCCGACCTGCCGACGACGGCGGGTTTCGCCGCCGCCAGCAAGTTCGTCCGGCCCGAGGACGTCGCCGAGAGCATCCCGTGCGGACCCGACCTGGACGCCATCGTGGAGGCCGTGCGGCCCTACCGGGACGCCGGATTCACCGATATCGCGCTGGTCCAGGTCGGCGGCCAGGCCCAGGACCAGTTCCTGGCCGAGGCCGCCGAGCCGCTGCTGGCCGCCCTGCGGGCGGAACTGGGATGACCGACCGCCGGGTGGTGCAGGTGGTCGCCGGTGGTCCGGTGATCGTGGAGGGGCCGGTGTCCATCGAGATGCCCGACGGCCGGGTGGTGGAATCGGACCGGTTCAAGGTCGCCATCTGCGCGTGCCGCCGGTCCCGGGCCTATCCGCTGTGCGATACCAGCCACCGGAAGAAGCTCAGGAAGAGCCCGAAATCAGACCCGAAATCAGCCCAGCGGCAGCAGGAGTGAGCTGCGCTGGTCGCGCCAGCATTTCATCAGATGATCGGCCAACCGGTCCTCGACCAATTCGAAGGCCCGGATGCCGAACACCACGTCGGCCTCCAACTCGGGCTCGCGGGCCAGCAGGTCACCCACCACGTCGGTGCGCACCACCTGCTCGTGGACGGCGTCGGCCTCCACGTGCTCGGCGTAGAACCGCGTGCACGGCTCCGGCGCGCCCATCCGGTCCAGCGCATCGACCAGCCGCTGCGACCCCGGTGAGGAGGTGATCTCGGTGGCCGCGAAATGCCCCACCGTCGCGCCGCGCCACCGCCGGTGCAGGCCGAAGAACGACATCAGGTTCACCACCGCCAGCGACTCGGCCGGGACGGTCTCCAGGTACGCCAGATAGCCGTCATCCAGCCCGGCCGCCGCCATCAGGTCGGCGAACAGCCGCTGATGCACCTGGGCGCCCCGACCGCCGCCGAATTCGTCGAATTCGACCGCCACGAAGGACGCCTTGGCCTGGCCGACCAAGCGGGGGATGACCCAGGCGTGTGGATCGGCCTCCTTGAGGTGGTAGATCGACCGGTGCACGAAGTATTCGCGCATCTGCTCCCAGTTGCCCTCGGCCAGCAGAAAATGGGACGGGCCGCTTCCGTCGACGGGTTCGGTGGACAGCCGGTCCATCTCACCGGCCGCGTCCAGCCCGCCCAGCTCTCCGACGCCACGCCGGATGTCGGCCAGGAACGCCTCCTCGAGCCGGCCGCGGAACTCGATCAGCGCCGGATCCCACTCCAGCCGGGGATCCACCCCGGCGAAACCGCGATAGAACAACTCGTAGCACAGCTGCAGGGCCAGCTGGAGGTCAAGTCCATAGGGATCCGTTCCGGCCAGCTCGGTGTCCAACGAACCGTCGAGGTCCGCACCGGTGGTCAGCCGGTCGATCACCGCGCCGGAGAGGGGGCCTGCCGGTGCGGGGAGGCCACGTGTGATCTGGCCCATGGTCAGACCTGCTGGCGCAGCCGGTGCCAGCCGGTCGTGAGCTGATCGCTGCCCTGTTCGATGGCGGTCTCGGCGAGTTCGGCGCCCTTGCGGCGGGCCTTCTCGGCGATCGGCGCGCCGCGCTCGATGGCGGTTTCGGCCAGTTCGGTGCCGCGGCGGCGGGCCTTCTCGGCGATCGGGGCGCCCCGCTCGATCGCGGTGGCGGCCAGTTCGCGTCCGCGTTCGGCACCGACCTGCAGGCCGTGGCCGATCTTCTCGGCGATCTCGGCGATCTCGGTGTCGGGACCGCCGTCACCGATCGGGAGGGCGGCCGAGACGGCGCCCGCGGCCAGCCGCGCGGCACGGCGGCCGCGCCAGCCCAGGGAGGGCTTGCCCGCGGTGTCGGCCGACGCCAGCACGAGCCCGCCGATCAGGCTCAGATCGGTGAGGAAACCCCGCCGTTTGGCGGCCTTGCGCTCCGGATCGGATTCGTTCCAGAACATGTGATCGCCCAGATTGCCGGGGATCACCGTCGCGGCCAGCAGCGCCGAGGCGACCCGCGGAATGCGGCCGGTGGCCAGCAGCAGACCGGCGCCGATCTGAACGCCGGCATTGACCCGCGCGACGGTCACCGCATCCGACGGCACCTTCGTGCCGACGGGGTCGGGCAGCGTCTGCAGGCCTTCCAGCGTCGGTCGCACGACATCGGAAGCGGACTTGGTGTCAAGGAGGGTCTCGACGCCCTGCCCGATGAACGCGACGGACAGCAACGGACGGGCGACTCTGCGCAGCAACATGTGGTGCGGGATTCCCGGCATCAGCCGCGCCGAAACATCCTCAGGGCAGCGCCGCGGGCGCCCGGGTGTAACCGGGCCGCAAGGTGATCCGCTCCGAGCCGATCCGCGCGATATCGGACCAAGCGGCCACGAAGGTGCCGCGGTGGCGCCACCGGGCCAGCGCGGCGATGAGGACCGGGGCGTTCGTGCCGGTGCGGTCATAGCCGAGAAAGGACGAGCCGGTGCGCGGGCTCACCACCAGGCCGAGCACCTCGGGCCTGCCGTGGCGGTCACCGGGCACCGAGAGCCGGATGTCGACCACCGTGCCCACCGGATGGTGGCCGGCGTCGACGACGGCGATGCCGAGAAGCCTACTCAGCTGCATGCCGGCCTCCGGGAAGATGGCAGATGATGTGGTCGCGCAACCACTGTTCCACCCAGTGCACGTCGGTGACGATGTCCGTGGGTGCCACCTGCACGGTGACACCGACCCGGATCACCTTGTCCCACGGGATCTCCCGCAGCCGGGACCGGGGCGGGGCGCCGCCGAAGATCCTGGTGCCGAGCACCTGACCGGACAGGATGCCGGTGACCGTCGGGGCCGGTGCGCCGGCGGGGATCTCGCGGTCCAGGTCCACGCCGTCCAGTTCCAGATCGTCGACGATGCCCACCGGATCGCCGTCGTCGTCGACGAGTTGGCGGTCCAGCAGATGGAGCCGGGCATCCAGGATCCGCTGCGAGGCCTTCACTGCCCGGCTCCCGTCACGATCATCAGCGGGATCGCGGCCAGCGATGCGACCACGATGATCACCAGGTACACCGAGCCCAGCACGTTGGTCGCCTTTCCGTTGACGTGGTCGCCCATGTACTCGCGGTCGTTGGCCACGATGAGGATGGGCAGATAGGTCAGGGGGAGTGCGATCGCGGAGAACACCACCGAGTACTCCGTCACCAGCACCGGATCCACACCGGTGTAGAGGACCGCGACGCCGAGCACGATGGAGACCAGCATCACCGTGTGGAAGCGCGCCGCGTCGGCGGGCTTGCGGAATTTGCCCCAGCGCCAGCCCAGGAACTGCGCCAGGATGTAGCCGCTGGACAACGTGGTTTCCAGCGCCGCACCGAACGTCGCCGCCACGATGCCGATGATGGCGAAGGCCAGTGCGAGTTTCCCGCCCGCCGCGGCCACCGGCATGACGACCTGGGACAGCGAGGTCACCTCGATCCCGCCGGGCAGCAACACGATGGTGGCGCACGCCGCGATCGCCACCGACAGCACGCCGCCGAGCGGGAACCCGACCATCACGTTGAGCCGGGAGACACCGAGATCCTTCGTCTTCCAATGCTCCTCGACCGCGCCGGAGGAGAAGAAGAACACCTCGTACGGTGTCATCGCCGCGCCGAAGAGGGCGATGGCGTAATACCAGTAGGTGGCCGCCGATTCGGATTCGGGAATGACCGGATGGGTGACGGCATGCCCCAGCGCCGACCAGTCGGGCATCAGGGCGAACACGGCGACGGCGAAGACGATGAGGCACAGCCCGGTGACCCCGGTGACGTTCTCCATGATGCTGAACTTCACCCGCCACACCACGATCCATATCGCAAAGGCGGCCAACGGAATCCACACCATGCGGCCGACGTCGCTGGCCAACTGCAAGGCCAGCGCGACACCGCCGATCTCTGCCGTCAGGGTCATCAGGTTGATCAGGAAGGACGCGCTCAGGTTGGCCGCCGCGGTGCGCGGGCCGAGGCGCTCCCGGATGAGCTCGAAGGTTGCTCGACCGCTGACCGCGGCCACCCGCCCGGCCATCTGGGCAAACAGGCAGATGCCCACCACGCCGACCACCACCACCCAGGCCAGCGCCAGCCCGAACCGTGACCCGACAACGGCGTTGGTCACCAGATCGCCGATGTCGAGGAAACCCCCGATGGCGGTCAGGATGCCCAGTGCTACCGCGAAGAACTTCTTCATCAGCGGTAACCACCCTCCAGGGTCGCCGCCGCCGTGAGCAGTCGGTCCTGCAGTGTCGGCAGCGGCGGTTGCCCGGCCACACCACGCACCGCGACGGATGCGGTGTTGAGTTCGGTGATGATGCCGGTGACGGCTTCGGCCAGCATGCTCTGGCGGCGCACGTCGACCGGATCCTGCACCCGCAGTTCGGCAATGCCCTGATAAGCCTTGACCGCCTCGTCGCGGGCATCGGAGATCTGCACGGCGGCCAGCTGCGCGGTGGACCGGCCGCGGTGGAACAGATCGAGCGCCAGCGCGCCGCTGCGCGCGGCCGCGGTGCTCTCCTGCATGGCCTGCGCCAATTGGCCCGGCGCGCCGTCGCGGTTGGCCGGGCACTGCGTCAGCAGCAGCCCGAGCGCCACCGCGCACGCCACCGCGAGGAGTGATTTCCGGATGGCCCGCGGTCGTTTTCCCTTGCGCTGCATGACCGGTCCTCAGCCCGGCAGGGTCTCGCCGCCCAGCGGCGAGAGGACTTCGCCGCTGTAGTACGACGACAACAGATCGGCCGCGAAGAAGACGTACGACGGCGCGATCTCGTCGGGTTGCGCCGGGCGGCCCAGCGGGGTGTGACCGCCGAACGATTCCACTTTGTCCTGCGGCATGGTGGCGGGGATCAGCGGTGTCCACACCGGTCCGGGCGCCACGCAGTTGACCCGGATCCGGCGGTCGGCCAGGGACTGCGCCAGCGCGTAGGTGAAGGCCAGGATGGCGCCCTTGGTGGCCGAATAGTCGATCAGCGTCTTGTTGCCGCGCAACCCGTTCACCGATGCGGTGTTGATGATGGCCGCGCCGTCCGGGAGGTGCTCCAGCGCCGCCTTGGTGACCCGGAAGAAGCTGTCTATGTTGACGGCGAAGGTGCGTCGCCACTGTTCGTCGGAGATCTCCGACAACGATTGCCGCGGCGCCTGGTAGGCGGCGTTGTTCACCAGGAGGTCCAGCCCACCCAGTTCTCCGACGGTGCGGCTGACCACCGTCGCGCAGTGCCCCGCGTCGGCGAGGTCACCGGGCAGCAGCACGCACCGGCGCCCGGCGGCGCTCACCAGCGACGCGGTGTGCGCGGCGTCTTCGTCCTCCTGGAGGTAGGCGATGGCGACATCGGCGCCCTCCTTGGCGAATGCCACGGCCACCGCCCTGCCGATACCGGAATCCCCACCGGTGATCAGGGCGCGCCGCCCCGCCAGCAGGTCGCGGCCCACGTAGTGGCGCATCTCGTCGCGGGGCGGGTCCGCCATGTCCGCGGTGTGCCCGGGGTAGGGGATCACGTTGTCGGACGGCTCCATCGCGGGCCTCAGCCTTCCCGGCCGAAATCGTCGTCATCGGTGTCGACGATCTCGTTCTGCTCCTGCCAATCTGCTCCGGAGGCCTCCAGCGGCGGCGCGGCCGGGTCGGTCACCGGGTTCTCGTCATCGGGCACCGGTTCGGTGACATCGCGGAGCTGCTCGACCGCATCCGCCTCCGGCACCGCATCAGGGAACTGTTCGCGGTCCATTCGAGCGGGGTACCCGGGCGGTCAAGATCGAAAACACTTCGCACGTTTAAGAGAGAAGTGCCAGGGTACTTCGGCGTCCATGCAGACGGACCACCAGCGCACAGTGCTCGTATGGCACGTGCACGGTTCCTGGACCGAATCGTTCGTCGCGGGCCCGCACCGCTACCTCGTTCCGGTCGCGACTGCCGGTGAGGAAGACGACGCACGTGGCCTCATGGGCCGCAATTGGCCACGCGCGCAGGAGGTCCCGCTCCATTCGTTGCGTGAGCACGATATCGACCTGGTGGTGTTGCAGCGGCCGGAGGACCTGGCCGCCACGTACCTGTGGCTGGGCCTGCGGCCCGGGGTGGACATCCCGGCCGTCTATGTCGAGCACAATGCCCCACGGCCCCATCCGGTGGACAGCGTGCATCCCGTCGCGGGCCGCCGTGACATCCCCATCGTGCACGTCACCGATTACAACCGGCTGATGTGGGACAACGGGATCGCGCCCACCTTCGTGATCGACCACGGTGTGGCCGACCCCGGCCACCTGTACACCGGCGACGTGGCCGCCGCGGCCACGATGATCAACGAGCCGTTGCGCCGGTGGCGCACCGTGGGCGCCGATCTGCTGGCCGAGCTGTCCAGGTCGGTTCCCGTCGATGCGTGGGGCATGGGCACCGAGGAGCTCAACCACGACAGGGCCGGCCTGACCGGAAAGGTGCGCGGCAAAGGTGACGTGGCCGCCCCGCAGTTGTGGCGGCACGTCGCGCGGCGGCGGGTGTATCTGCACACCGCCCGCTGGACATCGTTGGGGCTGTCGCTGATCGAGGCGATGTATCTCGGTATGCCGGTGGTGGCGGTCGCCTCGACGATGGCGCCGCTGGTGGTACCGGCGCAGGCCGGCGTGGTGAGCGCCGACGTCCGGGCACTGGCCCGCGCGGTGGAGGGCTACGTGCGGGATCCGGCCGCGGCCGCGGCGGCAGGCAAAGCCGCCAGGGACTACGCCGTCGAGCATTTCGCGCTCGGCCGGTTCCTCGCGGAGTGGAACGACGTCATCGACGACCACTGCCGGAAATGAGCCCGGGGACGGGCGCTGCCGTCGGCGTCGAGGCAGTTTGTTGGAGAAGGAAGGCGCAATGAGGATAGCGATGGTGTCCGAGCACGCCAGTCCGCTTGCGGCGCTGGGCGGAGTGGACGCCGGCGGACAGAACGTCCACGTGGCGGCGCTGTCGGCGGCGATGGCCCGGCGCGGGCACGAGGTGGCCGTGTACACCCGCCGCGACGACGCCGGCATCGACGAATGCGTGCGAACCCCGGACGGTTACACGGTGGTGCACGTACCGGCCGGACCAGCCGAACCCATTCCCAAGGACGAGATGTTGCCCTACATGGGGCAGTTCGCGCGGTTCCTGTACCAGCGCTGGTCGTCCAACCGGCCCGATATCGCGCACGCCCATTTCTGGATGTCCGGTGTCGCCACGCAGCTGGCCGCGCAACCGCTGAATATCCCTGCGGTGCAGACCTTTCACGCGCTCGGGGTGGTCAAACGCCGGCACCAGGGCGGCCAGGACACCAGCCCCCTCGAGCGGCTCAAGCTGGAGGCGCTGGTCGCACGCAACGCCACGTGGGTGGCGGCCACCTGCACCGACGAGGTGTTCGAGCTGATCCGGTTGGGCCGGTCCAGGGCCCGCACCTCGGTGGTGCCGTGTGGGGTGGACATCGACCGGTTCACGCCCGACGGGCCGGTGGCGCAGCGCGGGGACATGCGGCGCATCATCAGTGTCGGCCGATTCGTGCCGCGCAAGGGATTCGACGTGGTGCTGCGGGCGCTGCCGGCGATCCCGGACACCGAATTCGTCATCGTCGGTGGGCCGGACGCCGCCCACCTGAACGACGATGCCGAGGCACGGCGGCTGATGACCCTCGCCGAGGATCTCGGCGTGGCCGACCGCGTGCGGCTGTGCGGCGCGGTGGCCCGCGCCGACATGCCCGCGATGCTGCGTTCGGCCGATGTGGTGGCGTGCACGCCGTGGTACGAACCGTTCGGCATCGTCCCGCTGGAGGCCATGGCGTGTGGGGTGCCGGTGGTCGCCGCCGCGGTGGGCGGGATGCTGGACACCGTCGTCGACGATGTGACCGGGCGGCTGGTGCCGCCGAAACGGCCGGACGTGTTCGCCGAAGTGGTCAATGGACTGCTGCGCAACGACTTTGCCCGCCGTGGTCTCGGCGCCGCGGGCCGGGACCGGGCCCGGGCCCGGTACTCCTGGGACCGGGTCGCCGCCGATACCCTGCGGCTCTACGACCGGCTCTGCCCGGTCGGGTTCGGCCACCCCCCGTCACGGACGAAGGTGTCGTCGGGATGAGCACCTTCCAGCATCGCGAGGTGGCGTTCGACGGCGGCGGGCAGGCGCCGGCGCGCGCGCAGCACCGACGGCAGCGACCGCACCGCCTGCCCGGTCGCCCGCAGGTGCGCGGTATCGCGCGCCGCGGACCCGAACAGGCTTGCCGCACTGCGCAGTCCGTGCCGCAGGGGCCTGCGCAGCCAGGAGGTGAGCGCGGTGTTGCGCAACACCCTGGCCTGCTGGGCGGCCGTCGGTTCGCGCAGCGGCGAGGGCTGGTGGAAGGCGGTCAGCTCCGGGCAGTAGCACAGCTGCCAGCCGGCCGCCGCCAGATCCATTGCCAACAACTGCTCCTCACCGCGGAAATGCAGGATCGGGCTGAATCCGCCCACCGCCTCGAAGGCGCTCTTGCGCACCATGGCGGCGCACGCCATGAAGCCCAGGACGGCCGGGCCCGGCAGATCCGCCCGGCTCGGCAGCGGGCTGCCGGCCAGATGCGCCACCATCGGGTCCTCGCCGCCGCCCGGCCACACCACGGTGCGGGCGGCCAGCAGGGCCAGGTCGGCATGGCTGTCGAAGAGCTCGACCCCACGACCGGGGGAGTCGGGCGCCCACCACGAGTCGTCGTCGCAGAACGCGATGTACGGGGTGCGGCTGTTCGCGACGCCGATGTTGCGGGCCACGGCCCCCAGGTTATCGCCCAGCGCCAGCACCTGTACCCGCGGTTCGCCGGTGGCGACCCGGCGGATCCGCGCCACCGAGTCGTCGTGGGAGTGGTTGTCCACCACCACGATCGGGCACCCGGTGGTGTCCAGCAACCGCTGAACCACGGCCGCGAGTTCGTCACCGCGGTCCCTGGTGGCGATCACGAAGGTCATCCGTTCATCGAGCGCTGCTGGACGAGTCATAACCGGCACGGCTACCCACGGCAACGATTGGCAAACCATGACTGAACGCAGACGGGCCCTCGTCACCGGCGGCGGTGGCTTCCTGGGCAGCCACCTGTGCCGCCGGCTGCTGGACGACGGCATGCAGGTGCTGAGCCTGGACAATCTGTCCACCAGTGCACCGCGGGCCGATACCGCGCTGGCCGGTCGCCCCGGCTACCGGTTCATCCGGCGCGATATCGCCGACCCGCTCGACCCGGGCGAGGTGCCCGAGGTCGACGTCATCTTCCACCTGGCGTCGCCGGCCTCACCGGTGGACTACCTGCGGCTGCCGGTGCAGACGCTGCGCACCGGGGCGCTGGGCACGGCCAATGTCATCGCGCTCGCCGAACGGTTCGGGGCGCGGCTGGTGCTGGCCTCCACCAGTGAGGTGTACGGTGACCCGCTGCAGCATCCGCAGCGCGAAACCTATTGGGGCAATGTCAATCCCATCGGCCCGCGCAGCGTCTACGACGAGGCCAAGCGCTTCGCCGAGGCCTTGACCTTCGCGCACCGGCGGGCCAATGCGGTCGACACCGGCGTGGCACGCATCTTCAACACCTACGGCCCCGGTATGCGTGCCGACGACGGGCGGGTGGTGCCGACGTTCTGCGCCCAGGCGCTGTCCGGGCGGCCGTTGACGGTGCACGGATCCGGTGAGCAGACCCGCTCGCTGTGTTACGTCGACGACACCGTGGACGCGCTCGTCGCGCTGGCGGCCTCGGATTGTCCGGGCCCGGTCAACATCGGCAACCCGGACGAGCTCACCGTGCTGCAGATCGCCGAGATCATCAGGGACCTGGCGGGCAGCACCTCGCCGATCGAGTTCGTGCCGGCCCAGGGGGACGACCCGAAACGGCGTTGCCCCGACATCAGCGCGGCGGCCGAACTGTTGGGCTGGTATCCGCAGGTGACCTACAAGCAGGGACTGGCCGAGACGGTCGAATGGTTCGCGGGTACGGCAGCCGCGGCACGAGACAGCGAGTAAGAGGATTGGGGAAACGTGCGGATCTTGGGAATCAACGGGGTGTTTCACGATCCCGCCGCCGCCCTGGTGGTGGACGGCCGGATCGTCGCGGCGGCCGAGGAGGAACGGTTCAGCCGGCGCAAACACGGCAAGCAGGCGGTGCCCTTCTCCACCTGGGAGCTGCCGGTGCAGTCGGCACGCTGGTGCCTGCAACAGGCCGGCCTGGAGCCGGCCGACCTGGACGCGATCGGCTACTCCTACGATCCGCGGCTGATGGAATCCTCCAGCCAGGTCCCGGCGGATGTGGCGGGCCTGGACCGCGACTGGGAATACCTGCGCACGATGTACGCCCAGCGCGCACCGCAGTTCCTGAAAACGGCACTGCCCGGCCTGGATCCGGGCAAGGTGCGCTTCGTCCGCCATCACGTGGCGCATGCCGCGTCCAGCGCACTGGCCGCCCCCGACCGGGACTGCGCGGTGCTCGTGGTGGACGGCCGCGGTGAACGGACGTCGATGCTGGCCGGTGTGTACACCGATGACAAGCTCGACGTGCTGGCCACCCAGGAGTTGCCGCATTCGCTGGGCCTGTTGTACGAGGATCTCACCGAACACCTCGGATTCCAGCGGTCCAGCGACGAATACAAGGTCATGGCGATGGCCTCCTACGGCCAACCGCGTTTCGCCGACCGGTTCCGGGAGTTGGTTCATCTGACCGACGACGGCGGGTTCCGCACCCATCGGCCGGATTGGTCGTCGTTCGGGTCGGAGTGGGACGACCGGGTGGACCTGGCGTGCAGTGTGCAGCGGGTGGTCGAGGAGGTGCTGCTGGGGCTGGTGCAGTGGCTACGCGCCCGCACCGAGCACGAAACCCTCTGCCTGGCAGGGGGAGTGGCGCTCAACTGTGTGGCCAACTCGGTGCTGCACCGCGAAGGCGGATTCGACCGGGTGTGGGTACAGCCCGCGGCCGGTGACTCGGGCACCGCCCTGGGCGCGGCGTTGGCCCTGGCCGCCGAGGCGGGGGAGGCGATCACGCCCATGGGGTCGGCCGCGCTCGGCCGCGGATGGTCGGACGACGAGATCGTGCGGGCACTGGAGGAGGCCGCGGTGCCCTACGAACGCCCCGGGGATCTGGCCGCCGCGGTCGGTGCGGCGTTGGCCGCCAATCAGCTGATCGGTTGGTTCCAGGGCCGTTCCGAATTCGGCCCGCGGGCGCTGGGCCAGCGTTCGCTGTTGGCCGACCCCCGGCACGTCGACAATCTGGAGCGACTCAACAACGTCAAGGGGCGCGAACAGTTCCGGCCGGTCGCCCCGATGGTGTTGGCCGAGCGGGCTGGTGAGATCTTCTCCGGCGGCCCGATCCCCAGCCCGTACATGCTGTTCGTGCACGACGTGGCCCCGCAGTGGCGCGACCGCATCCCGGCGGTCACCCACGTCGACGGGACGGCCCGCATCCAGACCGTGGCAGCCGACGATCACCCGTTGCTGCACCGGACGATTCGGGTGTTCGCCGAGGCCACCGGGGTGCCGGTCGTCGTCAACACCAGCTTCAACACCGCGGGCCGGCCGATGGTGGACAGCCCGCGCGACGCGCTGGAGTGCTTCGGCAGCGCCCCCATCGACGTGCTGGCGATCGGACCCTGCCTGGTGCGGAGGCCGCGATGACGGCCGCCCCCGACTTCGCCATCGTGGTCCCCACCATCGGGCGCGAGTCGCTGTACCGGCTGCTCGCGGTGCTGGACCGCGCACCCGGCCCGGCCCCGGCCGCGGTGCTCGTGGTCGACGACCGGCGCGCGGCGGCGCCACCGCTGCTGGCCGTGACCGACCGGTTGCCGATCACCGTGCTGCGCAGCGGCGGACGTGGGCCCGCCGCCGCGCGTAACACCGGGTGGCGCAGTGCCGGCCCGTCGGTGCGCTGGATCTGCTTCCTGGACGACGACGTGATCCCCGACGACGACTGGCTGATGCGGCTGGGCTGCGACCTCGAGGCGGCCGAGCGGGCCGGCTGGGCCGCGACGCAAGGCCGGCTCACCGTCCCGGCCGAGCCGGGCCGGCGCGCCACCGACGACGAGCGGCGCACCCAGCGACTGGCCCAGGCACAGTGGATCACCGCCGATATGGCCTACCGGCGTTCGGCGTTGGTCGCCGTCGGCGGCTTCGACGAGCGGTTCCCGCGCGCGTACCGGGAGGACTCGGACCTGGCGCTGCGCGTCACCCAGGCGGGCGGGCAGATCGGCCGCGGGCAGCGGCACTGCACACACCCGGTCGCCCCGGCCGGCTGGCGCAGCGCCGTGCGCGCGCAGATCGGCAACCACGACGACGCCCTGATGCGGCGCAAGCACGGCAGGCGCTGGCGCCGCGCCATCGGGGAGGGACGCGGCCGGCTACCCGGCCATATCGCCACCTCGGTCGCGGGCCTGGCCGCAGTGGTGGCGCTGGCCCTCGGGCGTCGGCGCGCGGCCGGCGTGGCCGCGGCGGGCTGGCTGGCCCTGACCACCGAATTCGGTGTGCGCCGGTTCGCCGCCGGTCCGCGCACGGCGGCCCAGGCGCTCCGGCTGGCCGTCAGCACCGTGGCCATCCCACCGGTGGCTGTCGCGCACCGGTTGCGAGGATGGTGGGATTACCGTGGCGCGCTGCGCAATCCACCGTTGGCGGTGCTGTTCGACCGGGACGACACCATCATCGAGGACGGTCCGTACCTCAACGACCCCGCCGGTGTGCGTCCGGTGCCGGGCGCCGCCGCGGCGCTGGATCTGTTGCGCCGCCGCGGCTTGCGGCTGGGGGTGGTGACCAACCAGTCAGGCGTGGCCAAGGGACTGATCACACCGCACCAGCTGGCGTCGGTGAACGCCCGGGTCGACGAGGTGCTCGGACCGTTCGATGCATGGCAGGTGTGTGTGCACGACGCCGGGGACAATTGTGCCTGCCGCAAGCCGTCCCCCGGGATGGTGCAGGCCGCCGCGGACGAGCTGGGGGTGCAGCCGTCGCGGTGTGTGATGATCGGCGACACCGGCGGCGACGTGGACGCCGCGCTGGCCGCCCATGCCGATGCGGTGCTGGTCCCGACGGAACGCACACTGGCGCATGAGATCTCGGCGGCCCGCAGCCGCGCCCGGGTGGCGCCCACGTTGCGGGCGGCCGTCGACATGGTGCTCAGGGACTGCCGATGAGCGGGGCACTGGTGGCCAGGCTGGACAGCGCGGGCGATGTGTTGATCGCCGGGCCCGCCGTGCGGGCGGTGGCCGCCACCCACGGCCCGGTCACGCTGCTGGTGGGACCGCGCGGCCGCGCGGCCGCGCAGCTGTTGCCCGGTGTGCGCGCGGTCGTCGAATGGCAGGCGCCCTGGGTGGATTTCGACTCGCCCCCGGTGACCGCCGCCCACGTCGACCGGCTGCTGGCCGCGCTCGGCGAGGCCGCCCCCGACCGGGTCTACATCGCCACCTCGTTCCACCAGTCGCCGCTGCCGCTGGCCCTGCTGTGCCGGATGGCGGGGGTGCCGTGGATCGGCGCGATCAGCGAAGACTATCCCGGCACGCTGCTCGATCTGCGCCATCAGGTGCCGGCCGGTATCCCCGAACCGGAACGGGCGCTGTCACTGGTGCGCGCGGGGGGCTGCGAGTTACCGCCCGATGACGCCGGGGAGCTGCGGGTGACACCGCAGGAGTTGAGCGCAGACCTGCGCCGCGTCATCGGCCCCGGCGATTTCGTCGTGTTCCATCCCGGCGCGGCCGTCCCGGCGCGCCAGCCGTCGGTCCGGCGCAGCGAACGCATGGTGGCGGCGCTGGTGGCGGCCGGTCATCGGGTGGTGGTCACCGGTGATGCCGCCGAGCGTGGCCAAACCGCCTTCGTCGCAGGCGATGTCGCCGTCGACCTCGGTGGCCGGACCAGCTTCGCCGAGCTGGCCGCCGTGTTCGCCGCCGCGCGGGTGGTGGTCGCACCCAACACCGGGCCGGCGCATCTGGCGGCGGCCGTCGGGACGCCGGTGGTTTCGCTGTTCGCACCCGTGGTACCCGCATCGCAATGGATGCCCTACGCACGCAGAGTCATCCGGCTCGGCGATCAGCACGCGCCGTGCCGTGACAGCAGGGCCCGCACCTGCCCCGTACCCGGCCACCCGTGCCTGGACGGTATCACCGACGCCGAAGTGCTCAGCGCCGTCGAACAACTAGGAGACAGACATGACCGAGACGACGATGATCGCCACGCATCTGTCCGCGCTGCGGCAGGCCGCTGACCACATCGCCGGTCAGGAACACCGCATCGGCCGGTGGGGCCGGCAGCTGGCCGCGGTCCTGGGCACCGGTGGCCGGTTGCTGGCGTGCGGTAACGGTGGCAGCGCGGCCGAGGCCCAGCACCTGACCGCGGAACTGGTCGGCCGGTTCCGCGACGAGCGACAACCGTTGTCGGCCATCTCCTTACATGCCGACACCTCGGCGCTCACCGCGATCGCCAACGACTACGGCGTCGACGAGATGTTCGCCAGGGGAGTGCGCGCCCACGGGCGTCCCGGTGACGTGCTGGTCGCCTTGTCGACGAGCGGCACCAGCCCCAACGTGCTCGCCGCGGTCAAGGCCGCGCACGAGGTGGGTATGACCACCTGGGCGCTGACCGGCCCGGCGCCCAATCCGCTGGCCGCCATGTGCGATGACGCCCTGTGTGTGGAGGCCACCAGCACGGCCACCGTGCAGGAGATGCACCTGTTCCTGGTACACGCGCTGTGCATCGAACTCGACGAGCAGCTGCTGGGCGGTCACCGTGGCTAGCCCCCGCGCAGCGCGCATCGTGGTTGTCGGCGACTCGATGCTCGACATCGACGTGGACGGCACCGCCGACCGCCTCAGCCCGGAAGCGCCTGTGCCGGTGGTGGATACCCGGCGCGTCTGGCACCGCCCGGGTGGGGCGGGACTGGCCGCGTTGCTCGCCGCGCGCAGCGCCGACGAGGTCGTCCTGGTCACCGCAGTCGGGGCCGACGCCGACGCGCAGACCCTCACCGGGTTGTTGGCGGCGGCCGGGGTGCGGGTGGTGGCGCTGCCCATGGCGGGCGCCACCGTGTGCAAGACTCGGATCCGCGCCCATGGGCAGCCGATGCTGCGGATCGACAAGGGCGACGGTACCGCGGCCGGTGCCGACCTGCCCGGCGAGGTGGCCGACGTGCTGGACCGCGCCACCGCGGTGTGTGTCGCCGACTACGGGCGCGGTGTCACCGCGCACCCGCAGTTGCGCGGTCTGCTTTCCGCAGCGGCGCAACGTATTCCGGTGGTGTGGGATCCGCACCCGCGCGGTGCCGACCCGGTCGGTGGCAGCGCCCTGGTGACCCCGAACCACAAGGAGGCCGGAGCCGCGACGGCGGCGGCACTGCGCAGGCGCTGGAACGCCCGGGCGGTCTGCGTGACCCGGGGTGCCCGCGGGGCCGTCCTCGACGCCGGTGACAGCGGCCCCGTGCACATCCCGGTACCCGACGGTCACGCCGCGGCCCCGCACCAGGATTCGTGCGGGGCGGGCGACCGGTTCGCGGTGGCCGCGACCGTCGAACTGGCCCGCACCGGCGACGTGCGGTTCGCGGTCACCGAAGCGGTGGCGGCCGCCAGCCGGTTTGTCACCGCCGGCGGGGCTGGCAGTGTTTCCAGCGCCGGCGGGGCCGGCAGTGTTTCCAGCGCCGCCTCGGATCACACCCCCGCCGTTTCGCTCGCCCCGGACTTCGGCGCCATCACCGGCGATGTCGACTCGGTCCGCGACCGCCTGCGCGCCGGTGGGGTGCGCACCCTGGTCGCCACCGGCGGCTGTTTCGATCTGCTGCACACCGGCCACGTCCGGCTGCTGCGGCAGGCCCGCCAACTCGGTGATGCGTTGGTGGTGCTGGTCAACTCCGATGCCTCGGTCCGTGCGCTGAAGGGGCCGGGCCGACCGGTGGTGGCCGACGTGGACCGGGTCCGGGTGCTCTCCGCGCTGGCATGCGTGGACGCCGTCGTGGTGTTCGAGGAAACCTCACCGGAGGCCGTGCTGGAGCGGCTGCGGCCCCAGATCTGGGTCAAGGGCGGCGATTACGCCGACACCCGCCTGCCGGAGGCCGAGGTGGTCGCCCGGCACGGCGGTGAGGTGGTGTTGCTGCCCACCGTCGCCGGTTACTCGTCGACGAAACTGATCGCCGCCGCGCGGTCATGACAACGCAAGGAGCAGAACATGCCGGCTGGTCATGTCGGGAACGTCATCATCACGGGTGGATCGTCGGGGCTCGGCGCCGCGACCGCCGAAGCGGTTGCCGCACAGGGCGGTACACCGCTGATCCTGGACCGTAGCAGCCCCACGGGGAAGTACCCGTACCTGTGCGTGGACGTCGCCGACAGTGACGCGGTCGACGTCGCGGTGCGGGCCATGGCCGACGAGGTGGACGGCCGGATCGACGGGCTGTTCACCGCCGCCGGCGTGGATGCCTGCGGCAAACTGGCCGATATCGCGACCAAGGACTGGGAGCGGGTCATCCACGTCAACCTGTTGGGCACCGCGGCCGCCGTGCGCGCGGCGCTGCCGTTCCTGCGATCCACCCACGGCCGGATCGTCACCTGCGCATCGACGTTGGGCATCAAGGCGGTCAGCGATGCCACCGCCTACTGCGCGTCGAAGTTCGGTGTCGTCGGGTTCAGCCGAGCCCTGGCCGCGGAACTGGCCGGCGAGGTCGGGGTCACCATGCTGATCCCGGGCGGCATGCAGACGGCGTTCTTCGACGGCCGCGACGAGCAGTACAAGCCGCCGCCGGACGCCAAGCTCAACGATCCTGCGCATGTCGCCCAGGCCATCCTGTTCGCCCTGTCCCAGCCCGCCGGCTGTGAGGTCCGGGAGCTGGTGGTGTGTGCGTCGACGGAGCCGTCGTGGCCGTGACCGCCGCCGACCCCGTCGAGATCCTGGTGTTGCGCGCCCTCGGGTTGGGTGACCTGCTGACCGGGTTCCCGGCGCTACGCGCGCTGCGCAAGGCGCACCCGGGGGCCCGGATCGTGTTGGCCACCCCGGAACACCTGGGCCCGTTGGCGAGGTTGTCCCGCGCGATCGACGACATCGAACCGACCCCCGGCCTGGGTCGGTTGCGTCCGCGGCGCCGGCGGCCGGATCTGGCGGTGAACCTGCACGGTTGCGGCCCGCAGAGCATCGCCGACCTGCTCGGGGTGCAGCCCCGGTCCATCCTCACCCATCGGCACCCGGATTTTCCCGACCTGCCCGGACCGCCCTGGCGCACCGATGTGCACGAGGTGCAGCGCTGGTGCGCCCTGTTGGAATGGGCCGGGATGCCCGGCGACCCCGATGATCTCGGTATCGAGCGTCCCGAAGGATTCCCGGACCGGTCCGGGGTGGTGGTGGTCCACCCCGGTGCCGGCGCGGCGGCCCGGCGGTGGCCCGAACCGCGGTTCGCCGAAGTCGCCGCCGCATTGCACGACGAGGGCCACACCGTGGTGATCACCGGCTCCGCCGACGAACGCGAACTGGCCGACGGCATCGCCAGGCACGCCGGGCTGCCGCCAGAGTCGGTGCTGGCCGGCGGCCTGGAGCTGCTCGACCTGGTGGCGCTGATCAGTGACAGCCGGCTGGTCATCTGCGGTGACACCGGTGTCGGGCATATCGCCTCGGCCACCGGCACACCGTCGGTGCTGTTGTTCGGCCCCACCCCGCCGCAGCACTGGGGACCACCGGGAACGGGCAGGCACATCGTGCTCTGGGCGGGCGACCGCGGGGATCCGCACGCCGAGGTGCCGCATTCCGGTTTGCTGCTGATCACCGTGCAGCGGGTGCTCGACGCCGGCCGAACCCTGTTGCGGGAGTGCGCATGACGGCCGGTGTGGTGGGCGCCGGTTATGTCGGCCTGGCAACCGCCGTGTGCCTGGCCCGGCGAGGTCACCACACGGTGTGCGTCGACACCGACACCGCCAAGGTGGACGGTCTGCGCACCGGCGCCTGCACACTGGACGAGCCGGGCCTGCCCGAGCTGCTGACCGCGGGACTGGTGGCCGGGACACTGGAATTCAGCACCGACTACCGCACCCTGACCGGCTGCGACGTGGTGTTCGTGTGCGTGCCGACGCCCAGCGGTGCCGAGGGCGCCGCGGATCTCGGCGCGGTGCACACCTGCCTGGCCGAGCTGAAGCGCGTGCTGACCGCCGGGGCCATCGTGGTGATCAAGTCGACCGTACCGGTCGGAACAACCCGCGCCGCCGCGGAATTCTTGTCCGACCGCGCAATTCACGCGGTGTCCAATCCCGAGTTCCTGCGCGAGGGGCACGCGGTCACTGACGCGATGCATCCGGACCGCATCGTCATCGGGACACCCGACCGTGAGGTGGCCACCCGGCTGAGCGCCCTGTACGGCACGGAGTCGGGAGAGGTGCTGTGGATGAGCCGGGAGAGCGCCGAGCTGGCCAAGTACGCGAGCAACGCGTTCCTGGCGGTGAAGCTGTCCTACACCAACGCCTTGGCTCAGTTGTGCACCGAGGTCGGCGCCGACGTCCGCGACGTGACGGGCTGTATGGGCGCCGATGACCGGATCGGCCCGCATTTCCTGCAGCCGGGCCCGGGGTGGGGCGGCTCCTGCCTGCCCAAGGACACTGCGGCGCTGTTGCACACCGGCCGGCGGCACGGCGTGGAGCTGCCCGAAGTCGCCGCCGCGCGGGCCACCAACGCCGCGCAGACCGATCGCATCCTGACCACGCTGACCCGGCATACCGGCCAACCGCTGGCCTCGATGCGGGTCACCGCCCTGGGACTGACGTTCAAGGCCGGCACCGGCGACGTGCGGGCCTCGCCCGCGCTGACGATCTGTGCGGCGCTGACCGCGGCGGGCACCGAGGTGGCCGGGCACGACCCGCGGCTCGACGTCATCGACACCGCGACGCTGCGCCGCAGCGCGATCACGGCGGTCACCGACCCCTACCTCGCGACGAAGGGCTCCGATGCCATCGTGGTACTCACCGAATGGCCGGAGTTCCGCGACCTGGATTGGGCGCGGATCGCCGAGAACGCGCCCGGTGCGGTGGTGGTCGACACCCGCAACCTGCTGGACGGCGCCGCGCTGGCGGGTACCGGCTTGACCTATCTGGGCAATGGCACCCCGTCAGGTTTCTGAGCGCCCGTCCCCGCCGGTGTGGTGCAGCCGCTCGTGCACCTTCTCCTGGTCCTCGACCTCGTTCTCTTCGATGTCCATGACGTCCTCGGTGGCCGCGGAGGTCGCGCTGATCAACTCGTCCAGCTTGATCAGGATCGCCCGGGTCTCCCTGTTGGTGGTGTGCTGCAGGATGAACAACATCGGCAGCGTCACCAGCGCCGCCGCGGTGTGGACGGCGATTTGCCAGTCGTGGCCGAAGCCGGTCACCGCGCCGACGACCAGATGGACCACGACGGCCGCGGCGACGATCAGCGCCGTCCACCGCGATCCCGCGATCCGGGACATCTGGGTGAGCAGCCTGGTCATCGGGTGGGGCTGCGGGGTACTCACTTGCATATCAGCCGTCCCAGGTCAAATCCCGCAACTGCGTTTGAACCCTGGCAACAGCAGGGTATGACACCGCCATGGCATGGTCAGGCCATCATCGGGCCGAGGATGATGAATACGGCGGCGTACACGCCGGCAACGATCAACAGCAGAGCGCCCACCGCGATGGCCACCGCCACGAGGATGCGGCGACGCGTCCCGGGCTCGATCTTGAACATGTCATCCGAGTACCCGCAGGGCTTTCGGAACACACGCGTGTCGGGTGGCCCAGTGCAATCAATTGATACGGCAACGACGTGGGGTAGCCTCCGTGCAGATACCCCGGGAGGTCAGATGACTGGGATTAACGGCGACGACGGCGTGCCGGCCTCCGGCGACCGGTCTGTCGAGATTCGGGTGGCCGCGCGGCTGGAGAACCTGGCGGTGCTGCGCACGTTGGTCGCGGCGGCCGCGACGTTCGAGGATCTCGACATCGATTCCGTCGCCGACCTGCGCCTGGCCGTCGACGAGGCGTGTACCCGGTTGATCCGGTCGGCCGCGCCGGACTCCGTCCTGGTGGTCCAGATCGACCCCGGCGACGACGCCGTGAAGGTCCACGCGTCGACGACCTGCCAGGGCGACGACGCCATCGTCGCGCCGGACAGCTTCAGCTGGCACGTGCTGCGTTCGCTGGTCTCCGACGTCCGGACCTTCGGGGATGGTCAGCATGCCGGCGCCGGGCGCCTGGTCGGGATCTCGTTGACCGCGAAGCGAGTGGGCCTGCTGCAGTGACCTCGGAATACACGGACGTCATCGACATGTTCCGTGAACTCCGCGCGCTACCTGAGGACTCCACTCAGTTCGCACGGCAACGTGAACGCATCGTCGAGCGCTGTCTCCCCCTGGCCGACCACATCGCGCGCCGCTTCGGTGGCCGCGGTGAATCCCACGAGGACCTGGTCCAGGTCGCGCGGATGGGTCTGGTGAATGCCGTCAACCGCTTCGACGACACGGCGGGATCGGATTTCGCGTCCTTCGCGGTTCCCACCGTGATGGGCGAGGTCCGCCGGCACTTCCGTGACAACGGCTGGTCGGTCAAGGTGCCGCGGCGGCTCAAAGAACTGCACGTCCGGATCGGCAGTGTCACCGCCGACATGTCCCAACGGCTGGGCCGCGCCCCGAACGCCACCGAACTGGCCGCCGAGCTGGAGATCGACCGTGAGGAAGTGGTCGAGGCGCTGGTCGCCGGCAGTTCGTACAACACCTTGTCGATCGACAGCGGGACCGGCGGCGACGACGAGGCGCCGTCCATCGGCGACACGCTGGGCAGTGACGACCTCGCGCTCGAGCAGGTCGAGAACAGGGAGTCGCTCCGTCCGCTGTTGGACGCCCTGCCCGAGCGGGAACGCACCGTGCTGGTGCTGCGGTTCTTCGAGAACATGACGCAGACCCAGATCGCCGAGCGCATCGGGGTGTCGCAGATGCACGTGTCGCGGCTGTTGGCGAAGTCCCTAGCGCGCCTTCGCGACGATCTGAAGTAGGTCCGACGGATCGCGTTGCAGCCGCAGCAGCGCCGATGCCACGGACTCTTCGATCGGCAGCACCGCATCGGGGTCGCAGATCCGGAGCAGGCGGCTGACCGCGCGGCTGGGCACCACCGTCCAGTCGATTCCCTCGTCGGCGGCCCGCGTGCTCACGTCGTGCACCGCGGAAAACGCCGCGGTGCCGAAGAACTCCACGCCCGTGAGGTCGAGCACCAGTTCCCGCACGTGCGGCAGGTGCAGGTAGACGTAGTCGGAGAATTCGCGCCAGTTGGCGGCGTCGATCTCGCCGAACACCGACAGCACGGCGCTGGACGGGGCGAGCCACTTGGTGCAGTAGGCCGCCATCTCGCATTCGGTGATATTCGAGGCGGAATTTCGCCTCGATTGGGGAAGAGTGAGGTTGTGCATTTTGTGACTCCATCAGTCGTAATACGGGATTCGTACTGTGGTCACGCCAAATAGTTCAAGACCGGTCGAAGGGTCCCAATGGTGCAGGACCGTGCTAATTGTCCCCCACGTCAATGACGCTCGCATCAGGCTGTGAACTCAACCTTCGTCTGACACTACGCCACCTGTCGCGGCCGGACAATCGATTCGGCCGGCCGCCTTCACCGAAGACGATGGCGCCTGCGGAATCCGTAGCATGTTGGTCAACATTGTCGCTTCGGGACCCCGCACCGGCCGCCGCACCGTCGTCTCCGCGACGCGCGCGTGCCTGCCAATGATGTTGCTCGCTACCGCCTTTGGTGTGTGGCACCGGGGTTCGTCTGGCCGCCGGCCGTAGCCGTGCGGATCCAGTGGCTCAGGACCGGGCGCTGCGGGTCTCGCGCCGGTTGGCCTTCTTGATGGCCTCGACCAATTCGTCCTTGGACATCGTCGACCGGCCGGCGACGTCGAGCCGGCGCGCGATCTCCATCAGGTGCTTCTTGGTCGCATTCGCGTCCACGCCCTCGGCGGTCTCGCCGCGCGCATTCGGGCCGCCGCTGCGGGCCCGGTCGTCGGACGGGCCGGGCGCGTCCTTGGCCTCCCAGTGGTCGCCCACCTTCTCGTAGCTGTGTTTGAGCGCCGCATACGCCACCCGGTGGGCGCGTTCGCCCTCGCCGTACTCCTCGGCGGCCGCGTCGTGCGCCTTGGCGAAGGTGCGCTGCGCCTTGGCGTCGGACTTCTGCAGCGTGCTCGGCAGTTCGTCGCGGCGGGCCTTGCCGCTCTTCGTGGTCTTGGGCATGGCTTTCGCCTCTCTCTCGGGTGCCGTTCTCTCGCGCCTACCGCACCACCGGGAAGAACGACGACCCGTCCTCGGGGGTGTCGTCCTCGGGCAGCTTCACGTCCGGCTTCTCCTGCGCGTCGGGGTCGCGCGCCGGTTGCTCCGGGCTGGTGTCCGCAACCTCGGCGGCCAGCTTGTCGTCCAGGGATTCGCCCTGGGCGGCCTCCTCGCTGGACATGCCGAACTTGTCCGAGCCCTGCCAGTCCTCGGGCGGGTCGACGACCTCGTCGCCGTCGGCGTTGCGGACGTCGTCGGAGTCGGTTGCCTCGTCGGGTGGCAGCGTGCCGTATTCCTCTTCCTGTGCGGCCATGCGGTCAGGGTGCCCGGCGCGCCGGGCGGTCAAACACCGCAGCTCAGGCCAGCCAGCCCTGCTGCAGATCCCAGGCCGGGCCGGCGGGCGGGGCGTCGTCACGGGTCACCGTCGCCTGGATCAGTCCGTACGGCCGGTCGTCGGCGTGGAACACCTCGTTGTTGTTCTCCAGGCCGAAGGGGGACAGGTCGTAGACGAAGTGGTGCTTGTTGGGGGCGGACAGCCGGACCTCGGCGATGTCCGGGTGGTCCTCCAGCACCGCACGGCCCATCTGGAAGAGGGTCTGCTGCAGCGCCAGCGACTGCACCACCGCGAACTGTTCGACCAGGGCCGCTCTCACCCGGCCGTACACCGTCTCCCAGTCGACATCGGTGCTGGTGAACCGCCACTGGGCCACCAGCGAGGTGGCCATCACCCGGTCGTGGGTGGGTTCCAGCACGGTGTAGGGATCGGTGAGAAAGCCCGCGAACTCCGATCCCGTGGACTTCAGGATGACCAGATCCTTGAGCCCGCCCACGACGTACTCGCCGTCGCCCTCGACGGTGACGGCGGCCGTCCGGACCTCCTGTCCCTTGCGGATCCAGGTGTGGTCGTGCTCGGCCCCGTCGACCACCGCACGTTCCCAGGCGTACTCCTCGATCTCGATGCGGGCGGCCTGTACCGGGGCGACGTCGTGCACGAAATGCCGGGCCAGGGCCAGGCCGTAGTCCTCGATGGAGCCGACGCCCTTCTCCTTGGCGTAGGCGTAGGCGGTCTGCTTCTGTGTGTCGGTGGGCAGCACGTCGGACTGATCGCCGGCCAGGTGCGCCGCGGCGAAATCGCCACGCAGGCAGGTGGATACGTTCATATCGCGGATCTCGTGGCGCGGCGTGTCCCGGTAGATCCGCACCACCCGGTTCTCGGCCTTGCCGTACTGGTTCTTGCCCAGGATGATCTGCGACATGGTCAACTTCCTCGGTAGGTGGAGTACGCGAACGGTGAAAGTAGCAGCGGGACATGGTATTTCCCGGATCCGCCGGTCACTTCGAAGGTGATGGTGACCTCCGGGTAGAACGTCGGTGTGGTCGTGAAGTAGGAGCCGGTGTCGAAGGTCAACCGGTACACCCCGGGCGCCAGGCCGTCGGCCAGGGCTGCGACGCGGCCGTCGTCGTCCGTGGCCGCCGACGCGAGCACGGCACCCCCGCGGTCGGTCAGCGTGACGGTGATCCCGGCCGCGGGCCTACCGCTCACGGCGTCCAGGACATGGGTGCTCAGGTGTGTCATGCCCACGATCCTGGCGCGGTCATGCCGGATCGCTCAAGAGGCGCTCCAGTCGCAGCCGGTTGATCTTGGCCAGCTCGCTGCGCATCACCCGGCGTTCGGTGTCGGGATCGTTGTCCAGCCGCTCGGTCAGGATGTCGAGCAACTCCTGTGCCTGCCGTCCGCTGGCGCACACCAGGTAGACATAACCGAACTTGTCCTCGTAGGCCCGGTTGCCTTCGGCCAGGGCCACTTTCACCTCGTCGTCGGCCGAGGTCACGCCGGCCTGCTCGCGGGCCGAGGCCGCGTTGTCCACCTTGCCGCCGATGCGCGGGTGCCCGTCCAGGGCCGCGTCGATCTCGGTGTCGGGCAGTTCGGCGAGCACCCGGTCGGCCCGGTCGAGCAGCGCCTGCGTGTCGGGGAACGGCGCGCCGGCGAGCACCCGGCGGGCCCAGATGGTCGAGCTGCACACCTCGAACAGGGCGTGCATGCGTTGCCGGTCGGTGAGCGCGTTGAAGCCGTGCAGGCCGATCGCTTTCACGACAGTTCGTTGAAACGGCTGAACCGGGCGGCGGCGATCGGATTGGCATCGGCCACCAGGTCGGTGAACCGGTAATTGGCGATCTTGGCCACCTCGATCAACGCGAACGCCTTCTCCGCGGAGTCGGAGTTGTCCATCCGGGACCAGCCGTTGCGCAGTACCCGGTCGAAATGCTCGGTCTCCCTGGCGCAGATGATCAACGGGAAACCGAAGTGCTCGCGGTACGCGGTGGCCAATTCCACCACGTCATTGTGGTCGGACTCGTCCAGGTTGGACAGCGCCACGTGGTCGACGGCCAGGGCGTGCCCGGTCTCGTCCTCGGCGCCCAGATCGTTGAAGGCGTTGAGCAGCACCAGTTGTTGCTCGGACGAGCCGGTCAGCACCGCGTCCTGGAACGCCTCGCGCAGCGCCCTGGTGTCGGCGAACGGTCGTTGGGCGTAGGCGCGCTCGACGGCCCACGGCACGTCCTGCACCACATGGCCGAACACCTCGGTGAAGCGTTCGGCGGTCATCGCGTTCACCTCGGCCAGGGTGATCGACCCGCCGCCGGCGACCCGCGGGCCCCGCGAACCGGTATGGAAGAACACGATATTGAGCACGATGGCGGCCACCGCACCGATGCTGATACCGCTGCCGAAGATGAGGTTGAGCCCGGTGGGCATGGCCTTGGCGATATCGGGATAGGAGGTCACCCACAGCGCCAGCGCCAGGCTGGTGGTGACGATGATCAGATTGCGGTGATCGGTGAAGTCGACCTTGCCCAACGTCTGGATGCCGACCACGGCCACCGTCGCGAACAGGGTCAGCGCTGCGCCGCCCAGCACCGGGTTGGGAATCGAGGCCACCACCGCGGCGACCTTGGGCAGGAAGCCGAGCAGGATCATGATCGCCCCGGCGGCGGCCACCACCCAGCGGCTCTTGACGCCGGTCAGCCGGACCAGCCCGACGTTCTCCGAGAACGCCGTGTACGGGAACGAGTTGAAGATGCCGCCGATGGCGGTGGCCAACCCGTCGGCGCGCAGCACGTTGCCGATATCGGCGGCCTTGATCCGCTTGCCGACGATCTCACCGGTCGCGATGGTCGAGCCCGTCGACTCCACCGCCGTGATGAGCAGCACGATGATCATGGTCAGGCAGGCGACGAAGTCGAATTTGGGCAGGCCGAACAGGAACGGGGGAGTGAAGCCCACGGCGGCGGCCTGACCGACCTTGTCGAAGTTCATGTCGCCCAACGCGAACGCCACCGCGCATCCGATGACCAGGCCGAGCAGCACGGCGATGGTGGCCATGAAACCGCGGAACAGCCGCTGGATCGCGACGATGATGGCGATGGTGCCCAGCGCGTACAGGAACCACCGGATGTTGGTGGGTTCGGTTTCGTGGGTGTGCGGGTTGGTCACGGCGTCCAGTGCGCCCACCGGCACCAGACACAGCCCGATGATGGTGATCAGCGTGCCGGTGACCACCGGCGGGAAGAACTTCAGCAGTTTGATGAAGACCGGCGCGATGAGGAAGGTGAACACCCCGGCGACGATCACCGCGCCGTAGACGTAGAGCAGGCTGGGTGCGCCGCCGCCGTGGGCCAGTCCGATGGCGATGATGGGGGACACGCCGGCGAAGGTGACCCCTTGCAGCAGCGGCAGCCGGACCCCGATCTTCCAGAACCCGACGGCCTGGATGATCGAGGCGATGCCGCAGGTGAACAGGTCGGCGGTGATCAGCTTGACCAGGTCTTCGGGGGGCAGGTTGATCGCACCGGCGATGATGATGGGTACCAATACCGCGCCGGCGTAGAACGCCACCACGTGCTGGAAGCCGTAGGTGGCCAGCTTGCCGATCGGCAGCACCTCGTCGACCGGGTGCGTGCGTTTGGTCTGCGCCGGTTTGAGCGACTCAGGCGGGGCCGTCATCGTTCAAGAATCGTTCACGTTCACACTGTTCGCATGTCGAGTGGGCATAAAGCCGCCGGGGTGGTGCTGGCCGCGGGCGCGGGAACGCGCTACGGGATGCCCAAAGTGTTGGCCGACCAAGGGAGTTGGCTGCGCGCCGCGGTCGCGGCGCTGCACGGCGGCGGCTGTGACGACATCGTGGTGGTGCTCGGCGCGGCGCAGGTGGACGTGCCCGCACCGGCCCGCGCGGTGCCGGCCGAGGACTGGGCGCAGGGATTGTCGGCGTCGCTGCGGGCGGGGATCGCGGCGATCGACGCCGAGCTGGCCGTCATCAGCCTGGTGGACACCCCGGACGTCGGCGCCGACGCGGTGCGGCGAGTGCTGACGACGGCGGCGTCGGCGACCGGGCTGGCCCGCGCGGTGTACGACGGCAGGCCCGGGCATCCGGTGGCGATCGCCCGGCGGTTCTGGCCGGCGCTGCTGGCCGCGCTGCACGGCGACACCGGCGCGGCACCCTTCCTGCGGGGGCGCACCGACGTGGTCGAGGTCGAGTGTGGGGACCTGGCCACCGGGCTTGATGTCGATGAGCGCTTGCGCGAAGAGCGTGATACGGATGAGCGCTAGAGCAACCCGAGCCGTTCGACGGCGGCCCGCTCGTCGAGCAGTTCGGCGACCGAGGCGTCGATCCGGGCCCGGGAGAACTCGTTGACGTCCAGCCCCTCGACGATCTGCCAGGCGCCGTCGACCGCACGCACCGGAAGCGAGGCCACCACCGTCTCGGGGATGCCGTACACACCGGGGGAGGGCAGCGCCACCGACGTCCAGTCGGCGGGGTCGGTGCCGTCCACCCAGTCGCGGACGTGGTCGATGGCGGCGTTCGCGGCCGACGCCGCCGAGGAGGTGCCGCGGGCCTCGATGATCGCGGTGCCGCGCTTGGCCACCGTCGGGATGAAATCCGTTGCCAGCCACTCGGTATCGGCCGCGAAGTCGGCGCCGGGCCGGCCGCCCACCTGGGCGTGGAAGATGTCCGGGTACATCGTCGGCGAATGATTGCCCCACACCGTCACCCTGGACACGTCACCGACGTGCACGCCGGCATGGGCGGCCAGCGCGGCGACCGCCCGGTTGTGGTCCAGCCGGGTCAGCGCGGTGAACCGGTCGGCCGGGATGTCCGGGGCGTGTGCCGAGGCCACCAGGGCGTTGGTGTTGGCCGGGTTACCCACCACGACCACCCGCACGTCGCTGCCGGCACCGACGTTCAGGGCCTTGCCGGCGTCGGCGAAGATCGCGGCGTTGGCGGCCAGCAGGTCGGCGCGCTCCATGCCCTTGCTGCGCGGCTTGGCGCCCACCAGCAGCGCCACGTCGACGCCGTCGAAGGCGCGGACCGGGTCGTCGTGGATCTCGATGTCGACCAGCAGGTCGAACGCGCTGTCCACCAGTTCCATCACCACGCCCTCGGCGGCCTTGATCGCCGCGGGCAGTTCCAGCAGGCGCAGCGTGATCGGCACGTCCCGGCCGAGCAACGCCCCGGCCCCGATCCGGAACAGGGCGGCATAGCCGATCTGGCCGGCGGCGCCGGTGACGGTGACGACCTTGCTCACGTGTGCACCTCCAGGCCGAGCACCGCCTGCGCGTACCGCCGCACGGTGTCCTCGGAGATCGCGGCGGCGTCCTCGAAGCCGGGGCGGCCGCGGCTGCTCAGGAATCCGGTGACGGGGTCGAGGACGACCTCGGCCAGCAGTTCACCGGTGGTGGGCTCGCAGACCGCCCAGGTGTAGCGGGTGTCGTCGGCCCAGCCGTCCTCGGCGTCGTGCACGTAGTCCAGATCGGTCTCACCCAGGTCGGCCAGCGCGGGCCGGTCGTCGATGCGGTCGTCGCACCGCAACCCGCGCAGGTACCACTGGCCGTTGTTGATCTCTACGGGTTCCATCAGCCCTCCCAGAATGCCGAATGGCCACCTATTGCACAGGATTCGCGAGAATCCGTGCCATAAGTGGCCACTCGACGTGAAAAGTTACTTGATCTCGGCGATCACGGTGCCCTGGGTGATGGCGGCACCGGCCTCGACGGACAGCCCGGTGATGACGCCGTCCTTGTGCGCGGTGACCGGGTTCTCCATCTTCATGGCCTCCAACACCACGACCAGGTCACCGGCGGCGACGGTCTGGCCCTCTTCGACGGCCACCTTCACCACGGTGCCCTGCATCGGCGCGGTGACCGAGTCGCCGGACGCGGCGGCGGCGCCGGAGGCACCACGCTTGCGCGGCTTGGGCTTCTTGCGAATGACCCCGGCACCGGCCGCGGAACCGCCGCCACCGCCGAGGGCCAGGTCACCGGGCAGCGAGACCTCCAGGCGACGGCCGCCGACCTCGACGACCACCTTCTGGCGCGGCAGGTTGTCCTCTTCGTCCAGCGGCTCGCCACCGGTGAACGGTTCGACGGTGTTGTTCCACTCCGTCTCGATCCAGCGGGTGTGCACGTCGAACTTCTCGCCGTCCCCGATGAACGCCGGGTCGGCCGTCACGGCGCGGTGGAACGGGATGACGGTCGCCAGGCCCTCCACGTTGAACTCGGCCAGGGCGCGGCGCGACCGGGCCAGGGCCTCTTCCCGGGTGGCGCCGGTGACGATCAGCTTGGCCAGCATCGAGTCGAACTGGCCACCGATCACCGAGCCGCTCTCGACGCCGGAGTCCATCCGGACACCGGGGCCGGTCGGGGGCTCGAACTTGGTGACGGGGCCGGGGGCGGGCAGGAAGCCGCGGCCGGCGTCCTCGCCGTTGATGCGGAACTCGAACGCGTGGCCGCGCGGCGTCGGATCCTCGGTGATGTCCAGCGCCTCGCCGTTGGCGATCTTGAACTGCTGCAGCACCAGGTCGATGCCGGAGGTCTCCTCGGTGACCGGGTGTTCCACCTGCAGGCGGGTGTTGACTTCGAGGAAGGAAATCAGGCCGTCCTGGCCGACCAGGTACTCGACGGTGCCGGCACCGTAGTAGCCGGCCTCCTTGCAGATGCGCTTGGCCGACTCGTGGATCTCCTTGCGCTGCGCATCGGTCAGGAAGGGTGCCGGCGCTTCCTCGACGAGCTTCTGGAAGCGGCGCTGCAGCGAGCAGTCGCGGGTACCGGCGACGACGACGTTGCCGTGGGTGTCGGCGATGACCTGCGCCTCGACGTGGCGCGGCTTGTCCAGGTAGCGCTCGACGAAGCACTCGCCGCGGCCGAAGGCGGCGATGGCCTCACGGGTGGCCGACTCGAACAGCTCGGGGATTTCCTCGATGGTGCGGGCGACCTTCATGCCGCGCCCACCTCCACCGAAGGCCGCCTTGATGGCCACCGGCACGCCGTACTCCTTGGCGAACGCGACGACCTCGTCGGCGTTCTTGACCGGATCCGGGGTGCCCGGCACCAGCGGAGCCTGGGCGCGCGCCGCGATGTGGCGGGCGGTGACCTTGTCGCCGAGGTCGCGGATGGACTGCGGGCTGGGGCCGATCCAGATCAGCCCCGCGTCGAGCACCGCCTGGGCGAAGTCGGCGTTCTCGCTGAGGAACCCGTAACCGGGGTGGATCGCGTTGGCGCCGGACTTCTCGGCGGCGTCGAGCAGCTTCTCGAACACCAGATAGGACTCGGCAGAGGTCTGGCCGCCGAGCGCGAACGCCTCGTCGGCGAGCCGCACGTGCGGGGCATCGGCGTCCGGCTCGGCATAGACGGCCACGCTGGCGAGCCCGGCGTCCTTGGCGGCACGGATCACACGGACAGCGATCTCACCGCGGTTGGCTACGAGCACCTTGGAGATCTTCGAGCTGGCGTGACTGGGCACTGCGCCTCCTGATGGCAGGTATCTCTAAGAAACGTCTTAAACAATCTATCGGGCGAAGTGTATGTGTCCAATTCCGGGGGTGGCGAGTCGGCACCCCAAAATTGTCAAGTCACCGTTGCGATTTCGGTAAACACATGTAACTACTGACGAGTACGGCAGCGGCGGCGCGGCGGCCCGGCACCCCGAAACGCCGGACCGGCGGCGCCCGGGTGGGCGCCGCCGGTCCGGATTTCGGCGTGAGCGGTGATCAGGCAAACAACGTCGGGATGCCCTGCATCGACGGTGCCGGTTCGACACCGAGGACATTGGCCAGCAGCGACGGCGTCACGTCCAGCACGTCGACCTCCTTGCGGGACGGATCCGACGGCACACCCGCACCCGCGGCCAGCAGGATGCCCTCCTCGATGTGGTAACCGGTGTTCACCCCACCGATGCGGTACTGCACCTCCAGCCCGATATCGGCCGGGCTGCCGGTGACCGGATCGGAACCGATCGGCTGGAACTCCAGCGTGGTGGCGTCACTGCCCTGCGAATAGTCGATGCCGAAGGTGACCGTCTTGCCCTCCACCCGGACGCGGGCGAACAGCGGCCCCTTGCCGGGCACCGTCACCGACGTCAGCGGTGCGGTGGCGGCCTGCGCCTGCTCTTCGGTGTCGAACACCAGCGAGACCATCGGGTACATCGCCAGGCCCAGTTCGGCCGGGGCCAGATTCAGCGTCGAGACCAGCTTGGTGTGGTCCTCGAGCACGAAACGGTTGTCGTCGACCTTGACCACCTCGACCGGGCCCTGGCCCATGCTGGCCGCGACGACGAGCATCGCCTGCGGATTCTTGGCCAGGTACTTGCGGATCCGGCCCAACTGGCGGTCGGTGATGTCCATCGCCGCCACGATGAAGCTGCCGTACACCTCGTCGGCGGTGTACTCGTACTTCTCGGTGTAGCCGGGCATCCCGTCGCCCCAGAACCGGTGCATCATGCCTGCGACGTGGTTGGTGAAGAACGCGCTGAGCCGCGGCTTGTGTTTGCGCTGCAGCTTCCAGTACAGGTCGAAGCTCAGCGGTGCCTGCATGGCCGACCGGAACGCCTTGTAGCGCGGGTCGGTGCGTTCCTTGACCAGGTGCGTGCCCAGGGTGGCCACCGAGCGCGGGGTCAGGCCCAGCCGGACCAGGTCCACCGCGGTGGCCGCCAGGGTCTTCGGGTTCAGCAGGGCGTCCGGGGAGAAGCCGTTCGCGCCGGTCATCGCGAGGTTGAAGGCCTGGAAGCGCTCCAGCGCGGCCGGATACGTCTTGGCGTCCTGGCTGAAGGTGTCCGGCACATAGAAGCCGCCGTGCCGGAATTGGCGGGCCGGCCAGCTCTGCATGGGCCCGAACAGGCCGACCGAGAGGCCGGCGTTCTCCGCCACATCCCAGATCGGGTCGCCACGGAACGTGGTCGGGTCCTGACCGAGATCGAACGAATTGTGGTCGTAGGTCGACGTGTGCAGCGTGGGCCAGGTGCGCCAGGGCTGCAGACCCTGCAGGTCTTCCCGGTCCTCGTGCACCGTCGTCAGGGATTGGCCTTCGCGCAGCAACGCGGCGACATTGGACTGCGGACGATGCTTGACGTAGATGTCGATGACATCCCACGGCACCTCGTTCAGCTCGTAGAGGATCACATCCCTGCGCTGACGGTTCATCGAGGCGGAACCCTTTCGTATCGCTTGCACTTTGTTTGCCGGGCTAATCGCCGCGACTGGTGAGCGCGAACGCCGCACCGGGTTTCCCCCGTCCCGCCATTGTTGCATGCGCATAGACAAAGCGCCGGTGCTGACCGCTTTCCGGGACTCGTCTAGCAGTGATTTTGCCCATAACGGGCCGCACATCGGGCGCAGTTGCGCCGATGTGTTGACGGATGTGTTACTTAGCTCGAGACCAGCCGGCGCTTGATCCGGGTGAGCATCGCCGACATGCCGCGCAACCGCAGCGGGCTGATCAGCTTGGCCAGACCCAGGTCGGTATAGAAATCGTCGGGCACGGCCAGGATGTCCGCCGCGGACTGGCCGTCCAGGCCGGCCGCCAGGATCGCCGCGAAACCGCGGGTGGTCGGGGCCTCGGCCGGTGCGCTGAAGTACAGGTGCACATGGTCGCGATCGGTCGCGTCGACGTCGAGGAACAGCGGCGACTGGCACTCCGGGACGGGCTCCATGGCCGCCTCTTCCAGGTGCGCGGGCAGCGGCGGCAACTCGTTGGCGAACTCCAGCAGCAGCGCCAGCTTGTCCTGGCCTGTGACTTCACCGAACTCGGCGACCACCTCCGCGAGCGCGGCCGGCATCCCCGAGGGGGCGGTCATACGGTGCCCGGCTCTTCTCCGGTGACCACCGGGACGCGCACCGCGTTACCCCATTCCGTCCAGGAGCCGTCGTAGTTGCGCACGCCGGGCAGGCCGAGCAGATGGGTCAGCACGAACCAGGTGTGGCTGGAGCGTTCCCCGATCCGGCAGTACACGATCGTCTTCTGATCGGCACCCAGGTGTCCGTAGAGCTTCTCCAGTTCGGCCCGGCTGCGGAACCGGCCGCTCTCGTCGGCGGCCTTGGCCCACGGGATCGACACCGCCGTGGGGATGTGGCCGCCGCGCAGCGCGCCCTCCTCGGGGTAGTCGGGCATGTGGGTGCGCTCGCCGGTGTACTCCTGTGGTGACCGGACGTCGATCAGCGGCTGGCTGCCCAACGCGGCCAGCACGTCCTCGCGGTAGGCCCGGATCGGGGCGTCGTCGCGGTCGACGACGGGGTAGCCGGTGCTCTGCCGGGTGGGCACGTCCAGAGTGGTCTCCCGGCCGTGCGACACCCACAGGTCGCGGCCACCGTCGAGCAGCCGCACGTCGGGGTGGCCGAACAAGGTGAACACCCACAGCGCGTAGGCCGCCCACCAGTTGCTCTTGTCGCCGTAGATCACCACCGTGTCGTCGCGCGAGATGCCCTTGCGGTTCATCAACTCGGCGAACTGGGCGCCGTCGATGTAGTCGCGGACGGTCGCGTCGTTGAGGTCGGTGTGCCAGTCGATCTTCACCGCGCCGGGGATGTGGCCGGTGTCGTAGAGCAGCACGTCCTCGTCGGATTCGACGATGGCCAGCCCGGGGCGGCCGAGGTTGGCCGACAGCCAGTCGGCGGTGACCAGGCGCTCGGGGTGGGCGTACGCGGCGAGGGCGGGATCGGGATCGGCGGCAAGAGGCACGAGATGAGCCTACCTAGCCCCGCGGCGGCGTCGTACCCGGTCAGCCGATCGGATTCGCCCGCCAGACCGCGCTCAGGGTCACCCCGACAGCGGGCAGCAGCCTGCGCAGCAGCGGCAGACTCAGCCCGATCACATTGGACGGGTCGCCCTCGATGCCGTCCACGAACCAACCGCCGAGGCCGTCGAGGGTGAATCCGCCTGCGACCCAGAGCGGTTCGCCACTGGCCAGGTACGCCTCCAGGTCGGCAGGTTCCGGCGTGCCGAAATGCACCGTGGTGTGCGCCGTTTCGCCGACACGGGCGACGACGGCGCCGTCGCGCAGCCGCAGCACGGTGTGCCCGGTGTGCAGGACGCCGGGGCGCCCGGCCATGGCGTGCCACTGCGCGCGGGCGGCGTCGACACTGCCCGGTTTGCCGCACAGCCGGCCGTCCACCTCGAGCATCGAATCACAGCCGATGACAACGCAATCGGCGCCGATACCGGCCGGCAGCGATCCGGCGACCCGGTCGGCCTTGGCCGCCGAGAGCGCCAGCACCACCTCGGCCGGGACAGCCCCGGCCAGCGAGGCGACGACGGCATCCTCGTCGACGTCGGAGACCACCACCAGCGGCTCGACCCCGGCCTGGCGCAGCACCGACAGCCGGCCCGCCGAGGCGGACCCCAGGACCAGCCGGGTCAAGCGCTCAGTGCCTCATGTGGGTGCGCTCCAGCAGCGTGACCCGCTGCCAGCTGTGCACCTGGTAACGCAGCTTGTCCACCGGGTGGCCCCACAGGTCCCGGGCCGGCGGGGTGGTGTCGACCGGCCCGCCGCCGGCCGCGGACAGCACACCGATCAGGGCGGCCAGTTCCTCGGCGGTCGGGTTGCCCTTGACCACCTGGATGTGCGGCTCGTGCGCCGCGGTTTCGTTCTCGGACACCGTCGTTGACTCCTCGGCCCCGCTCACAGTGGAATGTTCCCGTGCTTCTTCGGCGGCACCGAGCTGATCTTGCGCTCCAGCAGCCGCAGCGCGGTGGCCACGTAACCGCGGGTGTGCGACGGCGGGATGACCGCGTCGACGTATCCGCGCTCGGCCGCGACGTACGGGTTCACCAGCGTGTCCTCGTAGTCCTGCTGCAGTTCCAGGCGCAGCGCGTCGACGTCCTCGCCCTTGGCGGCGGCGTCCTTGAGCTGCTGGCGGTACACGAAACCGACCGCGCCGGAGGCACCCATGACGGCGATCTGCGCCGTCGGCCAGGCCACCACCACGTCGGCGCCCATGTCCTTGGAGCCCATCACGCAGTACGCCCCGCCGTAGGACTTGCGGGTGATGACGGTGACCTTGGCGACCGTCGCCTCACCGTAGGCGTAGAGCAGCTTGGCGCCGCGCCGGATGATGCCGTTGTACTCCTGGTCGGTGCCGGGCAGGAAGCCGGGCACGTCGACCAGCAACACGATCGGGATGTTGAAGCAGTCGCAGGTGCGGATGAACCGCGCCGCCTTCTCCGAGGCGTTGATGTCCAGGCAGCCGGCGAACTGGGTGGGCTGGTTGGCCACGATGCCGACGGTGCGGCCGTCGACCCGGCCGTAGCCGACGATGATGTTGCCCGCGTAACCGGCCTGCACTTCGAGGAACTCGTCGTCGTCGAGGATGCGCGAGATGACCTCGTGCATGTCGTAGGGCTGGTTGGGCGAGTCCGGGATCAAGGTGTCGAGCTCGAGGTCCTCCTCGGTGAGGTTGTCCTCGATGGCGCCCGGGTGCGGCGGCGCCGCGAACCGCGGCGGGTCGGCGTAGTTGTTCGACGGCAGGTAGCTCAGCAGGTCCCGGACGTAGTCGAAGGCGTCCTGCTCACCCGAGGCGACATAGTGCGCGGTGCCCGACTTGGCCATGTGGGTGTGCGCGCCTCCCAGTTCCTCCATGGTGACGTTCTCGCCGGTGACGGTCTTGATGACATCCGGACCGGTGATGAACATCTGGCTGGTCTGGTCGACCATGATGATGAAGTCGGTCAGCGCGGGGGAGTAGACGTGCCCGCCGGCCGCGGCTCCCATGATCAGCGAGATCTGCGGGATGACACCCGAGGCCAGGATGTTGTTGCGGAAGATCCGGCTGTACAGGCCGAGCGAGACCACGCCCTCCTGGATGCGGGCGCCGGCGCCGTCGTTGATGCCGATGAGCGGGCGGCCGGTCTTGATGGCCAGCTCCTGGACCTTGACGATCTTCTCGCCGTAGACCTCGCCGAGGCTGCCGCCGAAGACGGTGGCGTCCTGGCTGAAGATGCACACGTCGCGGCCGTCGATGGTGCCGTAACCGGTGACCACGCCGTCGCCGACGGGGCGGTTGTGCTCCAGGCCGAAGTTCGTGCTGCGGTGCTTGGCCAGCGCGTCGAGTTCGACGAACGACCCCTCGTCGAGCAGCGCCAGCACGCGCTCGCGTGCGGTCAGCTTGCCCTTGGCGTGCACCTTCTCCACGGCCGCTTCACCGACCGGGTGCTGCGCCTCCTCGGCGCGCTTGCGCAGATCAGCCAGCTTGCCGGCGGTGGTGTGGATGTCGACTACGTGCTCTGCCGCCGGTTCAGTAACGCTCGTCATGGGTGTCGATGCTAGCGGCACTTCTAAGAACTGCATAAGAGAGGTGCGAGTTTTGTCACTGTGTCGCCCCCGGAGGTGAAGCTGTGTCGGTGCCGCCCGCCGTCCGCGACTCCATCGCCGCCCTGCTGCTCGACCGGGTCGGTGACCACCGGCTCGGCCTGCGCACCCGCGAGCGGGACTGGACGTGGGACGAGGTGGTCGCCGAGTCCGCCGCGCGCGGCGCGCTGGCGCGGGCGTTGCGCCGCGAGGAACCGTTCCACGTCGGGGTGCTGCTGGCCAACGTCCCGGATTTCGTGTTCTGGCTCGGCGGGGCCGCGCTGGCCGGGGCCACCGTGGTCGGGATCAACCCGACCCGGGGTGAGCGCGAACTGGCCGCCGAGATCCGGCACGCCGACTGCCGGCTGATCGTCACCGACCGCGCGGGGGCCGGCCGGCTGCACGGATTGGACCTCGGCCTGGGGCCCGACCGGATCCTGGTGGTCGACACGCCGGAATACGCCGCACTCGTCGAGGCCCATCGCGTTGCGCCGGCCGCCGCGCCGGGCGTGGATGCCGACAGCCTGCTGCTGTTGCTGTTCACCTCCGGCACCACCGGCGCCTCCAAGGCCGTCAAATGCAGCCAGGGCCGGTTGGCCCGGATCGCCTACACCGCCGTGCAGAAGTTCGGGCACCACCGCGACGACGTGGACTACTGCTGCATGCCGCTGTTCCACGGCAACGCGATCATGGCGTTGTGGGCACCGGCGTTGGCTGTCGGCGCGACGGTGTGCCTGACGCCGGCGTTCTCGGCGTCCGGGTTCCTGCCCGACGTGCGGTATTTCGGGGCGACGTTCTTCACCTATGTCGGCAAGGCGCTCGGCTACCTGATGGCCACCCCCGAACGCGCCGACGACGCGGACAATCCGCTGCAGCGCGGTTTCGGGACCGAGGCCTCGCCCGACGACCAGGCCGAATTCCGGCGCCGGTTCGGTGCCGAGTTGTTCGAGGGGTACGGCTCCAGCGAGGGCGGCGGCGCCGTGGTCCTGGCGCCCGACGCCCCGGCCGGGGCGCTCGGCAGGCCCGCCCACGACGGTGTGGTGATCGTCGACCCGCAGACGTTGATGGAGTGTGCGCCTGCGGTTCTGGACGAGCACGGCCGGGTGCGCAACCCCGACGACGCCGTCGGCGAGATCGTCGACAAGTTCGGCACCCGCACCTTCGAGGGCTACTACCGCAACGACGACGCCGACGCCGAGCGCATCCGCAACGGGTGGTACTGGACCGGTGATCTGGGCTACCGCGACGCGGCGGGCTTCCTCTATTTCGCGGGCCGGCGCGGTGACTGGATCCGGGTGGACGGCGAGAACATCTCCGCGCTGACCATCGAGCATGTGCTGCGCCGGCATCCACTGGTGGTGGCCGCCGGGGTGTACGCGGTGCCGGATCCGCGGTCGGGTGATCAGGTGATGGCCGCGATCGAGGTGGCCGATCCCGACGGCTTCGATGTCGCGGCATTCGCCGAATTCCTGTGCCGGCAACGTGATCTGGGTTCCAAAGGGCTGCCGCGCCTGCTGCGGGTGTCCGCGCAGCTGCCCGTCACCGGTTCCAACAAGGTTCTCAAACGGGAACTGCGACAACAACGTTGGCGCACCGATGAGGCGGTGTACCGGTGGGTGGGCCGCGCCGGTGCGGGGCCCCGGTACCGGCTGATGGACGAGGCCGACAAGCGGTCATTGGATGCCGAATTCGCCGCCCACGGCCGGCAGCGTCACGTCTGACCGGGTCGGGCGGGCTTGCGCAGCACGATCACCGAGAAACTGGCCAGTCTCGGGATCGGGTGCCTGCGCAGGAAATTGCTCTTGGCGTTCTCCAGGGCGTGCAGCGGCGGGATGACCGAGTAGTAGGTATGCCCGAAGCTTGACTTCCACTGCTCGACTTCGAACCCGAACTCCTCGAACTTCCGGAAGGCCGTCTTGGTCGGGCCGGTGGTGCCGCGGTAGTAGGCCGGGAACTTCTCCAGATTGGGCATGTCCAGACGCCCGGGCTGCACCTTGTCCAGGATCCTGCGCGCGGTGTGCTCCGGGATCATCTTGTTGACCAGGAACGGGAATGTCCCCAACGCGGGGAAGAAGTGCACCGACAGTCCGCCCGGCCGCAACAGGTTGTAGCAATTCTGATGGAACACAACGGGATCGGGCAGGTGCTCGCAGAGCATCTTGGAGAACACCAGGTCGTAGGTGCCCAACTCGTCCTCGATCGGCTGGCACAGGTCGGCAACCCGGGTCCGGACGTCGACGGCGGCCTTGCCGAGTTCGACCTCGGAGATGTCCACCACCACCCGGTGTTCGGCGAATCCCCACTTCTGCGCGTCGCCCACGACGGGGTTGGCGCCACCGCCCAGTTCGGCGACCGCGCGTACCCCCTCCCGTCGCGCCAGTGCCAGGACCGACTCGTCATAGCCCTGCCACAGTTCGGTGAAGTCGCAGTATTCGACGGCGCCCGGTGTCCCGGGCGTCTCGGTGAGGTAATCCAGCGTCATCGGCTTGCCCCCGCAAAGTCGTCAGATGAAATTCGGACGCTACCGCCGGCCGTCATGCGGTGGGTGAGATTGGACGAAAATCCTCTCGATCGGTGCCCAGGGGCCGCTGCGCGTCAACAGATTTCGTGTCCGCGTCAATTTCCGCCGGGATGATCTCCGCCCTCCGGATGCGGCATTTCCCGAGCATCCGCGCGCCCGGTATGTGACGGGTGAGCAAAACTGCGGCATTCGCGGACCGCGATGTATTTGCTCGTTCAAGTACATGCGTGGGTCCCGGGGCCGCGGGTGGCGGGCCGCGCCGGCGTCGCGAGCGCGGAACGCGTTTGCGTGGTCAACTATCAGCAACCCCGGGAGTGACCGATCCGATGCCGATGACGGAGGACAGTGCCGGTGAAGCCGCTGAGCAGCGATCGAACCTACGGCCCGTCGGCTTTGCTGTCGGATATTAACGGGGTTGGTAACATACCGCTCGACAGGCTCGTGTGGGCCGGCCCGGCCGGTCCGTCGTGGGGATCGCCGATCCAGTGTCGAGGACATATGCACCAGCCAATGGGAGGCAGGATCGCTCGTGGAACCGATGGCTGAGGTGCGGCGCAGATTCGACGGTGTCGACGGTCCCAAGGTGGCGATCGCGCACGACTACCTGACGCAGCGTGGCGGCGCCGAGAAGGTCGTGCTCTCCATGAGCCGGGCGTTCCCGGACGCGCCGATCTACACCTTGCTGTACGACCCGGAGCACACCTATCCCGAATTCGCCGACCGCGATGTGCGGGTGTCCGGCGTCAACCGGATACCGCTGTTCCGCCGCAATCACCGGCTGTCGCTGCCGGTGCTGCCGGTCGCGGCGTCGTCGATGTTCGTCGACGCCGACGTCGTCGTCACCAGCAGCAGCGGCTGGGCGCACGGCTTCCGCACCAACGGGCGCAAGCTGGTGCACTGCCACACCCCGGCGCACTGGCTGTACGCGGCGGACTACTACTTCAAGCCCGACGGGGACCGGCTCAAGCGCGCGGTGCTCAAGACCGGCGCACCCTACCTGCGGTCCTGGGACCGCCGCGCCGCCCGGACCGTGGACCGCTACCTGGCCGTCTCGACCACCATCCGGGACCGGATCAGGGATGCCTACGGCATCAGTGCCGACGTGCTGCCCTCCCCGGTGGCCATCAAGGAGACCTCCACGCTGGAGGCGGTGCCCGAGGTGGAGCACTGGGCCGGTGCCGACGGCGACTCCTTCTATCTGTGCGTGTCCCGGCTGCTGCCGTACAAGAACGTCGAGGCCGTGATCCGGGCGTTCGCCGGGTCGCAACGTCGCCTCGTGGTGGTGGGTCACGGCCCCGAGGCCGCGCACCTCGAACGGATCAAGACTCCCAATGTGGCCATGCTGTCCGCGCTGACCGACGCCCAGATGGCCTGGCTGTACCGCTCGTGCAACGCGCTGATCGCGGCCAGCTACGAGGACTTCGGCCTGACCCCCATCGAGGCGGCGGTGTGTGGCCGACCCAGCGTGGTGCTGCGCTGGGGCGGCTTCCTGGACACCGTCGTCGAGGGCCGCACCGGGGTCTATTTCGACCGGCCGGAACCCGACGCGATCGCCGGCGCGCTGGACCGATTCGAGGCGGCCGACTTCGATCCGGACACGCTGCGCGCCCACGCCGACCGGTTCACCGAGGCGCGCTACGCCGAATCGCTCTACGCCGCGGTCGACGAGCTGGCCGCCGAACGCGACGGCGCCGGCCGGGATGCCGATCGGTGAGCGGACTGTAACGACTCGACGGGCGGCGCCGCTGCCTGGATGGCTATGGTTGTGACGCAAATCCTCGAAGGAGTTAACCGCCCATGACCCGTGAACCCGCGTCGGCCGATCCCGCGGATGTCGCCCGCAAGCAGGCGGCGGCCCCCGGCTTACGGACCCCGCCCGCTCCCGTCTGGGTGCTCAACGACGAGGGCCGGGTCATCGACTACAAGATGCAGGGCATGACCCGCGGCCGCAAGATCCGGAACCGGCTGGGCGAGTTGATCTTCAACAGCTTCATCACCTTCATCCCGTCGCACACCATCCGGCAGGGCTTCCTGCGCCTGATGGGTGCCAAGATCGGCAAGAACTCGTCCATCCTGCGCGGCACCACCGTGCTGGACATCGAGTTCCTCACCATCGGCGACGGCGTGGCCATCGGTTTCCGCTGCCTGCTGGATTCGCGCGCCGGCCTGTACATCGGCAACAACGTCACCGTCGCCAGCGATGTGCACTTCATCGGCGGCGGGCACGACATCAATCACCCCGACTTCCTGCCGGTGCCGATCCCCACCGTCGTCTGCGACTACGTGTGGATCGCGTCGCGGGCGATGGTGCTGCCCTCGCTCATCGGGCGCGGCGCCGTGGTGGCCGCCCACGCCCTGGTGAACAAGGACGTGGGTGAGCTGGAGATCGTCGGCGGCGTCCCGGCCAAGGTCATCGGGAAGCGCGACGCGGACGCGCTGAAGTACGAAAACAAGCATCGGCCGCTGTTCTACTGATGACCGCGTTCGCCGATCACCGGCTCGTCTTCGTCGCGCCGGCCGAGGGCCAGACGGCGGTGGGCGACTATGCCGAGGACCTCGTCACCGCGCTGCGCCCGCATTTCGGGGAGATCGCCGAGCACCGGACCCTGGGACCGGGCGGCGACAGCCTGGCCGACCTGCGCCGGCACCGCGCGCAGGTGCGCAGGCTGATCGCCGAGGGCCCGCCGGGCCGGACCCTGGTGCACGCCGAACTGTCCACCGGGGTGCTGCCGACGTTCTGGTCGGTGGCGGGGATCGACGGCGTTCCGGTGACCGCGACCGTGCACGACCCGCCGCAGGGGCTGTGGTTCCTGGCCCGCACCCGTTTCATCGCGAAATCCCGGCTGCTCACCCACGGCATCCACTACCCGCTGCGGCCGGTGTCGCGCGCCATCGAGGGCGTGGTGCACGGCGAGCGGACCCTGGTCGCGCTCACCGAGACCGGCCGGCAGTCCATCGAGCGCACCTATCCGCGCACCCGCACCGCGTTCATCCCGCACCTGGTGCGCGACCGGCCGGCCATCACGCCGGCGCAGGATCGTCCCAAGGCGGTCGGATTCTTCGGATTCGTCTACCGCGGAAAGGGATTCGAGGAAATCGCCCGTATCCGCGCGGAGCTGCCCGACGACATCTTGATCCGGGTGGCCGGCCGCGGCACCGAGTCGCTGCCGCGGGCCGACGGTATCGAGATCCTGGGCGGGGTGGACGGCCCCGCCGAGGACGCCTTCTTCGCGTCGGTGCGGGCCATCGCGCTGCCGTACGGCAAGCGGCACTTCTACGCCGAGACCTACCCGGCCTCCGGCGTGGTCGCCCACTCCATGGCCTACAGCACCCCCGTGGTGTGCACCGGGTACGGTTCGCTGGCCGAACTCGGCACCGCCGACGGGGTGGTCACCGTGCCGCCCGTCGAGGGTGAGGTGGCCGCCGGCCTGGCCCGCGAGATCACCGCGCTGCTGAACGACCGCGACCGGCTCACCGAACTGGGCCGCAACGCCGATGCTGCCCGGCACGCCCGCTCGGCCGCGCGCACCGCCGAGGCGTTCGTGCAGTTGTGGTCGCGCACCCTGGCCGGACAGCCGGAAGATGCCTGAACCGGCGCCCGAGCAGGTCTCCCGAGGGACGGACGAGCACGCCGGCACCTCCCGGCACCTGATCCAGACCCTGTGGGCGGTGTTCTGGTTGTACGGCGGCCGCGGTGTCGGGCTGCTGTGGACGGTCCTGCTGATCGGGCACCTCGGCGTCGCCGACTACGGCCGCTACGGCATGGCCTATGCGTGCTTCTCGCTGATCGGGCCGCCGCTGGACAACCCGTTCGCGGTCCGGTCGGTGCGCGAGTCGCAGGAACGTTTCCTCGCCGAACGCACCACCCGCTATCTGCTCGGGGTGTCGCTGATGCTGGTCGGCGCCGCTCTGGTCGAGGTCAACTACATCGCCTGGTTCGGGTTGTTCGTGGCCGGCGGCGAGATCGCGCTGAAATCCTGGCAGAGCCAGGCCGCCAGGGACGGCCAGCCGCAACGTGTCGCACAGATCGACACCTTCCGTCAGGTGGCCAGCGTGGTGATGGCCGCCGGCTACCTCTTCATCGCCGACGAACCGACGCTGCAGGCGGCCAGCTTGTGGTTGGTGTCGCCGTACGCCGTGGCTGCGGTGGGCATCGCCTTCGTCGTGCCGCGGCACCGGCCGGGACTGCCGGGTTCGCCCAAACTGATCGCCATCCTGGTCGGTGAAACCCTCGGGCTGGCCGCCTATCTGCAGGGCGACGTGCTGCTGCTGGGCTGGCTCACCAACGACACCATCGTCGGCTATTACGCCATCACCACCACTGCCACCATCGCCGTGGTCGCCGTCGGGCAGTCCTTCGGGATGTCCTACAACCACACGCTGCGGGCGGGGGAGGGCGACCTGTCGGCCGGCCCGCCGCTGAAGAGCACGCTGATCCTCGGCGCGGCGGCGGGATTGTTGATCCTGCTCGCGGGCATCGGTCTGCTCATCTCGCCGGCCCCCGAGCAACTCGCGGTGGCGATGATGGTCATGTCACTGTTCTGCGCCATGCGCACCATCAGCTCGGTGTTCCAGGCGGTGCTCTACAACCAGCGCCGGGACGGGATCCGGCTGGCCGCCAACCTCGGTCTGGTCCCGGTGAAGTTGGGCCTGGTCGCGCTGCTGGTCGGTGCGGGCGCGGTGGGCGCGGCCATCGCCACCGTGATCACCGACGCGATCCTGCTGGCCATCTACGCCCGCGTGCTCTACCGGAAAGTGGATCGGTGACGAGAACCAACCCCAGAACCGAGGTGGCGTTCCTGCTGTCCAAGGATCCCGTCGCCGAGCACGGCGGCGACCTGGAGCTGTCCCGGCTGGTGATGGGCCTGGCCTCGGATTCGTATGCGGTGTCGGCGATCTGCCTGTCGCACCAGCCGCCCGGCCGGTTGGACGCCGATATCGTCCCCGGGGGCCTGCCGCTGACCCGGGTGCCCAAGTCGGGCGTGCGGCCGGCGCGACTGCTGATCGATGCCGCCCGCACCCGGCGCAGCCTGGTGCACGTCCGGTTCGACAACGACGCGCTGGTCCGTGCCATCGACGCCTCGGCGGCCGACATCTTCGTCGCGGAGCACAGCTACATGGCCGAATCCTTCTTGCGCAGCCGGCATTCCGGCTCCGCCCGGTTCGTGGTCAACACCCACGTCAGCGAGTCACTGGTGTGGCGGGCGAGCCGCGGCCTGCTGGGCCGGCTGCAGGTCGGTCAGCTGCTGCGCGACGAGGTCCGGGTGGCCCGCGCCGCCGACGCGGTCGGCACGTTCGACGCCGAGGAGGCCGAGTTCTACCGCGGGCGCGGGGTGCGCGACGCCCGCTGGCTGGACCTGACGCTGCAACCGCTGGATCAGGTCGACGTGGCCGCCACGCCGCCCCGGCTGGTGCTGATGGGCACCCGGGACTGGCCGCCGAACCAGGAGGCCTTCCTGGAAGCCCTGCGGCTGTGGCCGCGGATCTGTGCCGGTATCCCCGGCGCGGAGCTGTGCGTGATCGGCGCGAAACACTCCAGTGCGCCGGATCCACACTACCCCAGCGGAGTTCGCGATCTGGGGTTCGTCGACGACCTGCCGGCGTTCCTGGCCACCTGCCGGTCGATGATCGCGCCGATCCGCACGGGTGGCGGTGTGCGGGTCAAGATCCTGGACGCCGCCAGGATGGGGCTGCCGGTCGTCGGCAGCAGCCCGGCCGTCGGGTCACTCGGGCAGCTGCTCGAGCTCGGGGTCCACGACGACGACGAGGCGTTCATCGCCGAATGCCGGCGCTACCTGCTCGACGCCGGTGCCGCCGCGGACGCCGGCGACCGGCTGTACCGGCTGAACCGTCAATATTGGGAGCAGCGGCGCCCGCACCGCACCGTCGAGGGACTGTTGTCGGGGACGGCACCGGCACAGGCCGGCTGACCGCGACTAACCCGGAGCGCGGGCCGGGGCCGCGGTGGCCGGTATCCGCGCCGCGCCCGGCGCGGTCTCGACCACCTGGGCCGTTTGCCGGAGTTCGTCGGCGTACGCCAGGAAGGTCAGGAAGATCGTGTACAGGAACACGATCTGCGGGATGACCACCACGGGGTGATCCAGATTCAACGCGACGACCGAGAAACCGATAAAGACACCGCCATACAGAGCGCGGGGTAACGAGTTTGCTCGCAGCAGCCGGAATCCGATCACGCACCCGATGATCACCATCGCGATGAACGCGATGCCGACAAAGATGCCGGCGCGGTGGATGGCGATCAGCGGAGCATTGGAGACGAAATTCTGGATAAATGCGTAGGCGCCGTCTTTGAATTCGCGCTGCGACCAACCCCAGCCGAACAACCAATGCCCGCTCATGCGGCCGGGGAATTCGCGGATCGAGTCCATGCGGTCGGTGGCGCCGGCGTCATTCGAGCCCAGAGTGCCCAATAGTCGGGTGCGCACCGAGGGCACCAGCATGGCCGTCGTGAACGCCACGATGAGCGCACCCACCAGCAACTGGCGATCCCGCGAGCGCATCTTGTGGAACAGGAACACCAGGGCCACGCCCACCAGGGTGGTGACGATCGCCGACCGGCTCAGGGTCAGGGCGATGGCCAGGCCGAGGATGGTCACCGCGACGGCCCGCTGCCAGCCCACCAGCAGGATCATCGCGATGACGAAGGCGATCACCAGGCCGATTCCGGCGGCGTTGGGATCCAGCCACAGGCCGCCGAGGCGGGTGAAGCTCTGGCTGCCCATACCCACGGCGAACCGGTCCGTGCGCGGCAGATTCGAGACACCGCCGGTGAAATAGAACCGCTCGGTGTTGGCCACCGCATAGCCGAACAGCCGAAATGGCTGCAGCAGCATCTGATTGGAGCCAATTGCCACCGACGCGATACCGAATGCGGCATTGAATGTCGCCGCGTAGACGAAGATGCGGCCGAATTTGGCGAGATGTTCGGCGGGCAGCGCGAGCAGGGCGAAGAACGCGGATGTCGCGATGGCCCATTTCGTGTAGTCCATGACATTCACGATCGAGGTGTAGGTGCACACCATCGCGATGCCGGAGACGATGACCAGAATCAGCACCGCCTTGGCCAGCGTCGGCCACCGCTTGGTCGCGGTCGGGTGCACCCACGCGGCGAGCAAAGCCCCGGCGGCGAACGGAAGGTACAGCGGCACGTGCACACCGGGGAAGTAGCCGAACGGCAGCGCGCCGATGGCAATCGCCATGCCCCAGTACAGCCACAGCGGATGACGCAGCCCGATGTACACACCGACGGCGAGCGCCAGCAGCGCGGCGACGCCCAAGATCGCGATTTTCCCGCCGACCGCGGCGGCGGCGCCGACGCCGGCGGCCAACACAATGATTACGGCGCCGATGAGCACATCGCGCCGGGATATCGCGCCCAGATTCATTTCGGACCCGCCCTCATCCGGCAATGATGTCCACTGCATTGTTGCACCCGCCACGCATTTAACTATCCTTGCATTGGTTTCGCTGGACGTGCCACCAGGGTGCGGCCGGCATCCGGTGTGCAACCTTGTCGCGGACGCTATCGTTGCACTGTTGTCTCGACTGAGAGCGAATGGGAGTGCTTCTTGGCCATCGGTGATTACCTGCGCATTTTCCGCAGGCTGTGGTGGGTGGTTGTGGGGGCACTGGCGATCGGAGCCGTGGTGGGGTACCTGACCACCTTGTTTGCCACACCGCAGTACGCATCGACCGTCCGACTGTTCGTCACGACCCAGAGCGGTACCTCGGTCGGTGACGCCTACCAGAACAACTTGTTCTCGCAAGAACGTGTCTTCTCCTACGCCGGCCTGGCCACCAGTGAGCAGGTGGCCGTGCGCGCCGTCGACCAGCTGAAGGCGCCCATCACCACCGACGAGCTGCGCGCGAAGATCACCGCGGTGCCCATGCCGCAGACCGTGCTGCTCGACGTGACCGTCAAGGACGCCGACCCGGCCGCGGCGCAGCGGTACGCCAACGCCGTCGCCGATCAGCTGGTCAAGGTGACCGCCGAGCTGGAGACGTCGCGGCGCGGGGGCGAGGCCGCGGCGGGTGCGGTGATCGTCGACGAGGCCAGCTACGGCACCTTGGTGCCGTCCATGGGCCTGGCCACCCGGATCGCGGCCGGTGCCGTGGGCGGTTTGCTGGTCGGCGTGCTCATCGCCCTGGCCATCGGGGCGTCGGACACCAAGCTGCGCCGCCGCGAGCGCGTCGAGGAAGTGTCCGGCGTGGCGCTGCTCGGCACCCTGATCGAGGACGACAGCCGCGACGGTGTCATCGACATCGCCGCGGGCGGGCCCGCCGTCGAACGGTTGCGGGAACTGCGCACCAACGTGCAGTTCGCCCGCACCCCGGGCGGGCAGCAGCCCCGGGTCATCGCGGTCACCAGCCCGTCCCCGCAGGACGGGCGGTCCTCCACCGCGGTCGACCTGGCCGTGGCGTTCGCCGAGGCCGGCCACTCCGTGCTGCTGGTCGACGGGGACCTGGTGAACCCGTCGCTGCCGGCGCTGCTGAAACTGGCCCCCGAGGACACCGCCCGGGCAGCAGCCAACGGCTTCACCACCCTGGTCGCCGGCCAGCACGACATCTCCGAGACCGTCATCGACGTCGCCGACCGCGGCTTCTCGCTGCTCGCGGCCGGACCGGTGCCGACGGTGCGCGGTGAGCTGTGGGGCGACGAGGCGGTGCCGCGCGTGCTCGAGGTGCTGCGCAGGCATTTCGACTACGTGATCATCGACACCCCGCCGCTGACCAAGTACTCCGACGGCGCGGTGGCCGCGGCGCTCGGCGACGGGGCCCTGGTGCTCGGCCGGATCGGCCACACCAAGTCCTCGGCGCTGCGCAAGGCCCTCAAGGTGCTCGACACCGCCCACGCGGGAGTGCTCGGTGTGGTGGCCACCTGCGAACCGGGCCATCGCCGGGAACTGACCGGACACCGCAAGCAGCAGAACGCCGCCGGTGACCAGGGTGCGTCACAGGACGGTCCGGATGAGGACGGCGCACGCCACCTCGCCAGGTCGCAGACCACGGGTTAAGTCGGTGTCCACGCTGGTATCGCGGACGGCCGCCCTGCTGGTGGCCGCCGCATCGGTGGTGTTCCTGGTGTCGGCATGTGCGCCGGCAGCCGCACCGCCACCGCCGGACGAGACGCCGGCGATCAAGACCCTCACGCCGCCGTTCAACGGCAAGCCGCGACTGTCCCCGCCCGATATGACCGACGACGGTCCGGGCTCGCTGATCTCGGTGGAGCCGCTCAAGGGTGCGGACCTGCTCGACCAGGACGACGCCACCTACATGCGGGTGGTCTACCGGTCCACGTCCGGGGTCGACGGTTCGCCGACCCAGGTGTCCGGTGCGATCGCCATCCCGCCGGGCAACCCGCCCAAGGGCGGCTGGCCCATCCTGGCGTTCGGTCAGGGCACCAAGGGCGTGCTGAACAAATGCGCCAGCAGTCTGTACGGCAGCCTGCCGCTGAACCAGTGGACCATGTCGGTGTTCGTGCAGGCGGGTTTCGCCGTCGCCGTCACCGATTTCCAGGGCGCCGGGGTCGAGGGCTTCCAGCATCCGTTCCTGGACGCAAAAACCTACGGCTTCAACGTGATCGACTCGGTGCGCGCGGCACGCCGGGTCGGCGCGGACCTCAGCGACAAGTGGCTGGCCTACGGGCACTCGGCCGGTGGCCTGGCGGTCTGGGCGGCCGCCGAGCAGGCGCCCAGCTACGGCAAGGGCCTGAACCTGCTGGGTACGGTGTCGATGGCGCCGGCCGCGGACATGTCCGGGCTGGCCGACGCCGCCTGGAACGAGACGCTCACCCCGGACCAGCGGATCACCATGGTGTTCGCGCTGCAGTCGCTCAAGTGGTTCCACCCGGAGATGGACCTGGACGCCTACCGGCGCGGTGCCACCGCGCAGAACTGGGACGAGCTGCTGGACTGCATCCCGCCGAACTTCGACGACATCGCCCGGGTGCGCTCGCTGATGACCAACGCCGACCTCAAACCGGCCACCTACGAGGACGTGGTGTGGCTGCGGGATCGGCTGCAGGAATTGGCCGTGCCGCAGGCGCGCATCGAGACGCCGATCATCGTCGGCTACGGCACGCAGGACACCTTGGTCAACGAGAAATGGTTCGAGCGGGCCCTGGACCGGGCCTGTGCGATGGGCAGCCCGATGGAGATCAGGAAGGGGCCGGGGAAGGGGCACGCCGATCTGGACAGCGGGTACACCCTGCCCTGGCTGATGGACCGGCTGGCCGGTATCGCCCCACCGCCGGATGACTGCGCGGGCCGAAGTTGAGAGCCCCGGTCGACGTCCCGCGGTTCCGCGACTACCTGAAGATCATGGCCGGCGGGTGGCTGGTCATCCTGCTCGCCACGCTGGCCTCGGCGGGTGCGGCGTACGGGGCGCAGCAGCTGCTGCGCGACCGCGACTACGAGGCGTCGGTGTTGCTGATGGCGCAGGTGGCCGGTGACCCGGCCACCTTCTCGGCCTACGCGGGCGGGATGGGCGCCAACGCCCGCATCGCCACCTATGTGGGGCTGGCGCAGTCGGATCTGGTGGCCCGGCGCACCATCGATCAGATCCCGGGTCTGGGGATGACGCCGGAACAGTTGATCGCCGAGACCTCGGCCACCTGGGAGCCCGGCGGGGTGAACCGGTTCGGCCGGCCCAACTCGGCCCTGCTGCGGGTGAAGGTCACCGATCCGGATCCGCGCCGCGCGGTCGGATTGGTCAACGCGGTGGCGGCCAACCTGATGGCCATCTCGCGGGAGCTGGAATGGACGCAGTCCCAGCCCACCGACCCGATCCAGTACACCGGCCCGATCGCCGAACTGGTGCCGGTGGACGCCGCGACGACGGCCACCAGGGTGCCCGCGCCGATGCTCAAGGGTGTCGCGGTGGGCGCCGGCGTGGGTTTCGCGCTCAGCCTGATCCTGGTGCTCGCGGTGGGCATCACCCGGGACAAGGTGCTGACCCCGGCACAGCTGAATCACATCGCCAAGCAGGCGATGTCCGGTAATGCGTAGGAGAGAGTTGCGGATGCGACGTTGGAAGTCCGCGGCGGCGGTCCTGGCTTCGGTGGCGCTGGCCTCCGGCCTGATCGCGGGCTGCTCGCAGGCCAAGCCCGCGCAACCGCCGGCGGGCTCGGGGGAGCCGTCGATCCAGCTGCCCGCCGACTACTCGGGTTCCGGGCCGGGCACGCTGATCAGCGCCACCAAGTTCGACACCATCGACCGCCGCATGCTGCGGGTCTCCTCGGTCGCGGCCCGGTTCACCTACACGTCCACCTCGGGGATCGACGGCAGCCCCCAGGTGGTCTCCGGCAGCGTGTTCGCGCCCAACGGTGCACCGCCGGACGGCGGCTGGCCCGTCATCGTCTTCGGGCACGGCACCACCGGCGTCGAGCCCGACTGCGCACCCTCGCTGTCGCCGACCCTGTTCGGGTTCTCCGATGCGGTCCGCGCCCTCATCCAGCTCGGCTATGTCATGGTGGTGCCGGATTACCAGGGCCTGGGCACCCATGACACCTATCACCCGTACCTGGACGCCGCGACCGTCGGGCACAACATGATCGACGCGGCCCGTGCGGTCCGCAAGCTGGTCCCCGACACGTCGGACAAGTGGGTGGCCTTCGGCGTCTCCCAGGGTGGCCAAGCCTCTTGGGCCGCAAACGAATTGGTCAACACCTACGGTGCCGGGGATACTCGGCTGGTCGGCTCGGTGAGCGTGTCGCCGGCCGCCGACGTGACGGGCCTGGCCGACGTCGCCGCCGAGGGCAGGTTGACACCGCAGCAGGCCGTCGCGCTGGCGCTGTTCCTGCGCGCCCTGAAGAACCAGGTTCCCGACCTGAATCTCGACGATTTCCGCCGGGGACTGGTCAAGGAGAACTGGGATCTGCTGACCGGTTGTTCGGATGTGGACGCGCAGAAGCGCCTGGAGATCGCCAACCAGGTGCAGCCCGACGACCTGCGCCCGGCCACCCCGCAGGCCACCGACGAACTGCGCGGCTACCTGAACCGGATGAGCGGGCTGCCGCGGTTCCAGGCCAGCGCGCCGATGCTGATCGTGCACGGTGACGCCGACGAGACGGTTCCGGTGCAGTGGACCGAGGAGGCCGTCAAGCGGGCCTGCGATCTCGGGGACACCCTGGCGTCGTTCATCGCGGCCGGCCGCCATCACGGCGATTTCGACCCCATCGTGGCGCTGGACTGGGTGCAGAAGCGGTTCGCCGACGCCCCGGCCGACAACACGTGCACCGTCGAAGGTGGACCCTCGATCCTGAAGACCACCTGACCCGGACGCGACGACCCGGAGAACGCCATGACAGATACCAACGCCGCCCGCGAGGACGCCCAGCCCGTCATCGAATCGCAGGTGCTGGCGACGTCGCCGACGCACCGGCGCATCATCGGCCTGGACGGGGTGCGCGGGCTGGGCTGCCTGGCCGTGGTCGCCGGTCACGTCGGGATCGCGTATTCGCCGATCGTGCATCACAAGGCGAAGTTGGACATCCTGGGCCTGGCGCTCATCCTGTTCTTCGTTCTCAGCGGATTCCTGCTGTTCCTGCCCTATATCCGCAAGCTGACCAAGCCGGCGGACAAGGCCACCATGCCCGACACCCGGCAGTACGCGCTGCACCGCGTGTTCCGGGTGTTCCCCGGCTATCTGGTCATCTTCTTGATCTGCAACTTCGTGCTGCAGGTGGCCTACATCCAGAACTCGGCGACCCAGCAGCTGGGCACCGATCAGGGCACCGGCATGATCACCGATCCGTGGGAGCTGCTGGCCAACCTGACGCTCACCCAGACCTACGTCCCGGAGTACGTGCAGACCGGCATCAGCCCGTCCTGGTCGTTGACGCTGGAGATCGCGTTCTACGCGTCGCTGCCGCTGCTCGGCATGCTGTTGTTCGGACTGCGTAAGCGCACCGGTGTCGCGCCGCTGACGCTGGCCTGCCTGGCCCCGGCCATCCTGCTGGTGCTCGGCGTCATCGGCCGGTTGTTCGCGCCGCTGGTGTTCCAGGCCACCGGGGAGACCAGCGTGGCCATGCAGAACTGGGGTCCGAACTGGGCCGCGGTGTTCATGCGCAGCTTCTTGACCAATGCCGATCTGTTCGCGTATGGCATGTTCGCCGCCATCCTGTTCGTCGCCATCGAGCAGGGCGTCGTCGGCCCCCGCGCCGCCAAGCGGATCTGGCTGCTGTCCATCCCCGGACTGTTCGTCGCGATGGTGGCCGCGCTGGCGATCACCATGACCGGAAGCGCCTTCGCGACGGCCGGAATCGGTTTCGTCTCAGCCGTTTTCATCATCCTGATCGTGCTGCCGCTGGCGTGGGGCGGGAATTCGAAACTGGCCAGCTTCCTGGATTACAAGCCGTTCCACTTCGTCGGCGTCATCTCGCTGTCGGTGTACCTGTGGCACTACCCGATCCTGCTGCTGCTGGGCCGCTACGGGCTGGCCGCCGGGGACACCTGGGGTGGCATGTTCCGCAATATCGCCGTCGTGGCGGCGGTGACCATCCTGCTCTCCACCGCCACCTACTACCTGGTCGAGAAACCCGGCCTGGGCCTGGTCAAGCGATTCCGGAAGAGTTGATGCGCCACAAGCTGTGGTGGGGCGGTTCGGCCCTGGCCGTCGTCGTGGTGGTCGTGATCGGCATCGTGCTGGTGATCCGGCGCGACGACGCCAAGCCGGTGGGTCAGGGCGCCGAGACGGGGGCGCAGCCCGTGGCGGGCGCCCAGCTGGGCGGACAGGATCCGGGTGCGCTGGTGAGCGCCAGCACCATGCCCGAGTTCAACAAGCGGGCGCAGGGCGCGGCGATCAACGCGGCCCGGGTGGTCTACCACTCCACCGAGGGCGACACCGGCGCGCCCACCGAGGTGTCGGCGTCGGTGTTCGTGCCGCCGGGCGACGCGCCGGCCGGTGGGTGGCCGGTCATCGCGCTCGGCCACGGCACCGTCGGCATCGACGAGCCCTGCGCGCCGTCGCTGTCGGCCTCGCTGTTGAGCATGGCCGAGGTGGTCGACAAATTCATCGCCTCCGGCTATGCGGTCACGCTGGCGGACTTCCAGGGCCTGGGCGCGCCCGGGGTGCACCCGTACCTGGATTCGCGGACGGCGGGCCGCAACATCATCGATTCGGTGCGCGCCCTGCGCAAGACCTTTCCGAACGTGTCCGACCGATGGGCGGCCTGGGGCGGTTCGCAGGGCGGTGGGGCGGTGTGGGCCGCCAGTGAGCTGGCCGGCGGCTACGCCCCGGACCTGAACCTGATCGCGACGGTGGCGCTGGCGCCGGCCGCCGACGTGGCCGGCCTGGTCGACAAGGCCGTCGACGGCACCCTGAGCAAGGAACAGTCGGCGGCCCTGGTCCTGGTCATCGAGTCGATTGCGCGGCTGGACCCGGCGATCAACCGCGACGACTACCGGCGCGGCATCGTCGCGGACAAATGGGACGTGCTCATCGCATGCGCCGGTGATGCGGTGCGCGACCGCGAGGCCGTCATCGACAAGATCCGGCCCGGCGACGTCGCCCCGCACGACGCGGCGGCGGCCGACCGGCTGCGTGACCACCTGCGTGCGTGGGCGCTGCCCCAGCAGCGCGCCACCGGCCCGCTGTCGGTGACCTACGGCGGCGAGGACGAGTACATCGACCCGGCGTGGACCGCCCACGCGATCGAGGCCGCCTGCGCCATGGGCACGCAGCTGATCTCCGAATTCCAGCCCGAGCACGGCCACGGCGACCTGGACGTCGGCGAGCAGTTCGGCTGGCTGCTCGACCGGATGCACGGCACCCCCGCCTCCGGCGGCTGTGCCTGAGTCTCCGGCGGCTGTGCCTGAGTCTCCGGCGGCTGTGCCTGAGTCTCCGGCGGCTGCCTGAGCCGCAGGTCAGTGCCCACGAGGTGCCCCGTTGGCTGCCTGTTAGCTGCATCGTGGCGGTACGCCCGGGATCGCGTTTGCGATATCAACAAGAGTTGGTACAACGCAAACGTCGTCACCACAGTTGACAGGATTCGACGGCAACGTAAATATTGTCCTCGGTTTATCCGGCCGCCGGGCGTGGTTCGTGGTTAGATCGCACTGTTCGCACGGCGCGGAACCAACCCCTTGGTTGGCTGGCGCGCAAAGTCGTTCTCGGCGGCGGGCAACGGTCGGAAAAGGGTGGGTGCGACATCGCTCACACAGCGAAAAATACGCGCTGGATGTTGCAACTTACGCGAAAGAAAGCGATAGTTTAGGCGAGCCGCGATAGTCTGCGAGCAACAACGCTCGACTGGCGCAGCAAAGAAGGTGGACCTCCAGGTGACTCTTGTGAGAGAGACGGCAGCGCCAGTCGCCGTAGAACGTGCCGAACCTGCCGTTGCTCGTATCGGTGGGTTGCACTGGCAGCGTCGTTACGTTCTGGCCCTGACCATCACCGACGTCTTCGTGGTCGGTGCCGCGATGGCCTGCGCCCAAATGGTCCGCCTCGGCCGGCCAGTTACCGATTTCGATCCGCTGACCAAGTACTTCGGCCTGCTCTCGGTCATCTTCGGTTTCATGTGGCTTGGTTTGCTGACGGCGTACCGGTCCCGGTCGCCACGAGTCGTGGGCGCCGGCATGGAGGAATACCGCCGCGTCCTGTCGGCCACCCTGTCCACGATCGGCGTCGTCGCGGTCACCCTGATGATCTTCCGGCCCGAGTACGCGCGCGGCTATCTCGCGCTGGCCTTCCCGCTGGGCCTGGTGTTCCTGATGCTCGGGCGCAGCGGCTGCCGCCGCGTGCTGAACTTCTACCGGCGCCGCGGACGGTGCGTCACCTCGGTGCTGGCCGTCGGTAACCCGGTGGCCGTCAAGAGCCTGGTCCAGTCGCTGGACCGGACCTGGTGGTACGGCTACTCGGTGGTCGGCGTGTGCCTGACCGGCCGGCCCGGCGGCGGCACCCTGGAGGTGCCCGGCGTGGGCGCGCTGCCGGTGCTCGGTGACGAGGGCCAGGTCGAGGAGGCCATCGCCCAGGTCGGTGCCGACACTGTCGCGCTGACCGCCACCGAACACCTCGGACCCGAAGGCGTGCGCGAGCTGTCCTGGGAACTGGACCGACTCGGCGTGGACCTCGTCGTCTCGCCCGGCATGGTGGACGTCGCGGGCCCCCGCCTGACCATGCGCCCGGTGGCCGGCCTGCCGTTGATCCACGTGGAGAAGCCGCAGTACAGCGGCACCAAGAAGCTGCAGAAGCGGGCCTTCGACGTGTGTGTGGCGGTGACCGTGCTGCTGATGGCCTTCCCGCTGCTGCTCGCCAGCGCGCTGGCCATCAAGCTCACCAGCCGCGGCCCGGTGTTCTACCTGTCGGAGCGGATCGGCCTGGACGGCAAGCCCTTCCGGATGATCAAGCTGCGCACCATGGTTGCCGACGCCGACAAGATGGTCGCCAGCCTGGCCGACAAGAACGAGATGGACGGCGGCGTGCTGTTCAAGATCCGGCAGGACCCCCGGGTCACCCCGATCGGCCGGATCCTGCGCCGCTACAGCGTCGACGAGCTGCCCCAGTTCATCAACGTGCTGAAGAAGGAGATGAGCGTGGTGGGCCCGCGCCCGCCGCTGCCGAGCGAGGCCGACTCCTACACCGATCAGGTGCGCCGCCGGCTGCTGGTGCTGCCCGGTATCACCGGCCTCTGGCAGGTCAGCGGCCGGTCGGACCTGTCCTGGGACGACTCGGTCCGCCTGGACCTGTCCTACGTGGAGAACTGGTCCATCAGCGGTGACCTCGTCATCGCCTTCAAGACCGTGCGGACCGTGCTGGGCGGGGTGGGCGCGTACTGACCAGGGCCGCCGCCGCGGCTTCGGTAGCGTGGATTCGTGCCGCGGTCCGTGTCTGAAACCCCTGGAATCCCCTCCGACACGCGGCGGCCGCGCCGCATCAGGCGCGCAATCGTCGCCGTCGCACTGATCGCCGTCGTCGTCGCCGAAATCGCGGCGGCCGTGGCACTTCTGCCGTTCGCCGTGCCGGTCGGGCTGGCCTATCTCAACCTCTTCCCGTCCTCCGGCGGCGCGCCGGCCCCCATCCAGAGCGCCGACCGCAGCGGTTCCGGCCCCGGGACGCTGGTGTCGGCCACCACGATGCCCGGGGTGACCCGCAGGATCGAGGCGCGGGGGCTGCGGGCCGCGCGGGTGTTGTACCGGTCCACCAACGGGGACACCGGCGAGCAGACCGTCGTGTCGGGGTCGGTGTTCGTCCCGACGGGAACCCCGCCGCCCGGTGGTTGGCGGGTGGTCGCGGTCGGGCACGGCACGCTCGGCATCGACGGGCCCTGCGCACCGTCGTTGTCCGACAACATGATGGGCCTGCTGCCGTTCGTCACCGCGTTCACCGGCCGCGGTTTCGCCGTCGCGGTCGCCGACTATGAAGGCTTGGGCACCAAGGGAAACCACCCGTATCTCGATGCCCGCACCGCAGGCCTGAACATCATCGACAGCGTACGGGCGTTGCGGCACACCTTCGGTGACGTGTCTTCGGCCTGGATGGCGTTCGGCCACTCGCAGGGCGGCGCGGCGACCTGGGCCGCCGACGAGCAGGCCGGCCGGTACGCGGCCGAACTGACCCTGATGGGGGCGGTGGCCGCCGCACCGGCCGCCGACGTGTCCGGGTTCGTGGACAAGGCGCTGGCGCACACCCTGACCCCCGACCAGCTGCTGGCCATGCCGGTCATCGTGGAGTCCCTGGCCCGCAGGCATCCCGACCTCAACCGCGACGACTACCGGTCCGGTGCGGCCACCAAGTACTGGCAGGTGCTCACCGCCTGCCAGGCGCCGGAGATCTATCAGCGCGGCGACGCCGGCGCGCAGCTGCGCCCCGAATTCGTCGCGCCCCGCGACGCCGCCGCGGCCGACCGGCTGCGCCGGCTGCTGCGTGACTGGGCGCTGCCGCAGCGTCCGCTGTCGGCGCCGCTGTCGGTCTGGTACGGCGGGGCCGATACGCTGGTCGACTCGGCCTGGACGGCCGCAGCGATCGCGAAGGCATGCGCCATGGGAGGAACGGTGACGGTGCAGTTCGAACCGGGGAAGGGGCATGGAGACGTGGACCTGGCTTCCCAATTGGATTGGATGGCAAAACGTTTCGCCGACCAGCCGGTGCGCGATGACTGCTGAACCGCGGGCCCTGGACGCCGCGGCGCTGCGCGCCGCACTCGACACGGAGGACACCGCGGCGCGACCGTGGCGCCGCCTGGACATCGTCGAGGTCACCGGATCCACCAACGCCGACCTCATCGCACGCTCCCGCGACGGTGACGACATAGCCGGGGCGGTGCTGCTGGCCGAGCATCAGACCGCCGGTCGTGGGCGCGGCGGGCGGTCCTGGGCGGGTGTCCGGCATGGGCAGATCATCATGTCGGTGGGTATCGCCACCGACGGCGTCGACGAGCAGCGCTGGGGTCTGGTGCCGCTGCTGGCCGGCGTCGCGGTCGTCGACACGCTGTCCGCGTCGGGCATCGACGCCGGGCTCAAGTGGCCCAACGACGTGCTCATCGGCACCGCCAAGATCGCCGGGATCCTGGCCGAGGTGGCCTCCCCGAAACCCGTCATCGTGCTGGGGATCGGGCTCAACGTCGCCGTCCGGCCCGAGGAGATCGGCCAGCCGCAGGCCACCTCGGTGTATCAGCTCGGGGTCGAGGCGGATCGCACCGATATCGTGCGGACGTTGTTGGCGCGGCTGGGGGAGCGGATCGGGCAATGGCGGACCGGTGACACCGACGCGCTGCTCGACGATTACCGCGCCCGCAGCGCGACGTTGGGGGCCCGGGTGCGTGCCCAGTTGCCGGGAGGCCGGGACATCGTCGGCACGGCCGAGGCCATCGACGGGCAGGGCCGGCTGCGCATCGGTACCGAGAGCGGCAGTGAAGTGGTTTCGGCGGCCGATATTGTGCATTTGCGGCCCGCGGGCGACGGGGCGGTTGAGTAAAGTCACACCGTGGGCTACCCGGAGAACGTGCTGGCCAAGGATGAGCGGGTGGTGCTGCACCGGCATCCGCACTGGAAGCGGTTGATCGGCGCGGTACTGGTGCTGCTGGTCGCCACCGCGCTGGCGGCCTTCGGCGCGGGCTGGGTGAACCAGACCGATTGGGACGGCAACGCCAAACGGATCCTGTTCGCGGTCATCGGCGTGATCTGGCTGATCCTGGTGGGGTGGCTGACGGTGTGGCCGTTCCTGAATTGGTGGACAACGCATTTCGTCATCACCGACCGCCGGGTGATGTTCCGCCACGGGCTGCTCACCCGCAGTGGGATCGATATCCCGCTGGCCCGGATCAACAGTGTGGAATTCCGGCACGGCCTGCTGGACCGCATGCTGCGCACCGGAACGCTGGTCATCGAATCAGCGGCGCAGGATCCCCTGGAATTCCACGACATCCCGCGGGTGGAGCAGGTGCACTCCCTGCTGTATCACGAAGTCTTCGACACCCTGGGTTCCGAGGAATCACCCAGCTGAGCCGCGCGGCGGGACCGCCGCAACGGGGTGACGGTGCCGCTGGCCTGCTCGTGATGGTCCTCGAACGCCTCGGCGATACCGCCGGCGGTGAGCGTGGATTCCAGCGCCTTGTCGGGGTTGCGCGCGAACTCGTCGGGGAAGACGAAGCGGCGGAACGCCCAGAATCGGAAGGCCATCTGCAGCAGGTTGCCGATGACGTACGCCGAGACGAAGTCGGCGATGTTCTCGACCGTGAGTGACACCTCGGGCACGCGCAGCCCCAGCATGTAGCTGGACACCCACAGCGGGGCCATGCTCAGCAGCACCCCGACGCCGCTGACCACGAAGAACAGCAGCGCCTCGTGGTGGCGTTCGCGGCCGCCGCGGTCCTTGAAGCTCCACTCCCGGTTCAGGATGTAGGAGGCGATCACCGCGACGATGCCGGCGATGATCTTGGCGGTCACCGGCTTGGGTTCCAGCACGGTGAGCTTGAGGGTGTAGAAGATCGCCGAGTCGATGACGAAGGTGGTGGCACCGACCAGTGCGAATTTGATCAGTTCATGGTGCCGCTCGGCGAACGGCCGGATCGGGCGAGGCAGCCGCGCGATCGTGGCATCAGCAAAGGACACGAAGAGACAGTCTACGGAAACTCACTGGCCAACGTGAACCTGCGCAGGTCGCGGTGGGTGTGGGCGGCCCCGGTACGCCATGGGAACCGCCATGAAAACATGGTGCCGTGCCACGTACTCCCAAGAGCTCCGCCGCGCCCGTCGTCGCCATGATCGGTGGCGGACAGCTGGCCAGGATGACCCACCAAGCGGCCATCGCCCTCGGTCAGACGCTGCGGGTGCTGGCGGCGGCCGCCGACGAGCCCGCCGCTCAGGTCAGTCCCGACGTGGTGCTCGGCGCGCACACCGATCTGGAGGCGCTGCGCCGGGCGGCCGCCGGAGCCGACGCCCTGACCTTCGACCACGAGCATGTGCCGACCGCCCATCTGGAGCGGTTGGTCGCCGAGGGGGTCAACGTGGCGCCGCCGCCGCAGGCGCTGATCCATGCCCAGGACAAACTGGTGATGCGGCGCAGGCTGGAGGCGCTCGGTGCGCCGATCCCGCGGTTCTCGGCGGTGGCGAGCGTCGACGACGTCGACGTGTTCGCCGCCCGGATCGGCGGTCCGGTGGTGATCAAGACCATCCGCGGCGGTTACGACGGCCGCGGTGTGGTGCTTGCCCGCGACCTGGCGCATGCCAGGGAGGCGGTCGCCGGCTATCTGGCCGACGGTGTCGAGGTGCTGTTGGAGGAGCGCGTCGCCATGCGCCGGGAGCTGTCCGCCCTGGTGGCGCGCTCGCCGTTCGGGCAGGGCGCGGCGTGGCCGGTGGTGCAGACCGTGCAGCGCGACGGGATCTGCGTGGAGGTCATCGCGCCCGCGCCGGGCCTGCCCGGGGAGGTTGCCGCCGAGGCGGAGGCGCTGGGCCTGCGACTGGCCGACGAGCTCGGTGTGGTCGGGGTGCTGGCCGTGGAGCTGTTCGACACCACCGACGGCGCGATCCTGGTCAACGAATTGGCCATGCGCCCCCACAATTCCGGGCACTGGACCATGGACGGCGCCCGCACCAGTCAGTTCGAGCAGCATCTGCGCGCGGTGCTGGACTACCCGCTCGGTGACACCGCGGCGCTGGCCCCGGTGACGGTGATGGGCAATGTGCTGGGCGCGGCGCAGACCCCGCAGATGTCGATGGACGAGCGGGTGCACCACCTGATGGGCCGGATGCCCGACGCGAAGGTGCACCTGTACGGCAAGGGAGAGCGGCCGGGCCGCAAGATCGGCCACGTCAACATCGTCGGCGGCGGGGGCCAGGGGTCCAGCGATGACTCGGAATACGTTGCGGCACTGAGGGAACGAGCGCAGCGGGCGGCGCACTGGTTGTCGCACGCCGAGTGGACCGATGGATGGGACGGGCATTAGACAGTGAGTGACAAGCGCAGCCCCCGCGTCGGGGTCATCATGGGCAGCGACAGCGACTGGTCGGTGATGGAGGCCGCGGTCACCGCGCTGGCCGAGTTCGACATCCCGTTCGAGATCGGGGTGGTGTCCGCGCATCGCACTCCGGGCCGGATGCTGGACTACGCCCAGACCGCGGCGGGCCGGGGCATCGAGGTCATCATCGCCGGCGCCGGCGGGGCGGCGCACCTGCCGGGCATGGTCGCGGCGGCCACCCCGCTGCCGGTGATCGGTGTGCCGGTGCCGCTGGCGCGCCTGGACGGGCTGGACTCGCTGCTGTCGATCGTGCAGATGCCGGCCGGGGTGCCGGTGGCGACGGTGTCGATCGGCGGGGCGCGCAACGCGGGCCTGCTGGCGGTGCGGATTCTCGGCGCGAGCGACGCCGCACTGCGCTCCCGAATGGAGGACTTCCAGGCGGGTCTGGAGCAGATGGTGCTGGAGAAAGACGCGGCGTTGCGCAGCCGACTGCTCGGCGATTGAGTGAATCGGGATTAACCGGCTATGGTTACTGGCGAGTAGCGAGGAGATCCGATGGTTGCCAACCCGTCCTTTGACCTGTTCCAGCTGTCCGACGAGCACAACGAGCTGCGCACCGTGCTGCGCGCCCTGTGCGAGAAGGAGATCGCGCCGTACGCCGCCGAGGTCGACGCGCAGGCGCGCTACACCGACGAGGCGCTGGCGGCGCTGGACGGCTCGGGTTTCTCGGCGGTGTTCATCCCCGAGCAGTACGGCGGCCAGGGTGCCGACGCCGTCGCGGCGTGCATCGTCATCGAGGAGGTGGCGCGGGTGTGCGCATCGTCCTCGCTGATCCCGATCTGCAACAAGCTGGGCACCACGGGTCTGCTGATGCGTGGCTCCGAGGAACTCAAGCAGAAGGTGCTGCCCTCGATCGCCGCGGGCGAGGCCACCGCGTCGTATGCACTGTCGGAGCGCGAGGCCGGTAGCGACGCGGGCGCCATGCGCACCAAGGCCGTGGCCGACGGCGACGACTGGATCCTCAACGGCACCAAGTGCTGGATCTCCAACGGCGGCAAGTCCACCTGGTACACCGTCATGGCGGTGACCGACCCGGACAAGGGTGCCAACGGCATCTCGGCGTTCATCGTGCACAAGGACGACGAGGGTTTCTCGGCCGGCCCCAAGGAACACAAGATGGGCATCAAGGGGTCGCCCACCACCGAGCTGTACTTCGAGAACTGCCGCATTCCCGGTGACCGGATCATCGGTGAGCCGGGCACCGGGTTCAAGACCGCGCTGGCCACCCTGGACCACACCCGCCCGACCATCGGTGCGCAGGCCGTGGGCATCGCCCAAGGCGCGCTGGACGCCGCGATCGCCTACACCAAGGAGCGCAAGCAGTTCGGCCGCTCGATCGCCGATTTCCAGAACACCCAGTTCATGCTGGCCGATATGGCGATGAAGATCGAGGCCGCCCGGCTGATGGTCTACACCGCCGCTGCCCGCGCCGAGCGCGGTGAGCCGAACCTGCAGTTCCTGGCCTCGGCGTCGAAGTGCTTCGCCTCCGATGTGGCCATGGAGGTCACCACGAACGCCGTGCAGCTGTTCGGCGGCTACGGCTACACCGTGGACTTCCCGGTGGAGCGGTTCATGCGCGACGCCAAGATCACCCAGATCTACGAGGGCACCAACCAGATTCAGCGCCTGGTGATGTCCCGCCAGCTGCTGCGCTGAACGCGCGGTCGCGGGGTCGCGTCAGCTCCAGAGTGACGCGACCTTGCGGTAGGCGGCGCGGGCGGTCTCGCTGCGGCGGGCGATATGGGCCGGGTGCTTGGGCACCGGCACCAGCACGCTCACCGGGTGGTTGACGAACACCGACTCGAACACCGCGGTCATGGTGCGGTCGGCGTAGGCCCGGTCCAGCGCGTGGCGGTACCGGTCGGCGTGCTCGGGCTGGGTGAACAGCACCTTGTTGTAGCCGATGTAGAACGGCACCAGGGCGCCACCCTGCTCCAGGTAGTGCACGGTGCCGACGCACACCCCGGGCCACTGCTGGTTGAACACGTCGTCGGCGATCACGACCCCGCCGTCGATCAGGCTCTTCTCGGCCAGCCGCATATCGCTGAGCACGATCTCCTCGGTATGGCCGCCGTCGACCGAGAACAGCCGCACCCCCGACAGCGCCGGGATGTCACCGGGCACGATCTGGGTGGAATCCCCTTGGTGCACGACGAGGTCGGTGCGGTCGGCCCAGCGGTCCAGGTTGCGCAGGAACTCACTGCGGTCGCCTTCGCCGGACTTGTCGATGTTAGCCGCCTGGTTCTCGAACAGGTCGATCGCGATGGCCTGCTCGCCCGGTTGCTGGAGCAACTTCATGGCGATGAAGAGCTGGCCGTGATGGACGCCGATCTCGGCGATCGGCCCACGGATACCGGCCGCCCGCTGCTGCTCGTCAACGGCCTGCAGCAACCCGATGGCCGCCGACTCCGTATAGCCCTGCACACGTCGATGCCCGAAGTGCCGATATGCAGCGAATTTCATCGCGATGCTTCCCACCTGTCACAGGGTACTCATGAGGCACCCATCTGGCATATAGCATCACATTATTGACGCAAAGGATATTTGGTGCGAGCGCAACCGCCCTGCTCAGCCCGTGGTGACCTTCTCCATCGCGCGCCTGCGCTCCAGTGCGCCGCTGTCCGAGTTTGCCACGAGGACCAGCGAGGCGCCCGCCGACAGCACGGCCAGCAGCTCGGCGATCAGGTCTTCGGCGGTGTCCCAGCCCGCGGTGGACAGCACCCGGTCGCTGTCGGTGAGGCCGCGCGCGCCGGCCGCGTCCGCGGCGGCGGCCAGCACCTCGCCGACGGTCCGGCCGTTGAGGGCGGGGCCCGGCACGCGCTCGGGGATGATCTGGTCGCCGTGCACCCGCACCGCGGTGGCGTAGTCGGTGACACCGACGGGCAGGCCGGGCGCCGGTTTCCCGAACGGGTCCAGCGACAGCACCACCACCTCGCCGGCCGCCGCGGCGGCGTCGGCCTCGTCGAGCCGGTCCGCGGTGCACAGCGCGATATCGGAGGGGGCTGTTTCTAAGGCTGTTTCTGAGGCCGGCTCCGGTCCGAACACCGCTTCCGCGCCGATCCACCAGATGCCCAGCAGCACCGCCGCGGTCTGCCAATGCGCGGGCAACAACACCGCCACCCGGCTGCCCGGGCCAGCGCCGAGTTCGTCGCGCAACAGGTTCGCGGTCTTGGCGGCCCAGTTGGCCAGCGTCACCGTCGACAGCTCGATGCGCTCACCGGTGGCGTCGTCGTAGTAGGTGATCCGCGGCCCGACGGGGTCGCGCCGCATCAGCGGATCCAGCAGCGCCGCGCTGATCGTCGCCATGTCAGTTCACGCACGCCGGGTCGTCGGAACCCGCGGTGAGGATCGGCGACGGCGGCGGGGGCGGCTCGGCCGAATCGCCGGTACCGCCCGAACTCTGCTCGATGACGGCGGAATCACCGGACAGCCCGGTGGGGCCGTCCAGGCCCGAGCCGGGCCCGGTGTAGTCCGAGGACAGCACCACGCGCACCGTGCCGGGCGCCAGCGTGGCGTCCTCGACGACCGGCAGGTTGCCGAGTTCCTTCGAAATCGCTTGCGCCCCAAGGTCGTCAGATTTCGCGGCCTGCACCTGGCTGTTGGTGACGTGCCCGCCCTCGTTGTTGCCCACCGCGCCCGCGGTGAAACCCTTGCCGGTCAGCACCTGCGACACCGATGCCGCCAGCCCGTTGATATCGGTGTCGTTGACCACGTCGGCGGTGGTCTTCTCCGGCGAATAACTGAGCTGCTCGGTCTTGCCCGCGGCCTGGTCGTTGAGCAGGCTCTCCACCCAGTCGTGCACCTGCGTCGGGTCGACCCGCACGACGCTCTGCATCCCGTCGTCGCTCCAGCCGTCCTCCTGCAGGATCGGGATGGTCGCGAACGCCACCGACCCGGCGGCCAGCTTCTGCAGCTGCTGGATGAAATCCATGATGTCCCAGCCGTCGGAGAGCACCACCGAACGCTGGACCGCGTCCTGCAGCCGATTCAGGGTGGACGGGCTGGACAGGGTCTTGCTGGAGATGACCTCGTGCGCCAGGGAGGCCATCACCGACTGCTGGCGGGTCACCCGGTCCAGGTCGCCGCGCGGCAGGTCGTGGCGCTGGCGGACGAAGCTCAACGCCTGCGGCCCGTTCAGCTTCTGCCAGCCGGCCGGGAAGTCGGCACCCGAAAGGGGTTCGTACACCGCGTTTTTCAGGCACACGTTGACGCCGCCGAGCGCATCGGTGATCAGCGAGAACCCGAGCAGCCCGATCTCGGCGTAATGGTCGACGGTCACCCCGGTGAGTTTGGCGACGGTCTTGATCAGCGCTTCGCGCCCGGCCTCGGTCGCCTTGGGCTCGGCCGTGGCGGGGTCCTCGCCCTGAACCTCGACCAACTGCTTCATCTTGTCGAGCTTCACCTCGCCGAAGACGCCGTTGATCTTCATCTTGCCCAGCCCGGGGGCATCCACATAGGAGTCGCGGGGGATCGAGATGGCCGTCGCCGAGCGCCCGTTGTTGGGGATGCGGACCAGGATGATGGTGTCGGTGTTGGTCGACACGTCGTCACCGGCGCGTAGCGTGGCCAGTTCCTCGGCGGACAGTGGGTTGCCGTGCGCATCGGTGCGGCTGTCCAGCCCGACCAACAGGATGTCGATGGCGCCGTCGTCACCGCCGCCGCCGAGCGCCGCCGAGTTGACGTGGTTGATGCCGTCCTCGAACGAGCGCACGGTGCTCCAGGCCACGCCGGTGCACACCACGATGGCGGCAGCGGCGATGACGGCGATGGTCCGGGTCACCTTCACGCGTGCTCCGCCTCCCGGCCCGGTTTCTGCATTGGCTCAGGCTACTGGCGCTGCCGTCGAAGTTGCGGGAGCGCGCACCGGCGTGCCAGCCCGCACCGCGCCGCCCGAACGCTCAGCAGATCCGCAGGTCCGGCCATCTGCGCAGGTCCGGTACATTGGCGGGCATGCACACGCCTCTGAGCAGGGTTGTCGGCCGGTTCGTGATGTTGGTCGTGTTGGTCGCGTCGATGGTGTCGATATCACCGGTGACGGCGCACGCCGCCGTGGTCGCGCCCGCCGACGGCTACGGGTTCGCCCAGGGCTACACCTGGGCCACCGGCAGCCAGGCCGATGCCAGCCGAGAGATCGCCGCCGTCGGTAAGACCGGCGCCTCCTGGGTGCGGGTGCCGGTCGACTGGGGTGTCATCGAGGGCAGCCGGGGCCAGTACAACTGGGGCTACCTGGACAACCTGGTGAACTCGGCGGGCGCGAACAACCTGCGGGTGATGGGCATCATCTCCAACACCCCGCTGTGGGCCCGGCTGGAAGGCGCGCAGCTGCTCTTCCCGTCGTCGCCGCCGCGCAATCCGTCCGATTACGGAGCCTTCGCCGCGGCCGCGGCCAAGCGCTACGCCGGCCGGATCAACGCGTGGGAGGTCTGGAACGAGCCGAACCTGCCGCTGTTCATGGGCTTCGCCGACAACAAGGCGGGCCGCTACACCGACATGCTGAAGTCGGCATACGGCGCCATCAAGTCGGTGCAGCCGGGGGCTACCGTGATCGCGGCCGGGCTGAGCCCGCTCGACGGACCGGACTCACCGCCCGGATTCCTGCAGCAGCTCTACGACGCCGGTGCCGGTGGCTTCTTCGACGCCGCCGCCGCGCACCCGTACGTCTTCCCCGGCGGTCTGGCCGCCGACAGCAACCACGGCTGGTCGGATGTGCTGCGCATGCGGGACGTGATGAACGCCCACGGTGACGGCGGCAAGAAGATCTGGCTGACCGAGCTGGGCGCGTCCACCAGTGACATCCCCGGCGACGGCGTGAGCCAGCAAGAGCAGGCCAAGCAGATCACCGACGTGCTGGCCGCGGCCGCCGCGGTGGGCTGGACCGGTCCGGCGTTCATCCACGCGGTGCGCGATCTGGACACCGCCAACCGCAACGACCGGGAGGCGAACTTCGGCGCGCTGCTGACCTCGGATTGGCAGCCGAAGTACACCGCCGGAGTGCTTGCCCGTTAAGCGTTTCGTGTCGCGGCGCCGGTGAGGTGCAGGACACAGCGTGGCACGCCGCTACCCTCTACGACCGTGAGTGACCACCTCTTCATCGTGACGGTGACGTACTCGCCGGGCCCGCATCTGGACCGTTTCCTGGCTTCGCTGGCGCATGCCACCGAGCGACCGGTGACGGTGGTGATGGCCGACAACGGGTCCACCGACGGTGCCCCCGAGGAGGCCGTGCAGCGCTACCCCAATGTGCGGTTGTTCCACACGGGGTCGAATCTGGGGTACGGCACCGCGGTCAACCGCGCGGTGGCCGAGTTCGTCACCGACGGTGACTGGCTGGTGGTGGCCAATCCCGATGTGCAGTGGGGGCCCGACAGCATCGACGAGCTGCTGGCCGCCGCGCAGCGCTGGCCGGCCGCCGGCTCGCTGGGGCCGCTGATCCGGGATCCCGACGGCACGGTGTATCCGTCGGCGCGGCATCAGCCCAGCCTGATCCGCGGCGGCATGCACGCCGTCGTCGGCCCGGTGTGGAAGAACAATCCGTGGACGGCGGCCTACCGGCAGGAGCGGCTCGCGCCGAGCGAGCGCCCGGTGGGCTGGCTGTCCGGGTCGTGCCTGTTGCTGCGGCGGGCGGCGTTCGACCAGATCGGCGGATTCGACGAGCGTTATTTCATGTACATGGAGGACGTCGACCTGGGGGATCGGCTGACCGCCGCCGGGTGGCAGAACGTGTACGTGCCGTCCGCCGAGATCGTGCACGACAAGGGTCACGCGGCCGGGCGTGATCCCGCGAAGAACTTGGCCGCGCATCATCGCAGCACCTACACTTTCCTCGCCGATCGGCATCCCGGCTGGTGGCGGGCACCGTTGCGGTGGACTATTAGGGGGGCCCTGGCTGCCCGGGCTGGACTCGTCGTCGGGAGCTCCCGGCGCAGACAGGCGAAAGGACGGCTCTAGGCATGGTCGATCCGGCGAAAGTCGATGCCGTCATCCTGGTCGGTGGGCAGGGCACCAGGTTGCGTCCGCTGACCCTGTCGGCGCCAAAGCCGATGTTGCCGACGGCCGGGCTGCCGTTTCTGACGCACATGCTCTCCCGCATCGCCGCCGCCGGGATCGAGCATGTCGTGCTGGGCACGTCCTATAAGGCCGAGGTGTTCGAGGCGGAATTCGGCGACGGTTCCAAACTGGGCCTGCACATCGAATACGTGGTGGAGGAGCAGGCGCTCGGCACCGGCGGCGGGATCGCCAACGTCGCGCCGAAGCTGCGCCACGACACCGTGCTGGTCTTCAACGGTGACGTGCTCTCCGGAGCCGACCTCGGTGCGCTGCTCTCCTGCCACGAAGAGCACCAGGCCGATGTGACGCTGCATCTGGTCCGGGTCAGTGACCCCAGGGCGTTCGGCTGTGTGCCCACCGACGCCGACGGGCGGGTCACCGCGTTCCTGGAGAAGACCGAGGACCCGCCGACCGACCAGATCAACGCGGGCTGCTACGTGTTCCGCCGTGAGCTCATCGACGAACTGCCCAAGGGCCGGGCCCTCTCGGTGGAGCGCGAGGTGTTCCCCGCGTTGCTGGCGCAGGGCCGCAAGGTGTGCGGGTATGTCGACAACACGTACTGGCGGGACATGGGCACACCCGACGATTTCGTGCGCGGTTCGGCCGACCTGGTGCGCGGGATCGCGCCGTCGCCGGCCCTCAACGGCCAGGGCGGTGAGCGGCTGGTGCACGACGGGGCCGCGGTCGCGCCCGGTGCGCTGCTGATCGGCGGGACCGTGGTGGGCCGCGGTGCCGAGATCGGCGCGGGAGCGCGGCTGGACGGTGCGGTGATCTTCGACGGGGTCCGGGTGGCCGCCGGTGCGGTGATCGAACGCTCCATCATCGGCTTCGGCGCCAGGATCGGGCCGCGCGCGCTCATCCGGGACGGCGTGATCGGCGACGGCGCGGATATCGGCGCGCGCTGCGAACTGTTGCGCGGCGCCCGGGTGTGGCCCGGGGTGACCATTCCCGACGGCGGGATCCGCTACTCCACCGACGTCTGACGGTGCCGCGCCGCCGCACCGAGGGCGGCCAGGGCCGGGTCGTCGGCGGGCAGCGCGTCCAGCGGCCACCACCGCAGGTCGAGTGATTCGTCGCTGCGCACGATGGCCGCGTTGGCCGGTGCACGGACGATGAACTGCAGATCCAGATGCCGGGTGGGCAGGCCGAGCGAGCAGGTCAGCGGGTGCACGTGCACCCGTGCCAGCCCGGAATCCAGGCGCAGCCCGGCGATCCCGGATTCCTCTGTTGCCTCGCGCAGCGCGGCCGCGGTGATGTCGGCGTCCCCGTCCTCGCAGTGCCCGCCCAGCTGCAGCCAGCGCCCGATCCGGGGGTGCAGGGTCAGCAGTGCCTGGGTGCCGGTGTCGTCGAGCACCAATGCCGACGCGGTGATGTGGCCGGGTTCGCACGCCCGCCGGCAGGCGTCCGGGCGGGCCAGTACGAAGGCCAGCACCGCGTGCCGCAGCGCGTCCTGCTCGGGATCCGGTGCCTCCCAACGGGTCAGCGCGTCGACGACGGAGGCGTGCAGGCTCATCGCACCACCAGCAGACCGTCGGTGCCCGCCGGATCACGCGGCACCGGCGGTTCGGGTGGATGACCGATCGCGATGGCGCCCAAGGGCTCCCAGTCGTCGGGCAACTCGAGCTCCCGGCGCACGGTGTCGGCGGCGAAGATGGTCGACCCGATCCAGCAGCTGCCCACCTCCCGGGTGGCCAGGGCCACCAGCAGGCCCTGCACCGCGGCGCCGGCGGCCACGGTGAACATGGTGTGTTCGGCCGCCGTGCGCGCCGGGTCCGGATAGGTGTGCGCACCGTCGGGAACCATGAACGGGATCACGACTTCCGGGGCGTCGTAGAGGATCTGGCCCCGGCGCACCCGCCGGGCGACATCGTCGGGGGAGCGCCCGTCACCGGCGAGGTCGGTCTCCCAGCGTCGCTTCATCGCGTCCAGAAGCCTTGTGCGGCGCGCCGGTTCGCGCAGCCAGACGAACCGGACCGGACGGGTGTGGTGGGGCGCGGGCGCGGTCAGCGCCTCGGCCACCGCCGCCTCGATCAGTGCCGGGTCGACGGGGTCGGGCGCGAATCGGCGGATGGAGCGGCGCAGCAGCTGGGCTTGGCTGCGGCCCAACGCGATCGCCTCGGCGGTGCCCAGCCAGAACAGGTCGTCCTCGCCGTTGCGCACCAGGGTGCGGCCGCCGGAGCCGTCGTCGTGCAGGGTCAGGCCGCGCACCACGGCCACCGGGATGCCGGTCAGCTTGCCCTTCACCAGATCGGCGGCGGCGGCCAGTTCGTCGGCGACCGCGATCTCGGTGACGATCAGTTCGTTGCCGAAAGCGTCGTGCGAGCCGCCGTATCCGTGCAGCACCCGCAGGCCGGCCGCGCCGATCGCGACATCGGTCTGGCCGTTGCGCCAGGCCCGGCCCATGGTGTCGGTGACCACCACGCCGACCCGGACGCCGAGCCGGCGCACCAGCCCGTCGCGCACCGCCGCGGCGCTGCGGTCCGGATCCACCGGCAGGAGCGCGAGTTCGGCGGCGTCGACATTGGATCCGTCCACGCCGGCGGCGGCCTGGATCAGCCCGAACGCGTTCTCGGTGATCAGGGTGCGGCCCTTGCGGGCCAGCACGCGGACCGCCTCGTCGTCGATGAGTTTGCGGCGCAGAGCGTCCCGCTGCTCGGGGTCCGCCGGTGCGGCGACGATGCGCCCTTCGGCCTTGGACAGCACCTTGCTGGTGACCACGACGACGTCGTCATCGCGCAGCCAGTCGGCGGCGGCGGCGATGGCCGCCGAAACGTCGTCGCCAGGCCGGAATTCACCGAGGCCGTGGACGGGGATGATCTCGATCGCCGCTGAGGTGCCGTGGTCGGTGCCGTGGTCGTTGCCGGTGTGCGCCGATGTCACAGCGTCAAGCCTGCCAAACGGATGCCGGCGCGCACCATCTCGGCGGTGGCGGCCGGATCGGTCATCAGCAGCGGCGCCTGCTGCACCTGCACGCCGTCGATGTCGGCGGTGTCACCCCGGTCGATCAGCCAGCCGTCCAGGATGCCGGTGCCGCTGCGGGCGCCGAAGTGCTCACCGACGCCCTGCGACGAGGATTCGACGCCGATCACCCGCAGGCATTCGTCGGCCATCCCGCGCAACGGTTTTCCGGCGACGATGGGGGAGTACCCGATCACCGGGGCCGGGGTGGACCGTAGCGCCCCCCGGATACCGGGGACGGCCAGGATGGTCCCGATGCTCACCACCGGGTTGGACGGCGCCAGCAGCACGACATCGGCCCCGGCGATGGCGTCGAGCACACCCGGTGCCGCGGTTGCCTTGTCGGACCCCACGAAGGCGAAGCTCTGGGTGGGGATCTGCGCGCGGTAGCGCACCCACCACTCCTGGAAGTGGATGGCCCGGCGTTCGCCCTCTGGATCGGTGACCACGACATGCGTTTCGCTGCGATCGTCGGTGACGGGCAGCAACCTGGCGCCGGGTTGCCACCGGTCGCACAACGCCTCGGTCACCTGGGACAGCGGATAACCGGCGCGCAGCATCTGGGTGCGCACCAGGTGGGTGGCCAGATCGCGGTCGCCCAGGCCGAACCAGTCGGGCTGTACGCCGTAGGCTGCGAGTTCCTCCTTGGCGTGCCAGGTTTCGTCGCGGTGGCCCCAGCCGCGTTCGGGGTCGATTCCGCCACCCAGGGTGTACATGCAGGTATCCAGGTCCGGGCAGATCCGCACACCGAACATCCACGCGTCGTCGCCGACGTTGACCACGGCGGTCAGCTCGTGCTCGGGCGTCTCATGGCCGGCCGGGGACGGCCCGCCGTGGCTGGCAAACTGGCCCAACCCGAGCAGATGCTGCACGCCGAGAAGGAACCGGGCGCCACCCACGCCGCCGACCAAAACGGTGACTTTCACGCCTTCAGACCCTAGGCCAGCGGCCCTGTGTGGCCGACATCGCGGCGGGTGTGGCGAACACGCCGGTGCATGGACACGCCGGATCTATGTCACGAGATGGTATGAAAATGCCTTCCACCGCTTGACCCTGGCAGCTAACAAGTGTCTAATCACATCAGTGTCATTTCGCGGTTGACCCCGGTTCCGGTGTCGCAGACCGAGATTCGATCACTTGTTCGAAGGTGTTCGACAGTGAGCGTATCGGGGATGGCCTTACACCACAATAGTGATGGCGGGAGTGGAGCTCCGTAGAGCTCCAATATGGGGACTATTAATCAGGTGAGGAGGCGGAACATGTCTTTTGAGCAGGTCAATTTCGACCGCGTGCTCCGGTTCGACGACCGGCAGCTCGGTTCAGTGGACAACGAACCGCACACCACTACCGGTTCGGTGCCGTTCGAGGTGACCGGACGCCCGCAATTGAGTTTGGTACCGGAACGGATGGACTTCGACGCGGTCGCGGCCGACGAAGAGGACGATCAGTGGCAGGAGCGTGCCCTGTGCGCGCAGACCGACCCTGAGGCCTTCTTCCCCGAAAAGGGCGGCTCCACCCGCGAGGCGAAGCGCATCTGCCAGGGATGCGAGGTTCGTGATCGCTGCCTGGAGTACGCGCTGGCCAACGATGAGCGATTCGGTATCTGGGGTGGGTTGTCCGAGAGGGAGAGACGCCGCCTCAAGCGCGGCATCATCTGACGCAAGAACGGCTCGGCCTCCCGGCCGAGCCGTTCTGCGTAGGTGGCCAGTAGGTGGCTAGTTGTACTGACCTGAGAGGTTAGGTACGCGGGTGGCGGGTGGTTGGCCGCCGAGCGCGGTGTGGCCGCGATGGTGATTGTAGGTGTGGAGCCAGCGGGGGAACTCTTCGCAGCGTTCTGCGTCGGTGGTGTAGAGCCGGGCGTAGGCCCATTCGTCGGCCAGGGTGCGGTGAAAGCGCTCGACCTTGCCGTTGGTCTGGGGTCGGTAGGGGCGAGTTCTGCGGTGGCTGATGTTGGTGACGGCGAGTGCATCCCGGAAAGGATGCGAGCGGTAACAGGATCCGTTGTCTGTCAGCACATTCCTGACATTGATACCGCACTCCATGAACCAGGCGTTTGCGCGGATCCAGAACTCGGCAGCGGTATCTTTGCGCTCATCGGCGAGCAGTTCGCTGTAAGCCAGCCGGGAGTGAGCATCGATTGCGGTGTGCAGGAAGTGATAGCCCCGCGCCGGGCGCCGGTACTTGTCGAGCAGGCCGGTGCTGCGATCAGCCCGCGAGTTCTTCTTGCCTGTCGTCAAGCCGAGCTTGCGCCAGCCCCCGCCAGCGGGGATCTTGCCAAGTTTCTTGACATCGATGTGAACCAGGTCGCCGGGAAAAGCCGACTCCATCCGACGGATGACTCGGCCGGTCGGACGGTCCAGCCACCGGAGTTTGGACAACCCGTAGCGGGTCAGAACACGGTGCACTGTGGAGACATTCAGACCCAGCAGATACGCGATCCGCGCCGGCCCCCACCGCCGGATGACACGCACCTTGACGATGCGCCGTTCGGTACGTGTGGGTGTTTGCGTCGGGCTGCGATGCGGTCGTGAGCTGCGATCACTCATACCGGCCTCGCCGAACTCACGGTAGCGTCCGGCCCACCGACTGGCGGTGGTGACAGCCACCTGGAACCGTTCAGCAGCACGTCGAAGGGGCCAACCCTCCTCAACGACACAACGAGCCAGTCGCAGCCGTCCAGTTTCGGACAGGGGCGCATTACGGTGGGACATGAAGACCTCCGAGATCGGTGAGCGTTCCTAGACAGCTCGCACTCCACTCGGAGGTCTTCTTGTTGTCACCTCACCACGCCGTTACCAACCTCTGTGGTCAGTACAGCTAGTCGTCTTCGATCGACGGGTCGATGACCGACGGTTCGACACCCAGATAGGTGGCCACCTGCGCCACCAATACCTCATGCAAAAGATCCGACAGATCGTCGGCGTCCTTGGCGCGGCGTTCGATCGGCTTGCGGAACAACACAATTCGCGCACGGGTGGAATTCCCGCGGACATCCACGCCGGCCGGGATCAGCCGGGCCAGGGCGATCGGACCGTCGGCGACCACCTCCGGTGGCCACTGCACGCTGTCGGGATCCTTGGGGGCGATCCGCGGGATCTCGTCGACCGCGACGTCGAGGGTGGCCACCCGGTCATGCCAGCGGCGCTCGATCGGTTCGTAGGCCTCCAGCACCGCCATGTCGAAACGCTCGGCCCGACTGCGCCAGCCCGGCACCGTCGGCGGCAGCAGCGGCCCGCGCATGTCGCGGCCGCGGCGTGATCCGCGATGGTTGCGCTGCGCCACGGATGAGATGGTAACGGTTGGAGATCGGCGCTCGACGCACTGCGCGTGTCCGGGTGCCCGCGACGTTTCCGCACGATAATCTTCGCAGCGTGAATGTTCCCCGTCGCTGCTGCCGGCCCGGGTGCCCGCACTACGCCGTGGCGACGCTGACCTTCGTCTATTCGGACTCGACAGCCGTCGTCGGACCCCTGGCGACCGTGTCCGAGCCGCACTCGTGGGATCTGTGCGTCGTCCACGCCGGACGGATCACCGCGCCGCGCGGCTGGGAGTTGGTGCGTCATGCCGGGCCGTTGCCCGCGCATCCCGACGAGGACGATCTGGTCGCGCTCGCCGACGCCGTGCGGGAACGCAACGACGGCCTGCCCTCGATGGTGAACGGCGTCACCGCGGGCTTCTCCGACCCGTCGACAGGTGTTCCCGGCGGCGCGTTGATCGCGCCGCCGATCCGCCGCCCGGAAACCAACGGACGCCGTCGCGGTCACCTGCGGGTGCTGCCCGACCCGCCGGAGACCGGCGCCGAATAGGACAGCGGCGGGACCTGCGGCGGTGGAATACCGGAGCCACTAGGCTGGCTGCCAAGTCACCATTCCCCAGCCCGGTCGATCCAGAGAGCGAGGACAGCCATGCCTCGGCCCGCCGCCGCCGTGAATGCTGTGATCAAGGCCTACGACGTACGCGGCCTGGTCGGAGAGCAGATCGACGAGGCATTCGTGCGCGATGTCGGCGCCGCCTTCGCCCGGCTGGTGCGTGCGGACCAGTCCCGAGCGACCCAGGTGGTCATCGGTCACGACATGCGCAGCAGTTCGCCCGCGCTGTCCGAGGCGTTCGCCGAGGGCGTCACCGCGCAGGGGCTGGACGTGGTGCGGATCGGGCTGGCCTCGACCGACCAGCTGTACTTCGCCTCCGGGTTGCTGGACTGCCCGGGTGCCATGTTCACCGCCAGCCACAACCCGGCCGCCTACAACGGCATCAAGCTGTGCCGGGCCGGCGCCAAGCCGGTCGGTCGCGAGACAGGTTTGGCCACGATCGCCGACGAGGTGATCGCCGGGGTGCCGGCCTACGACGGAGCGCCGGGTGCGGTGCAGGACCGGGACGTGCTCGACGACTACGGCGCCTTCCTGCGTTCCCTGGTCGACCTGACCGATCTGCGCCCGCTGCGGGTGGCCGTCGACGCGGGCAACGGGATGGGTGGGCACACCACGCCCGCCGTGCTGGGCGCGATCCCCGGGCTCACCGTCCTGCCGTTGTATTTCGAACTCGACGGCACCTTCCCCAACCACGAAGCCAACCCGCTGGATCCGGCCAATCTGGTGGATCTGCAGGCGCACGTCATCACCACCGGGGCCGATATCGGCCTGGCCTTCGACGGCGACGCCGACCGTTGTTTCGTCGTCGACGAGAAGGGCATCCCCGTCTCGCCGTCGGCGGTCACCGCGCTGGTGGCCGGCCGGGAACTGGGACGCGAGATCGGGGCCACGGTCATCTACAACCTGATCACCTCCCGCGCCGTGCCAGAGCTGATCGTCGAGCGCGGCGGCACCGCGGTGCGCTCCCGGGTGGGCCACTCCTACATCAAGGCGCTGATGGCCGACAGTGGGGCCATCTTCGGCGGCGAGCATTCCGCGCATTACTACTTCCGCGATTTCTGGGGTGCCGACTCCGGCATGTTGGCGGCCCTGCACGTGCTGGCGGCCCTGGGTGAGCAGCAGCGCCCGCTGTCGGAACTGATGGCCGACTACCACCGCTACGAGGCATCCGGGGAGATCAACTTCACCGTCGGCGACGCCCCCGCGGTGGTCGACTCGGTGCTCACCGCCTTCGGCACCCGGATCCATTCCATCGACCACCTCGACGGGGTGACCGTCGATCTCGGTGACGGTCGGTGGTTCAACCTGCGCAGCTCCAACACCGAGCCGCTGCTGCGGCTCAACGTGGAGGCGCGCACCGGCGAAGAGGTCGACGAGATCGTGCACGAAGTGGGCGAACTCATTGCCGGGGCAAGCGAGTCGGTGCCGTGACGTCGCGGGCCGCCACGATCGATCTGGACGACGTCGAGGGGCTACTCGCCGCCGATCGGGATGGTCTGTTGCGTGCCGCTGCGATGTCCGGAGCCCAGGTGCGGGCCGTCGCGGCCGCCGTCGACGAAGGCGCCCTCGACCCGGTGCGCTCCGATCTGCCGCCCCGCACCCTGATCTGGGTTGCCACCGGCGGCCCGGCCCTGGCGGCGGGAACGTTGTTGTCGGCGGCGCTGGGCGCCTCGACATCGGTGCCGATGGTGCCGGCCGCCGAGGTGCCGCCGTGGATCGGCGCCCTCGACGTGCTGGTGGTGGCCGGGGCCGACGCAGGGGACCCGGTCCTGGTCGCGGCGGCCGCCACCGGCGTGCGCCGGGGCGCGAGGGTGATCGTCGTCGCGCCGCACGAGGGCCCGCTGCGTGACGTCACGGCCGGTCGCGCCGCGCTGTTGCCGCCCCGCTTGCCGGTGCCCGAGGAGTTCGCGCTGTGCCGCTACCTGGCCGCCGGTGCCGCGGTCCTGGCCGTTCTGGATGCGGGCATGCGCGTCGATGTCGGCGCGCTGGCCGACGAGTTGGATGCCGAGGCGTTGCGCAACAGCGCTTCCCGCGAGCTGTTCACCAATCCGGCCAAGACGATCGCCGAACAGTTGACGGGCCGCGAGGTGGTGTTCGCCGGTGACACCGCCGCCTCGGTCGCGCTCGCGCACCATGCCAGCGCGGTGCTGCTGCGCACCGGTCAGCAGGTGGTCGCCGCCGCGGGCCTGGCCGACGTGTTGGTCGCGGCGGGCGAATTGAATTCCGGGCCCGCCGATTACGAGACGGCGCTGTTCCACGACGAGGAGATCGACGGGCCGCTGCCCGCGCGGGTCCGGGTGGTGGTGCTGACCTCCGACGAACAACGGCCGGCGGTGGTCGCGCGAACCGAAAGCCTGGCCGACATCATGGTGCTCAGCGCCGACGACGTGCCCGACATGGCGACGCCGCGGGCGGCCGGACGCCCCGAACAACAATTGGCCATGCTGGCCGTACGGCTGGAGATGACGGCCGTATACCTGAGACTGGCGCGAGGGTGAGATCGTGAATCTGCTGCACGGAGCGGTGCGCAAGTATGCCTGGGGGTCGCGGACCGCAATCGCCGAGTTCACCGGGCGGCCCAGTCCCACAGTGCATCCCGAGGCGGAGCTGTGGCTGGGCGCGCATCCGGGGGATCCGGCGCAATGCGAGACCGCCGATGGCGTGCGCTCGCTGCTGGAGATGATCAACGACGACCCCGAAGGCCAGCTCGGCGAACCGATCAGGGCCAGGTTCGGCAACGCGTTGCCGTTCTTGGCCAAGGTGCTGGCCGCCGACGAGCCGTTGTCGCTGCAGGCTCACCCGAGCGCCCGCCAGGCCGAGCAGGGCTTCGAACGGGAAGAGCGGCTTGGCATTCCGGTGTCGGCGCCCAACCGCAACTATCGCGACCGCAGCCACAAGCCGGAGCTGATCGTCGCGCTCGGGCCGTTCGAGGCGCTCACCGGATTCCGCTCGGCGGCACGCACCGTCGAGTTCATGCGAGCGCTGGCGCAGGCCAACCCCGCCGCCGATCTGGACCCGTACATCACCCTGCTCAAGGACCAGCCCGATGCCGACGGTCTGCGGGCGCTGTTCACCACCTGGATCACCGCGCCGCAGCCCGACCTCGACGTCCTGGTGCCCGCGGTGCTCGACGGAGCGGTCGGTTACCTGCGTTCCGGTGAGACGGATTTCCAGGCCGAGGCCAAGACCTTGCTGGAACTCGGGGAGCGCTACCCGGGGGATGCCGGTGTGCTGGCGGCGATGCTGCTCAACCGGATCACGCTGCAGGCCGGGGAGGCGGTCTACCTGTCGGCCGGTAACCTGCACGCCTACCTGCACGGTGTGGGCTTCGAGGTGATGGCCAACTCCGACAACGTGTTACGCGGCGGTCTCACCCCCAAGCACGTCGACGTGCCCGAGTTGCTCCGGGTACTGGATTTCACCCCGACGGGGGACGCCAAGATCGTCCCGCGCCCCGTCCGGGACGGCCTGGAGTGGGTATATGACACCCCGGCGCCGGAGTTCGCGGTCTCTGTGTTGTCGATCGAGGGCGAGCACCTCGGGCACGAGGTCGATGCGCCCGCCGAGCACGACGGGCCGCAGATCCTGCTGTGCACGCAGGGCTCGGTGGAGGTGTTCGCGAAATCGGAGACGGTGACCCTGGCGGGCGGCGCCGCGGCCTGGGTGGCCGCCGACGACGGCCCCATCCGGCTGCGCGCCGCCGAGCCGTCGAAACTCTTCCGGGTCACCGTCAACTTCTGACACCTGGCTTGTCGGTGCGCCGTGCGGCCTGCCTGATCGGGTAGTTCGGCGGGTCCGGTCGGCCGGTACTGCCCGCTTTCCATTGTGACGCGGGCCACGCGGGTCCACGGTAGGTGAGGGTCCCATTGTCGGCCCCGCCGACGTGCACAAGCCCGTCGCCAACCGCGAGGAGTTGAATCCAATGGCCATTGAGCTGAACCAGATTTGGGACTTCCCGATCAAGGAGTTCCATCCGTTCCCCCGCGCGCTGCTCGGCGTCGGCGCGCACGACATCATCGGTGTGGAAGCCAAGAACCTCGGCTTCAAGCGCACCTTGCTGATGACCACCGGCCTGCGCGGCTCGGGCATCATCGAGGAGCTCACCGGCAAGATCGAATACCAGGGCGTCGAGGTGGTGCTCTACGACAAGGTGGAGTCCAACCCCAAGGACTACAACGTCATGGAGGCCGCCGCGCTGTACCAGCAAGAGAAGTGCGACAGCATCATCTCCATCGGCGGTGGCTCCAGCCACGACGCCGCCAAGGGCGCCCGCGTCGTCATCGCCCACGACGGCCGCAACATCAACGAGTTCGAGGGCTTCGCCAAGTCGACCAACAAGCAGAACCCGCCGCACATCGCGGTATCCACCACGGCCGGAACGGGTTCGGAGACGTCCTGGGCCTACGTCATCACCGACACCTCCGACATGGAGCACCCGCACAAGTGGGTGGGCTTCGACGAGGCCACCATCGTCACCCTGGCGATCGACGACCCGCTGCTGTACTACACCTGCCCGCAGCATTTCACCGCCTACTGCGGATTCGATGTGCTGGCCCACGGCAGCGAGCCGTACGTGTCGCGGCTCGATTTCGCTCCGTCGCTCGGAAACGCCTTGTACTCGGTGGAATTGGTCGCCAAGCACCTGCGTGAGGCGGTGTTCGAACCGCGTAACCTCAAGGCCCGCGAGGGCATGATGAACGCGCAGTACATCGCGGGGCAGGCGTTCAACTCCGGCGGCCTGGGCATCGTGCACTCGATCAGCCATGCCGTCTCGGCGTTCTTCGACAGCCATCACGGACTGAACAACGCCATCGCGCTGCCGCGGGTGTGGGAGTACAACCTGCCGTCGCGCTACGAGCGCTACGCGCAGCTGGCCACCGCCATGGGGGTGGACACCCGGAACATGACCACCGTGCAGGCCGCCGACGCCGCGGTCGAGGCCGCCATCCGGCTGGCCCAAGACGTCGGCATCCCGGACAACTTCTCCCAGGTGCGCACCGACTCGTACGCGAAGAACCGGATGAACACCGGGAAGTACGCCGGGCGGGGTGATGTCATCAAGGGTGACGACAAGACGGTGCTGGCGATCTCCGAGCACATCCAGGACGACTGGTGCACGCCCGGCAATCCCCGCGAGGTCACCGTCGAGTCGATGATTCCCGTTGTGGGGCACGCGATCAACGAGTCCTACTAGGCAGTGATGCGGACCCGTTCAGCGGCAGCACGAGCCGCTGAACGGGCCCCATCCACACACCAGGAGATCGAGATGACCGCTGAGACGGTCCGCACGCTGGACGACCCCATCACCTTCGGCAGCGCGGCCGAACTCTCCACCGCGCTGCGCCAACAGGACTACATCGCCGACGACGACTTGGCCACGGTCGTGCACCTGGCGACCGCGCTGGACCGCCCGTTGCTGTTGGAGGGACCGGCCGGGGTGGGCAAGACCGAACTGGCCAAGGCGCTGGCCGCGGCCGGCGGCAGACGCCTGATCCGCCTGCAGTGCTACGAGGGTCTGGACGACAACCGCGTGCTCTACGAGTGGGACTACGCCAAGCAGCTGCTGCACGTACAGCTGCTGCGCGACCGGATCACCGCCGCCACCAACGGCATCGACGATATCGAGGAGGCGTCCCGGTATCTGGCCGAGCGGGACTTCGGGCTCTACTCGGAGGCCTTCCTCTCGGTGCGGCCCTTGCTGGAGTCGGTGCTGTCCGAGCAGCCGGTGGTGCTGCTCGTCGACGAGGTCGACCGCACCGAGGAGGCGATGGAGGCCCTGCTGCTCGAGGTGCTGGCCGAGCGTCAGGTCACCATCCCCGAGATCGGGACGTTCGTCGCGCGCTCGGTGCCGTGGGTGGTGCTGACGTCCAATGACACCAGGGAGCTGTCCGCGGCGCTGAAACGCCGGTGCCTGCACTACCACCTGGATTTCCCCACCCCGCAACGGGAACGGGCGATCGTCGGGGTCCGCGCCCCGCATGTCGAGCCGGCGGTGGTGGCCGGTGTGGTGGAACTTGCGCGCATGCTGCGCGAGCTGCCGCTGCGCAAGAGCCCGTCGATCTCCGAGGTGATCGACGCGGCCCGGGCGGCCGCCATCCTGGGCGCCACCGATGACGGGGTGCTGCTGTCGGCGCTGGTGAAGTTCAGCAGTGACCGCGATATCGCGGTGCGGCACCTGACCTCCACGCCCGAGCAGCCGGCTCCGACCGTTCCCGCCGAGCGCGCGACCGTGGCGTCGCGGCCGGCGAACACCACCACCGCGGCCTTCCGTGGGCGCGGTGGCCGGCGATGACACCGTCGCAACTGCTGGACGCCGTCGCCGCGGCGTTCGGTCAGTTGCTGCGCCGCGCCGGGGTGGCCACCTCACCGGCCGAGGTGATCGAGGTGCGCCGGGTGCTGGGCCTGCTGGGCGCCGCCGACCGCGAGGCGCTGCGTGCCGCGCTGCGGGCCACCTGCGCGAAATACGGTCGTGAACAACGAGGTTTCGACCGCGCGTTCGAGGCCATGTTCGGTGACGCGGTACCGGCACACCACGAACACGAGGCGGGCCCGAGCCGTGCCCACACCGGCTCGGGCCTGCCCGACCAGCTCGACATCGACGAGGATGCCGAGGTCGGTCGGTACGCCGAGTACAACGAGCGGGCCGCCGAGGTGGGGGAGCACTTCGATACTCCGGAGGCCGACAAGGGTTTCAACCCGCACAAGGACGACGACGACTACAGCGTGACGGGGGCCGACGACCACCTGAGCGTGTCCGCGGAAGCCGATGAGGGCCGGCGCGGCATGCGCTACACCGTGGAAGTGGATCGGGCTGCCGCCGCCGTGGCCGGCGATCTCGCGGACTCGGTGGCCCCGGTGGTGGCCGGGTCGCTGAGCTTCGACGATCCCGATTCCATCCTGGCCTGGCTGGACGCCTACGACCCGAGCCGCACCTACGGCGGTGAGGCCGGTGAGCCGTTGACGGCCGAGCAGTTGAGCCAGCTGACGCAGGCCGTCGAGGGGTTCGTCGCGGCGCTGGCCGAGCGCAGCGGGCTCACCGCCACGGCCGACACCCCGGACACCGCCGCCGACACCGGGTTGGCCGCCGATATCGACCTGGCCTGCCATGAGGTGCTGCGCCGGATGCGGGGCGCACCGCGACCGCGCCCCCGCGAACGCGGCAGGGGGCGCCTCGACATGCGCCGCACCAGCCGGGCCGCCCTGCGCACCGACGGGGTGCCGTTCCACCTGGTCATGCGCACCCCGCTGCCGGACCGGCTCCGATTGCTGGTCATCGCCGACGTGTCCCTGTCGGTGCGCCCGGTGACCGCCTTCACCCTGCGGCTGGCCCAGGCCCTGCACCGCCGTGCGCACCGCTGCCGGGTGATGGCCTTCGTCGACCGGCCCGTCGACGTCACCGAGATCCTGCTGCGCGCCGGGGGTGACGACGCGCTGGCCGCCGTGCTGGCCGAGGGCCAACTGGACCTGCAGGCCAGCAGCGATTACGGGCAGGTGTTCGGCGAGATGCTGCGCGGCCAGGCCGATGCCCTGGATTCCCGCACCGCGGTGCTGATCGTCGGGGACGGCCGCAGCGGCGGGCTGCCGCCCGGCGTGGACCGGCTGCGGGCGCTGCGCCGGCGGGTGCACCGGCTGGCCTGGGTGACGCCCGAGCCGCACCGCTACTGGCGTCAGGCCACCTGTGCGATGCCGGACTATGCCCAGGTGTGCGACAAGGTGGTGGTGGCCGGTGACGCCGACGCGTTGTTGGCCCGCGCCGCCGAACTGGCACACGCTCTGTCTTGAGTTACCTACCCGATCGGGTAGGTCCCCACCCTGTCCACCTGCACGTTGGTCAGACCCACCGACCGACGTAGGGTAGGTGTGTTACGTGGATCACACAGCAGGGAGTGGGCGGGCGAGGTGATAGCGCAAGCGGAGGTGGCACCCCTCTCGGTGCCGACGACCCGGGGCGACGGCCTGCCGAGTCGACTGCTGAAGTTCCACGCACCGGAGATCGTGTTCGGGCTCGACTCGATGGCCGAGGCCGCCCACGCCGCGCTGCGCCTGGGCGGGCTGCGGCCGCTGCTGGTCACCGATCCGGGGCTGATCGAAGCCGGCTGGGTCGATGAACTCGTCAGGCATCTGCGGGACCAGGGCGTCGCGGTCAAGGTGTGGAGTGCGCTGACACCCAACCCGAAGGACCACGAGATTACCGCGGGCCACGATTTCTATCGAGCACACGGATGCGACGTGCTGATCGCCCTCGGCGGTGGTTCGGTGATCGACGCGGCCAAGGGCATCGCCATCCTGTCCGCCAACGGCGGCGACATCCTGGACTACGCCGGTGTCGACAAGGCGACCATGCCGATCCCGCCGCTGGTGGTGTTGCCGTCGACTTCGGGCACCGGGGCCGACGTGTCCCAGTTCTGCATCGTCACCGACACCACCCGCAACACCAAGATCACCATCCTGGGCCGGGCCCTGGTGCCCGATATCACCGTCATCGACCCGCGGTTGCTCACCACCATGCCCGAATGGCTCAATGCCGCAACGGGTTTGGATGCCCTGACGCACGGTATCGAGGCGTTCGTCTCGCTCGGGCACAATCAGCTCACCGACCACCACGCACTGCGCTCGGTGGTGATGGTCACCGAGAACCTGGTCACCACCATCGAACGGCCGCAGGACATGTCGGCCCGGGTGCTGATGGCGCAGGCGGCGCTGGAGGCCGGCCTGGCCTTCACCAACGCCATCCTGGGGGCCGCGCACGCGATGAGCCACCAGGTCGGCGGGCTGCTGGACCTTCCGCACGGTGTCATCAACGGCGTGCTGTTACCGCATGTGGTGCGGTTCAACGCCGAAGCCGATCCGGCGCCGTTCGCCACCATCGCCGCCTGCCTCGGGATCGCCGACCAGCGGGCGCCCCAGCTGGAATCGGCGCTGGCGCTGGCCGATCGGCTGCAGGATCTGGCGCGGCGGGTGGGGGTGCCCCGCGGGCTGGCCGAACTCGGGGTGCGCGACGAGGACGTGCCGGTGCTGGCGCACAACGCCATGGCCGACGCCTGCATCACCACCAATCCGCGGGCCGCCGACGAGGCGCAATTGCGGGCCTTGTTCCGGGCCGCGCTGTGACTTCCGGTTCGCTGCGGCGCCCGGCGCCGGACCTGGAGCGGCTCACCGGGGTGCGCTCCGGAAAGGGCACGTTCTACCCAGAGTTCCGGGTGGCGGCGCTGCGCACCGAACGGGTCATCGCCGCGCTGGACGCCATCTCGCGGGCCCTGGTGCAGACGGTCAACGGGCCGGAGAACCTGGTCCGGGCCGTGGCGGAGGCGGCCCGTACCCATCTCGGCGCGCAATGGGTGCTCATCGCGCTCGCCGACGGTGCCCTGCCCGAGGCCCGCCCGCGCCACCTCATCCTGGATGCCGAAGGGCACGCCTATTCGTTCGAAGGGCTCTCCGGTGCAAAGCATCCCGTGCCGCACCTGCCCGACGCCGTGCTCAATCGGCTCAACGACATCCTGCGCGGCCAGCTCGCCCAGTTCCGGTTGCCGGTCATCGAACCACACCACGCACACGTGCCGATCGAACTCGACGGCGGGGTGATCGGCGCGTTCGCGGCCTGGACGCCGAGTGATCGCATGCTGGACGGCACCGACGAAACCGTGATGCGGATCCTGTCCAGCCAGACCGCCGTCGCCCTGCACAACTGCGAGCTGTTCCAGCGCGCCCAGACGCTGCTGGCGCAGTCAGAGGCGCGGAACGCCGAGCTGCTGGCCACGCAGCGCGAACTCGGTGCGGCCCAGCAACATCAAGTCCTCGATTCCGAGCGCCACCGGATCGCCCGCGAACTGCACGACAGCGTCGCCCAGACGGTGTTGTCGGCCGGCATGCAGATCGAGGTGTGCCGCAGCGAGATTCAGGCCCGTGCGGGGGACCTGGCCGGATCCGCCGACCTCCTCGACCGGCTGCACACGGCCAAGACACTCACCCGGTCGGCCACCGAACAGCTGCGCTCGGCGATCTACGCTCTCAACCAGCCCGGTGACGCCGGCCGGTCCACGCTGCCCGAGCTGATGGAGCAGCTGGCCACCGTGCACATGCCCGAGGATCTGCGCGTCAGCCTGAAAGTCGAAGGGGCCGTTGCCGAGTTGCCCGGCGAGGTGGAGCATGCGCTGCTGCGGGTGGCGGGGGAGGCGCTGTTCAACACCGCCATGCACGGCCACGCGACCCGCGCGATCGTGCGATTGCGGTACCGGCCGGCCGCGGTGACACTGTCGGTCTCCGACGACGGCACCGGCGACCCGGACAAACTCCGGCTGATGTTGCGGATGGCCGAGGCCCCCGACGTCGACGGACATCACCGCGGCCTGGCCAACATGCTGGCCCGTTGCCGGGAGCACGGCGGCACGTTCGCGGTCCAGCGCTCCCGCATCGGCGGGGTCCGCGTCGTCGCGACCATACCCAGGAAGGGGATTCCCTCATGACGGTGCACACACAAACCAAGGCCATCCGGTTGGCGCTGGTCGATGACCACCCGATCCTGCGGCAGGGGTTGCGGTCGGTGTTGGAGCGCGAGGACGACCTGGTGGTGGTCGGTGAGGCGTCCAGCGAGAACGAGGCGGCGGCGATGGTCGCGGCGGTACGTCCCGACGTCGTGCTGCTCGACCTGAAACTGTCGGCCGGCTCCGACTTCGAGGGATTGTCCCTGTGCGCCAAGCTGTCCGCCGCGCATCCGCAGATCGGTCTGCTGGTGCTCACCACATTCCTCGACGAGGATCTGGTGGTGCGGGCCGTGCACGCGGGCGCCCGCGGCTACGTCGTCAAGGATGTCGACACCACCGAACTGGTCCGCGCCATCCGGGCGATCTCGGTGGGGGAGAGCGCGTTCGACTCGCGCAGCGCCGCCGCGGTGGTGCGCTCCCTGAGCGGCCGCACCGAACCGCGGGAGCAGCTCACCGACCGGGAGATCGAAGTCCTACGTCTGCTGGCAACGGGACTGTCCAACAACAAGATCGGCGAGAAGTTGTTCATCTCGGCGACCACCGCGAAATTCCATGTCAGCAACATCATGCGCAAGTTGCAGGTCAGCCGCCGGGCCGAGGCGGTGTACGCGGCCAGCAAGCGCGGCCTGATCTAGCCCGCGAGGATCTGCTCGCGCAGGATGTCGGCGTGCCCGCAATGATGGGCCAGCTCGCGCAGCACCTGCAGATAGACCCAGCGCAGCGTGCGCGGGCCGGCGGCGTGGCCGGTGGCAACGGTGTCCAGGGGCAGGTCGGCAACGATGGTTCTGGCTTTCGCACAGGCGCTTTGGTGAGCCGCGATGACCGAGGCGATGGTGTCGTCGTCACCGAGCTGGAAGGTCTCGTCCACGTTCTGCACGCCGAGCGCACTGCGGGGCGTACCGCCGACGCACTGCTCGAACCACACCCGCTGCATCCACGTCACGTGCTTGAGCAGGCCGAGCAACGTGGTCGCCGACGGGACGAGCCGCCGGCGCGCCTGTTCCTCGGTGAGACCGTCCAGCGTCCGTTCGATCGCAGTCCGGTAGTCCTCGATGAACGCTTCCAACTGAACACGTTCCGGTTCCAGGGTGGCGTCGAAGGCGCTCATCGGGACCTACTCGGCCACAAGGACATTCGTCTCAGTAGTCCGTCCCGCAACCCCACCGTGTGGAAGGTAACGGCGCAGATGTGGGCGGTGAACGCGGCGAAGAGCAGGTAGGCGAGCACGGTGTGGGTGGTCCGCAGCGCCGCGTACAAGGCGATTCCGTGCGGTGCGATGCCCGGCAGGTGCAGCCCGGGGAACAGCGTGACGGGCGAATCCGCTGCGGACAGCATGGCCCAGCCCACCAGCGGTTGTGCCAGCAGCAGCGCGTAGAGCAGGTACTCCGAATAGGTGGCGATCTTGCGTTCGGCCTTACCCATGGTCGCCAGGAACGGCGGCGGCCGGTGCGTGAGCCGGTTGATCAGGCGGACGACGGCGAACACCAGGATGAGGATTCCCAGCGGCCGGTGGATGGCCAGCAGCAGTGGGTAATACGTGAGCGCGGCGACCATGGTGACGCCGAGGAAGAACTGGCCGATCACCATGACCGCCATCGCCCAGTGCAGCAGCCGGGACAGCAGGGTGAACCTCGGCATCGTGGCGGGCGGGGAGTCAGTGCTCGTCATGGATCACCTCTTCGACGTCGACTTCGCTGGGCGACTTGGGTTCTCGAGCTCGCCGGTTGAACGATTGGGCGTACACGGCAGAGCGTGCCCGCGGTAACGGGTCGTCGGATGCGGCCAGCCCGTCGGGGAGCACCAACGGATCGAAATTGATGTCGCGGGCGTTGCCGGGGGCCTCGGTGGCCAGCCGGTCGATGGTGAGCACACCGGCCTCCACCGTCCGGCGGTCGGCGGGCCATCCGAGGGTGGCGTCGCGGGTGGGATCACCGGGCTGGCCCAACGTCAGCACCAGCCGCCAGGAAACCGGGCCGCGCTGCACCTGCTCGATGAGGGCGTCGAACAGGAAATCGTCGCCTTGCGCGCTGGTGGTTGCCTGCTGCGCCGGGATGAGCGACCACCGGATGGGTGTGGTGTGCCCGTTCTCGGCGGTGGCCAGGAACGCGTTCAGCCCCCAGAACGTGCTGTCGGCGAAGCCGGCACTCGGCGGCGCGGCCTTGATCACCTTCATCGCCGCCGCGGTCTCCGGATGGGCAGCCAGGAACGCCGACATCGCCGCGGGATCGGGTTTGCCGGTCTTGGGATCCGGCTTGGACGCCAGCATCCGGTCGTAGAACCCTCGCGGTGTGCTGTCCGGGAACACCGGGATGTTGACCATCGCGGTGCGCCACTGTTGGCCGTCCGACGTCTGGAAGAGCACCCCCAGCCCACGCACGGTGGCGGGTTGGTCATTCTGGTCGGGCAGGGTGCCCGACAGGGAGAAACGGGCGATCACCGGAACGGTCCCGCTGCGGAAGACGGATGCTCTCGAGACTTCGGTTGCCGCACCGGTGCTGGTGAACGTGCCGGTGGCGGCGACGCCCTTGGCATGGTTGCGGCGGAAGCCGTCGTGGCGGCCGTAGAGCTGTTCGAACCGGTCGGTGAACCGTGCAGCGGTCAGCCGGGGCGGACCCAGCCAGTCCGAGGCGACCGCAAGCCCGCCGGCGCCGGTCGCCACCACACCCGTGACGGCGGCCAGCCCGACCAGGGCATCACGACGATTGAGGCCGAAGCCCCGCTGGTTGTCCTGGGTCATGCTGTCCAGCTTGCCTTCTCCTTGCGTGCTCGTCCTGCGATGTCCTCAGAAAGGCAGGTCGAGCCGGCCGTTGGTGGTGTCCAGCTCGTCGTGGTTCGAACTGTGCAGCCCGATGGAGTAGGGCACCTGGGGGTTGGTGCCGTAGGGCACCAGCGGGTCGCTGTCGGCGGCGGCGACGGGCGCCAGGGCGATCGCAAGGCCGGCCCCGGCGGCCAGCACGCAGGCCAGGGTGCGGGTGAGGGCGTTGGTGAGCGTGGGAATCTTCATGACCCTGACCTTGCCGGGCCTCGGCGATGATTGATTGATCGAATTCTGAAGATTTGATGTAGGTCCGGGCCGGTGGCACCGGCCGGGGCATCATGGAGAAATGCCGGATACTGCGGGCGTGCCGACGCTGCGCGCCTTGATCGTCGACGACGAGGTGCCGTTGACGACGGTGGTGGCCAGCTACCTCGTCAAGAACGGCTTCGAGGTGCACACGGCCCACGACGGTCCCGCCGGGCTGGCGCAGGCCCGCACCGTCGACCCCGACGTGGTGGTGCTCGACGTCGGGCTTCCGGGAATGGACGGGTTCGAGGTGTGCCGCCGGCTACGGATGTTCTCGGACGCCTACCTGGTGATGCTCACCGCCCGGGACACCGAGGTGGACACCGTGGTCGGATTGTCGGTCGGCGCCGACGACTACGTCACCAAACCGTTCAGTCCGCGCGAACTGGTGGCCCGGATCCACGCGATGCTGCGCCGTCCGCGCCGCGCCACCAGCGATCACGATCCCGGTGCGCCGCACCCGCCGCGCTCGATCGGTGCGCTGCGGGTCGACGTCGGCGCCCGTGAGGTGCACCTCGACGAGCAGGAAATCCTTTTGACCAGAACGGAATTCGACATCCTCGCCGCGCTGTCGGCGCGGCCCGGCCAGGTGCTGGGACGCCGGCAACTGATCGAGGCGGTGTGGGGGGACAACTGGGTGGGCAACGACAACATCGTCGACGTGCACATCGGGCATCTACGCCGCAAGCTCGGTGACGATCCGGCGCAGCCCCGCTTCGTCACCACCGTGCGCGGGGTCGGCTACCGGATGGGCAGGGGATAGGGGTGAGGGGCGACGCCGCGCGGTTCGGTATTCGTACCCGGCTGCTCGCGGCCAATGCCGTTGTCGTCGTGGCCAGTATCGCGACGACGATCGTGGTCGCCATGCTGGTGGGTCCACCGATGTTCCAGCGGCTGATGGATGCGGCCGTGCAGCCGGGCAGTGCGACCGACCATCCCTATCAGCGGGCCTTCGAACGCGCGACGACGATGTCGGTGGGCACCGCACTCGCGGTGTCGGCGGTGGCGGCGCTGGGGCTCAGCTGGTACCTGAGTCGCCGGGTGTACCGATCGGCCTCCGAACTGGCATGCGCGGCAACGGCAATCGCCGAGGGTCGCTACGACGTCCGGGTGTCACCCACGGGGCTCGGCAAGGAGTTCGACGAGATCGCCGCGGCGTTCACCACGATGGCGCAGCGGCTCGGTGACGTCGACCGGACCCGGCGGCAGATGCTGGCGGATCTGGCCCACGAGATCCGCACGCCGGTGGCGGTCCTGGAGGCCTATTTCGAAGCGTTGGAGGACGGGGTGCAGACCCTGGACGCGGAGACGATCGGCGTGCTGCGGGATCAGACGCGCCGGCTCACCCGGTTCAGCGCCGACGTCGGCGCCCTGTTCAGCGCGGAGCAGCGCCCGGATGCGATCGAGGCGCGCCCCGTCGAGGTCGGCGACTTGATCACCACCGCGGTGGCCTCGTTCGAACCGCAGTATCGCGCAAAGGGTGTCGGGCTGGACTCCGAGATCCACCCCGGTCTCCCGTCGGTCGTCGGGGACCCGGAACGCATCGGGCAGGTATTGACCAACCTGCTCAACAATGCCTTACGGCACACCCACGGTGGTGATCGTGTCCGGATCGGTGCCCGTGCGGCGGGTGCTGCCGTCGAGGTCTCGGTGTCCGACACCGGCGATGGCATCTCGGCCGAACACCTCGGCCGGGTCTTCGAGCGGTTCTATCGCGTCGACACCGCGCGTGACCGTGGGCACGGCGGTGCCGGTATCGGCCTGGCGATCGCCAAGGCGTTCGTCGAGGCGCAGGGTGGTCGCATCGTCGCCACCAGTGCCGGGGCCGGCCGGGGAAGCACCTTCACGTTCACGATCCCGGTGCGCTAGCCGCGGTGCCACACGGCGCCAGTGAGAATCCCGGCGGAGCCGAGACACTCAACACGTCGCGCAGTTGGTTGCCCAGCGCTTCGAGGCGGTCGGCACCCATGCGATGGCTGGGCCCGGTGACGCTGACGGCCACCGGTCGGCCCGTGGGACGTCGCAAAGCCACACCCACACAGCAGATTCCGGCTTCGTTTTCTTCGCGCTCGGTGGCATAGCCGACCACCTTGGCTTCGGCGACCGATCGGGTGAAGCGTTCGGCGGCAATGGGATCGGCATCGCTGGTGTAGGCGGCCAACAGGGTGTCACCGCCACCTTCGGCGGCGATCATGGCCCGCCCCAGCGCGGTGGTCACGACGCTGACCTGTCGACCCACCCGTGACCACACCCGGATGGTGCGGTCCGGTTCCACCTTGTCCAGGTAGAGCACGTTGTGTCCGTCCAGGATGCCCAGGTGCACCAATTCCTGGGCCTGTTGGCAGATGGCCAACAGCGTGGGGCGGAAGAGCGCGGGCAAGTTCTCCTCCCGGAGGAACTGCTCGACCAACATCGCCGGCCGAGACCCGAGCCGGTAGCGCTGGTGGGCGTCCTGCTCGGCGAAACCCCGGTGCTGCAGCGCTTGCAGGGTGCGGTGGGCGGAGGCCTTGTTCAGGCCACTGGCCTCCACGACCTCCCGCAGGGCCAGCCCGTCCGGACCGGCAGCGGCGAGCAGCTCGATGAGCGCGAGTGCCTTGTCGACACTGCCGACCGGGGCCGCACCCTTGTCGTCCATGCTGCGTCTCCCTTCTGAGTCGCTGTATCCGAGAGCTTGGCACATTTGCCGTGGTGACCCTTGACACAGCTTGGCCCAGCATGTCACCGTAATTTCGCAATGCGATACGCACGGTTCATAATACGGAACGCACCGCGATGGTGTGAAACATCTGGGGGAGCGCAACGATGCGTCGGCTGACCCGCCCGACCACCCCCGACGGCGCCGTGATCGGCGCCTCGGCAAGCCCCGGTACGGGCATGGTGCACCTGGGACTGGGCAACTTCCACCGCGCCCACGCCGCGGTGTACACCGCCCAGGCGCTGGCGGCCGAGACCGGCGATTGGGGGATCTACGGGTTCGCCAACCGCTCACCCGAGGTGGTCGCGGCGATGCGCGCCCAAGACGGCCGATACGCCGTGCTCGAGTATTCCGATCACGGCCGGCGCGCGGGTGTTGTCGACGTGCATCGGGCCCTCGGGGTGCTGGCCGACGAGCCGGACTCTTTCGTCGCGGCCGTCGCGGATCCCCGGCACCGGATTCTCACCCTCACCGTCAGCGAGGTCGGGTACTGCCGGTCACCGCGGACCGGTGCCCTCGACGTCAACCTCGACGAGGTCCGCCACGATATCGCCGACCCCACCCATCCCCGCAGCACCATCGGGCTGATCGCCCGGGGCCTCGCGGTCCGGGCCGCCGGTGGCGCGCCGATCACCGTGCTGTCCTGTGACAACCTGCAGTCCAACGGACACGCCACCCGCGCCGTGGTGACCGAATTCCTGCATGCCAGTTCGGCGTCCGAGGATGTGCTGGCGTTCGTCGCCGACCACGTCAGCTTTCCGAACTCCATGGTGGACCGCATCGTGCCGGCGACCACCGACGAGACGAGAACGGCGGTGGCCGAGCTGCTCGGGGTCGACGATCGCTGTCCGGTGCCGGCCGAGGACTTCACCATGTGGGTATTGGAGGACGCGTTCACGGCCGGCAGGCCGGCCTGGGAACGGGCGGGCGCGGTGCTTAGCGACGAGGTACACGCCTACGAGCTCGTCAAGCTGCGGCTGCTCAACGGATCACATTCGCTGATCGCGTATCTCGGCCTGCTCGACGGTCGGGCCACCATCGCCGAGGCCTGGGCCCAGGACTTCGTCAAGGATGCGGTGCGGGCCTGCATCGCCGCCGACTATCTGCCGACCATCACGTTGCCGCGCGGATTCGACACGGACAGCTATCTGGAATCGCTGTCACACCGCTGGGCCAACGCCGAACTGGGACACCGCACCTCTCAGGTCGGCACCGACGGTTCGGTGAAATTGCTGCAGCGCATACCCGAGCCGGCGTTGTCCGCGCTGCGGGCCGGGCGGGTACCGCACCTGCTCGCACTCACGGTCGCCGGCTGGATCTGCACGGTCGCGCCCCCACCCGGTTTCGATCCCGGGCCGTACGCCGGTGAGGTCCGCGAACCCGCGCGGCACCGGCTCGCAGCGGTGACCCGGGGCGCAACCGGTCCACGCGAACACGCACTCGCGGTGCTGGACAACGGTTTTCTGCCCGACGACCTGACCGCGCAACCGGCCTTCGGCGAGCGGGTGGCCGAGCTGGTGGCGACCATCACCCGCAGCGGAATAACGGCGGCAGCGCGAGAGGCCACCGCGGCAACCGAGGACAGGACAACGCTGTGATGAAAGCCCTTGCCATCCACGGCAAAGAAGACATCCGCTGGGAAAACCGCAGCGAACCCGTCCCGGCCGCGGGACAGGTCCGGTTGCGGGTCAGCTACGTGGGTATCTGCGGTTCCGATCTGCACTACTACTTTCACGGCGCCAACGGCGAGAACGTGGTGCGTGAACCGTTCACACCCGGTCACGAGCTGTCGGCGGTGGTCGACCTCGACCCGTCGGGACGCCACCCGGCCGGTACGCCGGTGACGGTGCACCCCGCCCGGTACGGGCCGCCGGTGCCCGGTCTGTCCGACCGTCCACATCTGCACCCCGGTGGTGACTACCTCGGCAGTGCGGCCACGTTCCCGCACCGCCAAGGGGGTGCCGCCGAACTGCTGGTCGTCGAGGACCATATGCTCCGCCCGCTGCCGGCCGGGCTGCCGTTGCGCCGCGCGGCCCTGGCCGAGCCGTTGGCGGTGGCGCTGCACGCCGTCGCGCTGGCCGGCGACCTCACCGGCCGGCGGGTGCTGGTGATCGGCGCCGGCCCCATCGGCCTGCTCGTGGTGGCCGCCGCGGGGCATGCCGGCGCGACCGAGATCGGGGTGAGCGACCTGAGGCCCGAGCCGCTGTCCAGGGCACGCGCGCTGGGCGCCGTCGACACCGTTCTGGTCGGCCGGGACACCATCGCCGACGAGTCCTACGACGTCGTCTTCGAATGCTCCGGGGTGGGCGTCTCACTCACCCAGGCGGTGCGCGCCGCCCGGCGGGCCGGCACCGTCGTACAGGTCGGCACCCTGCCGAACGCCGAGATCTCGGTCAACCTGGCGCCGATGCTCGGTAAGGAGCTCACCTTGGTCGGTGCGTTCCGCTTCGCCGACGAAATCGACGACGCGGTGGCCATTCTCGCCGCCGACGATCACCTCGACGCGGTCATCTCCCATGCCGTCCCGGCGTCGCACGCCGTCGACGCCTTCACCCTGGCCCGCGACGCCTCGGCCTCGGCCAAGGTGCTCCTGCAGTTCTGATCGCAATCTGGACCCGACCCCGACGAGGAATGACGATGACGACCGCCCACGAACCGCAGGCTGCCGCCGAGCCTGTCACCCCCCAGCGCAGCATGGCAGACCTGGTGCGCGCCGCCGTGTCCGGATGGCTCGGCACGGCACTGGAATTCATGGACTTCCAGCTCTACTCGCTGGCCGCCGCGCTGGTGTTCAGTCAGCTGTTCTTCTCCGGCGAAAGTGCGGGAATGGCGGTCGTCCTGTCGATGGCGACCTACGGTGTCGGCTATATCGCCCGGCCGCTCGGAGCGGTCTTCTTCGGACGGCTGGGTGACCGGATCGGGCGGCGAAAGGTGTTGTTCTACACCATCGCCCTGATGGGTGCGGCCACCACCCTCATCGGGGTGCTGCCGACCTACCATCAGGTCGGCATGCTCGCGCCGATCCTGCTGGTGACCCTGCGGCTGCTGCAGGGCTTCGGCGCAGGCGCCGAAATCAGTGGTGCCGGAGTCATGCTCGCCGAGTACGCTCCCGCGCACCGGCGCGGCTTCGTGGCCTCACTCGTCGGGCTGGGAACCAATTGCGGCACGTTGTTCGCCTCGGCGATCTGGGCCATCCTGCTCGGTGTGCTGGTGGAAAGCGATGTCATCGCCTGGGGTTGGCGCATCCCGTTCATCGCCAGTGCCGTGGTGATGGTGTTCGCGGTGTGGATCCGACTGAATCTCAAGGAGAGCCCGGTATTCGAGGAGCGCGAGGACGTCGTCGACGGACGCGCCCTGTCGCGCGCCGAGATCGTCGAGCTGGCCACCCGTGGCTCCGACACCCGCACGTTGGAGGCCCTCGAGCGCAAGCCGATGAAGGCGCTGCTGGTGTCCTTCTTCCTGCGATTCGGGCAGGCGGGCAACTCGGGGCTCATCCAGACCTACCTCATCTCGTTCATGACACTGACCCTGGCCCTGCAGAAGAGCGTCAGCGCCAACGCGGTCATCGTGTCGTCCATCGTCGGCTTCCTCACCATTCCGACGATCGGCTGGCTGGGCGACCGATTCGGCCGCCGCCGCATGTACATCTTCGTGATGTCTGCCGCCCTGGTGGTGATCGTGCCGACCATGCTGGCCATCGACTCCAAGAACCTGGTGTGGGTGTTCGTCGGCTACGTGGTGCTGCACAATGTCGCGGTACTCAGTCCGGCATCCCTGGAGAACGTCTCCATTCCGGAGATCTTCGGCGCCCGTAACCGATACACGCTCACGGCCGTCGTCCGCGAGATCGCCGCGGTCATCGCGACCGGCATCGGCCCGGTCGTCGCGGCCGCCTGGGTGGCCGCCGCCACCGGCAGCCCGATCCCGATCATGGTGATGATGGGCCTGTACTCGCTGTCGGCACTGATCGTGGCCGTGTGGGCCAAGGATTGGACCGGTCGTGACCTGACCGACCCGCGCGCGGCGATGTGACCGAACCGAATCCGAACCGAAGCCACGAAAGTACGCAATGAGCATCGACAAGATCGACGTCAACGTCTGCAGCCCGGGACGCAACTTCGTCACCCTCAAGATCGTCACCGACGACGGCATCGTCGGCTGGGGCGACGCCACCTTGAACGGACGCGAATTGGCAGTCGCCGCTTATCTTTCCGAGCATCTGGCGTCCACCCTGATCGGTCGCGACGAGGATCGCATCGAGGACACCTGGCAGTACCTCTACCGGGGCGCCTACTGGCGTCGCGGCCCGGTCACCATGGCTGCCATCGCCGCCGTCGACATGGCCCTGTGGGATATCAAGGCCAAGAAGGCCGGCGTGCCGCTGTACCAGTTGCTCGGTGGGGCCAGCCGCGACCGCATCCGGGTCTACGGGCACGCATCAGGCCCGGACTATGCCGCGCTCAAGGACGCCATCACCGGCTACGTGGAGGCCGGTTACACCGCGGTGCGCGTGCAGACCGGCGTCCCCGGCCTCGGTCAGATCTACGGTGTGGCCACCAACAAGCCCGGCGCCCGCTATGACTATGAGCCGGCGCACCGCGCCGCCGACGGAGGCGCGGCGACCGCGCCGATCGAGGAAACCTGGGACACCCGCGCCTATCTGACCCACATGCCCGGCATTTTCGCCAAGATTCGCGAGGACTTCGGCAGCCAGTTACGAATCCTGCACGACGGGCACCACCGGATGACCCCGATCGAGGCGGCCAGATTCGCCAAAGACGTCGAACCCTACGACCTTTTCTGGTTGGAGGACTGCACGCCCGCCGAGGACCAGGCCGCATTGCGGTTGGTGCGCAGCCATTCCACCACCCCGCTGGCCATCGGCGAGGTGTTCAACTCGGTGTACGACTACCAGACCCTGATCACCGAACGGCTCATCGACTACGTGCGGTCGGCGGTCACCCACACCGGCGGCGTGACGGCCATGCGCAAACTATTGGACTTCGCCGGCATCTACGGGATCCGGTCGGGGATGCACGGACCGACCGACATCTCGCCGGTCGGGATGGCCGCGGCCCTGCACCTGGACCTGGCCATCCACAACTTCGGTATCCAGGAGTACATGCCGCACAGCGACACCACGCTCGAGGTGTTCCGGACGTCGTTCACCTTCGAGCGCGGCTTCCTGCACCCCGGTGACACACCGGGCCTCGGGGTCGAACTGGACGAGGATGCGGCCGCCGCCTTCACCTACACGACCGCCTACCTTCCGGTGAATCGATTGCAGGACGGAACGGTTCATGACTGGTGACACCTTGAGCCGCTTGCTGATTCCGGCCCGCACGACCGAGACCAAGCTGATCGTGGTGGTGCGCGCCCAGCACGCCACCGACTACGACCGCATCCTCGAGACTCTCGTCGACAGCGGCGTGGCCAGTGTCGAGCTGACCCTGACGACACCCGGCACGCTGGAGCGCCTGCCGCGGTTGCTGGCGGTCTACGGTGATGCCGCCGATATCGGGGTGGGCACGGTCACCGACGCCGGGCAGCTGATGACCGCCGTCGATGCCGGTGCACACTACGTGGTCACCCCGATCACCGACGTCGGTCTCGTCGAGGAGGCGCACCGGGCCGGTATGCCGATCGTTCCCGGTGGGCTGACGCCCACGGAACTGTTCTCGGCATGGCGGGCCGGGGCCGCGGCGGTGAAGATCTTCCCCGCCAACCAGGTGGGCGCCGGGTACGTCAAGGATCTGCGCGGCCCCTTCCCCGGAATCTCCGTCGTGCCCTCCGGGGGTATCGGCCTTGGTGAGGTCGGGCCGTGGTTGGCCGCCGGGGCGGCGGCTGTCAGCGTGGGCGGCCCGCTGCTGGGTGACGCCGTACGCGGCGGTGATCTCGGGGAACTGCGGCAGCGGGCAGCGGCCTTCGTCGCCGCGTGCCGGCGGGACGCGGCGTGACGCCGCGGGTCGCCACGCTCGGCGAGACCATGGCCCTGATGCGCACCAGGGAGATCGGTTCGCTGCGGCATGTGTCCGATCTGATCCTGGGCATCGGCGGCGCCGAGACCAATGTGGCAATCGGGTTGCAGCGCTTGGGTATCGACAGCCGCTGGCTCGGTCGGGTGGGCGATGACCCGCTGGGGGAGCGGGTCGCCAGGGAGGTCCGGGCTGAAGGGGTGGATGTGCACGGTGTCGTCGACCCCGACGCCCCGACCGGGTTGATGATCAAGGAACGCCCGACCACTCGCTCCACCGCCGTGCTGTACTACCGCGGCGGTTCGGCGGGATCACGGCTGCGACCCGAAGACCTGCCGCCCGGCTGGATCGAACAGGTGTCGGTATTGCACGTCTCGGGCATCACGGCGCTGTTGTCCGATAGTGCACGCGAATGCATGCAATCGGCACTCGACCGCGCCCGCGGTGCGGGGGTACCGGTCAGCTTCGACATCAACTACCGGTCGGCGCTGGCACCGGCCGACGTGGCCGGTCCGTTGCTGCGCAAGTTCGCCGAACAGGCCGACATCGTCTTCGGCGGCCCGGAGGAGCTGCAGTTGCTGTTCCCGGACTCCGACCCGGCCGAGGCGGCCGCACGACTCGTCCGTTCCGGCCGCAGCGAGGTGGTGCGCAAACAAGGTGCCGACGGCGCCACGGCGCATCTGCCCGGTGAACAGATCTACAGCGCCGGTTTCCCCGTCGACGTGGTCGACACCGTCGGCGCCGGTGATGCCTTCGTCGCCGGCTATCTCAGCGGATGGTTGCACGGGCTGTCGGTGGCCCAGCGGCTGCGGCGCGCCAACGCGTGTGGGGCGATCCTGTGCATGACCCCGGGTGACTGGGAGTCCAGCCCGACCCTGGCCGATGTGGAACGGTTCTGCCTCGGAGGCGATCCGGTCCTGCGCTAGCCGCTACCGCCGGTCGAGCACCAACCAGCCGCCGTGGTGTTCGAAGACGGTCACGCGCATGGATGGGTCTGCGGCACAGAGGCGTCCACCGATGCCCGTCAACGTGTCGATGTCGAATCGGCGGATATGCCCGTAGCAGGCCTGTGGGTGGTCCTCGAACGGTACCGCCACCACCACCCGGTGCCGGGCCAACCGCAATGCCTCGGCGAGCACCCGGTCTCCGGTCGGCACGTCCAGATGCTCGAGCAGATGCAGCGCGGTGACGGTGTCGGCCGCCCCGTCGGGCAAGGGCACCCGGCCGGCGTCGCAACGCAGGGTGCGCACCGGGCGCTGCAGGCGGCGGCTCACCGCGTCCAGCAGGTCCATCGTCGGCCCACTCAGGTCGGTGGCCAGGACGTCGATACTGCGGCGCTGCATGCGCAGTGGGAAGAAGCCGAAGCAGGATCCCAGGTCGATCAGCCGGGGGCCGGCGACCAGCTCGGCGGCCCGTTCGTGGATGGGGGCGAACGCCGCGCTGCCGTCTTCCAGCGCCGCCACGGAGTTGCGGTAGAACCGCAGCCACGCCGCCATGCCGCCGTTCACCGTCGAGCGCACCACGCCGGTGAACACCTGCTCGAACTCCGGCCGGCCCCGCAGCCAGGTACCCAGCTGCTCGGTCAGCAGCACCGCCAGTTCGTCGTTCAGCTCGTGCGGTGCGAGGTCGTGCTCCACCGTCAGGACGGCGCCGTCGCGGAACGCCGTGAATCGGGCCCCGCACCCCTGGCCGTGCGGACGGCGCCGCAGCACCCGCACCCCGTCACCGTGCCACACGCCAACTGCCGTCGGCGCGAGGGGATCGACCTCGGCGGGATCCAGGAGAGCAACGGTCATGCTGGACAACGCTATTGGCGATGATGGGGGATACGCCCGCACCAACTGGGTGCGATCTGCGCCTGACCGGGTGGGTGGCCAACTGCCCGTCCGGCCAGTGTTGCCCGACATCGGCGTGACTTAGCGTGAGTGGTGTCCATCACAGCCCTGGAGGTACCGATGCCCACTCATGACGCCACCGAAACCGGCACGACGGCAACGCCGCTGGTCGAGGAGACCTTGGTCGAGGAGGTCCTCATCGACGGTATGTGCGGGGTGTACTGACATGCCGTTCGATCCGAACGGCGCCTGGCGACTGCACCCGCAGGTCGCCGTCCGGCCCGAGCCGTTCGGCGCGCTGCTGTACCACTTCGGTACCCGCAAGCTGTCCTTCCTGAAGAACCGCACGGTGGTCGAGGTGGTGCAGTCCCTGCCTCAACACCCCAGCGCCGCGGCCGCCCTGGCCGCGGCCGGGGTGCGGGACTGCGAGCCCTACACCAAAGCACTTGCCACGCTGGCGCACTCCCAGATGCTGGTGCAGTCATGACGACGATGTCGCCGGCGGTCACCCTCAGCGACCAGTTCGAGCTGGGCCTGGATGCCCCGATCTGCCTGACCTGGGAGCTGACCTATGCGTGCAACCTGTCGTGCGTGCACTGCCTGTCGTCGTCGGGCCGCCGCGACCCGCGGGAGCTGACCACACAGCAGTGCAAGGACATCATCGACGAGCTGGAACGCATGCAGGTGTTCTACGTGAACATCGGCGGCGGTGAGCCGACGGTGCGCTCGGACTTCTGGGAGCTGGTCGACTACGCCACCGAACACCATGTGGGGGTGAAGTTCTCGACCAACGGGGTGCGCATCACCCCGGAGGTGGCCGCCAAACTGGCCGCCAGTGATTACGTCGACGTGCAGATCTCGCTGGACGGCGCGACCGCCGAGATCAACGACGCGGTGCGCGGTCCCGGCTCGTTCGACATGGCGGTGCGTGCCCTGACGAACCTCAAGGATGCGGGCTTCAAGGACGCCAAGATCTCGGTGGTCGTCACCCGGCACAATGTGGAGCAACTCGATGAATTCAAGGCGCTGGCGGATCGTTTCGGAGCGACGCTGCGGATCACCCGGCTGCGCCCCTCGGGCCGCGGCGCAGATGTCTGGGACGAGTTGCACCCCACCCCGGCACAACAGCGCCGGCTCTACGACTGGCTGGTCGCCCGCGGTGACGGTGTTCTTACCGGGGATTCGTTTTTCCATCTGTCGGCGTACGGCAGCGCCCTGCCCGGGCTGAACTTGTGTGGTGCCGGCCGGGTGGTGTGCCTGATCGATCCCGTCGGCGATGTGTATGCCTGCCCGTTCGCCATCCACGAGAAGTTCTTGGCCGGAAACATCCTCACCAGCAACGGATTCCAGGATGTCTGGCAGAACGCCCCGCTGTTCGCCGAACTGCGCAACCCGACCACCGGCGGTGCGTGCGCATCGTGTGCGCACTTCGACAGTTGTCGCGGGGGATGCATGGCGGCCAAGTTCTTCACCGGCCTGCCGATGGACGGCCCGGATCCCGAATGTGTGCAGGGCTACGGCGAATCGGCGCTGAGCGCCGAGCGTTCCATCCCGCGCCCGGCCGTGGACCATTCCCGTTCGCTGCCGCTGACGGTGCTCAAGAAGCCCAGGCGGGTGTGCGACGTCAACCCCGTCAGTGAATTGTTGTAAGGAGCGAGACGATGGCATGGTTCGAGACCGTGGCCGAGGCGCAACGCCGCGCCGCGAAACGGCTGCCGAAGAGTGTGTACAGCGCGCTGCTGGCCGGCTCGGAGAAGGGCAGCACCGTCGCGGACAACATCGCGGCGTTCGGCGAGCTCGGCTTCGCGCCGCACGTGGCCGGTCTGTCGAGCAAGCGCGATCTCGCCACGACCGTGATGGGCCAGTCGATTTCGTTGCCGGTCTTCATCTCGCCGACCGGTGTGCAGGCCGTGCATCCCGACGGTGAGGTGGCGGTGGCGCGTGCCGCGGCGGCCCGCGGGACCGCGATGAGCCTGTCGTCGTTCGCCAGCAAGGCCATCGAAGAGGTGACCGCGGCCAACCCGCAGACCTTCTTCCAGATGTACTGGACCGGGACCCGCGACCAACTCGAGGCCAGGATGGAACGGGCGCGTGCGGCCGGCGCCGTCGGCTTGATCCTCACCACCGACTGGTCCTTCTCGCACGGCCGGGATTGGGGCAGTCCCAAGATTCCGGAACGCATGGACCTCAAGGCGATGGCCCGGTTCGCGCCGGAGGGGCTGCGGCGGCCGCGCTGGCTGCTCGACTTCGCCCGCACCGGCCGGGTGCCGGATCTGACCGCACCCAATCTGGCCGAACCCGGGTCCGCCGCGCCGACCTTCTTCGGCGCCTACGGCGAGTGGATGCAGACGCCGCTGCCCACCTGGACAGATATCGCCTGGCTGCGGGAGCGCTGGGGTGGGCCGTTCATGCTCAAGGGCGTCATGCGCGTCGACGACGCCAAGCGCGCCGTCGATGCCGGTGTCACCGCCATCTCGGTCTCCAACCACGGCGGCAACAACCTGGACGGCACGCCCGCCTCGATCAGGGCGCTGCCCGCGATCGCCGCGGCCGTCGGCTCCGATATCGAGATCGTGCTGGACGGCGGCATCCGCCGCGGCAGCGACGTGGTCAAGGCGCTGGCCCTCGGGGCCCGCGCCGTGATGCTCGGCCGGGCCTACCTGTGGGGCCTGGCCGCCGGTGGCCAGGACGGGGTCGAGAACGTGCTGGACATTCTGCGCGGCGGTATCGATTCGGCCTTGTTGGGGCTCGGTTTGTCCTCGGTGCACGACCTCGGGCCGTCCGACCTGGTCATTCCGGACGGCTTCACCCGCACCCTGGGGGCCTGACCCAACTCGTTTTACAAATGATGGTTGTTTGTCTAGACGTCGGACAAACAGCGGTCTATAGTCAACTCCAATGGTGATGCCACTCACAGGAGGAGTTGACTGACGATGACGTCGCAAACCGATCTTCGAGCCCAGCCGGTCCCGGCTGCCGACTGGCGGGACCGCAAGCGTTACCTCTGGTTGCTCGGCCTGATCGCGCCAACGGCCCTGTTCGTGATGCTGCCGGTGGTGTGGGCGTTCAACCACGCCGGGTGGTCGGCCGCGGCCCAGGTCCCGTTCTGGATCGGGCCGCTGCTGGTGTACGTGCTGCTGCCCATCCTGGACCGGTTCTTCGGGCCGGACGGCCAGAACCCGCCCGACGAGGTGATGGAGCGGTTGGAGAACGACAAGTACTACCGCTACTGCACCTACATCTACATCCCGTTCCAGTACGCGAGCGTGATCATGGGCGCCTACCTGTTCACCGCATCTGACCTTGGCTGGCTCGGGTTCGACGGCGGGCTGGGCTGGCCGGCCAAGATCGGCCTGGCGCTGTCGGTCGGGGTGCTCGGCGGTGTCGGTATCAACACCGCCCACGAGATGGGCCACAAGAAGGACTCGCTGGAGCGCTGGCTGTCCAAGATCACCCTGGCCCAGACCTGCTACGGACACTTCTACATCGAGCACAACCGCGGGCATCACGTCCGCGTCGCGACCCCGGAAGACCCCGCCTCGGCGCGGTTCGGCGAGACGTTCTGGGAGTTCCTGCCGCGCAGCGTGTGGGGCAGCCTCAAGTCGTCCTGGGAGCTGGAGGCCAAGCGGCTGGAGCGGGCCGGGAAGTCGAAGTGGCACCCGTCCAACGACGTGCTCAATGCCTGGGCGATGTCGGTGGTGTTCTACGGTGCCCTGCTCGCGATCTTCGGTCTGGGGTTGATCCCGTACATCCTGATCTCGGCGATCTACGGTTTCGCCCTGCTGGAGACCGTCAACTACCTGGAGCATTACGGGCTGTTGCGGCAGAAGCTGGAGTCCGGCCGGTACGAGCGGTGCGCGCCCGTGCACAGCTGGAACTCCGACCACATCGTCACCAACTTGTTCCTCTATCACCTGCAGCGGCACAGCGATCATCACGCCAACCCGACGCGGCGCTACCAAACCCTGCGCAGCATGGACGGTGCGCCGAACCTGCCCAGCGGGTACGCCTCGATGATCGGGTTGACCTACTTCCCGCCGCTGTGGCGCAAGGTGATGGACCACCGGGTGCTCGCCCACTATGACGGCGATATCACCCGCGCCAACATCCATCCGCGGATGCGGGACAAGGTGCTGGCCAAGTACGGGGCTGGCGATGTGGGGGCACCTCCCGCGCGAAGCGCAGGGGGACGCTCGCGCGAAGAGCGGAGGGCTTGAGCATGAGCGCCTACCGCTGTCCCGGCTGCGACTACGTCTACGACGAGTCCAAAGGCGCTCCGCGCGAAGGGTTCCCGGCCGGAACGGCATGGGACGAGGTACCCGACGACTGGACCTGCCCGGACTGTGCGGTGCGGGAGAAGGTCGACTTCGAAGAGATCGGTGCGAAAGCATGAGTGACTACAAGCTCTACGTCTGCATCCAGTGCGGCTTCGAGTACGACGAGGCCAAGGGCTGGCCGGAGGACGGTATCGCCCCCGGCACCCGGTGGGACGACATTCCCGACGATTGGAGCTGCCCGGACTGCGGCGCGGCGAAATCGGACTTCGACATGGTGGAGGTCTCTCGTCCTTGACCGCCGATTGGGTGGGGTTAGGCGATAACCTCGGCCCTGTGAACACCTCGATGCCTCGGCGGACGGCGCCACGCGTGCCGTACGCCGAGGCATCGCGCGTGCTGCTGCGGGACTCGATCCTGGACGGCATGCGGGAGCTGCTGCTGGTGCGGGACTGGTCCTCGATCACCCTGACCGACGTGGCGCGGGCCGCCGGGATCAGCCGGCAGACCATCTACAACGAGTTCGGTTCCCGGCAGGGCCTGGCCGAGGGATATGCGCTGCGGCTGGCCGACCGCCTGGTCGACGCCGTCGCGCACGCCATCAACCACAACGTCGGGCAGGTGTACGAGGCGTTCCTGGAGGGCTTCCGGGCCTTCTTCGCCGACTCGGCGTCCGATCCGCTGGTCATCTCGCTGCTGACCGGTGCCGCCAAGCCTGACCTGCTGCAGATCATCACCATCGGCAGCGGGCCCATCATCACCCGCTGCTCGACGCGGCTGCAGGAAACCTTCCAGACCAGCTGGATCCGGTCCAGCGACGAGGACGCCGGAGTGCTGGCCCGCGCCATCGTCCGGCTGGCCATGAGTTATGTGTCCATGCCGCCGGAGGCCGACCACGATGTGGCCCGTGACCTGGCCCGGCTCATGTCACCGTTCGCCGAGCGATACGGTGTTATCGACACCCCTTAGCTGTCAGAGCGCCGAGCGCCTGTCCCGCGAGCCCGCAGGCTAGAGGTGTCTTCGGGGCACAGCTGTGCCGCCGACAGTCATTGACGGTTCAAAAAAAGAGGGGCTCTTACATGTCTGAGCTGAAGGTTGATGTCCGTAACGGCATCGACTACAAGGTCGCCGATCTGTCGCTGGCCGATTTCGGCCGCAAGGAAATTCGCCTGGCCGAGCACGAGATGCCGGGCCTGATGGCGCTGCGCCGCGAGTACCACGACGTCCAGCCGCTCAAGGGCGCGCGGATCTCGGGATCGCTGCACATGACCGTGCAGACCGCGGTGCTGATCGAGACGCTGACCGCGCTCGGCGCGCAGGTCCGCTGGGCCAGCTGCAACATCTTCTCCACCCAGGATCACGCCGCCGCTGCCGTGGTGGTCGGTCCGCACGGCACCCCGGAGGAGCCCAAGGGCACCCCGGTGTTCGCCTGGAAGGGCGAGACGCTGGAGGAGTACTGGTGGGCCGCCGAGCAGATGCTCACCTGGGAAGGCGAGCCGGCCAACATGATCCTGGACGACGGTGGGGATGCCACCATGCTGGTGCTGCGTGGCGCGCAGTACGAGAAGGCCGGCGTGGTCCCGCCCGCCGAGGAAGACGACTCGGCCGAGTGGAAGGTCTTCCTGGAACTGGTCCGCAAGGGCTTCGAGAAGGACAAAACCAAGTGGACGAAGATCGCCGAGTCGGTCAAGGGCGTCACCGAGGAGACCACCACCGGTGTGCTGCGCCTCTACCAGTTCGCCGCCGCCGGTGAGCTCGCGTTCCCGGCCATCAACGTCAACGACTCGGTCACCAAGAGCAAGTTCGACAACAAGTACGGCACCCGCCACTCGCTGATCGACGGCATCAACCGCGGCACCGACGTGCTGATCGGCGGCAAGAAGGTGTTGATCTGCGGCTACGGCGACGTCGGCAAGGGTTGCGCGGAGTCGCTGGCCGGCCAGGGCGCCCGCGTGCAGGTCACCGAGATCGACCCGATCAACGCGCTGCAGGCGCTGATGGACGGCTTCGACGTGGTGACCGTCGAGCAGGCCATCGGGGACGCCGACATCGTCGTCACCTCGACCGGCAACAAGGACATCATCACCCTCGAGCACATGAAGGCGATGAAGGACAAGGCCATCCTGGGCAACATCGGCCACTTCGACAACGAGATCGACATGGCCGCCCTGGAGCGCTCGGGCGCCAAGCGGATCAACATCAAGCCGCAGGTCGACGAGTGGATCTTCGGTGAGGACGGCAAGTCGATCATCGTGCTGTCCGAGGGCCGGCTGCTCAACCTGGGCAACGCGACGGGCCACCCGTCGTTCGTGATGAGCAACAGCTTCTCCAACCAGGTGATCGCCCAGATCGAGCTGTGGACCAAGAACGACGAGTACGACAACGAGGTCTACCGGCTGGCCAAGCACCTGGACGAGAAGGTGGCGCGCATCCACGTCGAGGCGCTCGGTGGCACGCTGACCAAGCTCACCAAGGATCAGGCCGAGTACATCGGCGTCGACGTCGAAGGCCCGTACAAGCCGGAGCACTACCGCTACTGAGCCCGGTGCCCAGAAGATTCACGCGGACGATCGCCGCGACGGCTGTGTGTGCCGTCGCGGCGATCGGCTGTTCGCACGGCAACGACAAATCTCAGCCGCCACCCGAGCCGCCGGTGCCGGTGCGTCACGACATCCCCGCCCTGGTGGCGGTTTTTCCCACCATCGGGGCGCCGGAAGCGGTCTCGTGGGTGCAGTGGACCGGCGATGCCGGTGCCCCCACCGCCGGAGTGCGGTGGACCGATGCCGTGGTGAAGCTGTCACCGGAGGTGACAGAAGCCATGATGAAGCTCTTCCAGCCCACCGACACCGGCCGCAAGCCCCGGGTGCGCGACGAACTCAGTGCCGACGTACCCCAAGGCCCGTTCCTCACCGGGGAACGGCTCGACAACGGCTTCTCCACACCGCCGGCGACGAGCACCTACGCGTTCCTGGATCGCGGCCACGCCACCTTGGTGTTGCAGGCGACGAGCCTGGATTAGTCCGGTCCCGCGCTGCGTAGAATTCTGCTCAGCGATCGAGGGGGGACCAATGATGGCCGGTGGCGCAGTGATTCGGCATGCTGCGGAGATGACGCGCCGAAGGGTTCGGTGATGTCGGCCGCCGCGAACGCGAATGATGCCGCCGCGGTCTACCTCGATGCGGGGGACTACCAACGCGCGACCGAGGTGTTGGGGGCGGCGTTGGCTCACGATCCGGGTAATGGTCCGTTGCTGGCGCGGTACGCGCAGGCGCGGTTGGGGCTCAGGGATTACGGGGGAGCCGCGTCGGCCGCCCATTCCGCGCTCGGCGCGATGCCGGGCAATGCGTACATCGAGCGGGTGTACGCCCTGGCGCTGCACGGTCTGGGCCGGCGCCAGGAAGCACTTCAATTGGCGTGGCGGTCCACCGCCGAGCACCCCGAGGACCCCTTGGCGTTCTCCATCTATGCGCGGCTGCTGCACCAGGCCGGTTTCGACCGCGAGGCGCTGCCGGTGGTCAACGAGGCGTTGCGGTTGAATCCCGGATCGGCGGACGCCCTGGTGCTGCGCGGCGACATCGCGCTGCGGACCGTGAATCGGTCGGCGGCCGAGTCCGATTACCACCAGGCGCTGCGCCTGGAACCGGGTCATGCGGCAGCCACGCACAACCTGGCCGTCACCAGGCTGCACTGGGGAACGCTGACCAAGGCGCTGCGCGGCTTCCTGGACGCCGGCCGGCTCGATCCGCAGTTGGGCCCGGCGGTGCGCGACGGTATCGGGGCCGTTCTGATCCGGGTGCTCAGGCCGGCGACGGCAGCGGTGGTATTCCTCGCGTCCGCTCTGGTATTCGTGGGCAATGTGCAGGAATTGCACCACTCCACCCTTGTGCCAAGGCTTTTCACTGCGGCGTTCAGCCTCGCCTTGGGTGCGGTGACCGTTTGGGTGGTGTGCAACGTGCCCGGACCGATGCTGGTCGCGGTGCTACGGGAGCGCCTCGTGCTGGCCCTGCGACTGCTGTTCTTGGTGGTGGCCACCGGCATCGGTGCGGTCATCGCCGTCGTCGGCGCCCCGTCGTCTGCAGCGGTTCTCGGGCCTGTGCTGTTGCTGGGCATGATCGGCTTGACCGTGTTGGGTTGGCTGGTCGGGCAGTAGGCTGCCACTGTGCGAGCCGCGGCGATGCTGGTGACCATTCTGCTCCTGGTCACCGGCTGCGGTCCGGGCCGGAACACGACGTCGGCGCCGTTCCCGTCGACCGCCGGGCGAGGGTCGTGTGCCGTCGACACCGAGCGCGACGTGCCGGCCACCATGCGTGACGGAGTGGTGTTGCGCGCCGACGTCTACCGGCCCAGGAACACCGGCCCCGTCCCGGTGATCCTGATGCGGACCCAGTACGGAAAGACCGGCGCGCAGGTGGCGCCCTCGCGGTATCAGTCACCGGATTGGTTTGCCTCGCACTGTTATCTGGTGGTGGTGCAGGATGTGCGCGGCCAGGGCACCTCCGGCGGCACGTTCAGCGAGTTCACCAACGACATGAACGACGGATACGACTCGGTGGAGTGGGCCGCCGCCCTGCCCGGCTCCGACGGCAAGGTCGGTATGTACGGCTCGTCCTATGTCGGTGCCACCCAGTGGCTTGCCGCGGTCACCGCACCGCCACACCTGGTGACCATCGTCCCGGCCAACACCGCATCGGATTACTACGACGGCTGGACCTATGAGGGTGGGGAGTTCCGGCTGGCGTTCGTGCAGCCGTGGGCCATCGACTCCATTGCCAGCACCGCGGCCCGCAACCGCAAGGACCAGGAGGCGCTGGCGCGTCTGGAGGCGGCGGCGGCCGAGCCGACACATTGGCTGAATTTCCGTCCCTTCAAGGATCTTCCGCCGCTGCAGCCGAACAATCCGGCCGTCGCACCGTGGTACTTCGACTGGATCCGGCACAGTTCCCGCGATGACTTCTGGCGCGCCGTCAGCATCCGGGACCGGTATCCCTCGGTGCGGATCCCGGTGCTGCATTTCGAGGGCTGGTATGACGCGTTCCTCGCCGGCGGCGTGCAGAACTTCACCGGGATGACGGCCCGCGGTGGTAGCGACGTTGCCCGCGCCAACCAGCGACTGGTCATCGGGCCGTGGGATCACGTGGCCTGGGGCCGGCCCGACTCGCGGCCGGCGCCAATGCTTTCCGATATCGGCCCGGTCGGCAACAGCCCTATCAACGACCTGATGCTCCAGTGGTACGACCACTTCCTCAAGGGTGCCGACAACGGCATCGGCGGCCAACCGCGCGTCGACTATTTCGTGATGGGCGCCAACGCCTGGCGCCAGGCCTCGGGTTGGCCGCTGCCGCAGACCCAATGGGTGAACTGGTATCTGTCCGGAAACGGTGGTTTGGTGCAGCGCAGGGGTTCATTGCAACCCGTGCTGCCGGCAGCGCAAGGGCCGGACACCTACACCTATGACCCGGCGTATCCGGCGCCGAGCCTGGGTGGGCATTCGTGTTGCGGTGCCCTGTCGGGGCCGCAAGGTCCCTATGACCAGACGCCGGTGGAGCAGCGCTCCGACGTGCTGGTGTACGACTCGGCCCCGCTGTCCCAGGACACGGAGATCACGGGGCCCGCGACGGTGACGCTGTGGGCGGCGTCGTCCGCGGTCGATACCGATTTCACGGCCAAACTCGTCGTGGTGAAGCCGGACGGGCAGGCGGTGAACCTGAACAACGGGATTCTGCGGACCGCGTTCCGGGACTCGTTGTCGCAGCCGGCGCCGATCGAGCCGGGCCGGCCGTACGAGTTGCGGATCGAAATCTGGCCGACCAGTTACGAATTCAGGTCAGGCGATCGGGTGAGGCTGGAGATCTCCAGCAGTGATTACCCGCAGTTCGCGCCGAATCCCAACACCGGGGCGCCGTTCGGCCAGGACACCAGGACACTGCCCGCCGTGCAGACGATCCTGCACGATCCGGCCCATCCGTCGTCGATCACGCTGCCGATCATCCCGGCCGGCTGACCGCGAACGTGACCGTGTGCGTCACCTGGTTCGCAGATTTCGTGCTCAAGCTCTCGTTCGTGCCGGGCGGTCAGGGCCGGAGCCGCTGGACCGCTTCAGCACCGGCGTCATCGCCGGATGCCTTGAGCCCGTTGATGACTCCGTCGATGTCGGCGGCGGGCCGGTTTTGGCTGAGCTTGAACTTGGCCTCGATCCGGGTGATGGCGAGCTCTATGCCCACGATGGCGCGCAGCTGGCCGGCGAGGTACTTCTGCGGGGCGTCGTCGACGCTCCATGGCTGTGGTCGGTTGGCTTCGTGCTTGTCGGTGAGCCGGCGCACCAGGCCGTCGAGCCAGGCCGGGTCATCATGCACGGTGACGGTGCCGTACACGTGGGCGGTCAGGTAGTTCCAGGTGGGCACGACACGGCCGTGCTCGGCCTTGGACGCGTACCAGCTGGGGGAGATGTAGGAGTCCGCGCCGCGGACGATCACCAGCGCCTCACCGAGGACCGGGAGTTGCCACTGCGGGTTGTTGCGGGCGACGTGGCCCTGCAACGTGCGCTGCTCGGCGTCGTAGACGAACGGCAGCATGGTGGCGACCAGGCCGTCGGGCGTGGCGGTGATCAGGTCGGCTGCGCCGTGGTGGGTGAGCAGGTCATCGACCGAGGCGTCGTCGGCGGCGAAGTGGGCGGGGACGTACATGGGTCAAGGGTCCGTGACGGGGTGGGTGGTGGGCAAGGGGTTTTGGGGCGTGGTGCTGAATTACATGTGCGCTACGGCGCCAATGGGTCGACAAATTCGTAGATGTCAGTGATCTCCGCGAACTGCAGGCGTCCGTGCGCTTCGAGCTTGCCCGTGCGGACGATGCCGGGTTGTTGGACGATCCACTCACCTCGGCTTCCGATGTAGAACACGTCGACGTACCCATCACCCACACCGACGACCATGAAGGGTTCCCCCTTCCAGCGGCATACTGTCCTGACGAATGACAGTTTCTCGAGCTCCGAGCGAGGAACGGTCCTGATGCCTTGCACAGCGGCGATGCGTGAGGGTACGAAGTCGAGGACTTCCGGCTCACCTCGGTACGACCTCAGGATCACATCGGAGTTCTTGACGGTGGCGTGGTACTCACGACCCTGGAACGTCGCGTAGTGTCCGGTTGCTCGTGGGTGGTTGCGACTCATACGGGTTGCCTGACGGCGGACCACTCGTTGGCGCCGGCTAGAACCGCAGCCAGAATCTCCTTGCCTTGAACGGGGACGTGCCACAACTCGCCTGCTGACAGGACACCGCCGACTATCCAATACTCCGGAATTGCGAAACCGGGTGCCGTGAAACCGTTCCCGGTATAGGGCGGCATATCGTAACCGAGGTCAACGCCTGTGTCCTTGCCGATCGAGCGGGCAAGCGGCCCATCGGTAGATTCGACAGACGCCGCGTAGGAAAGCTTGAACCGCAGGGAGAACAGCGGTTGGTCGGGTGCAAACAACGATCCCGCATAGTTGAGGCCGAGTGCCTGGTAATAGGCAGCTGCGCCCTCCAGATTCGCGATGTAGGCAGCAGGGACCGCCGATCCGTTGATGACATCAGGTAGTCCGCCCAGACGCGGATCGACGTCGTTGGCGATGAGTTTTTGGCCCTCGAAAGTAGACAAGGGCTTGTGCCAAATCGTCGTGGTCAGTGCCGACGTCACCGTGTGTGCCTTTTGTTCACCTGGCCGTGCAATCTGCAAGCTAGGTCGATATCTTCCACATGTTCCTCCACGTCGTTGAGTTCAGGCGCTGGTACCTCGCCGATGACCTCGAACTTGTCGGGTCGCTCCATACCGGGAAGACGGCACACTTGATCGAAATCCTTGCCAAGATAGGTGACGTACGCGATTTCACCCATAATGATTCCGACCTCAAACGGATGGCCATGCCATCTGCACGTGGTCCGCACCTTCCTCAGCTGCTGAATACTCCCGACGTCAACGATCCTCTCCCCGCGAATCCAGCTTTTCTTGGACTCCTGAAAACCCGGACGCAATGGCTCGTCGTCCGAGAGGAGGCGAACGCGATCACCCATGTCACGCGCGAAGTACTCTCTGCCCTCGAAGGTTGCATAGTCGCCGCTCGCACGGATTCCATACCGCTGGTTATCCATCGCTGACAACTCCGATCCATTCCTGATTCGGGCCCAGAACGGCAATGAGCTCTTCACTTCCGTCAGTGGCGATTCTGTACATCTCCGCACCTGGGTTCATTGTGGTCCCTGCGGGCAGGAAGTACTCAGGCACCGTGAAGCGTTCACTCGCAGTAAAGCCCGTGCCCGTGAATGGATACGGATATCCCGGATCAAAACTCGGGCCATTTCCCGTCAGCTGCGAAAGTTGCTCGTCTGGTAGGTGAATCGGAACGCCGTCATCGACTGTAAACCGCATCGCGACAACTGGTTTCTGCGGATGGAACGGCGTGTCCTCATATTCGAGGGCCAAGCCATCGTAGATCCGATCTGGTGTGTTGAGCTCATGGGTATCGCGGGCGACGCTGACCGATCCGCCGGTTGCATCCGGCGGGTAGCGTTTAGGTCCATCATCGAGTCGGCTGTCGGCTTGTCGGCTGTCGATCACCTTCTGGAGTGCTTCACCGCTCCCCACTTCGGAGAATTGATGGCGGAAGCTGTATACCAGTTCCCGTTGAGCGCTGTTCAGCCAATCGGCCGGTTGAACGAGCAGCGGTTGGATATCTGCCCGGCTCAGGCCACGTTCGGCCAGCCACGCGTCTGCGGCGGCGAAACGCGAATCCTGCGAACTGAGTTGCTCATTGGAGGCCCACACCCGGTGGTGCGAACCGTCGGCCAGTTCTACATAGCGCTCGCCGGATTGCCCGCCCTCTATGCGGAATTCATCCAGATTGTCGGGACGATGCTCGTTGTCGGGGTCAGTCGTCGTGTCAGGTGCATGGCCGTGGTCGGGCTGGTCCTCTTCAGCCGTCGAAGCAGGGTCTGACCTATTGTGCTCGTGATTGGACCCGACAGCATCGGCCGTTCCGGGCGAACCGTTGCCACCTACACCTCGGTCGTCGCCACCTCCGGCCACACCCCGTGGTTCTGTCGGCTCATCCACTCCGCGTGCGACGTCGCCACGCTCGCCAGCCACCCTTTCGGCTCGTGAGCCAGAGTCTGCTTCTCGATGGTCAAGGGATTCTGCTGGGTGGGTGTCGGGGGATCGGTCAGCGACTCCACCGTCATCTGATAGTCGATGGTCTGCGCGTCCTCCCGTACCCGCCGGATCGTGATCCGTGACTGACGCGGGTAGATCCGGCTCCCGCCCCGGTTGAATCCCGTCTCCTTGAACGTCGTGTACGCCTCGGCCACCATCGTCTCCGACCAACTCGGGTACTGATAGACGATCCCCGTCTCCGAATCGATCACCAGCCGCGCCAGGCCCAGTGCTTGACCCGAGGCCATCTGTTCCGGCATGAGCACCTTCGTCGCTACCCATCCCTTCTGGATCGGTTGCACTTGGAATGTCTCGGTTGGTGACATCTGCGTCAGGTATGCCAGTGCTTGCTGCCTGGTCTGCAACTCCGCCATCGTTGTGCTCGCCTACCGATAGGTGGTGTCCGTCTCCGGCCACACGCCCTGATTCTGACGGCTCATCCATCTCGCGTGTGAGGCCGCCACTTTCGACAGCGGATCCCTCGGATCGCACAGGCCCGTGGGCTTCTCGATCGTCAAGGGATGTTCCTGCGTCGGTTCGGGGGGATTGCTCAGCGACGTCGCCGTCAACCGATACTCGATCGTCACCGTGTCCTCCCGTGTGCGTCGAATCGTGATCTCCCACTGATGCGGATAGATCTGGTTCCCCGCCCGGTTGAACCCCGTCTCCTTGAACGTCGTGTACTCCTCGGCCACCATCGTCTCCGACCAGCTCGGGTACTGGTAGACGATCCCCGTCTCCGAATCGATCACCAGCCGCGCCAGGCCCACTGCCTGGCCCGAGGCCATCTGCTCCGTGGAAAGCACTTTCGTCGCTATCCACCCGTGTTGAAACGGTTGCACGTGATAGGTCTGGCTCGGAGACATCTCGGCCAGATACGCCAGCACCTGCTCCCTGGTCTCCAATTCCGGCATGGTGCGCTCCTTGACTGGGTTCGATCGGCGTGAAGTTCAGGTAGGTCGACTGGTTGACCATCCAGGCAGGAGGACGGTCGGAGGTCAGTCCTTGCTGCGGATCCCACCACACCGGGCCCCCGCCGCTTTCGGGATGCACGATGACCGTCGCATGTGACCCACTGGTGATGGGGTTTCCGTGGGCATCGAATAGATATTCGCCGCTGACCAGGTCGCGTGCATGCCAGCCGTTGACCACCAACGCGGCAGATCCTGGGCCAAGTTGGTCGATGTACTGGTGGAGCAGATCGAACTGGTCGACCAGCTTGTGGCCTGGGAACTCCAACAGCCCATTGCCGAGCCAATTCTGGGCTCGATTCAAGCCGTTGTGCTCACCGGATTGCCGGTCGATCGTCCCGTCCGGCAGCTCGTCCAGATACCGCGGTGCTGCCACGGTCGGTTCCCCGCGAAACGACGACAACGCCGAAAGAGAGCAGTCGAGGCAGTTGTTCGAGCGGCCGTCGACAGTCGGCCCGCCATCGTTGATCAAGTTGCCGTAGTCGTTCGTCCGGGGATCGGCATGCCGAACGTAGTCTCCCTGCGAGTCGCGCAGGGCGTCCTCCACCGCCCTCTGGTACGCGGGGTCCTCGACGTGGTCGAGCTGGTGCGGCCCGTAGATCCGGTCGTTCGCCGGATTACCGACCGGCCCCGAATGCTCCGGCTGTGCGGGTCCATTGCCGGTACCCGGATCATGGCTGGAGCCGGCGGGGTCGACGGGATGTTCCGCGGCGGCGCTGGGTGTTTGGTCCCGGGGAGGTATCGAATGGTCCTCCGACCGGGCGGCGGGCGATTCCGGTGTGGGACGCAGTGGTTCGCGCGCGGGTGCCGATTCGGGCGGGGCGGCGCTCGCCTTCACCGGCGCCGACGGCGAACGCTCGGCCGACGGTCCGGCGCCACTGTTGGACGGCGAATTGGTCTGCGGGGCGCGGGTTTCGGTCGACCGGGCCTCCGGTGACCGCGTTTCGGGAGCGCGCGCGGAAGCATCCGGGGTCGAGGTGCGGGCGGCGGGGGAGTGATCGGCCGCGGTGTGCACGGGCCCGGCGACGTGCGGACCCATCGGCATCCCGCCGACCATGGGCGCATGCGCAGCGGGGTGTTGTCCGGCGGGTGTCGACACCGGACTCGTCTCGACGGGTTCGGACGGCGTTGACTGGTGAGCAGCCGGCTCGTGCGCACGGGGCTGGTCGACGGTCGGCTGGTGCTCCACCGGCGGATGGCTCGCCGCCGGCGGCTCATGACCGCCGGGTGTGGAGGTTTCCCTGATTTCGGTGGTGTGCGAACCGGATTCGGCTGCGTGTGAACCCGTTTCGGGCGCGTGCGAACCCGCCTCGGGCGCATGCATACTCGGCTCTGGTGCGCGTGGCGTCTCGGGAGCCCCTGCCGTGCCGTGTGTTTCGGGCGGAGGCGAGGCGGCCGGTGGCGACGCCTCGGGAGCGCGCGGCGATGCTTCCGGCGCACTCGGTGACGGCTCCGGCGTATGCGGCGTCGGTCCCGGCGTATGTGGCGGTGGGCTCGGTGGTTGCGATGCTGGCCCGTCCACTCGGCCGGGCCCGGAATCCGCGGCAGACGGCGGAACCGAACGCCCCGGTGGATCCGGTGGCGGGTTGCCACCACCTCCTTGATGGCTGCCGCCGGGCGTGCTCTGTGGCCCCGGCGGATCGGGTGGGCCGGCCGGTCCCTGCGGGCTGTCGAGCCCGCGCGGCGTGGTGGGCGCGTCGATACCGTGCGGGGCCGTCGGCCCGATCAGGGAATCGGGCACCGCGCCGGGCCTGACCTCCGGCACATCGGGGATCCCTTGCCCGCCCGGGAGGTCTCCCACCCCGTCGAACTTCGGCGCGCCGCGGCTCCACTCGCCGATTTCACGGAGCTTGGGCAGGCGACCCTCTTCCAGTACCCGGCGGGTCATGTTCAGGCTCTTGGCCACGCTGCCGGTCTTCGAGAGCGCCCCGCCCGGCACGAACAACGACCCGATATTGAATGCCGCCTCACCCGCGCCCCGGCCAGGGTGGTCACCCTTCCATTGGTCCAGCGCGATGAACTGCTTGCCCATTTCGGCCAGCACACCGGGTGCTTTGCTGGGATCGTTCGCCACTTCCCAAGCCTTTTCGGCCATGCCCTTCCACATAGCCGGATCGGCCATCGACACGACACCGGACACGGTGTTGATCAGACCGTTGGCTACACCCACCTGGAAGTCGGTGTACAGGGTGACGGCGTCGGCCAGGAAATTGCCGACGTCGTCGCCGAACTGAGCGACCAGAACGGGCCGGATCCACTTCTGGAAGGCGTCAGCGGCATCGCTGATCACTTCCTTGAGTTCGTTGAGCAGGCCGACGATGCCCTCGACCTGGCGCTGGAAATTGCCCAGCACGGTACTGACGTCGCGAGCGACCTCGCGGAGCACCTTCATGCCATCGCCGGTGAAGAAGTCGGTCACCGTGTCCCACAGCCCCGACAGCGACAACCGGTCCAGTAGTCGGCGGATGGCATCCTGCACCTGTTGCACCTGCTTGGCGAAATCCGAGATCTTCTGGGCGGTTGTGGTGGCCGTATCCGTCAGGTACGACATGGCTGTGCCCAGGTTGTCGAACGCCTCGGCGATCTTGTCGCCTTCGGGAATGTGCTGCGCCGCGACGGCCGGCTTGAGGGCATTGAGCTCCGACTGGAAGATGGCAAACCCGGTGCTGAAATTTCGCCATTGCGCCGCAAGAACATTCATCATTGCCGAATGACCCGACGGCCAGCTCATCGCCGTGCCGGCAATCAACCCCAGCCCGGGCAGCACCTGCAGCAGCGGCTCGACCAGGTACCACTTGCCGGGCGGCGGAACCATAACCCCGTTCGGTCCGGTGGGCAGATCGGCGGCCACCTTCTCGGCCGGCGCAGGGCCGACGCCGCCGCTTGGGCCCTGGCCGCCGATGGTCGACGCCGCATCCGCATTACGGTAGTTGTAGCCGGTTGCCTGGAGCATGCGGCCCACGCCTAGGTACGAATTCGCCGCCATGGCAAGTGCTTTCGCGAAATCGTCCGCGATTCGGCCATACTGCAGTCCAAAGCTCAGGCCCGCGGTATCGGCACCGGAGGCGATACCACCGCCCAGCGCCGCACCCAGTGAGTCGGACAGCATCGCCAGCTGCGTTCCCAGCGACTCGACGCGCTTGCCCGCGTTGATCAGGACGTCCGGATCCACCTCGATCCGGCCGTGCGCCGAGGCGACTACCCCCACATCGCGCCGTTTCTGGTCACGGCTTCCGAGTAGTTCTTGTGTGCCGCCTGGGCGATCGACCGCAACTGCTTCAGCGCCGATTTCATCTGCTCGGCGCCGTCCTCCCACTGCTGCTGAGCCTGGGCCTGGGAATCCGAGCCCTCGCCATGCCAGGACGCCCGAAGCGCGGCCATGGTGTGGTCGATGTCCTCCAGGGACTCGGTGACCTCACGTTCGAACGCCTGCATGTGCTCGATCGCCGCCTGCAACTTGCCGAAATCGACCACCAGTTGCGTCATCGCGGCACCTCACCGCTCGGTGGCTGCGCATCGGACGGCGGCGGTTCGACGGGTGCCTGGTCGCCGCCTTTCTCCGCCTCGGCCGATTGCTGGACGGCCTGTTCGACGATCTGCTCGACGGCCTGGCCGACTTGTTGCGCCATCCCGGCCGCCGCTTGGGCGGCCTGGGCCAGCCCGGATGACACCTGACCGCCGAGCTGCCCCACCTGGGACACGGCATCGGACACTCCGGAGGCCGCCGCACCCGACGCCGAACCCGCCGAACCGGCCGCACCCGCTGGACTTGCCGAACCGGCCGCACTCGCTGGGCCCGTTGACGCCGCGGTGGGTACGGGCGCCCCGCTCGGCGCCTCCCCACCGGCAGCAGCCGGTGCCGGCCCGGCGCTCGGCTCCGGGGATGCCGACGCGATGGCGCCCGCGCCCTGCTCGTCGGCGCGGGCGTACTGATCGGCGGCGACCCGCAGCAGCTCGGACATGGTCTGTATGCCGCGAATGACCTGACCGGCGCCGTTGTGCCACTGGTCCCATGCACCCGAGAATGCGGACGCCGCGCCACCCTTCCAACCCGAGCCGAGCAGCTCGCGGGTTTCCAGGTCGACGCTGGACAGGCCGTCCTGCAGCCGCTGTCCCGCATCACGCAGCCGGCCCGACGCGAGGTGCAGGTCGGACACGACGACCTCGACCGGACGTTCCATCACACCCCCGTGTCCCTCGACGGTCCGCTCCACAGTGCAGCTTATTAGCCGCGATGGGGGTTCTCGTGCACCAGTTACGCTCGCCCGGTGCTGATCGTCATCGAAGGCCTGGACGGTGCGGGCAAACGCACCCTGACCGAAGGCCTCCGGGCCGGGTTCGAGGCGGGCGACAAGTCGGTGACCACGCTGGCCTTCCCGCGCTACGGCGAATCGGTGCACGCCGACCTGGCGGCCGAGGCGCTGCACGGCGGCCACGGCGACCTGGCCGACTCGGTGTACGCGATGGCGACGTTGTTCGCGCTCGACCGCGCCGGCGCCCGCGAGGAGATCCTGCGCCGCACCGACCGGTACGACGTCGTCATCCTGGACCGTTACGTCGCATCCAACGCCGCCTACAGCGCCGCCCGGCTGCATCAAGGCGCCGACGGTGACGTGGTGGCGTGGGTGCACGACCTCGAGTTCGGCCGCTTCGCGTTGCCCCGCCCGGATTGGCAGGTGCTGCTCGACGTTCCGGTCGAACTGGCCGAGCAACGCGCCGTGTCCCGCGCGGCGCAGGAGTCCGACCGGGCCCGCGACGCCTACGAACGCGACGGCGGCCTGCAGCGCCGCACCGGTGCGGTGTACCGCGCCCTGGCCGCTGCCGACTGGGCCGGCCGATGGGTGGTAGCCGCTCCCGACGTGGTTCCCGCGGAGCTGGCGGGCAACCTTCTGGCTTAGGTCCGAACCCGTCGCGGTGTGGCACCGGCGGTTTGTCACGGTTTGGTGACACCATGGTGTCCCATGAGGCAACGGATCCTGGTCGTGGACGACGACCCCTCCCTGGCCGAGATGCTCACCATCGTGCTGCGGGGGGAGGGTTTCGACACCGCCGTCATCGGTGACGGCACCCAGGCGCTCACCGCGGTGCGGGAGCTGCGCCCCGATCTGGTGCTGCTCGACCTGATGCTGCCGGGCATGAACGGCATCGACGTGTGCCGGGTGCTGCGCGCCGACTCCGGGGTGCCCATCGTCATGCTGACGGCCAAGACCGACACCGTCGACGTGGTGCTGGGCCTGGAGTCCGGTGCCGACGACTATGTGATGAAGCCGTTCAAGCCCAAGGAACTGGTGGCCCGCGTCCGGGCCCGGCTGCGCCGCAACGACGACGAGCCCGCCGAGATGCTGTCCATCGCCGATATCGACATCGACGTGCCCGCGCACAAGGTGACTCGTGCCGGGGAACAGATTTCGCTGACCCCGCTCGAGTTCGACCTGCTGGTGGCGTTGGCGCGCAAACCGCGGCAGGTGTTTACTCGTGATGTGCTGCTCGAACAGGTGTGGGGATACCGTCACCCCGCCGACACCCGTTTGGTGAACGTGCATGTCCAGCGGTTGCGGGCCAAGGTCGAAACCGACCCGGAGAACCCGCAGGTGGTGCTGACCGTTCGAGGAGTGGGATACAAGGCCGGACCGCCGTGACATGTAGGCAGTACCAGTGATCTTCGGCTCGCGGCGTCGAGTCCGCAGCCGCTTCCGCGGCTCCGGTCCGGTGGTACGCGGGCTGGGCGCCCTCGGCAGGGCAATCGGTTTCGCGTGGCGACGCTCCCTGCAGTTGCGCGTGGTGAGCCTGACCCTCGGGTTGTCCCTGGCCGTCATCATGGTGCTCGGTTTCGTGCTCACCAGCCAGATCACCGACCGCATCCTGGAAGTCAAGGTGCGGGCCGCCACCGAGCAGATCGAACGTGCCCGCAACACCGTCAGCGGCATCGTCGGCGGTGAGGAGACCCGCTCACTCGACTCCAGCCTGCAGCTGGCACGCAACACCCTGATCGACCGCAAGGTCGACACCGGTGCGGGGCTGGCCGGTGCCTTCGACGCGGTCCTCGTGGTGCCCGGCGACGGGCCGCGGGCGGCCACCGCGGCCGGTCCGGTGCAGCAGATCCCCAAGGAACTGCGCGATTTCGTCAAGGCCGGCCAGGTCAGCTATCAATACGCCACCGCGCACACCGACGGCTTCTCCGGGCCGGCGCTGATCGTCGGCAGCCCCACCTCGTCGTCGGTCCCCAATCTTGAGCTGTACCTGATCTTTCCGTTGACCAACGAGGAATCCACCATCGCGTTGGTGCGCGGCACCATGGCCACCGGTGGCATCGTGCTGCTCGGCCTGCTCGCGGCCATCGCCCTGTTGGTGGCCCGCCAGATCGTGCTGCCGGTGCGCTCGGCATCACGGATCGCCGAGCGGTTCGCCGAGGGGCACCTGTCCGAACGCATGCCGGTCCGCGGCGAGGACGACATGGCGCGACTGGCGGTGTCGTTCAACGACATGGCCGAAAGCCTGCAGCGCCAGATCACCAACCTCGAGGAGTTCGGTAATCTGCAGCGCCGCTTCACCTCCGACGTCAGCCACGAGCTGCGCACCCCGCTGACGACGGTGCGGATGGCGGCCGACCTGATCTACGACCACAGCGAGGACCTGGACCCCGCGCTGCGCCGCTCCACCGAGCTGATGGTCAACGAACTGGACCGCTTCGAGACTCTGCTGGCCGACCTGCTGGAGATCTCCCGGCACGACGCCGGTGTCGCCGAGCTGGCGGTGGAGGCGGTGGATCTGCGCTCGGTGGTGCAGAGCGCACTCGACAACGTGGGGCACCTGGCCGCCGACGCCGGCGTCGAGCTGGACGTCGACATGCCGTTGACCGGGGTGATCGCCGAGGTGGATCCCCGTCGGGTGGAACGCATCCTGCGCAACCTCATCGCCAACGCCATCGACCATGCCGAGCGCAAGCCGGTGCAGATCCGGATGGCCGCCGACGAGGACACCGTCGCCGTCACCGTCCGCGATTACGGTGTCGGCTTGCGCCCCGGCGAGGAGAAGCTGGTGTTCAGCCGATTCTGGCGGTCGGACCCGTCGCGGGTCCGCCGCTCCGGCGGCACCGGACTGGGCCTGGCCATCAGCATCGAGGACGCCCGGCTGCACCAGGGCCGGCTGGAGGCGTGGGGTGAGCCCGGCAAGGGTGCCTGCTTCCGGCTCACCCTGCCGCTGGTGCGTGGCCACAAGGTCACCACCAGCCCATTGCCCCTCAAGCCCGTCGATCAAGCGGGCGCACCGCGCCGGGAACGCGAACCGGCGGGGGAGGGCGTGTGACGCGCCGTCTGCTGGCCGTGCTCTGCGCCGCGGTGCTGGCCCTGTCCGGCTGCGCCGGTGTGCCGAGTTCGTCGTCGCCGCAAGCGATCGGCACCGTCGAGCGTGCCGCACCACCCAGCCTGCCCACCCCGACCCCGGGAATGGACCCCGACGTCCTGCTGCGTGAATTCCTCAAGGCCACCGCCGATCCCGCCAACCGGCACCTGGCGGCCCGGCAATTCCTCACCGAGTCGGCGTCGCGAGGCTGGGACGACGCCGGCAGCGCCCTGCTGATCGACCGGGTGGTATTCGTGGAAACCCGTGGCCCCGAACGGGTTTCGGTGAACATGCGGGCCGACATCCTGGGTTCGCTGTCCGATATCGGAGTCTTCGAGACCGCCGAGGGCGCGCTGCCCGACCCGGGGGCCATCGAACTGGTGAAGACCTCCGGCGGCTGGCGCATCGACAAGCTGCCCAACGGGGTGTTCCTGGACTGGCAGCAGTTCCAGCAGACCTACAAGCGCAGCACCCTGTACTTCTCCGATCCCACCGGTAAGACCGTGGTGCCCGACCCGCGCTACGTCGCGGTCGCCGACCCCGACCAGTTGGCCACCGAACTGGTCACCAAACTGATCACCGGACCGCGCCCCGAGATGGCCCGCACCGTGCGCAACCTGCTGGCCGCCCCGCTGCGTCTGCGCGGGCCGGTGACGCGTGCCGACGGCGGCAAGACGGGGGTGGGGCGTGGCTACGGCGGCGCCCGGATCGACCTGGAGAACCTGTCCACCACCGATCCGCACACCCGGCAACTGCTTGCCGCACAGATCATCTGGACGCTGAACCGGGCCGGGATCAACGGCCCGTACGTGATCAACGCCGACGGCGCGGCGCTGGACGACCGGTTCGCCGACGGCTGGGACACCGCCGACGTGGCGGCCAGCGACCCCGGCGCGGCCGACGGTGCGGCCGCCGGCCTGCACGCCCTGATCGGCGGGTCGATGGTGTCCCTGGACGGCCAGAACGCGCCGCGGGTGCCGGGTGCCTTCGGTCAGACGCCCGGACAGGTGTCGGCGGCGTTGTCGCGCAGCGGCCAGGAGGCCGCGACGGTGGTGGTGTTGCGGCCCGGCGCCCCCGACATGTCCTCGTCGCTGTGGATCGGGCCGCTCGGCGGCAACACCGGCCAGGCCATCGACGGCCGCACCCTGACCCGGCCCACCTGGTCACTCGACGACGCGATCTGGATCGTCGTCGACGGCAACAACGTGGTGCGCGTCCTGCAGGAGGCGGCCTCGGGTCAGCCGGCCCGGATCCCCGTGGACTCGACGGCGGTCGCGACGAAGTTCTCCGGGCCCATCTCCGAGCTGCAGCTGTCCCGCGACGGCACCCGCGCCGCCATGGTGATCAACGGCCAGGTGATCCTGGCCGGGGTCGAGCAGACCCCGGGTGGGCAGTACGCGCTGACCTATCCCCGCCGGCTGGGCTTCGGGCTCGGCGACACCGCGGTGTCGTTGTCCTGGCGCACCGGCGACGACATCGTCGTCACCCGTACCGATACCGCGCATCCGGTGTCCTATGTGAACCTCGACGGGGTGAACTCCGACGGGCCGGCGCAGAACCTGGTCGCGCCGGTGACCACCGTGGCGGCCAACCCGTCCACGGTGTACGTCGCCGACCAGCGCGGGGTGCTGCAGTTGTCGGGCTCGGCGGCCGAGAACGACCTGAACTGGTCCGAGGTGCGCCCGCTGATGGTGGCCGGCGCGCTGCCGGTGTTGCCCGGCTGACGTGTCGGTGCCCGCCGCCAGACTGAACGCATGCTGCTCGACCTGGTGCTGCCCGTCGAATGCGGTGGCTGCGCCGCGCCCGGCACCCGCTGGTGCCCGGTGTGCGACGCCGAGCTGCGCGCCAAGGCCGCCGAACCACGCGTCGTGACACCCCGGCTCGATCCGGGCGTCCCGGTGCTGTCCCTGGGGCGCTACGCCGCGGCGCGCCGGCGGGCCATCGTCGCGGCCAAGGAACACGGCCGGGCCGACCTGATCACGCCGTTGGCGCTCGCGGTGCGCACCGGACTCACGCAGCTGCTCACCTGGGGGCTGTTGGAGACGCCTCTGACCGTCGTGCCGGCACCCACCCGGTGGACCGCCGCGCGCCGGCGCGGGGGTGACCCAGTCGGCCGGGTGGCCCGGCTGGCGACCGCTGGGCTGCCCGGGGTCACCGTCACCCGGTCCCTGCGGCTGGCCGGCTTCGCCAAGGACTCGGTGGGCCTGTCCAGTGCGGACCGACAGCGCAATCTGGCCGGCCGGGTGCGCGTGCGCGTCGCGCCGACGGCCCCCGTGCTGCTGCTCGACGATGTGGTGACCACCGGGGCCACCGCGTGTGCGTCGGTCGCCGCGCTGCAAACCCGCGGCGTGTCGGTGCAGGCGGTGCTGGCGATCGCCAACGCGTGATGACCGGCGGTGACGGGGACGTCGATTGCCGCGAGATGAAGAACTCAAAACAGGTCTGCGAAATTGGTGGCACAGTCAGGTGAACACGGACTACGTTGGGGCCAACCACCCGTGAAGGTTTCACGGCGGCACCCTTCACGGGCGCCCATGCAACCGAGCGGCTGCCAAGAAGCGGTAGGAGGTGAGTAGTCGACACCTTGCGCCGGCGGGCGCCGCTTCTGCACTGCTCCGTCGACGCGTTTCTTTGACATTCCGGGCACGCCGTGCGCGTGCGACACCGCAGGAGAAACGAGTTGTCAAGTATGTCAACCCAATCCGTGCAAACCGATCGCAACACCATGGTTATGGACGAGGACGACGCACCGCGCGTCACCAATGCCGACGTCGTCGTCAAGGGCCGTAACGTCGAGGTTCCCGACCACTTCCGGATATATGTCTCCGAGAAGCTGGCTCGGTTGGAGCGCTTCGACAAAACCATCTACCTGTTCGATGTCGAACTCGACCACGAGAAGAACCGGCGCCAGCGCAAGAACTGTCAGCACGTCGAGATCACCGCGCGCGGTCGCGGGCCCGTGGTGCGCGGCGAGGCGTGCGCGGACAGCTTCTACGCCGCGCTGGAATCGGCGGTCTGCAAACTCGAGAACCGGTTACGCCGCAGCAAGGACCGGCGCAAGATCCACTACGGCGACAAGAGGCCCGTCTCGCTGCACGAGGCCACCGCGGTGATCCCGCAGGAGGAGCTGCCCAGCGAGCCCGAGCCGGCACCCAGTGAGGTGGCCGTCGACGATCATGAGCCCGGCCGGATCGTGCGCACCAAGGAGCATCAGGCCACGCCGATGACCGTCGACGACGCGCTCTACGAGATGGAGCTCGTCGGACACGATTTCTTCCTGTTCCACGACAAGGAGTCCGACCGGCCGTCGGTGGTGTATCGCAGGCACGCCTACGACTACGGCCTCATCAGGCTGGCCTGAGTCCCCATCCCGGCCATATCCGAGCGATATCCAGCACGAGCCCCCGGCGCGCAGCCGGGGGCTCGTTGCGTCATTCGGGTTGCATCTCGCGGGGCAGCCGACGGCGGTCACCTACGATGGACCGCAGTTACCAGCTGAGATTCCAATCCACCCGAAGAGGAAATAGCGTGCTCGAAAAGTTGCTCCGTCTCGGTGAAGGCCGCATGGTCAAGCGCCTGAAAAAGGTCGCTGACTATGTGAACACCTTGTCCGATGACGTGGAGAAGCTGACCGACGCCGAACTCCGTGCCAAAACCGACGAGTTCCGCAAGCGGGTCGCCGACGGAGCCGAGCTCGACGATCTGCTGCCCGAGGCCTTCGCCGTCGCCCGCGAGGCGGCCTGGCGGGTGCTCGGACAGCGCCACTTCGACGTCCAGGTGATGGGCGGCGCGGCATTGCACTTCGGCAACGTCGCCGAGATGAAGACCGGTGAGGGCAAGACCCTCACCGCCATCCTGCCCGCCTACCTGAACGCGCTCGCCGGCAAGGGCGTGCACATCGTCACCGTCAACGACTACCTGGCCAAACGCGATGCCGAGCAGATGGGCCGCGTGCACCGCTTCCTGGGGCTGGAGGTCGGGGTGATCCTGTCCGGCCTGACCCCCGACGAACGGCGGGCGGCGTACGCGGCCGACATCACCTACGGCACCAACAACGAGTTCGGGTTCGACTATCTGCGCGACAACATGGCGCATTCGGTCCCCGAGATGGTGCAGCGCGGCCACAACTTCGCCATCGTCGACGAGGTCGACTCGATCCTGATCGACGAGGCCAGGACCCCGCTGATCATCTCCGGCCCGGCCGACGGCGCCTCGCACTGGTACGCCGAGTTCGCCCGGCTGGCCCCGCTCATGAAGAAGGACGTCCACTACGAGGTCGATCTGAAGAAGCGCACCATCGGTGTGCACGAGATCGGCGTCGAGTTCGTCGAGGACCAGCTCGGCATCGACAACCTGTACGAGGCCGCCAACTCGCCGCTGGTGAGCTACCTGAACAACGCGCTCAAGGCCAAGGAGCTGTTCGAGCGCGACAAGGAGTACATCGTCCGCAACGGTGAAGTGCTCATCGTCGACGAGTTCACCGGCCGTGTGCTGATCGGCCGCCGCTACAACGAGGGCATGCACCAGGCGATCGAGGCCAAGGAGCATGTGGAGATCAAGGCCGAGAACCAGACCTTGGCCACCATCACCCTGCAGAACTACTTCCGGCTCTACGACAAGCTCTCCGGCATGACCGGTACGGCCGAGACCGAGGCCGCCGAGTTGCACGAGATCTACGGCCTGGGCGTGGTGGCCATCCCGACCAACCGGCCGATGATCCGGGTGGACGCCTCCGACCTGATCTACAAGACCGAAGAGGCCAAGTACATCGCCGTGGTCGACGACGTCGTCGAACGCTACGAGAAGGGCCAGCCCGTCCTGATCGGCACCACGTCGGTCGAGCGTTCCGAGTACCTGTCGCGGCAGTTCACCAAGCGGCGCATCCCGCACAACGTGCTCAACGCCAAGTACCACGAGCAGGAGGCGAACATCATCGCCGAGGCCGGCCGCCGTGGCGCCATCACGGTGGCCACCAACATGGCCGGCCGCGGTACCGACATCGTGCTGGGCGGCAACGTCGAGTTCCTCGCCGACAAGCGGCTGCGGGACCAGGGCCTCGACCCGGTCGAGACGCCGGAGGAGTACAACGCGGCCTGGGACGCCACCGTCAAGGCGATCAAGACCGAGGCCAAGGCCGAGGCCGAGGAAGTGATCGCCGTCGGCGGTCTGTACGTGCTGGGCACCGAGCGGCACGAGTCGCGGCGTATCGACAACCAGCTGCGCGGCCGCTCCGGCCGTCAGGGTGACCCGGGCGAGTCGCGGTTCTACCTGTCCCTCGGCGACGAGCTCATGCGCCGGTTCAACGGGGCGACCCTGGAAACCCTGCTGACCCGGCTGAACCTGCCCGACGACGTCCCCATCGAGGCGAAGATGGTGACCCGGGCGATCAAGAGCGCGCAGACCCAGGTCGAGCAGCAGAACTTCGAGGTCCGCAAGAACGTCCTCAAGTACGACGAGGTGATGAACCAGCAGCGCAAGGTCATCTACAAAGAGCGCCGGATGATCCTCGAGGGCGAGAACCTGCAGAAGCAGGCCCACGACATGATGGTCGACGTCATCACCGCCTATGTCGACGGCGCCACCGGCGAGGGCTACGCCGAGGACTGGGATCTGGAGAAGCTGTGGGAGGCGCTCAAGACCCTCTACCCGGTGGGTATCGATCATCACGATCTGCTGGATTCCGATGCCGTCGGCGAACCCGGCGAGCTGACCCGCGACGAACTGCTGGGTGCGCTGATCGAGGATGCCGAGCGGGCCTACGCCGAACGCGAGAAGCAGATCGACGCCATCGGTGGTGAGGGCGCGATGCGGCAGCTGGAACGCAACGTGCTGCTCAACGTGATCGACCGCAAGTGGCGCGAGCACCTCTACGAGATGGACTACCTCAAGGAGGGCATCGGCCTGCGCGCGATGGCCCAGCGCGACCCGTTGGTGGAATACCAGCGCGAGGGTTACGACATGTTCGTCGCCATGCTCGACGGGCTCAAAGAGGAGTCGGTCGGCTTCCTGTTCAACGTGGCGGTCGAGGCGGCTCCGCAGGCACCTGCCCCGCAGGCCACCCCGATGTCCCAGGGGCTGGCCGAGTTCGCGGCCGCGGCGGCGCAGCAGGCGCAGGGACAGGTGGCCACCCAGGAGCGGCCGGCCGGGGTGCAGGCCAAGGGCATCCAGGACGGCGACCGGGCCCCGGCGCTGACGTACTCCGGACCGGCCGAGGACGGCTCTGCCGAGGTGCAGCGGTCCTCCGGTGGCCGCCATGCCGCACCCGAGCCGGGCACCCGCAAGGAACGCCGCGAAGCGGCCCGCCAGCAGGCCCGCCAGTCCAAGCGGCGTTAGCCCACCTGCAGCGCCACCACCTGCCAGCGCCCGGCGACCAGTTCAATGCGGGCCGCGATGACGCGCACCCGCGCACCGCGGGTGTAGCTGGCGAACACCTCGGCGGCGTCGACGCGTTCGGGACCGCATCCGGCGGCCCGGCGCAGCCCCACCCGGCGCAGCACCGCGGCCCCGCCGGGTTGGGGAGTCCGGGCCAGCGCCACCGTCGCATCGACGAGGCCGGGCGCCAGCAGCCCGCGCAACTGCGTGGCCGGCCGCCTGCGGTCGATCACCTCGAGCACGCGGCGCAGCGCCGCGTCGGCGAACGCTCCCGCTGGTGCCGGCACCGGCTCGGCAGGCTCGCTGCGCGGGGCCAACCGCAGATGCGGTGCGGATCTCTTGCGCAGCACCAGGGCCGGGGGCGGGCAGGCGACCGGGCCCAGCGGCGGCGGCTCGCAGTCGATGATCGGCCTCGTCACACACGAGGGGCGAGGTTCGGCGGCGGGATGCGGAAGGGTGGTCACAGTGAGTCTCTCCAAGACGATTCCAGCGCTACGGCACGGACAGGACGCTGCTGGAGAGGCACAGGCATATTGATGATCGCACGGTTGCGGAGGGCTCCCACGCACCTGTGATGCGGCCCCGGGTGCATTGCCGCTAAGTTGACGGTCATTCGTGCGTTTACCTGAACGCCGGGCCGACGGACCAGGGGGGAGGGGCCACACCACGATGGTGACCAGGTTGTCGGCATCGGATGCGGCCTTCTTCCACATGGAGAACACGGCCACCCCGATGTACGTGGGGTCGTTGTCCATCGTGCGTAAACCGCGTGCCGGGCTGAGTTACGAGTCGGTGCTGGAAACCGTGGAGCGCCGGCTGCCGCAGATCCCGCGCTACCGGCAGAAGGTCCGCGAGGTCAGTTTCGGCCTGGCCCGGCCGGTGTGGATCGACGACCGCGACTTCGACATCACCTATCACATCCGGCGTTCGGCGCTGCCGTCCCCGGGCAGTGACGCCCAGCTGCACGACCTGGTCGCCAGGCTGGGTTCGCGGCCGTTGGATAAGACCCGGCCGCTGTGGGAGATGTACATCGTCGAGGGGCTGACGAACAACCGGATCGCCATCTACACCAAATCGCATCAGGCCCTGGTCAACGGGATGTCGGCGCTTGAGATCGGCCACGTGATCGCCGACCGCAGCCAGAAGCCGCCGGAGTTCGGCGAGGACATCTGGATCCCGGCCCGTGAACCGAGCGACACCGCGCTGCTGCTGGGCGCGCTGGGTGAGTGGATCACCCGGCCCACCGCCCAGCTGGCCGCGATGCGCTCGACGGTGACCGAGGTGGCCACCAACGCCGGCGCGCTCGTCGACGTCGGACGCCGGGTCGCCGAGGTGGCCAAGACGGTGGCCCGTGGCACCGCGCCGAACAGCCCGCTCAACACCACCGTCTCGCGCAACCGGCGCTTCACCGTCGCCGGGCACCGCCTGGACGACTACCGGGCGCTGCGGGCCCGCTACGACTGCGACGTCAACGACGTGGTGCTGGCCGTGGTGGCCGGTGCCTTGCGGAACTGGCTGCTGTCGCGGGGCGAGCCGGTGACGGCCACCTCGACGGTGCGCGCGATGGCGCCCAACTCGGTGTACCCGGACGCCGAGATCGACTCGACGGGGCCGGGCCAAGCCATCAGCGAGGTGTCCCCGTTCCTGGTCGACCTGCCGATCGGGGAGGGCAACGCGGTGGTCCGGCTGTCCCAGATCGCGCATGCCACCGAGTCGCATTCCACCGCGGTCAGTCTGGTCGACGCGCGCACCATCGTGACGCTGTCCGGTTTCGCGCCGCCCACCCTGCACGCCATGGGCATCCGGGTCGCCACCAGTTTCTCGGCCCGCCAGTTCAACCTGCTCATCACCAACGTGCCGGGCGCGCAGAAGCAGATGTACATCGCGGGCACCAAGCTCATCGAGACGTATGCGGTGCCCCCGCTGCTGACCAATCAGGTGCTGGCGATCGGCGTGACGTCCTACAACGGCATGCTGTATTTCGGCATCAACGCCGACCGCGACGCGATGAGCGACGTGGACGTCTTTCCGTCGTTGTTGCGAGAGTCCTTGGACGAGTTGTTGGAGGCGGCCCGTTGATGCGCGTGTATGTGCCGGCCACGTTGGCGATGCTGCAACAGTTGATCGCCGACCGGGTGATCCACGCCCGCAGCGGTACGGCGTTCGCGGTCACCCCGACCCTGCGCGAGGCGTACGCGCACGGGGACGACGAGGAACTGGCCGAGGTGGCCCTCGGGGAGGCGGCGTTGGCGTCGCTGAGATTGCTGGCCGGCGGCGTCGGTGACCTGCCGCCGCGCCGCGTCGTGGTGGTGGCCGACGCAGAGGGAGTGACCGTGCGCCCCGACCTCGATGACGCCGTGGTGCGGTTGGCGGGCCCGATCGACTACGACCACATCGTGGCGGTCTACGTCGACAACGCGGCCGCGGAGGAGGCGGTGCTGGCGGCCATCGAGGTGATCGACGCCGCTGACCTCGGCGACGAGGATGCCGAGCTCACCGTCGGGGATGCGCAGGACCACGATCTGGCCTGGTACGCGCCCCAGGAGTTGCCGTTCCTGCTCGAACTGCTGTGACGGTGTCGGGCCGATCACAGGAATAAGTTACCGCCGAGTACTAGATACGGCACCGTAGGTTACGGTACCGTAGGTTGCGTGGCCAAGAGCACCGTCAAGAACACGGCCAATGTTGCCGATACGGTCCGTCCCTCGATTCCGGGGCCGGCGCACTGGAAGACCCTGCGTGCCATCGCGGGCCGGATCACCACCCCGTTGCTGCCCGACGATTACCTGAAGCTGGCCAATCCGCTGTGGTCGGCCCGCGAGTTGCGCGGCAAGGTGGTCGAGGTCCGGCGTGAGACGTCGGATTCGGCGACCCTGGTGATCAAGCCGGGATGGGGCTTCACCTTCGACTACGAGCCCGGCCAGTACATCGGCATCGGGCTGCCGATCGACGGGCGTTGGCGGTGGCGGTCGTACTCGCTGACCTCGCCGCCGGTGACCGGCAGCGGGCGGCGCGCCACCATCAGCATCACCGTCAAGGCGATGCCCGAGGGCTTCCTGTCCACCCACCTGGTGGAGGGTGTCACGCCGGGCACCATCGTCCGGCTGGCGGCACCACAGGGCAATTTCGTGATGCCGGATCCGGCGCCGCCTCAGGTGCTGTTCATCACCGCAGGCTCCGGGATCACCCCGGTCATGTCGATGCTGCGCACCCTGGCCCGGCACGGCCAGATCACCGATGTCGTCCACGTGCACTCGGCCCCCACCGAAGCCGACGTGTTGTTCGCGGCCGAACTGGCCACCCTGCACGAGACGCATCCCAGCTACCGGCTGATCGTGCGGACCACTCGGACGCAGGGTCGGCTGGATCTGCTGCGGCTCGGCGAGGTGGTGCCCGATTGGCGGGACCGTCAGGTGTGGGCGTGTGGCCCGGAGGGCATGCTCGATGATGCCGAAAGGATCTGGACCGCAGCCGGATTGGGCGAGAAGCTGCACCTGGAGCGGTTCGCGGTCTCGCGGGCGGCGCCGCACGGCACCGGCGGCGCGGTGACCTTCGAGCGCAGCGGCAAGACCGTGCAGGCCGACGCGGCGACGTCGTTGATGGAGGCCGGCGAGGGCGCCGGTGTCCGGATGCCGTTCGGCTGCCGGATGGGCATCTGCCAGTCCTGCGTCGTCGGCTTGTTGGACGGACACGTGCGCGATCTGCGCACGGGCGTCGAACACGAACCGGGAACGCGTGTGCAGACGTGTGTCTCGGCGGCGTCCGGCGATTGTGTGCTGGACGCATAACTGTTTACCCGGAGCTAACCTACGGTAGCGTAGGTTACGCTAGAGTAGGAAACGGATAGGAGGGTTGACCAGTGGCTATTACCGATGTGCCGGCGTTCGCACACTTGACTGAAGCCGATATCGAGAGCCTGGCCGTCGAACTCGACGCGATCCGGCAGGACATCGAGGACTCCCGCGGCGAGCGCGACGCACGCTATATCCGCCGCACCATCGCCGCCCAGCGCGCGCTCGAGGTGGCGGGCCGGGTGATGCTGGCCGCGAGTTCGCGGCGCTCCGCCTGGTGGGCCGGTACGGCGACCCTGGGCGTGGCCAAGATCATCGAGAACATGGAGATCGGCCACAACGTCATGCACGGCCAGTGGGATTGGATGAACGATCCCGAGATTCACTCCTCGACGTGGGAGTGGGACATGAACAGTGCCTCCAAGCACTGGCGCTTCACCCACAACTTCATGCACCACAAGTACACCAACATCCTCGGCATGGACGACGATGTGGGCTACGGCCTGCTGCGCGTCACCCGCGATCAGCGGTGGAAGCCGTTCAACGCCTTCAACCTTCTCTACAACACCGCCCTGGCGATGTTGTTCGAGTGGGGCGTCGGACTGCAGCACCTGGAGCTCGGCAAGATCGCCAAGGGCCGTGACGACCGCAAGGCCACCATGGAGCGGCTCAAGGAGTTCGGCACCAAGTCCGCGCAGCAGCTGTTCAAGGACTATGTGGCCTACCCGGCGTTGACGTCGTTGTCGCCGGCCGCGACCTACAAGTCCACCGCGCGAGCCAACTTCTGGGCCAACGTGATTCGCAATGTCTGGGCCAACGCCGTGATCTTCTGCGGCCATTTCCCGGACGGTGCGGAGAAGTTCACCAAGACCGACATGGTCGGGGAGACCCGTGGTGAGTGGTACCTGCGCCAGATGCTGGGCAGCGCGAACTTCCGCAACGGTCCGGTGTTGCGCTTCATGAGCGGCAACCTGTGCCACCAGATCGAGCACCACATCTACCCGGACCTGCCCAGCAACCGGCTCTATGAGGTGTCGCTGCGGGTGCAGGCGGTGTGCGAGAAGTACGACCTGCCCTACACCACCGGTTCGTTCCTGGTGCAGTACGCCAAGACGTGGCGCACCATCGCGAAGCTGTCGTTGCCGAACAAGTATCTGCGCGACACCGCCGACAACGCCCCGGAGACCCGCAGTGAGCGGATGTTCGACGAGCTCGAAGGTTTCGGGGTCGAGGACCCGGCCACCGGCCGGCGTCGCGGCCTGAAGACCGCCATCGCGACCGTGCGAGGGTGGCGCCGGGACAAGCGCGCCGCCTAGTAGGCGGGCTCTTTGAGGGTGGCCAGCAGCCGCCGCGCCGCGGTCACCCGCGCCGCGGCGGCGCCGGTCAGCTCGTCCAGCGCGCATTCCGGGTCGGCGGGCGGGCCCATGTGGCCGCACCCGCGCGGGCAGTCCTGCACCGCCTCGGCCAGATCCGAGAAGGCCTGCACCACGTCGTCGGGCGCGATGTGCGCCAGCCCGAACGACCGCACGCCGGGCGTGTCGATCACCCAGCCGGACTCCCGCAGCGGCAGGGCGATCGACTGCGTCGACGTGTGCCGGCCCTTGCCCACCCCGGTCACCTCGCCGGTGGCCCGGTCTGCTTCGGGCACAAGGCGATTCACCAGTGTCGACTTCCCGACACCGGAATGCCCCAGCAGCACCGTCACCTTGCCGGCCAGCATCGGTGCCACCACGTCCAGTGGGTCGTCGCGTCCGGCGGTCACCACCGTCAGGTCCAGGTCGATGAACTGGGCGGCGAACGGTTCCGCCGGCGCGAGGTCCGATTTGGTGAGGCACAGGATCGGTTCCAGCCCACCGGCGTAGGCGGCGATCAAGGCCCGCTCCACGAACCCGGTGCGGGGCGGCGGGTCGGCCAGGGCCACCACGATGAGCAGCTGATCGGCGTTGGCGACCACCACCCGTTCGGTGGGGTCGGTGTCATCGGCCGTGCGGCGCAACACCGTTCGGCGCTCCGCACGGCGCACGATGCGTGCCAGCGTGTCGGCCCGTCCGGACAGGTCGCCCACGATCCCGACCTCGTCGCCGACCACGATCGGGGTGCGGCCCAGTTCCCTGGCCCGCATCGCGGTCACGTGGCGGTCCGGGTCGCCGTCGAGGGCACACCCCCACCGGCCGCGGTCCACCGTGACAACCATCGCCTCGGCGGCGTCGGCATGGTCGGGGCGATTCTTGGTGCGCGGCCGCGACCCCTTGCCCGGGCGCACCCGGACATCGGACTCGTCGTAGTCGGCCGCTCTCAAATCCGCTATCCCCGGTCGTCCAACAGCATTTCGGTCCACATGCCGGGAAAGTCCGGCAGGGTCTTGGCCGTCGTACCGATGTCCTCGACCGTCACGCCGGGCACCCGCAACCCGATGATCGCACCCGCGGTGGCCATCCGGTGGTCGGCGTAAGAATGCCAGGTGCCGCCGTGCAACGGGACGGCCGTGATGACCAGACCGTCGGACGTCTCGGCGCACTGCCCGCCCAGGCCGTTGATCTCGGCGCTCAGCGCGGCCAGCCGATCCGTCTCGTGGCCCCGCAGATGCGCGATGCCGCGCAGGGTGGACACCGATCCCTCGGTGGCCAGCGCGGCGAGCGCGGCGATGGACGGGGCCAATTCACCGACATCGTGCAGGTCCACGTCGATGCCACCGTAGGACGGCGCGCCTTGCACCTCCAGATGTGTTTCCTTCTGCACCGCAATGACACCGAGTCGGGCCAGCAGGCCGAGGATGACCTCGGCGGGCTGGATGCTCACCGCGGGCCACCGGTCGATCCGCACGGTCCCGCCGGTGACCGCCGCCGCCGCCAGGAACGGCACGGAGTTGGACAGGTCGGGCTCGATGTCCCAGTGCCGGGCCGCGACCGTGCCCGGCTCGACACGCCACCGGTTGGGCAGCGAATCATCCACGGTTACACCGGCATCGCGCAACATCGACACCGTCATCCCGATATGCGGGGCCGAGGGGACCGAGTCGCCGGTGTGCACCACGGTCAGCCCGTCCCGGAAGGTCGCGCCGGCCAGCAGCAGGCCCGAGACGAACTGCGACGACCCGGAGGCGTCGATATGCACTTCGCCACCGTCGGCACCGCCGTGCCCGAGCACCCGGAACGGCAGACCGTCACCGTCGATGCGCACGCCGACATCCCGCAACCCGTTCAGCAGCGGGGCGATCGGCCGGGCCCGCGCCTGCTCGTCGCCGTCGAAGGTCACCGTTTCGGCGCCCAGGGCGGCCACCGCGGGAACGAACCGCAGCACCGTGCCGGCCAGCCCGCAGTCGATCCGGGTGCCGGGTGCCGGGGCGATGGTCCCACCGATGGTCAGGTCGGTGTCGCCGGTGACGGTCAGGCCGAGGGCCTGCAGCGCGCCGATCATCAGGTCGGTGTCCCGGCTGCGCAGCGCGCCACCCACGGTCGACTCGCCCTGCGACGCGGCCAGCGCGGCCAGGATCAGTGCCCGGTTGGTCAGCGATTTGGACCCGGGCACCGTCACGGTGGCGTTCACGGGTTCGGAAGTCGACGGTGCCGGCCAGTCAGTCACGACCTCTATCCTGCCTGGTATGTGTGGGCGATTTGCGGTGACCACCGACCCGGCGCTGCTGGCCGAGAAAATCAAGGCGCTCGACGAGACCGTCGCGGCCGCCAAAGAGGGCGGTTCCGACTACACCCCCAACTACAACGTGGCACCCACCACGACCATCAGCACCGTGGTCAAACGACACACGCAACCCGACGACGAGTCCACCCGCCGCCTGCGCTCGATGCGCTGGGGACTGATCCCGCCGTGGGCCAAGACCACCGCCGAGGGCGGGCCCGAGACCAAGGGCCCGCTGCTGATCAACGCCCGCGCCGAGACGTTGACCACCTCGCCGGCGTTCCGCGGGTCGGCCAAGAGCAAGCGCTGCCTGGTGCCGATGGACGGCTGGTACGAATGGCGGCCCAACCCGGCCGCCGACGGTAAGAAGGCCACCAAGACGCCGTTCTACATGTACGCCGGTGACGGTGAACCGCTGTTCATGGCGGGGCTGTGGTCCACCTGGCGGCCCAAAGATGCCGCCAGGGACAGCGCGCCGCTGCTCAGCTGCACCATCATCACCACCGACGCCGCCGCCCAACTCGCCGACATCCACGACCGGATGCCGCTGACCATCAGCGAGGCCGACTGGGATCGCTGGCTGGACCCGGACGCGCCGATCGACGAGGGACTGCTGCGCGGGCACGGCGACCTGGACCGCATCGAGATCCGCGAGGTGTCCCGGCTGGTGAACAGCACCCGCAACAACGGTCCCGAGTTGATCGAGGCCGCCCAGCCCGAGCCGGGTCTGTTTTGAACGACGACGTCGTCGACGCCCTCGGCGCGGACCTGCGGGCGGCCGGCTACACCGTCGACGGGGTGGCCGAACTGCTCGGCCCCGACGCCCACGCCGCCCTCGGCCGGGGTGTGTGGTGGCCGGCCCTGCGTGCCTGCGACGCCGCCGGGGGACCGTTGGCCACCCTGGTGCGGTTGTTCCTCCTCGGCGCCGACGAGAGCCCGCAGCGGGCCGCCGAGGCGTTCCCGACGGCGGGCTTGGCCGCGTTGACGGCGGACGGCGTGCTGGAGGACACGGGCGAGACGGTGCGCGCGATCCTGGACATCCGGCCCTACAGCGACTTCCTCGTGGTCTCCGATCAGGATGCCGCCCTGCGCAGCGGCCCGCTGCACCGTGATCACGTGCTCGGCATCGGCGGCGCCTCGATCTCCCTGGCCCGTGCCGTGGTCCGTACGCCGGCGCGGCGTGCCCTGGACCTCGGCACCGGTTGCGGTGTGCAGGCCCTGCACCTGGATGCTCATTGCGAGCAGATCGTGGCCACCGACACCAACGAACGCGCGCTGGCGCTGGCCGCGGCCACCGCCCGGCTCAACGGCATGTCCTGGGATCTGCGCCACGGCAGTCTGTTCGAGCCGGTGGCGGGGGAGCGGTTCGACCTCATCGTGTCCAACCCGCCGTTCGTGGTGGGCGCCGGCGACATGGACTACATCTACCGCGACTCCGGGGTGGCCGGAGACGGCTTGTGCCGCAGCATCGTCGAACAGGTCGCCGACCACCTCAACCCCGGTGGCACCGCGCACATCATGGCCAACTGGATCGTGCGCGGGGACGATTGGCGCACCCGGGTGCGGGACTGGCTGGCGGGCACCGGTCTGCACGCCTGGGTGGTACAGCGTGAGCTCGCCGACCCGGTCAGCTACGTCGCGCTGTGGCTGGCCGACGCCGGCGAGCCGACGGAACAGGCCGCGCAGCGCGGCGGTGCGTGGCTGGACTGGTTCGCCGAGCAGGGCATCACGGGTATCGGCATGGGGTTGATCTCGTTGCGGGTGCCGGCTGCCGGTGAACGCCCGGAACATACGTGCGAGGAAATTCTCGACGAGCCGGTCACCGGGCCGGAGGTCGACGCCTTCTTCGCGCGCCGCGCGTTCCTGCGGCACACCACCGACGAGGAGCTGCTGGCCGCCCGATTGTCCACGGCCCCGGTGCTTTTGGAGGAGCAGTCGCTGCCCGGTGAGCACGGCTGGCAGCAGATCGGTGCGGCGGTGCGCCGCCCCGGCGGGCCTGCCGCGGTGATCGGCGTCGACGAGGTGCTGCGCGCCCTGCTGGCGGGCTGCCGCGGTGAGGTACCGCTGGGCGCGTTGATCGACCTGCTCGCCGCCCATCACGGGGTCGACGCCGGCGCGCTCGCTGAGGCCGCGCTGCCGGAGATCCGCACCGCCATCGGCCGCGGAATCCTCTATCAGGCCGACTGACGCCGCGCCGGTGTTCAATTGCTCCTCGCGTGCGCGGTGACGACCGCGTAGGGGGCGCCGAACTCGACCCCGCCCGGACCGGCGTACGCGGCGAAGGCCGCCTCGAAGGCGCCCACCAGCCGGGCGCGGGTCCCGTCGTCGAGCCGGGCCAGGATGTCCAGGTGCATGGGCGATTCCCGGGTGATGAGGTCCACCGCCTGTTCCACGGACGCGAATCGCCAAGGGTGCACACCGTTTTCGATGGTGACATCGGTGAAGTCGGCGGCCAGCCGGGACCGCGCGGTATCCGGGTCACCCCACTGATCCGGGCCGTACGGCGCCGGCGGCGGCGGGCCGAGCACCTCCAGGATCGGCGTGTAGAACGGGTTGTCGGCATCGCGCACCCAGGTGGAGAATCCGAGCACCCCGCCCGGGCGCAGCAACCGGGCCAGTTCGGCGACCATGGCGACGGGCTCCACGAAGATGATGCCCATATTCGACACGGCCGCATCGAAACTCGCATCGGCCAGGCCGGTGGCGCTGGCATCGGCGGCCACCCAGCGCACCGCGTCGCCACCGGGCTTCTCGGCGGCGATGGCCAGCAACTCCGGGGTGATGTCCACGCCGGTCACGCGGGCGCCGGCGGCCGCGGCGGCCAGCGCCGCGTTGCCGGTGCCGCAGGCCAGGTCCACCAACTCGGCCCCGGACAGTGGGAGCCGGGCACCGACCGCGGTGAGCACCTCGGCGGCGATGGGCGCGATACGTTCGGCGACGGATTCATACCGCCCCGCGGACCAGATCGACGAGTTGGGCACGGCCCCAGCCTAGGTCAGCCGACCGGCAGTCCGACCAGATACGCACCGATGCCCAGGGCCGCCGCGCCGATCAACGTGCTGACCACGCCGCGGCGGGCCACCAGCAGCGCCACCGCGGCCAGCGCCAGCACGCCGAACTGCCACAGGTGCTGGGCGGCCAGCGCCAACGGCACCGCCGAGCCGGTGATGGCACCGATGACGGCCGGCCCGGCGCCGGTCAGGAAGGCCTGCACGTACCGGTTCGCGCGCAGTGCGTCGAAATGCCTGCCGCCGCCGATCACCATGACGAACGACGGGCCGAACGCGACCAGAGCCGCCAGCAGGGCACCGCCGACGCCCGCGGCCGCGTAACCCACCACCGCCACGGTGTGCAGCACCGGCCCGGGGGTGATCTGGCCGAGGGCCACCGCGTTGAGGAACTCGGCGTCGGTCATCCAGTGATGCCGGTGCACGGCGTCGTCCTGCATCAGCGGGATGATGACGAACCCGCCGCCGTAGGACAGCGCACCCACCTTGAACGCCGTCCACACCAGGGCCGGTATCCCGGCCAGCGCCGGGGCCGCGGCCAGCAGCACCGGCCAGGCCTGCGCGCCGGCCCGTGACGGGGCGATGCGGGCCGCGATCTCCAGCACCCCGGCGGCGATCAGCACCAGCACCAGCCACGGGCCGGTCAGGGCCGCGGCGACCGCACCGGCGATGAAATAGCCGATCCAGCGGATCCTGGGCCAGGGCGTCGCACCGGCCCGTCGCCAGCTGGAGGGGATCAGCCCGACGGCGGCGTGCAGCGCGACGGCCGCCACCGCCGCGCCGGCCCCGGCGGCTGCGCCCCGCGCCCAGCCGGGCGCACCGCCGGACAGGAAGAACGCCGCCAGCGCCAGGATGACGACCAGCCCGGGCAGGATGAACGCCAGCCCGCCGACGAGTGCGCCGCGCACGCCGCGCAGACGCCAGGCGGTGTAGATGGCCAGCTGCGTCGACGCGGGACCGGGCAGCAGGTTCATGGCCGCGATGGCGTCCTCGAACTCGTCGGCGTCCAGCCACCGCCGCCGCTGCACACACAGTTCGCGCAGCATCGCGATATGGGTCGGTGGCCCACCGAAACCCAGACAGCCGATCCGGCCCCACTGTGCGGTGATCGTCGTCAGCGGCACCAGGCGCTCGGCCACAGGCGTCCCTTCGGGTCAGCGTTTGCGCACCAGCTCGACTGCCGCCTCGGTCACCGCGTCCACCGCAGCGGCGTAGGTTTCGTCGTCGGGGTGCTTCTTCACGAAGCTTTCCACAAACGGACACAGCGGCACGATGCGCAGTCCCGCGTCGGCGGTCTCACGCAGCGCTTGCCGAATCAGCGTGCTGGCCAAGCCTTTACCGCCGAACTGCTCGCCGATCTCGGTGTGGAAGAAGATCCGCTGCCCGCCATGATCCAGATATTCGGCGAAGCCGGCCAGCTCGTCGCCGTAGTACACCTCGAACCGCGACAACTGTTCAGCCAGAACCACCCTGGCGTTCATCCGCGGTATCCCGGCGGGTTCGGGGTGTCCACCCACAGGTCGACGCCGAGGTCCGAGCCGGGCACGCAGTCGTACACGGACAGGTCGGTGACCCCGGAGTCCAGCAGCACGTCCTCGCACAGCAGACTCTGCCCGGTGTACTCGCGGGCGGGTTTGGTGAAGATCGCGTACGCCGCATCCGCGTACACCTCGGGTTTGCGGGCCTTGGCCATCGCCTCGTCGCCGCCCAGCAGATTCTGCACCGCGGCGGTGGCGACCAGGGTGCGCGGCCACAAGGTGTTCGACGCAATCCCAGCCTCGCGCATCTCCTCGGCGATGCCCAGCGCACACAACGTCATGCCGAACTTCGCCATCATGTAGGCCGTCGGCTTGAGCCACTGCGATTCCAGCCGCAACGGTGGCGACAGGGTCAGGATGTGCGGGTTGGCGCGGCCCTTCATGTGCGGGATACAGGCCTGCGACACCGCGTACGTGCCGCGGATCTGGATGCCGTTCATCAGGTCGAACCGCTTGAGCGGCACTTCCTCGATGGAGCCCAGGTTGATCGCCGAGGCGTTGTTGACGCACAGGTCGATACCGCCGAACCGCTCGACGGTCTGGGCCACCGCCGCCGCCACCGAGTCGCCGTCGCGGACGTCACCGACGATGGGCAGCGCCTGCCCGCCGGCCTCCTCGATCTCCTTGGCCGCGGTGTAGACGGTGCCCTCGAGTTTGGGATGCGGTTCGGCGGTCTTGGCCAGCAGCGCGATATTGGCGCCGTCGGCGGCGGCCCGCTTGGCGATGGCCAGCCCGATACCGCGGCTGGCGCCGGAGATGAACATGGTCTTCCCGGATAGTGGCGCTTCAGTCATGGGTGCACCCTATGCCGCGCGGATATCGGCGATCACGGCGTTGGTGGCAGCGACCAGATCCTGCGGGGCCAGCGCCACGTCCCAGCCCCGCTTGCCCGCGCTGCACAGCACCCGGTCCCACTCCAGCGCCGAGGCGTCGACCACGGTCGGCAGCGCCCGCCGTTGCCCCAGCGGCGAGATGCCGCCCAGCACGTAGCCGGTGGAGCGTTCGGCCGCGGCCCGGTCGGCCATGGTCACCTTGGCGAAGCCCAGTGCCGCCGCGGCCGCCTTGAGCGACAGTTTCGACGGCACCGGCAGCACCGCCACCGCGAGATCGCGGCCGGCGGCCACCACCAGGGTCTTGAAGATCTGCGCCGGGTCCAGCCCGTGCGCGGCGGCCAGCTGGTCGACGGCCTCCGCGCCGAACGAGTCGGCGCGCGGGTCGTGCTCGTACCTCAGGATCTCGTGCTCGACGCCGGCGCCGACGAGGGCCGCGATCGCCGGGGTCGCTGCGCGTGTCACCGGGCCAGCCTAGTGCCGGGAATGACCAACCCAGGTACCGGCGTTACTGCAGGTGCGACGGGGCGCAACAGCCGCCGGCGAGATTTGTCGGCGTCAACCTCTAGGATCGTGGAAGGAGTTTCTCAGTGTCAACGGCATGCCTGGAACGTCCGGCGTACTTGCTGGAGCCGTTCGGCCGTGCCGAGAGGGAAGGGATGGGTCCAGTCACGATGACCGATATAGACGAGGCCGCACCCGCCCCGACCGAAGAGACCGACGCCGAACTCACCGCCCGCTTCGAACGCGACGCCATCCCGCTGCTGGACCAGCTCTACGGTGGCGCGCTGCGGATGACGCGTAACCCCGCCGATGCCGAGGACCTGGTGCAGGAAACCATGGTCAAGGCGTATGCCGGGTTCCGGTCGTTCCGTGAGGGCACGAATCTGAAGGCGTGGCTCTACCGCATCCTGACGAACACCTACATCAACAACTACCGCAAGAAGCAGCGTCAGCCGTCGGAGTATCCGACCGACGAGATCACCGACTGGCAGCTGGCGTCCAATGCCGAGCACAGCTCGACGGGTTTGCGGTCCGCGGAGGTGGAGGCGCTGGAAGCGCTGCCGGACAGCGAGATCAAGGATGCTCTGCAAGCATTACCTGAGGAATTCCGGATGGCGGTCTACTACGCCGATGTCGAGGGATTCCCGTACAAGGAGATCGCGGAAATCATGGAAACCCCGATCGGGACGGTGATGTCTCGACTGCACCGAGGCCGCAAGCAACTGCGTGACCTGCTGGCCGATGTCGCACGTGACCGCGGATTCATGCGCGGTGGGCAGCTCGCCAGCGAGGAGGTCTCGTCATGAATGACGAGTTCACCCGCAACGACGAGCACACGTTCGTCCCTCCCGTCGGCCCGGTCGACCCCGACCATCCCGAGTGCGCCGCGGTGATCGCCGAGGTGTGGACGCTGCTCGACGGCGAATGCACCCCGGAAACCAGGGACAAGCTGCGGCATCACCTCGACGAATGCCCGACCTGCCTGCGTCATTACGGGGTCGAGGAGCGGGTCAAGAAAATGATCGCCGCCAAATGCGGCGGCGAGAAGGCCCCGGACACCCTCCGCGCCCGGCTGCGGCTGGAGATCAGCCGCACCACCATCATCAGGGGCTGAGCCAACCCCTGTCACCAGACGCATACGAAACCGCCCGGACTCCTGTGAGTCCGGGCGGTTTCGTATGCGTATCTGCTCAGCGCACAGACTTCGAGCCGGCGTTGGGCCGCTTGCCGTGGTTGGCCTTGCTGTGCTTCCGATCGCGCTTCTTGCGGCCTCGCTTGGCCATGGCTTTACCTTCTTTCCAGATTGACTACCGTCGACGCTTGCCTAGATTGTCTCACGGCGCAGGCGGTGCTCTGTCCACCGCATGGTGTGGTTCGATAGAACCCTCAACAGCAGTGCTCGCCGGAGGAGTGGGGTGAAGATGGCCGAGGATGTGCGCGCCGAAATCGTGGCCAGTGTGCTCGAGGTCGTCGTGAAGAAGGGCGATCAGATCGGCGAAGGCGACACCCTGGTGCTGCTGGAGTCGATGAAGATGGAAATCCCGGTGCTGGCCGAGGTCGCGGGCACCGTCACCGAGGTCAGTGTGGCCGTCGGCGACGTCATACAGGCCGGCGACCTCATCGCAGTCATCAGCTAGCGGCTCATGTCGACCCTCGGCGATCTGCTTGCCGAGCACACCGTTCTGCCCGGCAACGCCGTCGACCATCTGCACGCGGTGGTCGGGGAGTGGCAACTGCTCGCGGACCTGTCCTTCGCCGACTACCTGATGTGGGTGCGCCGCGACGACGGGACACTGGTGTGCGTCGCACAGGTGCGGCCCAACACCGCACCCACCGTGCTGCTGGCCGACGCGGTCGGCACCGTGCAGGACGGCCCGGCCATGCCGGTGGTGGTCGGCGCGTTCAACTCGGGGGTCATCGGCCGGGAGAGCGACGCCGGCCAGACCGACGCCCACGACGGCAACTGGCTGAACGTGGAGGCGGTCCCGGTGCGCCACCGCGGCCAGGTGGTTGCGGTGCTGACGCACCAGACGGCGCTGGCCGACCGACGCAAGACCAGCCCGCTGGAACGGGCCTACCTGGACTGTGCGCGGGATCTGCTGCGGATGCTCAACGAGGGCACCTTCCCCAATGTCGGCGATGCCGCGATGTCGCGGTCGAGCCCCCGGGTCGGTGACGGGTTCATCCGCCTCGACGTCAACGGGGACGTGACGTTCGCCAGTCCCAACGCGCTGTCGGCGTATCACCGGATGGGCCTCAACGCCGAGCTGGAGGGCCACAATCTGATCGCGATCACCCGCCCCCTGATGACCGACCCGTTCGAGGCCCAGGAACTGGCCAAGCATGTCCGGATCTCGGTGGCCGGTGGGGCCAGCACCCGGATGGAACTCGATGCCGGTGGCGCGGCGGTGCTGCTGCGCACCATCCCGCTGCTGACCGGGGGCGAGGCGGCCGGGGCGGCCGTGCTGATCCGCGATGTCACCGAGATCAAGCGCCGCGACCGGGCGCTGCTGTCCAAGGACGCCACCATCCGCGAGATCCACCACCGGGTGAAGAACAACCTGCAGACGGTGGCCGCGCTGCTGCGGTTACAGGCCCGCCGCACCAACAACGCCGAGGGCCGCGAGGCGCTCAACGAGTCGGTGCGCCGGGTGGCCTCCATTGCGCTGGTGCACGACGCGCTGTCGATGTCGGTGGACGAAGAGGTCAACCTCGACGAGGTGGTGGACCGCATCGTGCCGATCATGAACGACGTCGCGTCCGTCGACAGTCCCATCCGGATCACCCGGGAAGGCGACCTGGGCGTGCTGGATGCGGACCGGGCGACCGCGTTGATCATGGTGATCACCGAGTTGGTCCAGAACGCGCTGGAGCACGCCTTCGACGGTCAGGCGCCGGGCGCCGTCACGATCCGTGCGGAGCGGTCCTCGCGGTGGCTGGACGTCGTCGTGCACGACGACGGCAAGGGCCTGCCGGAGGGCTTCAGCCTGGAGAAGTCGGACCGGTTGGGGCTGCAGATCGTCCGCACCCTGGTGTCGGCGGAACTGGACGGTTCGCTGGGCATGCACGATGTCGCCACCGGCGGCACCGACGTGGTGCTGCGGGTACCGATCGGGCGGCGCAGCAGATTCACCCTTGACAGCAAACTGTAAGCAAACTGTGCCCTGAAAAGCAGTGCGGCTCCGCCGAATTCGGCGGAGCCGCAAGACGTGCGGGCGCGACGATCAGACGCCGCTGCGCGCCTTCGTGCGAGCGTTGCGACGCTTGAGCGCGCGGCGCTCGTCCTCGCTCATGCCGCCCCACACACCCGCGTCCTGGCCCGACTCCAGCGCCCACGACAGGCACTCGGTGGTCACCGGGCAGCGGTTGCAGACCAGCTTCGCGTCAGCAATCTGCGCGATAGCCGGGCCGCTGTTCCCCACGGGGAAGAACAGTTCCGGATCCTCGTCGCGACAGACCGCCTTGTGGCGCCAATCCATGAGTCCAACTCCTTACCGTTTGCGCGCGAAAGCGCACGAGCTTTTTTCTTCGGCTGTTAACGCGTGCACATGAAATGTTTCTGCACTGTTGCATCCGATGCTTTCACAGGCTGAACAGATGTCAATAGCGGCGCGTTAACTCGTGGGCAATGTCACTACCCGGGCGGGTTACCTAACCCCTTACCCGTTTGTACTACACTCAACTCACTTGCGCTCAAAATTTTTTGAGGCTTCTCTAAAATCCCTGTTCAGAGCGTTTTCGGCGCGGGTGCGACGACCGCCAGAGCGTCCGGCACGGACGTGAACGTCATCGATTCGCGCTTTCCGATGTAATCGCCGTCGATCTGGCAGTCCACCGGTGTGTCACTGGTCACTCGCAGCCACGGCAGGTCGTCCTCGCGGATCAAATGGCGGGCCTTGATATCCGGTTTGGCCGACACCATGCGCCGCACCAGACCGAGGTTGGACCAGACGTTCATGCTCGTGGTCGCGAACACACCGAGCCCGGTGTCGAAGGTGGTGGTGGGGTTCGTCCAGACCGGTCGGGTGTTGGCGTAGGTCCACGGGCTGGAGTTGGACACGAAGGCGAAATGCACTCCGGTCACCGGTTCGCGGTCGGGCAGTTGCAGCGTCAACGTCGGTTCCTTGCGGGCGCTGGCGAGTACCTCGCGGATCGCCACCCGGATGTAGCGCGACGGGGTGACCTTGCGGCCCTTGGCGCGCTGGGCTTCCACCGCGGCCACCACGGCACCGTCGACGCCCATCCCGGCGGTGAACACCCCCCAGCGTTCGCCGCAGTCCATCAGCCCGATACGCCGCCATGGGGCACCGCCACGGTGCGCGCTGAGCAGGTCGACGAGTTGGTTGGTGGCCTCGATCGGATCCGGGCTGATGCCCAGGGACCGGGCGAACACGTTCGCCGACCCGCCCGGGACCACACCGACCGCCGGCGACTGCGGTCCGCGGTGCCGCAGGATCCCGTTGACCACCTCGTTCACGGTGCCGTCGCCGCCGTGCACGATCACGACGTCGATGCCCGTCGCGGCGGCCTCCTCGCCGATTTCGATGGCGTGCCCGCGGTGGTTGGTGTGCACGACGGTCAGATCGGTTCGGCTCTCCAGGGCGTGGGCCAACAGGTCACGGCCCGCCGCGGTGGTCGACGTAGCGTTCGGGTTCACGATCAGCACGGCACGCACGGGGTACGAGCCTAGCCCGATCCGGTTACGCGCCGGCCTCGCTGCGCAGCACGCGCAACACGTTCTCGATCAAGGGTGAGGGGCGCTCCGCGCGGTGCGCGGCCACCAGATCGACCCCCACGGTTTCCGGTGTCAGCGGCAGGTAGTGCACCCCGGCGAGGTCCAGCGCCGCGGTCGGGGCGGGCACGATCGCCACACCCAGCCCGGCGGCCACCAGGGTCACCAGGGTCGAGGTCTCCATCACCTCGTGCCGGACCCGCGGGACGAAGCCGGCATCGGCGCAGACGGCGAACACGATGCTGCTCATCACCGAACGGCCTTGGCCCACATGGGTGATGAAGTCCGCATCGCGCAGCTGGTCGACGGTCAGTGACCCCTGCCCGGCCAGCGGGTGCCGCGACGGCAGCGCCACCAGCAGGCGGTCACGCCGGATGGTCTCGGTGACGACGTCGTCCTGCTGGACCGGCGGGCGCAGCAGTGCCAGGTCGATATCCCCGGCGGCCAGGGCGGCCAATTGGGCGGGCGCCAACATCTCACCGCGGACCCGCACCTCGATACCGGGCAGGGATTCACCGAGCGCCCGCACCAGCCGGGGCAGCAGCGAGTAGGTGGCCGAGCCGACGCAGCCGATGGCCAGCTGGCCCTCGGTGCCGGCCTCGATCCGGCGGGCCTGACGGCCGGCGTCGTCGACCGCGTCGAGGATCTGCACCGCCCGGGTCAGGTAGGCCCGGCCGGCGGGCGTGAGCTCGACGCTGCGGGTGGTGCGGGTCAGTAGGGTGACGCCGAGCTCGGTCTCCAGCTGGCGGATCTGCTGGGACAGCGGCGGCTGTGCGATGTGCAGGCTGTCGGCGGCGCGGCCGAAGTGCAGGTGTTCGGCGACGGCGCGGAAGTACCGGAGGTGGCGCAGCTCCATTATTGAAACTTTACAGCTATCAATATGCGCTAAATAAGTATTTCAGAATATGACTGCGGCGACCTAGCGTCGAGAGCATGGACGTCGTGATCTGCAACCCGGTCCGTACGCCGGTCGGCCGGATGGGCGGTGCGCTGGCCGCCCTGACCGCCGCCGACCTGGCCACCGCGACCCTGCGCGAGCTGGTGCGGCGGACCGGCCTCGGCGAGGGCGATATCGACGACGTCATCCTCGGCAACGGTTACGCCAACGGCGAGGCGCCGGCCATCGGCCGGATCGCCGCGCTCGACGCCGGCCTGGGCACGGCGGTGCCCGGCCTGCAGATCGACCGCCGCTGCGGATCGGGCCTGCAGGCGGTGCTCTACGCCGCCGGCCAGGTTGCGACGGGGGCAGGCCGGGTCATCGTGGCAGGCGGTGCCGAGTCGATGTCCAATGTCGAGCATTACGCCCTCGGCTTGCGTACCGGGGTGCGCCAGGGCGGCGTGGTCCTGGCCGACCGGCTGGATCGGGCCCGCGAAACCGCCGGCGGCGCTTCCCATCCGGTTCCCGGCGGGATGATCGAGACCGCGGAGAACCTGCGCCGCGAATACGGCATCACCCGCGCCGAGCAGGATGAGCTGGCCGTCCGCTCACATCAGCGGGCCGTCGCCGCGCACGAATCAGGTTTGTTCGCCGAGGAACTCGTGCCGATCGAGGTTGCCGGCACCGTCGTCGATCGCGATGAGCATCCCCGGGCGGGCATCACCGTCGACAAGCTCGCCACCCTGCGCCCGATGCGGGCCAGGGTCGACGACGCGGCCACCGTCACCGCGGGCAATGCCTCCGGCCAGAACGACGGCGCGGCGATGTGCGTGGTGACCACCCGCGCCGACGCCGAAAAGCATGGCCTGACACCGATTTTGGCGCTGCGCTCCTGGGCGGTCACCGGCTGCGACCCGGCGACCATGGGTCTGGGGCCGGTGGCCGCCACCGCGGCCGCGCTGGACCGCGGCGGTCTCACCCTGGACGACATGGACCTGATCGAGCTCAACGAGGCCTTCGCCGCCCAGGTGCTCGCCGTGCTGGCCGAATGGAAGCTCGATGCCCTCGACGAGCGGCTCAATCCGTTGGGCTCGGGGATATCGCTCGGACATCCGATCGGCGCGACCGGTGCCCGCATCCTGGTCACCGCGGCTCACGAGGCGCGCCGCCGCAATGCGCGGTACGTGCTGGAGACCATGTGCATCGGCGGGGGACAGGGCTTGGCCGCGGTGTTCGAGGTGCTCCCGTGAGCGCCGTCGACGTGCACGCGGTGGTGACCGGATCCGGGCCGGCGGTGGTGCTGTCCAACTCGCTGGGCTCCGACCACCGGATGTGGGACGCCCAATTGGCCGATCTGGAACGCCATTTCACCGTGGTGCGGTATGACACCCGGGGGCACGGGCAGTCGCCGGTGCCGGCCGGGCCGTACTCGATCGACGACCTGACCGATGATCTGGTCGCCCTGCTGGACCGATTGCAGATCGAGCGGGCCCACGTGGTGGGACTGTCGCTCGGCGGGATGACCGCGATGCGGCTGGCGGCGCGCAATCCCGACCGCGTCGACCGCATGGTCCTGCTGTGCACCGCGGCGCAGCTGCCGCCGGCGCAGACCTGGAACGACCGGGCCGCCACTGTTCGGGCCGGCGGTGCCGCCGCGGTCGCGTCCGCCGTGGTGGCGCGCTGGTTCAGCAGCGGCTATACCGGCAACCGGGCGTATTGGGAGGCGATGGTGGCCGGCACGCCCGCCGAGGGATACGCCGGGTGCTGCGAGGTGATCGCGAAACTCGATCTGCGCGCGCAGCTTCCGTCGATCTCGGCACCGGTGCTGGCCATCGCCGGCAGCGACGACCCGTCGACCCCGCCCGCCACGTTGGCCGGCATCACCGATGCGGTGCCCGGAGCCCGCCTGCTGGTGGTCGACCGGGCCGCGCACCTGGCCAACGCCGAACAGCCCGGCGTCATCACCCCTGCCATCATCGAGCACCTGGAGCAGTCATGACACTGAACAAGGTCGTCGGATCGGCCGCCGACGCGGTGGCCGATATCCCACACGGCGCCAGTCTGGCCGTCGGCGGATTCGGATTGGCCGGCATCCCTTGGTATCTCATCGATGCGCTGTTGCAGCAGGGGGCCGGGGACCTGACCATCGTCAGCAACAACTGCGGGGTGGACGGTGCGGGCCTGGGCCTGCTGCTCGAGGCCCATCGCATCAGCCGGGTGATCGCGTCCTATGTCGGGGAGAACAAGGAGTTCGCCCGGCAGTACCTGGCCGGCGAACTGACGGTAGAGCTCACCCCGCAGGGCACGCTGGCCGAGCGGATGCGGGCCGGCGGCAGCGGTATCGGCGCGTTCTTCACCCCCACCGGGGTGGGCACCCTGGTGGCCGACGGTGGTCTGCCGTGGCGCTACCACACCGACGGATCCGTCGCGCTGGCATCGCCGGCCAAGGAGGTCCGCACCTTCGGCGGCAAGGAGATGGTGCTCGAGGAGTCCATCGTCACCGACTACGCACTGGTCCGTGCGGCCGTCGTCGACCGGGCCGGCAACTGCAAGTTCCACGCCGCCGCACGCAATTTCAACCCGCCCGCGGCGATGTCGGGGCGCATCACCGTGGTCGAGGCCGAACGCGTCGTCGAGGTGGGGGACCTGCATCCCGACGAGATCCATCTGCCCGGCATCTTCGTGCAGCGCGTGGTCGAACTGACCCCGGAACAGGCCGCGCACAAGGAGATCGAGAAGCGCACCATCCGCACCCGAGGAGCCGACCGATGAGCTGGGACCGCGATCAGATGGCCGCCCGCGCCGCCCGTGAACTGCGCGATGGTGACTACGTCAACCTCGGCATCGGGCTGCCCACGCTGATTCCCGACCACTTGCCCGAAGGCTCGGAGGTCACCCTGCACGCCGAGAACGGCATCCTGGGTGTCGGACCGTTCCCGTACGACGACGAGGTGGACCCCGACCTGATCAACGCCGGTAAGCAGACGGTGTCCGTGGTGCCGGGGGCTTCGTTTTTCGACTCCGCGACCAGCTTCGCGATGATCCGCGGCGGCCATGTCGACGTCGCGGTGCTCGGCGGCATGCAGGTCGCGGCCAATGGCGATCTGGCCAACTGGATGGTGCCCGGGTCGATGGTCAAGGGCATGGGTGGCGCGATGGATCTGGTCAGCGGGGCGGGACGGGTCATCGTGCTGATGGATCATGTCGCCAAATCGGGTGCACCAAAGCTGGTTTCGTCGTGTGACCTGCCGCTGACGGGTAAGGGCGTGGTGAGCCGGGTGATCACCGACCTCGGGGTGTTCGACGTGACCGGCGACGGATTCGCGGTGGTCGAACTCGCCCCCGGTGTGTCCTTCGACGATATCGTCGCCAAGACCGGTGCCCCGGTGTTCGACGCCCGCATCGCCGTCGCTTAGCGCGTCAAAATGGTGGTGGTTCGTCATGGGCGGCGATCCAGGCTTCGTGTTCTCGGCGTTGTTGTTCGAGGCGGTGGTGGTTGGCGGCGCGTTCGGCGTTGATGCGGCGGGTGTGTTCGTCGGTTCGGCTGCGTGATCGGCGGGGCATTTTGTGGCAGCGTCCCGGGGTGGCGGGGGTGGGTGTGGTCGCGGGTGTGCCGGTGGGGTTGGCCAGGGCGGGGAACCAGTGGGCGCCTTCTGGTTCGGTGAGGTAGGTGTGTCCCGTGGGGGTGGTCCAGATGACGGTGCCGTCGGGTAGTTGGTGGTCGTGCCAGCCGGTGTGGAAGGTCTTCAAGAGATGATGGAATCTGCACAGGCACTTTAGGTTTGACGGGTGTGTGGGCCCGGCGGGGTAGGGCACGGTGTGGTCGATATCGCAGTCCCAGGCCGGTGCATCGCAGCCGGGGAATCGGCAGGTCATGTCGCGGCAGCGGATGAAGTCGGCCAGTGCGGCCGCGGGGCGGTAGCCGGGTTGGGCCCCGGCAGGTATGCGCAGTTCGCGCCGGTTGGCGGTGGCGGCCAGGTCTTTGAGGATGTCGGCGGGCAGGGCGCCGTAGCCGGGCAGATACGCCGGGCGCTCTGATTCGCCGTCGAGGGTGGTGGTGTCGGCGATGACGTGGATCGTCACTCCGACGGTGGGGGGCGTCGCGGGCGCGGTGCGGGCCGGGCAGGTGGGGTTGTCGCAGTGGCAGGGTGGGTGTTGGCCGGTGGCGATGGCGGCGAACGCGTCGGCGCGGCGTTGGTCTTTGGTGCGGGTGTCGGCCGGGCATCGTTGTTCGGCGCGGGTGTCGAGCAGGGTGTCCCAGGCGGTGGCGGCCAGGGCGTCGATGTTGGCCCACACGCCGCCCATGCCGGGTTGGGTGGGGGTGATATCGACGTAGCGGTCGCGGCGGGGCCGGTCGGGATCACGCACGCCGATGGGGTCACAAGACGCGATGACCTGGTCGATGCGTTGCTCGATTTTCGGGCCGGACAGCCGTACCCAGCGGGCAGCCTTGCGGGCCAGCTGGGTGTCGATGCGGGCCATCAGGGTGGGGTCGGTGATCAGTTCGGTGCGGGCGACGATGGTGGCGATCATGCGGTGGTCGAGGACGCCGGTGGCGTAGACGGCGGCCACCTGGGGCAGGCGGGTGCGCAGGGTGATGGCCATTTTGACTTGGGCTTCGGCGCGTTTGCGGCTGATGGCCAGGGCGGTGGCGACTTCGGCGACCAGGCTGAGGTGTCCATCGATGGCCCAGCACAGTTTTTCGGTGTCGTCGTCGGGGGCCAGGGTTTCGTAGAGGTCGCCGATGGCGGCCAGCCGGCGGGCGCTGGCGGTGTTTTCGGCGCGGGCGGCAGCGCTCATCTGGTCCACCGCGGTGGCGGCCCGCTCGCGAGATTTATCGAACATGTGTTCGACACTACTCGTGCCCACCGACGCGTCGCCGCATCAAATCCGGCCCGCTGCCATCCTCGTCGCTTAGCGCGGCTAGCAGATAGCCGACCTAACCGACGGGAATGCCCCGCACCACTCGGTGGGCGACCTCAGGGCACCCGCGTCCACGGCTGACAGTTCTGCGACTCGAACGCTTTCACCCCGACAGGGATGTTCGCGAACATCGGGCCGATGGACGTATTCGTCTGGACGACATGGTCCTTGGCCGCATCGGGGGTGCTGTAGGTGAACCAGGCGCACATCGAATCCTGGGTTGGCACATCGTTGATCCACACGCCCCAGACCGATCCGGACCCGTCCGTGTGATAGAGCCCGGGTGCGATGTCGGTTCCGACCCGGAACACACCGTTGCCCGGAATCGGGTCCAGCGGCTCGGCGAAGGCCGGGGGCGCCCACGCAACGGCCGCCATGCTCACCACGAGCACCACCGAAACACCAGCAACCGCGGCCATAGCCGAGCGTATGCTCAGCCCGCGGCGTCCGGCAACAGCGCCGGGCAGTTCCCGTAGGCGTCGGCGGTCAGCTCGAAATGCCACAGCTCGTTGGCATACGTCCGGCACAACCCGAACCGCGCACCGTTGGCGATCAGCCACTGGTCCGCACCGGTCCCGCCGACGTCGACCGCCTCACCGACGACGTGCTTGGAGTGCTCGGGCGTCTGCACGAACTGCCGGGCCGCGGCGACGCTGCCGTAGGTGGCCACCGCGTCGTCGAGCAGCCGTTGCTGGAACTCGGGGGAGCGCCAGCCGGAGGTGACGGTCATCGTGATGCCGTCGGCCGCGGCCGCGGTGGTGGCGTTCTGGATGGCGCTCAGCAGCGCCGGTTCCAGCCGGCCGATGGCGGGATTCTGCACGTCGAAGGCGGTCAACACCTGATCGCCGGACAGCGACCCGTCCGCGGTGTCCGCGTGTGCGACCGGGGCCGCGCACAGGGCGCCCACGGCCAGCGCACCGACCGCCATCATCATCCGCATGGCCCTCAGCCTACGTCCGGCGACGGGAACACCCCGTCGACATAACGCCAGGCACCGTCCTTGCCGCGCCGGAAGCGGCTGCGCTCGTGCAGGATGCGCCGACGCCCGTCGGCGACGTACTGGGCACGGAACTCCACGATGCCGGACGCGTCGCCGGGGCCACCCGCCTCGGTGTCGACGATCTGTAGCCGCCGCCAGGTGATCGTGTCGTCCAGCTCGAGCGAGGCGGGTCGGGTGCCCCGGTCCCAACTGGACATCAAGTAGTCGGCCAATCCCAGCGCGTACGCGCTGAATCGGGACCGCATCAGGGCTTCGGCCGTCGGCGCCGTCTGCTCACCTCGGTGCAGCGGCCCGCAGCAGCGGTCGTAGTCGGTGCCCGACCCGCACGGGCACGGGTCACTGTCGCGCACGCGCCACCGCCACGCCGCCGGCGATCTCATCCACCAGGGCCTCCAGCTCCGGTCGGTCGGCCAGCCACGACAACGCGATTTTCGCGGGCGCCCAAGTGCTTTCGTCGATGGGGATGAGCTTGAATTCCGGCGGCGAGAAGATCCGCCCGATGAACGACGCCGGTGCATAACTCACCAGCGCCACCAGGTGACGGTTGAACACCTGGGTGGCCATCTCCAGCTCACCGCCGAGCTGGCCGGTGGTGCGCACGATCCTGGTGACGCCGCGGGCGTTGAGCCCGCGCGTCAATCCGGCCAGCACCACCGGATTCGGCCGGGCGAAATCGATCACCACATCACGGTCGCGCAGCTGTTCGATGCACACCACCTCGTGGGCGGCCAGCGGATCGTCGTGGCGCACCGCGATCGCCCCCTGATACCGCGCGACGACGCGGTGGCGCAGGCGCTGGTCCGGTGACGGCAGATGAATCAATCCCAGCTCGAGATGCCGGGCCACCAACTTGGCGGTCACCTCGGCCGCCGAACCCGGCACGCTGAACTCGGTCGGCACCGCCATGGTGGCGACGGTGCTCTCCAGCAGGGCAAGGAAATCCGACGGCGCGTAGGCGGTGGCACCGATGCGCACCGGAGTCGCGGCGCCGGTGATGCGCGCCGCCGTCGCCTTCAGATCGTCGACCCGGCGCAGGATGTCGCGCGCCGGTCCGAGCATCTGTGCGCCCAGCGCCGTGAGCCGCACGTCGTGGTAATTGCGTTCGAACAACGCCCCGCCGAGCTCGCGTTCGAGCAGTTTGATCTGCTTGCTCAGCGGGGGCGGGGTGATCATCAACCGGTCGGCGGCACGCTTGAAGTGCAGCTCGTCGGCGACCGCGACGAAGTACCGCAACCGGGTGACGTCGATACCCATGATCCCCGCATCGTACGAGGTGGTCAGTGCCCGGCCGTCTCCAGCACTCCGCGAGCGATCAGTTCGTCGATCTCGGTGTCGGTCAAACCCAGGAGATCACGCGCGATCTCGCGGGTCTGCTCGCCCAGCAGCGGGGCCTGGCGCAGCGGTGGATCGGCGATGCGCTCGGCATGCACCTGAACGTTTTCCAGGATGAACGGTTCGGCCCCGTGCGGATGCAGCTCCTCGCGGAAAGCACGGCGCGCCACGTAGTACTCCCAATCCGGGAGGTCGGCGGCGTGGAACACCGCGCCCGCGGGAACGCCCGCGGCCTGCAGCAGCTCCATGGCCGCCACGGGCGTGTGCCGGGCCGTCCAGGCCGCCAGGTCCTCGTCACCGATCACCGTGCGCAGCGCCGATTCGTCGGACGCATCCCGCGCCGTCACCGCGATCCAGGCGTCCTCGCCGGCGGCCGGGAACAGCCCCCACGACACGGTCGGTTCGGCCGGCACCTCGCCGGCGATCTCGGCGGCCAGGTGGCTCAGCATCACCTCCGACTGCGCCACGCTGACCGCGCCGCCGGTGCCGGTGCGTTCCCGGCGCACCAGCACGGCCATGGCGCTCAGTGCGCCGATGCGGGCGGCGACATGGTCGGGATAGACGGTGACGGTGTCGCAGAACGTGTCCTTAGCGCCCGGATACACCCACAGGTCGGTGACGCCGGCGGCCGCACGGACCAACGGGCCGTAGCCCATCCGTGCCGCCCAGGGGCCGGTGGGCCCGAACGCCGAACTGTCCACCACCACGATGCCCGGATTGATCGTGGCCAGGGTGGCATGGTCCATGCCGAGCGCCGCCGCCACCCCGGGTTTGAAGTTGGTCAGCACCACATCGGACATCTCGACGAGCCGGTGGGCCAGCGCACGCCCCTCGGCGCCCCGCAGGTCGATGCCGATGGACCGCTTGTTGCGATGCCCGGCCGCGTAGGTGTGGCTCACCGACGTCAGGCTGCCGCGCAGACCGTCGGGGAACGCCGAATTCTCGATCTTCACCACATCGGCGCCCAGGTCGCCCAGCAGCCGGCCGGTGTCGGCGCCCACCACGATCACCCCGAGGTCCAGCACCCGCAGCCCCTCGAGCGGAAGGCCTTCGTCGCGGCGCGGGCGCGCACCCAGAATCGGTGCACCAGAGGGTCGTTGCGCCACAAAAGCCGAGGCCGTCAGCGCGCTGGCCCGGTGGCCGTCGATCTCGACGATCCCGATCGGGACCGGCGCGCGACGTCCCGCCCCGAGGTCCACCTCGCGGAACAGGCCGCGTTGGGAGACCTGTTCGGTGCGCAACGCCTCGGGCAGCGTCAGCACCGCCGCGGTGGGCACGCCGTGCCGCTGGCCCTCGGCCTCCAGTTCGGTCCGGGTCCGGTCGGCGCAGAACCGGCCGATGGCGGCCAATAGGGCGGGTGAGCCCAGGCGCACCCGCAGGCTGTCGAAGGACGGATCGGTGAACTCCTCGGGCCGACCCATCCAGGTCAACATGCCGTGCCATTGCCGCTTGGCCAGCAGGCAGATCCGGATGTGGCCGTCCTTGCACGGGATGATCGGGTACCGCAGCTGCTCGGCGTTCCAGTCGCGGCGTTGCGCATTCAGCGCCACCCCGCCCGAGGCCGTCCCGGCCGTCCCGAACGGCGGGTCCAGGGTTTGCATCGCGCCGTCGAGCACCGCGAAGTCGATGAGATCACCCGTCCCGGTGCGTAATCGGTCCAGCAGCACGCTCATGGTCAGCACCGCGGCCTGTGCCGCGGCTACCTGGTAGGGCAGTTGGCTTCCCGGTGGCACCAGCGGTGCCCGCCCGGGGATGCCGGACCGGGACAGCTCGCTGGTCAGTGCGTGCAGCACCGGTGTGGTGGCCTGCCAGCCGCGGAACCGGTTGTCCCGGCCGAAATCGCTGATCGACAGGATCACCAGGGCGGGGTGATCGGCGCGAATCGTCTTGACCGACAACATTCTTTCGGCAACCGAACCGGGCGCGGTGTTCTCGATGAGAATGTCGGCCTCGGCGAGCAGGCGCCGCCAGTCCGCCGGGTCCACTGCCGCGGGTGTCATGCCGTGCCGGTTGATCGCCGTGGCCAACGGCGCCCGTTCGGCGACGGGTTCGGTGACCCCGGACAGCGCCACGGGGGTGACGCCGGCGCCGAGGTCGGCGAGCAGCCGGCCCACCGCGGTCATCGGCCCGGACGACAGGTCCAGCACCGTCACCCCGGACAGCGGCGGGTCGTAACCCATCAGGATCTCCGGGCCTGACGGAACGGGATGTCGCGGTCCACCTCGGGTTCCTTGGGCAGTCCGAGCACCCGCTCGCCGATGATGTTGCGCTGGATCTGGTCGGTGCCACCGCCGATCGAGGTGAAGAAGGCGTTGAGCGCCAGGAAGTTCACGTCATCGGCTTCGGCGTTGTCGGGGCCGGCCAGCAGCGCCTCGGCACCGATGATCTCCGTCTTCAGCGCTGCCTCGGCGTGCAGGATGCGCGACATCGCCAGCTTGCCCAGCGACATGACGGAGCTCGACGTGCCCTGGGCTGTCTCGGCTTTCGCGCGGGCGTTGTTGAGCGCGTTGAGTTCCCGAAGGGCCAGTACCTGGGCGAGGTCTCTGCGAATCACCGGGTCGTCGAGGCGGTCGTGGTCGCGGGCCAGTTCGATCAGGCTGTCGGCGCGGGTCCGGTTGCGGGATCCGCGGCCGGTGTCACCCATGATCGATCGCTCGTAGGCCAGCGCGGTCTGCAGCACCCGCCAGCCGTTGCCGGCACCGCCGAGCAGATGGCTGTCGGGCACGCGTGCGTCGGTGAGGAACACCTCGTTGAAGTGGGACTCGCCGGTGATCTGCACCAGCGGCCGCACCTCGATCCCGGGCTGGCGCATCGGGATCACGAAGAAGCTGATTCCCTTGTGCTTGGGTACATCCCAGTCGGTGCGCGCCACCAGCAGGCCGTATTCGGCGGTCAGCGCCCCCGAGGTCCACACCTTCTGGCCGTTGACCACCCAGTCATCGCGGTCGCGGACGGCCGTGGTGCTCACGGCGGCCAGATCCGAGCCGGCGCCCGGCTCGCTGTAGAGCAGGCACGTGCGGGAGCGTTCGGTCAGGAACCCGCGCAGCAGTGCGGTTTTGAGGGCGTCGCCGCCGAATTTCAGGATGGTGTTGGCCGCGATGTTGTACTTGTCCTGCCGGGCCCCGGGTGCCTTGACGGCCCGGAATTCCCGTTCGATGACGGCGGCCGACTCGTGCGGGTAGGCCCGGCCGAACCATTCGGTGGGGTAGGTGGGGACGGCGTAACCGGCGTCGAGCACCTTCTCCAGCCAGGCGATCTTCTCCGGTGAACTGGTCCACGGGTCAACGGTTTTCGGTAGTCCGGTCCAGTGCTCGGCCAGCCAGGCCCGGACCTCGGTGGTCAACTCGTCCATCTCAGCCTCCCTTGGCCACCAGGTAGCGTTCCCGGAACTGCGCGGGACTGCCGAACAACTGCATTCCGGTGCGGGCCCGGCGCAGGTATCGGTGCGCCGGGTGCTCCCAGGTGAACCCGATGCCCCCGTGCATCTGGATGGCCTGCATGGCCGTCGTGTGATAGGCCTGCGCACAAGTGAATCCGGCCAGGGCGACAGCTGCCTCGGCGTCCTCGGAGCCGAACCGGGCCGCCGCGTGCTGCGCGGCGGAGGTGGCCGATTCGACCTCGAGCAGCAAATCGGCGGCCATGTGCTTGAGCGCCTGGAAACTGCCGATGGGCCTGCCGAACTGGATCCGCGTCTTCAGATAGTCGACGGTCATCTCGAAGATGCGCCGGGCGCCGCCGGCCTGCTCACCGGCCAGCGCGGTCACGGCGAGGTCGAGCGCGTGCTGCACCGCGTCCCAACCCGCGGTGCCGATCCGGCGGGCGGGTACCCCGTCGAAGGTGAAGGTGGACAACGGGACCGAGGGGTCGAACACCGTCGCGGCCATCCGTTGCAGTCCGGGAGCGTCCGGCGCCACGTCGAAGATGCCGATCTCGTGGCCCACCCGGGCCGCCACCAGCAGCACGTCGGCGACCTGCCCGTGCAGCACGTAATGGGCGGTGCCGCGCAGCGTGTCGTCGTCGGCGCGTACCGCCACCCCGCCGGGGGACCAGGTGCCGGCGGCGCCGGTCAACGCGACGGTGCCGATGACCGAGCCGTCGGCCAGGCCCGGCAGCAAGCGACGGTGGTCCTGCTCGCTGCCGGCCGCCGTCACGAGCGCGACGGTCAGCACCGCGCTGGCCAGGAACGGTGCATCGAGCAGGGCCGCCCCGATCTCCTCGGCCACCGCCTCCACTTCCTGCGCACCCAGACCCACGCCGCCGTATGCGGGGTCCACGAGCAGGCCCGCCACCCCCTGGGCGGCCAGTTTCTGCCAGATGGCCGGGTCGGAGCCGTCCGTCGCCTGCCGGGACAGCAGCTCCCGCACCGCCGAGCGCAGCTCCGCGCGTTCGGCCACGCTGATCGTCATGGGTCCATGCAACGGGACCGGGGCCACGATGTACATCATGCTTTGCGACACCGATACGTTTCCGAAAGGGAACCGTGTGTCAGATGTCCCCGTCCTCGGCCAACACGCGGGACGCGATCCGGAACGCGGTGTTGGCATCGGGCACGCCGCAATAGATGGCCGTCTGCAGCAGCACCTCCTTGATCTCGCCGACGGTCAGACCGTTGCGCCGGGCGGCGCGCACGTGCATGGCCAGTTCGTCGTGGTGGCCGCGGGCCACCAGCGCCGTCAACGTGATCAAGGAGCGGCTGCGCCGGTCCAGCCCCGGCCGGGTCCAGATATCGCCCCAGGCGTACCGGGTGATCAGGTCCTGGAAGTCGGCGGTGAAATCGGTGGTCTGCGCGACCGCGCGGTCCACGTGCGCATCGCCGAGCACCTCGCGGCGCACCGTCATCCCGTCCTCGTAGCTGGTCATGGCTCCTCTTTCCGGCGGTCGCGGGCCCGGGTCAGCGCCGCGTCGATCAGTAGGTCCGAGGCGCCGAGGTAACCGGCCATGGGCGGTCTGCCCGCCAGCTGCGCCATGGTGTGTTGTTCGGCGCGGATCCCGGCGGCACCGTCGAGGTTGGCTCGGGCGCGGTCGGCCTGCACCCGCAGGCCGGCGAGCAGCTCCGCGGTCTGCGCACCGGCGACGACGGTGCGCCTGGTCAGCGTGGCCAGCGTCGCCCACTCGGCATGCCAGCCGCCGTCGGCGCGTTCGTCCACGCTCGCCGCCGCCGCGGTGTGCAGGGTGGCGCCGAGGGCGGGTGCGGTCAGTGCGGCGCGGCGTATCAAGACGGTCAGCACGGGATTGTTCTTGTGCGGCATGGTCGATGAGCCACCCCCGGAGCCCTCGGCCAGTTCCCCGGCGCGCACGCCGGCGGCGACGTCGTTGGCGATGTGGCCCCAGGCGTCGGAGCAGCCCACCAGCGCGTCGGCGGTGCGGGTGATGGGCGACCGGGTGGTGTGCCACGGTGGGGCCGGTGCCAGGCCGAGCGCGGTGGCCCAGCGTTCGGCCAGGGCGACGGCGGCCCGCGGTGACCCGGTGAGTTCGGTGGTGGCGGCCAGGGTGCCCGCGGCGCCGCCGGCCGAAACGGCCGGTGCGGCAGTGGCATCCAGGGCGTCCGCGGCGTCGAGGACGCCCGTCAGCCAGACGGCGAACTTGCGGCCGGCCGTTCCGGGCAGCGCGGCCTGGGTGAGCGTGCGGGTCAGCATCGGCGTGTGCCGGTGCGTTTCGACGAGGTCGACGAGCGTGCGGGTCTGCGTGCCGAGCCGATGCCGGATCTCGGTCAGAGCATCGCGCAGGCACAGCATCAGCGCGGTGTCGAGCACGTCCTGACTGGTCAGTCCGCGGTGCAGCCATCGGGCCGATTCGGCGCCGGTGCGCGACCGCAGCAGTTTCACCAGTCCGGTGACCGGATTGCCGTCGGCTTCCGCGCCGGCGGCGATACCGGCCAGATCGGCGTCACCGGCCAGCTCGTCGAGATCGGCGGCCGCGTTCGGCGGTGCGATGCCGGCCTCGACAAGGGTTGCCAGCCAGGCATTCTCGGCCATCACCAGCGCAGCGAGGAACGCCCGCTGACTCATCAGGGCCCCGGCGCGGTGATCACCGGGCCAGAACAGATCGCTCACTGGCCCGGGAAGCGCAGGAACACCGTCTCGTGCTCGCCCTGCAGGCTGATGTCGAACCGGAGCCCGGTGTCGTCCCGCCGTGCGATCAGAGTGTCGCGGCGCTCGGCGGGCAGACTGTCCAGCAGCGCGTCCGATCCCGGACCGGGGACGTAGGCGCGGGTGAAGAGCCGGTTGAGCAGTCCCCGTGCGAACACCGTCACGGCGATGAACGGCCGGCGGCCGGGATCGGTAGCGCCCGGCTCGACGGTGGTGAAGCTGTAATGCCCGTCGTCGCCGGTGGACACCCGTCCCCACCCGGTGAAGGTCCAGCCGTCGCGGTGCAGCGATCCGGTCTGCTGGGGTACCGCGCCCGCACCATCGGCCTGCCAGATCTCCAGCATGGCGTCGGGCACCGGCTTGCCGGCCCCGTCGGTGACCACGCCGTGGAACCGGATGGATCCCGGAACGCCCGGCGGCACAAGCTCATTACCGCGTTTGAAGGGCAGTGCGTAGCCGTAGAACGGGCCGATGGTCTGGCCGGGGGTGGCGGTGAGCATCTAGTTCTCCTCGAAATGGGTGCGCTGCGCACCGGTCAGCACGATGTCCCAGCGATACCCGGTGGACCACTCGTGCGTGGTGACATCGTGATCGTAGGTGGCGACGAGGCGGTCGCGGGCCTTCTGATCGGTGATCGACTGGTAGATCGGATCGAGCGCGAACAGCGGGTCCCCCGGGAAGTACATCTGGGTGATCATCCGCTGGGTGAAATCCGTTCCGAAGAGCGAGAAGTGGATGTGTGCGGGCCGCCACGCGTTGTGGTGGTTCTTCCACGGGTAGGGCCCGGGCTTGATGGTGGTGAAGCGGTAGGTGCCGTCGTCGTCGGTCAGGCAGCGGCCGACCCCGGTGAAATTGGGATCCAGCGGTGCGCGGTGCTGGTCGCGTTTGTGGATGTAACGGCCGGCCGAATTGGCCTGCCAGATTTCGACGAGCTGGCGGCGCACCGGGCGGCCGGCGCCGTCGACGATGCGTCCGGTCACCACGATGCGCTCGCCGATCGGATCGCCGTGATGCTGGATGGTCAGGTCGGCCTCCAGCGGGTGCACGTCGCGTTCCCCGAAGGCCGGTGACCACAATTCGACGGTCTCCGGGTCGGCGTGGTGCAGATCCTTGGTGGGATGGCGCAACACGCTGCTGCGGTAGGGGGCGTAGTCCAGCCGCGGCTGCGTCCGGCCGGCTCCGTCGCGTGCCAGGGCGGCCATCTCGGCGTTGATCTGGGTCTGGCTGCCCGTGCCGCTGTCGGGGTTGGTCTCGATCACCGTCACGACGCGCTCCCCAGCCGTTCGGTCGGCACGTCGCGGGTTTCCCGCGCGGTCAGCGCCGACGCCGCGGCGATTACGCAGACCACGCCGGTGAAGACGCTGATCACCACCCAGCCGCCTTCGCGCACACCGCCCAGCGCGGTGACGATGCTCGGTGCGAAACCGGCCACCAGGAAGCCCAATTGGGTGCCGATCGCCACTCCGGAGAAGCGCACCGGGGTGGCGAACATCTCGCCGTAGAAGGCCGGCCACACCGCATTGGCCGCGGCATAACCGAAGGAGAAGGTGGCCACCGCGAGTGCGAAGGTCAGCAGTTGGTTACCCGAACTCATCGACAACATGTAGAAGGGCATCAGCACCGCCGAGGACAGCGCGCCGTACACGAACACCGGCTTGCGGCCGATCCGGTCGGCCAGCTTGCCGAACAGCGGCTGGGTGGCCAGGGCGAACACGTTGGCCACCACCACCAGCCACAGCGTGATGTCGGCGGGCAGGCCGACCTTCTTGCCGTAGGCGATGGCCAGGTTGCTGAAGACGGTGGACACCGCGGCGATGAACGCGCAGAAGATGACCCGCAGCACGTCGGCCCAGTGGTTGCGCAGCAGCGGGATCAGTGGCATGCGGGCGATGGTGCCCGCGGCCTTGGCCTCGGTGAACTGCGGTGTCTCGTGCAGTCGGCGGCGGATGAAGTAGGCCACCACGACCACCACCGCGCTGAGCCAGAACGGCACCCGCCAGGCCCAGGTGTACTTCACCTCGTCGGGCAGCGACACGAACGGGATGAGCACCAGTGAGGCCAGGATCAGGCCGCCCTGGGTGCCGGTCAGCGTCCAGGACGTGTAGTACGCGCGCTGGTGGTCGGGGGAGTGTTCCAGGGTCAGCGAGCTGGCACCGGCCTGCTCGCCGGCCGCCGAAAAGCCTTGCATCAGACGGCAGATCACCAGCAGCGCCGGGGCGGCCCAGCCGATGGTGGCGAAGCCGGGCAGGCAGCCGATGAGGAAGGTGGAGACGCCCATGAGCACCAGGGTGAACATCAGCACGCGCTGGCGGCCGATGCGGTCACCGAAGTGGCCGAGGATGAGGGCACCCACCGGCCGCGCGACATAGGCGAAGCCGAAGGTGGCGAACGACATGACCAGCGCCGCTTCCTCGCCGGACGGGAAGAACACGTGCGGGAAGATCAGCGCCGCGGCCGAGCCGAACAGGAAGAAGTCGTAGTACTCGACGGCACTGCCCATGAAACTGGCCAGGGCGGCCCGTCGTGGGGTGCGGGCCGTGGCGGCCTCGGGTGGTTGCGTGGTGGTGGCCATGGTTCTCCTTTGAACGAATTATGTTGGGCTGCTCTGGCTTAGCCGACGAGTTTGCGGAAATGGGCCGACATCCGGCCGGCGTCCGGGCTGATCCCGGTGATCAGGGCGAAGGCGTCGACCGCCTGGTGCACGGCCATGTGGCCGCCGTCGAGGGTGCGGCAGCCGGCCTGCCGGGCCGCCCGCAGCAGCGCGGTGTCCAGTGGGCGGTAGACGATGTCGGCCACCCACATCCGCGGGTGCAGCAGCGCGGGATCGAAGGCGATGCCCGGGTGCTGGGCCATACCGGTGGGCGTGGCGTGCACGACGCCGTCGGCCTCGGGCAGCAGCACCGCCAGTTTGTCGAACGACGACGCGTCGATGTGGGCCAGCGGGTGCCGCGCCGCCAGGTCGGCGGCCAGTGCGGTGGCCCGGTCGGGATCAAGGTCCACCACGGTCAGGTGGCCGGCGCCGAGCCGCAACAGTGCGGCGGCCACCGCGGTGCCCGCGCCGCCGGCGCCGAGCAGCACCACCCGACCGGTGTCGGCGCCCGGCAGGCCCTCGCCGAACCCGTGGGCGAAACCGGTGATATCGGTGTTGTGCCCGAAGGCTTTTCCGTCGCGGAACAGCACGGTGTTCACCGCACCCAGTTCGCGGGCGGTGTCCTCGATGTCGTCGAGGTGCTCCAGGACGAGTTGTTTGCAGGGGTGGGTGATGTTGAGTGCGTCGTAGCCCAGCGTCCGGGCCCACTGCAGAAGGTCCCCGACGCGGCCGGGAGGTAGGCCCAGCGCGTCGAGGTCGAGGGTGCGGTAGACGTAGTCCAGGCCGTGGGCCCGGCCCTCGGCCATGTGCAGCGCCGGGGTCAGCGACGGGCCGACGCCGGTGCCGACCAGCCCGACGAGATAGGGGTGCGGTGAGGGCATCGGCCCGTGCTCCTTAATGTACGAACTAGTACGTACGCAAAGTAGAGCACTGTGGTGCGCGTCGCGTCAAGCAGTGAGTGTGAGGCGGGTCTCGTCGCTCAGGGGCGGCTGGTCAGCCAGCCGACGACGACATCGCCCAGCATCCGGCGCAGGTGTGCGCGCCGCGATGTCTCGGTCAGGTCGGTGTCGAAGAGGAAGCCGAACGTGTACTGGTTGGCGACCTGGAACACGCAATAGGAGCTGATCACCAGGTGTACGTCCAAGGCGTCGACGTCGTCGCGGAACGCGCCGGCGGCGCGGCCGTCGCGCAGGATCTCGTCCAGCAGGGAAGTGGCGGGCTGGGACAGATCTCGCAGGTCAGCGAGTTGTTTGATGAATTCGCCGCGGTGGATGTTCTCGATCGACACCAGTCTGATGAACGCATCGTGGGCGATGTGGTGGTCGAAGGTCACCTCGGCCAGCCGGCGAATGGCCTCCACGGGATTGGCGTGGTCGACCCGCAATTTCTGCTCGGCTTCCCGGATGCCGCGGTAGGCGTGCTCCAGAACGGCCAGGTAGAGCTGCTCTTTGCCGCCGAAGTAGTAGTAGATCATCCGTTTGGTGGTGCTGGTGCGTTCGGCGATCTCGTCCACCCGCGCGCCCGAGTAGCCGGACTCGGCGAACACCTCGGTGGCCACCGCCAGCAGTTCGGCGCGGGTGCGCTCGGCATCGCGCTGAAGTTCGGCTTTGGGCTTGGCGGCCATGACGGCTGAGCTTACCGAGGGTGCGCCCCGCGGCGGCGCACCGCTTCCGCGGCAATTAACTGTTTGGTACATTGACAGACGGAGTGGCCCCCGTCACAGGAGGAATGATGAAGACGTCGATCGCCACGGTCTCGCTGTCCGGCTCGCTCGTGGAGAAGCTGCACGCCTGCGCGGCCGCCGGCTTCGACGGGGTCGAGATCTTCGAGCCCGACCTAATCGCCGGTGATCACTCCCCGGAGGAGATCCGCCAGCTGGCCCGCCGGCTCGGCCTGTCACTGGACCTGTATCAGCCGTTACGCGATCTGGAGGGTGTCGACGAAACCGTCTTCGCCGACAACCTGCGCCGGGCCGGGGCCACCTTCGCCACCGCACGCCGGCTCGGCATCGACACCGTGCTGGTGTGTTCCAACGTGGCGACGGCGACCGTCGACTCCGACGAGGTGTCGGCAGCCCAGCTGCGCCGCATCGGTGAACTGGCCGCCGGTTACGGCATCCGGATCGCGTTCGAGGCGCTGGCGTGGGGTCGCTACATCGACGACTACCGCCGCGCGTGGCGGGTGGTCGAGCTGGCCGCGCACCCGAATGTCGGTGTGTGCCTTGACAGTTTCCATGTGCTCTCCCGCGGGCACGATCCATCGGAGATCGAACGGATCCCGGGCGAGAAGATCTTCTATCTGCAGCTGGCCGACGCACCGGCGCTCAGCATGGACGTGCTGTCCTGGAGCCGGCACCACCGGTTGTTCCCCGGCGAGGGCTCCTTCGATCTGGCCGGGTTCGTGCGGCACACCCTGGCCGCCGGCTACACCGGGCCGCTGTCCCTGGAGGTCTTCAACGACACGTTCCGCCAGACCGATCCCGGGCACACGGCGGTGCACGCGCTGCGCTCGCTGGTGTGGCTGCACGATCAGGTGTCGCACACCCTGACCGATGCGAAACCGCCGACCGGCTTCGACTTCGTCGAGATCAAGGCCGAGGACACCAGCGAGGTCGAGGTGCTGCTGCAGCGGCTGGGCTTCACCCCGCGCGGCCGGCACCGCAGCAAGCCGGTCTCGTTGTGGTCGGCCGGCGCCGCCCGGGTGGTGCTCAACGAGCAGCAGGCTCGCGATCAGCTGCCCCACGTGGCGGCGATCGGGCTGCAGGTACCCGACACCGAGGCCACCTCCCGGCGGGCGGCCGAACTGATGGCGCCCGCCGCGTACCGGCGCACCTACGCCGCCGAGCAACCGTTCGGTGCCACCGTCGCGCCCGACGGCACCCAGTTCTTCTGGGCGTCCTCGGCAGCGGCCGAGCCGGCCTGGGTCACCGAGTTCGAGGGCGGCCTGCCCGACGCCGGCCCGCACCTGGTGATCGACCACGTCAACCTCACCCAGCCCTGGCAGACCGCGGAGGACGCGGTGCTCTTCCTGACCAGTGTCTTCGGTCTGAGCGCCGGCGAGCCCGCCGAGGTGCCCGGCCCCAAGGGGTTGGTGCGCAGCCAGGTCATGCACAACGCCGACAAGTCGGTCCGGCTGCCGCTGAACGTCGCGCCGCACATCATGGACGACGCCGGCCTGCCCCAGCACATCGCCTTCGCCTGCGCCGACGTCCGCGCGCTGGCTCGCACCGCCCGAGCGGCCGGCCTGCAGTTCCTGGCCATCCCGGACAACTATTACGACTATTTGTCCGGCCGGTTCGGCTTGGCCGACGACGCCGTCGCCGAACTGCGGGAGCTCAACCTGCTCTACGACCGGGCGTCCAGCGGTGCCGAGTTCGTCCACTTCTACACCAGCACCGTCGGCACGGTGTTCCTGGAGTTCGTGCAGCGTGTCGGTGGCTACGACGGCTACGGCACCGACAATGCCCCGGTGCGCCTTGCCGCCCAGCGGGGGCGTCTCGGTACCGTACGGTCGTGACCGAACGCGTAGTGCTGCTCGTCAACGGGCCCAACCTCAACCTGCTGGGCACCCGCCAGCCCGAGGTGTACGGCGCCACCACGCTGGCCGAGATCGAGGCCGCCGTGACCGCGCTCGCCGCCGAGTTCGGCCTGGCCGTGCGCGCCGTGCAGAGCAATCACGAGGGCGTGCTGATCGACGCCATCCACGCCGCCCGCGGCGAATGCGCCGGCATCATCATCAATCCCGGTGCCTACAGCCACACCTCGATCGCCATCCGCGACGCGCTGTCCTCGGTCGATCTGCCGGTGGTGGAGGTGCACCTGAGCAACATCCACGCCCGCGAGGAGTTCCGGCATCACTCGTTCGTCTCCGCTGTCGCCGACGCGGTGATCGCCGGGGCCGGCCCGGCCGGCTACGAGTACGCGGTGCGCCACCTGGCGGCGAAGTTCGCATGAGCCTGCAACCCCCGATCGTCCGCTACGCCGGATTCCTGGTGGCCGCCGAGGCCGTGGCCGCCCTCGCGGTGGCCGTCGTGCTCGCGGTGCTGGCGACCGGCGGGACCGACAAGCACACCCAGGGTTTCAACGCCTACGGCACCGCGGGCTGGTTCGCCATCATGGGGTGCGGTCTGCTCGCGGGCGGGTGGGCTCTGATCACCGGCAGGCGGTGGGGCCGCGGTATCGGTGTCTTCGCCAACCTGCTGCTGCTCGGGGTGGCGTGGTACCTGTTCACCTCACACCAGGCGGCCTACGGGATCGCCGTCGTGCTGCTGGCCGTGCTCACGCTGGGCATGCTGCTCAGCCCGTCGGCCGTGCACTGGACCACCGAACGGGACTAGACCTCGCCCGCCAGCGCGCTCAGCTCGGACCCGGACACCCGGTAGGTGGTCCACTCCGTCTGCGGCTTCCCGCCCACCGCGTCGTACAGCGCGATCGCGTTGACGTTCCAGTTCAGCACCGCCCAGGACAACCGGGTTCCGCCGCGCCGCACGCACTCGGCGGCCAAGGTGGCCAACAACTTCCGGGCCAGGCCGCGGCGCCGGAACGCCGGGCGGACGAACAGGTCCTCCAGGTAGATCCCCGTCACCCCGTCCCAGGTGGAGAAGTTCAGGAACCACACCGCGGTCGCCGCGGCCTGCCCGTCGACCTCGACGACATGCGCATACGCTACCGGTTCGGGGCCGAAAAGCGCTTGGTGCAGCTGAGTTTCGGTGACGGTGCATTCGTCGAGCGCGTTCTCGAACTCGGCGAGTTCGCGGATCATCGACACGATGTCGGGTTCGTCACCCGGTCGGGCCCAACGGATCACCTCAGTCATTTTCTGCTCCCAGTCCTGTCAGGATCGTCCGGAACTTGGTCGTGGTCTCGTCCACCTCGTCATCGGGATCGGATTCGGCGACGATCCCACCGCCGGCATGGGCCAGCGCCGTCCGCCGGTCCGGGCTGAGTACCGCACACCGGATCGACACCACCCAGCGGCCGTCACCGCGGGCGTCGCACCAGCCGACCGCGCCGGCGTAGAAACCGCGGTCGCCCTCGAGCTCGGCGATCAGGGCGGCGGCCGCGGCGGCCGGCACCCCGCCGACGGCCGGGGTCGGGTGCAGGGCCAGCGCGAGATCCAATGCGCTGGTGCCACTTTCGCGCAGCCGGCCGCGGATCGGGGTGCTCAGGTGCCAGAGCGCGTCGGTGCCGTGCAGCTCGGGTTCGTCGGCGATCTGCAGATCCGTGCACAGCGGTTCCAGTGCCGTGCGCATGACGTCGACGACGAACGCGTGCTCACGCCGGTTCTTGCCGGAGGCCGCCAGCGCGGCGGCATTGGCCGCATCGGTCTGCGGGTCCGGCGACCGCGGCGCCGACCCGGCGAACGGCCGGCAGATCACCGTGTCGCCCGTGCGCGCCACCAACAGTTCCGGGCTGGCGCCCACCAACGTGCCGGCCGCGCCCAATTCGGCCAGGTACACGGTGGCGGCCGGGTCGGCGGCGGCCAACCGGCGCAGCACCGAGCGCGGATCCCAGGCGGCGTCGGCGTTCAGCTTCAGTGCGCGGGCCAGCACCACCTTGTCCAGGTCCGAGTTGCGCAGCCGCGCCACCGCCTCGGCCACCCGGGCCCGGTGCTCCGAGCCGGCCGGCAGCGTCTCGCGGGTGAGCACCGCCGGTGCGGCGCGCACCGGCCAGTCCGGCAGGGCCTGCGGGAACTCGATCCGCTCGGGGGCGAACAGCGCGGGCCGGGTGCGCAGGTCAAACGGCAACGCTCCCACCACGATCGGGACGGCACCGGAACGCAGTGCCCGTTGGGCATCCGGAATCGTGGAGAACTCCTGGCGCTCGCCGTCGGCCAGCACGGTGCCGTCCGGCCCGGACAGCACGAACGACGGTGTCACGCCGGCAGGCAGGGGTTGACGTGACCGGTCAGGCCCAACGCGGAAATCTGGCGCACACCATGCTCGAACCCGCACACCGCGATCGAGGCCGCCGCCATCGACAACCGGATGCCGTCGGACACCGGCAGCTCGATCCAGCGGGTCAGCATCGAGCGGGAGAAGTGGCCGTGCCCGACGAACACCACATCGCGCTCGGCCATGTTGTCCAGGGCCAGCGCGAGCGCCGCGTCGGCGCGCGCGGTGACGTCGGCCATGCTCTCGCCGCCCGGGCAGGGATGCGTCCACACCGTCCAGTCCGGCACGGTCTGGCGGATCTCCACGGTGGTCAGGCCCTCGTAGTCGCCGTAATCCCATTCGGCCAGCAGGGGAGTGACCTCGTCGACGGTCAACCCGGCCAGTTCGGCGGTGAGCAGCGCCCGCCGGCGCGGGCTGCTGACCACCAGCGGGTCGCGCAACTGCAGGTCGCCCAACGCCTCCGCGGCGAGCTTGGCCTGGTATCTGCCGGTATCGGTGAGATCGAGATCGGTGCGGCCGGTGTGCTTGCCGCTCTTGGACCATTCGGTCTCGCCGTGCCGGAGCAGGAACAGCCGGTGCTGCTGGACGGTCACCCACACGATTCTGCCCCACGGCAGGCCGAGGGGACCGCTCGCGTGCTTGGATGGGCGGTGTGACGCGAGTATTAGCGGTCGCCAATCAAAAGGGTGGGGTCGCCAAGACGACGACGGTGGCGTCGTTGGGTGCCGCCTTCGTCGAGCACAAGCAGCGGGTGCTGCTGGTGGACCTGGACCCGCAGGGCTGTCTGACGTTCTCGCTGGGCCAGGATCCGGACAACCTCGCGGTCTCGGTGCACGAGGTGCTGCTCGGGGACGTGGAGCCCGATGCGGCGCTGCTGTCCACCGCGGAGGGCATGACGGTGCTGCCGGCCAATATAGACCTGGCCGGTGCCGAGGCGATGCTGCTGATGCGGGCCGGCCGCGAGTACGCGCTCAAACGCGCGTTGACCAAGCTGGCCGACCGATTCGATGTCGTCATCGTCGACTGCCCGCCCTCGTTGGGTGTGCTCACCCTCAACGGGCTCACCGCCGCCGACGAGGTGATCGTGCCGTTGCAGTGCGAGACGCTCGCGCATCGCGGCGTGGGTCAGTTCCTGCGCACCATCGGCGACGTCCAGCAGATCACCAACCCGGAGCTGAAACTGCTCGGTGCGCTGCCCACCCTGTACGACTCGCGCACCACCCACAGCCGGGACGTGCTCTTCGACGTCGTCGACCGCTACAACCTGCCGGTGCTCGCGCCGCCGATTCCCCGCACGGTCCGCTTCGCGGAGGCCAGCGCCTCCGGCGCCTCGGTGCTCACGGGCCGGAAGAACAAGGGCGCCAACGCCTATCGCGATCTGGCCGGGGCGCTGCTGCGGCACTGGAAATCGGGCAAGGCGCTGCCGACGTTCACCCCGGACCTGTAGCCCGCCCTCAGCCCAGCGCCACCACGGTGCCGCCGCGCTGCTCCAGCAGCGTCGATCCGGCCACCGCGGGGATCACCGGATCCCGCGACGGCGGGCGCTTGAGGTCGATATGGCGCACACCGGCCCCGGTTTCGGGGTTGAAGACGTCGTAGCCGGAGGTTACCGGCACCAGCAGGGAACCGGCCATGATGGTGGCCGGCCCCACCGGCGCGTTGTCCCCCGACGGCGCCACGGTGTACTTGTAGCGCAGCTGGTTGGCGTCGAACACCAGCACCGAATCACCCGTCCACCAGGTGATCAGGTCGCCGGGATGCGACATCGCCGCGTTCGCCGACACCGCCTTGGGCAGCAGCGTGCTGGCCGTCACCGTGCCGGTGTCGTCGACGACGTTGACCGCCGGTTTCGGGGTCGGCACGTAGACGGCGGTGGTGGTGTCGGTCACCGCGACCACCCGTGCGTCGGAGTCCACCGAGACGCCGGGCTGCTGCTGGAATTTCGTCGTCGGGGTGTCCTCCTCGTCCGACGGCGTCAGCAGGGTCAGCCGCATGTCGGCCTGGTTGGGGCAGGCCTCCAACACCGACACCTGCGATGAGCTGGCCGCGGCGGACACCAGCCGGCACAGCGGGTCCTGCGGGACATCGGGTTTGATCCGGGCGTCCAGCGTGCCCCAGCTGAGCATGCGCACCATGTCCGAGCGCCACAGCTCCAGCCGGCTGTCACCGGCCGAGAGCACCGTGCTGCCGTCGGAGGACAGCGCGACCTCGGGGTCGGCGTACGCCGTGCGGGTCGGGCCGCGCCGCCCGGTCTGGGCGTCGATGGTGCTGACCTGGCCGCAGCCGCGGCTGTCCGGGTAGACCGCGACGGCGTACTGGTACACCCAGGTCACCCCGCACAGCTCGAGATCGCGGGTGTACGACCACAGCGGTGCCCCGCCGGCCGGATCGCGCCCGGTGACCTCACGGCCGTCGCCGGTCACGACGGCGCCGCCCACCACCAGGGGCTGGGTGGTCTTACCGCTGGGTGCCGACCACAGTTCGTGGAGGGTGTCGGGGACCTTGGCGGCCGGCTTGAGGGCCGGCACGGCAGCGGCGGCCGGCGTGCTGATGGTGGCCCGGGCATCGCTGGTCCACCAGATCAGCGCGGCCACCACGGCCACCACCACCGCGATGGCCGCGGCCGCCATCATGTCGCCGCGGGTGCGGCGTTCCGGGGGGATACCGGGCATTTAGCCGGCTGCGGGCGCGGCGGCCTTGCGCGGGCGGCGGCGGCGCCGGCGCTTGGGGGCGGTGCCGGCCTCGGCTGTGCCGTCCGGGCCGTCCGAACTGTCCGAGCCGGTCGGGTCGGCAGGCTCGGAGTCGGCGACCTGCTCGGGATGACCGGTGGCGGGCTGGCCGCCGCGGGTGCGCCGGCGGGTGCGGGTGCGGGCCGGTCGTTCGGTCCGCTCGGCGCGTTCCCCTTCGGTTCGGGTCTTCGGCTTGCGCGGCGCGGCGATCGAACCGGTGGCCTCGGCCGGGATGTTCAGCTCGGTGTACAGATGCGGCGAGCTGGAGTACGTCTCGGCCGGGTCCGGGGTGTCCAGACCGAGGGCCTTGTCGATCATGGTCCAGCGCGGCAGCTCGTCCCAGTCCACCAGGGTCACCGCGATGCCGGTCTTGCCGGCGCGGCCGGTGCGGCCGATGCGGTGCACGTACGCCTGCTCGTCATCGGGGATCTGATAGTTGATGACGTGGGTGATGTCGTCGATGTCGATACCGCGGGCCGCGACGTCGGTGGCCACCAGCACGTCGACATCACCGTTGCGGAACGCCTTGAGCGCCTTCTCCCGGGCGATCTGGCCCAGGTCGCCGTGCACGGCGCCGACCTTGAAGCCGCGCTCGCCGAGCTCGTCGGCGACCTTCTGCGCGGTGCGCTTGGTGCGGGTGAAGATCATCGTCGCGCCACGGCCCTCCGCCTGCAGGATGCGGCTGACCATCTCCACCTTGTCCAGCGCGTGCGCGCGGTAGACGAACTGCTCGGTGGTGTCGTGGGTGGCCGCCGAGTGCGGCGCCTCGGCCCGGATGTGGGTCGGCTGGTTCATGAAGGTGCGCGCCAGCGTGATGATCGGGTCGGGCATGGTGGCCGAGAACAGCATGGCCTGCCTGCTGTCCGGGGTGAGCCGCAGGATCCGCTCGATATCGGGCAGGAAGCCCAGGTCCAGCATCTCGTCGGCCTCGTCGAGCACCAGCACCGACAGCCCGCCCAGCTGGAGGTGGCCCTGCTGGGCCAGGTCCAGCAACCGGCCCGGGGTGCCGACGACGACGTCGACGCCATTGCGCAGGGCCTCGATCTGCGGCTCGTAGGGCCGGCCGCCGTAGATGGACGTGACGGTGAACTTGCGGTCGCCGGCGCGCAGGTGCTTGGCGGCGCTGGTCAGGTCGTCGAACACCTGCAGGCACAGCTCACGGGTGGGTACCACGACCAGGGCGCGCGGGGCGCCGGTCAGCGGCCGCGTCTCGTCGGTGGACACCCGGTGCAGCAGCGGGACGCCGAACGCCAGGGTCTTGCCCATACCGGTGCGGGCCTGGCCGATCAGGTCGTCGCCGGCCAGGGCGAGCGGCAGGGTGAGTTCCTGGATGGCGAAGGGATGTTCCTTACCGGACTCGGCGAGGGCGCGCACGATCTCGTCGCGCACGCCGAGATCGGCGAAGGTGGTTTCGGTTTTGCTGTTGAGTTCGGTCATATGGTGGTGGTCGGCATCATTGTCGATGCCTTACTGCCTTTCGTTGTCATTCCTCGTCGCGTATGTCGTCACGCGCGCACGAAGATGACGAGAAAGGGGCCGCTTCTCCCCGGCTGGGGTGATGTCAGCCCGCTGGGCCCTGCCCCGTCCGAAAGGGGCCGGCCGAACCACGTGCACGCACATTTCCTGGGCGGCGGCGCCACGATGGGCCTTGAAAAAGCCCTCCAAAAAGCCACTGCCTATGCCCATGATAGCTGGCTTCTTTGCCGGTCGGTCGCTGTGGCACTCGGCGTCTAGAGTTGGGCCATGCCACAGACGTCCTCAGCACAGCCGGGCACCGGGCCGAAGCCGGCGGTCAGGGCCGATCATCCCGGCGTCACCGAATTGTTCGCGTTGCTGGCCTACGGCGAGGTGGCGGCCTTCTACCGGCTGACCGAGGAGGCGCGGATGGCGCCCAATCTGGCCGGCCGGATCAGCATGGCCAGCATGGCCGCGGCCGAGATGCGGCACTACGAGCTGTTGCGCGACGCATTGGCCGAACGCAATGTCGACGTGGTGCCCGCGATGACGAAATATGCTTCCGCCCTTGAGAATTACCATCGGCTGACGACGCCGAGCACCTGGCTGGAGGCTTTGGTCAAGACCTATATCGGCGATGCGCTGGCCGCCGATTTCTACCTTGAGATCGCCGATGTATTGCCCGAGGAAGCCGCCGGGGTGGTGCGGTCGGTGCTCTCCGAGACGGGCCACTCCCAGTTCGTCGTCGCCGAGGTGCGCGCCGCGGTGACCGCCAGCGACCGGCAGCGCCACCGGCTGGCGCTGTGGTCGCGCCGGCTCCTCGGCGAGGCCATCACCCAGGCCCAGTACGTGATGGCCGATCACGACGAACTCGTCGACCTGGTGATCAGCAGCGGCGACGGGCTGCTGCAGATGTCGGAGTTCTTCGACCGTCTGCAGCGCACCCACGCCAGCCGCATGCAGGAGCTGGGCCTGGCCTAGTTACCGGGTGCAGGTCGCGATCATCGTGTTGTTGGCCTGCGCCACCAGCGGCGCGCCGGCCGCATCGGTGATCGAGCAGTTCAGCCGGCTGGTCACGCTGGTCGCGGTCACCGAACTCAACTGCACGCCCGGGTCCAGGGTGATGGTCTTGCGCCACGGCAGCGCGGCGTTGACCTCGGTCTGCAGGGCGCCCTGCGCGTCGGTGTAGATGACGGTGACCAGATCCAGCAGCGATTTGTCGCCGTACACGGTGTAGGTGATGGTGCGCGCGGCGGCCGCCGGATCGGGCGCGGCTGCGGGTGGCGCCGCGGGCGGGACCTGCGCCTCGGTGGTGGGAACCGGCGTCGCGGTGGCCGTCGCCGAGGGGGTGGGCGTCACCGTGGTGACGGTCTCCGGTGCCAGCGCCGGGTTCTGCGCGATGACCGGCGGCGGGGCCGGTGCGGCCGTCGTCGACGGCGCGGCGGGGGTGGTCGCCGCGGCGGAGGTGGTGGAGGCCTGCGTGGCCGACACCGAGCCGCTGTCGCCGCCGCCGAGGATGATGCCGGTGCAGATCACCGCGACCATCAGGATGACGCCCGCAACCCCTGCGACCCAGATCCAGCGCCGGTCCAACTCGTCGTGGTAGTCGGCGGGATATTCGTACTCGTATGCGGGCCCGGCGCCGGTGTCGGCATCTTCATAGCCGAGGTGGTCGTAGTCGTCGGCATACGGGTAGCGCGTCCGGTAACCGGCGTCGCGCGTCGCGGAGTTACGTGAATAAGACCTGGTCATTGCGCTTCCAAAGTGGTTTCGATGCGTACCGGGCCGATGCTAACGGGGCTGCAGTGACGGATGAGGCCGACGCGACGAGGCCCCGTGTCACGGTCCGGCCTCGGTGTGGTGACCGTCGGGTCGCGACCTGATCGGCTACCTCATTGGCGGTGGGCTTCGCTATCGGCGTAGCGCCCTTGGCGTGGCCGCCCGTGGCGCGTCCACTAGCCTGATGGCGAGCACTGCCCACCAACGAAAGAGGCCACAGCGTGGACATCAAGATCGGGGTCACGGACAGCCCGCGGGAGCTGGTCATCAGCAGCGCGCAGACCCCCGGCGAGGTCGAAGAACTCATCACCAAGGCGCTGGGTTCCGACGGTGTGCTCGCGCTGACCGACGAGAAGGGCCGCCGGTTCCTCGTGCAGTCGGCGAAGATCGCCTATGTGGAGATCGGCGCGGCGGACGTGCGCCGGGTCGGCTTCGGGACCGTGGGAGCCGAGGCCGTCAAGAACGGGTGAGCGGCACGTGTGACAGGCCGCCCCAGGCGAACTGCACCGTGCCCTCCACGGCCGCCTCTTTGGAGATGGGGCGGTCGTTGTCGAGCCAGTAGCGGGCACAGTCCACGCTGGTGGACACCAGACCCACCGCGATCATCCTGGCTCGATGCGCTTCCAGGCCGGAGTCCCGGCTGATCAGGTCGAACACCGCATCGGTACACGATTCGGTGGCGACCTTCACCTGCGCGGACACCTGCGGTTCGGTCACGTAGTCGTTCTCGAAGATCAGCCGGTACCCCTGGCTGTCGTGCTCGACGAAATCGAAGAAGGCCTGCACCGCGGCCCGCAGCCGCTGCCGGTTGTCGGTGGTGGTGCGCAGCGCTTGGCGCACGCCGGAGACCAGGTTGTCCACGTGGCGCTGCAGTACCGCGAGATACAGCTCCAGCTTGGACGAAAAGTGTTGGTACAGAACCGGTTTGCTGACGCCGGCGCGGTCGGCGATCTCGTCCATGCCTGCGGCGTGGTAGCCGCGGTCGACGAAGACCTCGCTGGCGGCGATCAGCAGCTGCCCGCGGCGTTCGTCACGGGGCAGCCGGTTACCGCGCCGGGTGCCGCCGGTGCCCGCCTTGGCGCCTCGTCGATCGGCGGCATTGGCGAGATCGCTCATCAGGTCCTCAATCTTGTGTGGATCGTCACGACATTACTACCGCACCTTGGGGGAGGCGCTGCTGCTGGCACTTGTGTCGGTGGCGTGCCGGACCGGCGCACGTAGCGGTTTGTGCAATCCTGGTGCGGTGACCTACGACCCGGGGCGTCGCGGGGGCGACCGTATGCCCGGCGGGCAGGAGCGCAGCGACCGGGGAAATGTTCCCGTTCTACGCAGTGAATGGCGCGAGCCGCTGCGCGCCCAGCGTGATCCGTTGGCCGAGGATCACGGCCGACCCCGTGCCAACCGCGACGACCGTCAGCATCTGCGCAAGCAGACCTGGCTCGGTCGGTTCGTGTCCACCTACGGCTGGCGGGCCTATGCGCTGCCGGTGCTGGCCATCCTGACCGTGGTGGTGCTGTACCAGACCGTGACAGGCACCAGCGCGCCCAAGCCGGCCAACGCCGAGGGCCCGGTCCAGGGTCCGCCGACCATCGAGGCGCCCGGTACCGCGATCATCGGGGCGCCGCCGAAGGGCCTGTCCCAGTTCGACGTCAACCTGCCGACCGGGATCCTGCCCAACGGCGGCCCGTTCACCGAGACCGGCGCGCGCACCTGGCATGTGGTGCCCGGCGCCGCGCCCAAGGTCGGGGCGGGGGACACCAAGACGTTCCGCTACACCGTCGAGGTCGAGGACGGCGTGGACACCGCGTCGTTCGGGGGCGACGAGGGCTTCGCGCGGATGGTCAGCGAAACCCTGGCCAACCCGAAGAGTTGGACGCACAACACCCAGTTCGCCTTCGAACGGGTCGACAGCGATGCCGGTGGCCCGCCCGACTTCCGGGTGTCGCTCACCTCGCCGATGACGGTGCGCGACGGCTGCGGCTACGACATCCCGCTGGAATCGTCCTGCTACAACCCCGCCTTCGACGGCAACCAGCCGCGGGTGTTCATCAACGAGGCGCGCTGGGTGCGCGGCGCGGTCCCGTTCCAGGGCGATATCGGTTCCTACCGGCAGTACCTGATCAACCACGAGGTGGGTCACGCGATCGGCTACCCGAAGCACGAACCGTGCCCGGAGAACGGCGCATTGGCGCCGGTGATGATGCAGCAGACCTTCTCCACCGACAACGACGACGCCGCCAAGTTCGACCCGGAATCGGTGAAGCCCGACGGCCGCACCTGCCGGTTCAATCCGTGGCCGTATCCGATCGCCTGACGCTCGCGGGCCGGGGAAGGTTTACCCCTGGATTACCGTTGAAGCTGTGGGCCTGGTGAGATTGACGCCAGGATTGCGATCGACTCAAGGAGGGCGACGGTGACGTCGTTACCACCGCTGGTGGAACCAGCCGCCGAACTGACCCGTGACGAGGTCTCTCGGTACAGCCGTCACCTGATCATCCCGGATCTCGGGGTGGACGGGCAGAAGCGCCTGAAGAACGCCAAGGTGCTGGTCATCGGTGCCGGCGGCCTGGGGTCCCCGACACTGCTGTACCTGGCCGCCGCCGGCGTCGGCACCATCGGCATCGTCGAGTTCGACGTGGTCGACGAGTCGAACCTGCAGCGGCAGATCATCCACGGCCAGTCCGATATCGGCCGGTCCAAGGCGCAGAGCGCACGCGACTCGGTGCTCGAGGTCAATCCGTACGTCAACGTGGTGCTGCACGAGCTGCGCCTGGAACCGGACAACGCGGTCGACCTGTTCGCCCAGTACGACCTCATCCTGGACGGCACCGACAACTTCGCGACCCGCTACCTGGTGAACGACGCCGCCGTGCTGGCGCACAAGCCGTACGTGTGGGGCTCGATCTACCGGTTCGAGGGTCAGGTGTCGGTGTTCTGGGAGGACGCCCCCGACGATCTGGGCCTGAACTACCGCGACCTGTACCCCGAGCCGCCGCCACCGGGCATGGTGCCGTCCTGCGCCGAAGGCGGTGTGCTGGGCATCCTGTGCGCGTCCATCGCCTCGGTGATGGGGACCGAGGCCATCAAACTGATCACCGGCATCGGCGAAACCCTGCTGGGCCGGCTGATGGTGTACGACGCGCTGGACATGAGCTACCGGACCATCAAGATCCGCAAGGACCCCGCCCGGGAGAAGATCACCGGGCTGATCGACTACGAGGCCTTCTGCGGGGTCATCACCGACGAGGCCGCGGCCGCGTCGGTCGGCTCCACGGTGACCCCGCTGGAACTGCGTGAGCTGCTGGACTCCGGCAAGCCGGTGGCCCTGATCGACGTGCGCGAACCCGTCGAGTGGGAGATCAACCACATCGAGGGTGCCGAGCTCATCCCGAAGTCGGCGCTGGAGGCCGGCAGCGGCCTGGCGCAGTTGCCGCAGGACCGGGTGCCGGTGCTGTACTGCAAGACCGGTGTGCGGTCGGCGGAGGCGCTGGCCGCCGTCAAGAAGGCCGGATTCGCGGACGCACTGCACCTGCAGGGCGGCATCGTGGCGTGGGCGAAACAACTCGAGCCCGACATGGTGATGTACTGAGCGCTCTGGGACGCAGGCACCGCTTAGGCTGACGTGCGTGACTGACGAACTGCCACCTGACCACGTGTTGGCGGCATTCGGTCTGGCCGGGTTGCGTCCGGTCCCGCTGGGTTCCAGTTGGGAGGGCGGCTGGCGCTGCGGCGAAGTGGTGCTGTCCATGGTCGCCGACCATGCGCGCGCGGCCTGGTCGGCCAAGGTGCGGGAGACCCTCTTCGCCGACGGCATCCGGTTGGCCCGGCCGGTGCGTTCCACCGACGGCCGCTACGTCGTCGCCGGCTGGCGCGCCGACACCTTCGTCGCCGGCACCCCGGAACCGCGGCACGACGAGGTGGTGTCGGCATCGGTGCGCTTGCACGAAGCCACGGCCAACCTGGAGCGGCCCCGGTTCCTCACCCAGCCGCCGGTGGCGCCGTGGTCGGATGTCGACGTGTTCATCGCCGCCGACCGGGCGGCCTGGGAGGACCGGCCGCTGCACGCGCTGCCGGCCGGCGCGCGGGTCTCGCCCGGCTCGGCCGACGGACAGAAGTCGGTGGAGCTGATCAATCAGCTGGCCACCCTGCGCAAGCCCACCCGCAGCCCCAGTCAGCTGGTGCACGGTGACCTGTACGGCACCGTGCTCTTCGCGGGCGCCGCGGCACCGGGCATCACCGACATCACCCCCTACTGGCGGCCCGCGGCGTGGGCGGCCGGCGTCGTCGTCGTGGACGCGCTGGCCTGGGGCGACGCCGACGACGGTCTGCTCGAGCGCTGGAGCCCGCTGCCGGAGTGGCCGCAGATGGTGTTGCGCGCGTTGATGTTCCGCCTCGCCGTGCACGCACTGCACCCGCGGGCCACCGCGGCCGCCTTCCCGGGCTTGGCGCGCACCGCGGCGCTGGTTCGCCTGGCGCTGTAGCTCGCGTGCCCGTTCGCGCGTTCACTCGGCGCTCAGGGCGCTGATCACTCGCACTTTTGCGCCATGGTCGCCATGTCGACGGTCCGCGCCGGTGTTACGGCTTCATTTCGGCGGTGAGCCCCCCGCAATGCAGATGTATTCCATCCCTAACCACCCGGTAATGGTGGCGGCCTGTAATTGGAGACATCCAAAACCACCCCAAACTTGGAGTCCTCCATGGCATTTGATGCATCCATCGCCGAGAACATCGCCACCTCACTGGCCGAGATCCCACATCCGTCGCTGCCCAAGGGCTCGAACATCTACGGCGGCACCAAGATCTTCCCCGACTACCAGGCCGAGGAAGGGGAAAGCTACTTCACCCTGGTGCACGGCATCGCCCACGAGTCCTCGGTCTCCTTCGTCGCGGTGCTGCAGGCCACCCGCGCGCTGCGCAAGGGCTTCGAGTCGGCCATCTACTTCTACGGGCCGGGCGCCATCAATTGCCTTGCCACCCGCGGATTTCCGAAGACCGGTGACTCCGGCTTCCCCGGCGAACAGAACATCAACGACGCGCTGGCAACCTTCATCTCCGAGGGCGGCACCGTGTTCGCCTGCCGATTCGGCCTGGCCCTGCACGGCGGACGCGAAGAGGACCTCATCGAAGGCGTCATCCCGGCACATCCGCTCGACGTGCAGGACGCGCTCATCTACTACGCCCGCAAGGGCGCCATCATCAACTCGACGTACATGGTCTAGGGCGCGTCATGACCACACTTGCCGCGGTCTCGGCCAACTTCACCCGGGATCTGGAACAGAACTACGCGCTGATCGAGGCGCTCACCGAGGAGGCCCGCGCCAAGGGCGTCGACTTCCTGGTGTTCCCCGAGGCCGCCATCGGCGGCTACCTGTCCTCACTGGGCAACCACGGCGATACCGTGAAGACCACCAAACGCTCACTGCCGCCGGCCATCCGGCTCGACGGCCCGGAGATCGCCCGAGTACAGCGGATCGTGGGCGACCTGGTGATCGCCATCGGGTTCTGCGAACTGGCCGACGACGGCGAGACCCGCTACAACGCCGCCGCGGTGCTGGACGGCAACACCGTCTACGGCAGCTACCGCAAGGTGCACCAGCCGCTCGGGGAGGGCATGTCGTATTCGGCGGGTTCCGGTTACGGCGTCTTCGACACCCCGGTCGGCCGGGTCGGTCTGCAGATCTGCTACGACAAGGCATTTCCCGAAGCCGCCCGCGTGATGGCGCTCGACGGCGCCCAGATCATCGCCAGCCTGTCGGCGTGGCCGGCGGCACGCACCGCCACCGCCGAGAATCTGCAGGACGACCGCTGGACCTATCGTTTCAACCTGTTCGACACCGCCCGCGCCCTGGACAACCAGGTCTTCTGGATCGCCTCCAACCAGAGCGGGACCTTCGGTTCGCTGCGCTACGTGGGCAACGCCAAGGTCGTCGACCCCGGCGGGAACGTCCTGGCGACAACGCTTCTCGGTAGCGGCATCGCCGTCGCCGAGGTCGATATCGACGCCACCTTCCGCACCATGCGGGCCGGCATGTTCCACTTGCGCGACCGCAGGCCCGACGTCTACGGCCCGCTCACCGAAGAGTTCGCCCATGCCTGAGATGACCTTCGAGGTGCGCTGGCCCGACGGCAGCACCCAGCGCTGCTATTCGCCGAGCCTGGTCATGCACGACTATCTGAGCGCCGGGACGCAGTACACCGTAGGCGATTTCGTCGACCGCTCCACCCGCGCCCTGGGTGAGGCCAGCGAGCGGGTACGTGCCAAGTTCGGGTTCGCCTGCACCTCGGCCGCCGACACCGCCGAACGCATCACCGTCGCCGCCGCCCGCTTCCCGCAGCAGGCACTCGTCCAGGTCACCCAGATGGAGCAACCATGACCACCAACCACATTCCGGTCGCCATCATCGGCGGCGGGCAGGCCGGGCTCTCGGTCAGCTGGTATCTGGGCCGGATGGGCGTCGAGCACGTCGTGCTGGAAGCCCAGACCCCGGTGCACGCCTGGGCCGACACCCGTTGGGACAACTTCACTCTGGTGACACCCAACTGGCACTGCAAACTGCCCGGCTACGCCTACACCGGACCCGACCCGGACGGCTTCATGACCCGCGACGAGGTGGTGGCCTGGCTGGCCGGCTGGCTGGACACCTTCACCCCGCCACTGCGCACCCACACCCGGGTGACCCGGCTGGCTCAGGGGCCCGACGGCGGGTTCGAACTCACCCTCGACGGCCGGGAGACGCTGCACTGCGACCACGCCGTCATCGCCACCGGCGGCTACCCGCTTCCCGTGATCCCCAGTTACGCAAACACCCTCGACGCCGGCATCACCCAGATCCACTCCGAGCTGTACCGCAACGCCGCCCAGTTGCCCGACGGTGCGGTGCTGGTGGTCGGCACCGGACAATCGGGTGCCCAGATCGCCGAGGACCTGCACCTGGCCGGCCGGCGGGTGCACCTGGCCGTCGGCAACGCGCCCCGGGTGGCGCGCTTCTACCGCGGCCGGGACTGCATGACCTGGCTGGCCGACATGGGCCTGTACGACAAACCAGCCCAACAGTATCCGGGTGGTAAGGCCGCGATCGAGAAGACCAACCACTACGTCACCGGGCGCGACGGCGGCCGCGATGTCGACCTGCGCCAGTTCGCCGCCGAGGGCATGAAACTCTACGGCGCCCTGGCCGACGGCAAGGACACGGTGCTGCGGTTCGAGCCGACCCTGGCCAAGGCACTGGACCACGCCGACGCGGTGTACAACTCGATCTGCTCGGATATCGACCGTCACATCGATGCCGCGGGGATCGACGCGCCACCGCCCTCAAGGTACGAACCGGTCTGGTCGCCCGAACGCGAGACCACCACACTGGATCTGGCCGAGGCCGGCGTCACCAGCATCGTGTGGGCCATCGGCTACCGGCCCGACTACCGCTGGATCGAGGCCAGCGCCTTCGACGGAGCCGGCCGGCCCATGCAGACCCGCGGCATCACCAACGTCGACGGGCTGAGCTTCATCGGCCTACCCTGGATGCACACCTGGGGCTCGGGCCGATTCCTGGGCATCGACCGCGACGCCAAACACGTCGCCGACACCATCAATGGCAAGGTTCGCCGTCGCACCTTCCACACCGACGCCGTCGCCATCTAGGGGAGTCCCGATGTCAGTATCCACGCGTGTCGACCTCGCCCTGCTGGGCTTCCGCGGCCGGCCACCGGTCAGCCGCACCGCCGGCGCCGGGCCGAGCGCCGACGGCCACCTCGTCATCGACGGCCTCAACGCCGCCATCCCGCGGAACCCGCAGAGCCCGTTCGTGTTCGACGGCACCCGGGTTCTGCTGGACGGCGAGGACACCGGCCTGGACGTCGAGGTCGTCGACCGGCCCCGGTTCTACGACCTGAGCACCGCCGACGGGGTGCCGTACGAAAAGCTCGCCCGGCTACACGGCCGCAACGTGCTGGCCACCACCGCGGTGCAGACCTGTATCCGTTACGCCGAAGACCAGCGGTGCCGGTTCTGCACCATCGAGGAGTCCCTGCGCACCGGCGCCACCACCGCGGTGAAGCGCCCGGCCGAGCTCGCCGAGGTGGCCGCGGCGGCGGTCCGCCTCGACGGCGTCACCCAGATGGTGATGACCACCGGCACGTCCGCCGGAACCGACCGCGGCGCACGGCATCTGGCGCGGTGCGTACGCGCGGTCAAGGCGGCCGTGCCGGAGCTGCCCATCCAGGTGCAGTGCGAGCCACCGGCCGATCTGGCCGTGCTGACCGAGCTGCGCGACGCGGGTGCCGACGCCATCGGCATCCACGTCGAATCGCTCGACGACGAGGTGCGGCGACGCTGGATGCCGGGTAAGGCCACCGTGCCGATGGACGGTTACCGGGCCGCCTGGCGCGAGGCGGTGCGGGTGTTCGGCCGCAACCAGGTGTCGACCTACCTGCTGGTCGGGCTCGGCGAAGATCCCGACGAATTGGTCAGCGGCGCCGCCGAATTGATCGAGATGGGGGTCTACCCCTTCGTGGTGCCCTACCGGCCGCAGCCCGGGTCGCTGGCCGTCGAGGTCGACGGCGCCGCGGCACCGGATGCCGCACTGGTGGAGAAGGTGTCCCGTGAGGTCGCCGCCCGGCTGGTCATGGCGGGAATGGCAGGGACCGACCAGCGGGCCGGGTGCGCGGCGTGCGGGGCCTGCTCGGTACTGCAGAACCTGGGGGCATGATGACCGAGCTGTCCATTCTGGCCGGAACCCGCCGGGCCACAGCGCTTCTCATCCACCGCGCCGAGGGTGCCGAGCTCGATGCCTACCACCGGCTGCGCCGGGAAGCCTTCGTCGGCGAACAGGGCCTGTTCACCGGCACGGACCGCGACGACATCGACGACGATCCGCGCACCGTGGTGTTGGTCGCCACCGCACCGGACGGTGGGGTCCTCGGCGGGGTGCGGCTGGCGCCCGTCGGCGCGGTCGACGTGGGGTGGTGGACCGGGAGCCGGCTGGTGGCCCAGGCCGGCGCGCCCAGCGGCATCGGCCCGGCCTTGATCCGGGCCGCGTGCGCGCACGCCGAATCGGCCGGGGTGCTGCGTTTCGAGGCCACCGTGCAACGGCGCTACCTCCCGATGTTCACCGCGCTCGGCTGGCAGACCCTGCGGCACACCGAATTCGCCGGCCGGCCGCACACCGCGATCCGCTGGCCGCTGCACCCGTTCCGTGCGCTCACCGCGGCCACCAAGACGTTCCTCGGCCCGGCCCTGGCGCCGCTGCGGGCGACGCCGGGAGCGCTCGGCCCGGCCGGGTTCGTCGGCGACGACGGCGCGCCGGTGCCGGGCAGCGATCTGATCGCCGCGTGCGACGCCATCATCCCGTCCATGGTCGAGCGCGACCCGGAGTGGGCGGGCTGGTGTTCGGTGCTGGTCAACCTCAACGACCTGACCGCGATGGGGGCCGCACCGCTGGGACTGCTGGACGCGGTCGGCGCCCCCACCCGGGCATTGCTGGATCGGATCATCCGCGGTGTGGCGGCGGCCTCGCGGGCATGGGAGGTACCGGTGCTGGGCGGGCACAGCCAACTCGGTGTCCCGGCGGCGCTGGCCGTCACCGCCCTGGGCCGGACCGCCACTCCGGTGCCCGGCGGCGGCGGGCGGGCCGGTGACCCGGTGGCGCTCACCGCCGACCTCACCGGCGACTGGCGGCCCGGATACACGGGCCGGCAATGGGATTCGACGAGTGGCCGCGCCGCCGCCGAGCTCCGGGAGATGACCGGCCTGGTCGCCAGGATGGGGCCGCGGGCCGCCAAGGATGTCAGCATGGCCGGCATCGTCGGAACCCTGGGCATGCTGGCCGAAGCCGGCGGCACCGGCGCCGAGCTCGACGTCGCGGCCGTCCCGCGCCCGGCGGGCGCGGGGATGGGTTCGTGGCTGACCTGTTTCCCCGGTTACGCCATGCTCACCGCGGGCGGCGACGCGCCGGCCGGCGCGCCCCCCGGCGTCACGACCGCTGTCTGCGGGTCGCTCACCGCGGCACCCGGTGTGCGCCTACGCTGGCCTGACGGGGTGACGACGACGGCGCTCACGTCGCCGGTCACCGGTCTCGGAGCGGCCTGAGGGGAGCCATGGCACCAGTCACGCTGGCAGCGGTCGCCGCCCATTTCGGCCGCGATATGGACCGCGGGGTGTCCAAGGTCGTCGGGATCATCGAGTCGGCGGCGCGCGACGGCGTCGACCTGCTGGTGCTGCCCGACGCCTGCCTCGGCGGCTATATCGGCGATTTCGCCGCACCCGACCCCGACGATCCGCCACCCGCCCTGGATCCCGACGGCCCGGAGATCGCCGCCGTGATCGCCGCGGCCGGAAAGATGACCGTCTGCGTCGGCTACGCCGAGTCGGCCCCCGGGGGCGCCCGGTACAACGCAGCCGTCTGCGTGTCCGGCGACGGCGTGTTGGGCACCTACCGCAAGGTGCACCAACCGGCCGGGGAAGCGCTGACCTATCTGGCCGGCGACGCGTTCGGCGCCTTCGACACACCGGTCGGCCGGGTCGGCATGCTCATCGACTACGACAAGACCTTTCCCGAGGCGGCGCGGGCGCTGGCCGTCGACGGTGCCCACATCATCGCCGCACTCTCGGCGTGGCCGGCCAGCATCACCGACCGCGCGTCCCGGTTGCCCGCCGACCGGCAATCACGGTTGTTCGACCTGTACGACTGCGCCCGCGCCGCGGAGAACCAGGTGGTCCTGGTGTCCTCCAACCAGACCGGCGTGATGGGCAAGCTGCGCTTCCTCGGGCAGGCCAAGGTGGTCGGGCCGGGCGGGGACATCCTGGCCACCACCCGCTCCAAGGGCGGCATGGCCAAGGCCGAGATCGACGTCGAGGCCGAGATCGCCCGCGCCAGAAAGGTGCTCAACCACCTCGCCGAGTTGCGTCCGGACACTTATCGCGCCAAGTCGGTGCGGGGCTGACCGTGCGGATCGCGCTGCTCACCTATTCCACCAAACCCCGTGGGGGCGTGGTGCACACGCTCTACCTTGCCGAGGCGCTGGCCCGGTCGGGCGCCGACGTGACGGTGTGGTCGCTGGCCCGCGCGGGCGACCGGGGCTTCTTCCGGGATGTCGACCCGGCCGTGGCCGTGCGGTTGGTGGAGTTCACCGACCACCCTGCAGACACCGTCACCGACCGCATCGTCCGGTCGATCGAGGTGCTGCGCCGCGCGTTCACCCCCGATGACTACGACATCGTGCACGCCCAGGACTGCATCAGCGCCAACGCCGTCGGACGCTGCATCCGCACCATCCATCATCTCGACCGATTCACCACGCCGGTGCTGGCCGAATGCCACGAGAAGGCGATCGTCGAACCCTACGGCCGCATCTGCGTATCCTCGGCCGTCGCAGCCGAGGTGCGCGCGGGCTGGGGTTTCGAACCCACAGTGATCCCCAATGGGGTTGACGCGCAACGCTTCACCGCCGCCGCCGCCGATCTCGACGGGCAGGCCCGCTGGCGCGCCCAGCTGGGACGCTACGTGTTGACGGTCGGCGGTATCGAACCACGCAAGGGCACCCTCGACCTCGTCGCGGCATATCACCTTCTGCGGCAACGTCATCCGGAGCTTGCGTTGGTCATCGCGGGTGGTGAGACGCTGTTCGACTACCGCGACTACCGGGCCGAGTTCGAGGCACGGTGCGCCGAACTCGGCGTCGACCCCGTCATCCTCGGCGCCGTCGCCGATGCCGAGTTGCCGACGCTGGTGGCCGGCTGCGACGTGTTCGCTTTCCCGTCGACCAAGGAAGGATTCGGCTTGGCGGCGATGGAGGCACTGGCCGCGGGCCGGCCCGTCGTCACCAGGGACCTGCCGGTCCTGCGCGAGGTGTTCGGGGAGACGGTGCGGTTCGCCGCCGACGTCCCCCGATTCGCCGCCGAAATGGCTGCGGCGCTCGATGATCCGGCCGACCCGACGCCGGGACGGGAGCTCGCCGCGTCGATGACGTGGGAGTCGGCGGCGCGGGCGCACCTGGAGTTCTATTCGAACTGGTGACGGTATTCGCGCAGCGGTACCCGGCCGTCGGCGGCCAATACGCCTTCGGCGCGCAGCCGTTCCAACTGCCGGGTGGCCAGGTGCGCGGCGGGCCGCCCGGAAGCGGGAATCACCCGGTGCCACGGCAGATCCGACGAGTCGGTGCGCATCACCCAGCCCACGATCCGCGGGCTGGACAGCCCCGCCGCGTCGGCGATGTCACCGTAGGTGCTCACCCGGCCCGCCGGTATCGCGGCCACCAGCGCGCGGACCGACTCGACCTGCTCCTCGGTGACGCGCGCCATGTCAGCTCAGCTGGTCGCGGATGAGGGCCGCGGTCTCGGCGGGACGGGCCTGTCCCACCATGTGATCACAGTCCAGATCGACCGACGTGAACCGGTCGCCCAGCGCCGCACGCAGGGTGCCGATCAGCTCGTCGGTGACATACGGCGGGCTGGTGCGGGTCGCCCGGACCAGGGTCACCGGAATCCTGTTGGCCGGCACGGCAATAGGGCGGGTCAGCTCACTCCAGTACGACATCGTCGCGGGAATGCTGATCCGCCAGCCCAGCCGCCCGTTGGGCAGCGCGATCAGATGCTCGTCGAGCTCACGTTCCAGTTCGTCGGGCGCCACCTCACCCCAGGAACCCGACAACTTGTCCGCGCGGGCCTCGTCGCGGTCCGGGTAATCGGGGGAGGACAGCATGGCGTCGGCGATCTCGCGCATCCAGTCACCGTCCAGCGCCACCGCCGGGTCCAGCAGCACCAGCCCGGACACCAGATCGGGCCGGGCGGCGGCCAGGGCCAACGCCACCGCGCCCCCGAACGAGTGCCCGGCCACCAGCACCGGTCCGGTGGCCTCGGCATCCAGCAGGTCGGCCAGTGCCGCCACATTGGCCTCGATGGTCCACGGGGCGGCCCATGTCGAACGGCCGTGCCCGATGAGGTCGGGCGCCAAGATGGATACGTCCGGCAGGTGGCCGGACGCCAGGGTCGCCCACCGCTTGCCGTGTCCGGTCAGGCCGTGGATGGCCAGCACCTGGACGGGGGAGTCGGGACCGTACCGGTAGGTGTGCAGCACGGTGCGAGGTTACTTGTCGGACCTCCGTGGTGACATGTCGGCATGACCGCATCGACCACCGTGCTGGAGCCCGCCGCACTGGCCGACCCCGGTCTGCGGGGCACGGTGCGGGTGCTCGGCGGGCCGGGCACCGGAAAGACCCGCCTGCTCACCGACACCGCCGCCGCACATATCGCCGCCGGCGTGCCGACCGAATCGGTGTTGCTGCTCACCGGTTCGGCACGGCTGGGTGCCGCGGCCAGAGCCCAGATCACCGCCGGCCTGCTGCGCAGCGGGTCGGGCGTGGTCCGGGAACCCCTGGTGCGCACCGTGCACTCCTACGCCTTCGCGGTGCTGCGGCTGGCCGCCCAGCGGGGCGGTGACCCGCCGCCTCGGCTGATCACCGGAGCCGAGCAGGACGGCATCATCCGGGAACTGCTCGCCGGGGATCTCGAAGACGGCGCGGCCACCTGGCCGGCGACGCTGCACCCGGCGCTCGGCACCGCCGGCTTCGCCTCCGAACTACGCGATCTGATGGCGCGCTGCGCCGAACGCGGGGTCGACCCGGTGGCGCTGCAACGCCTGGGCCGGTTGTCGGGCCGCCCGGAATGGGTGGCGGCGGGTCGCTTCGCCCAGGTCTACGAGCAGGTGATGCTGCTGCGCGCGGCGGTCGGGATGGCCGCACCGCAGGCCACCGTGCCGGCCCTGGGGGCTGCCGAACTGGTCGGTGCGGCGCTGGACGCGTTGGCCACCGACCCCGACCTGCTCGCCGCCGAACGGGCCCGCATCAAGCTCTTGCTCGTCGACGACGCGCAACACCTGGACCCGCAGGCCGCACTGCTGGTGCGGGTGCTCGCCGCCGGTGCGGGTCTCACCGTCATCGCCGGTGATCCCAACCAATCGGTGTTCGGATACCGCGGCGCCGATCCCGCGCTGTTGCGCACCGACACACCGGCCATCACGCTGACCGCCTCGCATCGATGCTCGGCCGCGGTGGCCGCCGCCGTCTCGGGTATTGCCCGCCGGCTGCCCGCCGCCGAAGGATTCGGCGAATTCACCAGCGCCACCGGCGATCCCGGCCAGGTATCGGTGCGCATCGCCGCCACCGCGCACGCCGAGGCCATGGTGGTCGCCGACGCACTGCGCCGCGCCCACCTCGTCGACGGGGTGCCGTGGTCGCAGATGGCGGTGGTGGTCCGGTCGGTGCCGCGTGCCGGCGCCGCACTGGGGCGCGCGCTGGCCGCCGCCGGTGTCCCCGTCGACCTGCCGGCCGCCGAGCCGGTGCTCGCCCGCCAGCCGGCCGTGCGCGCCTTGCTCACCGTGCTCGGCGCCACCGCCGACGGGTTGACCGGCGCGGCGGCAGTGGATCTGGTCACGGGGCCGATCGGCCGGGTCGATCCGGTCTCCCTGCGGCAGTTGCGCCGGGCGTTGCGCCGCCTCGACGACCGGCAGCGCGACTTCCCGGACCTGCTCGCCGGCGCCGTGCGCGAGGTGCCGCACGGACTGGCGCCCGAGCACGGCCGCAGCCTGCAACGGGTCGCCGCGGTATTGGCGGCCGCGCAGCGCAGTCACCGGGCGGGGGAGGACCCGCGTTCCACACTGTGGCAGGCGTGGCAGCGCAGCGGACTGCAGCGCCGGTGGGTGGCCGCGGCCGAGCGGGGCGGTGCCGCGGGGGCGGCGGCCGAGCGCGACCTGGACGCCGTCACCGCGCTGTTCGACGTGGCCGAGCAGTACGTCACCCGCACCACCGGGGCGACGCTGAGGGGCCTGCTCGACCACGTCGAGGGGCTGAGCCTGCCGGTCACCGCCGACCGCACACCCCGCGGTGAGGTGGTCGCGGTGTGCAGCGCGCACGCGGTGCTGGACCGGGACTGGGAGTTCGTGGTGATCGCGGGCGTACAGGAGGGCTTGTGGCCCAACACCATTCCGCGCGGCGGGGTGCTGGGCACCCAGCATCTGGTCGACATCCTGGACGGGGTGACCGAACCCGGCCGGCCGGTCTCGGTGCGGGCACCGCTGGTGGCCGAGGAACGGCGCCTGCTGATCGCCGCGATGGGCCGGGCCCGCGGCCGGCTGCTGGTGACAGCCGTCGACGGTGGTGCCGGTGATGACGACGCCATGCTGCCCTCGCCGTTCTGCGCCGAGCTCGCCGAGCTGGCCACCGACGGCGGCCAGGCCGACCTCACGCCGGTCGCCGCGCCGCGGGTACTGGCTCCCGCGGCGCTGGTGGGCCGCCTGCGCGCGGTGGTGTGTGCCCCCGACGGTGAGGTGAGCGACCAGGTCCGCACCTGTGCCGCAACGCAATTGGCCCGGCTCGCCGAGGCAGGGGTGGCCGGGGCCGATCCGGGCTCCTGGTACGGGTGCACCGAACCGTCCACCAGTGAACCGCTGTGGTCGGATCCCGAGCAGGCGGTCACGCTGTCCCCGTCGACGGTGCAGACCCTGTCGGATTGCCCGTTGCGCTGGATGCTGGAACGCCATGGCGGCAGCGACAGCCGCGACGTCCGGTCGGCGGTGGGGACGTTGGTGCACGCCCTGCTCGCCGATTCCGCCAAGACCGAGCGGCAGCTGCTGGCCGAACTGGAAAACGTCTGGGCCGGGCTGCCGTACGAATCCCAGTGGTACGCCGACAACGAGCTGACCCGGCACGGGGCCATGCTGTCGGCGTTCGCGCAGTGGCGTGAGCTGACCCGCCGCCAGCTGACCGAGGTGGGCACCGAGGTAGCCGTGGACGGGATGGTCGCACCGGGTGTGCGGGTGCGCGGCCGCATCGACCGGCTGGAACGGGACAACGCCGGCCGGCTGGTGATCGTCGACGTCAAGACCGGGAAGAGTCCGGTCACCAAGGACGACGCGCAACGGCACGCCCAGTTGGCGATGTACCAACTGGCCGTCGCCGAAGGCGTGCTGCCGCACGGGGATGAGCCCGGCGGCGGGGTACTGGTGTATCCCGGCAAGCCCAGTGCCGGTGGCGCCACCGAACGCACGCAGGACGCCCTGACGCCCGACGCCGCCGCCCGGTGGCGCGACCAGGTGATGGCCGCGGCGGCAGCCACCCAGGGCCCGACGTTCGTCGCCCGAGTCAACGACAATTGCGGGCACTGCCCGGTGCGCGCGATGTGCCCGGCGCATCAGCAGGGAGAGGGCCAGTGATCGCCACCAGGTACAGCCCGGCCGAACTGGCCGACGCGCTCGGCCTTTTCACGCCCACCGATGAGCAGGCGGCGGTCATCGCCGCGCCGCCGGGACCGTTGGTGGTGATCGCCGGCGCCGGTGCCGGCAAGACCGAGACGATGGCGGCGCGGGTGGTGTGGCTGGTCGCCAACGGCTACGCCGCACCGGCGGAGGTGCTCGGGCTGACGTTCACCCGCAAGGCCGCCGGCCAACTGCTGCGCCGGGTGCGGGCCCGGCTGGCCCGACTCGCCGGTGCCGGGCTGTGCCCGCAGCTGCGGTCCGAGGACCCGCCCACCATCAGCACCTACCACGCCTTCGCCGGAACGTTGTTGCGCGAGCACGGATTGCTGCTGCCGGTGGAACCCGACACCCGGCTCATCGGCGAGACGGAACTGTGGCAGTTGGCCTTCCGGGTGGTGTGCGAACACCCGCGGGTGCTGGACACCGACAAGACCCCGGCCGCCGTCACCGGCCAGGTACTGCGCCTGGCCGGCGCGCTGTCGGAGCACCTGGTGGACACCGCCGCGCTGACCGACACCCATGTCGAGCTCGAGCGGTTGATCCTGAACCTGCCGCCCGGCCCGAACCAGCGGGACACGGGCCCGGCCCAGTGGCTGCTCAAACTGCTGGACACCCAGGCCGAACGCACCCGGCTGGTGCCGCTCATCGACGAACTGCACCGCCGGATGCGGGCGGCCAAGGTGATGGACTTCGGCGCCCAGATGTCGGCGGCCGCCCGGTTGGCGGTGGCCGCGCCCCAGGTGGGCGAACAACTGCGACAACGGTATCGGGTGGTGCTGCTGGACGAGTACCAGGACACCGGGCATGCGCAACGCATCGCGTTGTCGGCGTTGTTCGGTGGCGGGGTCGACGACGGCCTGGCGCTCACCGCCGTCGGGGATCCGGTCCAGTCCATCTACGGCTGGCGCGGGGCGTCGGCCACCAACCTGCCGCGGTTCGCCACCGACTTCCCGCTCTCCGACGGCACCCCGGCGCCCACCCTGGAGTTGCGGACCAGTTGGCGCAACCCGCCGCAGGCGCTGCACTTGGCCAACGAGGTGTCCGCGCAGGCCCGCCGCCGGTCGGTCAGCGTCCGTGAGCTGCTGCCGCGCCCCGGTGCCGAACCCGGTGACATCCGCTGCGCCCTGCTGAATGACGTGGTCGCCGAACGCCATTGGGTGGCCGACGAGGTCGCGCGGCGATTCTTGGCCGGCCCGACACCCCCGACCACGGCGGTGTTGGTGCGCCGCAACGCCGACGCCGCGCCGATGGCCGAGGCGCTCACGGCGCGTGGCGTGCCCGTCGAAGTCGTCGGCCTGGCCGGCCTGCTGTCGGTTCCCGAGGTGGCCGATGTGGTCGCCATGCTGCGGTTGATGGCGGACCCGACCGGTGGGCCCGCGGCGATGCGGGTGCTCACCGGTCCGCGGTGGCGCCTCGGCGCGCGCGATATCGCGGCGCTGTGGCAGCGGGCGGTCGAGCTGGACGGGCCCGCCGCGGCGGCCACCACCGCGCAGATCGTCGCGCATGCCGCGCCGGACGCCGATGCCGCCTGCCTGGCCGATGCCATCTGCGATCCCGGACCCGAGTCCCGCTACTCGACGCAGGGTTACGCCCGCATTGTCGCGCTCGGTCGCGAATTGACCGCGCTGCGAGCGCATCTGGCCCACCCACTGCCAGAACTGGTCGCCGAGATCCGCCGCGTGCTGGGTGTCGACGCCGAGGCCAGGGCGGCCCGCCCGGTGGCCGCCGGGTGGGGCGGCGCCGAACACCTGGACGCCTTTGCCGACGTGGTGGCCGATTTCGCCGACCGCGCCGACGCCACCCCGGACGGACTGCTGGCCTACCTCGAGGTGGCCGCGGTGGTCGAGAACGGGTTGGCCCCGGCCGAGACCACGGTCGCCACCGACCGGGTGCAGATCCTCACCGTGCACGCCGCCAAGGGACTGGAATGGCAGGTGGTGGCGGTTCCGCACCTGAGCGCCCGGGTGTTCCCGTCCACCGCCATGGCGCGCACCTGGCTGACCGACGCCGGTGACCTGCCGCCACTGCTGCGCGGCGACCGGGCCACCGACTCCGAACACGGGGTGCCGGTGCTCGACACCTCCGATGTCTTCGACCGAAAAGCCTTGGCCGACAAGATCGGCGCCCACAAGGATCGCCTGGCCCAACGCCGCGTGGACGAGGAACGGCGGCTGCTGTACGTCGCCTTGACCCGATGCGAGCACACCCTGCTGGTGTCGGGTCATCATTGGGGCCCCACCGAGTCGAAACCGCGCGGACCGTCGGAATTCCTGCTCGAGCTGCGGGCCATCGTGGAAGCGTCGGCAGAAACCGGCGAGCCGTGCGGTGTCATCGACCACTGGGCGCCCGAGCCCGCCGACGGTGATCCGAACCCGTTGCGCGACACCGTCGTCGAGGCGGTGTGGCCGGCCGTGCCGACGGGCGGGCGGCGCGCCGCGCTGGATCGCGGCGCAGAGCTGGTGCGCCGCGCCGACACCTCGACGGACCTGGCCGCCGCGGACGCGGAGAACTGGGCGGCCGACGTCGACGCGTTGCTGGCCGAACGCGCCAGGGCCGGCGAACCGGAACCCGTGCCGCTGCCGGGCCAGCTGTCGGTCAGCATGCTGGTCGAGCTGGGCAAGGACCGGGCGGCGGCGATGCAGCGGTTGCGCCGCCGCCTGCCGGTCCGGCCGGACCCGAACGCCTTGCTGGGCACCGCTTTCCACGACTGGGTGCAGCGCTTCTTCCACGCCGAACGGCTCTTCGACCTCGACGATCTGCCCGGTGCGGTCGACGGGGACGCCGGCCGGGCGCACGCCGAGGAGCTGGCCGAGCTGCAGGCCGCGTTCGCCGCATCGGTGTGGGCGGCCCGCACCCCGGTCGACGTGGAGGTGCCGTTCGACATGATGGTCGGCGCCACGGTGGTGCGCGGCCGGGTCGACGCGGTCTTCGACGACGGCGACGGCGGGCAGGTGGTGGTCGACTGGAAGACCGGCGACCCGCCGGGCACCCCGGAAGCCCAGCGGCACGCCGCGGTGCAGCTGGCGGTGTACCGGCTGGCCTGGGCCGGGATGACCGGCCGGCCGCTGGATTCGGTGCGGGCGGCGTTCCACTACGTGCGCAGCGGGGTCACCGTCCGGCCCGACGACCTGCCCGGGCCGGAGGAACTGGCGGCGCTGCTGGCGGAGGCGGACTACGAGTTGCGGTAGATCTTGTAGGCCTGGGTGATCATCGGGATCTGCAGGGGCAGGCGCGCGATGGCGCCGATTCGCATCGGCAGCGGCTTGGCGGGGTCTTTGAACCACAGCCGGACCATGTTGACGTTGGCCGGAAACACGCCGAGGTACAACGCGATCGCGGCCAGCGCGCCCAGCTTGCGGGTCCGCGGTGCCAGCAGCAGCGCACCGGTGGCGACCTCGGCGACACCGGAGGCGTGGGTGTAGAACCGGGCGCTGCCCGGCAGCTCCGCCGGGACGATGGAGTCGAACGGCTTCGGCGCGACGAAATGCAGGATGCCCATTCCCACCAGTGAGCCGCCCATGAACCGGGCGCGGGACGGATTGGACTGCTGAACGACGGGCGAAGGGGATGTCATGGTTTCATTGTGGCGTGCTCACCTCCCCCCGATCGGTGAATCGTGGCCAAAGGTAGGTTGCGCCGGCGCCTGGAGGCGATCGACCAGAATCTGACGTCGCGCCCCGACGCCGACCTGGTCGACATCCTGAACATCCCGGAGAAGTTCGTCAGCCCCGGCCGCAAGATCTTCATGCGGGTGCTGTGGGCGCTGAGCGCGCTGGTCGCCGCCGTCTTCATCGTCTACATCGATCGGCACGGCTACCGCGACGTCGCGTCCACGCCGGAGGAAAGCGATCCGCTGTCACTGCTGGATTGCATCTACTACGCCACCGTGTCGCTGTCCACCACCGGCTACGGCGACATCACGCCCTACACCGAATCAGCCCGCCTGGTGAACGTCCTGGTGATCACGCCGCTGCGGGTGGCGTTCCTGATCGTGCTCATCGGGACCACGGTCGAGACCCTGACCACCCAGTCGCGCCAGGCACTGAAGATCCAGCGATGGAGGAAATCCGTGCGCAACCACACCATCGTCGTCGGCTACGGGACGAAGGGCAGGACCGCGGTCTCGGCGATGATCGGCGACGACGTGGCGCCGGCCGACATCGTCGTGGTCGACGACGACCCGGCCGCCCTGGAACGCGCCAAGAGCGCGGGGCTGGTCACCGTTCGGGGCAGTGCCACCGACTCCGAGGTGCTCAGGCTCGCGAGTGCCCAGCACGCGAAGTCGATCATCGTCGCGGCCAACCGGGACGACACCGCGGTGCTGGTCACCCTCACCGCCCGCGAACTGGCCCCCAACGCGAACATCATCGCCGCGGTCCGGGAGGCCGAGAACCAGCACCTGTTGCGTCAGTCCGGCGCCAACACCACCGTCGTCACCTCGGAGACCGCGGGCCGGCTGCTGGGCATCGCCACGCAGACCCCGAGCGTCGTCGAGATGATGGAGGACCTGCTCACCCCGGACGCCGGATTCGCCATCGCCGAGCGACCGGTCGAGACCAAGGAGGAGGGCGGCTCGCCGCGCCACCTCACGGATATCGTGCTGGGGGTGGTGCGCGGCGGGGAGTTGCTGCGCGTCGACGACGAGCGCGTGGACGCGCTCGAACTCAGCGACCGATTGCTGTACATCCGATCCAAAGATTGAGCAGAGACACTCGATGAGCGGCTTCACCCTGCGCAACGTCCCACTGCTGTCCCGGATCGGCGCCGACCGCGACGACCAGGTGCGCACCGATATCGACGCCGCCATCGCCGGCTGGCCGGACGCGGCGGTGCTGTACGTCGACCGGCGCAACCAGGTGCTGATCTCCGGCGGAAGTGTGGTGCTCAGCACGACGACCGCGCTCGGCGCCACCCCGCCCGCGGACGCGGTGTTCCTCGGCACCGTGGCGGGCGGCCGGCACGTCTGGGCGGTCCGTGGTGCCCTGGAGGCTCCGCAGGGCGACACCGCCGAGGCGGAGGTGCTCGACCTGCGCCGCGCCGGACCGATCTTCGACGACGCCAGCGCCCAACTGGTCGCCACCGCGACCGCGCTGCTGAACTGGCATGACGCCGCCCGGTTCAGCCCGGTCGACGGCGCACCGACCAAGACCGCCAAGGCCGGCTGGGCCCGGATCAACCCGGTCAACGGCCACGAGGAATTCCCCCGCATCGACCCGGCGATCATCTGCCTGGTGCACGACGGCCACGACCGCGCGGTGCTGGCCCGCCAGACCCTCTGGCCGGAACGGCTGTTCTCACTGCTGGCCGGATTCGTGGAGGCGGGGGAATCCTTCGAGTCGTGCGTGCAGCGGGAGATCGCCGAGGAGATCGGGCTGACCGTCCGCGACATCCACTACCTGGGCAGTCAGCCCTGGCCGTTCCCGCGCTCGCTGATGGTCGGGTTCCACGCCATCGGTGACCCGGAGCAGCCGTTCGCATTCAACGACGGCGAGATCGCCGAGGCCGAGTGGTTCACCCGCGCACAGGTGCGCGAGGCGCTGGAGCATGGTGACTGGAACAGCGATTCGTCGTCGCGGCTGCTGTTGCCGGGATCGATCTCGATCGCCAGGGAGATCATCGAGTCCTGGGCGTTCGCCGGCTGACTCGGGGGCGGCTCAGCCCAGTTTCGCCTTGACCTGCTTGATGCTCGGGTTGGTCAGCGTCGAGCCGTCGGCGAACTTCACCGTCGGCACCACGTGGTTGCCGCCGTTGACCGAGCCGACGAATTCCGCCGCGGCCGGGTCGCCCTCGATGTCGACCTCGTCCCACGAGATGCCCTCGGCCTTCAGGGCCATCTTCAGTCGCGAGCAATAGCCGCACCACGACGTGGTGTACATGGTCAGCGCAGCGGTAGTCATAGCGGCAACAACCTAACCGACGGCGCCGGTAATTCCCAACAGCCCGGGAGCGCCATGCCCATAATCGGTCGAAAGGAGTCACAACCATGCGGATCGCGGTCGCCGGTGCCACCGGCAATATCGGGAGACTGACCGTCGAGGCACTCGAACGGTCCGGGCATCAGGTGGTGCCGATCAGCCGGTCCCTCGGCGTGGACCTGTCCACCGGGGCCGGCTTGGACGCCGCGCTGGCCGGGGTGCAGGCCGTCGTCGACGTCACCAACGCCCCGGTGGGTGACCGGGCGGCCACCGAGGACTACCTCGGCACCGCCACCGCCAACCTGCTGGCCGCCGAGCAGCGCGCCGGCGTCGGGCACCACGTGCTGCTGTCGATCGTCGGCATCCACGACATCGAGGGCAACCCGCACTACGCGGGCAAGCGCCGGCAGGAGGGGCTGGTCGAGGCGGGACCGGTGCCGTGGACGATCGTGCCGGCCACCCAGTTCCACGATTTCGCCGAGATGGTCGTCGGCTGGACCGAACACGACGGTGTCGCCGAGATCGCCCCGCTGCTGGTGCAGCCGATCGCGCCGGCCGATATCGCCGCGATTCTGGCCGAGATCGTGACCGGCGACCCGCAGGGCCCGTACGTCGACGTCGCCGGACCGGACACCCAGGACCTGGTGGACATGGCGCGCCGCACGCTGGCCGCCCGGGGCCGGACCGTGCGGCTGGTGCCGACGTGGTCGTCGATGTTGGGCCTCCAGATGGCCGGCAACGCGCTGCTGCCCGGCGACGGTGCCCGACTGGCGCCCACCACGTTCGAGGACTGGCTGGCGCAGATCCGATAACTGCCGTTGTCGGGGTGTGCTGCCATGATGGACGCCATGCCGTCCGTCGACAGCCTGCTCGTCGACCTCGACGACGAACAGCGCGAGGCCGTGCTGGCGCCCCGTGGCCCGGTGTGTGTGCTGGCCGGTGCCGGCACCGGCAAGACCCGCACCATCACCCGCCGCATCGCGCACCTGGTGGCGGCCGGCCACGTCGCGCCGGGCCAGGTGCTGGCCGTGACGTTCACCGCGCGGGCGGCCGGCGAGATGCGCGGCCGGCTGCGCACCCTCGGCGAGCAGTCCGGGGTGGCCACCTCGGCGGTGCAAGCGGTCACCTTTCACGCCGCCGCACGCCGGCAGCTGCAGTACTTCTGGCCCCGCGTCGTCGGCAACACCGACTGGCAACTGCTGGACAGCAAGTTCGCCGTGGTGGCCCAGGCCGCCAATCGCGCTGCGCTGCAAGCCAGTACCGACGATGTGCGGGATCTGGCCGGCGAGATCGAGTGGGCCAAGGCGTCGCTGATCACCCCGGAGGGGTACGCGGCCGCGGTGGCCAAGGCGGCCCGTGACATCCCGATGGACGCCGCCACCGTGGCCAAGGTGTACGACAACTACGAACGCCTCAAGACCCACCGCGACGGCACCGCGCTGCTGGACTTCGACGATCTGCTGCTGCACACCGCGGCGGCGATCGAGAACGACGCCGCGGTGGCGAGCGAATTCCGGGACCGGTACCGGTGTTTCGTCGTCGACGAGTACCAGGACGTCACCCCGCTGCAGCAGCGGGTGCTCGACGCCTGGCTCGGCGAGCGCGACGACCTGACGGTGGTCGGCGACGCCAACCAGACCATCTACTCGTTCACCGGGGCGACCCCGCGGTTCCTGCTGGACTTCTCGCGGCGGTTCCCGGAGGCCACGGTGGTGCGGCTGGAGCGGGACTACCGGTCCACCCCGCAGGTGGTGTCGCTGGCCAACCGGGTGATCGCGGCGGCCCGGGGCCGGATGGCCGGCAGCAAGCTGCATCTGGTCGGCCAGCGCGATCCCGGGCCGAAGCCGTCGTTCAGTGAGCACTCCGACGAGGCGGCCGAGGCCGCCGCGGTGGCCAAACGGGTCGGCAGGTTGATCGAATCCGGAACGCCCGCATCGGAGATCGCGGTGCTGTACCGGATCAACGCACAGTCCGAGGTGTACGAGGAGGCGCTCACCGAGGCCGGTATCGCGTTCCAGGTGCGGGGCGGGGAAGGATTCTTCAGCCGCCAGGAGGTGCGCCAGGCGCTGCTCGCCATGCAGCGCGCCGCCGGCGCCGAGCACGAGGGCGACCTACCGCAGGTGGTGCGCGCGCTGTTGGAGCCGCTCGGGCTGACCGCGCAACCGCCGGCCGGTACCAAGGCCAGGGAGCGGTGGGAGGCGCTGGCCGCGCTGGCCGAGCTGGTGGACGACGAAGTGGCCCAACGGCCTTCGCTGGATCTGCGAGCCCTGCTGGCCGAGTTACGGCAACGTGCCGAGTCCCGGCATCCACCGGTGGTGCAGGGCGTCACGCTGGCGTCGCTGCACGCTGCCAAGGGCCTGGAATGGGACGCGGTCTTCCTGGTCGGCCTGACCGACGGCACCCTGCCCATCTCGCACGCGCTGGCGCACGGTGCCGACAGCGAGGCCGTGGAAGAGGAACGTCGCCTGCTGTATGTCGGAATCACCAGGGCCAGAGTGCATCTGAACCTCAGTTGGGCGCTGGCCCGGGCCGCGGGCGGCAGGCAGGGACGCCGGCCGTCCCGCTTCCTCAACGGGGTGGCGCCGCAGACCCCGGCCGACGCCCCCGTGGGCCGGTCGCGCAGGCCCCGCGGTCCGGCGCCGCGCTGCCGGGTATGCAACAAGGTGCTCGACACCGCGGCGGCGATCACGCTGCGACGCTGTGAGAGTTGCCCGTCCGATCTGGACGAGACGTTGCTGGCCGAGCTCAAGGAATGGCGGCTGCGCACCTCCAAGGAGCTGAACGTGCCGGCCTATGTGGTGTTCACCGACAACACCCTGATCGCCATCGCCGAGACCATGCCGACCGACGAGGCGGCGTTGGTGTCCATCCCGGGCATCGGCGCGCGCAAGCTGGAGCAGTACGGGCCCGATGTGCTGGAGCTGGTCAAGAATCGGTCATGACACCCACAGATCCTGCCAAAACCGCAGGTCAGAAAATCGCTTGTGGGTTTGTGCTGTTAGGCTCTAGTCTCAAGATCACCAATTCTGTGCGGCTCGGCGAAAGGAGGGGAGCGACATCATGATCAGCATTCACGCAATGTCCGGCGTACGCGTCGATGGCATGTCCGCGTTCACCCGGGTGCCCGTGCACCCCGCTGCGCCCGCCGTCGCCTCCGTCCATCGAGCTGGTTGGGCGCCCGCTGCCGTCAACCCGCAGCTCAAGCGCCGCACCGCCGCCGCGACATCCAGGTCCGTGAAACGGGGCACCACCTAGGTAGCCCCCACAACGCCGAAACGGCCACGGACCCGAAGTCAAAACGGATCCGTGGCCATTGTTTTCGGGAAATCCGATCTGGAACCCCGAACACCTGGTCACCGGTCCGAATCAAGACCGACACCGACACAACGACCAGGAAGTAGGGAAAGACATGTCGGACCTGACATGCCAAGAACTCGAACTGCCCGCGGTGCCGTGCCATGGGGGGAATCCCGACCTGTGGTTCGCCGAGAGCCCGGTCGAACTGGAGCAGGCCAAGGCGCTGTGCGCCGACTGCCCCATTCGCAGCCTGTGCCTGTCCGAGGCATTGGAGCGCCAGGAGCCGTGGGGCGTCTGGGGCGGCGAGATCATCGAGCGCGGCGCCATCGTGGCGCGCAAGCGGCCGCGGGGCCGTCCGCGCAAGGACGCCAGGGAAGGCCAGGCGGCCTAGCTTCGGCTAGGCCGTCGGGCCCGGCCTAGCTTCGGCTAGGTCGTCAGGCCGCCGCGTCGTCGGCGAAACCCGGAACCAGTTCTGTGGCAATCGCTTTCACCGGAACATGAGCGTCGAGCTGACAGCAGATGGCGATCGTCGACGCGATCACCCGCAGCGGGATGGCCAGCTGCGCCGGTAGGTCGAGCTGGCGGGCCATCTTGATCTGGGCCACCGAGTTGTCCATCTGACCGGCGGCCATCTTCTGCAGCCAGCGACGGTTGTAGTGGAAGACGTCGACCTCGATGGGCTGGACGTACTGGCGCAGCATGTCGTCGACCTCCTGGGCCGAGACCTGTTGGCCCTTCTGGATGAAACCGGCCGCTTCCATGGCCGGCAGCGCCTCGTCGTAGTTCTTGTCCCGCGCCAGCCGGATCGTGGTGCCCAGCGCCACCGGGAAACCACCCGGCAGCGGTGCCACCGCGCCGAAGTCGATGACGCCCATCCGGCCGTCGGGCAGCAGCATGAAATTTCCGGGATGCGCGTCGCCGTGCATCATCTCCAGCCGCTTGGGCGCACCGAAGGTCAGTTCGGTCAGCCGGGTGCCCATCAGGTCGCGCTGCTCGGGTGTGCCCTCGCGGATGATCACCGACATCGGGATGCCGTCCATCCATTCGGCGATCACCACCTTCGGCGCGCTGGCCACGATGTGCGGCACCGCGAAATGCGGGTCGTTCTCGTAGGCCTTGGCGAAGGCGCGCTGGTTGTCGGCCTCGAGCCGGTAATCCAGTTCCATCTCGGTGCGCTGGATCAGCTCGTCCACCACGCCCTGCACGTCGGCGCCGGGGGCCAACTGCTTGAACACGCCGACCAGCCGCTGGATGGTCTTGAGGTCGGCGCGCAGGGCCTCGTCGGCGCCCGGGTACTGGATCTTGACCGCAACCTCGCGGCCGTCGGACCAGATCGCCTTGTGCACCTGCCCGATGCTGGCCGAGGCCACCGGGGTGTCGTCGAACGAGGCGAACCGGTCCCGCCACTTGGTGCCCAGCTGCGCGTCCAGGACGCGGTGCACCTTGGCCGCCGGCAACGGGGGCGCCTCGCGCTGCAGCTTGGTCAGCGCCTCGCGGTAGGGCTTGCCGTACTGCTCGGGGATGGCGGCTTCCATCACCGACAGCGCCTGGCCGACCTTCATCGCGCCGCCCTTGAGCTCACCGAGCACGGTGAACAACTGCTGGGCCGCCTTGTCCATCAGCTCGGCGGTGACCTCGTCCTTGGACTTGCCGGTCAGGCGCTTACCGATCCCGAGCGCCGCCCGGCCGGCGAATCCGACCGGCAGGGTCGCGAGCTTGGCGTTGCGCGCGACGCTTCCACGCTTGATATCAGCCACGTGTCCATCATCCACGACGTTGCTGAGTAGGTCAGCAGGGACAACCCGGATGCCGGGACCAGCGCCGCGCCAGCACCGAGCCGCTGCCGACGTCGAACTCCAGGGTGGTGTCCAGCGTCATCGGCGGTTCCGGGGCGTCCAGTGCGTCGCTCTCGCCGGAGCGCATGGCACTGACCACCCGGTCCACCTGATTCAGCGCCAGCGCGGCCGTGCCCATCAGGGTGGCGCGATCGGCGGCGCCGACGGTGTGCCGCAACTGGGCGGCGACCGCCGGCCAGGCGGCGTCCCGGTCCCGGCGGTGCCGGTCGGCGCAGGCCAGGCACGACGTCACACCGGGGATCACCAGCGGTCCCACCAGCCCCGTACCGTCGCGGATCCGCACCGGCAGGTGCGGCAGCGCGGCCGCATGCAGATCGCGCACCACCCGCGGATCGGCGACCAGGGCATCGGTGAGCAGCACCAGGTCGGCGTGATCGGTGCTCACGACGGCATGCGGCCGGCTGCTCTGGGTGACGCGGTTGCCCGAGCATCTCAGCGCACCGGTCAGCAGGTCCGACAGCGGCCCACGACCGTGGATGCGGATGGTCACCGTCCGTGCCGCGGGGCGGCCGGCGGTCAGCACGCCCGCCTGGCGCAGCGCATCGAGCAGATCGCTCAGGGCGGACTCCGGCACTCCCAGCCTGGCGGCCCGCTCCGACAGTTCGGCCCTGGTGACCGCGGCCTGCATACCGCGCAGCAGGGTGGCCAGCGCAGCGGCGCCGATACCGGCCGGGGGATGCACCACCACGGCGCGGCGCGGATCCCAGCCCACCTGCACGGTGTCATCCGGGCGCAGCAGCACCGGCATCGACGGGTTGAGCAGATAGCGCCTCATGCACCGACTGTGCCACGGTCGGGCGGGCGCCCGTTTCAGTTATCCACAGGCCCGTCGGAGCCGGGCTCCCCGTCGTCTTCGAGCTCGGCCAGCGCCTGGTCGATGCCGGAGGTGTCGCCGCCGATGGCCCGGTCGATGAACGCGGCCGGCTCGTCGAGGTCGTCCGCGCCGGGCAAGAGGTCGGGATGCTGCCAGACGGCGTCGCGGGCGTCGGCGCCGACGGCATCGGTCAGCTTCTCCCACAGCACCGCGGCCTCCCGCAGCTTGCGCGGCCGCAACTCCAGGCCCACCAGCGTGGCGAAGGTCTGCTCGGCCGGGCCGCCGGTGGCCCGGCGCCGGCGCAGCATCTCCGACAGCGCCGCGGTACCGGGGATCCGGTCACCCAGCGCGGCGGTCACCACGGTCTGCACCCAGCCCTCGATGAGGGCGAGCAGGGTTTCCAGCCGCTCCAGCGCGGCGACCTGTTCGGGGGTGGCCTTCGGTTCGAAGATGCCCTGGTTCAGCAGTTGTTCCATGGCGGCCGGGTCGGCCAGCGCGGCCGGGTTGATACCGCTGGCCAGATCCTCGATCCCGCTCATGTCGATCTTCATGCCCTTGGCGAACGCCTCGACGGCGCTGAGCAACTGGCTCGACAGCCACGGGACGTGGCTGAACAGCCGGTGGTGGGCGGCCTCGCGGGCGGCCAGGAAGGTCAGCACCTCGCTGCGCGGCTGCTCCAGGCCTTCCGACAGGCTCTCGACGGCTTCGGGCAGCAGCGCCGCCACGCCCTTGGGCCCCAACGGCAGGCCGATGTCGGTGGAGGTCAGCACCTCCTTGGACAGCTTGCCCAGCGCCTGGCCGAGCTGGCTGCCGAAGGCCATGCCGCCCATCTGCGACATCATCGCCAGCAGCGGGCCGGCCATGGTCTTGGCTTCCTCGGGCAGCGCCGAGGCCCACACCGTGGAGATCTGCTCGGCGACCGGGTCACACAACCGCTTCCAGGTGCCCAGCGTGTTGTCGATCCAGTCGGTGGGGGTCCACGCCACCGCCTTGGTGGTGCCGGCCGGCAGCGCCGTCACCCCGTCGAGCCAGGTCTCGGCCAGGTGCACGGCGTCGGCGATCGCGGTGCCGGTCTTCTCCGAGACCGGGGCGACGAATCCGATCGAGCTGGACGCCAGCTGACGGGCCAGGTCGTAGTTGACCGGACCGGCCTGCTGGCCGGTGTTCATCACATTGCCTGCGCCGCTGAACATTTCGCCGAGCTTGGTGAAGATCTGGCCCAGATCGGCCATATCGAAGCCCGCACCGCCCAGCCCGAACGGGTCCGAGCCCGATCCCGGGCCGGGGTTTTCTTTGCGCTTGTCACGCTCGGGGTCGTCCCCGCTGGAGAAGCCGAAGGGCAGGTCAGCCATGACTTCAACGGTACTCACCCCCGGCGGCGCGGGTGGGGCCGCGGGTCACGCTGTGGGTGAACGCGCTCTACTGTGGGCGGCGTGAACAGGCGGATTATGACGCTGGTGGTGGCGCTGGTGCCGATCGTGGCGTTCGGTGTGCTGCTGTCGTTGGTGACGGTCCCATACGTGTCGCTGGGCCCCGGGCCGACGTTCAACACCCTCGGTGAGGTGGACGGCAAGCAGGTCGTCGACATCAAGAGCACCGATGGCACCGGCGGCTCGATCGTCCACCCCACCTCGGGCCACCTGAACATGACCACGGTGTCCCAGCGCGACGGCCTGACCCTGGGCGAGGCCTTGGCGCTCTGGATGTCCGGACGCGACCAGCTGGTGCCGCGCGATCTGGTGTATCCGCCGGACAAGTCCAAGGACGAGATCGATAAGGCCAACACCAACGAGTTCAAGTCCTCGGAGGACAACGCCGAATACGCCGCGCTGTCCTTCCTGAAATACCCCAAGGCGGTGACCGTGGAGTCGGTGACCGACCCCGGCCCGTCGGCGGGCAAGCTGCAGGACGGCGACGCCATCGACATGGTCAACAACGTCGCGGTACCCGATATGGCGGCCTTCCAGGCGATCGTCAAGGCCACCAAGCCCGGCGAACAGATGGTCATCGACTACCGCCGGAAGAACCAGCCCGCCGGCACCGTCACCATCACACTGGGTTCCAATCCCGACCGCCCGCACGGGTTCCTCGGCATCGGGGTGCTGGACGCGCCGTGGGCGCCGTTCGACATCGAGTTCAACCTCGCCAATATCGGCGGCCCCTCGGCCGGGCTGATGTTCAGTCTCGCCGTCGTCGACAAGCTCACCACCGGCGACCTCAACGGTGGCAAGTTCGTCGCCGGCACCGGCACCATCAGCGCCGACGGCGCGGTCGGCCCGATCGGTGGCATCACGCACAAGATGATGGCCGCCCAGGACGCCGGTGCCACCGTGTTCCTGGTGCCCGCCGACAACTGCGACGAGGCGTTGACGGCCCGCGATGATCGGCTGCAGCTGGTCAAGGTGGACACCCTGACCGCTGCTGTGGACGCCCTGCACACCATTTCTGCCGGCGGCGAACCACCCCGATGCTGAGAATGCGCTTGGCAGGCCATGCGTAGAGTTGGTGCAGTTGAGGCCCCAGACGTGCCGGCGGCCACGGACCAGGAGTGGAGTTGACGAGTGGGTATGCGGCCCGCGGCGCGAATGCCGAAGCTGACACGACGTAGCCGGATCCTCATCGCGGTGGCCCTGGCCGTCGTCTTACTGCTGTTGGTGGGGCCACGGCTGATCGACACCTACGTCGACTGGCTCTGGTTCGGCGAACTGGGCTACCGGTCGGTGTTCACCACCCGGCTGTTCACCGAGATCGTGCTGGCCCTGGTGGCCGCGGTGGTCATCGGTGCCCTGGTGTTCGCCGGGATGACGCTGGCCTACCGGACGCGGCCGGTGTTCGTACCCACCAACGGGCCCAACGACCCGATCGCGCGGTACCGCACCACGGTGATGAGCCGGCTGCGACTGTTCGGTATCGGCATCCCGGTGCTCATCGGTCTGGCCGCGGGCGCGTTCGCCTGGAACTCCTGGACCACGGTGCAGTTGTTCCTGCACGGCGGCGATTTCGGGGTCACCGATCCGCAGTTCGGCCGCGACCTCGGTTTCTACGCCTTCGACCTGCCGTTCTACCGGTGGGTGCTGAGCTTCCTGTTCTTCGGCGTGTTCTTGGCCTTTCTGGCAAACCTGGTGGGGCACTACCTGTTCGGCGGGATCCGGCTGTCCGGACGCACCGGTGCACTCAGCCGGGCGGCGCGCATCCAGCTGGTGTCGCTGGCCGGCACCCTGGTGTTGTTCAAGGCGGCGGCCTACTGGCTGGACCGTTATGAGCTGCTGAGCAATACCCGCGGCGGCAAACCGTTCACCGGCGCCGGCTACACCGATATCAACGCGGTGCTGCCGGCCAAGCTGATCCTGCTCGCCATCGCGTTGATCTGCGCGGCCGCGGTGTTCTCCGCGCTGGTATTGCGCGACCTGCGGATCCCCGCCATCGGCCTGGTGCTGCTGCTGCTGTCCTCGTTGATCGTCGGCGCGGGCTGGCCCATGATCGTCGAGCAGTTCAGCGTCAAACCCAATGCGGCGCAGAAGGAAAGCGAATACATCAGCCGCAGCATCACGGCCACCAGGCAGGCGTACGGGCTGACCGATGCGACGGTCACCTACCGCGATTACAGCGGCAACTCGCAGGCCACCGCCCAGCAGGTGGCCGCCGACCGCGCCACCACGTCGAACATCCGGCTGCTGGACCCGACCATCGTCAGCCCGGCCTTCACCCAGTTCCAGCAGGGCAAGAACTTCTACAGTTTCCCCGAGCAGCTGTCCATGGACCGCTATGTCGGACCGGACGGCAACCTGCGCGACTTCGTCGTCGCCGCCCGCGAACTCAACCCGGAACGGCTGATCGACAACCAGCGCGACTGGATCAACCGGCACACCGTCTACACGCACGGCAACGGTTTCATCGCCTCGCCGGCCAACACGGTGCGCGGTATCGCCAACGACCCCAACCAGAACGGCGGCTACCCGGAGTTCCTGGCCAGCGTGGTCGGCGCCAACGGCGGCGTGGTGTCGCCCGGGCCCGCGCCGCTGGATCAGCCGCGCATCTACTTCGGCCCGGTGATCGCCAGCGCCCCCGGTGATTACGCGATCGTCGGCCGCAACGGCGGTGACCGCGAGTACGACTACGAGACCAACACCGAGACCAAGAACTACACCTACACCGGTGCCGGTGGGGTGCCGATCGGCAACTGGCTGGCCCGCAGCCTGTTCGCGGCCAAGTTCGCCGAGCGCAACTTCTTGTTCTCCAACGTGATCGGCTCCAACAGCAAGATCCTGTTCAACCGCGACCCGTCCGAGCGCGTCGAGGCGGTGGCACCGTGGCTGACCACCGACAACGGGGTGTACCCGGCCATCGTGAACAAGCGACTGGTGTGGATCGTCGACGGTTACACCACGCTGGACAACTACCCGTACTCGGAGCTGACGTCGCTGTCGAGTGCCACCATCGACTCCAACGAGGTGGCCGTGAACCGGCTGCTGCCGGACAAGCAGGTGTCCTACATCCGCAACTCGGTGAAGGCCACCGTCGACGCCTACGACGGCACCGTGACGCTGTACGCACAGGACGAGAACGATCCGGTGCTCAAGGCGTGGATGGCCGTGTTCCCGGGCACCGTCAAGCCCAAGAGCGACATCTCCCCGGAACTGCAGGCCCACCTGCGTTACCCCGAGGACCTGTTCAAGGTGCAGCGCCAGCTGTTGGCCCGCTACCACGTCAACGACCCGGTGACGTTCTTCTCCACCTCGGACTTCTGGGACGTGCCGCTGGATCCCAACCCGACCGCCAGCAGCTACCAGCCGCCGTACTACATCGTCGCCAAAGACATTGCCAAGAACGACAATTCGTCGTCGTTCCAGCTGACCAGCGCGATGAACCGGTTCCGGCGGGACTTCCTGGCCGCCTACATCAGCGCCAGCTCTGATCCGGCCACGTACGGCAAGATCACCGTGCTGACCATCCCGGGTCAGGTCAACGGGCCCAAGTTGGCGTTCAACGCGATCAGCACCGATACCGCGGTCAGCCAGGACCTCGGTGTCATCGGCCGGGACAACCAGAACCGGATCCGCTGGGGCAACCTGTTGACCCTGCCGGTCAGCGACGGTGGCCTGCTCTACGTGGCGCCGGTGTACGCCTCGCCGGGCGCCAGCGATGCCGCCTCGTCGTACCCGCGGCTGATCCGGGTGGCGATGATGTACAACGACAAGGTCGGCTACGGCCCGACCGTCGGGGACGCGCTCACCGAGATCTTCGGCCAGGGTGCGGCGGCCACGGCCACCGGGCCGGCGCCCGCCGACGCGAAACCACCCACGGCACCGCCGGCAGCGGGCCAGCAGCCCCCGGCCGCGCCGCCGCGGCAGGGCCAGGCACCCGAGGTGCCCGTCCCGGTGGCGGCCGTCCCCGGTGGCGGCGTCCAGCTGTCGCCCGCCAAAGCCGCAGCGCTGCAGGACGTCAACAATGCGCTCGACGCGGTGCAGCAGGCGCAGCGCGACGGCAATTTCGCGGACTACGGTAGCGCCCTGCAGAAGCTCGACGACGCGATGAACAAGTACCGCGACACCAAGTAGGCCGCAACCGCCGGTTTGTGCGGTTTCCTGCGCAACGCGCCGCCGCGCGCGTATGGAACCGCACAAACCGCGGCCCACTTGAACTGCATTCCAAGAACTTCCCAAGTGGGGTTGTGGATCCTTTCGCCGTCATACGCGCACGGTGAAAGGACTCCGATGACCCTGGCCGACACTCTCGGCGACCCCCTGTCGACTCTGCCCGACCACTTCAGCGCGTTGGTCGCGCTGCCCGGCGAACCGGGCTACGAGCGCTGCGCCCCATGGAATCTCGCGGCGACGGTGCAGCCGGCGGCGGTGGTGTTGGCCACGGCGCCGCACCACGTCGCCGAGGCGGTCCGGTTCGCCGCCGGACACGGCCTGCGGGTCACGGTCCAGGCGACCGGGCACGGGGCCACCGCGATCGACGACGACACCATCCTGGTGCTCACCTCGGCGATGACCGAATGCATGGTCGACGTCACCGACCGCACCGCGCGGGTGGCCGCGGGCGCCACCTGGCAGCAGGTGATCGACGCCGCGGCCCCGCACGGCCTTGCGCCGCTGTGCGGCTCGGCGCCGAGCGTGGGCGTGGTGGGCTTCCTCACCGGCGCGGGTGTCGGCCCGCTGGCGCGCAGCGTCGGGGTGTCCTCGGATTACGTGCGGTCCTTCGACGTGGTCACCGGGGCGGGGGAGTTGCTGCACGTGACACCGGATCAGCATGCCGAGCTGTTCTGGGGGCTGCGCGGCGGTAAGGCGACGCTGGGCATCGTCACCGCGGTGGAGATCGAGCTGCTGCCGATCCCGGAATTCTACGGTGGCGCCTTGTATTTCGACGGCGCCGACGCACCGGCGGTGCTGCGCGCCTGGTACGGCTGGTGCGCCGGGTTGCCCGAGAACGTCAACACCTCGATCGCACTGCAACACCTGCCGCCGCTGCCCGGGGTGCCCGAGCCGCTGGCCGGCCGGCTGACGGTCGCCGTCCGGTATGCCGCGCTCGACGACTTCGACGAGGCCGCAACGCTTTTGGAGCCACTGCGGGGCGCGAGAACGCCGGTGCTGGACACCGTCGGGGTGCTGCCGTACGCGGCGATCGGCGCCGTGCACGCCGATCCGGTCGATCCGATGCCGGTGTACGAGGATCAGACGTTGCTGCGCGAGCTGACGTCCGAGGTGATCGACATCCTGCTGGCGGCGGCCGGGCCGGGATCGGCCTCGGTGCAGACCATCGTGGAGGTTCGGATGCTCGGCGGTGCCTATGCGCGGCAGGCCCAGCACAGCAGTGCGTTCTGCCACCGCAATGCCGCCTACGCGGTCACCACGATCGGGGTGCCGGCCGGCGCGACGGCGGAGCTGGTGCCGGCCCAGGCGCGTGCCCTGATGCGGGCGCTGGCGCCGTGGTCGACGGGAGGCCTGCTGCCCAATTTCGCGCCGTCGGCCGATCCGCAACGGCTCGCGCGGGTGTACGACGAACAGACCCGGGACTGGCTGGCCGCCCTGGCCGACCGGTACGACCCCGAGCGGGTGTTCCGCACCGGTCAGGTGGTGCGTTCGGAGCCCCAAAACCACCTCTGATCACACGATTTGGAGCTGCGCGCACCCCTTCGGTAACGTTGTGTTCACCGACGCGGGGTGGAGCAGCTCGGTAGCTCGCTGGGCTCATAACCCAGAGGTCGCAGGTTCGAATCCTGTCCCCGCTACTAGTGGAAACGGCCCCCGGAGATTTTTCCGGGGGCCGTTTTCGTGCCCGCTGAGAACGTCCTCGCTTGGACACTGACCATCGCGGGACCATCCCGCGTGGCGCAGCTCGGTCACGGTCCATGAGGACTGCCTGGCAGCAGCCCGCCAGTCGGGCCACGCGCAGCCGGGGCCGCAGCGGGCTTGATGCGTTGGTCGCATCAGCTAGCCGGACGACGTTTACTCCAAGCTGCCCCACGGCACCGGTTCCGCTTGCGTGAGCGGTCTTTCGCGATGTCCCGGTCTAGGCTTGCGCCGTGGTTGAACCTTTGTCTCCCGTCGAATCGACCGGTGATTCGATCGCGCATGCGCTACGCGAAGACATCCTTGCCGGGCGACTGAGCGGTGGTGACCGCCTGGTTGAGGAGGCGTTGGCCAAGCAGTTCGGTGTATCCAGGATCCCGGTTCGCGAAGCCTTGACGCGGTTGCAGTCCGAGGGTTTCGTACGCATCGTGCGGCACAAGGGCGCCACGGTGTCGGAGACGATGCTCACCGACAGTCGTGAGCTACTGCAGATTCGACGTGGTCTGGAGATCTTGGCCGCGCAGCTGGCCGCGCAGAACCGCGGTGGCACCGTGGCCGCCGAACTCGCCGAGGTTGCCGACGACGAGGCGACGACCGACGATCACTCGCCGTTCCACGAATTGGTGGCGGCGGCGTCCGGTAATCGGCAACTGATGGAGCTGCTGGCGTCGGTGAACCGTCGGGTGCAGTGGGGTCTCGGGCACAATCCGGTCGCATCCATCGGGGATCACCGCATCCTGGCGATGGCCATCCTGAGCGGATCAGCTGTTCAGGCTGGGTACCTCATGGATGAGCATCTGCAGCGCGACGAGCGCTACTTCGCGGAGAAGTTCGAACACGACACTGACGAGTGACACGGCTCGATTGTTTAACAATCTGACGGTAGTTTTCACGTATGTAACGTAAAATCCCTGCTGGGAAATCGGCTCGTTACAGATTTCGTATACAAATTGGTGCAGCACGGTTGGAGTCAGGGACGACTTGCGATCGGCTCACCGACAGGCCCTCTGCCGGTGTCATCGCGATCACCCGGAGAACTGTCATGTCCCTCATTCGCTCCAAGACCACCCGCACGGCCACCACCCCACCAGTCCCCGCAGCCGAGGATGTCGATCCGGCCGCCACGCCCGGCTTGACCGCGGCGCTCGACCGCATCGGTTTCGGGCGCGTCCAGGCGGCGCTGATCCTGCTCCTCATGGCCGGCCTGTTCTTCGACTCCCTGGAACAGAACTCCACCGGGGCGATGGGGCCCCTGCTGAAGGAGTCGTTCGGTATCGGTAATGCAGAACTGACCATGATCAACACCGTCACTGTGATCGGCGGCCTCGTCGGCCGGATCGTCGGCGGCTACATCGCCGACCGGTGGGGTCGGCGCGCGGCACTCAGTCTCAATCTCCTCGTCTACACCCTGGGTGGGTTGGTCAGCGCCGTCGCAGTCAACTACGAGATGCTTCTGACCAGTCGATTCGTCGTCGGCATCGGACTGGGCGGAGAGTTCACGGTCGGGCTCGCGATTCTGGCCGAGATCGTAGCCACCCGGCATCGCGGCTCATTGCTGGCAACGCTGAACATCTCGTCGGGCGGCATCGGCAACATCGCCTCGTTCGGCTTCTTCTGGCTGGTCCTCGGCCCGCTCAACGGCGTGCTGGGAGGTAACGACACCTCGTGGCGCTGGACCTATGTCATCCTTGCCGCCCCCGCGGTGCTGGTGGTGTTCTTCCGGCGCTATCTGCCAGAATCGCCCCGCTTCCTGCTGTCCAAGGGGCGTGTCGCCGATGCCAACGCCAGCCTGACCCGGCTCGCCAGTAGCAGCATCTCCGGCCTGCGTAGGGCGGGCCCGACCCGCCAGTTCGTCACTGTCGCAGACATTCCGGCGCACACCAAGAGCAGCTACGCCGAAGTGTTCAAGGGCGAGAACCTGCGCCGGACCGCCGTCGTCGGGGCCGCGTCGTGGATGTCGTTCGGCGCCCAGGTCACCCTGCTGTTCCTGATGCCGATCCTGCTGGTGTCGCGCGGCTACTCATTGTCGGATTCGTTGGCGTTCACCATGATCATGAACATCGGCTCGTTGTTCGGAGCCTGCGCCGCGTCCTATCTCGCAGGTAAGGCGCCGCGCCGGCTGACTGTCGGCGTCGCCGCCGTACTCGGCTGCATCTCGGCCATCTGCTTCGCGGCATTCGCCAACTCGACCGCGCTGATCCTGCTGCTGGGAGCCATCTTCCAGTTCTTCACGATGATGCTCAACACCATGCTCTCGGTGTGGTCGCCGGAGCTCTTCCCGACTTCCGTGCGAGCCATGGGCACTTCGGTGGTCAACGGCATCGGTAACGTCGCCGGGGCGGTCATGCCGTTCGCGGCCCTGTTCTTCTTCGATCGGTTCGGCGTCCCTGGCGTCTTCGCGATGATCGCCGTCATGTACGCGCTGCTTGTGGTCGCCTCCCGCTTCGGCCCCGAGACGTTCAACCGGCCGCTGGAGGCCGTCACCGAAGAGACACCGGTCCTGGCCGCCGCAGCGACCTGATGTCAACACCGAAGAGGAAAGTGAAAAATGTTGCAGCTCAATATATCCGCCACCGCACACGCGCTGAACTATCTGCCGCAGTACCATGCCGACCGGGAAGGCCTGTTCGCCGCCCGAGGCCTCACGGTCAGGGCTACCGCGCGTGACCCGTGGACCGGAGTGCTCGACGACCTGGACAGCGGCGCTGCCGATGTCGCCCTTGGCGGCCTGTGGGTCCCGGCGATGTACGCCCGCGGCCCCCGCGATCTGGTCGTGTTCGCCCAGGTCAATCACCAGTTCCCGAAGGCACTGGTGACACGCGATCCACGCGCCGACTTCGCATGGTCGGACCTCGTCGGGAAAACCGTGCTCGCGCCCGGAATTGGTGGCAGCGCACCATACGCGTTCACCGCCGGACTGATCCGCGAAGCCGGGGTGGACCCCTCCTCGATCACCTTCCTGCGTGACCTGTCGACCCCGATGTTCGTCGAGATGTTCGAATCAGGTCTAGGTGAGGCCGTCGTCACCGATCTCGTCACCGCAGAAGTCATGCAGCGCAAGGGAACCGGGTGCATCGTCAGTGACTACACTGTCACCGGCGGCTTGGGGCCCAACAGTGTGTACTACTGCCGGGCAGACCGCTATGCCGAGCTGACCGACCGCCTGGTCCGCTTCTGCTCCGCGTTGCAGGAATCGATGCTCCTGCTCACGTCGGTGACGACGGCGGATCTGGCGCCGCTGCTCGCCCTGCACTGGCCTGCCACGTTGCCGCAGCCGCTTCACGCCGCCTGCGACCGGATGCTGCGGTCACACACGTGGGAGACGGTGCGCATCGACGCCGAGGCCACCGGCCGTTGGATGCGAATCCTCGCTGAGGAGAAGATGGTGCGCAGCGCTCCGCTTTTCGCGGATCTGGTCGACACCGCCGTTGTCGACAGCCTGAGCATCGAAGGCGTCGCGGCGAGTCTGCGATGACGCTGATCCTGACGCACTCCGACATCGCATCGGTGCTCGACCGCGACGAGGTTCGCAAAGCCGTCGAACGTGCACACCTGGGACTTGCTCTCGGGGACTGCCAGAATCCCGCGCCTCGGTCGCTCGCACTGCCCGAGGCCGGTACGGCGCTGCCCATGGCGGCAAGCGGGCAGGGGCTGGCCACCGTCAAACTGCTGTGCGACGTACCCGTCAACCGCGAGCGCGGCCTGCCGGCCCAGCGTTCGACGGTCATGGTGTCCTGCGCGGTAACGGGGGAGTGCCTGGCCATTCTCGACGGGCGGGCAGTGACCGCCGTCCGCACGGCAGCGGCCAGCGCTGTGGCAACCGACCACCTGGCGCGGCCATCGGCGTCGGTGTTGGGACTGGTCGGGGCGGGCAACCTGGCGGCCGAACACGCCCGCGCCATCGCCGCCGTCCGGGATGTCGAGCGCATCGTCGTCACGTCACGTACCACGGCAACCGTCGAATCATTTCGAAGCGCGGTGTCAGATCTCGGGATTCCCGTGATCCGCGCCGACACTGCGGAAGAGGTGTTCGCCGACGCCGACATCATCTGTACCCTCACCCCGGCACGAGAACCAGTGGTACAGGGCCGCTGGTTCCGGCCCGGCCAACACATCAACGCTGTCGGAGCTCCGCCACGGCCCGACCACCGCGAGATCGACTCGGTCGGCATGTCGAATGCCCGCCTGGTGGTCGACAGCATTCCCACCGTGCTGGCCAAGTCCGGCGGTGTGCTGGTAGCCATCGCCGAAGGGGCCTTGACAGACACCGAGATCCACACCGAACTCGGACACATCATCGCCGGGCTGGCCCCAGGCAGGATCTCGGACGACGACATCACCCTGTTCGAATCGGTCGGCATCGGCCTGCAAGACCTTGCCACCGCCGGCGTCGTCGTAGAACACGCCATCGAGCGGGGTATCGGGACGGTCATCGATCTCGGATCGTGAGCGCGACAACTGATCGCGATTCTCACCTCGTTCGGCCGTCCTTGCCGCACGGACTCCGGAATCCATGTCTTCGACGACGTAGCTGTTCGCGGTGTCCCCGGCGTAGGGCTCGGCAGGGCCGCTCTGGCCGGCGCACCCGGCGGCGATCGCCGCGACGACGACTGGGACGAAAGCTCTTACGTTTTTGCACGTCTGGTAGGTCTCGATGAGAATCAATTCGGATACCGGCGGTGAACCGGCTGCCGATGCTGATTTTTGAGGTCTTTGGCTAGCTCGCCTTCCCACGGGCCACCGCCAAGGCGGCGGCACGGTCGGTGAGCAGGTCATAGATCGGACGCGAGCGCAGTGCGACGGCCACCAGGAGCGCACTCGCACAGGCGCCCAGCATGGGCGGAAGTTGGTTGGTCGTGCCGGTGAGTTCGGTGGCGAGAATCAGGCCCGTGACGGGCGCCTGCACGGTCGCGCTGAAGAAGGCGGCCATACCGATCAGGGCAAGCGCCGCAGATTCGGGAGGGGTCGCGTCGAGGTGCTCGGCGACCAAGCCGATCAGCAGTCCGGTGTAGGCGCCGAGTACGAGCATCGGGGCGAACAGCCCGCCGGGGGTGCCCGCGGCATAGGACACGGCGCCGAGGACAAAGCGCAATGCCAATATCCCGAGGACGGCCCCGGCCGCTCCGTGCCCCAAAAGGGCGTCCTGGGTGAGGTTGTCGCCGCCGCCGGCGAGGTCGGGAGCGCACCAAACGAGAACCCCTACGGCGGCACCGATCGCGGCGGCCCGCGCTTCGGCCGGCCATCGGCTGGTGTCGGCAACGTGCAGCCCGAACATCAGTGCCTTGTTGTACAGCACACCGAGCAGGCCGGCGGTGACCCCGACGGCCAACACCCAGCCGGCGTTGCTCATATGCGGGTTCTGCAGATCCGGCATCCGAAAGTCGCTGCCCGAGTGCACGAATGGGTATGCGGCGGCGAACCCCGATGCCGACGCGACCAGGGTGGCGATGGTGGTGCGCGGGTCGAATCGCTTGACGAGTTCTTCCAATACGAACACGCCACCGGCGATCGGGGCGTTGAACGCCGTCGCCAACCCGGCGGCGGCACCACCGGCCGCGAGGACCCGAAGATCGGACATCGGGCGACGAGTCACCGAGGCGACAATGACGGCGATCGAGCCGCCCATCTGAACCGAAGGGCCTTCCCGGCCGAGCGCCAGGCCGCCGCCCATCGACAACAATCCACCGACGTACTTGATCGGCAAGATCCGAAACCGGCCCGGCTCGGCCCGACCCGCCACCACGGCCTCGACGTGCGGGATCCCGCTACCCTCGGCCTGCGGTTCGAGCCGGCGCACCAGTGCCGCCGCCGCCGTGACCGCAGCCATGCAGCCGAGCACGACGACGAAAAACCCCCACGCGCTGCCCTGCCCCCAACCGCTGAGCCCCGTGCGCCATTCCGAAAGATAGGTCAGCGCGACCCTGAAACTGGCGGCGGCCAGCCCGGTCAACGCGCCGACCACCGCCGCGGCAAGGACGAAACCGATCAGGCTCTCGGCGCCCTCGCCCTCGGTGTCGACCGGGCGTGGGGTCGGCATCCGCCACCCGGTGAAGATACTGCGCAGCCAGCGCGCCGGCGTCGGTGTGCGGTCATTCACCCCTCTATCTCTATCTGGTCGGTGAACGGCGGACAATCGGTCTGCATCGGATCACCCTCGGGGCGGATAGGCTCGCGCTGTGCTGCACCTGCGTGTCATCGCACCCGAGCATCTGCGCGAGCCGATCCTGGACGTGCTGCGCGGCGAACCGGGTGTGGGCAATCTGCTGCTGTTCCCCGGCGCGGCGCTGGCGCCGGCCGGCGACGAGATCACCGCCGATATCGCCCGCGAATCGGTCAACGACGTGATACGCCAGCTCAAACAGCTCGACGTGCAACACCAGGGCGCCATCACGCTGCACGCCCTGGACACGGTGCTGTCCACCCAAGCCCACCGTGCCGAGGATGCCGCCGACGGCGACGCCGCCGACGCGCTGGTCTGGGATGAACTGATCACCCGGACGCGTGAAGACTCCGCGCTGACGATGACGTTCCTGCTGTTCCTCATCCTGGCGTGTCTGCTCGCCGCCGTCGGTGTGGCAACGGATTCGTCGGTCACCGTGGTGGGTGCCATGGTGGTCGGCCCGGAATTCGGGCCGCTGGCCGCCCTGTCAGTGGCGCTGGTCCAGCGCCGCGCCGGGCTGGCCCTGCGAGCGCTGCTTGCCCTCACGGTGGGATTTCCGGTGGCGATGGGAATCACGGCCGTGGCGACACTGGGCGCCGAAGCCGTCGGTTGGATCACACTGGACGCCGTCGCCAACGTCCACGAAGTCGACTTCATCTATCAGGTGGGCCCGGTTTCGCTGATCGTCGCGCTGCTGGCCGGCGCGGCCGGCATGCTGTCCCTGGTGTCCGCCAAATCGAGCGCGCTGGTCGGCGTGTTCATCTCGGTCACCACGGTGCCCGCAGCGGGTTTCGCGGTGGTGGCCGCGGTGCTGGGGGACTGGTCGGTGGCCGGCCGGTCGGCGCTTCAGCTCATGGTCAACCTGGTCGGCATCGTCATCGCGGGCGTTCTGGTGCTGGTGCTGCGGCCGACCCGTTCGATGATCCCGCGGTCGGCACAGAACATGTCGTAAGCAACCGCTGCGCGTTGGCCGTGGTCACTGCCCGCCAGTCGATCTCGGGATCGGCGTCCAGGGCGGCGATTTGCTGACCCACCGCGAATGCCGGGGTCCAGCAGGAGTCACTGCCGTAGAGGATGCGTTCGGTCCCGACCATATTGCGCAGGACGGCGGCCTGGGTCGGCAGCGGTTTGCCTGCCGTGTCGAACCACATGCGGCGCAGCTGCGCATCGGTGCTCAGGGGTCCGGGCGCCCCACCGTCGGGTGCGGGCCACAGACTGCGGAACATCTCGATGCGCTCGGCGAGCAGCGGCAGGGCGGCACCGCAGTGCGGGATCAGGAAGCGGATACGGGGATAGCGGGTGACCACGCTCGCGAAGATCAGATCGGTGATGGTGCGCGTCGTTTCGAACATGAACTCGACCATCGGCGCCGGACGCCCCAGCGCGACAGCAGCGACATCCGGCGGCGAGGTGGGGTGCACGAACACGATGGCCTGCCGCGCATCGAGGCACTCCCACAACGGGTTCAGCGACGGGTCGCCGAGATAGCGCCCGCCGCTGTTGCTCATCAGCACCACCCCCGTCGCCCCGTGCCGATCCGTCGCACGCACGGCCTCGGTGACGGCGGCGTCGACGTCAGGCAGGGGAAGCGAGGCGAGAAATGAGAACCGCTCGGGGTGCGCGGTGACCGTCCGAGCCGCGAAGTCGTTGACGTGGCGGGCCAGTGCGGCGGCATCGGCCGTGAACGACACACCGGGGGAGGACACCGACAGCATCGCGTGCCGGATCCCGTTGTCCGCCATCAAGGCAAGCTGCTGTTCGACGGTCCACGACGGCCATTGGGGCATACCGTCGGGATGCTCGATACCCGCGGCGATCGCCGCGCTGACGTAGTCGTCGGTGACGAAGTGCGCATGGACGTCGACCAATTCGGGTGTGTTCGGTCGGGTCACCGGGGCTCCTGCGGCCGGAACGTGGGGAGTTTGGGTAGGACGGTGTCGAGGTGAGGTCCGGCCGTCATGACGGTGCCGTCCGGGCGCACGACGGCGGCCTCGGCTCGCCCCCGCGACAGCCATGCCGCCAACTCAGTGCCCGGATCGGCGATGACCAACCGTGCACCCCGGGCGTCGATGACGGCGCGTTGGTCGCTGCTCGGCGGCCTCCCGGTGATCACGGCGAAGCCGCCGCCTTGGACATCATCGAGGCGCCGACCATTGGCCGACAGTACATTTGGGGCGAGGCGACCCGCCAGGCCGGGCCGCAGCCGCCGCCGAGCATCGACGCACGCGGAGCGCCGCAGTGCCGGGGTGGCACCGTCGACGAGTTTGCCGCGTAGGCCGGGGATCAGGTGAATCCGCGGGGCGATCACCTGGCGCAGCGCATCACCGAGGCGCCCACCGGCCGTCATCGCCTTACCCATGCCCAACGCCGTGGCGATCATGTAGCGCGCGTGCGGTTTACGTTCGGCCTCATAGGAATCCAGCGCGGCCTCTGGTAGGTCGCCGTGCAACACGCCGGCGAGTTTCCACGCCAGGTTCATCGCGTCGCGCAGCCCGGCACACAGTCCCTGGCCGATGAACGGGGGAGTGAGGTGCGCGGCGTCGCCGAGCAGGAAGATCGGCCCGCTGCGCCACCGGTCGGCGATGCGGGCACGGAAGGTGTACTCGGCGACCCGGATCACCTCAAGGTCGCGGTCGTCGACGCCGCCGGTCCACGGGCCGATCAGCGGTGCCAACGCCGGCAACCCGGCGAAGTCGTCCGCGCTCTCGGTGGGAAGCAGCCGGAATTCCCACCGGTAGCGGGTCGGCCCGATGCGCATGTAGGTGGCCGCGCGTACCGGATCACACACTTGGTGCACGCCCTCCCACTGCGCTAGTTCGGCGCTCGTGGCGATGTCGACGACCAGCCAGCGCTGATCGAAGCGCCAGTCGGTCATCGTGGTGCCGATAGTCTTGCGCACCAGGCTGTTTGCCCCGTCGCAACCCAGCACGTAGTCGGCGTCGACGACGTGGTCGGTGCCGGTACCGCGGTCGGTGTAGGTGACGCGCACCCGCCCGCGGCGGTCATCGGTGACGTCGGTGACCTCGACATTGCCCCGCAGCACGGCGTGCGGGTAGTTCTTCAGGTTGGTCCGCAGCAGGTGCTCCAGGTCGGGTTGGTCGTACATGTTGGCCTGCGGGTAGCCGTGGACGCCGACATCGGTGGTGCGGCCGAACTCGGCGAGCACACGATGCGTCTTGTCGAGCAGGCGCAGTCCCAGCGCGGGTCGCGAGATCGCGGCGAACTCGTCGGCGATGCCGAGCCGGGCCAGGATGCGCATCGACTCGTCGTCCATGTGCACGGCGCGGGGCTGGGGGTAGACGCCCTCCCACCGGTCGAGAACCAGCACGTCGACGCCGTAGCCCGCGAGCAGGCTCGCGGCCGTGATACCGGTCGGCCCGGCCCCGACGATGACGACGGGCACCGAGGTGGCGTTCATGTCCGGACCATCCGGTAGCCCAGCGAGTACCGGCCGAGCGTGTGTTCGACATCGGCGCACTGCACCGTATCCGGCACGGACACCGTCAGCACCGGGCTGCCGTCCTCGACCTCGGCATTGACGGTGACGCCCGGCAACCCGGCCAAGGCCTCGCCGACGACACGGCGCGCGGCGTCGGCGCGCAGTGTGGGCTTGTAGGGCTTGCCGATCGCGGTGACCGGCAGCGCGTCGATGATCGACACGTCCTTGGGCGCTGCGGCGCGTTCGGTGACCCGCGCGATCGCCCAGTCCCGCAACTGTGTTGGGGTCGCCGCCGAACCGGGTGCCAGGGTGACGTAGGCGACGGGCACTTCCCCGGCATGCGCGTCGGGCGCACCGACTGCGGCGGCCGCGGTCACCTCGGGGTGCGCCAGCAGCGCATCTTCGATGACGGCCGGGTCGATGTTGTGACCGCCGCGGATGATGAGATCCTTGGCCCGACCGGTCAGGTGGACGAAACCGTCGGTGTCGATCCTGGCCAGGTCACCGGTGTCGAGCCAGCCGTCGACGAGTTTTCCCCTGCCGTCGAGGACGAAGGTGCCGTCGACCGCTCGGTGGTCGACGTATCCGGCGAACACGGTGGGGCCGTTGACGATCAGTGTTCCGGCCTGCCCGGCCGGGACGTCACGCCAACCGCCGGGGGCATCCAGGTCGACGACCCGGACCCCCACGTACGGCAAACGCTGCCCGACGGTCCCGGGCCGGGGATGGTCGGGGAAGCTGCGGGCGCTGGCGCACGTGGCCTCGGTGAGACCGTAACCTTCCACGAGCGTGATGCCGGTGTGCTGCTCGAAGTCGTTGCGCACCGCGGACGGCAAGGCCGAGGCACCGACCACGGCGAAGCGCATGCTGGAGATGTCCGCATCGACGGGGCACTGCGCCAGCACGGCATAAACGGTTGGGACGGCGCTCATTGCGGCGATGCGGTGGTGTTCGACGATCTTCCAGAAGACGCCGTACAGGTGCGGGTCGCGGTATCCCAGCGGTCCGGCCCAGACGACGTGTTGCCCGCGCATCAGCGGCGCCAGCACCGTCACGATGAGCGCATTGACGTGGAACAGGGGCAGGGCGGCGAAGATCACGCCGTCCTCGTCGAGCGTCGAATTGGCGGCAACCATCCAGGCGTTGGCGACCTCGTTGGCGTGGGTGTGGGCCGCCAGCTTCGGGGCGCCGGTGGTTCCGCCGGTGTGGAACAACGCCGCCAGGTCGCCCGCCTGCGGGGGTGCCCCGTCGAAGCCCTCGCGGCGGTGCGCCCGGGCGCACCGACTCGCGTAGTCGACGGTGACGCCCGCCAGGGACGGTGCCGGGCCGGCCGGCTGGTTCGTCGGCGACAGCAGGAAGACGGTGTCGACGACACCGGCCGCGGCCAGCCCGCTGGCGAGATCCCAGGTGGCCGAGTCGAGTTCGGGAGCGGCGGTGATGAGCACGCGGGCGCCGGCACGGTCGATCAATTCACCGACGTGGTCGGCGGACAGTCCGGCGTTGATGGGGGCGGCGATACCGGCCAGCTGCGCGGCCAGGGTGGCGATGAGCAGTTCGTCGCAATTGGGGGCCAGCAGCGCGACGGCGTCGTGGCGGCTGACGCCGCAGGCGCGCAACAGGTTAGCGAACTGGTGGACGTCGCCGAGCAGTTCGGCGAACGAGCGGGTGCGGGACTCACGCCAGCGCTGCGCGTCGGGGATGACCGTCAGCGCGCGACGGTCGGGGTACAGTGCGGCGCCGCGGCACAGGATTTCGTAGGTGCTCGACGGTAGCCCGCGCTCGGACAGCGGAACCGCTTCGATGTCCGTGATGTCGGCAGGCGTCCGGTACTCGGGCCAGAGTGGGTCGGCACTCATCCGTACACGACCGGCGTGCGCTGGGTACCGAGATCGATCACGCCGTCGTCGGTGGCCACCCGGGCCTCCACGACGTCACCGTGCTGCAGGTATTTCTTGTTGCTCGCCTGGCGTTTGAAGAACGCCTTCCACTTCACCGCCGGCGGCAGCAGGGCCCCGATGATCTCGATCGGCTTGGGCGGCGCGCTCAGCGCCGTGCCGGCGGGCGTACCGGTGAGCACCAGGTCACCTGCGGCGAGGTCCTGGAACCGGGTCAGGGACTGCAGCGCCCGCAGCGGTCGATACAGCATGTCGCCTTCGACGAGCGTGTTCTGCCGCTGTTCACCGTTGACCGACAGCTGCAGCCGCAGGTCCCCGAAGCGCGCGAGTTCCTCGGGGCTGAGTAGCACCAGCGCCGGCCCGACGGGCGTGAACGTCGGGTAGGACTTGGCCTCGTAGAACTGCGTTTGGGGCAGTTGGATGTCGCGCGCGGAGACGTCGTTGGTGATAACCAGCCCGGCGACGACCTCGGCCAGGTTGGCCTCGGTGATCGACGTTCCGACCGGCACGTCGCGGCCGATCACGAGCCCGATCTCCACCTCGTAGTCGAGGAAGCGGACGTGGGCGGGTTTGACGATTTCGGCGAAGGGACCGCTGACGGAGGCCGAGGACTTGCGGAAGAACGTCAGCGGAATGGTCTTCGGGTCCATGCCCGAGTCCACGACGTGCGACTCGAAGTTGGTCATCTGGGCGATGACCCGGCACGGCGCCGTGACCGGAGACCGCAGCTGCAGGCTGGCGACGTCGACGGTGTCGGCGCCCGCCCCGTTCGCCGCGGCCTCGATGGCCGCACGGTCGGCCAGAAGCTCACCCGTGGTGGTGGCGTCGGTGTGGATCAGGGTGGCGCCGTTGGGGTGCTGGACATACCAGGCGTCGGCGGTGCGCAGGACGGAGATGGTCACGAGGTGGCTACTTTCAACAGGCCGATGAGGCGGTGGACGTCGAATTCGTTGTCACGGCGGAGGGCGCTGATCATCGACAGCGCTTCGGTGCGGGCGGATCTGGGGCTGGTGCCCAGGAAGTCTTTGGAGGCGGGCGGACCCCACTGCGCGAGTCCGGTGGCGGTGAACGGTGCCCATCCCGGTTCCAGTGTGTTGTCGAACATGTCGCCGTCGGCGAAATGCTCGACCAGGAAACCGTCCGGGTCGCGCCAGTAGTCGAACAGCTGGCTGCCCTGGATGTGCCGGCCGATGCCCCACGACCGGAAGTAGCCGCGCTCGGCCAGGTACTCGCCGCCGGCCGCCAGCGCGTCCAGGTCGGCGACCTGGTAGGCCGAATGCACGTAGCGATTCGCCGGTCCCAGCGCCATCGCCAGGGTGTGGTGGTCGGCCGGCGTCGCGCCGCGGTCGCAGCGGATGAAGCTCATGGCGGGTCCGCGGTCGCGCTGACCGGGGAAGTACAGGAAGTCGCTGACGATCATGCCGAGGTTGTCCAGATACCACTGGAGCGCCTGCTGATACCGGGTGGATTGCAGCACCACGTGTCCGAGCCGTTGTACCCGGGCGGGCACCCGCAGCGGCCGTTGTGTCGCGTTGATCCGCGGGACGCGGTGGCCGGCGTTGACCACCAGCGGCCGCTGGGCCGGCAGCGCGGGCAGGTCCCGCATCCCGGCCACCACCCGCACGGGTATGCCACTGGGATCGACCAGCTCGGCCACCAGACCGCCGGTGGTTTCGGGTAGCGGCCGGGTGGGGACGCCGGCCGCCTCGGCGAGCTTGACGACGTCGAGCTCATCGTGGGCGGCGAAGGCGACGCCGGTGAACCGGCTTCGCACGCCCCGCCGGACGATCACGCACGCGGCGCCGGAATCGGTTCCACGCAGCTGCAATTCGTCCGGTGTGCTGATCGACACCTGGAAGCCGAAGGCCCGCGCGAATGCTTCCGCGCGCACCAGATCGGGCTTCTCGAACTCCAGCCACGCGATATCGCGGACCTTGATCACCGGATTGCGGGACCGGCCGGGATGTTCGCCACGGCGTGCCCCCTGCTCACTGTGGAGGTCCTTGTGGACGTCGACGCTCAATTCGTGGCTCCTTCGTGCCGCCTGACGAAATCGTCACACACGACGACACGCTCAGTCAAGGGTTGCTGACGAATTCCTCAGGTCTGAGGAACGGGCTTATGATGTGGGGACCCGATACGGGCAAGGAGCCTCATGACAGTCGACGACACGCCGTCCGCCAACCGAGTCGAGCGGCGCAAACAGCGCACCCGTGCCGCCCTGATCAAAGCGGCTCAGGCGTTCATCGCCGAGGGGAAGCTGAACGTCCCGATTCTGGAGATCACCCAAGCGGCCGACGTGGGGATGGGCTCGTTCTACAACCACTTCACCAGCAAGGAGGAGCTGTTCGACGCCGCGGTCATCGAGACCCTCGACGCGCACGGAGCGCTGCTCGACGAGTTGACCGCCGCGATCGACGATCCCGCCGAAACCTTCGCGTGCAGCTTCCGGCTGACCGGCCGACTGTTCCGCACACGCCCGCAGGAGGCTCAGATCCTGCTGAACAATGGTCCGTCGATGATCAATTCCGACCGCGGCGTCGCGCCGCGGGCCCGCCGCGATCTCATCGCCGGCATCGAGGCCGGCCGCTTCACCATCGAGGATCCCGAGCTTGCCTTGGCCATCGCCGGTGGCGTCCTGATGGGTGTCGGCATCCTCGTCAGGGATCATCCCGATCGCGACGACGGCGCCACCGCCGACCAGGCCACCGAAAACCTGTTGCGGCTCTTGGGGTTGTCCGCCGACGAGGCTCGTGCCATGTGCCGCAAACCCCTTCCGGACCTGGGATCCCTGCCGGGCGTCAGGCCGGAATCAGCCTGACGGGCAGCCGTTCGAGCCGCCGGATGATGTTGTTGACGGCCCACTCCGGCGTCCCGTCGGCCTCGATGCGTTCGACGCGCTCGAGCAGTGCGGACAGGATCGTCGCGGTCTCCATCCTGGCCAGGCCCTGTCCGGCACAGGCGTGCGCGCCGTTGCCGAAGCCGATGTGCCGTCCCGCGTCCCTGCGGATATCGAATACCTCGGGGTCGTCCCATTCGCGTTCGTCGCGGTTGGCCGAGGCGTACAGCACCACCAGTCGCGTTCCGGCGGGAACATCCGTCCCGGCGATCGAGGTGTCACGAGCGACTTTCCGGGTGAACGCCCGCACCGGTGACTCGTAGCGCACCACCTCGTTGATCGCGTTCGGCAGCAATCCCGGTTCGGCCCTGAGCATTTCCCACTGTTCGGGATGCGCGGCGAACAGCTGGATCGCACTGGAGATGGCGCTGATGGTGGTGTCCAACGAGGGTGCGATGTAGTCGATGATCAGCGGCGGCACGTCGTCGGGAGCCAGGGTGCCTTCGTCGACGGCACTCAGCAGCTCGTCAGCCATGCTGTCGGGCAAGACATTTCGGTTGCGCACCACCGCACGCGCGAAGCGCAACATCTGGACGCTGCGCGGGACGGCTCGCAGCGCCTGCCGGTTGACGGGCCCGAGCATGTCGAAGGTGGCTGCGGCCCAGGGCAGCAGGTCCGCGCGCCGCTCGTGCGGCCAGCCGACCAGATCCGGGACGACGGCCAGCGGCAGCGCGGTCGCCAGGTCGGCGACGCCGTCGACGCGGCCTTTGGTCAGCGCGGCGTCGACGATGGTGCGCGCGGCGTCCTCCACGGAGGCGGTGAGTCCACGAAGCGCCCTGGGCATCAGGCGATGAGCGACGAGCTTGCGGCGGCGGTCGTGATCCGTTCCGTCGCTGTTGAGGGTGGTGCCGCGCGACATTCCGTTGGCCACCGCGTTGGCCGCCACGCCGTGCCCGGACAGGTAGAGATCGTCGGCGCGCAGGGTGGCTTTGCACTCGGCGTAGTGGGGTAGGGCAACCATCCGGTGCCGGGGAAGCCAGACGAGCGGGCCGAGCCGCCGCAGGGCGCGGTAGTGCGGATAAGGGCTGAGGATGGCCGATGTGCTGTAGATGTCGGGCCGGTACGACGGAATGTGGCGGGGTCGGTGCAGCACGGGTCGCCTTCCTGTTGAGGCCGCGCCGGGGGCGCGACTCCCTTAGTTGACGAAATCGTCACATACGACCATATCCTCAGTCAATGACGACTTTGTGGAGTCGACACGTGGAAAAGCCGGAATGCGAAACATCTGCACCGTCTCGACGAGCGGTCCACGCGGGGCGCAACGACGTGGTAGGTCAAGCATGTGGAAGAGATGGTGGGGCCGGTCGACAAGGCCGTCGTCGGCGGACCGGTGCAACGCATCGGCGGCTTCGAGTACTGCTACGACACCGACACCTGGACATGGTCGGATGCCGTGGCGGAGATGCATGGCTATGCCGCCGGGCAGGTCATGCCGACGACTGCGCTCGTGCTCAGCCACAAGCATCCCGATGACGTCGAACGGGTGAAGACGCGCCTGCAACGCTCGTCGGCGCCATTCGCCAGCCGGCACCGTATCGTGACCACCACCGGCGCGGTGCGCACCGTTGTCGTGGTCGGCGAGGCGCTACGGCGAGCCGGCCGCGTCGTCGGCACGCGCGGGTTCTACGTCGATGTCACCAACGCGCTCAATCATGATGTGCAGGAATCGATCTCGGACAGTTTGGACGGAATTCTGGTCGACCGGGCCGCGATCGAACAGGTCAAGGGCATGCTGATGGTGGCGTACGACATCGACGCCGATGCTGCCTTCGAGATCCTGAGGTGGCGATCGCAGGAACTGAACGTCAAGATCTCGGCACTGGCGCGGCATTTGGCCAAGGAGCTGCCGCGCCGACTGACCGTCGATGCCGGCCGCAGGGCGTCGGTCGATCACCTGCTGATGAGACCTTTCTGAGCCGGTGGCTCAGTGGTCGATATAAGCGTCATATTCGGATTCCGATATACCTACCGAAACCGGATTCAGATATCGGCTTGCGTCAATTTTGACAATCGATGTGTCTGTAGCCGGAAAACACTATGTGTTCGCCGTGAATCATGACCTTGCGGTAGTTGACATGTGAAGCAGTGTGTACCCGCTGGTAGCCTGCAATGGCAATCCAACAGATAGGGTATTTCCAATGGCCGAACGTGTCGTCCGCCAACTAATTGACGACTTGGATGGTTCCGAGATTCCAAATGGCGGCGGGGAGCGTATCGAGTTCTCACTGCGCGGAGTCGAGTACCAGATCGACCTGGCTGCCGGCAACATCGCCAAGCTGGACAAAGCACTGAAGCCGTTTATCGAGGCGGCGGCAAAGGTTCGTGGCGGGCGTTCGCGCCGGTCGGTGAAATCTATTTCCACCAACGGTAACGCCGGCGCGAGCGGGTCGAAGGAACAGCTCGCGGCCATCCGTAAGTGGGCAAGGAAGAACGGATACGAGGTGTCCGATCGGGGCCGTATCAAGGCCGAGGTCCTCGAGGCTTTCGAGGCCGCTCACTAGACTTTCGCCCCCGAATGCCGTGGCATTCGGGGGCGAAAGGTCATCCGGTCGGGTTATTCCGAGGTTGCGGTGCCCGTTGACGCACTCGCACCGGTGCTCGACCGGCTGTCCGATGTGGTAGCCGGAGTGCCGGATGCCGTCTCGGGCGCGTGCGGCTTGGTGTCGCGCTTGCCCTTGACGCCCACCTTCGGCTTCACCGGCTTGACGCCGCTCTGGCTGGTCCCGAACTTCGCACCGGGCCGGGTCACCTTGTCACCGGTGGTGGTGTTGTCCGTTTTCGGAGTCGAAGCATCGGAGCTCTCGGAGGCGGGCTTCGAATCTGCCTTCGAATCTGCCTTGGAATCTGACTTGGTATCCGGTTTCGGTGTCGTGCCCGAATCGGACACGGTGTCGGTCTTCGAATCGGACGTGGTGTCGGTCTTCGGCTCGGACACGGTGTCGGCCTTCGGCTCGGTTGTCGTGTCGGCCTCGGGCTCGGACACGGTGGTCGGCGTCGGAGCGGTGGTCGGTTCGGTGGCCGCCGGTTCTGTTGTGGCAACAGGTTCCGTCACGGTGACCTCGGTGCCGGCCGTCTCGTCGGCCGCCGGCACGGTGGTCACCGCCTCGTCCTGGGCGCCGGTAACCTCGGAACCTTCGGAAGCCTTTGTCTCCGTGGTGCTTTCACTGTGCTTGCCGGCCTGCAGTGTGGCGTCGGCAGCGGTGGTGTCCTTCGCGGTGACCGAATCCGCTGTGACGGCGGCGGTGGTCACCGCGTCGTCGGTGGCGGCCGCGGCGACCTTTGCGGTCGCCAGGCTCGACGTGGTCTTGACCCCGAAGAGTCCGCCGAGAAGGTTCTTGACCACGTTCACCACTGTCGACAGCGCCATCGGCACGAAGTTGACGATATTGCTGACCACGCTGGCCACGGCGGTGAAGAGCTGTTGCACCAGGCCGCCCAGACCGGTCGCCGGGGTACCGGGCGGGTTGGTCGGGGGTGTGGTCCCGGTCAACTCCAGGATCAGTTGCCGGATCGCGTCGGCGGCCGCCTTGGCATTCCAGTTGTAGTCGAACAGACCCAGGTGGTCTTCCTTGGTGGTGCTGTTCTGCGGTCCGGTGTCCTTGAGGTTGTAGATGAAGATCGGGCCACCGTTGAGGAACTTCTGCCAGGACCGGACCATGTCCTCCAGATATTTGACCTGCTTCTGCTGGTCCTCCGGGGTGCCGGTGAGCGTCGGCTGCCCGTATTCGCTGATCCAGATCTTCAGATCGGCGTCGCCCTTGACGTCCATCAGGGCGCGAATGGCTTGCAGCTGGGCCAGTGCCGAGGTGCCGGGCCAGGTATTGGCCGGGCCCTGGCTGAATGGCAGCGTGTAGTTGTACGGGTGGAACGAGAGGGCGTCGAAGTAACCCTTGGCGCCGTTGGCGTACATCTGCGTGATGAAGCTGACCGGGTCCAGGGACAGATTGCCGATGGTCAGGCCGGCACCGACGACACCACCGATGACCTTGATGTCCTGATTGGTCGTCGTGGCCACCGCCTTGATGGCGGTGTAAGCCTTCTTCAGCATCTCCGTGTAGGACGCGGCGTCGACCGGGTTCCATTCGAAGATGGCGTTGGGCTCGTTCCAGATCTCGTATGCCGAGATCTTGCCCGCGTAGCGCTGCGCGACGGCGGCGGCGAATTTGGCGTACGCGTCGGGATCAGGGTGGCCGTTGGCGATGTTGCCGGCCCAGGCGGGCGTCTGGTTGAGCACGCCGAGGATGCCCATCCCGCGATCGGCGGCGGCCTTGACGATGTAGTCGGTCTTGGCCCAGTCATAGCTGGTGGAGTTGAGCGGCTGGACGGTGCGCCAGAAGACGCCGATGCGGACGTTGGTGACCCCGAGGGACAGCATCTTGTCCAGCGCCTTGTCCACATCGGCATTGCTCATGCTGTAGAGGTTGGACTCCGCAACGCCGATCGTGGTCGGGGACTCTTCGATGGTCGCCGTGTTGATCACCTCGTACGAGGCGTGGCGCATGGTGGGGAGCAGGAACTGGCTTGTGGTTGCTGCGAAGAGCGATATCGCAATCACCGCAATCGTGGACCGGACGGCGATGCGCCGGATCGGTCTGCGGGCATGGTTCATCGCGGCGACTCCCGTTCTGATTCTGAGTGGTTCGAGCACCTGGCTGAAGACTGCTCCAGAATTTACGGCCCTGCTAGCAAATCAGCAAAATTTATGAAAACCCGCTTTGAGCTGGGAATTGCTACCCAAGAGTAAGCACTTCTAGCAAATGGTCTAACTGGCGCACCAATTAACGAAACGTGAGCCATAAGCCGTGTTATGGCAAGCGGTGAGGCGACACGCCGAAGCGTTCCCGGCGGCAGCCGGGCATGCTCGGACATTCGCCGTAATGGTCACGCGCACAATCGGTTTCGCGCTCGAATCGAGTCCGGGTCGGGCCCAAGGGGTATGGAACGCTTCCGTACCTTGCATATTGGCAAATTTTGGTGCAGCGTCCGCCGTTTGGCGGACAGGCGCGATATTTACATTCTGGACAATTTTTGCCGGGCGCGCCCACGGGCCGCTATCCGGGGTGACTCTGCCCATCACCCCGGCAATCCGCAGGTCAAGTGGCGTTCCCGGGGGCGAACTCTCAGAGCTGCCTTAACAAACCCTTACTTTTCTTAATCTTTGCGGTACTGTCCGAGGAGTGACTGGCCCGATCGAAATGGTGGTGAGCCGCATGGATGAGGCGGGGGAACATGCCGTGGTCATGGGGGCGGGTCCGGCCGGCCTGCTCGCCGCCCGGGTGCTGTCCGAGTTCTACAGGAGCGTGACGCTCGTCGAACGGGATCGGCTGGGCGAACAACCAGCTCAGCGCAGGGGTGTCCCGCAGGGGCGGCATCTGCACAGCCTGCTCAGTCGCGGCTCGGCCGCATTGGAGGAATTGTTCCCGGGACTGCTGGCCGAGCTTGCCGACGCCGGGGCCATCGTCCTCGACGAAGGGGACCTCTCGCGGGTGGACTTCAGATTTGGCTCCTACGGGTTCAACCGCCGGGCGAAGTTCGCCGAGCCCGCGGCGTTGGTGCAATATCTGGCCAGCCGGCCGCTCGTCGAATTCCACCTCCGCCGCCGGGTGCGCGCCCTGAGCAACGTGCGGTTGTTGGACGGCCATGAGGTGATCGAGCCGATCGCCGCGAACAAGGGTCGTGTCGTCGGCGTCGGGGTGGCGAACCGGCGCAGCGGTGTGCGGACTTTGCTTGAGGCAGATCTGGTGGTGGACGCGATGGGGCGGGCGGCCCGCACGCCGGCGTTTCTGGAGGCGCTGGGGTATGCGCGCCCGGAGCAGCACCGGTCGGCCACTCGCGCCACCTACTTCAGCCAATTGATCTGTATGCCGGCCGACGCGATCCGCGAGCGGCTGGTGCTGGTCCGCGCGGCGGAGGCCGCCGGCGGTCTGGTGGCGTACGAGAACGGCACGTGGATGCTGACCGTCACCCGCACCGACGGCCCCGTCGACCCTCCGGCCGACCTGGCGCAGCTGCGGGCCCTGGCCGCCCCGCTGCTGACGCCGTCGGTGTCCGCCGCGCTGCGCGCCGCCGAGCCGCGCGGCGAGGTTGCGGTGTTCCGGAACGCCGTTGGGACGTGGCGACGCTACGACGAGCTGGAGACCTTCCCCGAAGGTCTCCTCGTCGTCGGAGACGCGCTCTGTGCGCTCAACCCCATCTGGGGACAGGGGATGACACTGACGGCCATCCAGGCACTGCTGCTGCGGGATTGTCTGCGCCAGGGCGGTGCGCAGCTGGCGCCGCGCTTCTTCGCCGCCGCCGCCGCCACCATCGGACCGATCTGGGCCATGAACCAGGCGCGCGAGCTCCCGGCGCCGGAAGCCGGTTCGGTGTCCCGGCGCGTGGCCGGGTGGCTCACCGCGCAGGCCTTCCGGGCGGCTCGCCACGACATCGTGCTCACCGAGCGGTTCGTCCGCACCGCCAACCTCATCGACCCCCCGCGGCGCGCGCTGCGACCGGCGCTGCTGGCCCGGGTACTGACGCAGTGCCTCAAGCGCACCGCGATCGTCCGCGTCAGGCACACGCGCCGGCTGGTGCGCCGCGCCGCGTGACCGGCCGGGTTGACCACCCGGCTCCGGCGGCGCCGATTGTTACCCTTGCTCACGTGTCCGATGAGAACGAGCCCGAAGGCGAGAACGTATCCGAGGATGCCGCGCCGGAGGCCGAGGAGGCCAAGTCCGGTTCGAATTTCGGCCCAGGCGTGCTGGCCACGATCGCGATGCTCGTCGCCATCGCCACGCTCGGCGCGTCCGCGTGGATGTGGCGCAATCCCACGCAGGCCGACGCCCCGGCTCCGGCCGAGGCTGCGACTCCGACGTTCTCCGATACCGAGAAGAGCGACGCCAAGACCAAACTGTGTGCCGCGTTCGAACTCGTCCGGGCCGGTGTGGCCAACAGCAGCGCGTTGCAGGCGCCCGGTGGTGACGAGGACGTCTCCGGCGCACTGGCGGTGGCGGCCAACGCCCGACTGGCGCTGTACGGGGGCGGTCAGTATCTGCTGGCCCGCATCGAGCCCGCGGCGCCGCCGGAGATCGCCGACGCGGCCCGCAAGTTCGGTAACACCCTGATGGACATCGGCGCCGCCGCCATGGCACAGGTTCCCAAGAGCGACCCCGGTCAGGATGCCCGGCTCAAGGATGCCGACGCCCAGAACGCCGCGGTCGAGGAACTCTGCAAGTAGCGGCAACCACCCGGATGGGACCGCGGTAGCAGTTCACAGCCGGAACATCTCGCGGGCCATGGCCGCATCCTCGACGAAAGCCGGCCGACGTGGCGGGTGGCGCGCGTCGTTCGTCGGCCGGTGGGTGTGGCGCGCCGCCGCCCGCACGGCGGTGAGAACGGCGATCAACCGGTCGCGCGGAGAGCCCCTTCGCGCATACGGGATGAGCGTGATCGCGTTGTCAGCCATGATCTTCGGCGCCTGTCGGGTGCATAGCTCGACGCTAGGAAGCCCGGGGTCGCGGCACATCGTGCCGAAGGCGGGTTTCCGCGCCGGGGCGAGCGCAGCGACGGGGGGAAAGGGCCGGGGCGAGCGCAGCGACGGGGGGAAAGGGCACTGCGCCCGTGGTAGGAGATCGGCGACCCGAGGGCGGAAGTGCCCGTGAGAAAAAATCTCACGGTTGTGTGGACAAGTCACAATATGTGTCATAGATTCACACGCGATGAACGATTCAGCCGCCGATTGGCCAACGCTGGCCACCGTAAATGTGAATTTTACACATCGGTGTGCGGGGTGACGGTGGACGCGAAAACCCGTCGTGACCGCATCGAGCAGCGACTCAGAAGCGATTTCGAGGTCGGCTACGCCGAACTGGCGGCCGAATTCGACGTGTCCGAGATGACCATCCGGCGCGACGTGGAGGCCCTGGAAGCGCTCGGCGTGTTGCGCCGGGTGGTGGGCGGCGCCATCGCCGTCAAAGGCAAGGACGCCGAGCCGTCGTTCGCGACGCGGGTGGCCGACGCGGCGGAGGAGAAGCGGCATATCGCCGACGCCGTCGCCGATCTGGTGAGCCATGGCGAGACGCTGATCCTGGACTCCGGCAGCACCGCGCTGGCGGTGGCCCGGTCGCTGCGTGGCCGCCGGCTCGGCCTGACCATCGTCACACCGAGCATCCTGGTGGCCCTGGAACTCGTCGACGAGCCCGACACCACCGTCGTGCTGACCGGAGGGGAAGTGCGCCCCGGTGAACTGAGTCTGATCGGGCCCACCGCCGAGGACACGCTGGCCAACTACAACTGCGACACCTTCGTCATGGGTGTCGCCGGGATCGACGTCGACCGCGGGATCTCGGATTACCACCACGGCGAGAGCCGGGTGAAGCGCTCGGCCAGTCGCCGCGCCGACCGGGTCATCGTGGCCGCCGATAAGAGCAAGCTGGGCCGGGTCACCTTCGTCAGCATCGCCGCACTGGCCGATATCGGCGTCATCGTCACCGACGGTGAGCCCGACCATCCCGCCCTCGTCGCCGCAAGGGGAGCTGGCGTCGAGGTCATCTGTGTGACAGGCGGTACGGCATGAGCGACTACACCATCGGCGTCGACATCGGCACCACCGGCACCAAGACGGTGCTGCTGCACACCGGCCGCGGCATCGTCGCCACCGCGTCCCGCGAAACGGCCCTGCATTCCACCGGGCCGGGCATCGCCGAGGCCGACACCGCGCAGTGGCAGCGCAACGTCGTCGAGTCCATCCGCGAAGTCCTCGCGTCCGCCGACATTCCGGCCGCCGCCGTCGGGGCGGTCGCGACATCGGGCATGGTGCCCGCCGTCGTCCCGGTGGACCGGGCCGGAAAACCGTTGCGCCGGGCCATCCTTCAGAACGACGCCAGGGCACACCGCGAGGTGGCCGCGCTGGCGGCGGAGTTGTCCGGGGTGGACCTGGTCACGCTGACCGGATCGGCGCTCACCCAGCAGTCGGTGGCCCCCACCACGGTGTGGCTGCGCGAGCACGAACCCGACGTGTACGCCCGCACCGCGCACTGGGTCGGGTCCTATGACTGGGTGCTCACCGCCCTCGGGGCGCCGTGCCACGTCGAGCAGAACTGGGCGCTGGAATCCGGGCTGTTCAGCATCGACGGACCGGTGGCCGGCGCCGTGCTGGCCGCCGCCGGCCTCGACCCGGGCACCCTCGCGCCCGTGCACCGCCCCGGGACCCGCGTCGGTGAACTCAGCCCGCAGGCCGCCGAACTCACCGGCCTGCGGGCGGGCACACCGTTGATCGTCGGCGGCGCCGATCACGTGCTCTCGGCATACGCGGCCGGCGTCAACCGGCCCGGCGACGCGTTGGTGAAACTCGGTGGGGCCGGGGACATCCTGGTCGCCAGCGACACCCAGGTGGTCGACGAACGCCTGTACCTGGACGCGCACCCGGTGCCAGGGCACTGGCTGCCCAACGGATGCATGGCCACCAGCGGCAGCCTGATCCGCTGGTTCCAGGCACTGGTCGGTGGCGCCGAAGTCACCACGCTCGACGACGAGGCCGCGCAGCGGGCACCGGCCGAAATCCTGTGCCTGCCCTACTTCCTCGGCGAGAAGAGCCCGTTGCACGACCCCGACCTGCGCGGCACGTTCGCCGGCCTGCACCTCGGACACACCAGGGCCGACATGTACCGGTCGGTGCTCGAGGCGATCGCCTTCGGCTTCCGCCACCACGTCGATGTCTTCACCGACATCGGGATCCCGCTGAGCCGGGTGATGATCACCAACGGCGGCTCGAAATCGACCCTGTGGAAGCAGATTCACGCCGATGTGCTGGGTTTGGAGATGCTGCCGGTGCACGGGCATCCGGGTGCCTCACTCGGCGCGGCGGTGATCGCGGCCATCGGGATCGGGGCACTCGACGATTGGTCCGACGCCGCCCGGTTCATCACCCTGGACGCCCCATACGTACCCGATCCGGCTCGTGCGGCGGCGTACGACACCGCCTACGCGACCTGGCGCGAACTCGGCGCCGCGATGGCACCGATATCGCACCGATTGGCCCGTACCCCCCGATGATCACGAAAGGAACCGTGCCGCAATGAAAATCACCACCACCCCGACACCAGGGCGGAGGCGGCCGTTCGTCCTGGCCGCCCTCGCCGCCCTGGTGTCCGTGGTCGCACTGCTGCTGAGCGCCTGTGCCGGCAGTGGCGGCCCCGAGCAAGCCCAGGCCACCGGCACCGGCGAGGTCCCCAAGAACACCTCGGGCACCGTACGCATCCTGATGGAGAACGTCCCCGACAGCGACATCGTGAAATCGATGGTGGCCGACTTCAACAAGGACTACCCGGACATCAAGATCGACATCGAGCAGCTGACGTATGACCAGATGCGCGACAAGCTGGTGTCCTCCTTCCAGTCCAGCACCCCGAACTATGACCTGATCGTGGTGGACAACCCGTGGATGGTTGACTTCGCCAAGGCGAAGTTCCTGCAGCCACTGGACGCCCGTATCGACAGCACCCCCGACTACGACGCGGCCGACTTCTTCAAGCCGCTCACCGACATCACCACCGTCGACGGCGTGCGCTACGCGGTGCCGTTCTACAACTACGCGCTCGGATACCTGTACAACACCGACGATTTGGCCCAGGCCAAGCAGCAGGTGCCGACCACGCTGGACCAGCTGGTGAGCACGTCGAAGGCGCTCAAGTCCGGTGACCGCGCCGGCATCGCGATGCAGCCGCAGCGCGGGTACAAGATCTTCGAGGAATGGGGCAACTGGCTGTTCGCCGCGGGCGGCTCCATCTACGGTCCCGACGGCAAGCCCACGCTCAACACGCCGGAGGCCAAGCGGGCGCTGGCGGCCTACATCGACACCTACAAGAACGCGGCACCGCCCAACAGCCTGAACTGGAGCATGGATGAGGCGCTGCGGTCGGTGTCGGCCGGGCAGTCGGCGTCGATGATCAACTACAACTGGAACCTGCCTGCGCTCAACGAGCCCGGTTCCGGTCCGTCGGCAGGCAAGTTCAAGCTGGCCCCGATCCCGGGTGGCAAGCAGGTGCTCGGTTCCTGGAGCTGGGCCATCCCGGCCAACTCGGGTGCTTCGGATGCCGCCTGGGCGTTCGCCTCCTGGATCACCGCCAAGCCGCACGATGTGACCCGCACCGAGAAGGGCGGCGCCGCCATCCGGCAAAGCACCCTGAAGGACCCGGCCGTCCTGAACGGCAAGTTCGGCGCGGACTACTACCAGACCGTGGAGAAGCTACTGGCCAACGCGGCACCGCTGAGCCAGGGTCCCAGCGGCGAAGAGATGATCCAGGCCGTCGGCACCGAACTCAACGAGGCGGTGGCGGGCACCAAGAGCGTCGACGACGCACTGGCCGCCGCGCAAGCCGCCGCCGAGAAGATCCAAGGCTGAGGCCCCGCCCCTCGGGAAAAACACAGCTGCCCTCCCCGAAACCGACCACCCCGCGAAAGGAGCGATGACCATGATGGGTTTCAAGCACGGCATGGTCGCCCCCCTGATTGCCCTTTTCGTCGGGGTGGTCGGTTTCCCCCTGGCCTACGCCTTCTACCTGAGCATCACCGATTACAAGCTCACCGATCACGGGACGCCGAAACTGGTGGGCGCCGACAACTACGCCGCCACGTTCGGTGACGCCGAATTCTGGCACGCCTTCGGCACCACCGCGCTGTACGTGCTGGTCGCCGTCGGGCTGGAACTGATCATCGGGCTGGCGATCGCGCTCGCCCTGCAAAAGCAGCGCTGGGCACGCGATCTCACCCGCTCCATGCTGCTCGCACCGATGTTCATCACCCCCATCGCGGTCGGCCTGATCTTCCGCTTCCTGCTCAACGACCAACTCGGCGCCATCCCGCACCTGCTGCGCGGCATCGGCATCGACTACGACTTCTTCGGGCCCGGCCGCGCCCTGTTCACCATGGCGTTCATCGACGTCTGGCAGTGGACGCCGTTCATGGTGCTGCTCCTGCTGGCCGGGCTGGAATCCATTCCGCGCCAGCCCCTGGAGGCGGCCCGGGTGGACGGCGCCGGCGGCTGGTACGTGCTGCGCCGGGTGACCCTGCCGCTGCTGGCGCCGGTCCTGGTGGTGGCCATCATGCTGCGGTCACTGGATGCCATGAAGGTGTTCGAATACGTCTTCGCCACCACCCGCGGGGGACCGGGCACCGAAACCGAGACGCTGCAGTACTTCATCTACCAGACCGGCATCCAGTTCTTCCGGCTCGGCTCGGCCTCGTCGATGGCGTTCGTGGTGCTGGCGCTGGTGCTCACGGTCATCGTGATCGCCTTCCGCCGGATGGAGAAGGCGCGAACGGAACAGGCGGGGCAGTCATGAAGAACTCTCGCGCGCTGACGATCTGCCGGGTGGCCCTGCTGTGGGCGGCCGCCATCACGGTGCTGTTCCCGGTGCTGTGGATCGCGCTGGCGAGTGTGAAAACACCGCAGCAGCTCAACGATCCGTTCCTGCTGAGCTTCACCCCGGTGCTGGACAGCTGGCGCACCGTGCTGTCCTCGGACATCCTCGGCGCCGCCGGCCGCAGCGCCATGGTCGCGCTCGTCACCGTGGGCATCAGCGTGGTGGTCGGCAGTATGGGCGCCTACGCCATCGCGCGGTTCCGCGCCGGCGGCACCGCCACCCGGTTCGGCATGCTGGCCGCCCAGGTGCTGCCGCCCGCGGTGCTGGTGTTCCCGTTCCTCACCATGGCGTATGCGTTGCGCCTCAACGACACCGTGGTGCCGGTCATCTTCGCGCACCTGAGTTTCGTGCTGCCCGTGGTGACCTGGTTCCTCATCGGCTTCTTCGAGGCGGTGCCGCGGTCCCTGGAGGAGCAGGCCCAGGTCGACGGATTCACCCGCTTCCAAGCCTTCCGGATGGTGGTACTGCCCCAGGTGTATCCCGGCATCGGCGCCGCCGCCATCTTCGGTTTCACCCTGTCGTGGAACGACCTGTTCTACGGCCTCATCCTGGCACCGGGCAAGGCCGCCATCCTGCCGGTGGCCATCGCCGGATTCAACACCTTCCGCGGGGTGCAGATCGGCTCGATGAGCGCGGCGATCCTCATCGCGGTGGTACCCGTCGTCATCGCCAGCTTCTTCATCCAGCGCCGGCTCGTGCAGGGCATCAGCGGCGGCGCGGTCAAGTTCTAGAGATTGGTGAGCACAGCGTCATGGCTACAATTCGATTCTCCGGAGTCAACAAGTCCTACGGGTCCACCACCATCGTCGAGGACCTGAATCTCGAACTGCCCGACGGTTCTTTCACCGTGCTGGTCGGACCCTCCGGCTGCGGCAAGTCCACCTCCCTGCGCATGCTCGCCGGGCTGGAATCCGTCACCTCGGGCACCATCACCATCGGCGATCGTGACGTCACGCAGTTGCAACCCCGCGACCGCGACGTGGCGATGGTGTTCCAGAACTACGCGCTGTACCCGCACCTGACCGTGCGGGAGAACATCGCCTTCCCGCTACGGGCGTCCAAGACACCGCGGGCCGAGGCGCTGCGCCGCGCCGACCAGGTGGCCGAGTCACTCGGGCTGGGAAAACTGGTGGGCCGCAAGCCCAAAGACCTCAGCGGCGGGCAACAGCAGCGGGTGGCCATCGGGCGGGCCATCGTGCGGGAGCCGTCGGTGTTCCTGTTCGACGAGCCGCTGTCCAACCTGGACGCCAAACTGCGCGTCGAGACCCGTACCGAACTGCTGCAGATCCAGCGCAGGCTCGGCATCACCTCGGTGTACGTCACGCACGACCAGGA